>CP085629.1:6880000-7352500 GCA_024704175.1 Paenibacillus sp. P25
AAGGCTGGGCTGTGATGGGGAGGGAAAATTATAGTACCGAAGGTCATGAGTTCAAGTCGCCGAGAAAAGCCTCTAGCCAGGGAGAAGGTGCCCGTACCGCAAACCGACACAGGTAGGCGAGCAGAGCATGCTAAGGCGCGCGGAAGAACTCTCGTTAAGGAACTCGGCAAAATGACCCCGTAACTTCGGGAGAAGGGGTGCCTCGGTAGGGTGAATAGCCCGAGGGGGCCGCAGTGAAAAGGCCCAAGCGACTGTTTAGCAAAAACACAGGTCTGTGCGAAGCCGCAAGGCGAAGTATACGGGCTGACGCCTGCCCGGTGCTGGAAGGTTAAGGGGAGCGGTTAGGGGAAACCCGAAGCTGTGAACCGAAGCCCCAGTAAACGGCGGCCGTAACTATAACGGTCCTAAGGTAGCGAAATTCCTTGTCAGGTAAATTCTGACCCGCACGAATGGCGTAACGACTTGGGCGCTGTCTCGACGAGAGATCCGGTGAAATTTTAATACCTGTGAAGATGCAGGTTACCCGCGACAAGACGGAAAGACCCCATGGAGCTTTACTGCAGCTTGATATTGGACTTTGGTACGATCTGTACAGGATAGGTGGGAGCCTGAGAAGCCGGAGCGCCAGCTTCGGTGGAGGCGCCGTTGGGATACCACCCTGATCGTATCGGAGTTCTAACCTGGCACCCTGATCGGGTGCGGGAACAGTGTCAGGTGGGCAGTTTGACTGGGGCGGTCGCCTCCTAAAGAGTAACGGAGGCGCCCCAAGGTTCCCTCAGAATGGTTGGAAATCATTCGAAGAGTGCAAAGGCAGAAGGGAGCTTGACTGCGAGACAAACAGGTCGAGCAGGGACGAAAGTCGGGCTTAGTGATCCGGTGGTACCGTATGGAAGGGCCATCGCTCAACGGATAAAAGCTACCCTGGGGATAACAGGCTTATCTCCCCAAGAGTCCACATCGACGGGGAGGTTTGGCACCTCGATGTCGGCTCATCGCATCCTGGGGCTGAAGTAGGTCCCAAGGGTTGGGCTGTTCGCCCATTAAAGCGGTACGCGAGCTGGGTTCAGAACGTCGTGAGACAGTTCGGTCCCTATCTGTCGCGGGCGTAGGAAATTTGAGAGGAGCTGTCCTTAGTACGAGAGGACCGGGATGGACGTACCGCTGGTGTACCAGTTGTTCCGCCAGGAGCACGGCTGGATAGCCAAGTACGGAAGGGATAAGCGCTGAAAGCATCTAAGCGTGAAGCCCCCTCAAGATGAGATTTCCCAGTATGTAAGACCCCTTGTAGACGACGAGGTAGATAGGTTCGGGGTGGAAGCGCGGCAACGTGTGGAGCTGACGAATACTAATCGGTCGAGGGCTTATCCTACAGGTTTTGCGACAGCAAAACCCCATCGGAAGCATAAGTAGCGGTAAAGCAAAAGCAAGCATGATTACCTCAGCGAAAATACTTGTTTCGATCCAGTTTTCAGGGCGCAAGTCCTGATAGCGCGAAAGCGCAGGTTTGGTGATGATGGCGGAAGGGAACCACGCGTACCCATCCCGAACACGACCGTTAAGCCTTCCAGCGTCGATGGTACTTGGACCGAAGGGTCCTGGGAGAGTAGAACGTCGCCAAGCCTAATATTCCCTGATAGCTCAGTTGGTAGAGCACTCGACTGTTAATCGAGTTGTCACAGGTTCGAGTCCTGTTCGGGGAGCCATACGCTTCCATAGCTCAGTAGGTAGAGTGCATCCATGGTAAGGATGAGGTCACCGGTTCGATCCCGGTTGGAAGCTCCATAAGGCCCGTTGGTCAAGGGGTTAAGACACCTCCCTTTCACGGAGGTAACAGGGGTTCGAATCCCCTACGGGTCATCACGTGATTTCTGTATGAACTATGCAGGATCACAAGCCCTGGAGGCTTAGCTCAGCTGGGAGAGCATCTGCCTTACAAGCAGAGGGTCGGCGGTTCGATCCCGTCAGCCTCCACCATGCCGCTGTAGCTCAATTGGTAGAGCAACTGACTTGTAATCAGTAGGTTGGGGGTTCAAGTCCTCTCGGCGGCACCAGCTTTACAGTTACGTTATTGGGGATTAGCCAAGCGGTAAGGCAACGGACTTTGACTCCGTCATGCCTAGGTTCGAATCCTAGATCCCCAGCCATTGCATGAGCCATTAGCTCAGTCGGTAGAGCACCTGACTTTTAATCAGGGTGTCGTAGGTTCGAGTCCTACATGGCTCACTTTTCTAACAAACCGCCAGCTTTTGAATTCCATATTTGCGCGCGTATGGCGGAATTGGCAGACGCACCAGACTTAGGATCTGGCGGGAGACCGTGGGGGTTCAAGTCCCTCTACGCGCACCATGTATGCGGAAGTGGCTCAGGGGTAGAGCATCGCCTTGCCAAGGCGAGGGTCGCGGGTTCGAATCCCGTCTTCCGCTCCAATTATTCTATATGGAATCTATGGATGAGAACCAAAGGTTCGTCGGAGCTTCGCTTCGTTAGCGCTACTGCGCAGTCTCGAAGTGAAACGAAGAGTATCCCGTCTTCCGCTCCATTTATTTTAAATGGCAATTGGATTTTAGTGTGTGCCCATAGCTCAGCCGGATAGAGCGTTTGACTACGAATCAAAAGGTCGGGAGTTCGAATCTCTCTGGGCACGCCATTTCATTAAATGCATACTTGTTTACGGGACGTAGCTCAGCTTGGTAGAGCACCTGGTTTGGGACCAGGGGTCGCATGTTCGAATCGTGTCGTCCCGACCATTTAAACAACTGAAAATGCGGGTGTAGTTCAATGGTAGAACTCCAGCCTTCCAAGCTGGTAGCGTGGGTTCGATTCCCATCACCCGCTCCAACCTTTCAGCAAACGATACCTCCAAAACCAAAGTTTTGGAGGTTTTTTGTTCTACCCGAGACTATGCAATTTATTATGAAGTTGTGAGACATGGAGCTAGGGTTTCGTTCATGAGGGAAATGACCTATAATCTGCGAATTGGCCTATATTTTCGCAATTGCTTTTATAGGGAGAACGTGGGATTCTAACGTAGGAGTAGAGAAGCGATCGATCACCCGGGGAGTGGACTTGATGACAGACCAAGAAACACCCATACAACGTATGGGGATGCAGATGAGCCATGCAACGTGGCGTAATTTTCAGTGGGATATTACGGCCACGGTGATTTATGGTTTTTTCAACGTGATTTTCAATCAATTCTATGTGCCTATTGCTATTCAGCATGGGGCCAGCAGCTTTCAAGTGGGCCTTTTGACGGCGGCTCCTGCGATCGGTCTGATCTTTTCCCCTTTTGGGCGAGTTGGATTGAGCGAACCCGGCCAAGACCTTTTATGATCTTCCCGAACCTGTTCGGCCGTATGCTGATTGTACTCCCGGCTCTTTTTGCCGAGCCTTGGGTATTTGTTACTGTTGTATTGGTCTTTCATCTGCTGATGGGGATTCAGGCGCCAGCTTATGCGGCTTTGGTCACCCGGTTTTATCCGCCGCAGCCTGCGGGGTCGTTTGATGGGAAATGTAAGGGTTGCCATGGGCTTCTTGATGATTCCCTTAGCCTATATCATCGGACGCTGGATTGACGGCGCAGGGAGTTCCGGGCCGCTGATTACCGGGGCAGTGACGGGGGTCATCTCGATTCTCATATTTTGCGGGATGAAAGAAATTGAACCGCGCCTTCAGCTTCAGGAACAGTTCGTCAATCGTCGTTACTAAGTCAATTTCGTTTGCTAAAAGAAAACCGGAGGCTGGCGCTGTTTCTGGCGGCGACCACGCTCTCCGGGTTCGGAAATATGCTGGCAAGTCCTCTGTATCAAATCGTACAGGTGCAGCGACTCGAATTAAGTAATGTGGAAATCGGATATATCCGCATGGTGTACTACGCGATGCTCATTCTCGCTTATTGGCTCATGGGTTGGGTCATTGACCGTTATTCTCCGAAGCATGCGATGTATTTCGGAATCGCCGGGTTTACTCTGGTGCCTTTGCTGTACGGGGCGATCGGGACTTACCCGTTCCTGCTCGGCCGCCGGCGGACTGCAGGGGTTTGCCGATGCGACTTGGGATATCGGGTGCCTGGCTTATATTTTCCGCATTGCCCCGGGAAGAGAAGCCGTTGTCTTCGGCTTGCATCTCATGTTGTTCGGCATCCGCGGCACGATCGGACCGCGCTTAGTACAGCCTTGGCGGATATCGTGCCGCCGCCGGTTCTGTTCTTCGCGGCGTTCGCCTGCGGGATTTTGGCGCTTCTGATTTTTGTATCGGAGAAATCTTCGGCTAACGCCTCCTTATCGCAATCGGCTTAGCCATGCAGCAGCCGATTCAGTTCCGTCAATATAGATTTCAGTTCCCGAAATGTGGGAGGACTCTCCGGAAGCCAGGAATAACACGAGATCGGCCACCTGCTCCGGAGAGCCGGGTCCGCGTTCCAGCGGCTGGTCGCCCTGAGGGAATTCGATCGGAATGCGGATTTCCTCGAGCTCCGGCTTCTTGAAGGTGTTCTCGTTAATATGGGTTTGAATGGCACCCGGGCAAATGGCATTCACGCGAATCCGGTATTGGGCGAGCTCCAGAGCGGCCATTTTCATAAAAGCAACCTGTGCCGCTTTGGTAGAGCTGTAAGCGCAGAAACCGAAATTGGAAAACACCCGGTTGCCGTTAATGGAGCTGGTGATCATGATACTGCCCCCTTCTTTTTCAAGTGAGGAATGGCGTATTTGACGGTTAGAAAGGTACCCTTCAAGTTGATGTCTACAGTAGTGGACCATTCTTCCGGTTTCATAGCCTCAATAGAGGTTACGACTCCGTTGATCCCCGCATTGGCGAAAACAATGTCCAGCCCGCCGAACTGCTTCACCGTTTGTTCTACGGCTTGTTCAACCTCCTCAGGCACCGAAACGTCGGCGTCGATGCTCAGCGCTTCTCCGCCAAACGCCTCAATCTCTTCCCTGACTTTATCCGCATCCTGCTTGTCACGGTCTACCAAGGCGACCTTGGCGCCATGCTGGGCCATCCGAATGGCGGACGCCCGTCCGATTCCGGAGCCTCCACCGGTTACCAGTGCAATCTTTCCGGGTAAACGTGGATTCGAAGCTTGGGTAGTCATTGCTTATTCCTCCTTTATCATCCCGCCGTTGTCGGCGCCGCGATGGATTAAATATCGGATCAGGATTTTCGCGATCATATACAATGGAATCGAAACCAGCATCCCGACGATGCCCGCAACTTCACCCGATACGAGCAGCAGCAGGAAGACGGTGAGCGGATGCAGATCCGTGCGCTTGCCCAGAAACAGCGGAGACAGCAGATTATTATCCGCGATTTTGATTAAGGTATATACTAGCGTAACCCACAGCACCATCGGCCACGATATGGAGAAGGCCATAATGAGTCCCGGGATGATCCCGAGAATCGGACCGATGAACGGAATGATGTTCAAGATCATGGCGAGGGTTGCAAGCAGCAGAGGGTAAGGCAGACCGATCAGACCGTACCCGGCAAAAATCAAGATTCCCACGAGCAGACACACGAACATTCTGCCGCTGATGAATCCGCTGAGCGCTTCATCCATTTCGGTCAGCATCACGGACAGAGGTTCCCGATAGCGGATGGGAAACATGGCGATAAGCGAGCGTTTGGCTTTGGGGCCCTCTGTGAGCAGGTAATATACAATGAACGGAATCGACGTGATGATAATAACGGCGTTCGTGATAATACCGAGCAGACCCGATAAATAATCGGTCGCCGACTTGACGCGCCGCTGATAAGCTCGGCCAGCCGGCCCGGCAAATCCAGCCGATCGGATAAGGGAAGGGGCGACCAGCGGCTTCCGTCCAGTTTGCCGAACTGCAGCTGCAGCGTCTTGAGCAGCTCCGGTACATTTTGCATAAAATGAGCCGTTTGACTTGAGAGTATAGGACCCATCAGCATAAACACCAGCGTAGTAACAACGGCCCCGAAGAAATAAATCAGCGGCGTGGCATGGCTGGTTCGCAGCTTGTTCCGCTCCAGATAACGCACCAGCGGCCGGAACAGATAGTAGAAGAATCCCGATAAGAGAAAGGGAGTCAGCGGCGTTTTCAGCACGATGAGCACCGGAGTGAAGAGAAAGCTGATTTTGGTCAGAAAATAAATAATGACGAGCGGCAAGAGAATGCCAAGACAGATACGAAAAAAGCGGCTTTGCGGCAAAGGCATCACTCCAGTAACTTCACTGCCGGAACAAAAAAGATTTGCCTGCCGTGAGGCAAATCTTCGTGCCGGCGATCAGCGGATTAATGGGCTTTGGCCTCAACGGCCAAGACGACGATCTTGCCTTCGTCCAGCTCGCGCTCCAGACGGCCCGCTTCCGCCTCAGACAAATCCAAGGCCTTCAGCTTCGCACGGAGCTCATCTCCCTGGCTCGCGGAATACGTTGGCAATGGCGTTAAACACGCCCTCCTCTGCGGCTCCGATCTTCTGCGCATCGGCATAATCGGCGGCCCAATCGGTTTTATCGTCATCATGCGCCAGGACATAGATTCGGTCGCGGTCGTATCCCTGCAGGGTTAGCGGCTGCACCTGCTCCCTGGCTTCATTGACGTTATTCACTACACGGACTAACGGTCGCTTGTCCATAATGGATTCCTCCTCCTTCATCCAAGTCTGTGAGCTTCCTGTTTCCTCTTTACCTTCGGAGTGCGGATTTGAAACAGCGTGATGCCGTCAGGCTTAAGTCCGGGACCGGCGGCCCATGAAGAAAGACAGCACGAACAGTACAAGAAAAACAAAGAACAGAATCTTGGCTATTCCCCGACCGCCGCGGCTAATGTGAAGAAGCCGAAAATCCCGGCGATCAGCGCCAACACCAAGAAGAGAACAGTCCACCCGAGCATGGTCATCACCTCCTTGCCAAAGGCTATGTCATTATTTCTTCTGAATCGAGCGGTACAAGATCCGGTAGCCTAAGGGATCCAGCTTAATGTTCATGATGCCGTCCTCCGGCTGAACCGGCTCCTGGGATAGGGCATCCCGCCAGTCCATCGTTTCCATCGGATGGGAGAGAACCGTTTCTTCTTCGGAATTGTTCATCCAGACGGTAAAATGCATCTTCCCGTCCATCCGTTCATAAATAATCCGCGGGTCGCCTTGGTCCGCCTTCAAGAAGCGGAAGTCGCCGTGTCGAAGCACCGGATACTTTTGCCTGAGCCCGATGATCAGCTTATAAAAGTCGTAAAGCTCGCGGTCCTGTTTGGCCTCGTCCCATTCCATGCATTTGCGGCAGTCGGGGTCGCCCCCGCCGGAGAGGCCGATCTCGTCCCCGTAAAAGATACAGGGTGTGCCCATATACGTCAGCAGGAAGACGACGCAGAGCTTAAGCCTTCGTTTGTCTTCGCCGACACAGGTCATGATGCGCGGCGTATCGTGGCTGCAGAGCAGGTTGAAAATCACTTCGTTCGTCTGCTGCGGATAGCGCATCAGGAGATTTCCCATGCTGTTCGAGAAGCTGTACCCGCGGCTGTCGGAGCTCGCGAAATATTCGAGCACTTTATTCGCAAAGGGATAGTTCATCACCGAGTCGAATTGATCGCCGAGCGACCATTTTTGCGAATCGTTCCATACCTCGCCCACAATGTAAGCATCGGGATTGGCCGCCTTCACCGTTTTGCGGAAATCCCGCCAAAATTGATGGTCCACCTCGTTGGCCACATCGAGCCGCCAGCCGTCGATGCCGATTTCGCGGATCCAATATTCGGCTACGCCGAGCAGGTACTTCTTCACCTCGGGGTTTGCGGTATTGAACTTGGGCATATGCTCGAAGAAGCCGAAGGTATCGTAGGTGGGTCTGCCGTCTTTGACCCCAACCGGGAATTCGTGTATGTGAAACCAATCGGCATATTTGGAGTTCTTCCCGTTCTTCTTCACGTCCTGAAAGGGAGGGAACAGCTCGCCGCTGTGATTGAACACCGCATCCAGTATCACTCGAATTCCGCGGTCATGGCAGGCCTTTACCAGCTTCTTCAGGAGCTCGCTGTCTCCAAAATGAGGGTCAACCTGCATGTAATCGATCGTGTCGTACTTGTGGTTGGAGGGCGATTTGAAGATCGGGGTCAAATAGAGGGCGTTCACCCCTAAATTCTCGATATAGTCCAAATGGTCGATAATCCCCTGAAGATCGCCCCCGAAGAAGTTGTCCGCCGTCGGCTGGCCTCCCCAGGGCTCGGTCCCCTCGGGATCGTTGCTCGGATCGCCGTTGGCGAAGCGTTCCGGGAAGATTTGATAAAAGATCGCCGATTTGGCCCATTCCGGAGCCACATACATATCGTTCTCGTGGATATAGGGGAATTCATAGTAGCCGCCGGGGGGAACGGTCGCTCGTCGTGGATGCCGGTTTCGGTCATCCAGGCAATCTCTTCGCCGGCGCGCAAGCGGAAGCCGTAAGAAACCCGCTTGTATTTCGGATATACGGCGGTCTCCCAGTAATCCCACAATGCATCGGAAGCGACCTTGTCCATGTTATATTCCTGGTAGGTACCGTCCCAATCGTACTTGTCACCCGTTACGGCGCACACTTCCTCAACATCATCCCGTTTGGTCCGAACGCGCAAATGAATCGTATCCTTGTCATAAGCATAAGCCCAGTTACTCAGCGATACATGGTAAAAGCATTCCCGCAGCATCCGACCAACTCCTCCAAACCGAATGTAGAATGATCTTTCCACTTCTTAACCTTGAAATAAAACCGTTAAACAAAGCCCATTGGTGAGCTTTACCATCGGAATATACCGTATTTTTTTTCGCTTTACCGCATAAATGGACTACATGGGAGGCGGGGGTTATGCTAAAATAGGATTTATGACCTTGTCTTATAGGATGGAGGAGAAACCATGTCGGATTCAGTCAGCATCATTAACAAGAATTCATCCAATAATCTGCTGCGCAGGGATGTGCGTTTCCTCGGGCATATTTTGGGTGAGGTGTTGGTTCAACAGGGCGGCAACGGGCTATTGGCCATCGTAGAGCAGATCAGAGAGATGAGCAAAACGCTTCGTGCCGGATTCACACCGGAATTGTTCGCAGAGTTCAAGAACACGATCAATACGCTTGCGCCGGAAATCCGGCATCAGGTGATCCGGGCTTTTGCGATCTACTTCCAGCTGATCAACATTGCCGAGCAGAATCACCGGATCCGCCGTAAGAGAGATTACGAGCGTACCGCAGGCGAGAATGTGCAGCCCGGCTCGATCGAAGACGTCGTCCGGGAATTAAAGGCGCAGAACATTCCCGCCGCGGAAGTAAAGGACATTTTGCAGGGGATTTCGCTGGAGCTGGTCATGACGGCTCACCCGACGGAAGCCTCGCGGCGTGCGGTGCTCGATATTCACAAGCGGATCGCAAACGACGTGATGGAGCTCGACAACCCGAACCTGACGTTCCGGGAGCGGGAGCGGACTGCGTGAGAAGCTGTTCGGCGAAGTAATGACATTGTGGCAGACGGACGAGCTGCGCGACCGCAAGCCGACGGTTATCGACGAAGTGCGGAACGGTTTGTACTTTTTCGACCAAACGTTATTCGATGTTCTTCCTCAGGTATATCAGGAGCTGGAGCGCTGTCTCCACAAATATTACCCGGAAGAGGCGTGGAATGTACCGACCTTCCTGAAGTTCGGATCCTGGATCGGGGAGACCGCGACGGCAACCCGTCCGTTACCTCGGATATTACTTGGGAAACCTTGACGCTTCACCGCCGTTTGGCGCTGTATAAATACGAAAAGTCTGCTGCAAGAGCTGATGCAGCATATGAGCTTCAGCAAGAACATTGTGGAAGTGACCCAGGAGCTGCTCGATTCGATCGATCACGACCGGAAGCATATCGATCTGCATTCGGACGATGTATGGCGGAACGAGAAGGAACCTTACCGCATTAAAGTGAAATACATGATCGAGAAAATCCATAACACCGCCAACCCGAACGTACCTGCCAAGAAGAAATACAGCGGACCGGCGGAATTCATGGAGGATCTGCAGATCATCAAGCGGAGCCTTAAGAATCACTACGCCGATTACATTGCGGACGCTCATGTGCAGAAGCTGATCCGCCAGGTCGAGCTGTTCGGCTTCCATCTGGCCACGCTGGACGTAAGGCAGCACAGCAAAGAGCATGAGAATGCGATGACGGAAATTTTGGCGAAGATGAGCATTACGGAGGATTACGGGAAGCTGTCCGAGGAAGCGAAGATCAAGCTTCTGACCGATCTTCTGAACGATCCGCGGCCGATTACATCGCCATACTTGACCTATACGGAAGCGACAAAAGAATGTCTGGACGTCTACCGTGTGATCAAAAAGGCGCAGCAGGAATTCGGGCGGAACTGTATTACCAGCTATTTGATCAGTATGACACAGGGTGCCAGCGATCTGCTCGAGGTGCTTGTCTTCGGCAAGGAAGCGGGCCTCTATATCCATGAGCAAGACGGCTCCATCACCTGTACGCTGCAGTCGGTTCCGCTGTTCGAGACGATCGACGACCTGCACGCCGCACCGGACATCATGACCACCTTGTTCGGTATACCGGCCTATCGAAACAGCTTGAACAGCACGAACCATCTGCAGGAAATTATGCTGGGCTACTCCGACAGCAACAAAGACGGAGGCGTCATTACCGCCAATTATGAGCTGCGCTTGGCGCTGCGAAGCATTACTGCGGCTGCGAAGAAGGCGGGCGTGAAGCTGAAGTTCTTCCACGGCCGCGGAGGCGCGCTGGGCCGCGGAGGTATGCCGTTGAACCGCAGTATTCTGGCACAGCCGGCCGACACGATCGGAGGCGGAATCAAGATTACGGAGCAGGGCGAGGTACTCTCCTCGCGTTACTCGATGAAGGGCATTGCCTACCGCAGCTTGGAACAGGCTACGTCCGCACTCATTACGAGCGCGCTCGCTGCAAGGAATCCGCAGGAGAACCCTGCGGAGCGGGAATGGGACGAAATCATGCGGGGCATCTCCGAGAAGGCGCAGCAGAAGTACCAGGATCTCATCTTCCGCGATTCGGATTTCATGACGTTCTTCAAGGAATCGACGCCGCCGCCTGAAGTGGGCGAGCTGAATATCGGTTCGCGTCCGTCCAAGCGGAAGAACAGCGACCGTTTCGAGGATCTGCGCGCGATTCCATGGGTATTCGCCTGGACGCAAAGCCGTTATCTGTTGCCGGCTTGGTACGCTGCAGGAACGGGCTTATACAGCTATTATCAGGATAATCCGCAGCATCTTCAGGTGATGAAGGAGATGTACCGCCAGTTCCCATTCTTCCAATCCCTGATCGATAATCTGCAAATGGCCCTGGCCAAAGCGGATTTGCTCATCGCCAAGGAATACGGCTCGATGATCAAGGATCAGAAAATTGCGGAGCGGATCTTCAACCTCATTCAAGAGGAGTACCGCAAAACGTCGGAACTCATTCTGCAGATTACCGGTCAGCAGGAAATCCTCGATAACGTGCCGGTCATTCAGGAATCGATCCGCCTGCGCAACCCTTACGTCGATCCGCTAAGCTATATGCAGGTTCAGCTGCTCTCCGAGCTGCGGCGGCTTCGTGAGAAGGGCGAAGACGATGCGCTTCTCCTGCGTGAAGTTCTGCTGACGATCAACGGCATTGCCGCCGGACTTCGCAATACAGGCTGATTCAGTAGAAGGAACGAAGAGAACCGGGTACCTGCTTGTCGGGGCCCGGTTTTTCCGGTTATTCGGGGTATGAACAGGCAAAGATTGAGCAATATAAGAAGATATACCGGTTCGCTTGTCCGGAGGGAATGCAACCAAAGCGGCCGGTCCCCGTAAAAGTATATTGTCTCCGCACTTGGGTTACGAAGCGGCGGCAGATTCAGGAAAACCGAAGGGGTACCCCACTTTTCTGCTGGTAAAGACTATACAGAAGATGCCATGTTTTGGTATGCTTCTAATATTGGCGGGAAAGCCGGACGGCCTCTGAGGGCGCCGGTTTTCTTGATGAAGCCGAACGGCCGCGGCAAGTTGCGGCGGATTCGGCAGGGTTGGAGGTAGGACGGCAGGTGGATCCAATGGATACCAGGCTCGCCAAGCTGGCCCGCACGGGAGACCGGGTGGCCTTCGAGGAATTGGTCGAGCTGTATAAAGATAAAATATATCATCTCGCTTACAGGATGCTCCATAACGGGCATGAAGCCGAGGAAATCGTGCAGGAAACGTTCCTGCGCGTATATACGAATTTGGAAAGATACGACGAATCGCAAAAATTCTCCACCTGGATTTACCGAATCGGCACGAATCTCTGCATCGACCGCCTGCGGAAGAGAAAACCGAGCTATTCGCTGGATGCCGAAATGAACGACGGGGAGGGCACCGACTGGTACTCCATGCTGCCGAGCCAGGAAGAAACGCCGGACGAGCAGCTGGTCCTGTCGGAGACGCAGACGCAGATCCGCGAATCGATCGATACGTCGCCGGAGAAATACAAGGCGGTCGTTATTTTGCGTTATTTGCAGGACTTATCCTTGCAGGAAATCAGTGACGTCCTCTCCATGCCGGTCACGACGATCAAGACGAGACTGCACCGGGGGCGCGATTTTTTACGCAAAAAATTAGAGAAAATCCTTTGATTATTTTGAAACATCCGCCGGAGTTGCACGTAATGTATATTACGATTTTTGATTGATGGACAGAAGAAAGGAGAGGCTTATCATGAACTGCAAGGAAGCCCTCCCATTGCTGCATGAATATTTGGACGGGGGTTTAGACAGCAAGGAGAAGGTGGTTCTGAAAGAACACCTGCTACTCTGCGCCGACTGTCGCAAAAGATTGCAGCAGTTGGAGAAGGTGGAAGCCCTCATTGAAGCGTGGCCGAAGCCGCGTACGCCGGAAGGATTGACGGAACGGATCATGCAGTCGCCGCCTCCGGCCAAACGAATCAACCCTTGGTACCGCTGGGTACGGAGCCACCCGGCTGTATCGGTAGCCGCCGTATTCCTGCTCGTGATGCTCAGCGGCCTTCGTCTCCATGTGGGACGAGGACCAGGATTTGCTCGTGAAGGGGCAGGATTTGCAATCCGTGGTCATCCAAGGCCACACCGTACTGGTTCCCGAAGGAAAAACGGTTGCCGGCGATTTGACGGTAGAGAAGGGCCAGGTTCAAGTAGACGGCGAAGTGAAAGGGAATGTGACCGTCATCGACGGCTCGGTCAACATGGCCTCGACCGCGAAGATTTCCGGCCAAGTCAAACAGATCGACGAAGCCTTCAGCTGGCTTTGGTATAAAATGAATATTTGGGTATCCGAGGTTTCTGGAAATAAATAGGACCGGCTGCCCGCTTTTATAAAATCCTCCCGTGGATCTGGTAGAAAGGGAGGGTTTTTTGTTCTTTTTATGGTATGATAGAAAGAAGGGGCTATATAGAGAGAAACTCACAAGCTCGGTACATATGGGGGCTATCAGATGGACTGGATTACGGACATCGGCATAAAGGATATCATCGATATATTGATCGTAAGCTACGTTATATATAAATTGATTTTGCTCGTCAGAGGCACCCGTGCGATTCAGCTCTTAAAAGGCATTCTGGTGGTCGTCGTCACCTGGGCGCTCAGCTCGTGGTTTAAGCTCAGCACCCTGCAGTGGATGATGAACCAGGTGTTCACCTTCGGCGTGGTCGGGGTCATTATCATCTTCCAGCCGGAGCTGAGGCGCGCGCTGGAGCAGCTCGGCCGCGGAAAGCTGTTCAGCCGGGCCACCGGGGAAGAGGATCAGGACGTCAACCGCCGCATCAACGAGGTGCTGAAAGCGGTCAATTATTTGTCGCGGCGCAAAATCGGGGCGCTCATGGTGTTCGAGCGGGAAACCGGCCTGAACGATTACATCGAGTCGGGCATCGCGATCGAATCCCTCATCAGCTCGGAGCCGCTGATTAACATCTTCATCCCGAACACCCCGCTTCACGACGGAGCGGTATTGATCCGCAGAAATCAACTGATGGCGGCGGGCTGTTATTTGCCGCTGTCAGAGAATCCTTTTATCAGTAAAGAGTTAGGCACCCGGCACCGGGCGGCGATCGGTATGAGCGAAGTGTCCGATGCGGTGTGCGTGATCGTTTCGGAAGAGACGGGACAGGTATCGCTTGCCATGAACGGCCATGTGCTCCGGGATATCAAGGAGGATGCGCCGCTGGCCAAGCTGTTCGAGGAATTGAAGCCGAAGGCAAAGACCAAAGAGAAAAACTCCATTTGGAAATGGAGGCTGCGATAAGATGGACCAATGGCTTCGCAATACGAATGTCGTTCGCGTGATTGCGCTCGTGATCGGGATTTTGCTCTGGGCGGTCGTTCGGATGGACGGCGGGACGATCTCAAGCACCACCACTTCAGGGATGAAGGAAGAAAAAATATGGAACGTCGCGGTGACACCGAAATACGATACCGATCACTTTTTTGTCGAACAAATTGATCCGGCCCAGGTCACGGTTACCATCTCGGGAAGGGATTCGACGGTCAAAAAAGTGATGGCGGCTGCGAATTATTCGGTAGAGCTGGATTTGACCAATGTCGGCAAGGGAGAGTATCTGTCTGCCGGTTACGCCGGTCGGGTTTCCCTCCGGTATTACCGCTAAGGTAAGCCCTGCAAGCGTCAAGGTCGTCGTCGACGAGAAGACGAACAAATCGATGCCGGTGGTCGTGAATGTTACGGGCATCCCGGCCGTAGGCCTCAAAGCGGGAACGCCGGTCGTCAAGCCCAAGAGCGTTACGGTGTCTGTACCGAGCCGGATCTACGATACGGTGGACAGCGTGCGGGCTGATGTGAACGTAGAGAAGGCGCAGTCGGCCGTGACGAGCAAGGCGAAGCTGGTGGCTTACGACAAGAACGGCAAGCCGATCGAGACGGCGGTGATCAATCCGGCGGTGGTCGACGTGGAAGTGCCGATTACAAGCCCCTTCACTACGGTGCCGCTGCAGCTGAAATTCGTCGGGGAACCTCCAAGGGGCTTCGCCGTGGACTCCATCCGGCAAAATACGGACAAGGTGACCGTCTACGGGCCGCAGAGCGTGCTCGACAAGATGGAGTTCTATGAGGGGCCGCAGGTGGCGCTGAACGATTTGAAGGAAGACAAGGAATTTACGCTGGATATCCCGGCTGCGCGACAAAGTTACGCAGTTGGACCCGCCGAAGGTGACGGTCAATGTAGCCATTGTGCCTTCGGTCACGAAGACGCTGGAGGCCATTCCGCTGTCGATTATCGGGCAGAATGACGGATTCGACACGAAGGTCGTCCTTCCGGAATCCGGTCAGCTGAATCTGGTGGTGGAAGGTTCGCCGTCGATCATCGATAAGCTCAAGACGCAGGATGTGCAGGCGATTCTGGATGTCAGCAATCTGCCGCCGGGAAGACACGAAGTGCCGGTGACATGGAATTTGCCGACTTTTGTAAAAAAGGTCCTCAGCAGGACTTCAAAGCCACGGTGGAGATCAGCGCCAAACAGCAGGCGCAGCAAGCGAAGCCGGCCGGCTAGATTTGATCGTGTGAGAAGATGAAGATCAGCAATCAATACCATCGAACGGGCGCTTGCGTCCGTTCTGTGTTTGACCGGATGTAGCCGGTCGGAGATAATAAGAATAGCTTGTAGATATATAAGGCTGGATGGAAGAGGAGAGGAAGCATGGGGAAATATTTTGGCACGGATGGGGTCCGTGGAGTCGCGAATGAAGGATTAACGCCGGAATTGGCCTATAAAATC
Organism: Paenibacillus sp. P25; assembly: GCA_024704175.1. GTDB lineage: Bacteria > Bacillota > Bacilli > Paenibacillales > NBRC-103111 > Paenibacillus_G. The sequence continues at coordinate 6,895,727 of CP085629.1, forward strand.
GGACGCTGCGGAGGATACGTTCTCGCAGGGCATGTGGAGCGGCCGGTTGTCGTAATCGGTCAGGATACGCGGATCTCGGGGCCGATGCTGGAAGCGGCATTGGTTGCGGGCCTGCTCTCAATCGGGGCGAACGTGATCCGGCTCGGCGTCATTTCGACGCCTGGGGTTGCTTATTTGACGCGCGCTTTGAAGGCGGATGCCGGCGTCATGATCTCGGCGAGCCACAATCCGGTAGAAGATAACGGAATCAAGTTCTTTGGCGGAGACGGCTTCAAGCTGTCCGACGAGGACGAACTGGCTATCGAGCGCCTGATGGATGCGGAGAAGGATGAGCCGCCGCGTCCGGTTGGCGGGGATCTCGGTACGGTTCGCGTTGACGAAGAAGCGAAATATAGCTACCTGGAATATATCAAATCGACCGTAAAGTCTTCCTTCAAAGGCTTCAAGGTTGCTTTGGATTGCGCCAACGGCGCGGCGTACGAGCTGGCTCCGAAGGTATTTGAAGCGCTGGGGGCGGAAGTGATTACGATCGGTGCCGAGCCGAACGGCCGGAACATCAACGATCAGTGCGGATCGACGCATCCGGAAGCGCTGCAGAAGCTGGTTGTCGAAAGCGGCGCGCATATCGGGCTTGCGTTCGACGGCGATGCGGACCGGCTGATTGCCATTGACGAAACCGGGGCGGAAGTGGACGGCGACTACATCCTGAGCATCTGCGGTCATGCCCTGGATCAGGCGGGCAAGCTTCGGGAGCGGACGATTGTAACGACCGTCATGAGCAATATCGGATTCTTCAAAGGAATCGAAGCGGTTGGCCTCAAGGCGGCGAAAACGGCGGTCGGCGACCGTTATGTCATGGAGGAAATGCGCAAAGGCGGTTACAACCTGGGCGGCGAGCAGTCGGGACACGTGATCTTCCTCGATTACAATACCACCGGAGACGGCATTCTAACGGCGCTGCAGCTGATGGACACGCTGGTACAGTCCGGTAAGCCGCTGAGCGAGCTCAAGACGATCATGCGCAAATACCCGCAGAAGCTGGTCAATGTCCGTGTAGGCGATAAGAGCCGGCTGAAGGATAACGCCGTGATTGAAGCGGCCATCCGCAAGGTAGAAGACGAGCTCGGCGATAATGGCCGCGTCTTGGTCCGTCCGTCCGGAACGGAATCCCTGATCCGCGTTATGGCCGAAGGCCCGGATAAGCAGCAGGTGGAAGCTTACGTTCAGCAAATCGCCGATGTCATCCAGCAGGAGCTTAGCTAATTCGCACATCTACAGATCCCCCGGATCCTTATAGGGTTCGGGGGATCTTTTTGTTGATCGACGTGCTGCTCATTGCAAGAGAAGGACGGCACAGCCGTTCATCACGGATTGGCGGCCGGCTTGTATGAAAATGGGTTGAAAATAAAGGTTGCACAATACCAACAAAATGAATAAGATGATTATATGTCACTTTAGGATAGAAAGGTGGGTAGAGGTCTGTTTGCATTTCTAAGCGCCAGAACTTGCGGATTCTCTGCAGGAATGGCCTGACTGCGTATTCGGTCACGATTCGTCCGTTAGTAGCGGGTGAATCCCCTATTTCCAATGACGGCGCAGACAAGGCTCCATCCCGGCACGTTTCGGCAAGTTGACGAGGTGAAGGTGTTCGAAAGTTTCGGCGGGGGCCTTCCGGTGACGATCTCTAACCGTAAGCCGAAAAGCAAAACGCCCGGGTGACCGGACGGACAAGATTTCGGCAGGATCAAGCACAAGACTATGTTCTTTGACAATTTAGGAGGTCTTTATCCATGTGTGGTATTGTTGGCTATGTAGGGAAGCGTAATTCCCAAGATATATTGATTTCAGGTTTGAAAAAGCTGGAGTACCGCGGATACGACTCGGCCGGCGTAGCGGTTTATACGACGGACGGGCCGCAGGTGCAGAAATCCAAGGGTCGACTCGCGAATCTGGAGTCCAAGCTTGGCGAAGCGCCGCTGAACGGAACGATCGGGATCGGGCATACCCGCTGGGCTACCCACGGCAAACCGTCCGATGTGAACTCGCATCCGCATACGGACAACTCCCAGAAGTTCTCCGTCGTGCATAACGGGATCATTGAGAACTACATCGCACTGAAGGAAGAGTTGATCGCCAAGGGCCATGTATTCGTTTCGGAGACGGATACGGAGGTGATTTCCCACCTGATCGCGAGCCTCTACCAAGGGGATATCGTGAAGACGGTACAAGCGGCGGTTCAGCGGATGACAGGCGCTTTCGCCCTTGGCGTACTGACTGAGTATGAACCGGAGAAGCTGGTGGCGGTTCGTCTGTCCAGTCCTCTGATCATCGGCGTCGGTGAAGGCGAGAACTTTATCGGCTCCGACATTCCGGCGATTCTCGAATATACGCGAAACGTGTATATTTTGAACGACGGGGAAATGGCGGTTCTGACAAAAGAGGGTGTCGAATTAATGACGCTCGAGGGGAATTTTATTTCCCGGGAATTATTTCATGTCGATTGGGATATCATAACCGCAGAAAAAGCCGGATTTGATCATTTTATGCTGAAAGAGATCCATGAGCGACCTAAAGCTTACCGTGATACGATGGGCGCAAGGCTTGATCCGTCCGGGAACAAGGTTGTTCTGTCCGAAGTCAAAATGACGCCGGAGCAAATTCGTGCTATCCGCAACGTGCATATTGTCGCATGCGGTACGGCTTACCATGCCGGACTCGTCGGCAAGAGTGTGATCGAGAAGCTGGCGCGCATTCCGGTAGAAACGGATGTCGCTTCGGAGTACCGTTACCGTTCGCCGATCATTACGCCGGAAACGCTGGTTGTGGTTGTGAGCCAGTCCGGTGAAACGGCGGATACACTGGCGGCACTGCGTGAAGCAAAACGCTGCGGCGCGCGTGTCCTGGCGATCACGAACGTGGTAGGCGGACTCGGTTGCCCGTGAAGCGGACGATGTCATCGTCACTTGGGCGGGACCGGAGATTGCCGTCGCATCGACCAAGGCTTATACATCGCAGTTGATCGCGTTTTATCTGTTCGGGCTGTACCTGGCCCAAACGCTGGGAACGCAGGATGAAGCTTATATCGCCGAAGTGATTGCGGGCCTCAAGGAGCTTCCGGAAAAGGTAGAGCATATTCTTCAGCAATCCGAAACGATTAAAGCCGTAGCGGAGAAAATTTCCACTCACAACAACTTGTTCTTCATCGGCCGCGGTCTCGATTATGCGGTGGCTCTTGAAGGTTCGCTCAAGCTGAAGGAAATTTCTTACATTCATTCCGAGGCCTATGCCGCCGGGGAACTGAAGCACGGCACGCTGGCTCTGATTGAAGAAGGAATCCCGGTAATTGCCTTGGCAACCCAAGATGATCTCTTCGAGAAGACGGTCAGCAACATCAAGGAAGTAAAAGCACGCGGAGCGCATGTCTTCGGTCTTCATGAGGAAGGCAACGCGGAGCTCGCCAAAGCGGTAGACGAAGTGTTCGCCATCCCGGCGACGCATCCGCCGCTGACTCCGGCGTTATCGGTTATCCCGCCGCAGTCGCTGAGCTATTACGCTTCGCTGGCCCGCGGCAACGATGTCGATAAACCGCGGAACCTGGCGAAGAGCGTGACGGTGGAATAATGAGGAGGGGCTGAGGCCCCTCTTGTTTTTTTTGTCTAATTACAATAAAACGTTGGTCTGAACATCAAAGTGATGTTCGGAGATAACTACAATAAAGCTTCGTTCTAATACGAAGAAGCGTGTGAAGTGTTATTTACTTCCTTGAAAGTCCCGATGATTTTGTCATCGGGACTTTTTTTAATCAAAAGGAGAGAGGGGATGTTGCAAGCAAGTTTAGGGAAGCGGTTCCCCTTTTAAGAAAAATTTTATTTTTAGCCCCATTTCTTTTTTAAAAGTTTTCCTTACCCTAAGGTGGATGAAGGAGGAACGAAGGATGAAGAAATGGGTTTTTGGGCTTGTTATACTTTTAATTCTTGGCTATGGCGTTACCCAGTATAAACGGAAAGTCGATAACGAGAAACGACCGGAAGTAAACTATCAAGTGCAGGATGAGACTCCTCAAAATAACGAGCTTTCGATTCAGATAACAAAAGAGCAGATTTACAAAGGCGATTTGCTGCTGATCAACAAGGATCATCCTGTACCTCCGGGGAACGTAGAGTCCGAGGCGGTCAATCTATATCAGCACCGGGAGCTGGTGAACGGTTTCGGTTTGCTGGATAACACGATTCGGCTTTCGTCCAGGTTGCTGCAAAAGTTTTCGACTATGATTAGGGCCGCGGATAAAGATAGGGTTAGCCATTTTTTAATCAACAGCGGATATCGGGACGACCAAGAACAGCGTCAGCTGTATCGACAAATGGGGGCGGATTATGCGATGCCGGCAGGCTATAGCGAACATAACCTCGGTTTGTCGGTGGATATTGGGTCCACGCAAGGGGCGATGGAGCATGCCGCCGAAGGCAAGTGGCTGAAAGACTACGCCTGGAAATACGGCTTCATCTTACGATATCCGAAGGATAAAGCGGCCATCACAGGCATTCAATATGAGCCCTGGCATTTTCGCTATGTCGGTTTGCCGCACAGCGCTATTATGCACCAGAAAAACTATGTTCTGGAGGAATATTTGGATTTTGTGAAGGAACAGAAGTCCATTACAACTACGATAGACCACCAAGTTTATAAAATCTTTTACTATCCGGTCTCCCGAAATACAACGATCCATGTGCCTGCGCATGGCCGCTATGAAATTTCAGGCAACAATATGGATGGCGTGATTGTGACGGTGTATTCCGATAAGCGGAGCGATGTTCCGGCGGAGGGGAACGAATGAAGGCCGGAAGCAAGTTGAAGAATGGGTTCGTTCGCGCGTTGCTTACATACTATATGTACGTGCTGTTCAAAATTATCGTGCTGAAGTTCGGGCCGACGGATGTCGCGTTTCTGTGGAAGCATCTACAGCAAAATATGGTCCACTCCGAGTATATTGTCGTCAGGCTGCAAGCCGGCAATCTGATCCCCTTGAAGGAAATATCCAGGGACTTTGATGTGATGTCGGGGCACAGCCTGTTGAACCTGCTTGGAAATATCGCGCTCTTCGTCCCATTCGGCATGCTCCTTGGCGCCTTGGCGAAAGCCGGGAAGCTGGCATGGGCGGGGGCATTTTGGCGTTCCATGACTGTAAGCCTCGGGTTAGAAAGCGCACAAGTGTTATTTTCGATCGGAACATTCGACGTCGACGACCTTATTCTGAATTCCGTCGGAGGCACGTTCGGTTTCCTCGTTTATAGAGTGGGGTCCTGGCTGACGACCCCGGCATCCCGTGTTCCGAGCGGGAAACCGGCCCGATGAAGACGAGGATCACGCCACAACACGTATTCGGGGAGGGAGAAACTTTTTCGCTATGGACCGGCATATGAAGAACGCAATTTTGCGGCAGTATGAGACCTATTGTTATCAAATTTGCCATTACCTTTTACAGCGCGAGCCGCATGCTTCCCGGGCGGCGGAGGCGGCTTTGCTGAGCATTGCCGTCGATGCGTGGTTTTTCACGGACTCCGACGAAGCGCGGAGGGAGAAGATCCTCCTGACAAGCATCCGCACTTCGCTGCTGCGGCAAGGAAAATCTGATACAATATAATTATGTATTATTTTCATTTGCCTGAGGTGGGTCATGAAACCGATCACCATTCTAATAGCGGACGACGAACCGGAAATTGCCGATCTGATAGAGCTGCATTTGCTAAAAGAGGGCTATCGATGCATTAAAGTTTCCGACGGGCTGGAGGCCGTACAGGTCATTCGGACGAAGCCCGTCGATTTGGCGATTCTCGATATCATGATGCCGAATCTGGATGGCTACGAAGCGACGCAGCTCATCCGGGAAAGTCACCATCTGCCCATTATTTTTTTAAGTGCCAAAGCGAGCGATCTCGATAAAATTACAGGACTGATAAGAGGAGCCGACGATTATGTGACCAAACCGTTCAACCCCATGGAATTGGTTGCTCGCGTAAATGCGCAGCTGCGGCGTGCTATGCAGTTCAATCCATCGGCGCCTTCGAACACATCCGTTGTGGAGGCGGGCGGCTTGGTTATCAATCCCGAACAACGAACGGTTTATCTGTATAACAGCCCAATCGAACTAACTCCGAAAGAGTTTGATATTTTGTACCTGCTGGCCAGTCACCCGAAGAAGGTCTTCAGCACTGAAAATATTTTCGAACATGTGTGGGGGAGGCCTACTACGAAGGCGGCAACACCGTCATGGTGCATATACGCACGTTGCGGAAAAAGCTTGAAAAAGACACGCATAAAAACAAATGGATCAAGACGGTCTGGGGAGTGGGATATACGTTCAATGGCTAAAAAGCTCCGAAGCTTCCGGTTTAAAATGATTCTGCTGTTTGGTTTAAGCACACTCTGCTCCGGTACGATCACCTATCTGATCTATAAAGTTCTCCAGATCTATTATCATACGACGAAGTGGGAAGACCCGTGGACCAAATACCGTTACTTTATAAGAGAAATCGGGGACATCAACTTCTTCTTGATTATTTTTATTCCTCTCTCCTTTTATTTTTTCTTTCTCCTCACGAAACGGTATTCGCTTTATTTCCATGAAATATCGCGCGGAATCAATCAACTGGCGAATGGCGACTTCAACAGCAGGATAGACCTTCGATCCAACGATGAGTTCGATGATATTGCGCGGGATATCAATCGGGCGAGTGAACAATTGAAGCAAGCGCTCGAGAGGGGAGATTTTGCGGAGAACAGCAAAGAACAACTGGTCTTGAATTTGGCACACGATTTGCGTACGCCGCTCACTTCCGTTCTAGGCTACCTGGACTTCATTCTTCAGGGCGAAGGGCTAACGGAGGAACAGATCAAACACTATACAAGCATTGCTTTCACCAAGTCTCAACGCTTGGAGAAGCTGATTGACGAACTGTTTGAAATCACACGCATGAATTATGGCAAGCTTACGATTGACAAAAAGCCGACCGATCTAAGCGAGCTTCTCATCCAATTAAACGAGGAATTATATCCTGCTTTGGAAAAAAATAACCTGACCACCCGATTGAATGTAACTCCGCATGTGACGATTTGGGGCGACGGGGAGCTATTGGCACGCGTATTTGAGAATCTTCTGACGAACGCCATCCGCTATGGCAAAGACGGCCAATATATCGATATTGATTGCCATCCGGATGCGGAAGATGCAGTGGTCCGGGTGATCAATTATGGTAATTACATTCCCCCGGAAGAGTCGCCGTATATCTTCGATATGTTTTATACGGGCGATAAAGCGCGAACCCAACGGGAAGAAAGCTCCGGCATCGGATTGTTCATTGCGAAAAATATTGTAGAGCAGCATCAAGGCACCATCACGGCTCAAAGCGACCGAATTCATACGCTCTTTGAAGTCCGTATCCCGCAAATCATAGCACAGTCTTCGGATGGCTAGGGATCGCGGGGGTGAATGACCACAATAAGGCGGGAAAATAAGTGATAGACTGAGAAGCACAGGTAAGCAAATAAAGCGGTCCCCCAAATAACAAGGGGACCGCTTTTTAAGCATTCCGTTCGAGTGGGCCGTTGTTGGCCTCATTGCGTCGGTGCTCAGGACAGAACGGCCGGCTTGAGCACTTCCTCGCACCACTTACGGAAACTGGTGGGGGTGGTGGTCTCGGGGGTGCGCGGCTCGACGTTATAGATTCCCCGGTCGGTGCGGCGTACCATGTCGATCAGCCCTTGCGCCCACGCCTCGGTCATCCCGTGCTGCAGCATGGCGGCCTTATAGGCTTCTCCGGAGATCTGCTGGAAGCGTATCGGTCTCTCGAGCACCTCGGATAGGATCTCTGCCATGTCGTTGAAGGACAGATCCTCCGGGCCAAGAACCGGAATGTTGTCTTGCCCGCTCCAGGAATGATCGAGCAAAAGCCTCGCGGCGACGGCGGCGATGTCGCGGGTGGCGCAGGCTGGGACCTTGCGATCCCCGGACATCGGGTAGAAGAACATTCCCTGCTGCTTGATCGGCTCGACCTGCCAGAGCATGTTATCCATGAACCCCGGCATGCACAGCGAGCGGTAGTTCACACCCGTGCTCTCGATCAGATGGTCCATGGCGAATATCGCCGAGATCTGTCCGGCGTTCTTGGCTGTCCCGCGGCCCAGGCTCGAGACGCCGACTACGCGCCCCACGCCCTGTCTGTTGATCGCCTCGCATAACGGCAGGCTGAAATCCACAACGTGGCTGTGCAGGCTCTCGGCGCGAGGGTTAGGGGTACCAGCCAAAACACGGAGTCAGCACCGGCTAATGCCTTGTTGACGACATCCATGTCGTCATGCGACCCTTGCACGACCTCGACGCGCTCGCGCACGTGCGGGGCCAGGCGGGATGGATCGCGTACGATCACGCGGATATCCTCTGTGCTGTCAAGGACAAGGTCAAGGACCTGGCGGCCGATCTGGCCGGTGGGCGCGGTAACGACGATCATGCATACCACCTCCTAGCGTATTGTTCCATGGCATGGGGGCTACAATTCCGGTTCTCTCCATTGCTTGCACGTCCATCATCCTTTCCCGTATGTTTCTGTAGTGTACAAAGCTTATGCTAAGCGGTTTACGCGATGCGGGCAATCAGCAATCCGCCGTGTTCGTGGCTTAGACAACACTAGGGCCGATTTGTTGTTCTTCAGTCTGCGGCAAAGCAATGGTCCCCCTAAAGAAGCTCGGCCTTCCTATCATTTCATACAAGTGCTTTCCACCTCTCCCGTTCCCCTTTACCGCCGTATCCGGTTTGGAAATCGGCGCCGACGATTATATCGTGAAGCCGTTCAACCCGAATATACTGGTGGCACGGATCACGGGTCATCTTCGACGTTCCAAACTTACCGCGGCTACCGACGCGGTAAGGCGCAAAGACAGCCAATGGTGGCGGCATGGACGCCTGGAGGTGAACCTCGGCGCCTACGAGGTGCGGGTCAATGGGGAGGTTGTCGCCATGTATGCCAAGGAAAAACAGCCGCTGACGTTCTTTATTGAAAACCCGAACCAGGTATTTAGTGTCGGGCAGCTCTATGACCGTATTTGGGGCTGGGACCGGGAGAGTGATGAACGTACGGTGATGGTGCATATCCGCAATCTTCGTAAGAAGATCGAGGAGGATCCGGGACATCCGCGTTATGTGGTTACCGTGCGTGGGTTCGGCTACAAGTTTTGTTTGGAATAGATCGTTTAACCGAATGAAAATAGTTATGACAGCCGCTCGCGCCGGTCCGGCGAGGCGGCTGTTATTTGTGAGCAAAGAGTTCACATTTTTTTCATTGACTGTATGTTCAGTCATTAATAAAATAGAAGTGTATTCCAATTCTTATGTTTACGGAGGGATAGCCGATGGATTTGCACTATGAGGTAACAGGTGAAGGGAAACCGATCATTCTTCTGCATGGCGGAGGAGCTGATTCGAGGGACTGGACGTATGTGGCACCGATTCTCGCCAGGAAGTATCGGGTGATTGCTCTTGACGGGCGCGGGTCGCGGCCAATCTCCGTCTCCTACGGAGCCGCCGAACTATATAGACGATGTGCTTTCTTTGATGGATCACCTCCAGTCGCCGGAGGCTGCGCTTATCGGCCACTCGATGGGCGGCCAGATTGCCACGGAATTAGCCTTGAATTATCCGCAGCGGGTAACGAAGCTCGTGCTTATAGGCCCCAGCCTATCAGGTTTTACCCACAGCAAGGAATTCTCCGAGTGGATGCAGGAGACCTACGAGGCCGCCCCGGATATCGAACGAATGATGGAGATTTCCTTATCGGCCCCTTCGTACCGTGTGGTGATGGCAAGTCCCCAGCGGGAGCTCATGATACAAACGTGGAAGGAAAACATAGCCAAAACGTTCGAATGGGGGACCATTGAATCCATTTGGCCCGAGCCTCCGGCGATCGAGCGGCTTGAAGAACTGGTCGCCCCTACCTGCTTTATTCTCGGTGAGGAAGATGTACCGGATCTGCACCGAATAGCCGAAACTTTCCGGAGAGTCCCCGGGATCCGGATGATCGAGATCGCGGGGGCCGATCATAAACCGATGCTGACGCATCCCGAAGAGCTTAGCCGTCATATTACCGAATTTTTGGAGGATTGACTTACCTTGCCGCGTACCCCTGAAGAAAATGAACGAATTCGCCAAGCCGCCAAAGACAAAATCCATGCGGCGGCGATGACGCTTTTTATCAAGAAAGGCTATCATGCCACCACGATCGATGATGTAGCCAAGGAAGGCCAAATCTCGAAGGGCTTGTTGTACAATTATTACAAAGGCAAGGAAGAGCTTCTGGCGGCTATCGTCCGGATTCGCATCGAGCAAATCGCGGAAGTGATGGAGACCGTCGCGGCCCTGGAGACGCCGGAGGATCAGCTTCGCCATATCGTCACGGGAGCGCTCGATAACGTCTACCGCCGGCCGGACGTATACCGGTTTTACTTGAATTTGCAGACGCGACCGGAGGACGATCATGTACTGGCCGCCTACAGCAAACAGTTGAATGAGGAGTCCCGTAAGCAGTTCGAAGCGCAGTGTGCCATTTTCGAGCGGCTTGGGGTGAAGGAACCCCGGATGAGGTCGCTTTATTTCTCCTCGGCGCTCTTTGGCGCGGCGCTGATGATATCGACTTATCACGAGGGTTTTCCGGTGGAAGCGATGAAGGAGCAGATCATCCGCGAGTATTGTGCCCGTTCGGGGGAGTGATGGTCGCCCGGCGGTATATAGTTTATATCGAGACAAAGCCACTCCTAGTATTGGGGTGGCTTCTTTAATAAGCGGGAGCAAGTCGGTTTCGAAGATAGGTAGCCCAATATGAGTGGAGTTGACAAAATGGATCCTGTAAAGTAAAATCATTTTAAAATTTCGAATTCGAACTAATGGGCAGGGACATGACGTATGGATCAGCAGAGAATGGAAAGCGATAGGGAACATGAACTTTGGATCGGCCATCTGATCAAGTCGGTTTTTTTCTCCATGCGGAGGGAGGCGGAGCGTCTTTTGCAGCCGATGGGGCTGACTCATACTCAATGGTTTGCACTTGGCATTTTGAACAAGAGACCAGGTTTGACCCACGGCGAGCTTGAAAAAGTGCTTAACATCGGCAGACCCAGTATCACCAGCCTGGTCAACGGGATGGTCAAGAACGGATGGGCCATGCGCAAACCAAATCCCGACGATGCAAGAGTCAAACGAATATTTTTGACGGAGGAAGGTAAGCGGCTTGCAGAATCGACTGCAGATCTGACTTGGCAGGTGGAGCAAAGAATGAGGGAGTCTTTGACACAGGATAGACTTGACTTGCTTCGAGAAACTCTTGGGAACATTATGAAGCGATTCGAAAACTAGTTTATGGTTGTTGATTAGCCAATATTTCGAATTCGAACTTTCTCTCCAAACAGTATGAATTCAAAGCCTTGCCGCCCATTTAGTTCGAATTCGAAATAAAATCGTGAAGGGAGCGAGTTATATGGATATGGGGTTAAATGATAAGGTAGTTTTTATTACCGGAGGTTCAAGAGGAATCGGCAAAGCATGCGCACTCCAATTTGCGGAAGAGGGGGCAAAGGTCGTCATTTCATATGCTTCCAATCGGGAAGCTGCGGATGATACGGTTCGTCAAATTACGGAAAGAGGATACTTCTGCAAAGCGGTTCGGCTCGATTTTAAGTCTCTGGAAACCATTCCAGCCGCGCTGGATGAGATCGTGTCAACGGCAGGGAAAGTGGAGGTACTGGTGAACAATGCAGCGGCCATGGTCGGCAATGGGCCCGTTCGTGCGGAATTCGATACGGCAAGTATTGACGAATGGTTTGATCTCATTCAGTTAAATCTGTATCCGACTGCGTATGTGACACGAAGCATCGTGCCCATGATGAAAGAAGCGGGGTGGGGAAGAATCGTGCATATATCATCCGGAGCGGCGACCGACGGTTTCGCCGGCGGATCCTCATACACGTCGTACAAAGCTGCGCTGCATGGATTCAGTAAAACATTAGCTTTGGAGTTATCTCCCTCCGGCGTTTATTCCAATGTTATCATGCCGGGATTTACAGTCGTCGAAAGGCATCTTGCCCGGATCAGTCCGGAGCAGATGGAAGTATACGCGACCAATCATTTTACCAAACGACTCGGCAAGCCGGAGGATGTCGCGACGTTGGCGGTGTACCTTGGGTCCGCGGCCAACCGGCATATTTCGGGAGAAATCATCCGCGTTTCGGGTGGAAAATGAATCGAAAGAATGGACTTTTGGCGAATGCCCGACGGAACAAATTCAATGATGAGTATTGGGGAGAGGCTGTTTGCCTCTCCCTCGACTCCAGCAATGGATGATTCCATAATGCTTTAAATCCTCGGATAGTTGCCTTTCTACTTCAACTCTCAATTGATTCCCCATACAGATTCCAAATCCTAGGTTTGTATAGTCCGGCTTCATACTTGCTCTGCCCTCCCCATAAATTGCCAAATCGATCAAATTCCCTTATTCTCAATATTATAATTTATCAAATTTGGACTATGGAGACGCAGATGGCTCGATTCCGTATCATTCAAACCTCGAAAGAAGAAGATGCTTTTATAATATATGGGCACTTGCTGGAAGGTCAGATACACGAAGGGATGCAAATTCATGTGCCTTTGAACAACTCTCTGGATGTGACAGGAGTCATCAATGAAGTGATAAAGAATCCCCATCATCATGAAATAGCAATAGAGTGTTCAAATGCCGATGAAGCGGATTTTTGGGATATTTTGAATTTAATAGGTGAAGTAATAGTTATAAAATAACAGATCGGTTTAAACTTGGACCCCTAGGCGGCTTAATGGAACATTTTTTGGATGAGCCTCGTCTAAAAGCAATGGGCTCCGAAGCGGGCTAAATGGATGAAGATGGGCGCATCCTGCAGCTATCGGTGAGTTATTTTTCTAAGGGGAAACGAAATGACTCAAAATATTTACGATAACGATGAGTTTTTCCAAGGCTATAGTCAATTGAACCGTTCGGTTCACGGGTTGGACGGCGCTCCGGAATGGCCGACGCCTGCGGTCTATGCTTCCGGATTTGTATGGGGCCGATGTCCTTGATCTGGGCCGCGGGTTCGGGTGGTTCTGCCGCTGGGTCAGACAGCATGGCGCCGCACATGTGCTCGGGATCGATGTGTCCGATAATATGCTGGCCCAAGCGCAGGCGGAAACGCAGGATCCCCATATTACTTACAGGAAAGCGGATATGGAGAGCCTTACCTTAGAGCAAGAAGCGTATCACTTGGTGTACAGCTCGCTGGCTTTTCATTATATCGAGAATCTGCAGGGCCTAATGAAGGAGGTCTACAAGTCCCTTAAGCCGGGGGAAGACTGGTTTGCTCCGTGGAGCATCCGATCTATACAGCCTCCAGGGCTCCGGGGTGGATTCAGCATCCGGAGGGTTATAAGTCATGGCCTGTCGATAACTATCAAAAGGAGGGCGCCCGCAGGACGAACTGGTTTGTGGAAGGCGTCGTTAAGCAGCACCGAACGATAGGCACGTACCTGAACATGCTCATCGGGCTCGGTTTTACGATCACACATGTCGAGGACTGGGGGCCTTCCGAGGAACAAGTTGACGCTCATCCGGAATGGGAAGAGGAGCTGCACCGCCCGATGTTTTTGCTGATTTCGGCCCGGCGGTAAGAAGCGGCGCGGGTGGACAATCGGAGACAATGGTTGCCGGTTGTCTCGTTTTGTTCCGTTTTGTCTACGCCGAAAATAGGCTTAAGCTGTGCGTGGAAATGGGTATGATCACAGTGAAATGCCGAGAATAGGCCCCTCCTGGACCTCACGATCGCTTGGTACGATCCTTGCTTATTGTTCAAGCAAGAACCACGAATTGCGAGAACAAGGAGGATTCCCATGAAAGCAGCATTGTGGCATGGCGTACGGGACGTGAGGGTACAGGAGGTGGCGGAGCCGGCCATTCAGCCGGGGATGGTCAAGCTGAAGGTCAAATGGTGCGGCATTTGCGGCACGGATTTGCACGAGTATCTGGCCGGCCCGATTTTTATCCCGGAGGAGCCTCACCCCCTCACACAACAGACCTACCCGCTGATTCTGGGTCATGAATTTTCGGGGGAAGTGATTGAGATCGGCGCGGGCGTTACCAAGGTGAAAATAGGAGACCGGGTGACGGTCGAACCGATCCTAAGCTCGCGGCACATGCCCCGCTTGCCGGCAGGGGTATTACAATGCTTGCGATCACCTGGGATTCCATGGACTGAGCGGGGGCGGCGGGGGATTCTCGGAAGTGACGATGGTGAAGGAGCACATGGTGCACAAATTGGCGGACAACATGAGCTACGAGCAGGGTGCGCTCGTCGAACCGGCCGCCGTAGCCGTTCATGCGGTAAGGGAGAGCAAGCTGAAGGTCGGAGACACCTGTGTGGTGTTCGGGGCGGGGCCGATCGGCCTGCTGGCCATTCAAGCGGCAAAGGCCGCCGGAGCCAGCTGCATCCTGGCCGTGGAAGTATCGGAGGGGCGGCGGCGGATGGCGCTTAAGATGGGGGCCACCTCCATCATCAATCCGCTCCAGGAAAATGCGGTAGAAGAGGTCCGGCGCAGGACGGAAGGCGGAGCGGACGTCGTCTTCGAGGTCACGGGCGTGGAAGCCTGCCTGAATCAGGCGATTCAAAGCGCGAAGACAGCAGGGCAGGTCGTGATCGTCAGCATCTGGGAGAAGACGGCCGCCATCCATCCGAATACGCTTGTGCTCAAAGAACGCGAGATCCGCGGGATTATCGCTTACCGTAACATTTTTCCGCAGGTGATTCAGCTCATTTCCGACGGGAAGCTGCAGATCGATGAAATGATTTCGAAGAAAATTCAGCTCGACGATGTAGTGAAAGACGGATTGGAAGCGCTGACAAACGATAAGAATAACTTGAAAATTCTTGTATCACCGTAACATGGCGGGGGTCAGCATCCGAATAAGCCGGTCCACGATAGGCGGGATATAAGAGAAGCGGGGGCCGGCTCGCGGCTGACTGTGAATCATCGCATCAAAAACCGAAAGGTAGGGCGAGTATGCTCATTTTAGCTGCACATTAAAACTGGAATGAGGAATGAGCAAACCATGCGTAAACTCATTGTCGTGAACATGATGTCTCTAGACGGGCAAAACGAAGGGCCGGGCAGGAACGTCATGGTTATGCCGATGGATGGAGCCTTCGATACGTACAACCTGGAGATGCCGATACGGTGCTGTTAGGAGGCCGTTCTTACCGAACGTTCAGCGGCTTCTGGCCGGGGATGGCTAATCATCCGGATGCTTCGCCAACGAATCGCGAGTTCTCGCGACGGTACAACTTGGTAGAAAAGGTGGCCGTATCGAACGATCTTACGCTTGAGAACGTCCTTGTACAGTACCAAGTGGAATATATGAGCTAAGGTTCTAGAGGAACTTACGAAGCATGAGGAGAATGGAGTGTCTGGAGTCATCATGAATAAAATACATCCGCGCCGTTCCCATTGTCCAATCAAGAGGCGGGTGTGGATGTGAGCTGAAACGGCGGCGGCGGTCTAAGACATCATTTTCGCATCTTAGTCCGCCGTCGTTTCTTTGAACTTTTGCAGCCTTTTGTAGAAGGTGCTTTGCGGGGGACGCCTAACAGTTTGGCGGCCTTCGAGACGTTGCCACCCGTCTTTTGCAGGGCGTCGGTCATTTGCTCAAGCTGGATTTTTTCACGTAAAGATAGCGTCGTGGCCGGGGAGTGCGGAGCTTCGATTCTCTCCTCGTGGTGCAGCATGGGGAACGGGTCATGCACTTCCCCTGATTCAGAATGTGCTGGCGTTCCAGTACGTTCATCAGCTCCCGGATGTTACCGGGCCAATGATACTCCATCAGCCGCTCCCAGAATGGCGGGGTCAAAGGCAAATTCCAACCGAGCTTGTCGCAGAAATACCGGACCAGATAAGGAATATCTTCCTTCCTCTCCCTTAGAGGAGGGACGTTGATCGGGTACACGTGCAGGCGGTAGTACAAGTCTTCGCGGAACTTCCCTTCGTCCACCAGCTGGCGAAGGTCCCGGTGCGTCGCGGCGATAATCCGAATGTTTAAAGGAACTTCCTTCAGGCTCCCAAGGGGAGTCACCTTGCGTTCCTGCAGTACACGCAGCAACGCGACCTGCATGGAGGGAGGAATTTCGCCGATCTCATCGAGAAAAAGGGTGCCGTGGTTGGCCTGCTCGAACTTTCCCTTATACCCGCTGCGCCTTGCCCCGGTAAAAGCCCCTTCCGCATAGCCGAACAGCTCGCTTTCCATGAGCTCTTTGGGAATCGCCCCGCAGTTGACCGCAACGAAAGGTCCGTTCTTCCGCGGACTGTTCTCATGAATCGACTGGGCAATGACTTCTTTACCCGTTCCCGTCTCGCCCAGAAGATAGACGGTCGCGTCCGTAGGGGCCACGCGTCTCAACTCATGAAGCGTTCGCTGGAACGCTTGGCTTACGCCGGCCTCCCCTCTAAATTCGAACGGCGGGCAGGACGGTGAAGCGAAGTAATGGGAGTTTGCCGGATGGGCGTCCCTTTTAAGCAAATAGATACAGGTTCCGATACGGCCGCCGTGGATGCGGGAGATGACGGGGAATTCCATTTGAACATTATAGCCGTATTCAGCGATCGCTCCGGCATGCGCCCCTGCCACCTCGGCATCGCTTGCCGCACCGGCTTGCTTGCGCATACGACGGTCTGCTTGGTGCTGCAGATGATCACCGGTTTATCCGATTCGAGGAGATCCATCGATTGCTGCACGAGCTCCATCTCGTCCCTGTGCGTACGAATGCTGAGTTCCCGCTCGATCGTATAAGCGACGGAGGAAACCATCCCGAGCGTGTAAGGATGCGCGCGGTCCACCGGACAAGAAACGTCCAGAATGCCGAGCAGCTTGCCGTCGTCGTTGCGGATAGGAGCGGCCGCGCAGCTCCAGCGGTGGGAGGCGACCGAATAATGCTCCGACCCGGTCACCATAATGGGCTCCTCCGTCAGCGCGCCGTACCGATGGCGTTCGTGCCCACCTCGTCCTCGGTCCAGCGTACACCTTCGACGAAATTGATCTGCGCCGCTTCATTCTTGGTTTGAGGGTTGCCGGACATGGACAGCACATAGCCTTCCGGGTCGATGAGCAGCGCGATCATGCCCAGATCTTTCGAAAACTGCTTTAATTTATCCAAATGCGGCAGAGCGATGGTTTGGAGCAGGGCGTTCTTTTCTTTCTGCGAGATGAGAAGGTCAGGCGGCAGGATAGAGCGTCCCTTACCGAAGTGAGGATTGACCTGAGCTTCCCTGGAGCGGTACCAGGATTCGGCCAGTCTTTTATTGATGCGCGAGGGGTCGAGAACACCTTCATGGACAAAACGATTCCATGTTTTTAAAGAAAGCGTCGTTTCCATCTTTAGCCTCTCCTATTATAGGGAATGATGTTAAGATGGTGTGAAATGAGCGGTGTCTGTTCCTAAATTATAACCTAGTTTGAAAGCGCACTCAATAAGAAGCGGACCGAATCGCGGGTACGACGGCTCAGGCTAGCTGGTCAGCACTCCGCCGCAAATGTTGATGGACTGCCCGGTCATATAATCGGAGTCGGGGGACGCGAGATAGGAGACCAGACAAGCTACGTCTTCCGGGGTTTCGACCCGGCCCAAGGTGATCAATTCGGTATATTTCTTGATCGTTTCACCCTTGGGCAACCCCAAATACTGTCCCATCTTCTCGTCGATCAGCTCCCACATGTCCGTTCCGACGATTCCCGGACAATACGCATTGACCGTGATGCCATGCGGCCCCAGTTCCTTGGCCAGAGCCTGCGTAAAGCCGATCACAGCGAATTTGGTCGCACTGTAGTGGGAGAGCAGACTGAATCCGGAATGCCCCGCAACGCTGGCGCAGTTGATGATTTTGCCGCTTTTTTGCTTGATCATTTGCTTGGCCGCCGCCTGGTCGCACAGAAATACCCCTCTGGCATTCACGGCAAAAATTCGGTCCCAATCCTCTTCGGTAATCTCGACCGCCTGCTTCACTTGAGCGATCCCCGCGTTGGCGACCAGGATGTCCAGCTGTCCGAATTCCCGGACAACTTGATCGACCATAGCGTATACCTCTCTCCCCACGCTGACGTCAGCAGCAATGGCCAGCGATTGGCGGCCCAAAGCCCGGATTTCCTCGGCGACCTCTTCCAGCTTCTCCGCATTCACATCATTGACTGCTACATGAACGCCGTCGCGGGCCAGTCTTAAGGCAATGCTCCGGCCGATGCCTCTTGCGGCCCCGGTAACAAGGGCAACTCGCTCCTGTGCGCGCATTGGAATCCCCTTCTATGGATGGATATTTAAGCATGCAAAGTATGTCCGATGGCGCCAAGCAGCGCCTCATGAACGGCTTCCGACAACGTCGGATGGGCGCTGATCAGATGCTCCATGAGATCGGCGGTCATCTCGGCGTGCAGCATGACCGTCCCCTGGCCGATGAGCTCCGTGGCGCGGGGCCGACGATCGAGAGGCCGACGATTTCGTGGTAGCGGGGCTCTACGAGCACTTTGACCTTACCGGCTGGCTCGCCGAGAATCAGCGCTTTGCCGTTGGCGGCGAACGGGAATTCCCCGATCCGTATGTCTCCGTATGCATGCCTTGCCTGCTTCTCGGTCATGCCGACGCCGGCAATCTCGGGCGAGGTGTAAATGCAGCGGGGGACGGCCCGATAATTCACCTCGGCTTCTCTCCCGCAGGCATGCAGCGCAGCAACCGTTCCTTCGTGAAAAGCGACATGGGCCAGCTGGACGCCGCCGATGACGTCGCCGCAAGCATAAGTATGCGGAACGCTTGTTTGCATGTGCTCATTCACTTGAATTCCGTGCCTGGAGAATTCGACGCCGATCCGCTGCAGACCTAACCCCTCGGTCCTCGGCTTCCTTCCGATGGACACGAGGGCATAATCGGCGGTTAACTCATGCCTTCCCTCCCGATTCTCGAACCGGGCCTTCTTCGCCGCGGGCTCGAGCTCTTTCAAGGCGGTGGAGGTATAAATTCGCACGCCGGCCCGCTCGAGCTCCTGGTGCAGGACGGCGGCGATATCGGCGTCTTCGCCGGGAAGCAGCTGGTCCGCCATTTCCACCATCGTTACCTTGGTTCCAAGCCGGCTGTAAATGCTCGCAAATTCGCAACCGATGACGCCGCCGCCGACGATGAGTAAGGAAGCGGGGACGGAAGGGAGGGACATCGCCTGTCCGCTGTGGATCACCCATTCCCCGTCGAAGAGAGCAAACGGCAGAGGGACGGGCTCCGAGCCCGCTGCAATAATGAACCGGTCGGCCTCCAGGGAGGAGGACTTGCCGTCCTGCTCCACATGTAAACGGTACTCCGTTTCAAAGCTCGCTGTGCCGCTGACCACTTTGATTTTATTTTTCTTCATCAGGTAACCGATGCCTTGAACCAGCCGCCTGACAATGCCATTCTTGTATTCCTGCGCTCCGTTCCAGTCGATCTCGGCTTGGCCGGAAGGAAGGCGGATACCGAACCGCCCGGCGTGCCGGACTTTATCGAATAGATCGGCGCTCTCCAGCAAGGACTTCGTCGGCATGCGGCCTTCGTTCAGACAAGTGCCCCCCAGAGCTTTCCGCTCAATAAGAGTTACTTCCCGCCCCTGCTGGGCAGCGGTAATCGCCGCCACATAACCGGCAGGTCCCCCTCCGATAATGGCTATCCTGCTCATGACATATCCCTTCTTTCTAAAGAACCAGTCGATAAGGATCTTCTAAATGTTGTTTGACGGTCCGCAGGAATTCGGCGGCAGGAGCCCCGTCGAGTACCCTGTGGTCAAAGGTGAGGCTGAGCGGGAGCAGGCTTCTCCGCTGCACTTCGTCTCCGACAAAGACCGGAGTGTCCTGCACGGCCCCGACCCCGAGAATCCCCGCCTCCGGCGGGTTCAGCACCGGTGTAAAATGCTCGATCCCATAGGCGCCGAGGTTCGTAATCGTGAAAGTGGAGCCCTGCATCTCCTCGCTGTCGAGCTGACCGCCGCGGGCCCGCTGCGCCAGCGATTTCAGCCCGCGTGCGAGCTCCAGCAGCGAGAGTTTCTCGGCATGCCGGGTCACGGGGACGACCAGCCCCTTATCCAGGGCGACCGCCATGCCCAAATGCACATGGCCGAACGTATGAATCCGCTCGTCGATATAAGCGCTGTTCATCTGCTTGTGCTGCTTTAGCGAAAGCACCACCGCGCGGGCGATAAAATCGGTGATCGTCAGTTTAACGTCATACTGCTTTTGGGCCGTTTCGCTCATGGGCTTCTGCAGCTTGGTCAGGCCGGTAACATCCGCCTTCAGCGTTAAGGTAAGCTGGGCGCTGTTCTGCAGGCTGTCCAGCATGCGGGCCGCTATCACTTTGCGGATGCCGGCGACCGGGGTTTGCTCCACCTGCTCCTCGCCGACGGCGGCCGGGGATTAACCGGCCCGCTCTCTACTGCAGGGGAGGGGGCGGAGGACACCTTCGCGATCGCGCTCTCCACGTCTTCCTTGGTGATTCTCCCCTGCGGGCCGGTTCCCGCGATCGACTCGATGTCGATCCCTGCGGCTTCCGCCATTTTCCGGGCCACGGGGAAATCTTGATCTCCCCTTTCCTCCGAAGGGCAGGTTGGGGAAGGCACAGGCTCAGCGACTGCAGCAACGGCCGCCTCCGCGATATAAGCCTTCGCCTCCGGAGCGGCCGCGGCCGCTCCGATGATTTGTTCGTCCGGACTTCCGATCCGGCAGATGACGGCTCCCGGCGGCACGCCTTGGCCGGCGGGCACCACAATTTCCAGAAGAACCCCGTCGGCCGGTGCTTCGATCTCCATCTCGATTTTCTCCGAATTGATATCGGCGACGATTTCCCCTTTGGACACGGGATCCCCGGCTTCCTTGCGCCAGTTCGATACCATCCCTTCCTTCATTGCCATTCCCAGCTTGGGCATAACCATCTCTACAGCCATGGTCTACTCTCCGATCTTAAGGTAATTAGACTCTCATCAGCGAAATATCTCCGAGCAGCTCCGATACGACCTCAAGCACTTTCTGCGGGGAGGGCAGGTACAAATCCTCCAGCGGCGGAGAGAACGGGACCGGCGTATGGGGCGCCGTAATCCGTTTGATGGGCGCATCCAGGCTGTCGAATGCTTTATCCGCCACCAGTGCGGCGATATCCGTCGCAATGCTGCAACGCGGGTTCGCTTCGTCAATGACAATGAGGCGGTTCGTCTTCGCCACCGACGACAGGATGGTATCCTCGTCCAGCGGGGACAGGCTGCGCGGGTCGATTACTTCCGCTTCGATGCCTTTCTTCGCCAGCTGATCCGCCGCGGTCAAAGCGGTATGCACCTGTTTGCCGATGGCGACAATCGTGAGATCCGAGCCGGCCCGTTTCACATCGGCTTTTCCGAGCGGTATGGTATAATACCCTTCCGGTACTTCGCCGGTCATATTGTATAAGGTTTTATCCTCGAAAAAGATCACCGGATCGTTATCCTCAATCGAAGCGAGCAGCAGGCCTTTCGCATCATAAGGGGTGGAGGGTACGACGACTTTCACACCGGGAATGCTGGTAAACAGCGCATACAGGCTCTGAGAGTGCTGGGCGGCGGCACGGAATCCGGCCCCGTGCATCGTGCGGATGGTGATCGGCACCTGCGCCTTCCCGCCGAACATGTAGCGGAATTTGGCCCCCTGATTGAGCACCTGGTCCAGACAGCTTCCGATAAAGTCGTTGAACATTAGCTCGGCGATCGGTCT
This sequence comes from Paenibacillus sp. P25, assembly GCA_024704175.1. GTDB lineage: Bacteria > Bacillota > Bacilli > Paenibacillales > NBRC-103111 > Paenibacillus_G. The sequence continues at coordinate 6,917,560 of CP085629.1, forward strand.
TAATCCCGTTGCCGCCGCGGTCATGGCGGCGCCTACATAACCGGCCTCCGTAATTGGTGTATCCAGCACCCGCTCGCGGCCGAATTCCTGCACCAGGCCTTTCGTCACGCCCAGAACGCCGCCCCAGGCTTCATCGTCCTGCAGATGGTCGACGTTGGCCCCTCCGGCCACGTCCTCCCCCATGAGAATGACATCCTCGTCTTTCCGCATCGCAAGCTTCATGGCTTCGTTAATTGCAGCGGACATACTTATTTTTCTGGACATGTGGCAGTCCTCCTTAGAATGGGTTAAATGATGGATCAATACGAAACATAAACGTCCGTAAGCAGCTCGGAGTCGTCCGGGAACGGGCTGTTCTCGGAGAACTCAATGGCCTTCTGCACGGCCTGCTCGACCGAGCGGTCGATTTCACTGAGTTCATCCTCCGTAAACAGCTGATGGCTCAGGAGATAGGTGCGGAAAGTGGCGATAGCGTCCTTCTCCTGGAGATGCTCCTTCTTCTCCTGCTCCTTCTTATACTTCTGGGCATCGCCTTCAAAGTGTCCGTAGTTGCGGTAAGTTACGCATTCAATGAGTGTCGGCCCTTCGCCTCTGCGTGCTCTCTGCACGGCTTCCTCCGCCGCCCGGTAGACGGCGAGCACATCCTTGCCGTCCACCCGGACGCCGGGAATGTTGTAGGCGACGGCGCGGTCGGCAATCGTCTTGCAGCTGGACGCATAGCTGAAAGGAGTCGCTTCGCCGTATCCGTTATTTTCCGCAACGAAGACGACCGGCGGCTTCCATATCGCAGCCAAGTTGATGCCTTCGTGAAAAGTACCCTGGTTGTTCGCGCCGTCGCCGAAAAAGCAAACGCTTACAGCATTCGTCTTTTTATACTTCGCCGTCAGAGCCGAACCGCAGGCCAGCGGGTAGCCGCCCCCGACAATGCCGTTGGCCCCCAGCATGCCTTTGTTCAGGTCGGCGATATGCATGGAGCCGCCTTTCCCTTTGCAGAGTCCGGTTGCCTTGCCGAACAACTCGGCCATCATACCGTCCAGGTCGCAGCCTTTGGCAATGCAGTGCCCATGCCCGCGATGGGTGCTGGTGATGCTGTCCTTATCGTCCAGGTGCGCGCAGAGACCGACAGCTATCGCCTCTTCCCCGGCATAGAGGTGGACGAAGCCAGGCAGACTGCCTTGGGCGAACAAGTCGTGAACCTTATCCTCGAACTTCCGGATTTCTACCATTTTTTGATACATCCAGCCCGCTTTTTCCCGACTTACAATGATTCCCTTTTCTTGCGCCGTTTCGACCATGCGTGAATCCTCCTCTTGTTTTGGTAGTGAATCGGGTTACAACGATGTAAGAAGCAAATCCTGTGCCAACCGGTGCGGGGGGCGGAACGGGGGTGTCCCGTTGCAGAACACATGGGATCGGGGTAGACAGAATGAGACATCTGTCCCGTTTTGTCTACTTTTGTACATCGGGGGCAATTCGGCTTTGCCGCCTGAGTCTGCTTGGGCCCACGGGCATTTCATGCGCGGAAGCTGTAGATCTGGCAAGGAAGATGCCAAGACGATCTGTCGGGTGCATTTCCACATAGGACTTTTTTTGAGCTGGCACGTTTTTTGCTTGAAAAGCAGACGGGAACTCTTTTATAATGGAGGCAAATATTGAAATCGCTTACAAACGAGGGGAGGCTTATGGATGGAGCTCCGGCTGTCTATGCACCAACAACAGAGACTGCAGCTGACGCAGGGAATCAGACAATCCATCGACATTCTGCAAATGTCCTCGCTGGAATTAGGGGAGTATGTCCAGGAACAAACGGCGGACAATCCGTTAATCGATTGGATTATCGGTGAGCCCCGCTTCAAGCCTGGCAGCAGAAAAAGCAGGACGGCGGAATATGACAGCGATTGGTGGTTGAATGTCCATACCGGGACGGAGAAGTCTCTGGAGGAAGCGCTGATCGATCAATTGAAATATCTGGATCTGGACAAACAAACCTATGCCTATTGCCTCATCTTGATACGCGGCTTAAACGAGCAGGGATATTTGGACGGTACGTTGGAAGCGCTGGCCGGGCATATGGGCGTGCCGCTTCCGGAGCTGCAGCGGGCGCTGCACATTATCCAAGGCATGGACCCGCCGGGCGTGGGCGCAACGAGCCTGGAGGAATGCCTCCTCCTGCAGCTTGATGCAAGCGACTCGCGCAATACGCTCGCCCGGAAGCTTGTCGCCCGCGATCTTCGGGATATCGCCGGAAGAAAGTTCACCGCGCTGGCGAAGAAATATGCGGTGGATACGGCCTTAATTCAGGAGGCGGTCGATCGCATCGCCAGGCTGAATCCCAAGCCGGGACTCTTGTACGGCAAAGGAAAGCCCGAATATCTCACCCCCGATGTCGTGCTGCGGAATACGGGCGGAAGGTTTGAAGTCGTGGTGGAGGACGGCGCCGTTCCGGCCATGTCATGGAACTTGTTTTATCTGAATATGATCAAACAGGCGGACTGCAAGGAAACGGTTTCCTATTTGCGGCAAAAGTGGTCGGCGGCCAAATGGATCAGCAAATGCATCGAACAGCGGAAAGCCACGCTCTATCTGGTAGCCAAGGCGATCTTCGATATCCAGCGACCGTTCTGCGAGCAGGGGCCCTCTTGCATTAAACCGATGTCCTTGAAGGATATCGCCGGCATGCTGAATATCCACGAATCGACCGTAAGCCGGGCGGTTCGCGGCAAATATGCATTGACGCCGTGGGGGACCTACGAGCTGAAGTTTTTCTTCTCCGCTTCGATTCCGCAGTCCGGCGAGGAAGCCGCCTCCGCCTTGCAGCTCAAGGAGCAGATCCGCGAAATGATAGGGCAGGAAGACAAGACCAATCCGCTGTCCGATCAAAAAATCGCCGAGCTGCTGCAGGCAAAGGGCTACATGATTTCCCGGAGAACGGTCACCAAGTACCGGGAGGCGATGAAGATCGGCTCCTCCGCCCAGCGCAAAAGGTACACCACGTAAAGCTTCTGAGGTTCAGGCCTGAATTGGAGTTGGCACGGCTTTTGCTTCACTTATGCGTGTCGTCAAAACCAATGAAAACAGGGAGGCTGGACAAAATGATTTATGCTCAACCGGGGCAGGCCGGCTCGAAGGTGACTTTCAAAAAGCGCTACGACAATTACATCGGGGGACAATGGGTGGCTCCTGTAAAAGGGCAGTATTTTGAAAACGTTACCCCGGTTACGGGCAGGCCTTTCTGCGAGGTCTCCCGTTCGACGGCGGAGGATATTGAGCTGGCATTGGACGCGGCTCATGCCGCCAAGGATGAATGGGGCCGCACACCGGTGGCCCGGCGCGCGTTAATTCTGTCGCAGATCGCGGACCGCATGGAGGCCAATCTGGAGCCGCTTGCCGTGGCCGAAACCTGGGATAACGGCAAGCCGGTCCGGGAGACGCTGGCCGCCGACCTGCCGCTGGCGATCGACCACTTCCGCTATTTTGCGGGCTGCATCCGCGCGCAGGAGGGCACGCTCGGCGAGCTCGACGGCGATACGGTGGCTTATCATTTTCATGAACCGCTTGGCGTGGTGGGGCAAATCATCCCGTGGAACTTCCCGGCCGCTCATGGCGACATGGAAGATCGCACCCGCCCTCGCCGCCGGCAACTGCGTCGTCCTGAAGCCTGCGGAGCAGACGCCGGCCTCCATTATGGTGCTGGCCGAGCTGATCGGCGACCTGCTGCCTCCGGGCGTGCTCAATATCGTGAACGGCTTCGGGCTGGAAGCGGGCAAGCCGCTGGCCTCCAGCAACCGCATTGCGAAGATCGCCTTTACGGGGAAACAACGACCGGCCGTCTGATCATGCAGTATGCTTCGCAGAACATCATCCCGGTGACGCTCGAGCTCGGCGGCAAGTCGCCGAACCTCTTCTTTGAAGACGTTCTCACTAGGGACGATGCCTTCGTGAACAAGGCGATTGAAGGGTTTGTTATGTTTGCCTTGAACCAAGGCGAGGTGTGCACCTGCCCGTCCCGCGCCCTGATTCAGGAATCGATCTACGAGCCGTTCATGGAGCGGGCGTTAAAGCGCGTGGCCGAGATCAAGCAGGGCAATCCGCTCAATACGGAGACGATGATCGGCGCGCAGGCCTCCTCCGAGCAGGTGGAGAAGATCCTGTCCTATATCAGCATCGGGAAGCAGGAGGGGGCGGAATGCCTCACCGGCGGGGGCCGGGCGGCCCTGCAGGGCGAGCTGGAAGGCGGGTACTATATCCAGCCGACCGTGTTCAAGGGGAATAATAAAATGCGGATTTTCCAGGAAGAGATCTTCGGGCCCGTCGTGTCCGTAACGACCTTCAAGGACCAGGAAGAAGCGCTGGCCATCGCCAACGATACGTTGTACGGACTGGGTGCAGGGGTGTGGACCCGCGATATCAACACAGCCTACCGGTTCGGCAGGGGCATTCAGGCCGGCCGTGTGTGGACCAACTGCTATCACGCTTACCCGGCGCACGCCGCCTTCGGGGGCTACAAGGTCTCGGGCATCGGCCGCGAAACGCACAAGATGATGCTGTCCCATTACCAGCAAACGAAGAACCTGCTGATCAGCTACAGCCCGAACGCGCTGGGCTTCTTCTGAGGGCGGCCGCGCCATGGACGTACGGAAGGTTCTGGCCACGGACGCCGCTCTGGAGCTGATCGGGCCGCTGAAAGCGAAATACGGGCCGGTGATGTTCCATCAGTCGGGCGGTCGCTGCGACGGCGACTCGCCGATGTGCTACCGCGAAGGGGAGTTTCTCATCGGCGACCACGATGTGTGGCTGGGAGACATCGGCGGGGTGAACTTTTATATGAGCGAGGCCCAATATGAGTACTGGAAATACACCCAGCTCATCATTGACGTCGTGCCCGGCCGGGGAGGCATGTTCTCGCTGGAAGGCCCGGAAGGCCGGCGCTTCCTGACACGCTCCCGCGTGTTCACGGAGGAGGAGCGGCAGGCGCTGGGGTTGTGATGTATGGAAGACGGAGCTGTGCGCTTGGCGCGGCTCCGTCTTTTGTGCGTGGGCCGGTTTTGGTGGGGCGACTTAATAGAATCTGCGGGCATCGTGCCAGTAAGCGACGATGCACCTATATAGTCCTGGCACTGACTGTATGGTGCCAATGTAATAGCGGGCGGATAGCCGAATAAAGACTACACAGTTCGCCGAGGGTATCCGAGCGGATAGCCGAACAGTACCGTTTAACATCCGTTCGGTAACCCGCCACTGCCCGCCGGTACCCCCGCCAGCCCACACAAGTATCCAAAAATGGCTCATGAATGCCCGCCAGTAAGCCACAAGTGAGCCACAAGTAAGCCAGCCACAAGTGAGCCACAAGTGGCCCGCTGGTAATTGTTCAAGATTCGGTCAACTCCCCCGGTAGCCCTCCGATGTAACGAGACCGCCGCGTTCGCCACCCTTGCCGGGGCTTGGCTTGCGTCCATGTAACGGACATGACTATATAGCCCCCTAATCCATTTGGACACTCCTAACCACTTCAGATACACTAAATGGGTGGGGAAAAATCCATGAAAAGACGTTTTAGATGCCCGGTTCAAGCAAAAAGGATCTCGTAGTAGAAGTGCTCTCTGGCTACCGTACAGAGGTGGTGGCCCGGAAGTATGGCATGGCTCCTAAAACGCTTAGCAACTGGGTTCGTCAATACCAGGATGAGGTGGGCGACCTTATGGCAAAGAAACGTGATGAAGAGGAGAAAATCAAGGAGGATGCAGCCAAGTTCAAAGAGCTTCAAGAGAAATACGATGAAGCCATGAAACTGTTGGGCCAGAAAGAACTGGAGAACAGCATCCTTAGAGATTTGGTTAAAAAAAGTATCCCGACTGGAAGTAGCCTCCTATTGGATCGGAGAGGGATATCCGGTTCGTACGGTGCTGCGTCTGTGCGGAGTGCCCCGTTCCACTTATTACTACCGCCTTCGGCATCCGGAACGTCAACAGCCCGCAGGTAAGGGCCGTCCTATTCCGGGATATTCTTGCGATAAAAATGGATCCGTTATTTTGGATGCCCGGATCAAGGGATACCTTAGAAGTTTAATTAGAGGTCCACACGCTGCAGTCGGCTATCGGAAACTCACGGTCCTCTTAAGGCGAAAATACAAGTTAGTCATTAACAAGAAAAAAGTATACCGGCTTTGCAAAGAGCTGGGCATCCTCACTCCGCAACGGGAGAGGACGAATCCCGTACCCAAAAAGGTAGCTAACAATCGTGTTGTGAACGGCCCCAACCAACTCTGGCGACTGGACATTAAGTATGGGTATGTGGCTGGTAAACGGCGCCATTTTTTCCTGGCCAGCATCATCGACGTGTTTGACCGGAGCATTGTCGCCCATCATCGAGGCAAGGTTTGTAGCACTCAGGACATTTTACGAATCGTCCAGAAAGCACTCCTGAAACGCGCGGCATACGGGCAAGGGAATCATCCTGTTCTTCGAACCGATAACGGCCCTCAGTTCGTCAGCAAAGCCTTCTACGCCTTCTGCGAGCAGGCTGGCATTGAGCATGAGCGCATTCCAAACCAAACGCCAAACAAGAATGCCTTCATCGAATCCTTTCACAGTATTTTGGAAAGGGAATGTTACCAGCGGAATTGCTTTGAAACTTATGAGGAAGCTTTTAGAGAAGTAGATCGGTTTATTCGATATTACAATAACGATCGCATTCATGGTAGTCTTCAAGATTGGCCGCCAAAAGAATATCTACGGCTCGTGTCCGAGGGGACGATAACACCAAAACAACTTGCGCTTTAATGCGATAGCACAAGGATGAAGGCGGCTAGTGTCCAAATTTAGGGGTTAATCCGATGAGCGCCTCTATTGTCGGCAAAATCCCCCTTTTCCAAATGCAGCGGACATAGGAGCACTTATTCCCCAATAATGCTGCTCACTTTCGCTCCATTCCAGCAAATAACGTCACCTGGGTCCGTTGGAAATCGATTCCCCTCTAATAACAGCAAATAGCGGCCGCTCGGTCCGTAAGCGTGGAAGCCGCCTGTATAACTTTTGTTGAGCAGAAAGAATGAGCACTCTATACCACCTGAATTCCCCTACACCACCTAGTAAATATCAGTACCCGGTAGCCCTCCAATGTAACAGGATCGCCTCGTTCGACATTCTCTCTGGCCGGGGCTTGGCTTGCGTCCATGTAACGGACACGAGCGCCTCTATTGTCGGCAATATCCCCTTTTCCAAATGTAGCGGACATAGGAGCACTTATTCCCCAATAATGCTGCTGATTTTCGCTCCATACCCGCCAATAGCGTCATCTGGGTCCGTTGGAAATCTATTCTCCTCCAACATCGACAATTAACGGTCGCTCGGTCCGTAAGCTATACGCCCTGTACCTCATGTTCCCGCTGGCCACAAACAAGATGCCCAAATCCGCCAGCTTGTGCAGAATCCGCCGCGCATGCCGGTCGGTAACCCGCAGGTGTTCGGCTAACTCCATAGGGGTGAACGGGCGAAGCGACCGCCGGGCAAACCGAACCGTTTCCGCATCGAGAGAGGACAGATCAGACGGTACGTCGGTTGAGATGAATTTGCCGATGAAGGAAAGAACGAGCCGCCGGCACCGCTGGGGCTCATCTTGAATGGATGGGTAAGCTATGGGCAGAAACACCCACCCGTCGAGCGCCAGCAAACAATGCCGCCAGCACAAATCCTTAAACCGCCTAACATCCAGATCCCGGGCATGTGGACCGTAGCCTTGAATTTCAATACCGCCCTTCGCACCCCCGGGCATGTAAGCCAGATCCACGTAACGGTAACCATTGTGGAAATCCCGAACCTCCCATTCGGGGTACAGATGATCGAAATGTCCGACCGCCGGAAACCAAACGGAGCGCAAAAACTGGGTGGTGCCATGCCCCAAGCCTTTTTCAAGTAATTCCCGCCTCCTGTGATTTGTCTCCTTTTCGATATGTGATTGAAGCCATTCATTATATTTTTGCTCAAATCTGGACATGCCCTTCGCCCCTTTCGTCATGTAAAAAAGAAAAAGCCGCCCGATACCAAGTATCAAGGCGGCGTGTGCTTCACGACCGAATCAGCTCAAGTGTAACCTGGAATTTTAGCTTTGGCAATAGATTAAGCTTGCAGATCGGAGGAAGGATATCCAGGAAGTGGAAGGGGTAGAACACCGTGCAGTTACCGGAATATAACCCCATTGGAAATCAAGTCCGCATGTACCTGAGGAATCGAACTCACTGCACATTATTATATAACAATAAATTTTATAAAAATTTGTATTGAATTAAATGTAACAGTATGTATAATTTATAAATAAATTAATATTGTATTATTACAGTGTAAAACAATTCGAAGGAGCGATGAGGATGAACGGGACGGCGGCGGCGGTAAAATGGGAAACAGAAGATGCACCGGGCGATTACGGATTCGAAGGATACGGCGACCAGGCGGCAGGTGAACACGACGAATGTGGAGGAACGGCCTTCTATCCGCTGTCTCCGGTTCATCAGGCCTTGTTTTATTGCCTCCTCCCCGAGATCAGCAGCGAATAATGTACGAAGCGAGTTGGAACCCACCGTCGATCCGGTGGGTTTTTTGCTGCCCGGATTTACCAAAGCGAACGCAGCAACCTTGATCAATGCGCCGGTTCTTTGCGATTCTTGCCATAAGGAGGCATAACTTTTCTCCCGGTATCTCGATGTATAGCTCACGAAATTTAACCTGGATCCCCGGCAGAAGGCGGTAACAACGCCCCGAATGTTATATAACAAATAAAAATAAAATAACTGTTGCACAAAATTAAATCTGTATTATATAATAACACCAAGTTAACCAATTATTATATAACAATAAAGATTGGAGGAAGAACAATGGATTGTCCTGCTTGTCACGGAAACGGCGAATTGGACACATCCCGCAGCAGCGAGGATCATGGCCGAATGGAGAAGGAGACCATGCATCACGAGACCGTACGTACCGAGCGTGACCGGATCGTATGGCCGTATGCTTGTCCGATTTGCGGCGGCACCGGGTATTTGGAGCAATAATCCAATTTTCAATCTAATTTGAAAGGAAGATGAAGACATGGATCAACAACGTCAGCTCGAACAATTGAGGGAGCATTGGAAGTCCCCGCGGTTTCAAGGAATTCGCCGCCCTTACTCGCCGGAGGATGTACTGCGGCTGCGCGGCTCGGTGCTCGTGGAGCACACGCTGGCGTCGCTCGGGGCCAAGAAGCTGTGGAAGCTGGTCAACACGGAGGATTACGTGCCGGCGCTTGGGGCCCTGACCGGCAATCAGGCCGTTCAGCAGGCCAAAGCGGGTCTCAAAGCGATCTACCTCAGCGGCTGGCAGGTGGCGGCGGATGCCAACTTGTCCGGTCAGATGTATCCCGACCAAAGCCTGTATCCGGCCGACAGCGTGCCGCACGTCGTCAAGCGGATCAATCAGGCGCTGCAGCGCGCCGACCAGATTCAGCGGGCCGAGGGCAAAGGCGAGATCGATTTTTATTTGCCGATCGTCGCCGACGCGGAGGCCGGATTCGGCGGACCGCTGAACGTATTCGAGCTGATGAAATCGATGATTGAAGCCGGCGCGGCGGCGGTCCACTTCGAGGACCAGCTGTCCTCGGAGAAGAAATGCGGGCATCTCGGAGGCAAGGTGCTGCTGCCGACGCAGCAGGCCGTCCGCCATCTGATCGCTGCGAGACTCGCCGCCGACGTCATGGGCGTAGACACGGTGCTGATTGCGAGGACGGATGCAAACGGGGCCCGGTCGCTGACGAGCGACATCGATCCGAACGACCATCCGTTTCTCACCGGGCAAAGGTCGCCGGAAGGCTTTTTCTACGTGAACGAGGGTCTGGATCAAGCCATTTCGCGCGGGCTTGCCTATGCTCCTTATGCCGACATGATTTGGTGCGAGACGTCGGAGCCCAATCTCGAGGAAGCGCGCCGGTTCGCCGAAGCGATTCATGCCGAGTTCCCGGGCAAGCTGCTGGCTTATAACTGCTCGCCGTCCTTCAACTGGAAGAAGAAGCTGGACGATCGGACCATCGCCGAATTCCAACGGGAAATCGGGCGAATGGGCTACAAGTTCCAATTCGTTACCTTGGCCGGCTTCCACGCTCTCAACCACAGCATGTTCGAGCTGGCCTACGATTACAGACATCGCGGAATGGCCGCCTACTCCGACTTCCAACAGTCCGAGTTCGCCAGCGAAGCGCGCGGCTACGAAGCGACCCGCCATCAGCGCGAGGTCGGCACGGGGTATTTCGATGAAGTGTCGCAGGTCATCTCAGGGGGAATTCGTCGACGACGGCGCTTGCCGGTTCGACAGAGCAGGAGCAATTCACGCATTGATCATAGAGCGGAATCGGGAGGATGAGAGCGATGGCTGACAAGCTGATGCTGCCAAGCGGCGTGGAGCTGCTCGGGGATATACAGGACCCGGATTGGGAAACGATCGTTACACCGGAAGCCTTGGAATTCGTAGCTAAATTGGAACGCACTTTCGGCGGGAGACGCCGTACCCTGCTGGAGGCGCGGGAAGAGAGGCAGGCCCGCATTCATGCCGGCGAGCCGCCGGACTTCCTTCTGTCTACGGAAGAGATCCGCGGCGCGGATTGGTCCGTCGCTCCGGTTCCGGACGATCTGCTCGACCGCCGGGTGGAAATCACGGGACCGGCCGGCGACCGGAAAATGGTCATCAACGCGCTGAACTCCGGCGCCTTCGTCTATATGGCGGACTTCGAGGACGCGAATTCGCCGACATGGGCCAATACCTTAGGCGGTCAGGTGAATCTCCGCGATGCCGTGGACGGGACGATTCGCTACACGTCCCCGGAAGGCAAGACCTACCGGTTGAACGGGAAGACGGCTGTTCTTAAGGTTCGACCGCGCGGCTGGCATCTCGAAGAGAAATTTGTTCATGTCGACGGCCGTCCCGTTTCCGGCGCTTTATTCGACTTCGGACTGTTCTTTTTCCATAACGCCAAGAGGTCGCTGAGCCAAGGAACCGGCCCCTACTTCTATTTGCCCAAGCTGGAGAGCCACCTGGAAGCCCGGCTGTGGAACGATGTTTTCGTTTTTGCCCAGAACGAGCTCGGGATTCCGAAAGGAACGATCAAGGCGACGGTGCTGATCGAGACGATCCTGGCGGCCTTCGAGATGGATGAAATTTTATACGAGCTTCGCGAGCACAGCGCAGGACTCAACTGCGGCCGATGGGATTACATCTTCAGCTACATCAAAAAGCTGCGGAAGCGACCGGACGTCATCCTGCCGGACCGAAGCCTGGTCACGATGGAGTCGCCGTTCATGCGCGCATACTCGCTGCTTGCCATCCAAACCTGCCACAAGCGGGGCGTGCACTGCATCGGGGGCATGGCCGCGCAAATTCCGGTAAAGAACGATCCGCAGGCGAACGAAGAGGCGATGAACAAAGTGCGCGCCGACAAGCTCCGCGAAGTGAGAAGCGGTCACGACGGCACTTGGGTCGCGCATCCGGGGCTCGTTCCCATTGCCAGAGAAGTGTTCGACGAGCATATGCCGGGCCCCAACCAGATTGACCGCAGGCTGGAGGATCTCCGCATCACGGCGGGCGATTTACTCGAGGTTCCCCGGGGGCCGATTACGGAAATCGGCGTTCGGACGAACATCAGCGTCGGCATTCAGTATCTCGAGGCATGGCTGCGCGGGTATGGGGCGGTGCCGATCAACCATCTGATGGAGGACGTGGCAACGGCGGAAATCTCCAGGACCCAGCTGTGGCAGTGGATTCACCATCCGAAGGGGATTCTCGAGGACGGCCGCAAATTGACGCCCGAATTGTACCTTGCCATCCAGCAGGAGGAGGCGGAGAGCCTGCGGCGGCTGTCTCGGCGGAAGTGCACCGGGAGACCGCAAGCTCGACCGGGCTGTCGCCCTGTTCACCCAGATGACCTTGTCCCCGGAGTTCGAGGATTTTCTTACGCTGCAAGGCTATCGTTATCTGTAAAAGCAACGCATAAAGACCCTGAACACAGCACCGGCCGCGGTGCTGTTTTTTTTACCCCTGCCGGTTTATAATGTTTGAAACAGGATATAACAATTCGAGGTGTAGCCTAATGCAGGCAGGGAATTCGGAGCTCCAAACCAAGTACGAGAAGATCACACAATATATTGAGTCTCTCAGCGTCGGTACCCGCTTGTCCGTCCGGCAGATCGCACAAGACCTCGACGTCAGCGAAGGAACGGCCTACCGGGCGATCAAGGAAGCGGAGAACCTGGGGCTCGTCAGCACGAAGCGGCGGCTCGGGACGATCCGGGTGGAGAAGAAGGAAGAGCATCAGATCGACAAATTGACGTTTGCCGAAATTCTTAACGTAGTTGAAGGCGTGGTGCTCGGCGGCTCGGCGGGTCTGAACAAGACGCTCAACAAATTCGTGATCGGCGCCATGCAATTGGAGGCGATGATCAAATACATCGAGCCCGACAACCTGTTGATCGTCGGCAACCGGGTTCAGGCGCATATGTGCGCATTGGGGCAAGGAGCGGGTGTACTTATTACCGGCGGCTTCGATACGACGCCCGAGGTGAAGGAGCTGGCCGACGAGCTGGCCCTGCCTATTATCGGCAAGCACGTACGATACGTTCACGGTGGCAACGATGATTAACCGCGCGATCGAGGACAGGCTGATCAAGAAGCAGATTATGCGGGTCGAGGACCTCATCCGGAAGGACGCGCCCGTGTATTCGTTGAAGGAAAAGAATACGGTCAAAGATATGCAGAAGCTGGTGGAGGAAACGACGCACACTCGTTATCCTGTCGTCGACGACGACCTTAAACCGGTGGGCATGATAACGACCAAAGATATTATCGGTACCAAACCCGGCCAATCGATCGGCTCGCTCATGACCCCAAACCCGCTGACGATCAGCGCTCAAGCCTCTGTGGCCTCCGCAGGCCATATGATGATTTGGGAAGGCATCGAGTCGCTCCCCGTCGTAGGCACGGACCAGCGGATGATCAGCGTGATCAGCCGCAAGGACGTCATGAAGGCGATGCAGCTCATGCAGAAGCGACCGCAGCACGGGGAGACGTTCGAGCATCAAATCTGGTCCGGCTTTGAAGGGTGCGTGACAATGAAGGGAAGCTCTTCTTCCGGGGGAAAATTACCGCGCCGATGACCAATTTCGAAGGGATCATCTCCGAAGGCGTGTTGTCCACGTTAATGACCCGGGCGGCCTACCGTTCGGTTCAGGAGCATAAGAAAGGCGATCTGATCGTCGACAGCTCCGCCCATTATTTCCTGGTGCCGCTGCAGATCGACGACGAAATCGACATTGTGCCCGTCATCATTGAATTAAGCCGGCGGTTCTGTAAAATCGATATCGAAATGATCTGCAGAGGCACGCGCGTCGCCAGAGGGATGCTTACGGCCCGGATCTTGTAAAAAGATCGGCACAAGGGACGGTGGGACGAAGAGAAGCTCTCCGAATAAGGAACATGGGGGGCAATATAAAAAGGAGCGAACCGGTCATGTTTGAACATCTTGTCGCTTTTAAATTGAATGCCAATGCCACTCCCGAGAAGCAGCAGGAGCTGGTGAATCAATTGCTCGCGCTTAAAGGCATGATTCCCGGCATTGTCGATCTCAGCGCAGGGATTAACGAAACAGAGGAACGGGAGAACATCCACGGCTTCACATTGGGGCTGCGCGTGACGTTCGAGAGTCAGGAAGCGCTCCGTAATTACGGCCCGCACCCGGCACATCAGCAGTTCGTCCAATCACTGGACGGCTTGTTGGAACAAGTGGTGGTTGTCGATTATCCGATGTAACAGCCTGGTCGCCCCTGGGCGGAGAGATCCGTTTATGGGGCGACCTGCGTTTTTAATAAGTGCCCGCATAAAGATCCGTATATGTTTTGTTTCAGTAAACTCTGCAGTAAATACTCAGGATCGACATCTGCCGGCAAAGCCGCTTTGACGAACTGCTCGAACTCCTCATAAGACGGACAAGTCTCCGTCACAAATCGCTCCCCGCCTATTCCAAAAGCTCCGGCTTCATCGAGAAATGAAGCTTTTGCCGATTCATAATACAGAAGAGAAGCCTCATCCTGCGGCTCCCCGGACATGTGATTCCATCTATGGTTGGCAAGATATAGATAACGCCGGAGCAAATGATGCTGTTCCTGCGCTATCCCATGGTCCATGACAAACAGATAGAACGGAAACTCGTCCCCCGGCACCATCATTTTCAACAGATGGATCTGGTATTTGAGCCGTTCGATCTCCTTTTCAAGCTCCACCCTTCATACCTCCTTCTGTGGTCTGTATGGACCAGCATACCCTTTTTCGTCTGGATATTCCAGGAAAATTTGGATTTCGGTTCGAGCTTTCTTCTGATAAAATGGAATGGAATGAATAGTGATCTTAAGGAGGAAGACGATCGTGAACAAGTCGCTGAACAAATGATAGCTCCATAGGGGCCTCCGTTCCGCTTCTATCCGAATTCGCGGTCCGCCCGGATATTTTTCAACCCTGGAACCTCAAAGGATAAAAAATAGGGAGGCTGGAACAAGGATGAGAAGTGAACAGGAAATGCTCGACTTATTTTTGAATTACGCCAGGAAGGACGAACGGATTCGCGCCGTAACGCTGGAGGGCTCCAGAACGAATCCGAATGCGCCGAAAGATCTGTTCCAAGACTTCGATATCAGCTATCATGTGACCGAAATGGACAGCTTCAAGAACGATCCCCGTTGGGTGGATGTCTTCGGGGAGCGGATCCTTATGCAGATGCCCGAGGCGATGGCGATGTTTCCTCCGGAGCTCGGCAGAAGGTTCTCTTATCTGATACTGTTCGCCGACGGCAACAAGGCGGATCTGACCCTGATCCCGCTGGATGAGGCGGAGGACTACCGCCAAGAAGACAAGCTGATGATGGTTCTGCTGGATAAGGACGGCGTCTTCCCCGATGTGCCCCCTCCGACGGACGAGGATTACCGGGTTAAACGGCCGCCCGCCGAATTTATTGCCGACTGCTGCAACGAGTTCTGGATGCTATCCACATATGTGGCCAAAGGCTTGTGGAGGAAGGAAATGCTCTTCGCGCAGGACCACCTGGCGCTGATGAGGCCTCTGCTGCTGAAGATGGTGGAATGGCAGGTGGGAATTGACACCGGATTTTCCGTCAGCATCGGCAAGAATGGAAAATACCTGGAACGATACATGACCGGGTCCCATTGGTCTAAGCTAATGGCCACCTATCCTAACGGAACTTATGATGGGGTATGGGCCGCTTTGTTTGCGATGGTGGAACTGTTTCGCAGCACCGCCCTGGACGTTGCGGAACGGCTAAATTACGAATTTCCGCTGGAAGACGACCGGCGCGTGACCGGCTACCTGATGCGGGTGCAAAGCCTCGCTCCGGATGCCAAGGGAATTTTTTAATAAGGGCCAAGTCTCTTAACGGGCAATAAGTAGAAGCCGGAAGAGCAAAGACCAGTCTACCGCAGTTTAGGGTTGGACTGGTCTTTTGTTATAGGGGACCGAGCTGTTATTCCTATCGTAAACATTTAACGATGAACCTATTTAGCCTCCTTAAGCATTGGCAGGAGCATAACGTATGAATGTATCTTTTAATCTGGGCCGCGAGCGATAAAGACGAATTCTAATCCAGGGCGATCAGGTGCATCACGAACATCCTCGACAGGCAGGTTAGCGCTGAATAAGGAGTCCATAATCTCGGATTTACTCCGGAACCTGAGTGTCGAATCTGAGGTCAGTATTGACCCGTCCTTCTCAAAAACAAATGTTTGACGGAACGTAACTAGCGGAAGTTGCACATCGAGCAGGTCCACCCACTTCTCTACCTTTCCGACTGCCGGTGCTTCAATGGCCTGATAAGACTTCTCACGGTTCCAGTCCCTCCACGCTTCCTTCGAAGGGTCCCGAACCTCGAATACAAGCCGGCCGCCTGGCCTAAGGGCACCACGACATTCACGAAGCGTTGAACTCCACTCTTCGTCAGTTACAAAGACTTGGGCGACGTTTCCGGTCATCGTGATTAAATCCGCTTCCAATCCGGTGAGCATCGCAGCAGTGCCATGAAGCCATGTGACTCGATCTGCAAATGCCTTACCGCTTGCGACTTCGAGCGAGGCGGCGGCAGGATCCACTCCAATGACCTCCTTACCAAGTGCAGCAAGTCGGCAGGCAAGAATGCCGGTCCCGCGACCAATGTCAATCACGGATTGAGCACCGAATTCGTCTGCCATCGCAAGGTATGGGTCAAGATCCGGACGTTCTGCTGAATCAAAACAATCGTAAACGCTTGCAAGCCTAGGCTCTTCAAATATCCTGTCAGCCATGCCTATGTTCCTCCCTGATACCTTTAGTTTATCCCTTCGACACCTAAAATGGCTTCAACACCTAAGAAATGAATTATAATCATTCATTATCACCGCTCTCAAATTTGATAAGTTAATGATAAAATACAGGAACAATTCAGGTAAAACGAATAGTTGCCTATATTTAAATTATCGTCTCCGCCAGATGGCAAGTTTTTCCTGCACCAGAACAATATGGTTTTACCTCAAACGTCATACTAGGTATCTTTTCAAGCTGATAAGGGATTACCATCTATCACCGTAGTGTGATGTTTTGGAGCCGCCGATGACCAGGTGAAGCGGCCTTAAAAAATCAAGTGGCCCTGTCGCTGACAAAGCAGACAGAGCCACTAGAATCACCTGCTATTGTACAAATGTGTGGACTTCATTATTTGACTGAGTGAGGGTATTTTATAAAACGTCAATTACTTATTTGTTACCGAGTTGTTCCGCCAAACCGATTAGAAGTCCTTCGGTTCCGCGAATGTAGCAAAGCCGATACGAGTCCCCGTACTGAACCACTTCGCCAACGAGCTGAGCACCATGCTTAGTGAGTCTGGATACCATTTCGTCAATGTCTTCAACGGTGAACATGACGCGTAGATAACCGAGGGCGTTTACAGGAGCAGTCCGGTGGTCTGATATAGTAGGTGGGTTGAGAAATCGCGAAAGTTCAAGTCGGCTGTGGCCATCTGGGGTAACCATCATAGCAATCTCTACGCACTGAGAACCCAGTCCGGTTACGCGACCAGCCCATTCACCTTCGACAGTGGCTCGCCCTTCGAGCTTCAAGCCAATCTCCTCGAAGAAAGAGATTGCGTCATCAAGGGATTCTACAACGATACCGACATTGTCCATTCTTAGTAATTTGTTTTTTTTTCATAGTTTTTTTCTCCTTATGTGTACAAATTTATTACCTCATATCAAGTTTTGGAGGTTGCCCATATCAATTCATCTTTCAGATTTTAAACTTTCACATTTCATTATGCTCGGTACTACCTTAGATCTCGAACAAAACAGGTTTTTTCACAAGATACGGAAACCACATTCTGTTACGTCTATTCAAAACTTCAAATTGCTTCCAAACAAATTGTACCATTTCACAGTTCATGATAACAAAGAAAAGTCACAGTATAGGAAAATGCCTGCACCCGCCTCTGAATGGAGCCATCGGCGGCCGCACCGGTGTGATTACGCTTTATCCTCCCATTACCATTCAAGCAAGCTGTTCTGTTTCCAAAGGGAAGGGTGATATAATAGGCTGTAAATTTGATCGGTCAAATCATTTGGGAAAGACGGAATGGAAATGGAAGACTTCTTTGTACGCAAGACACGTGAAACGGGTGTTACTTTAAACGAGGTTCAGAGGAAAGCCGTCCTTCAGACGGAAGGCCCCTTGCTCCTGCTCGCATCCCCGGGGTCGGGTAAAACGACTACGATCATCATGAGAATCGGTTATTTGATTGAGGAAAGACGGATCAACCCGGCAAGAATCAAGGCTGTTACGTTCAGCCGGGCATCGGCTGACGATATGAAGGAACGGTTCAAACGCTTCTTCCCCGGCCTTCCGCCTGTCGATTTTTCTACGATTCACAGCTTGGCCTTTGAAGTGCTTTGCGGGATCATTTTCGCCAAACGGGGACTTCTTATAAGATCATTGAGGGCGATTTGGATTTGGAGGACAAGGAACCATGGGATCCGGACCGTCCGCCGCTGCATAAGAAGATCATTCTACGGAATTTGTTCCAATCCATTGTGGGCGATTCGATAACCGAGGACCAGATGGACGAGCTGACAACGTACATCAGCTATATCAAAAATAAGAGGATCCCTCAGAATGAGTGGCCTACGGTTAAAACGGATGTGCCCCAAGCGGAGCGGATCCTGCGGGAGTACGAGGCGTTTAAGAGGTCAGGACAGCATCCATTGCTGCTTGACTACGATGATATGCTGACCATCGGAGCGCAGGTTTTGGAGGAAAACCAGGAACTCCTTCGGAAGTATCAAGCGCGATATGATTATGTGTTGACGGACGAGAGCCAGGATACTTCTCTGGTGCAGCATGCCATCATTGAGAAACTGGTTCGCGTGCACGGAAATCTGTGCGTCGTTGCCGACGACGATCAGAGCATCTACAGCTGGCGGGGGGCGGAGCCGTCTTATCTTTTGAACTTCAGGCAGGTTTACCCGGATGCCGTTATCCTGTTGATGGAACAGAATTATCGGTCCTCCCAGGACATCGTGAACGCAGCGAGCCAATTCATCAAGCGTAATCCCCATCGTTACGATAAGAATATGTTTACCGGGAATCCTTCAGGCCAGCCGATCCTATTCAAGACTTTTCCGGATTATACGGATCAGGCGAAATATCTGGTGGAGGAGACGCAGAAGCTGGAGAATCTCGCCGAAGCCGCAATATTATACCGGAACAACTCGTCCTCGATTTCATTAATGAATGCGTTTGACCGCGCGGGAATCCCGTTTTATATGAAGGATGCGGATAACCGTTTCTTTTCCCATTGGGTCGTGGAGGATATTTTAAACTTCATGCGGATGACCTTTACCGACAAGCGTCCCGATATCCTGGAGAAAATCCATCTGAAATTTAACGGCTACATCAGCAAACAGCAGATGGAGATTTTGAAAAAAATCAACAATAACGAATCCGTCTTCGATAATTTGCTGAACCATGTCCCGCTGCAGGATTATCAATTCAAGCCGTTAAAGGCCGGTAAAGAGACGTTTCAACAAATGAGGGGGATGCCGCCGCTGCATGCCATTCGGGTGATCCGGGACCGGTTGGGCTATGATAAGGCGATTGATAAAACATGCGAGCGGCTGGGATTCCGCAAAGAATATTTGCTGGGTATTCTCAATACGCTGGAAGAAATCGCTGTGGGCCTCGAGACGATGGAGGCATTTGCAGGCCGGCTGCAGCACTTGAAATCGGCTCTCAAGACGGCGAAGTCCAGGAGGGGGCAGAACGCAGTAACGTTCTCCACCTTTCACAGTGCCAAAGGGCTGGAATTTGAGCGGGTGTATATGATTGACCTTGTGGACGGGATCATTCCCTCCAAGGACGATGTCAGAAATACCGCCTTGATGGAAGAAGCGGCCCGGTTGTTCTATGTCGGCATGACACGGGCCAAAAAGCACCTGGAGCCGCTTGCCTACAGAAGAAGAGACGGGGAGGAGACGGTAGAGTCGCCATTCGTCGCGGCGGTCCGGGAGGACAGGAGTCCGTCCGATGCGCAGCAGAAGAGAGCGGTTGAGACCCCATCCCCTCCCCATGCGATCCGCCACAGATCAGGGCTGGTTGCGGGAATGACAGTAAAACACAGGGTCTTCGGAACGGGATTGATCATGTGGGTAAATGAAGAACAAATCTATATTCGGTTCGGGTCAAGCGCGAAGACGCTGTCGGTTGAGGCTTGTTTGGAGAGGGGATTGTTAGAGTCGGCCGCCGACCTCTGAATTGGGCCAATATAGTAAGGTTTCCTGCGATTGGAGTTGTCAAGAAAAATTTCCTCTTCCTTTCTCATTAATTTCTAATAATTGCGTTTTTTCCTAGGTGCCATAAGTCTTGGGAGCTTTTGTGGTAAATTCCTCCAACTGGAACTGTGGTATAGTGGGCTCGTGTGGCCGAGCTGGTCAACCCACTATACTAACCGGATTCATAAGGAGGATATCAGAACATGTCGCACTCAAAGAAAAATCGCCTTAGCCAATCGTTAGTAGGCATAGCTCTAAGCCTATCCATCTTCGGTTCGACGGCCCCTGCTGCTGCCAGCACCGCCGGCGCATGCTGCGGTGAGTGTATCGAAGGCGGATCAAATCGTGAAGACGGCATTGTCTTACCAAGGAAAAGTGAAATACCGCTATGGAACGAGGGACCCGCAGCACCTGATTTTCGACTGCTCCTCGTTCACGCAATTTGTTTTCAGCAAAAACGGCATTTCGATCCCATGGGGCGCGAATGCTCAGACTCGCGTCGGAACGCCGGTTAAGGACAAAGCTCATCTGCAGAAGGGCGATCTCGTCATGTTTAGCGTCGGTACGCCGGGCCGCATCAGCCACGTCGGCATCTATTTGGGCAACGGCAAATTCGTCGGTAACTCGCCGAGCCGCGGCGTTGCCATCTATGATATGAACACGGGCTATTGGAAAAACCGTTATATCACCGGCCGTCACTTGTAAAAGTGCAAGCCATCGAAATTCCGTGCATAACTTCGCGTACAACATGCAGAATCCCCGTGAACCATCCGGTTCCGGGGATTTTTTGCTATCTGCACCATTCGTGGTAGACCGGCGGCTTGAGGCCGGGGAGAGGAGGAACGGCCTAAGGATTGAGGGCATAGCGAAGCTGAACAACGCCGCTGCCCAGCGGTTTGCAGTCAAGCGACTCTACATCCTTGTAGCTGTAGCGCTCCCGGTCGATCAAGAGATTGTAGCCTTTGCCTTCAAATGTTGGCGCTATGTTGAAGATGACTTCGTCGACAAGCCCGCTGCCCAGGAAGGCGTTGTGAAGATCGGCGCCTCCTGCGATGAGAGCGGTTTGATGGCCTCGCTGCTTGAGATATTGAAGGGCTTCCTCGGGAGAGGCGGCAACCGCTGCGCCGGGAATTGCCGCTGCGCTCTTGGATACGACGACGATGTCCAGCCCGGCAAAGGGGGCGGCGGCTCCGGCCGCCTGAAAGCCTTCAAAGGTTCGGCGTCCGACAATGAAATTGCCCGCGAGCTCCCGCTTGCGCTGCAAAGTCGCCCAGTGCTTCGGGCTTCGGGGGATTCTCAGGACTGGATTGCGCGTAGTTGCCGTTGGCTGTTAATGTAGCCCATAAAATGGTTTTCATATTGGATTTCCTCCTAATTTTTCATCGAGTGATGAGAGATTTTGTTGTTCTTTCGATGACGCTTCGGATGGTTGCGGCCACCCGGTCGGGCCGGTCCTCTTGCACGTAGTGGGAAGCATCGTCAAGGACTTCGGTTTCATTCAAGGGGAGAATGCCCTGCCATTTGGCCATCGCTTCGGGCGGGAAGCCGGCGCTGTCCTTCGTCCCCCAGAGGATATGCGCGGGCAAGTCGGCCAGACCCGGCAGTCTGGCTTCGATTCCGGCGAGCCAGGAGCGGGCTTTGCGGATCTGCCTGGGAAACACCCACGTCGGGACCCTCGAAGCCGGCGTCGGGAACGGATCGGTATAGGCTTTTCGCAGGGCCGCTGTGACGTTCTCGGTGTGATGAATTCCTTGCGGCACGATGACTTTGGCGAAGAAATTGCGCCGTGTCTGCAGCCAGTAGCCGAGGGGCCAGCCTCCCATGACGAGCGAGAACAGCTTCATCGGAAGCAGTTCCGCAGGCCAGGCCCAGGTATTCATGACGACGAGACCGCGCAGGCTCTCTCTGTGCTGAACCGCGTAACCCATTCCGATCGGCCCGCCCCAATCCTGAACGACCAGGACGAAGTCCTTCAGGTTCAGCCGGCGGATGAATTCCTCGATGGCTTCCGAATGCTCCTGCGGGGTGAAGCCGTAGCGGGAAGGCGCCTTGGACATGCCGAATCCAGGGTAATCCGGGGCGATAAGACGGTATTCGCCGCGCAGCTCCTTGACGACATTGCGGTAAAGATAGGACCAGGTGGGATTCCCGTGCAGCAGAAGAATCGTCGGGCCACTTCCTTCATCGATGTAGTGAATGCTTCCGTCCCGGTAAGGCATGTAATGATCCTTGAACGGATATTCATCGGGATCTACTTCAAACGGACGTTTCATGCTCGCCTCCTTCGTTAACATGTTTGTTTTCCCTCTCTGTCATGATACTAATGGAATAGGGTACTTTTGAAAAGTAGTTACATTAAAGTGCAATAGTTTCAAAAAATGAACTATTGGGGAAATCAAGGGATGAACTGACTTTCAAATTTGCCTCCAGGATTAATGGGATACATCCTGAGGCATGCTAAAGCTGTCAGGGGGTGAACTCGTGAAGAAACTGCTGCTGCCTGTACTCGGCTTGATGCTGATCCTGCCGTTTGGGGCGGCCGGGGCTAAGGAAACGGGAGACTGCGCCGGCTTAAAGCGTATCTTCCCATCCGGAGTCAGCGAAGAGAATGGCGTTTGCAAGCTGGATATCCCGCGCAAGGGGCTCGAAGTCCGGCATACGGGAGCATCTATGTCTCCGGCTATGATGGAGCTGGCTTTTATGGCTAACTTTGAAAAGTCGGGGCCGCATTCGGCGGTAATGGGGAATTCGCCCTTCTGGAAAAGGAAGTGAACCCGGTCATCGACGCTTTACTGCAAGGGGGACTGGAGATTACGGCGCTGCATAACCATATGATGGGCGAGAATCCGAGGATCATGTACCTTCATTTCCAAGGCATGGGGGATATGAACTCATTGGCGCAGGCCGTCAAGAACGTTATCGATAAGACGGTCCAAGGTTCCAAATAACAGGTCGCATAGGAAAAGGGGCTGGTCCCGCAGAATACTTTTCCACGGACCAGCCCCTTTATTTTCTTCTCTATGATCCGTGCTCCGCTTCAGCCCTGCAATTCTGAATCCCGAGCACGGCATTGGCCGGACAGTAACGGGTCGCTCCGGTAAGAATCGGCGCAAGGCCGATCAGTCCCCACCAGCTCCGGTAATAGAGGCCCGCCAGAACGATGGCGGATCCCACTGCGATTCTTACCGCTTGCTCGGTTTTTCCTACATTGCAGTTCATTGCATCCGCTCCTTGGGGATAAGTTGTTCCACAAGAGTATCTTGTCCCCCGTCCGGATGGCCTATGCTGAAGGAAGGTTTGGAATATATGGATTTGAAGAAGCGCAGCAAGCGTTCCGTCCGCCGTGAAGCAAGCCTTCAGTTGAAACCATAGCACATGCTTCAAGATATAACGATAAGCGATTCGTCTTTCATCGAAAGTTAGCGGAGCTTCGGCCTCCGCGCTCCCCATACTGCTCCGGGTATATGTGATTTCTTTGCCCCTGCGGATGACGTCCAACCAAAAGAAAAGCATGATTCCAAAGGAAAAAGCCGCTACAGCATAAATACCGATCTCGAGCCGCATACCATCACTCCTTCTATGAAATCTAGTATTCTACTAAAGAATACCAACTCATTCTTGAAAAAGGGCTCGAATATTGCTGTCATTCCGTGGCTATTATTGTAAAAAACTTTATGGCAGGGGATACGATTCAGGGACCGATGGGGAGACTAGGCGTAAGCTAGTTAGCATTTTTTTAACAGAAGGGAGGAAATGGGATGCCGGAACCGGAAGCCGGAAGGAAGAAGCGTTTGAGGGAGGAAGAAAAGAGAGAGTTTAGCGAAGTTCAGGAATTGGGGCACGAACGCAACCCGGTGGCTGAGGCGCAGAAGCAGATGGCTTCGCAGGAGACCGCGGGCGTTTGGGATGAGCAGTAGCCGGAAGAGGCCCCAGCCGCTCATAAATCTATATCGTCCACTTACTGGGCACAGCTCGGCACGCGAATCCGCGTGCTTTTTTGTTCTTGTACAAGCCGGCTAAAGATATTTTTGGAAAAACCCTCTAAAAATTGCCATCCCTTCGAATGTTGTATTAGACATCATCAGATTCGATTTTCCCGGTATGGTTGGTCTCATCACTCATTGAAGGGGAGATATTTGCATGAAACCTTTGCCCGTGAAAAAAATGATGGTTACCGGTCTGGCCCTGGCTATGGTGCTTGGAACAGGCACAGAGGCGTTCGCCAAAGGACCGAAGAACAAGGAGAACCCGTCCCAGAAGCATTGGAACAACGGTTGGCATGGTCAGAAGGTGAACCTGGATTTCAAGGATACGCAGGGCAAAGAGATGGAGTGGGCGATGCGGTATATCGCGAGGCTCGCGGCCAGAGGCATCTTCGACGGGTACTCGGACGGTTCGTTCCGCCCGCAGGAGACAGTGACCCGGATCGAGGCGATTACGGCGGCTGTGCGCCTCATGGGACTGAGAGATCAGGCGGAATCGGCGGCCGAAATGCAAACCAAGCTGAATTTTAAAGATGCGGATCAGGTTCCCGCATGGGCGGTAGGCTATGTAGCGGTAGCCGCCGAGAACGATTTATTCGCTGAGTCCGAAACGACGGTTCACCCGAACCAGCCCGCCGACCGGCTCTGGGCAACGACGCCGCTGGTCAAGGCCTTGGGGCCGCAGGACGAAGCCCAGTCGAAAATGAACGTGAAGCTGACGTTTGCCGATGCGGACAAAATTCCGGCCGGCTCCGTAGGCTATGTTGCGGTAGCGATAGAAAAGGGGGTCGTGAACGGCTTCGAGGATAACACGTTCCGTCCGAATCAGCCGGTGACCCGCGCGCAAATTGCCGCGCTGCTGGACCGTGCAGGCGATCTGCTGCCGGACAGCAATAACGGAGTCGTGACAGGCACCGTTACGGCCCCTGTGACCAATAACACGCTGACACTGAATCAAAACGGGCAAACGGTAAGCCTGACTTTTGATTCGAATGCGTTCATTTACCGGGCGGGAGCAAGAGTGAGCTCATCGGCTCTGCAGGTGGGGGATGTAGTGAAAACCCTCACGTACAACAACGTCATCATCTTCGCCGAAGTCACCCAGGCGGCCGGCGGCACCCCGACTACGCCGGTTCAACCGACGGGCGTGGTAACGGGAACGCTCATTTCCGCTGTAGCGGGCAATGTGCTGACGCTCACCAGCTCCGGACAAACGGTAAGCCTTCCGCTGAATAGCGCTGCGCTCTTTTTCCGGAACGGGGCACAGGTGAATGCCTCGGCGCTGCAAGTCGGCGATGTCGTAAGCGCCCGCTCGTACAATAATGCCGTAGTCACCGTGGAAGTCACGCGAGCCGGCCGGCAGCACCGGAACGCGACCATCTTATTCGGGCCAAGTGACGGGTACGGTGACCGCTGCTCCGAACGGCAACGTGCTGACGTTGATTTCAGGAGGCCAGACGGCAGGCCGCACGTTGAACTCCGGTGTGTTCGTTTACCGCGGCGGTGCTCAAATCAGCCCGTCGGAACTGAAAGCGGGCGATGTCGTCAAGGCTTACACCTATAATAATGTGATCACGGTGATCGAAGTCACCCAATCGGCGGTCCAGGCCAGCGATTCCAAGGGAACGATAACGGGGACCGTTGCCGTCCCGGCGAACGGCAATGTGCTGGTGGTGACGAGCGGCGGGCAAAATGTCAGCCTGACGCTGAATGCGAACGCGTTCATTTATCGTAACGGGGTTCAGACCGGAGCGGCGGCTCTGCAGACGGGAGATACCCTGACGGCTCATTATTACAATAACGCCGTGCTTTACGCGGAAGTCACGCAGCTGGCCGGGGGCGGCGCCACTCAGCCGCCGGCGATCAGCCAAACCAGCGGCACCCTGGTCTCCGTGGTGAATAACAACACATTGACGATTGCAAACGGCGGGCAGGCGTCCTCGCTGGTACTCAATGCGAATGCCTTTATTTACCGCGGCGGCGCACTGGTCAGTCCGTCCGCACTGCAGGCGGGTGATACGCTCGATATCCGCTCTTATAACGGCGGCGTAATCTTCATCGAAGTGACGCAGAATTCGGGCGGTTCCGGGCAGAGCTTGAACGTCGTCGGCCCGATCAATAAGATCACGTTAGACAATCAAGGGAAAATCTCCAAGATCACCATCAATCAGACGCTTGCCGGCGGAACGGTTCAGCCTGCGGAGTACACCGTTTCCCAGACCGTAGCGATCTACGGGGACCTCTCGAAGCTGGTGCCGAATCAGCAGGTGCTTCTGCAGGGCAGCGGACAAACGGTAACGGCGATTTATATTCAATAAGTTCGGAAAAGCGGAAACCAGATTGTTCCCGTTCAATGGAACAGCCGGGTGGGGATTCATACTCCAACCCGGCTGTTTTTATTTTGCCTATTTGCTTATAGGTTAAAAGATGAATATGGATAACAGTTCAAAAAAATATTTGACTGTTTGGTCTGAATAAGGTACTATAGGCTTCAAGGAGGTGATCGATCGATGGGGAGAAATAAAGAATTCGACACCACGCTCGTTCTTCATAAGGCTATGGAGGTATTCGGCGAGTACGGGTACGACGGCACGTCTCTGCAGGAACTGCTCGCGAAGCTGGGCATCGCCCGCCAAAGCCTCTATGACACCTACGGCACCAAACGGGAATTGTTTCTCTCCGCGCTGAAGAGTTATATCAAGCAAAAGACAGACGACGTCATCGCCCTGCTGGAAGCGCCGGGCTCCGTCAAGGAGGCCATCACCCGGATCTTTCAAGAAGGCATGAAGGTGCTGCTGGAGGATTCCGAGCGCCGGAGGCAGTGCTTCATCATTAACAGCGCCGTAGAGTTAATGCCGGTGGATCCGGAAATTGCCGCGATTCTTTCCTCGAATACGGCGGTGCTGGAGCAGGCTTTTTACAAGGCGCTGGTTCGGGCGGAAGCTCAGGGGGAATTGAGCCCGAAGCACGGGGATTTAATGGCCCTTGCCCGATATTTGAACCACTCGCGGCTGTCGCTTACGTTTCACGCCAAGAACGTGTCCGGCCCGGAGGTGCTACAAGATATCGTCAAAGTCACGTTGTCCGTGTTGGATAACTAAATTTTTTAACCTTTTCAGACTGATCAGTCTATATTTTTTTAATGTATTTTGACCAAATGGTCCGATAAATGATAAGAAAAGAGGGTATACAATGAAAACCGGTACGAATAAAAGCTTGGCCATTCTTCTGCTGGCGGTGTCCCAGCTCATTCTGGCTCTCGATTTCACGATCATTTATGTCGCTTTGCCTTCGATAGGGCATGCCCTCGGCTTCTCGCCCAGCTCGCTGCAGTGGGTGGTCAGCGCATACGCTCTGGTCTTCGGCGGATTTTTGCTGATCGGCGGTCGGCTGTCCGACCTCTTGGGCCGCAGGAAGATGTTCATGACCGCGATAAGTATCTTCGGTGCAGCATCGCTAGTCGGGGGATTCGCGACCTCGCAGCTCCTGCTCATTATCGCCAGAGGCCTGCAGGGATTGGGCGGCGCACTCCTGTTCCCCGCTACGTTATCGCTCCTTATGTCGAACTTCGAGGAAGGCGCCGAGCGGAACCGCGCGATGGGCATTTGGGCCGCTATGGGCGGGGTCGGCATGTCCCTTGGACTACTGCTGGGCGGCGTCCTGACCAGCTATCTGGGCTGGAGCTCCACCTTCTTCGTGAACGTCCCTATCGCGCTAGCCGTGGTGCTGCTGGCACCGGTGGGCCTGAAGGAAAGCGCGGTCCCGTCTTCGGGGAAGCGGCATTTTGACAGGGCCGGTTCGCTGTCCATCACCGCAAGCATGATTCTGATTGTGTACTATCTCGTTCAAGCCCCGGTGGAGGGCTGGCTGACCGCCGGTACGCTTCTCCCGGCCGCTTTCGGTCTTCTGCTGCTCCTCGCTTTTATCGTAATTGAAAGCAAGACCCGGCGACCGCTCATTCCGTTCCGGTTGTTCCGCATCCGGACGCTGGTCGGCTCTATGCTCACAGTCGCTATTTTCTCCGCTTCCTTCGGCACGCTGTATTATTTCCTGACGCTGTATCTGCAGCAGGTGCTTCACTTCAGTGCAGTACAGTCGGGTCTCGCCTTCCTGCCGCTGACGCTTAGCGCATTCTTCGGAGCAAGACTGGTGAACCGCATGGTGACTTCATTGGGAATGGCCGGGACGATCGCATCGGGGATGGGGCTCGGTGTCCTTGGTTTCCTGCTGCTGACGCAGCTGTCCGAGCACGGATCGGTCTGGGGCGTGATACCGGGAACCGTTATAGCCGGGGTAGGCCAGGCGCTCGTATTTACGACGATGTTCATCGCTGCGGGAACCGGGATTGAACCTAAAGATCAAGGCGTGACCTCGGCTATGGTGTCCACGGGTCAGCAGATCGGCGGCTCGATCGGGCTCGCCGTCATTATGGCGGTGGTCACCGCGGCCATGGGGCCGGGCACGTCCCTGGAAAGCCAGCGGCCCGGCGATCTGACCCACGCGATCCGGATGGCGCTGTATGCTCAGGCCGCCTTTGCGGGACTCGGCATTCTAGTGGCAGGGAGCATTCTCCGGCAGAGAAAAGCCGCAGCGGCGCCCGTTCTGAAAGCGGAGTGAACCGCGAGACTTCATTGTCAGTCCGTCACTCCGCCGGTTCCAGAAGCTGCTCCTTCAGAAATGAATACAGCTTGCCGCCGGCGCCCTTCAGCGGATAGTCCGAAGCTCTGCACAACAGTCCGCAGGTCATGCCTATGACGGCGCCATCCATAGGCCTGGCCACGGTTCCCTCGGGTGCCGGGTTCAACATCGTGACCGGAACAAGGGCAACCCCCAACCCGCTTTGAACATAGAATTTCAAAGCTGACATGCTCCCGATTTCCATCGTATCGAGCGGCGTCCTTCCCGATTCCTGCAGGATGATCTCAAGCTTCTTGCGGTACGGGCAGTTCTTGGCCGTGATCAGCAGGCGATGCCCGCGGATATCCTCCGGATGGACGGCCGGCTTCCCGGCCAGCGGATGCCCTTCCGGCATCAGCAGCACGAACTTCTCCGTAAACAGCGGTTCGTAGTAAAGCTCAGTCCCCAGCTCCGGCGGGGAGCAGAGAGCAAGGTCCAGATCGCCGCGGAGCAGTCCTTCGCCGAGCACCGGGGTGCTTGCAATGTCTACGGAGATTTGTATTTTGGGAAAATGGGATAAGAATCTCCCCATGATGCCGGGCAGGCGGCAGCTGGCTGTAGGCTCGGTTACTCCCAGCCGGATATGTCCCGCTTCGCCTAGCTGCAGATCGGCTACCCTGGACTGCAGCTGCTCCAGATCCTTTACAATTTGCACGCTTTGTTCGTGAAACAGCCTGCCGGCTTCCGTCAGCCGGATTTTTTTGCCCCGTTCGATCAGCTGCACGCCAAGGTCGGACTCCAGCTTCTGGATCTGCATCGTGACGGTGGACTGCGCGTAGTTCATTTCTTCCGCTGCACGGTTGAAGCCGCCGTGGGATACGATCATTTGGAAGGTTTTCAGGGCTTTAAGGTCCAACTTGGTTTACCTCCGGTTTATAGTTCAAAAATAATGAACCATAAGTTTATATAATTCAATTATACAAAATCGGGGTGGCGATATAAACTGGCTTTAGTGAAAGTGCTCAATTGATTTGTATCGGAGAAGGAGTGACGGACCATGGAGCTAAAGAATAAAGTGGCGCTGGTAACGGGCGGAGGTACGGGGATCGGCAGGGCGACAAGTCTTCTGCTGGCGGAGCGGGGGGCCGCTGTTGCCGTGAACTATTCGCGTTCCGGAGCCGAGGCGGAAGAAACGGTGCAGTTTATCCGTAATGCCGGCGGCCGGGCCGTAGCCGTACAAGCCGATGTTTCGCGGGACGGGGAAGTGCGGGAGATGGTGGATACGGTGGTGCGGGAGTTCGGGACCGTCGACCTGCTTGTCAATAATGCGAGCATCACCCGGCACATTCCGCTGGATGATCTGGAGGCGGCGACGGAGGACGTGTGGGATGAGCTGTATGCCGTGAATGTCAAAGGGATGTTCTACTGCGCCCGGGCCGCCGCCCCCTGGATGAAGAAGAATCGGCAAGGGGCTATTGTGAATGTCGGCAGTATAGCGGGACTGACAGGGCTGGGATCCTCGGCGCCTTATGCCGTATCCAAGGCGGCCGTGCACGGCCTTACCAAATCGCTCGCCCGCGCTTTGGCACCGGACATCCGGGTGTCCAGCGTGGTACCCGGAGCCGTCGCGACGAGATGGTGGGCGGGGCGGGAAGAGCAGATGAAGCGGCTAGGCGGCAGTCTGCTGCTGCAGCGCATTGCGTCTCCCGAAGATATCGCGCAGCTCATTTGCTCGGTGCTGGAGCAGGAATCGATGACGGGGCAAATCATCACGGTGGACAGCGGGCAGACGTTGTAATTTGAAAATAAAAAACTCGCGGTCTCTTCCGGGTGAAAGGGGCCGCGAGGAGATATCACCCCAGACAATAAAGATATTCAGAGGCGCAATCTCACCACAAATAATAAATATAATAGAACAGGTAATCCTATGGCTGATAGTATGGTGATGGCAGTACGTACTTTTTTCTCATCCCGTAATATAAACCATAAAAACTTATACCCCAAAATACCAACGAATCCACCCAAACCATTTAAAATGATGTCATCAATGTCTGCTGCTCCAATGCCTAAAAGCCCCTGAATGATTTCAATAAATAAACTCACTATGAATATAAACAGCAGATTGGTTTTTACTCTTTTATCGTTTTTAAATAATGACAAATAGGTGCCAAGAGGAATAAAGATAGCTATATTGCCAACCACATTAGCAAATGCGAAATTTTTTATAGTGGCAGAGTCGCTAAAGATATATTCCTTTATGCTATAAAAAGGAATGAGATTGATGGACCTTTCTAAAGTCCTTTGGCTATTTAACAAATCTAAAAGTGAAACTCTGGATAAGAGCAATAATTTAAATAAAAAGAGTACGTAACATAGGAAAACTCCATATAAAAAGACGGTTTTAATTATTTCTCTTTCATTCAAAATATTCCCATTTTTCATTTCTTCCCGCCTTTTCCTGGTAGAAAAAGAGTAGTCAACTCGTTAAAAGCGTTTGTCTCCCTACAACCCGACCAAAAGGTGAAGACTCCATGAAAAAGTCTAACACGGTTCCATCTATCCTTCAATCCGTTAACGCCTGAAGAATTCGCGCTCGTTGGGAGGATAGGGCTTGAAAATTGTATGTGGCGACCAGTGAAGAATGCAAAGCAAGCGTTTCCCCGTCATGGAGAGCTTTCTTTTGCCCGCTTTACTCGCTTGCCGCTTGTGAATGGGCGCCGCCTACCGGGTGGGTGTTGCGCATTCATCAGTTGCTTTATGTCGAAAAAGACGACTCCTGCGTCCAAGCTTGGACCAGGGTCGTCTTTTTCGCGATTATGCGATGATGCCGGCGTAGCGCAGGCCCGCAGAAATGCCGCCTTCGTCTACCGTCGCCGTGACATAATCGGCATAAGGCAGCGACTCCGGATGGGCGTTGCCCATCGCGATACCGAGGCCGACGTACTCCAGCATCTCCTTATCGTTCAGCCCGTCGCCGAAGGCAACGGCTTCCTCCGGCCGGATGTTCAGGAGCCGCAGCATCGCCTCGATGCCTTTGGCTTTGGAGCCGCCGTCGATCAGGACGTCCATTGCCTTGTCATGCCAGCGGATCAGGCGGAGCTCCGGCGCCGCCTGATCGTAGAGATGCTCCTCATGCGCCTCGCAGTGGAGGAACGCCTGGAAGATTTCCTGCTTGCGCCAAAACTCCGGGTCGAAGCTGGGCAGCTCCACCCGCGCCGAGGAGACCGCTTCGTGGACCGAAGGGTGGGCTTCCGCATTGGCGAAGAAGGCCTCGCTCCCTTCGAACACAAGAGGGTGGTTATTGGCGGCGGCCTGCCGGACTAATACTTCAAGATTGTTCAGCGGGATCGCCCGTTTATACAGGACTTGTCCGCGGTAAACGACATAAGCGCCGTTCAGGCTGACATACGAATCGATTCCGAGCCGGTCCGCCAGCGGCTTAAAGAAATACGGCGCCCGGCCGGTTGCGATGACGGCTTCCGCGCCGCTGCGCTGCATCTCGCGGATCGCTTCCAGCGTATCCTGCGGAATTTGCTTTTCCTCGTCCACCAGGGTGCCGTCGATATCGAAAAATACAATTTTATACGCCATGGGTTACGTCTCCTTGCAAGGTTTGTTCCAAGCGGTGCAGCGACTCGGCCAGAGGTTGATCGGCCATCGAGCGAATGCGAAGAGAATAACGTTCGAAGGTCAGCTGCGCCGTGACCGGGTTGGGCACGATGATACAGTGCAGCCCGGCCGCGCCCGCGGCTTTCGCCCCGTTGGCCGAATCTTCAAATGCCACTGCTTCGGAGGGCTGGACGCCGAGTGCGGCAGTAGCCTTAAGGTACAGCTCCGGGTCGGGCTTGATGTTCGTCACATCGTCTCCGGTCATGATCACTTCGAAGAAGTCGGAGAGGCCAAGCCGGTTAAGGAAAAAGTCGATCCACTCCCGGCCCGAGCTGGATGCCAGTCCGATCCGGAGTCCGGCGGCCCTGGCTTGTTCCAAGTAATCGCGGACCCCTTCCCGCGCCTCGACGGAAGCGATTTTCGCACGATGAAGCTCGTTCACCGCAGACCGGATGGTATCGTAAAATCCGGCCTGGCCCGTCTGCCGCTCCAAATAGCTTCGGATTTCCCCATTATGCGTTCCGATGCCCCGGCTGAATATTTCCAGCGGAAGTTCGATCCCGTGAGGGACAAGGGCCTCAGTGAAACACTCAAACCAGACGGTTTCGGTATCGATAATCAGCCCGTCGAAATCAAACACGATTGCCCTGATCACACTGCTTCCTTCCTTTCCAGGCGAGTCGCCGATCGATAAGATGAAAGGTTAACCCGGTGGAGTACAACGACTCTCCAGGAGCTAACCCTCATATTGTTTCATGCAGGCGCGGCTTCGTCAACCTTCCTGCTTTAAATGGGTTCCTTTAAGCGGTTTGGAATCGCCCTCTTTTCTTTTTGCTCATTGTGGTGCAAAATAGACATTGTTGTTCAATTGTACATTTTCGTTAAATCCATTATACCCATTAACTTGCAAAAAAGAGGAGTGCTTCCTATGTTCAAATTCGCCAATATGAATTTCATTTATCACCGCTATCCGTTCGAATATTTCCTGGAGTCTACAGTCCGGGTCGGCCTGCAAGCCATCGAAATTTGGGCGGGAGACCCGCATCTGTATGTGGGGGATATTACACCCCAGGAGGTTAACTCCATCTTGAAGCAGATTCGGAAGCGGGACTTGAAGGTGGTCTGTTTTACGCCGGAGCAGTGCATGTATCCGATCAATCTGGCCGCCAAGGACAGCAAGACCCGGAAGAGAAGCATCGAATACTTCAAGAAAAGCATTCAGGTATCCGGTGCGCTGGAGTGCTCCAAAATGGTCGTCACGCCGGGCTACGGATTTTTCGACGAACCGAAGGAGGAGGTATGGAAGCGGGCGGTCGAGTCGATTGGCGAGCTGGCCGTTTATGCGCAGCGCGCCGGGGTTACGCTGGCTCTGGAATGCTTTTTCTACCCATATTCCAATGTCCTCATCGATTTGGACGAGCACCGGCGGATGATCACCGGGATCGGATCGGCGCATGTCAAGGCTCTGGTGGACATTCCGATTATGGTCCGGACGGGAAATTCGCTGGAGCAGTATGCCGCCTTATTCGGGGACGACATTGTACATATTCACTTCACGGACGGGGACGGCGAAACGACCGCCCACCTGGCGTGGGGAGAAGGCGTGCCTGCCTCTGCCCACTTTCTATGAGCAACTGAAACAAATGAAGTATGACGGCTACCTGTCGCTCGAGCTGTTCGGCACTTCCTACAATGACGAGCCGGAGAAGGCGATTCGGCAAAGCCTGGAATTTTTAACGGCAGGCGCCAGGTAAAAGGCGGATTGGAGAAGCTGTCCGTTTCCCCGGATGCTGGATTTGACGCTCTGTCTATGTTAGGTTTATAGATAGAGTAATTGTTGAAGGGGCAGACAGAAATATGTTCAATGTTGAACAGTTGGATATCGACACGTCCTTTTATCGAACGGGTCCCTCCGCCGCTTTGGGAGAAGTAAGAGCGAAATTGGGGCAGTACCGTTTCGCTGTGGTAGAAGGCCAGGATACTTATGTGATTTCTGCGCCCGAAACGGGGCTTTTCGGCGCATGGGATGAGAATACGCGAGTTGATGAATGGATCAAGCGGGCCGGGCTGGCTCCATCCCGGGTATGCACCCTGGCGCAGCTGACTGAAGGGGAAGGCGATGGGGAAAGGCCCTGCCTCATTAAGGATAACCAGGGCTCCTTCCAAGGTGTCGTGACGCCCTCCGCTTTCATCCGTTTCCTGACCCGGGCAAACCGCAGCCTGAATTCCTACTTATCCACGCCGCTGGATACGGTGAATGATGCGGTTACCGCAGTGGACCGGGAGGGGCGCGTCATCATTTGGAACCGTACGGCGGAAGAAGTGTATGCGATCAAGAAGCAGGACATCATCGGAAGGAAGATAGGGGAGCACTTTGCCAAAGAGTCCATCATGCTGCACAACATTTTGGACGAGGGACGCATTGTACGGCAAGCCTACCACCAGCCGGCGCCGGGCAAGCATGTCTTGATCAATGCGTCGCCGATTATAGAGAACAATAAGATCATCGGAGGCATCGCCACCGAAAAGGATATCTCGCGAATCGTCCATTTGAACGAGGAGCTGTATTCTGCGCTTCCCCTGCGGATTGAGCAGGAAAGGCCCTTCTCTTCCATTATCGGGATGGGTCCCGCGTTTAAACGTTCCATCACGGCGGCGCAGAAATTCGCGCAAACCGGGGCCCCTGTTCTGCTGACAGGCGAGCCGGGGACGGGCAAAGAAATGCTGGCGCAGGCCATTCATTACGGAGGGGATCGCAAAAACGGCCCTTTCCTGACCCTGCACTGCGGTGCGATCCCCGGAGGCCTGCTGGAATCGGAGCTGTTCGGTTATCAGGGCGGAGCTTTCACGAGCGGGGAGAACCAGGGGAAGGCTGGCAAGCTGGAGATGGCTGAAGCAGGTACGCTTCTTCTGGAGGAAATCGGGCGAATGCCGCTGGATATCCAGTTAAAGCCGCTGGATTACCTGAGAAGCGGTACCTTCCGCCGGGTCGGCGGGGAAACGGACTTGCAGGCGGATACCCGGATCATCGCGACTTCGACGGCCTCTCTGCAGCAATTAATGGCGCAGGGGAGTTTCTCGAGAAGCTGTATTACCAGTTAAGCAAGATGAGCATCGAGCTTCCTTCGCTGCGCGAGCGGACGGAGGATATCCCGGAGCTGGTGCAGGCGTTCATCCGCGAATTTTCCGTGCAATACCAGAAGCCGGTCCCCAAAGTGGATCCTGTGGTGATGGCCGTTCTTATGAATTATGTGTGGCCGGGCAACATCAGCGAGCTGCGAAACGACATAGAGCGAATGGTCATTCTGAACGACCGCGAAACGCTAACGGCGGATTGTCTTCCGGAATCGTTGATCGCCTTTGCTGAGGCATCCGAAGAACAAGAGCAGCGAGCCGGATACGAGTCGCCTGAGCGGCCGGGACCGGCGGAGGAGCAGGCGATGATCGAAGAAGCCCTCCGCAAAACGTACGGCAACAAAAGCGCGGCCGCCAAGCTTCTTGGCATTTCGAGGGGCACGCTGTACAACAAAATGAAGGAATACCAACTGGAAAGCTAATAACTGCGCAAAGGCAAATTGCCGCAAAAACCGGTTCCCTAAAGACTAAGGGAAGCCGGTTCTTTTTTTGTGAAAAAATTGTTAAACACATATATACAAAATTTACTCATATGTGTATAATTATCCTCATCAACATGAACAAATATGTTCAAGAAATTGAACAATTCCTGATGGAGGGCCGCATGGAAGCACTAATGAGAAATTTTTTCCAATCCCTTGGCAAAAGCCACACGGCCGTGAAATTGGCACGAAGGTACGGGCTGAAATTCGGAGCCGGCCGGTTTGTTGCCGGAGAGACGATTGACCGGGCTATTTCCGCCGTTCGAAGGCTGAACCTGGAAGGGAAGATGGCCACCCTGGACCATTTGGGCGAATTCGTCGGCACGGAGCAGGAAGCGACCGAATCGGCAAGCATGTGCATTCAGACTTTGAAAGCCATCGCAGCCGCCGGCGTGAACTCGAACTTGTCCTTGAAGATGACGTCCCTGGGCCTGGACATCAGCAAGGACCTCTGCATGAACAATATGCGGCGGATCCTGAACTGCGCCAGAGAGCACGGCAATTTCGTGCGCATCGATATGGAGGACTTCTCCCACTGCCAGATCTCGCTCGACATCTACCGTGAGCTTCGCCGGGAGTACGACAACGTGGGGCTGGTCATTCAGGCGTATCTTTACCGCACCGAGCAGGACATTGAGGACTTGAATGCGCTGAAAGCCAACCTCCGGCTGGTCAAGGGGGCGTATAAAGAGTCCCCGAAGGTGGCGTTCCCCGATAAGAAGGATGTCGACGATAATTTCAGGAAGATCATCCGCCAGCATCTGTCGAACGGGAATTATACGGCGATTGCGACCCATGACGAGGCCGTTGTGAAGGATTCGCTGGATTTTATTAAAGAAAGGAGGATCCCAAACGATCAGTTCGAGTTCCAAATGCTTTACGGCATCTCGGAGGAGCTGCAGAACCGGCTGGTACAAGAGGGCTACCGGGTGCGGGTGTATGTGCCTTACGGTATCGACTGGTTCGGCTATTTCATGAGGCGGTTGGCCGAACGGCCTGCGAATGTCTGGTTTGTGTTGAAAAATATGTTCAAATAAAAGGAGAGCCGAATAACATGACGACGGGAACGATTACCCCTTTTACGAACGAAGCGCTTGTGGATTTTTCGCGGGAAGAGAACAAGAGCTTGATGAGAGCGGCCCTGGACAAGGTGAAGCGCGAGCTGGGGCAGGATTATCCGCTCCACATCGGCGGACGCAAGGTCATGACGGAAGCGAAGGAAGTATCCATTAACCCGGGAGACATCTCGCAGGTGATCGGCCGTGTGAGCCAGGCCTCCATAGAAGATGCGGAGGAGGCTCTTCAGGCCGCGCTTCAAGCCTTCGAAAGCTGGAAGAAGGTTCCCGCCCGCGATCGCGCGGAGTTTCTGTTCAAAGCGGCGGAACTCATGCGGCGGCGCAAGCATGAATTCTCGGCGTGGATGGTTTACGAATCCGGGAAGAACTGGTCCGAAGCGGATGCGGATACGGCCGAAGCGATCGATTTCATGGAATATTACGCCAGAGAGATGATTCGTTTAAGCGAAACCAACATTCACCGCCCGCTGACGAAAATTCCGGGAGAAGACAATGAGCTTACTTATATTCCGCTGGGCGTCGGGGCGGTCATTCCTCCGTGGAACTTCCCTCTTGCCATATGCGCGGGTATGACGACGGCGGCAATCGTATCGGGCAATACGGTGCTGCTGAAGCCGGCCAGTCCGACACCCGTCATTGCTTACAAGTTCGTCGCCTTAATGGAGGAAGTCGGCGTGCCGGCCGGAGTGATCAATTTTATTCCGGGCGACGGTGCGAAGATTGGGGACTACTTAACGTCCCATCCGAAAATCCGTTTCATCAATTTTACCGGTTCCAAGGAAGTCGGACTGCGGATCAACCGTAAAGCGGCAGAGACGGCGGAAGGCCAGATCTGGATCAAACGCGTCATCGCCGAGATGGGCGGCAAGGACGGCATCGTGGTGGATGAAACGGCGGATCTCGATCAAGCGGCTGCAGCCATTGTAGCTTCCGCATTCGGATTTCAAGGGCAAAAGTGCTCTGCGGGCTCCCGCGCCATTCTTGTGGAATCGGTCTACGATCGTGTTCTGGAGAAGGTGGTTCAGCTTACCGAGAGCTTGAAGTCCGGGCTCCCGGAAGATAACTTCCCCGTAGGGCCTGTGATCGACCGGAAGTCGTACGACAAAATCCTCAGCTATATTGAAATCGGCCGGAAGGAAGGACGGTTGGCGGCCGGAGGGGACAAAGCGGAGGGCAACGGCTATTATATTCAGCCTACCATCTTCGCAGACGTGAACCCCGCGCGCGCATCATGCAGGAGGAAATCTTCGGGCCGGTGCTGGCGGTGGCGAAAGCCAAGGATTGGAAAGAGGCCATTGCGATTTACAACGATACCGAATTCGGACTTACCGGCTCCTTCTTCTCCAGTGACGAAGACCGGATCGCGTATGCGCTGAATGAAATGCACTGCGGGAATTTGTATATCAACCGCAAATGCACCGGCGCATTGGTCGGGGTTCATCCGTTCGGCGGCTTCAACATGTCCGGTACGGATTCCAAAGCGGGCGGCCATGATTATCTGCTGCTCTTCACGCAAGCGAAGCTGACGTCCAGAAAGAGATAAAAGCAGGGGCGGTAAGTCTACCCCTAATCAGAATTTTCTAAAAAATCTTCTTGCCTAGAGGATGTAAGTTTTGCTACCATATAGACATTATATATGACGTCGTATGACGACATGAAGTTATTTTGTACCGCATTTATTTTTTTAGCTTGTATATGACGTCGTATGACGTCATCGGCAGATGTATGTTCTAAAGAACTTATCCTTCGGAGGTCCTAACGATGATTAATACTCAACCGGCTGTTAACCCGCAAGTTCAGCTTGTCCTGGAAGAAGTGAAGAAGCGGAGCGTGAAGAACCTTTTCTTCGTCGCCTGCGGAGGGTCGCTTGCGGTCATGCATCCGAACAAATATTTTCTGGACCGTGAAGCGGATCAAGTGACATCGGACTTTTACAACGCCAGCGAATTCATCACCCGTAGTCCAAGAACCCTTACGGATGCATCGGTCGTCATTCTCTTATCGCTTACCGGCACGACGCCGGAAACCACCGAAGCCGCTGTTTTTGCCAAAAGCAAGGGTGCCCTTACGGTCGGCGTTACTTGTGACATTGAATCCCCGCTCGCTAAGGCCGTTGACCATGCGGTGATCTATGACAATGCATTTGCGGGAGTGCCGATCGAAGTTCTGAACGGGAACTTCTCCGTAATGTACCAGCTCGGAGCGGGGATCATTGATGCCGTTGAGGGCAAGGATGTCTTTGCCGCGGCTGGTGAGCAGCTTGTCGAAGCTGCAGCCGGTGATCGACCGAGCCAAGGAGCAGTACGAGGGTTACTTTAATACATACGCGGAAGCCTGGAAGGATGAGAAGATCATCTACACGCTGGCCAGCGGAGCCAATTACGGAGCGGCTTATTCCCATGCCATTTGCAACCTGATGGAGCTTCAATGGATCCATTCCCATGCCATTCACGCCGGCGAGTTTTTCCACGGTCCTTTTGAAATTGTGGATCCAGAGGTGCCGTTCATCCTCCTGCTCGGCCTGGATGAGACAAGACCGCTGGAAGAGCGGGCACTGCAATTCTTGAAACGGTTCGGCGGCAAGACGATGATTCTGGATGCCAAGGAGCTGGACTTCGGGGATGTGGACGAAGCATTCAAAGGCTACCTGGTTCCCATCGTGTTCAACAATCTGTTATGGAAATTGATTAACAAACTGGCTGATCTCCGCCACCATCCGATGTTTACCGCCCGCAGATACATGAAGAAAGTAGAGTACTAAGCCGGATCAGCAACACGCCGTAACCAAGACCTGCTTCAAGAGATGAAGAAAAAGGGGATAAGACGAATGAAAAAGCTGCTTTCCTTGTCCATGTGCGTTGTCCTGGTTGTACTGCTTCTCGCCGGTTGCTCCGGCAAATCGGACGGCTCCGCCTCAGGCGGTGCCTCCGCGGGCACAGCAGGTTCTGATAAGATTACGCTTACATTCTTCCACCGCTGGCCCAATGAACCGTTCAAGAGCTACTTTGACGGCATCATTAAAGAATTTGAGCAAAAGAATCCGAATATCAAAATCAACGTCATCACCGCACTCAACGAAGAGTATAAGCAGAAAATCAATGTGCAGCTGAGCAACAGCAATCCCCCGGACATCTTCTTCACCTGGGTCGGCGAGTACGGGGATAAATTCATCCGCAACGGCACCGCGCTCGATCTGACGAAGTATGTTCAAGAGGACAAGGCCTGGGCCGACCAAATCATCCCTTCCGCCTTAAAGCCTTTTACCCTGGACAATAAGGTTTATGGCGTTCCCATTCTGATGGACGTCAGGCGCCTAACCTACAATAAGGAAATCTTCAACAAGTTAGGGCTTGAGCCGCCGACCACGTGGCAGCAGTTCGTCGAAGTGCTGGGGAAAATCAAAGCCAGCGGCATCACCCCGCTCGGTCTGGGCAATAAGGCGCCGTGGAATGCCGGACTTTATATCACAACGCTGAATCAGCGCCTTGTCGGCAAGGAAGCGCTGGCTAAGGACAATAATCGGGCAACCGGGGAATTTACCGATCCGGGCTACATCCAAGCGCTGCAGAAGCTGCAGGAGCTCATGCCTTATATGAATGACCAGCCGAATGCGCTGAGCCGCGAAGAAGAGCGGAATATGTTCGTCAATGGGAAAATAGCCATCATGCCTCTGCATACGATTGAGTACCCGTTCGTGAAGAACGCCAAGTTCGATTGGGGCACGTTCAACTTCCCTTCGATCGAAGGAGCTCCCGGCGACCAGAATGTCATTACCGGCGCGCCGGAGGGCTTCATGATCTCGGCCAAATCGAAGCATCCCGCCGAAGCGATGGCCTTCTTGAAATACCTGACTTCCCAGCCGCAAGCGGAACGATGGGTGAAACAAACCAGCGTCATCAGCACGACCAAAGGCGCGGTGACGACCGAGAACTCTCTGCCGGTGATGGTGCAGGTCATCAAGCAGGTGGAAGCGTCGAATGATATGGCGATATGGATCGATACGATGCTGGACGGGCAAATTGTGAATCCGTATTTGGCCGGTCTTCAGGAGCCGCTGAATAAGACGAAGACGCCGGAACAAATCATGAGCGATGTGCAGGCTGCCGCCAAACGGGTCAGAGAAGCGTCGAAATAACCGGTTCGGGGTATGGCCATGAAGCGTTCGGTCATACCCCGAATACCATTTTAAGCGAAGGTGGAAGATAATG
The DNA here is from genome assembly GCA_024704175.1 of Paenibacillus sp. P25. Lineage (GTDB taxonomy): Bacteria > Bacillota > Bacilli > Paenibacillales > NBRC-103111 > Paenibacillus_G. Next base: position 6,958,531 of record CP085629.1, read on the forward strand.
GCGAAACACAAAATAACTCCTTACTTGTATGTAGCTCCGAGCCTGCTGATCGTAGCCTTCTTCATTTATTATCCCGTGCTGGATAATGTGCAGTCCAGCTTCTACAGCTGGTCGCCTTTCTCGGCGGGCAGAGACTTCGTGGGTACGACCAATTATATCCGCCTGTTCCATGACTCGGTCTTCCAACTGGCACTGAAGAACAATCTCATTCACGCCGTCATCTCCTTCGTGATTCAAGTGCTCGGAACCCTGGTGCTTGCCGCGATTCTGGAGGATACCGTGTTCAGACGCATTTCCCCTCTTCTGCGAACCGTATACTTTTTTCCCGTGCTTATCTCCATTTCTGTTATCGGCCTTCTGTTCACGTTCATCTACAATCCTGAAATCGGGTCGCTCAATAAAGGGCTCACCCTAGTGGGGCTGAAGGAATACACGACGGGGTGGCTCGGCGACAGCAATACGGCCTTCTATGCGGTGATTGCAATGGGGCAGTGGCAGGGAATCGGTTATTACGCGATGCTTTATATCGTAGCGATCCAGAAAATCCCGAACGAAATTTATGAAGCCGCCAAAATCGACGGAGCGGGTAAAATCCGCACCTTCTTGAACGTAACGGCACCGCAGGTGAAAGAAATGGTATTTGTCGTATCGATCCTCGTGGTCACCTCATCGATCCTGGTATTCAGCGACGTTTACGTGCTGACAGGCGGCGGTCCGGGCTATGCTTCCCAGGTGCTGAGCACGTATCTGTATCAAGCCGCTTTCGTCAATAATGAAATGGGTTATGCGTCGGCTATTTCCAACGTGATTTTACTCATCACCTTCTTGTTATACCTGGTACAAACGAAACTGTTCAAAATCAGCGAGGAGGGGTGACATGGAATCGATGACAGGAACCTTCCAGCAAATGAAGACAGCGGTGAAGAAAAGGAGGTCCCCGGGCTCGCAGCTGCTCGTTGCGATTGTTGCCGTATTTTTATTCGCTTATTTTCTCATCGTAGCTTACCCGTTATTCTGGATGGCGATCAATTCGCTCAAGGTGACCGATGAAATTTACAGCAGCAACTGGGCTCTGCCATCCAAGTGGATGTTCTCCAACTATGCCGAGGCCTGGGACAAGGGGGTCTCCGATTATTTCTTCAACAGCCTGTGGATTACCGCCGTTACGATCGTGCTTACCGTCCTGACGGGCGCATTCAGCGCGTACGGCCTGTCCAGGTTCCAATTCCGCGGCAAATATGCGATTCTGGCGCTTCTCTCCGCCGGGATGATGTTCTCCCCGCAGGTCAGCCTGATCCCTTTGTTTAAGCTGGTGCAGACGCTGCATATTTACAATACGGGATGGGCCTTGATCTTGCCGTATGTGGCCTTCCGGACGTCGCTGACGGTGCTGCTCATCCGCTCTTTCTTCCTCTCCCTGCCGAAGGAGCTGGAGGAATCGGCCTTCTTGGACGGCTGTTCGAGCCTCGGGATCTTTTTTCGAATCTTCCTGCCGCTCAGCAAGCCCATTATGATGACTACCGTCATCCTGACCGCTTATTGGGCCTGGAATGAATTTATGTTTGCGATTATCTTCATCGACAGCGACTCGGAGAAAACCATCACGGCCGGTCTGCTCGCCTTCCGGGACGCGCTGTATACCGATTGGGGCGTACTGATGGCGGGACTGATCATTTCCGCGCTTCCGTTAATCCTTCTGTTTATTTTTATGCAGAAGCATTTTATCCGGGGGTTGTCCGAAGGCGGAGTGAAAGGATAAAATTTAAACTTTTAAACAACAAGAGGGGTTTGGGAGGCAAACGATGAAACTCATTGGAATCGGAGACGCCGTTGTAGATTATTACAAAGATCAGGGGATGATCTACCCGGGCGGCAGTGTAGTCAATGTGGCCGTAGCCGCGAGGCGGAACGGGGCGGAGCAAAGCGCCTACCTGGGAATTCTGGGCACGGATTTGGCGGGGGATCACCTCATCCGGAGCATGAACGAAGAAGGCGTCGATGTCAGCCGGGTTAGAAGAGTCGAAGGGCCGACAGGGGAGGCGATGGTCACTTTGAACGAAGAGGGCGACCGCATATTCATCGGGACGAATAAGGATACACGGGTAACCTCTATGGTCTCGCTGACGCTCAATCCGGAGGATGTGGCCTATATCCGGAATTACGATATCGTTCACTCCTGCATTAGCATTCACCGGGGATTCGAGAAGGAGCCGCCGAAGATCGGGGGCAAGATCCTCTCCTTCGACTTCTCATCGCAGGATTATTGGACCATGAAGGATGTTGAGGAGGTGTGTCCCTATTTATCCTATGCATTCTTCTCGGGCAGCGGTATGGAGCCTTCGGAGATCGGCGAGCTTATCGACTACGTTCACCGGCTGGGCGTAGGGGTGGTCGGGGTTACAAGGGGCGACAAGCCTGCGATATTCTCGGAGCACGGCGTAAGCTTCGTGCAGAATCCTTCTCCCGCCAGGGTGGTGGATACGATGGGAGCGGGGGATTCGTTTATCGGGGCGTTTCTGACGAAGTATGCGGCGACCAAAGATATGGCCCGCTCTCTGCAGAAGGCGGCGGATTATGCCGCGGCGGTCTGCTCGTATTACGGGGCGTTCGGACGAGGACTCGAGCTGCCTTCCCTGGGTTAAAGCGGTCTGCGAGCGGATCTGTTAACGGGACTTCCCTATCTGCTATAATACTATTAAACCTTGCATGGTGATCGATTTCTTCGGTTATAGGAGCCCTTGTAATGAAATTAAACAATGCCAGTGTCAAACCGCTATATATCCAAGTAATGGATGCCATCAAGAAAAACATCAACGAAGGCTTCTACCGGATCGGCGCCCAGTCGCCGCCGGAGCCGGAGCTCTGCGCCATGTTCGGCGTCAGCCGGATCACAACAAGACGGGCCATTGCGGAGCTGGTGGATGAAGGGATTCTTCAGAAGCTGCACGGTAAAGGCACCTTCGTTACCAATAATAAGCTGAAACGAGAGCTGATTGCCGTCAACGGGTTTACGGATTTTCTTCTGGAATCCGGGAAAAACCCGCAGACCCGCATTCTCTCCAAGAAAATAACGGCGGCGACGAAGCGGCAGGCGGAGGCGCTAGCTGTCGATCGCGGGGCCTCCCTATTCGAACTGATCCGGATTCACCTGGCGGGGGAGGAGCCGATTCATCTGGAGAACAGCTATTACGCTCTATCCCGATTCCCGGAGCTGGATAAGCATGTGCAGAATTCCACCTCAACGTATCGCATTCTTAAGGATGTTTTCGGCGTTCAAGCGGCCAGAAACACCAAGACGCTGAATGTCAGCAGCGCTACGGCCGAGCAAGCTTCGCTGCTCAACTGTACGCAGGACACGCCTTTATACCACTTGGAGAAAACCGCGTACGATCAGGAAGGGGTTCCCATCCATTACACCGTGTCCCTGCTGCCGACGACCAAGGTTTCCTTTACCATTAATTCCTGAAAAAGATTCAGCCCCCGGCGCAGGTGATGCGTGCGGGGGCTGACTTTTTATTCAGAGCTTCTTATTCAGAGCTTCGGCTTGGAGGGAGCGCAGGCTCCGTCTTCGCAGACCGCACCCGCTTCGGAAGAACCCGCATCATTCAGAACGACGAGCGGCTGATGTTCCTCCCAAGCCTTCTCTAGGGCTTGAGTGAAAACTTCGACAGGCTCGCGCGCCGGAAACGGCATATTTGCGGTCAATCACGAAGAACGGAACGCCGCGTACACCCAGCCGGGCTGCCTCTTCCTCATCATGGCGAACCTCTTGGGCGAATTCTCCGCCCGCCAGCATCCGAAGAGCTTCATCGCGGTCCAAACCTGCCTCGGCCGCCAGCGCCGCCAAAGCTTCATGATCGCCGATATGCTTCGATTCCGTAAAATAGGCCCGCAGCGACCGTTCGGCCACTTCGTGCATTTTGCCGTGTTTCGCGGCGAAATGCGTCAAGCGGTGCGCATCGAACGTATTGGTCGGGATCGCCGTGTCAAAATGATAAGCAAGGCCGACCGTACGCGCCTGCTCGGTGACGTTATCGTTCATCGCCTTGGCCTGCTCCCGGCTCATGCCGTATTTGGACGCCAGCATATCATGGACGTCATGGCCCAAGTCGCGTTTCGCCGACGGATCCAGCTCGAAGCTGCGGTAGACGACCTCGACTTGCGTTTTATGCGGAAACTCCTCAAGTGCCGCTTCGAACCGGCGTTTGCCGATATAGCAGAACGGGCATACATAATCGGACCATATTTCAACTTTCATATAAAGCACCTCTTTCCTCATGCTTGCGTTGTAATCATTGTAGTTACAATTCCTGGCCGTGTCAAGACCGCCCTAAGTCAGAAGGGTTCCCCGCCTTAAGACCAGGTCAAAAACCGCCGCCGGTCGGTTTTGCGTAACCCCGGCAAGATCTACAATAGAGACATGAACAGCACGTTCAAATAACGAACGGGCCCGGCCCGAAAGCTTATATACCCGAGAGGAGAACAAATCTTATGAGAAAATTGTTTCGTTCCAGAGCCAACAGCGTTGTAACCGGACTTTGCGGAGGCATTGCCGAATTCCTGGGCATCAGCACTACCTTGGTGCGCCTATTAATGATCATTGCAGCTTTCTGCAGCTTCGGAACGACGGTGCTCCTGTATTTCATCGCCAGCCTGTTTATTCCGAAAGCGCCTTACATGCACTACCATTATTAATTCCTGTAAGTACCTAAAAATATTTAATGAGGAGTGTTAACAAGATGGGTGTATTATCTAGAATGTTGGATTTATCGAAAGCAGCGGTACATGAGGCGCTGGACAAGTTGGAAAGCCCGGGCATGATGCTGAACCATTACCTTCGCAGCATGGAAGAGGAGATTCATTCCGTACAGCAGGCGCTGGTGAAGCAGACGGCGGCCGAGCGGGGGCTCGAGCAGCAGATCGCCGATTACAACCGGCTTGCCGGGGAGAGCGAGCGGAAGGCCGCCGAAGCACTGGCGGATGACCGCCCGGAGGAAGCACGCCAAGCGATCGAACTGAAGCTGGGCTACCTGGACAAAGCGGCCGCCGCCGGCGACGCCTATGAGGCCGGCAAGCTGCGGCTCGCCGAGCTGGAGCGCCAGCTGGAGCAGGCCAAGGCGGAGTACGCCCGGCCGCAGGCGAAGCGGGACGAGCTTGGAGCAAGGCTGCAGAAGGCGAAAGCGAAGGTGCAAACCGCAATGCCGAGCTTCAGCGGCGGCGTGGAGACCGGCTCGGCCGCGCGGGGCTTCGGGCGCATCGAGCAGACCATTCTGCGGCTGGAAGCGCAGGCGGAGCTGAACGAGCGTGCGGCGAAGCAGGAAGGCCCGGCACCGGACGCCGCCCGGGAGGCGCTGATCGAGGAGCAGCTGAACCGGCTCAGAAGCGGGGCGCCGCGGCAGGTGTAGCATTTATATCCCTTTGGGGCAATAGAGAGGCCGTCCGGACAATCCGGACGGCCTTTATTGCAGGAGAGGAAACGGGCCGGGAGCTCCCTTCTGGAAACATTAGGTTTCCTCGTCCTCCCAGTCTCTCTCATCTTCTTCAGGGTAAGACATGATGGCCATTACCCGATCAATAATACCTTCAAAAATTCCGATTCCGGATCAACCCGACCGATCACGATAGCGTTCCTTGCAGCGAGATCAAACGTTCTGATATTATTGATCAGAACCACCCCGGTCAATTCCGAAAACTGGTTTTGTGGCGGCAAAGCGTGAGTTCCAGGCGTCTTAATTCCCGAAGGGACAGGAAATTCAAAGGTATGTCCCATGATTTGGGTCGTCACCGGAACGGTCAACGCAATCTGGTTTAAGGTAGGGTCGATAATTCCGTCCGATATTACGATTGAGGCTCTGTAGCCATTTTGCTCATGGCCTCTAGTCGGGTGGTGATTAAACCACACGATGCTGCCTCGTTCAACGGTTCCTGTAATCGGCATTAAAAAATTTCATCCCCCACCGAGTCGTCAATTAGAATCCCTTGTGACATTTCGGGCTTATTTTTGCCACGCATGGATAATAACAGCTTGCGCAGTTCACGGTTGGATTTGCGCTTTTTCTGGATCGCGGGTTTTAAGAGGATCCCTTGTTCAGGGATCAGTTGAATTTCAACTTTGGCGCCTAGACCCAAATGTGCTGTTTCCAAGAATTCCTGCGGAATGCGGACGCCCATGCTGTTACCCCATTTGCCAATGGTTGTTGTTGTCACATCTACCCGTCCTTTCTTGTGGTCTTGATTCAATATTACCACATCCCCTCGACCTTGTATATCCACAGTATATCCAAAGGGTGGGGGGATGATACAAAAATGATTCACATAACGGCGGGATTATCCCCTTTGTCAACGTTGACCACCATTTTATGCGAAGAATCTTAAACCTATAAGCAGAAAGATGCCACAGGCAAGAGAGTGGTGTTATAATTTGTAAAGGACTCCGGTTGGGATAAATAACCGTCACAAGGAGGCATTATGAGCAGCATTCAAGGTATTCGTCACATGGTTATTTTCAATCTGAAGTACCCTGTCGGCTCGGCGGAGGCGGAGCAATTTTTAAGCGACGGGAAAGCGGCCCTGACCTCGATCCCTGTCGTCCGCAACTTTGAGGTGCTGCGGCAGGTCAGCCCCAAGAACGATTATGATTACGGCTTTACCATGGATTTCGCGAGCCAGGCGGATTACGATGCCTACAACGCGCATCCGCTGCATGTGCAGTTCGTCCGGGAGCGCTGGGAGACCGAAGTAGAGCGGTTCCTGGAGATTGATTTTCAGCCGAAGTGAAGTTCTCTAGCATCCTATAGGGGCGAAATAACGCGGGGGAGCATGATGAGTTATGGCGCTCCGCCCCCTCTGCGGATCCATTTGTATTTTCTTTCCGGTCTTCCGACAAGGCCATATTGAATGTCCACCTCCACTTCGTTCAAAGACGAGAGGTACTCCAAATATTTTCTTGCCGTCGAGTCGGAAATTCCAAGCTGACCCGCCAATTCTTCAGCGCTTACGCTGAGCTCGAGCTTTTGCACTTGGTCACGAACTCTTTTCAAAGTGAATTTGTCGATCCCCTTCTGCAGCTGAGGGGTCTCTGGTTTACGGGCCGCCGCCGCTCCGGGGATATTCAATAATAAATCGATTTCCTTCTGATTCATGGTTTCAATCGATTGCAGTTGCCTCATCGTCATTCGATAGCGGAGAAGCTCTTCCTTCAATTTGTTGAAATCGATGGGCTTGATTAAATAACTGAAGACGCCGCCGCGAACCGCTTCCGTCACGGTGCCTGCATCATTGGCCGCCGTAATCGGAATGATATCGATCCCCCGATGCGTTTTCCTGATTTCTCTAAGCAAATCAATGCCGTGCATATCGGGGAGATGGATATCGAGCAAAATCAGATGCGGTTTAATGGCATGAAGAATTTGAGTGGCTTCACTGCCTGTATATGCGGTCGCGACCACATCGAACCCGTCCAATTTTTGTATCATCTGCTCATAGACATTCTGACCACCTTGTCATCTTCCACGATCAGTATCTGAATCCTATCATCAGACAACGAAATCCCTCCTATGGACTTGATTACTCGAAGAATTTAATGATTCATCTCTTTTGGAATGACGATCGTTATTTTGGCTCCCCCAGAGCACTGTCCGCTATATAGATCTGCCCATGCAGCCGCTCCAGCGACTGTTTCACAATCGTTAAGCCGATTCCATGATTTGAATCGTTTTTGGTCGTATATCCTTCCGTAAAAATCTCCATTTGCCGCTCTTTTGAAATCCCCGGTCCGTTATCTTGAATGTCAAAGACGATGTCTCTGCCGATATCGGTAAACGATACCTTAACGACGCCTCCGGCCCGATGTTTCTGTTTGACCGCTTCAATGGCATTGTCGATGACATTGCCCAAGATCGTGACTAACAATTTCGTATCCAGGGATGGAGGTAGGGAAGACAGCTCGCTTTCATGATCGATCTCGAGTTCGACTTTGGCTTCCTTGGCGCGGTGAATCTTTCCCAGCAGACAGGCCACAAGGAACGGGTCCCTTACGGAGGAAATGAGAAAAACGATGATATCCTGGCGCTCCTTGACTTCTCCTGCGATGAGTTTCATGGCCTCGTCATATTGCTCAATGCTAAGGAGCCCGTAGACCGTATTGAGCTTGTTGAGAAATTCGTGGTTCAGCGCCCGAATGTTCTCCGAGTACGATTTGATCTTCGAAACCTCCTTAAATAATTGCTCGACCTCCAGCTCCGTCCTTATCGTCAGTACAACCCCGCGAACCCGGCCATTCTCCGTAATCGGCGAGAAGTCGATGACATATAATTGCCCGCCCAACGGAATATTCTGATTCGTACGTCCCGCCGCGGCGGTCATCACCTCTCTTATAATGTCTCTTAAGTAAGGCGGCTGAATAGGAGCACCGATGGCAAGAGGGACGTCCGTCCAAAGCTCCCGGGCTCTTCGATTCATTGTAATCACATGGTAATCGGTATCTACCGCAACAATACCTTCATGGATGGACTCGACGGTCGCTTCTTTTTCCTTAAAAAGAAATGAAATCTCCTCGGGCTCCAGGCCGAAAATTTTCCTCTTTACTCTCCGCGCTACGAGGAAAGCCGCAGAAATGCCCAAGATGAGCAGCAAGCAGGCAAGTCCCAATATTTCCTGCCGATACGTAAACATTTTCTCTTGGATATCCACATCGAGAAATCCTACGGAAGATACCCCGACAATGTCTCCTTTTGCATTATAAATAGGCGTTTTCGCTTTGATGGCAGGACCGGATATCCCTTCCCCGCGGTAAATGACGGACGCATGTTCTTCAAAAACCGGTTCGTTGCTGGTGCCCATCGGTTTTCCGATTTCGCTCGGATCGGGGTGGGAATACCGGAGGCCTTCTTTGTTGCCGATGACAACATAGCTGGCACCTGTCAATTTTCGTATCGTTTCGGCACTAGGCTGTATTTCCTTCGGCGGATCGGCGGAATTCAAGGCTTGAACGATCCTTGCGTCATTGGCCGCCAGCTTGGCCACCGCCATGGCTTCTTGTCCGATATACTGCGTCAGAACATCATCGAGAATGGTGGTGAACACCGTATAAGAAAGGATCGCACATGCGCAAATCAACGCTGCGATCAGTAAAACCATCTCATTGAAAAGCTTCATTCTTTTCAGGGAAAATATCATGGATGCGCTCCTTAGATTGTTCGTTTGTTGTTTAAGTATATCAAAAATGAGAAAAGAAAACGTTTACAGGAAATGTAAATAAAGAGTTTATTCATTTAAAAGCGAATAATTCGATAATATTACAATCGGCCTCTTGGGCGGCTATAATGATTTCAGATCAATTGATACCGCTTCCAAAACAAATCAGAAGGGAAGAAACTTCTATGACAGGCCATGATATGGAATTGCTCAGCATTGCTGCTTGCAGCATTATCTTGCTGATTGTCCTTATTGTCTCCAAGCTTCGCTTGCATCCATTGCTGGCATTGCTGATCGTCTCCGTCGGCGTAGGACTGACGTCGGGACTCAGTATCGACAAACTCGCCAAATCCATTGAAGATGGAGCGGGGAATACGCTGGGCGGCGTAGGCCTCACGGTAGCGCTTGGGGCCATGCTCGGCAAGCTTCTGGCCGATTCGGGAGCCAGCGACCGCATAGCCTCCGCGATTGTCAGCCGCTCGAACCCTCGAAGCTTGCCGTGGCTGATGGGAGTCGCCGCCTTCATTATCGGCATCCCGATGTTCTTCGAGGTCGGACTGATTATCATGCTGCCTTTGATTTTCAATATCGCCAGCCAATTGGAAAAGCAGGGCGGCACCAAAGGATCACCTTACATGCTTGTCGGGGTCCCAGTTATAGCGTCGCTGGCTACCATGCACGGAATGGTCCCTCCTCATCCCGGACCGCTAACCGCTATCACAGCTCTTAAGGCGAACCTGGGAAAGACGATGATTTACGGCTTTCTCTGTGCCATTCCAACGGTTATCCTATCCGGACCGATATACGCAAGGTTCATCGCCCCTCGGGTCCATGTCCGTCCGGATGACCAACTGCTGAAGGAGTACACGACGGATAAGGAAACGAAGGAAGCGGGAAAGCCTGTTCCTATCCTCTCTGCGCTCATCACGATATTATTGCCGGTTTTGATGATGCTGGGCCGCACGTTGGCGGAAACGATGGTCGCTAAAAATACATTCGTATACAAAGCGGCCCAATTCGTCGGAGACCCCGTAATGGCCATGATGATCGGGCTCATCGTCGCAATCCTATTGCTTGGATACGCACGGGGAGCGGATACGGATAAACTCCGTCATTCGCTTGGCGCCAGCCTGAAACCGATTGCAGGCATCTTGTTGATTATTGCCGGGGGCGGCTCCTTCGCCAAGGTGTTAACGGATTCTCACGTAGGCGATGCGATTGTGCATCTGTCCTCCAGCTTCCCGCTCCCTGCGATCGCCTTGGGATGGGTCATTTCGGCCTTGTTATCCGTATCCACGGGATCCGCTACGGTTGGCATCGTCGGAGCCTCCAGCCTGCTGGCGCCGCTGGTTGCGGCTAACCCGAGCATCAACTCATCGCTTCTGATCGTGGCGATCGGCTCCGGCTCGTTATTTTTCAACTACGCGAACCATGCGGGCTTCTGGCTGGTGAAGGAATCCTTCGGCATGTCGATGGGCGAGACTTTTAAAACGAACACCGTCATCCAATCGATCATCGGGGTTGTCGGCCTGATCATGGCGCTGCTTCTCAGTTTATTTCCAAGCCTCTGATCAAGGAGTCGGGAATATTTCACGAGCGTCTTGTTTTTCTAAAATCAAAGTCTCCGCCTTGCAGCCCGGCATTAGCGGTTATAATGAGGGCAGAGGGGCGCTGGCCCCATCCTGTCTGGAGGTGGTCGCGGGGTGGCTGTACCTGTAAATTCTCAGCAAAGACGCGGGATTTTTCTAATCAGCGGCATTATGGCAAGCGGGAAGTCGACTGTAGCCCAGTCGCTGGCCGAGGAAATGGACAAATCCGTTCACGTGCGCGGCGATGTGTTTCGCCGAATGATCGTTTCCGGGCGGGCGGAGATGGTGCCGGAGGCGCCGGAGGAGGCCTTGTCGCAGCTAAAGCTCCGTTACCGGCTGGCCGCGGGTCGCGGCGGATGCTTATTTTGAAGCGGGTTTTAACGTGGTTCTGCAGGACGTTGTCTTAGGCCCGGAATTGAAGGAGTTCACGGAATGGATCCGTAACCGCCCGCTTTATGTGGTGGTGCTGGCTCCGAACCCCGAGGCGGTCGCTGTCAGAGAGGCGGGACGCGGCAAGAAAGGCTACGGGCCGTGGACCGTAGACGCGCTAGACAACATTCTGCGCAAGGAAACGCCGCGAATCGGCTTATGGATAGACTCTTCCGACCAGACCCCGGCGGAGACCGTTCGTGAGATTTTAGACAGGGCATGGAGTGAGGCCGGCGTTGAGTGAACCCGGCTCACTCCTTTTAAGCATACGTTGACATGAAACCAAAAGGTTTCGTATAATGAATGAACCGGGATATTTTGACGGTTTTGGTGCACAATAAATCATCAATGAGTCCGGAAAATAAAGCATGCATGCTGAGCTGGAGGTAACGGAAATGGATAATCATAAATCAAGCACCCTGCCTGACATCCGTCAGACGGAAGTGTTCAATGCACCGATTCAGAAGGTTTGGGACGCGGTGGCTACATCGGAAGGAATAGCGGCATGGTTCATGCCCAACGACTTTCAACCGATCGTCGGCCATGAATTTCATTTGAATGCCGGTCCGTTCGGCATGTCGCCCTGCAAAGTGACGGAAATCGATCCGCCCCGCCGTCTATCCTTCCGTTGGGGCAAGGATTGGACGCTTACGTTCGAATTGGCCGAAGTGGAAGGGAAGACGCAGTTTACGCTGATTCATTCCGGCTGGGATGCCGATACGGTCACCGAATTCGGCCAGCCGCATACGGTTGTACGCGACCAGATGAACGCAGGCTGGGGCGGGCTGGCGAAGAAGCTGGGCGCTTATGTCGAGGCGAAGTAATGTCTGCCGCAGAACCGAAGCATGACGTCTTCCAGGCCATAGCCGATCCGACCCGGCGCAAGCCGCTGCAGCTCTTGGGCGACCAGGAAATGCCGGTTACCGTGATCAGCGGACACTTTCCGATGAGCCGGACGGCCGTTTCCAAGCATCTGCGGATTCTGGCGGACGCGGGACTCGTTAAGGAGAGGAAGGTCGGCCGGGAAACCCGGTACCGTCTGGAGCCGGAACCGCTGCTCGAGCTGAAGCGCTGGCTCGCTTATTACGAGCGGTATTGGGAGAACAAGCTGTCCGTGCTGAAGCGCTATGTGGAGTCGGACGAAACCGCCGGGGCGGGACCTCTCGAGGTTCTCCCTGGTCCCAAGAAGGACGAATAAGGAGTGTCTTGCGGGCACTCCCTTTTTGTTTTGCACTAGGCTGGCAGAGGCCGCCATTTTGACATCCTCACAGCGCGGTGTCACAATAAAAGAAGCGTGTGGCTTGAGAAACAAAGCTTCCTTTTACTAGACAGGGAGGGATGAAGATGCACAGACGAAGAAGCACCAAGATCCTTCTCGCCCTCATGGTATGGATCTTAGCGGCCGGCCTTTGCCTGATCGGCGGACCTCCGAAGACTAGAGCCACCTGGATTTGGAACTCCTCGTTGATCGCTAAGGAGGCGGACCAGATTCTCAGCTTTGCTAAGCAAAACCGGATCAATCTGATTTTCCTGCAGGTGAACCCGAAGCAGGATATTGGGGAATACCGGGCTTTTATCGGACAAGCGAACCGGGCGGGCATTGCCGTACATGCCTTGGACGGGGATCCTTCCTGGGCCAGACCCGAAAATAAACATAAAATGACCGAGCTGGTCGAGTGGGTCCGGTCCTACAACGAACAAGCGGCTCCATCGGAAAAGATCACAGGGATTCACCTCGATATGGAGCCTTACAACCAGCCTGCCTGGAATACGGACCAAAGACAGGGCATTATCGACGAGTGGCTGACCGCCATGGACGATTTCTCGGAGTTCGGCAAGAGCCTGAAAGGCGTGGAGCTGGGCGCGGATCTGCCGTTCTGGCTGGATCAGGTGCCGGTTCATCCCGCTCAGACAGCCACGACGATGAACCGCTGGATGCTGGAGAAGCTCGACTATGTCACGATCATGGCTTACCGCAACCAGGCGCTCAGCCAAGGCGGCATTGTAGATGTGGTGAAGAACGAGATGGAGACGGCCGACCGGCTGAATAAGAAGGTCATCGTGGGCATCGAGACGAACCCGACAGGAGACAGCTACACTACGTTTTATAAAAGCAACTTGAGCGACGCGGCCAAGCAGGTGCTGCTCGCGGAGCAATCGCTAAGAGCGTATTCCTCCTACCAGGGCATTGCCGTGCATGATTACGAAGGGTGGAAATCCCTGGAGCGGCGACCGCATCAAACGGGATAGTTCCTATACAGCCCGGCTCCTTCTTGTTATAATGATTTAAGGGGCTTAAGGCCCCTTAATCCTTAGGATAAGCGAGGCTGTTTGATGATGATCATCCAATTCATGCGTTATCGCGGGTAAAAGGTACAGATGAGCTAAGCTCGGCCATTTTTAAAAGAAGAAATGGTCAGGGTTTATTTGTCTGTGCCTTTTTTCATTCCGCGACTACGAATGAATGGGGTGCTTTTTTGTGTCCAATGATGAGAATAAACGGTTAACCGCAGGCCTGCTTCTGGCGAAGCATGAAGGCTTATTCCGCTGTCCGCTCTGCACAAGCCGGATGAGGGTGGCGGAGGGGAAGAGCCTGGTATGCGCCGGCGGGCACTGCTTCGATATAGCCAAGCGGGGGTATGTGAACTTACTGACGCATGCCCTTACCACGAAATACGATAAGCGGCTCTTTGAATCGCGGGCGGCAATCAACGACGGCGGCTTCTTCGAGCCTTTGAATCGGCAAATCGGTCAATGGATGATGAGGCTGCTCGGGGCGGAGAGCGAACCGGTGCATATCCTTGATGCGGGTCGCGGGGAAGGCTCTGTGCTATCCGCCGTAGTGGGCAAGCTATCCCGGGAGACGGGGGCGAGTTCGTCAGTGTCGGCGCGGATCTCGCAAAAGAAGGGATCGCCATCGCGCCAGGAAGTACCCGGGATCTGTCTGGTGCGTTGCGGATCTCGCCAAATCGCCTTTTGCCGGCAAACGGTTCGATTTCATTCTGAACGTGCTCGCTCCGGCGGGCTATGCTGAATTTGATCGGTCGCTGAAGGATGACGGGATCGTCATCAAGGTGATTCCAGAAAGCGGGTATTTGCAGGAACTCCGGGAGGTTTGGTACGAAGAAACAGACAAGCATGTGTATTCCAACCGGAATACGCTGGAGCGGTTTCGTGAGCATTTTGACCTGGTGGATAGGCAGAGGGTTCATTACCGCGTGGCTGTGAACGATTCGCTGATCGAGCCTCTGGTCCGGATGACTCCCCTGTCCTGGGGAGTGGGAGAGAAGCGTCTCCATAAGGCGCTCGGCATGAAGCTGACGGAGATCACGGTCGATTTGTCGATGGTCATAGGGAAGAAAAAGAGCCGGGGGTAAACCCGAAGCCGGAGGAAGGAGCCGTCCATGAGCGGATTATTCAATAAGTATTACGACAGGCTGATGGCGCCGCTGGAAGACAGAGCGTTTGCCCCGATCCGCAGGCGGCTCCTTCGGAAGGCGAAAGGAACGGTGCTCGAAGTGGGTTCGGGCACCGGAATCAATTTTCCGTATTACGGGGAGGCGGACCGGGTGTTCGCGGTTGAGCCCGAGACCGTCATGCTGGAACAATCGCTCGCACGCGCAGGTTTGGCGGCCGTTCCGATCGAAGTAGTGCAGGCGGGTGCGGAGCGGTCGCCATTTCCGGCGGATTATTTTGACACGGTGGTCGGTACCTTGGTTTTTTGCACCATTCCAGATCCTCTGGCCGCAATGCATGAAATCCGCAGGGTGCTCAGGCCCGGGGGGACGGTGCTGCTGCTGGAGCATGTGAGACTGCGGCATCCCGTGTGGGGAGGCTTCAGGATACGCTGACGCCGGTATGGAAGCGGATGTGCGGCGGTCGCCACCTGAACCGGAGTACGGATGAGCTGGTCCGGGAGGCCGGATTTCGGATCACCCGTGTAGAAGGGAAGTACAAACGGATTTTTCTTATCCTGGAAGCTGTGAACGAGAAGTAACAGCCGGCGGCGCTTGAAGCAAAAGCCGGGAAAAGCAGGCATAGATTCGTCCGCCGCCGCCATATCTTTAAAAATAATGGAACTTATAAATAAAATGAACAAAAAACTAGGATATTGTAAGCGCTTCATGTATACTTTCATAGACGAAGGTACCTTTGTAATGAAACGGCCTGGAGAGGGGACTGACGCATGGACATCCAGTGGATGCTATTGGGACTGGCCAAAATTATACTGATCAACATCGTACTAAGCGGGGATAACGCGGTCGTCATCGCCTTGGCCTGCAGGAATTTGCCTAAGGAGCAGCAGAAGAAAGCGGTGGTGATCGGCAGCATGGGCGCCATCGTGCTTTGCGGGTCGTGTTAACGTTTGCAGCCGTGTGGTCGCTGCAAATTCCTTATGTGCAGATCGCCGGAGGGCTCGCTGCTTCTGTATATCGCCATCAAGCTCTTGAAGAGCGACGGAGAGGAAGAGAAGCTGAAGTCGAGCGACCGCCTCGGCGAGGCGATCAAAACGATCGTGGTCGCCGATATCGTAATGAGCCTGGATAATGTGCTGGCCGTGGCCGGAGCGGCGAACGGGAATTTGCTGCTGATCGGACTCGGGCTTGCCATCAGCATTCCGCTGATTATCTGGGGCGACCAGTCGCTGATGCGCCTGATGAACCGGTTCCCGGTCATCGTACTGCTGGGGGCGGGACTGCTCGGGTATACCGCAGGGGAAATGATCCTGGGCGACGAAGCCGTCGGGCATGTGTTCGAGAAGGTGTTCCCGGCGGGCCACTATATTATTCCTGCGGCACTCGCTCTGCTGGTGATTGCCGTCGGAAAGCTGACGGAACGAAGAAAGAAACGGCAAACGGTAAATGAAGCGGAGGGGATGATCGGATGAGCGGGATCGAGACGAAAGCGATTGTAGAAATTAACCAAGCGGCCAGCCGCTTTGCATCGAGCATTGTTGTGCTGGCGAATGAGAAGCATATTGACGTTAAAAGTATACTGGGTTTAAGTTTAACGTTGTTTAATAACCAGGAGTACAAGCTGGAGATCCACGGCCCCGACGAAACGGAGGCCAAAGCGGCCATGGCGGATGTATTCCAGAAGCATGGCCTGCGCGTAACGGTTTTGGACAACTGATTCTACATCTCTGACAAAACAGGCTGCAGGGAAGTTAGTCCCTGCGGCCTTCACCCGTTGAACGGGTAGTACAGGGTCTCACGGGTTTCCCAGGAAACGACGAAAATGGGTTTGAAATCCAAAGAAACGGCGGTGCAGGGATAGCCTCCCTTGCACCGCCGCTTTTTCATTTTCGTACGTTTTCCCGGGGATTTGTTCTTGTGGATTCCGGTTCGAGAAAGACGCCCCCATTAGAACCGTTTGGCAACTTCCTTAGCATGTGCGATTGCTTTTTCTTTAATAGCTGGAGCTTGCTCTAACGATGCCGTTCCTTCAACAAAAATCGCCTCAATCGATTGAATCCCATAGAATTGTAAAATCGTTTTAAGATAGCTGTATCCCATTTCAATTGGAGCAAGAGGACCTTCCGAATAAGCGGAACCGCTGGCTTGAATGTGTAAGGCTTTCTTGCCGGATAACAGACCTACAGGACCATTACTGGTATATTTGAAAGTCTTACCCGGAACTGAAGTCGCATCCGTATATGCTTTCAAAACCGGCGGGATCGAGAAATTCCACATCGGGGAAACATAGACGTACTTATCGGCGACCACGAATTGATCGACAATCGCCCCAAGACGAGCTACTTTTGATTTCTCGGCTTCGGACAGTTGATCGAAAGACGAACCCGACCGAAGCTTTTCCCAACCACGTAAAACGTCGGCATCGAATTGCGGAATATTCTCTTTATACAGATCCAAATGAACAACTTCATCTCTTGGATTTGCTTCACGGTACGCTTCAATAAATTCTTTGCCCACCGTAAGGCTAAAAGATTCCCGAGGATCAAGGGGATGTGCGGTGATGTACAGTACAGTTGCCATGAATCAAAACTTCCCTTCTGTAATTAAATGAAATACACTTTCTGGGTTGATGATATAATATATATTTTTATTCGTGAAGTACGCACAATCATGTGGTATAGTATTAAAAAAGGTACTGTAACGGAGGCCAACGTATGCAAAAGAACCCTGTCCAATGTCAATTCGTTGCGGCACTGGATTCGATCGTGGGCAAATGGAAGCCGATTATCCTTTATCATTTGCTTCAAGGTAAGCCTTTGCGGTTCAATGAACTAAGAAGATTGCTGCCCGATGTCACTCAGAGGATGCTTACGCTCCATCTGCGCGAATTGGAGGAGGAAGAGATCGTTAAGCGGGTCATTTATCCGCAAGTCCCGCCGAAAGTGGAATACTCCATCACGGAATACGGCATGAGCCTGTCTCCGGTTCTGGAAGCCTTACATCAATGGGGAGCGGCCCATATGGAGCGAAAGCAGCTCAGAAAGGCGAAAAATGAACAAGCAGAAACGGACTAGCGTTCGATATTACGCTAGTCCGTTTCATTCTGCACCGAGTCACAAAAGCAAGATTCTCCCCCTCATGGCCCCTGCTTTTGTCCTCCCCTGCCTTGCAGGCCGCGTATAACAACGAGAAACCCCGGGTCTGGATTGACCCGGGGTTTCTCGACAATCTAAAGGCCGCAGGGGATTGAGTCCCTGCAGCCTGTTCTCCTTAAATCAGTCTTTCACGCAAACTCTTTGCCAGAACCCGGAAGGCGTAGGCTGGTATTCCCAATGTCCGCCTGCGCAGCTTAATGCCGTTTCGAAGACGATAAGCTCGTGCTGAATGATTTTAGGAGCTGTGTACTGTTTTTTCTCAATCGTTTCCATATCTTGTCATCGTCCCTTCTATCGGTTTCCTGTGAAGATACCCCGGATGAAGTCCATCAGGTTGAACGTCTCGTTGTTGCCCGCCCCGTCGATGCTGTAATACTCTACGGTTTGGGTCGTGGAAGCATAGATGTCGAACGGAGCCGTATACGGCTTCCATGCCGATCCGTTGGTGCGGTACACGGTGCTTGTGACCGAAGACAAATTATCGCTTGGTGTGAGCGTAATATGGAAGCCCGAGACGTACGTTTTGCCCGACGGGCTTACGGCTTGAATCGGCGTCATGGCGTATCTGGTGACCGGCGCGGTTTTATCCAGCTTCACGGCGACGGATTTGGCCGCTTCGTTGTTGCCGGCTTTATCTTTGCTGTAGTACTCGACCGTGTAGTCGCCGTCCGTCGTCAGAGCGATCGGAGCGGTATATTCGGTCCAGGCTCCGCCGTTCAAGCGGTACAGCGTCTTATCAACGCCCGATCCGTTCGTGTTGTCGGCCGCGTTTAATGTCACGGTAACGTTGGATTTATACCAACCGTTCGTTCCGTTCGGCGAAGCGGGATTCACGGCCGCCGTAGTTTGAGGAGCGACCGTGTCCGGCGGCGGAGCGATTGTAAAGGCGATGCTCTTCGTAAATTCATTGCCGGCGTGATCCATCACGACGAAATCAATCGTATGCGAGCCCGTTCCGCTTGCCGGGAAGGAGCCGTTCGTGACGTTTACTCTTTTCACTTCGCCGCCATCCAGACGGTAAGTGACATATCGGACACCCGCTTCATTATCGGAGGCAGTGAACTGCACGGTAACGGGCCCGTTATACGTTCCGCCATCGGCTACACCGTTGACGGCGAGGCCGGGGGCCACATGATCCGTAGGCGTCAGGCCCACGTGCAAGTCCGTTACGGCAGGCGGCACATGGACAGCCGCGGCTTGTCGCGGACTGGAAGCCCGGACGGCTCACGACGACCCGGTAGTCTCCCGCCGCCGTATCCCAGGCGTATCGGCCGTCGTCACCGGTCGTTTGCGGGTTGGTGATCGGGTTTAATCGGCCCGGATAGGCTTCCTCGCTCATGTTCACCCAGGCGTTCAACTCCGGATCATGGTACTGCAGTACAACGGTAGCGCCCGGCGGCGGCCAAACGTTCTGATCGCCTTGAGCCGCATTGTAGACAATTCCGCTCGGGTCGATCAATACAATATCGAAATTCAGCGGCGGGCCGGTTTGATTGTTCGGATAACGAGGGATGATTTTAATGGATAAAGGCGTCTCCCACAATCCCACTTGGCTCGGTGTAAAAGTAATCGTCCAATCCACGCCGTTCGTAGTTGTCATCTCGGCTTGATATTGATCACCGGTCGCATCCTTAGCGATTAGCGTAACTCCGATGGCACGCGGATTGTCAAAAGAAGCGTTTACGGTAAGCGGGGCGGTTCTTCCGGCTACCGGGGTACCGTCACTCTGGTTCCCGCGGTTTCCGCCAAGCGTAATGTTAGGCGGTACCACCGGCGCCAAGGCTTCCACTTGATAAGTAGCCGTTGCAAACGGTTGGGCCTGGCCGTCACGGTAAGCGTTCACGGTTAACTCATGAACCCCTTCGGCCGTAGGCTTCACCCGCCAGGTCGTCTGGGCATTCGTTCCGACAGGGAGATTGCCGACTGAATGGACGGCATCATTGTCCACCAGGCTGAGTCCCGGTCCAGGTACCACTTTCACCGTTACACCCGTAAGTGTGCTTCCCAGATTGTTATTGATATAAGCGATCAAATTCATCGGAGATGTCGACCATTCCGGATAGGACAGCCGCTGTCTGCCGCTCAGCACCAGGGTCTGGTTCCCGCCTACACCGGGTCTGCCGTAGTAAGTCGTGATGGTTCGGGTTTCGCCAGGCGCCAGCGTCTTCGGATTCCACCACATGCCTACGGCGCTGTCTCCGGTTTGCCTGTTTTCGGTTATCGCATAATCCCAAAGTGTGTTCCGGATGCTGTTCCAATTGGCAATCGTAAACCGGTCGGGCCCTGTGGCGTCGTCGCCTTTCATGGTGTACTGGGAGCTGATGTCGGGAGCGTTAAAGTCCTGGAAAGCCTGCCAGAAGGCGGGGACCTGGTCGCCGATATAGTTCTTCTCATAATTCACGGATTCGATCCCGGTTGCCGTAGGCACTTTAAATGGAGCCGAGTCGTTGCCGTTCACCATCGTATCGATCATCATGCGCAGGCCCACTTCATGGTTCTGGGTCCCGGTATTGGTCATCGTATAGCGGACCTTGACCGCGTCCGGAATCCCGGTAGCCGGGTTTAGCGCCGTTTGCAGCACTTGTTTTACGGAGATATCGCCGGTTTTCCATACCGCCTCATTTGTGGTATCATCCACATTCCAAGGCGGGGTAGTAAAGGCTGCGTTATTGCCGTACACCTGATCCATACCATCTACCTTAACCGTTGTAAAAGAGGTGCCAGGGGCGGAAGGCCAGCTGTAAATAATATTGTACCAGTGATCCGCGGATCCCAGGTCCTTGATACCCATATTGAATCTTCCGTAACCGTCGATCTGGGCCTTGATGTGCTCGTTTCCGATTTGACCGTTCGGAAGAGCCAGCGCGCTGAACGTATTGGCGCTCGGCGGGAACGGGGTTTCCTTGGCCGCCGGCTCCGCCTTTTCCGCCAGTGAGACGGATGGGAGCAGCGACACAACGCTCATGAACGAGGATAATAAAAGCGTAATGGATTTTTTCGCTATGGACTTTCGTACCTTCACGGATGTTCCTCCTAAAATTAAAGAATGTCCTTACCCCGATCTCAGCCTCCGCTATGTTCTACATAAGTCTTCACTCCTTTGCAAAATCATGCTTGCCGGCAGCATTCCGGTCAAATGGACGTACGAAAACAGAACTGTTGACCGAAGAACGGCACAGCAGCGACTTTAGGGTAATCGATGTGGCAGGTTCCTGAATGGCGGGCGTTTGGGGCGCCGGTATTCATCTCGGCTCGTTCTTACTTCCGAAGGGCTGGGACAAGTTGTCGTAAGACATGCATGCGAATGAAAGGATTCACAGCGAGGAAGCAGGGGAGCAGGTTGACATTGCTGACTTGTTAGGTGCTGAGGATCGGAGCGGGTATTTCCGACAAAACGAATTGTATCATCAAGGTGATAACAATACAATATGTATCACGAATATTAATTATAATTTATAAATTCCGTTGCATCCGGTCTATTTCCTATTTCATGGAGAAAATAAAAGTGAGAAACATATTGAAAAACGAAATCAAATATTATAAATTGATTACATATAGAAAGTATTATTGGAAATAAAATTTCGTTATGTTGATTGATGATTGGAGGAAAGCATGGACAAACCGAAAGATTCGATCGGCCCGGCCAATGGTGTCGATGAGATCGACCGCAGGCTGATCGCCCTGCTGAATGCCAACAGCCGAGCGTCTTACACCGAGCTTGCAAGCGCAGTCGGACTGTCGCGGGTGGCGGTGCAGAATCGCATCCAAGCGCTGGTGGAAAGCGGCGTTATTGAGCGCTTCGCCTGTATCGTGAACCCCGAGAAGCTGGGCATTACCGTATCCGCATTCTTTAATGTAGAGGTGGAGCCGAAGCATCTGATGGCGGTCGCGGACCGACTGGCGGAGGAGCCGGAGGTGACGAGCCTGTACCATATGTCGGGACCCAGCAAGCTGCATATGCACGGCCTGTTTGCCAGCAATCAGGAGATGGAGGCTTTCCTGCAAAACAAGCTGTACAATCTGGAAGGCATCACGAGCGTGGACTGCCAGATCTTGATCAAGCGGTACAAAAGCCGGATGGGTATGAGGCTGTGAGGCATTCCGGGAGAAGGGGAGACAAGCGATGAACAATACATACTGGGAAATCACAGCCGCCATGTTCCGGACCGGCATTCTCGGTTACGGCGGCGGCCCGTCCATCGTACCGCTCATCCGCTACGAAGCGGTTACCCGTTACGGCTGGATGAAAGACGATGAATTCGGGGAGGTGCTGGCCATCGCCAATACGCTTCCGGGACCGATCGCCACCAAGCTGGCGGCGTACCTCGGATACCGCCAGAAGGGCTGGCGGGGCGCGCCCTTGGCATTATAGCGCATATCGCTCCAACCTGTGTGGCGATGGTGGCGCTGTATTCCTTCATCACCTTCTTCAGCACCTCGAAAGTGATCAAGGGGATGATCGCAGCGGTTGTGCCGGTCGTCGCCGTCATGCTGGGCGTAATGGCTTACGAATTCGGGGAGAAGGCGCTGAAAGGACTGGGCTGGTACGCGGGCGCCGCCGCCCTGGCCGGGTCCTTCCTGCTGCTTCAGGTGCTGGCCGTTCATCCGGCGGTGGTCATTCTGCTGTTTCTGCTGTACGGGGCGTTTCACCACCGGTTCGTTCAGCTGCTCAAGTCGAAGCGGCATAAGGAAGGAGAGCGTTCGACATGGAGTGGTTGAAGCTGGTGATCAGCTTTTTTCTGGCTAATGTATTCGGCTACGGCGGAGGGCCCTCCTCCATTCCCCTGATGTACAGGGAAATCGTTACGAATCACAGCTGGCTGTCGAACTTCGAGTTCTCCAACATGCTGGCGCTGGGCAACGCCCTTCCCGGACCGATCGCGACCAAGATCGCCGCTTATGCGGGGTACGAAGTCGCCGGCTGGGTCGGCGTCATCCTGGCCGTGGCGGCTACGGTCGTCCCTTCCGCCGTCGCGCTGATCATTCTAATCAATCTGCTGCAGAAGTATAAGCAGTCGCCGAGCATCAAAGGCATGACCCTGCTCGTGCAGCCGGTGATTGCGATCATGATGGTGATGGTGACGTGGAGCGGCTCCCGGGATTCGGTGCTCGCGATCGGCATTCTACAATTCGCGGGGATTGCGCTGGTGTCCTTTTACCTGATGCAAATACGGAAAGTTCATCCGGCGTTCGTTATCGTCGCCGCTTTCGTCTATGGCGGGGTATTCCTGTCTTAGGAAGAGTAAGGTTAGATTTATAAGCCAACGGCAACGGGGGATTGTCCTGTTGCCGTTTTTTGTTTTGTACAGCGGGATATGTTCATCTTAGGGAGGCTGTTCATTTTAATAACGGTTCGATAAGATTGGCGATCCGGAAACGGAGGCTGTCGCTGGAAGAACGAAGGTTCCGGCCGGTTAATTGAACGCACTTCTCCAGCCGGTAGATGACGGTATTGCGGTGAACATACAGCTGTTTGGCGGTTTCTGCGATCTGGCAATGGTTTTCGTAAAAGGTCATAAGTGTTTTGATGAGCTCTTTTCGTTCTTTTTCTTCCAGCGTATACAGCTCCTTGAAGGTCCCGGTATAAAATTTTCTTAACTCCTCCGCAGGAACCATTCTTAGCAGGTCCGTGATCTCCTTGATGTGATAGAATTGAACGAACCTCTGTTTATTGCTGTGATAACCGGTTTGCAGGGCGTCCAACGCTTCCTTGTAAGAAACGGGCAGGTCCAGGAGCTTCTCTACCGGATTGCCTACCCCGAAGGAAATCGCAAGTCCGGTCTGGGCATGAATCTTCTCGGTGATCCGGCTCAAACCTTCGGCAAGCCTCGGATTCATAGCCGGCGCCGAGGAGCCGTTCGCATTCGAGCCGAGGAGGAAGACGAATAAGTCGTTCTTGGTAAAAATCACAAAGGGCCATCCGCTGTCGGTAAGCTCCTTTTTCAGCGACCGGTAGAGATCTTCGCGCTCCGAAAAACGATCATCTTCGGGCGTGAGGGCCTGGGCGGACATGCCGGGGAAGCGTCTTTTTGGCGACGATACATAACGTAGGGTCTGCGCCCGGTTAAGCCGTACCTTTTTCCCCGATGAAGGACCTCCTGCTCCGAGGTTACGAATCCTTCCATCAAGTCTGAGAAAAATTCGTTCTTATACCTTCGAGACCTTTCCTTCACCGCTTGCTGCTTCAATATTTCGAAGCTGATGACATTAGCGGCCTGCTCCATGGCAAGCAAAGGAAGGTCGTGGTAATGCTCTTGTTCGATTAATGAAACCAGATAGCCCTGAGGCTGATAGGGTAGGATCGGGTAAACCATTACATGGTGATAGGGGAACTCCGCATCGGCCGACAAACAAAAGGAAAACTTGGATTGGGCCGGGGGCGACCGCCTGATCGCGTCCTGAACAGCGGCCAGGGTCTTGCTGCTGGGCTTGCGAAAGTGGCGGGACAAAGAAACGGGGCTAAGCTCGGGACCCAGAAGCATGGCCGGGAAGCCTGACAGCTTGGCGAGCTCCTGAACGATTTCCGGAATGCTCTTTCCTTCCAGGACAATGCTTGTAAAATGCCTATGGCTGTCCAAGGCGTATCGAAGCTCGTCCGTTCGTTTCTCCAGAATATAGTCTAACGATTCGTTGATGATTTCCCCAGCGACAGGTCGAGGGGAAGCTCGATGATCGGAAAGTTCAACCGGTTGGAGAGGTCCGCTACTTGGCGGGGAATTTCGGCCAGGAAGCGCTTCGTCTTAATGGCGAGGCCTGCGCATCCGACCTTTGCCATTTGGCTTACCAGGCTTTCCAGCTCCTCCGGCCGGTCCTTTATGACATAAGCCGTAGTCAGAAGCAGCTCCTGCGGCTTCAAAAAATCGATGATATCCGGGGCGTCCATCATATTGACCGAATGGACCTTGCGGCTCAGACCTTGTTCACCCGAAACAATTTTAGCTTTGGAATAGCAGGGGGTTTTTAAAAGATCCGCCAATAGCATCGATATCCACTCCCGATCAAGATGATGGTATGTTTTCTAACATAATATATCATACATGCGGCAGGAGGTAAATGAGATTTAGGATCATTTGACTAAAATGATGAAGATATATTGGTTAAGTTGAACAATGACTTGCCTGACTGAACGCAATATAATAGCAATACGGTATTGCAATTTTGGTTATGTAATAAAAAATGACATTTCATTTGCGGGGGTGCGGATATGGGGAACGGAGTGGATTTCTCGCCGCTCGGCGCGGTCTAAATATCGCTGATCTCGCCAAAGAGACGGAGGAGCTCCTCTTCTGGATGGCTTCCTACGGCAAGCAGGAGCATGGCGGGGTCACCCGCCTGTTATACTCCGAGGACTGGCTTCGGGCGCAGCGCGCGCTCGCTCTAAAGATGGAGCAGTGGGGGATGAGCGCCTCCTTTGATCAAGTGGGCAATTTGTTCGGGAGACTCGAGGGATCCGATCGAGGCAAGAAGGCCGTATTGACCGGCTCACATATCGACACGGTTAAAAACGGCGGCTTGTATGACGGTGCTTTCGGTATTGCTGCAGGGATGGTTGCTCTGAAGTATTTGAAGCGGCATTTCGGCACGCCGAAGAGAAGCCTGGAGGCGATCTCACTTTGTGAAGAGGAAGGCGACCGGTTTCCGATGACTTACTGGGGTTCGGGAAGCATCACGGGAAGCAGAGGCTTCGAGCAAATCGCGGAAATGACCGACGGAGATGGTGTGCCGTTCGAGGAAGCTATGAAGAAGTGCGGTTTTGGCAAAGGCACTTACCGGGACAGCCGCCGGGACGATATCGCCGCTTTTATTGAACTCCATGTGGAGCAGGGGATTGTGCTGGAGCGAAAGAACAAACCGATTGGAATCGTGGATGCCATCGTAGGCCAAAGACGTTACACGTTTCAGGTGACGGGAGAGGCCAATCATGCCGGAACGACGCCGATGATATGGCGCAAGGATGCGGTCGGCGGGGCCAGCGAGATGATTCGCCGCCTTCTGAACGCCGCGCAGGATGAGGGGAACCAATGGTTGCGACCGTAGGCCGGATCGAGGTTGAGCCCAATGTAGCCAATGTGATCCCGGGGAAGGTTACCTTTACGGCGGATATCCGTCATCCGAACGAGGAGGTGCTGAAGTCCTTTTGCGAACGGTTCTTAGCCGAATTCATGGAGATTGCCGGGCGGCAGGGCCTTGCGCTGCATCACGAGCTGTGGATGGATGCGTCTCCGGTAGCGATGGATGAAGGCTTACGGGGCAGGGTTAAGCGGATCTGCGGGAAGCTGGGTATCGATTGGCTGCAAATGCCGAGCGGCGCCGGTCACGATGTCCAGATGTTTCAGCCCTGCTATCCCTCGGCCCTTATCTTCGTTCCCAGCAGCAAGGGGATCAGTCATTCGCCCCTGGAGTATACGTCCGCGGAGGAATTGGCCGCCGGTGTAGCGGTGCTTATTGAACTGCTTTATTCTTTGGGCTATGAGGAGGAAGAATCATGAAGATATACCGCGACTTGTCGCCGTCCCAGCGCACGATTATGACACCGGGCCCCGTGGAAGCGGATCCCAGGGTGCTGCGGGCGATGTCGTTTCCCATATTGGGTCAGTTCGATCCCGAATTTACAGATTTGATGAATGAAACGATGGAGATGCTTCGCCGTCTCTTTCAAACCGGCAATACATGGGCTTATCCTGTAGACGGTACCTCCCGTTCAGGAATCGAAGCGGTACTCACAAGCCTGATCGAGCCCGGGGATAAAGTGCTGATCCCGATCTTCGGGCGGTTCGGCCATCTGCTCACGGAAATTGCGGAGCGGTGCGGCGCCGTGGTGGCGACCATCGAGACCGAATGGGGAAGTGTGTTCGATCCGGAGGAAGTGATTCACGCCATTCATCGGGAAAAGCCGCAGATCGTGGCTATGGTCCACGGGGAAACCTCGACAGGCCGGATGCAGCCGCTTGAGGAGATCGGCAGGGCCTGCAGGGAGCTGGACGTGCTGCTGGTCGTGGATGCGGTGGCGACGATAGGGGGGACCCCTGTCGAGGTGGATGCCTGGATGCTGGATGCGGTGATCGGAGGCACGCAAAAATGTCTCTCCATCCCGTCGGGAATGGCGCCGGTTACCTATAACAGCCGTGCGGAAGCCAAGATCGCCCGGAGGAAGAAGATCGAGAGGGGGCTGCGCGATCCGCTGTCCAAGGTGGAGACGGATGGTGTGGCCATCCGGAGCAATTATTTGGATTTGAGCCAGCTGCAGGACTATTGGAGCCCGGCCCGGCTGAATCATCATACCGAAGCGACGTCTATGCTTTACGCCTTGCGTGAAGGGCTGAGGATCGTGCTGGAGGAAGGCCTGGAGGCCCGGTTTGCGAGGCATCTGCTGCATGAGAGGGCTTTGGTATCGGGGCTCCAAGGCATGGGCCTCGAGCTGTACGGAAACCCGGCATGCAAAATGCCGATGGTTACCTGCGTTAGCATTCCAGATGGCGTCGACGGGGAAGCGGTAAGAAGCATGCTTCTGCAGCAGTTCGGGATTGAAATTGCAAGCTCGTTCGGTCCGTTGAAGGGGAAAATTTGGCGGATCGGTACGATGGGATACAGCTGCAGGAAGAGAAATGTGCTCCATTTGCTGGGCGCCCTCGAAGCGGTTCTGACTTATGTTCAGGCGCCGGTTCATGCCTCGGCGGGTGTCCAGGCGGCACTGCGGGTTTACCTGAGCGAGGAGGAGGGGTTATGAATAACGTAATGCCTACGGGCTACCGGGCCATGGTGACCTCCCCACATTATTTGGCCAGCGCCGTCGGAAGCTCTATCCTGCAAAAGGGTGGCAACGCCTTTGATGCGGCGGTCGCCGTCAGTGCGGCGCTGGCGGTGGTATATCCGCACATGACGGGGATCGGAGGAGACTGCTTCTTCCTGGCGTATACCGCCAAGGACCGGAGGGTTATGGGGCTGAACGGAAGCGGACGCTCCGGCCGGCAGGCGAATATCGGCGTATATAAGGAGAAGGGATTGCAGCGTATTCCCGACCGCGGCGTGGAGAGCGCCGTGACCGTACCGGGAATGGTCGATGCCTGGTGGGAGCTCTGGTCCCGGTTCGGCCGATTGCCTTGGTCCGAGCTTCTTTCGGCGGCGGCGGATTATGCGGAGCGCGGATTCCCGGTTTCCAGAGATTTGTATCGCTGGATGTGCAGGGATGAGTCATGGATTAAGCGGAACAAGACGCTTTCGGACGTGTTTCTGGACCGGGGGCGGCTGTTAACCGAGGGATCGCGTCTGGTTCAGACCGATTTGGCGGCGACGCTTCGTATGCTGATGAAGGACGGAAAGGATGCTTTTTACCGGGGAGAGCTGATGGAGGCTATGGTTCGAGCCATTCAAGCGGATGGCGGCCTTCTGACGAAAGAGGATTTTCTATCCCATCGAAGCGATTGGGTTGAGCCGGTATCGACGCTGTACAAAGGCACCCGGGTCTGCCAAATGCCGCCGAACTCGCAAGGCTTTTCGCTGCTCATGATGCTCAATATGCTGGAGCATTACGAGTTGTCGAAGGTGAAGCGGAATTCGGCGGAATTTTATCATGTAGTAACGGAAGTGGTTAAGAAAGCCTTTCATTACAGGGATCTGTATTTGACGGATCCGGATTTCGCCCATATCCCATTGGAGCAGTTGCTGTCCAAGGAATGGGCCAAGCAGCAAATCGGGCAGTTGCCGCAAGGGGCTATGAAGGCGGCGGACTTTGTATCCACGCCTATGGGTCAGGATACGGCTTATGCCGCTGTGGTTGACGAAGAGGGGAATGCGGTCTCTTTTATCCAAAGCCTTTATTATGATTTTGGTTCCGCCTATGTTCCGGAGGGGACGGGCGTTCTATTCCAGAACCGGGGCTCCTATTTTTCGCTCGATGAGCGGCATCCCAATGTCCTGCAGCCGGGCAAACGCACCTTCCATACCTTAATGCCTTCCATGGTGCTGCGCGGGGAGAAGCCCTGCTTGCTGCTCGGCACGCAAGGCGGGGAGGGGCGACCGCAAACCTCATTGTCCCTCCTTACCGGCGTACTCGATTACGGCTGCAGCATCCAGGAGGCCATCGCCTTGCCGCGCTGGGTCTATGGTAGAACTTGGGGGCAATCGAGCGATGCACTCAAGCTGGAGAACCGGGAGCTGGCGTCGGTCGCCGTCGCCGCCCGGCTGGAAGAGTGGGGGCATCAGGTAGAGCTGGTACAGGCCTGGGATGGCATCATGGGGCAGGCCCAAGGAATCCAGATCGATGAGAACGGGCTTCTTAGCGGCGCGGCTGATCCGCGAGGAGACGGTCTTGCTATCGGATGGTAGTATGGTGAACCGCCTGCTTTTCAGGGGGTCTGAGCTTGTCCGGAAACCCGTGGAATAAGAAGAAAATTTGGTGCTCCAGTGGGGTATCCCCTCCGGCCGCTGTTGTTATCGGAAAATTTTCAATTGATTCGCTATGCAGCGGTCATTATCCGATAACAAAGGCGGGCGCTATCGCTCCTGCGGGGGATACCCCACCTACCACCTTTGGCATTTTTCGCATATCCGGGCTTCGCGTCACTCTGAACCGCCTGAAAGCAGGCGGTTTTTTGTGTTTTTTAGAAAAGAGAAGCGGATAATAATCATCTTCATTTTATGCCGGTTGCCGTAATGCTCTCTTGGCTATGTGAACCTTGGTTACTATGAACAATAGTAAAGTGCAATTTTAGATAAAACGAATATTGAAATAAAGGGGTACGAAAGATAATATGTAACTAAACAAAACGTATAATGTTATAAATTATAACATATCAAAGGAGGTAAATGACGAATATGAAACAAGCATTAGCCAAGGAGAGGAAGCCTTTTTATAAAGGACTTTTCTTTCAAATCATGCTCTCCATCGCGGCCGGTATTCTGGTCGGTCGCTTGTGGCCTTCGGTTGGCATAGCACTCAAACCGCTTGGCGACGGTTTTATTAAATTGATTAAGATGATCATTTCGCCCCTTGTCTTTGGTGTCGTCGTGGTGGGTATCGCCAAGATCGGCAACATTAAAACGATCGGCAGGATCGGCGGGAAAACGCTCCTCTACTTCGAGATCATTACCACCCTGGCCTTGATCATCGGTATGATTACAGCGAACCTGAGCAGTCCCGGAACCGGAATGCATGTCGATCCCTCTACGCTCAAGGTATCGGATATCGACGCCCAGACCAAGGGAAGCAAGCTTCCGAGTGAAGCGCAATTTTTCCTTAACATGATCCCGGACAGTGCCGTCGCTGCATTTGCGAACAACACTATGCTGCAGGTATTGCTGGTTTCCTGCTTGTTCGGTTTTGCGGTTGTCCATGTGGGTGGACGCACTTCGGAGGTTATTCTCGGGTTTCTGGAGCATTTTAATAAAGTCATGTTCCAGATCATCGGCTATATTATGAAGCTAACAACGATCGCGACGTTCGGAGCCATGGCTTTCGCAGTCAGTCAATATGGAGTGAACATGCTCTTATCGTTCGGCAAGCTATTCGCCGCGATGACGATCGCTTGTCTTGTTTTCCTCCTTGTACTCGCGGTAATCATGAGGGTATTTCTTGGTCTTAGTCTTTGGAGGCTCATTCGTTACGTTCGCGAGGAGATCATGTTTGCATTCGCAACGGGTTCCTCCGAAGCCATCATGCCGCAGCTTATGGACAAACTTGAGCGTGCCGGATGCGACCGTGCGGTGGTGGGCCTGGTCGTACCGACCGGCTATTCGTTCAATTTGGACGGCGCGTCGATCTATCTCTCTCTAGCCTTGGTGTTTCTTGCCCAAGCGACCGGCATTGAACTTGGAATAGGCGATCAGCTTGTGATGCTGGGCATCCTGCTTCTGACTTCCAAGGGGATGGCGGGCATCCCGGGCTCCGCATTCGTTGCTTTATCGGCGACGGCGGCTGCGACGGGTTCGATTCCGGTGGCCGCGGTTGCTCTGATGCTCGCCCCGGACCGTTTTATGGGGAACTACCGTACGACGGTGAACATTATCGGCTACGCCGTCGCAGCGTTTGTTGTCGCCAAATGGGAAAACCTCCTGGACACCGGTCGTGCGGAAAAAGTCCTCAAAGGGGACATCCCCTTTGAACCGCAGCGACCGGCCGTTGAAACTTCGGCATAATTCGGAGACCTCTTGGTCTCCTTCCGGGAAATGATAGCTCTAACCGAGAAGCCCGCATATCCGTTAGGATGCGGGCTTCCCTTGTGCTGTCCGGGGATGAATTTTCTCGATGTCACGGAAGGTCGCCGTTTTTATTACCGATAACGCTATCGCCGCACGGGGCCCTTCGGCCACCGGTATGGCTCAACATGCTTCAGCATGGTCAGGAAAGCGCCGGCCCACTGCCGCTCGTTCAAGGTACCGGCAGGCTGGTCGCGGTCGAGCTTCAGGTCCCTTGCCATGCGCGCCAATTGAGGCGGGGTAAAGATGCGCCCTAAGGCTTCGAATACGGGAAGCTGCGGGTTCCTGAGCCCGTATTCCGCAAGTGCCGCAAACCGCGCATGATGCTGAACAGGCAGTATCGGGTTATTTTTCCTACTTACGAGTAGTACGGCCGAATCGACGCGGGGAGGCGGCGAGAAGCGACCGGGCGGTACGGACCGCTTAATGGTCAGATCGAACCACATTCGCCATTTCAGAATGCGCGGGCTTCGGATCGGGTCTGCGGTAAAACGTCTCGCGGCCCCCAGCTCCACCAGAAGCACGGCCCGGCGGAAAGGCGTATTCGGCTGATCGAGCAGCTTCCCCAGGATCGGGGTGGTAATGGAGTAAGGAATATTCGCCACGACGCAGAACGGCTCCTTCGGGAAAGTCATACCGAGGATATCCTTTTGAATCAGCCGGGTGTTGGAGGATTGTCGAATTTTCTCAAGCAGCTTTCCGGCAAGCGCCGGATCCTTCTCGACAGCGAGTACCTTCGCTCCCTGCTCGGCCAAAGGCAAGGTTAGGGCGCCGGTTCCGGCACCCAGATCGAGGACCGTATCTCCGGGCTTGAGCCGGGCCAAGCCGACGAGCTCGCGGATCAAATGCTTATCGACCAGCAGATGCTGACCGGGGAAGTTCACGTTGTCTTGCCGGGTTCTATTCGATTTGGACACAAAAAAGCACCTCATTCATTCGTATTTGGGAATGAAAAAGGCACAGCGCAAATAAACCCGACCTTGTGCGTTGAAAGGA
Source organism: Paenibacillus sp. P25 (assembly GCA_024704175.1). Classification (GTDB taxonomy): domain Bacteria; phylum Bacillota; class Bacilli; order Paenibacillales; family NBRC-103111; genus Paenibacillus_G. Next base: position 6,990,505 of record CP085629.1, read on the forward strand.
AGGGAATACATGTTCTGTACCTCACATTACCGAATACGGATGAAGCAGATGCCCATAGCTCGTTGATGCCTCCCTGTATGGAAGTTCGGCAGAAGCCTTGGCTACAATGTAACATAGGGCCAGGGAAGAGGCATGGGAAAGTTTTTTTAAAGATGTTGTTACCGGCAAAGCATACGAATCCAGCGTAAAACCGCAAACGAAACACGGAATGCTCAAAAGGCGTACCGAGGGAGGGGGACTCCTTCGATACGCTTTTCGGCTATTACGGTCACAATTCCTGCGCAGCGTCTATCTGCTGATCTGAATTCCGGCGTCTCCGGATCATGAATACCAGGAACAAAGCAATAACGGCAAGGATCATACCAAGCGGCCGGAACCCCGCGAAGCTGAATGTACCGCCCATGACGACGCCTATCAGCAGCGATGAAAGAATGGCTCCCAGGTATCTTGACATACTAAATATTCCAGAGGCTACACCGATGATTTCTTTGGGAGCGGTTTGGAAAAAGGCCGCTTGCATGCCGACATTGTTCAGCCCGTTGCTGACGCCGAACACGGCTAAGGCCAAGCATACCCCGATAACCGGAGAGGTTTCACTCCATGCCGCCATCCACACGGACCCGAGAGACATTAAGCTTGCGGACAGGAGCAATGCCGGCCGCGGTCCCGATCGATCGATCCAGCGTCCTGCCAGCGGAGAGGTCCCCAGAGAGCATAAGCCTAAGCTCAGCATAAGCATTCCCGTATGGAACTCGCTGATATGGCGCACCGTTTGCAAGTAGGACGGAATTCCGAAGAGGAGAGCGTAATAAAACACGTTGACGACCATGAATTCGACATTGACCCAAGTCAGCGCAGGATATTCGGCGAATGTGCGCAAAGGAATAAAGGGTGACGCCGCTTTTAGCTCATGCCATACGAAAGCTGCAAGCAGTACAAGGCCGAACAGCCCGACAAAAACATGCAAGAGCGAGATTTGCCCGGATGATTTGGCTGACAATAAGCAGACGAGCAGGGCGACCAGCCCTGCTGTGAACAGCAGAACCCCAGGTGCATCGATCCGATTCAGCCACCTGCGAAAGGACATGCCGTCTTCGCCGGATTGTGGCGGCTCATCCTTGGGAATGATCCTCCATGCAAACAGAAGGCTTGCCGTCACGAACGGAATGTTGACGAAAAAAATTGCGGGCCAATCCCACAAGGAGATCAAAACCCCGCCTATAAAAGGTCCGATGGTCGCCGCTCCGGATATAAAGAGGGTCAAGACGGAGATGGCAGTCGCTTGTTTCTCGTTAATGTGAATCCGAACAATGGCCAGCCCGACTGCAATCATCATGCTCGTTCCGATGGATTGCACAATGCGGAACACGATAAGCCACCCGAAGCTCGGTGAGAACGGAGCCGCGAGTGATGCAGCAAAGGAGACAACAAGCCCGGTAAGAAATATTTTTCGGCGGCCGAATAAATCGCTGGACTTGCCCATGACGGGTTGAGCGACCGCACTTGCAATGTAAAAGGTGAAAATAATCCAGGAAACCACGGTAAAGTCAAGCTGGAACACCTGCTGCAATCTGGGGATGGCAACGGAAACCATCGAAGAATTTAACGGATTGATGAGGATCCCAAGTCCCACGGAAATCATCAACCACCTGCTTTGAGCATTCATTTGCAAGTCCCCTCTCACAATGTCTTGAAGTCATCGTACTTGAAAACGAATATTTACTCCAACGTATTTTATGCTATGATGTCATTGACTTGAAGGAATGAAAGGAGGGGCGGGATGGAGCTTCTTCAACTTCAATATTTTCTCGCGGTGGCTCGGTTGGAGCATATGACCGAAGCCGCGCGAAGTCTGCACGTGACGCAATCGTCGCTAAGCAAAACCATCGCGCGTCTGGAAGAGGATCTGGGAGTCCCTCTATTCGATCGGACAGGGAGGAAGCTGCGGCTGAATGAGTACGGAAGCAGATTCCTTCGGCGTGCGGAAAGGGCTTTGTTCGAATTGGAGCAGGGGAAACAGGAGATTAACGATTTGAACAACCTGGACTATGGCACGATTGAATTGGCGGTGACAAACTTCAGCGCGTCGCCCAATATCCTGGGTGAATTTCGGATAAAATACCCGAATATCCATTTTCATGTGCAAATGCTGACGACGCAGGAAATGATTACGCTTCTTCAGCGAGGCGACGTCGACTTCGGTTTATCCTCGCCTCCGGTCCATGAGGACGACATTGAATGTCAAGTCGTGCTCAGCACCCCCGTACTTATAGCCGTTCCCAAGGGGCATCCTCTGGCAGAACGCAGCAGCGTTTCTTTGACGGAGCTTAAGAATGAATGGTTTGTCGGTATGAAGAAAGGCTACCGTGCCCGCGATTGGATCGATTCCGTATGCGAATCGGCCGGATTCGTACCAAGCTATGTCTATGAGGGAAATGAGCCCGCCAGGCTAACCGCCCTTGTGGAAGCGGGAGTCGGCATTGCCTTCATACCTAGCACGGCAATGAATTCGCAGGAGCCTGTCCGCTATCTCCAAGTAGAGGACCGGCAACTGGTCATCGAGATCGCTTTATTCTGGAACAAAAATCGTTACATATCACGGGTCGCTCAGGAATTTCGGCAAGTGGTCTTGAACTATTACGGGGCGGGAGCTCCAATTGTTTAAAGAAAGGAGCGGGTCATGAGCTTACGTTTGACGGAGCAGATCATCAAGTCGCTTTGCGGCAAGATCGCTTATGACAAGGGAGCATCTTACGTCCGGGCGGGCAAAGTGGCGATCACGCACTGCGATCCGGGCCAATCGGTCTTTGAAGCCGAGATCCGGGAAAAAGGCGGCGACCGGGTGACGCTCAAGCTCGGGCCGGACCGGCAGGTGGATGCGGCGTGCACCTGCCCGGCGCTTCCTTCCTATAACCAATACTGCAAGCATATCGCCGCAGTGCTGCTGCAGATCCGGGAGCTTCAGCGAACGGAGAGCCCGTTGACCCGTTCTTCGGAAGGGGGCGAGGAGCCGGAGGAAGCTGGGGATACGGCGGGCGACTTCGAGCTGGCGAGCGGCCTCCTGGGGCTGTTCAGCGATCAGCCGCAGCGACCGGCCGTCAACCGGTACATTCTGGATACCAGGCAGGCGCTTGAGGTCGAATTTACCTGCAAAGCGGTACCGTACGGCAACCGGCAGCACATGTTCGGCATGGAACTAAGGACAGGGCCTAAGCGGCTGTATGCCGTGCAGAAGCTAAGGCCGTTTCTGGACGGGATCAGCCGGGGAGACGCCGTCGTGGTATCGAGGAATTTCACTTACGATCCGGAGCTTCACCGCTTCGGACGGGAAGACGGTGCGGTCATTCAGCGGCTGATCGAAATGTTGCAGGGCGAAACGCTGTTCCGCGAAGCCTCGGGCATGCAGCGGATGCTCGGCGACCGGATGCTGCTCATCCCTCCCGCTGCATGGGAGAAGCTGCTTCCGGCGCTGATGGAGGCTCCTGCGGTCAAGCTGGAGCAGAACGGACTCGTCTCGGATGGCATCGGTATGTCGGACGAGCCGCTTCCGTTGCGCTTTGAATTGGACCGGGAGGATGACGGCGACTACCGGATGGATGTTCAGGGGCTGGCCCCCATGATCGCGATGGAGCCGTACGGGCTTGTCTTATCCGAGGGCAAGCTGGTGAAGCTGCAGGAGGGCAGCTTCCGGCGTCTGGCCGAGCTGAAGCGGATGTTCGAGGCATCCCGCAAGGACCGGATCCGGATTTCGCCGGAGCAAATGGAGCCTTTTCTGGACAAGGTGGTCCCCGGTCTGATGAAGCTGGGCAGCGTCCGCATGTCGCAGGACTTATCCGAGCGTATGATGCGGCGACCGCTGAACGCCAGGCTGTATCTGGACCGGGTGAGGGACCGGTCGCTGGCGGGACTGGAGTTCCAATACGGCGATATCGTCATCAATCCGCTGGAGGAGGGCGGTCCGAGACGCGGCGAAGGCCGTATCCTTGTGCGGGAAAGGGAGCGGGAGGCGCAAATTCTGGAGCTGATGGAGCAGTGTCCGTTCGTCCGGACGGAAAGCGGCTATCTGATGGATGACGAGGAAGCGGAATATGAATTTCTGTATCATGTCATCCCTAAGCTGGAGAAGCTGCTCAAGGTGTACGCCACTTCTGCGGTCAAGGTTAGGCTTCATACCGGATTTACTCCGCCGAAGGTATCGGTGGATGTGGACGAGCGGACCGATTGGCTCGAAGTCCGGTTCGATATCGACGGAATTCCCGAATCGGCCGTTCGCGGGCTGATCAAATCGCTGGAGGAAAAACGCAGATACCACCGTCTGCCGAACGGGGCGTTAATGCCTCTGGAAACGACGGAGTTTCAAGAGCTGATCCGCTTCATGAACGAAGTGGGCATCCGCCAGGGGGACCTGCAGGGGCACAGCTTCGCCTTCCGGTGATTCGCGGGCTGCATCTGATCGAGGCGGAGCGGCAGGGCAATGCCGTCAGGCTGGGGAAATCGCTCCGCCTTCTTCTGGGGCATATGCGGAACCCGGACCACCTGGATTTTGCCGTGCCGCCGAGTCTGGCTCCGGTGCTTCGCGATTACCAGTCGTACGGGTTTCAATGGCTCAAGACGCTGGCCCATTACCGGTTCGGAGGCATTCTGGCGGACGATATGGGGCTCGGCAAGACGGTGCAGAGCATCGCCTTCCTCGTCTCCGAGCTGGCCGAGATCCGCGACCGCGAGCGACCGGCGCTGATCGTCTGTCCCGCGTCCGTCGTCTATAACTGGCGCAATGAGCTGAGGAAATTCGCTCCCGAGCTGCAGACGGTGATTCCGGACGGCAAGCAAGGCGGAGCGGAGCCGTCTGCTCAAGGAGGCTTCCCGGGCGGATGTGATCATCACCTCTTACCCGCGCTGCTGCGCAGAGATCTGGAGCTCTACGCAGGACTGGCCTTCCACACCCTCATTCTGGACGAGGCCCAGGCCTTCAAGAACTATGCCACCCAGACGGCGCAGGCGGTGAAGCAGATTCAGGCCCGCTACCGGTTCGCCCTCACCGGCACGCCCGTGGAGAACAAGCTGGAGGAGCTCTGGTCGATCTTCGACGTCGTATTCCCGGGGCTGTTCCCGGGCAGGAAGGCGTTCAACGAGCTTTCCCGGGAAACGGTGGCCAAGCGCGCCCGGCCGTTCCTGCTCCGGCGGCTGAAGACCGATGTGCTGAAGGAGCCGCCGGAGAAGATTGAAACGCTGCAGGCCTCCGAGCCGCTGCCCGATCAGAAGAAGCTGTATGTCGCCTATCTCGCCAAGCTGCAGCAGGAAACGCTGAAGCATCTGAGCCAGAACGGCTATGACAGAAGCCGGATCCGAATACTGGCCGGCCTGACCCGGTCTGCGGCAGATATGCTGCCACCCGGCGCTGTTCGTAGAGGGCTATGAGGGAAGCTCCGGTAAATTCGAGCAGCTGATGGAGATTGTGGAGGAATGCCGGAGCTCGGGCAAGCGGATGCTGCTCTTCTCGCAGTTTACCGAAATGCTGGGCCTCATCGGGCGGGAACTGGGGTATCGGGGTGTACCCTACTTCTACCTGGATGGCCAGACCCCGGCGGCCGAGCGTGTGGAGCTGTGCAGCCGGTTCAACGAAGGCGAGCGGGAGCTGTTCCTCGCCTCGCTCAAGGCCGGCGGTACGGGACTCAACCTGACCGGAGCGGATACCGTCATCCTCTACGATCTGTGGTGGAATCCGGCTGTAGAGCAGCAGGCGGAGGACCGGGCGTACCGCATCGGGCAGAAGAACGTCGTGCAGGTCATCCGCCTTGTCGCACAAGGAACGGTGGAGGAGAAGATGTACGTTCTCCAGCAGAGAAAGAAGGATTTGATCGACCAAGTTGTCCGGCCGGGAGAGGAGGCGCTCTCCGCCCTGACCGAGCAGGAGGTTCGCGAGTCGCTTGCCATATGACGAGCAAGGCCTTGACCCGGAGGGAGCCTCCGGATCAAGGCCTTTTGCCGTGCCGTTAAGAGTGGAAGGAAAGCGCGGTTCCGCCCAAGGCGGAAAAAGAACGATGACCCATGGCGGCGGCTTCCACAGCATCAGCAGGCCGAAGGCGGCCAGAGCCAGGGCAAAATCGTAAGGACTATGAACGGCGCTTGTCCAGACCGGGTTATACAGCGCGGCGAGCAGGATGCCGACGACGGCCGCGTTGATGCCTTTCAGCACGGCGTAAGCGTTCGGGCGGCTGCGAATAGCATCCCAATAAGGGAGCGATCCGGCGACCAGCAGGAAGGAGGGCAGGAACATCGCAATCAATGCTACGGCGCCTCCGACCCATCCGTGTGCGACCGTCCCCAAATACGCGGAGAAGGTGAACAAGGGTCCGGGCACGGCCTGAGCCGCGCCATAGCCCGCCAGGAACTGGTCATCCGTCATCCAGCCGGCGGGAACAACCTCAGTCTGCAGCATGGGCAGAACGACGTGTCCCCCTCCGAAGACGAGCGACCCGACCCGGTAGAAGCTGTCGAACAAGGCAAGCCAGGGAGAAGGGTACATCTGTCGCAGAAACGGCGACCCGGCAAGCAGTCCGAAAAATAAAATCCAGGCCCCTGCCGCAGCGCCCCGGCTGATCGGGAACTGCGACTGCGGCTTTACGGGCACATCGCCGTTCGGCAGAAAGAACTTGCCGAACGCCCCTGCCGCGGCGATAAGGATGATCTGTCCGTAGGCGGAGGGCCAGGCCAGCGTAAGGATGGCCGCGGCGATCGCTATCGTTCCCCGCATCCGGTCGGGAGCCAGGGTCCGCATCATCCCCCAGACCGCTTGCGCCACGACGGCCACGGCTACGATCATGAGCCCGTGCAGCCAGCCGGCGTTCCCCGCATCATAGCCGCGAAGGGCAAGGGCAAAGATCATCAGCGCAAGGGCCGAAGGCGGCGTAAATCCGATCCAGGAGGCCAGGCCGCCGAGCCAACCGGCGCGCATCATGCCGATGGAGATGCCGACCTGGTCGCTGGCCGGGCCGGGGAGAAACTGGCACAGGGCGACCAGATCGGCGTAGCTTTTCTCATCCAGCCATTTTCTCCGCGTTACATACTCATCCCGAAAATAACCCAAATGCGCCACGGGCCCGCCGAAGGAAGTCAGTCCCAGCTTAGTGGATACCCTTAGCACCTCGAGCACGGAGCCCTGGGTTTTTGCTTTCCCCTGTATAGGGGTTCTCGTCTTTCCTCATCGTGCCGATCGTTCATCGTGTTTCAGCTCTTTTCATCGTACTCTAAGGTTTCGTCTTGTCCATTATACTGCAAGAAGGTCCCGGAGAAATGTTAAAAGTTTGCTTAGACCCTGCTTATGTACGGGCGGTGGTCAAAAGTAAAGGAGCCCAACCTCAAAGTTGAGCTCCCTGCCTGCCGATTCTGTAATTATACCAGTACGGACCGCGCAACAATCACAAGGAGAATAAAGAGTACGAGGATAACGGCTGTGCTGGTGAACCCCCCGACGCAGTTGCCGCAACCCAAACCGCCAAAACCACCAAATGGAAAACCCATAGATACAACCTCCTTCCTCCTGGTCTGCTGTATTGTATGGCCAAATGCTGGCAGGGGTTTGGACGCCATACAAGATTGTACGTTTGTCCAAGGGACAGCCGTCTAAACGGCTTTCGCCAGGTTGTAATCGAGGAAGCGACTATTTTTCCGCTCATTTGTCAAAGCTGGAGAGGGAATCTTTTACTGCGAAGCTCGGAGGTAACCAAGAAACGATGACGATGCATAGTGAAGACATACAAATGGACATATATCAAAGCGGAGACGATGCCGCCAGGTCGCTGCCGGTATCGTTTGACGACTGGGAGCACCGGGCCAAAAGCATGCTTGCCGCCGCCGCGTTCGGGTACGTATACGGAACGGCGGGAGGGGAGATACGCACCGCGCAAACCTGGACGCTTTTCAGAAGTACTGCATCCGGCCAAGGGTCTGCTGCGATATTTCCAAGCGCGACCTGTCGGTTACGCTGTTCGGTACCCGGTTTCCGGTGCCTTTCCTGCTTGCGCCGATCGGCGTCAATACGATTCTGCATCCGGACGGGGAGCTGGCTCCGGCGAGGGTCGCGGCGAAGCTGGGGGTTCCGTACATTCTCAGCAACGTGTCCAGCGTAGCCATGGAGAGTGTAGCGGAAGCCATGGGGCGACCCGAAGTGGTTTCAACTGTACCCGCCCAAAGACCACGAGCTGACCAAAAGCTTTCTTCAGCGTGCGGAAGCCGCGGGGTTCACGGCGATTGTCGTCACGGTGGACTCCACCCTGCTCGGATGGCGCGAGATGGATTTGCGGCACGCCTACCTGCCGTTTCTTACCGGACAAGGGATGGGCAACTATTTCTCGGATCCGGTGTTCCGCTCCAAGCTGAAGGAAGAGCCGGAGAAGGACGTCAAAGCCGCCGCGCTTAAAGCGCTTGCGGAAGGCAATAATACCTGTTTTAACTGGAAAGAGCTGGACTTTATTCGTGAGCATACGAAGTTCGCCTCTGCTGATCAAGGGTATTACGCATCCGGACGATGCGCCGCTTGCTATGGAGCATGGGGTCGACGGCATTATCGTCTCGAATCACGGAGGACGCCAGCTGGACGGGGCGGTGGCTTCCCTGGACGCCCTGCCTTCCGTATGTGAGTCCGTGCAGGGCAAGATCCCGGTAATCCTGGACAGCGGGGTCCGCCGCGGAGCCGATATTATTAAAGCGCTCGCGCTGGGTGCCGCCGCCGTTCTCATCGGCCGCCCGTATGCTTACGCTCTGGCTGTTGCCGGCGAGACGGGAGTGAAGGAAGTGATTAAACATTTTATCGCAGAAACCGAGCTGCAGTTAGCCTTGTCCGGGCGAAGCTCCATCCAGGAAGTGGAAGCCTCTCTTCTCATTCAGGTGAAGTGACCAACGTTTTGCGGGAAAGGAATGGGTAGCGCATGGATCTGAATTTTATCTGGGAAGCCTTCCTGATCTTATTCGTTGGTTTCTGTTTGCTCCGGATTGCCGGCAAGAAAGCGGCGGAGGAAATGACGGGGCTTGAAATCATCACCCTGCTGGCGATGGCTTCCATGATCGGGCATGCCGTGGCCGAGAACGATTTATGGAAGACCATATTGATTCTATGCCTCTTCGTGACCATGCTGATCACCGTCCAATTCCTGGCGGTCAAGTTTGACACCGTAGAGAAGTGGTTCATCGGCAAAGCTACGCTGGTGATTAAAGACGGTCAGGTCATTCCGGAGAACCTGAAGAAGATGCGGATGACCGTCGATCAATTGGAGGTCAAGCTGAGGGTGAAGGGGTTCAGTCCATTGCCGATGTGAAGACCGCTACGATTGAAGTTAACGGGCAAATCGGCTATGAGCTGATGCGGCATGCGAGACCGGTCACGATCGGGGAAATGGAGAAAATGCTGGCCGCGCGCCGTTCATGGCTCAGGCGCCCCAGCAGCAGAAACAGCAGCAGGAGCAGGGGCAGAGCGGCAATATTTTTAAAGAAGTGGTGTATCAGCAGCATGAGCATCCGGTTTCGCCGGAGCTCGATTAGCGGACAAGCGGCCAGCCGAAGTGTCTTCCGGCCGGCCGCTTTGTTTTTCCAAAATCACAATGCTTTGGTCATAAAAACGCTGTAGGGGTCCTCGGTATAATCCGCAAAGGGCCCGCAGTATTCGAATCCGAAGGCGGCATACAGTCTTCTTGCCGGTTCGAAGGCCTCCATTGAGCCCGTTTCCAAGCTAAGCCGCCGGTAGCCGCGCCGCTTCGCCTCCTCGATAATGTGTGCCAGAACCTGCCTGGCCACGCCCTTCCGCAGGTGGGCCGCGACCGTCCGCATGGATTTGATCTCGCCGTGCGAGCCGTCCAGCTCCTTCAGCGCCCCGCGCCGACAAGTTCGCCTTGTTCCCAGGCACTCCAGAACGTGATGTCCGGCTTCCTGAGCTTCTCCAGGCCCAGGGCATGTATGCTTTCCGGCGGAGAATGCAGCGTCATGCTCTGAAGATGCTCGCCGATGAGAGCGGCCACCTCCGGCCCGGTCAGATCATCCACTTTGATTTCCAATTCGATCACTCCCAGCTTGAATTTAATCCAAGTATACGACTGAAGGGCAGGCCTTCTCAATCATGGAATAAAAGGCTAAGCGGAACGATTTACTTATATAGGGTATGGGAGTATACTATGGGGTAAAAAGGAGGCGAGTGGAATGAGCATGGACATCGACATCATGGACCAAGCGGAAGATCAGAAGCCTGCCCACAGCCGCCATGAAGAATCCGGCCGGAAGAGCCATCATTCCGATAAAGTCAAAAACAGCCTGATCAGCCGGCTGAACCGGATCGAGGGGCAGGTTCGCGGCCTCAAAGGTTTAATTGAGAAGGATACGTATTGCGACGATGTGCTGAATCAAATCGCCTCCGTGCAATCCGCTTTGAACGGTGTCGGCAAGCTTCTGCTGGAGCATCACATGAAAAGCTGCGTCATCGAACGAATTCAGGAAGGCGATACGGAAGTCTTGACGGAACTGATGACCACGATGAACAAATTGATAAAATAACACGGGCCGCACGGCCAGGCAAAGCAGAGCATGCTGCTTTTTCTTTTGACGAAAAATATAGGGTACACGGGTACTGTAAAAAAAATGTTGACTAATTATAGGGTAGGGGGTATACTACGAATCAAGGAACACAAGAGCGATGAAACCACATCCTGGAAATGCCGCAAACCATGAATCCATGATTTTCGATGAAGGAGAGATGAACGATGAACAACATTACATTGCAAGTAGAAGGTATGAGTGCCAGCACTGCGTGAATTCGATCGAAGGGGCGCTTCGGGACATCGGAGCCGCCGGGAAAGTGCATCTGGAAACGGGCACTGTAGATGTTTCTTTTGACGAGAGCCGCATTACCTTGGAGCAGATTAAAGAAGCCATTGAAGAGCAAGGCTACGACGTCTTGTAATCCCAGGGAATCGAGAAGGAGTGAACGACAGTGGAAACTGCCGCAGCGAAAGAAAGCAAGCAGACGACGTTGCAGATTACCGGAATGACCTGCGCCGCCTGTGCGAACCGGATTGAGAAAGGTTTAAACAAGCTGGAAGGCGTCGCTTCAGCGAATGTCAACTTCGCCCTGGAACGAGCAAGCGTGACCTATGATCCGGGGAAGGTAGGCATCGGCCGGCTGGAAGAAACGATTAAGAAGCTGGGCTACGACACGGCAAAGGAAGTCGCCCAGTTCAAGCTGGAAGGCATGACCTGCGCCGCCTGTGCGAACCGGATCGAGAAGGGGCTTAACAAGCTGCCCGGCGTCACGAACGCTTCCGTCAACTTTGCGATGGAAACCGCACGCGTCGAATTTTCGCCGGGCGACGTCTCGATCGCCGATATGCAGAACAAGGTGAAGCGACTCGGTTATAAAGCGGTCCTTAAGGGGAGAATGAACAGATGGAGGACCGCCGCGAGAACGAGGTCCGGCAGCAGAAACGGAAGCTGCTCCTGTCGGCCATGCTTTCTCTCCCGCTTCTGTGGAGCATGGTTGCCCATTTCTCGTTCACCTCCTGGATCTACATGCCGGAAATCCTCATGAACCCGTGGTTCCAGCTGATCCTGGCCACACCGGTTCAGTTCTATGTAGGAAGGCAGTTCTACGTGGGAGCCTACAAAGCGCTCCGCAACGGCAGCGCCAACATGGACGTTCTGGTCTCGCTGGGAACCTCCGCGGCCTACTTCTACAGCCTGTATCTGACGGTCGACTGGTTCCTTGCCGGGGGCGGCGTGCATCACGGGCCGTCCCTGTATTACGAGACGAGCGCGATCCTGATTACGCTGGTGATTATGGGGAAATTGTTCGAGTCGCTTGCGAAGGGCCGCACGTCGGAGGCGATCAAATCGTTGATGGGCCTGCAGGCGAAGACGGCACTCGTCGTCCGTGACGGCCAAGAGCTGACGATCCCGGTGGAGGAAGTGATCGCAGGCGATGTCGTGCTGGTCCGCCCCGGAGATAAAGTGCCGGTGGACGGCGAGGTGCTGGAGGGCGAATCCTCGGTGGATGAGTCGATGCTGACGGGCGAGAGCCTTCCGGTGGAGAAGAAAGCCGGGGATCCCGTCATCGGAGCGACGATCAACAAGAACGGGATGCTTCGGGTGAAGGCAACGAAGGTCGGCAAAGAAACGGCGCTGGCCCAGATCATCAAAGTCGTAGAAGAAGCGCAGGGCTCCAAGGCGCCGATTCAGCGGGTGGCGGACGTCATCTCCGGCATTTTCGTCCCGATTGTCGTCGGTATCGCTATCGCCGCTTTCCTCGTATGGTATTTCCTGGTGACGCCCGGTGATGTTGCCGAGGCTTTGGAGAAGGCGATCGCGATTCTGGTTATCGCTTGCCCTTGCGCCCTTGGTCTTGCGACTCCGACCTCCATCATGGCGGGATCCGGCCGCGCGGCCGAGCTCGGCATCTTGTTCAAAGGCGGCGAGCATTTGGAGCAAACCCACAAGATCGACGCGATTATTTTGGATAAAACGGGTACGGTTACGAAAGGGAAGCCGGAGCTGACCGATGTCATAGCGGAGGGCGACGAAGCGGAATTCCTCAGACTTGTAGGCGCGGCGGAGCGCAATTCGGAGCACCCCTGGCGGAAGCGATCGTAGCGGGAATCAAGGAAAGAAACATCGAGCTCGCCGGGCACCGAATCGTTTGAAGCGATCCCGGGCTATGGAATCCGGGCGGTGGTGGAAGGCCAGGAGCTCTTGATCGGTACCCGCCGGCTGATGGAGAAATTCGGTGTGGATGCGAAGCTGGCTTACGGCGCCATGTCGGAGCTGGAGGAAGCAGGCAAAACAGCGATGCTTGTCGCTATTAATAAAGGGTACCGGGGTATTGTAGCGGTTGCGGATACGATTAAAGAAACGTCTAAGGCCGCCGTCAGCCGCCTGAAGGAAATGGGCATTCAGGTCATTATGATTACAGGCGATAACGAACGGACGGCCAGGGCGATTGCGGCTGAGGTCGGTATCGAGCATGTACGTGCGGAGGTTCTGCCGGAAGGCAAGGCGGACGAAGTGAAGAAGCTGCAGGCGGCGGGCAAGAAAGTGGCTATGGTCGGGGACGGCATCAACGACGCGCCGGCCCTTGCGACGGCGGACATCGGTATGGCCATCGGCACGGGTACGGATGTAGCGATGGAGGCGGCGGATGTCACCCTGATGCGCGGCGACCTCGCAAGCATTCCGGACGCCATCTATATGAGCCGCAAGACGATGGGCAACATCAAGCAAAACCTGTTCTGGGCGCTCGGCTACAATACGCTCGGGATTCCGATCGCCGCCATCGGACTGCTCGCCCCATGGGTAGCCGGCGCGGCGATGGCATTAAGCTCGGTTTCCGTTGTCCTTAATGCACTTCGGCTGCAGCGGGTAAAAGTACGCCACTAATCTTAGCGATGAATGATTGGAGAGATTGAACCATGTATAAAAAGACGACGATCCTCATCTCAGCGGTGCTCGCATTCGGATTACTGACCGCTTGCGGCAAGAAGGCGCCCGCTGATGAGACGCACGCCACCGGCCACGGGGCCGGTCATAATCAAGCCGGTGCCGGCGCATCCGGTGCCGGTCAAGGAGGGAATATGTACATGGAGAGTAAGGGACATGGAGACCATCAAGGCGGGCATGGAAGCAGCGCTCAAACGGCGGCAAGCCATCTTAAGGCCTCGTTTACGTTTGCTTCCGGAAGCGCCAAGGCCGGCGAACCGCAGGAGCTCACGATCCAAATTACCGATAAGGACGGCAAGCCGGTCAACGATTTTCAAGTCAATCACGAGAAATTGCTGCATCTGATCATCGTGAGTCACGACCTATCCTTCTTTAACCATATCCATCCGGAGTACAAAGGAAGCGGCAAGTTTACCGTCAACACTTCGTTTCCGGCCGGCGGGGACTATAAATTGTTTGCGGACTTCATCCCGGCCGGAGGTTCCGGCACGACGCTCAGCGAATGGGTCAAGGTGGAAGGCAAGGAAGGGGCCCGCGCCGCTATTCAAGCCGACACCAAGCTGGTCAAAGAAGTAAGCGGCAAGGAAATCGAGCTTGCTCTGAGCAGTACCAAGGCGAAAGAAGATGTGACGCTGACGTTTAACCTCCGCGACGCCAAGACGAAGAAGGAGATCGATAACCTGGAACCCTACTTGGGCGCTGTCGGCCATGTGGTCATCCTGTCCGCCGATGCGGAGCAGTACATTCACGTCCATCCGCTCGATGAGAAGGCGACCGGACCGGCGGCGCAGTTCGCCACCTCTTTTCCGGCAAGCGGGACTTATAAGATCTGGGGACAGTTCCAGCATAACGGAGAAGTCATTACCGTACCTTTTGTGATCGATGTGAAGTAACGCTGTCATTCTGGAGCAAGGGGAAAGGAACATGGGAGAAAAGATAAAAATCGCCATAGCCGCGCCCATTCAGGCCGGAGGCGCCTTATTTACGCCGGAACAGCTTGCTAAGATCGGTGCAGCCGCAGGCGCGGACGCCAAGATCGAGATGACGCCGTTTAAGCGGCTTTACCTGGAGGTGGAGCGGGACCGGAGCGATGCGCTTCAGATGGAGCTGGAAGCGACCGGCCTTGAGGTTTATCCTGCGGGCTTCGTCACCAAGAGCTTGATCGCCTGCAATTTCTGCAAAGGAGCGGAAGAAGCGGGACTGGAAACGGCGCGAAGGCTGAATATAGCTATCGCGGGTATCGAAACGCCCTTGCCGCTGAAGATCGGCTACGCCGGTCGCGCTCTTGGAACCAGCGAGCCGCCGCTGAAGGATATCGGCGTCGTGAAGATGCGGGATACGTTCGATATCTACGTCGGGGAGAACCGAAAGGCCTTAAGACTCGGATCGCCGTCCTGCTGGTTTCCGGATTGACGGAGGACCGGCTGATCCCGGCCGTTACGGCCATCATTGATTACTATAAGGCGAACGCCAAAGGAAAAGAGAAGTTCAGCAAATTCGTGGAGCGCACGCCGCTTGAGCAACTGCTGCAAGTCGCCGCCGGTGAACCAGGCGCTTTGCCGAAAGGAGGTGAGCATCGATGAAAGAGGCCACTGTGAAAGTGGAAGGCATGTCCTGCCGTTCCTGTATCGCCCGGATTGAAGGAGCGATTGGTGAGATTGGCGCCCAAGGCCATGTGAACTTTGAGCAGGGTACGGTCCACGTGCGGTTTGACGACTCGAAATTGCAGCTGTCGCAAATTCAAGAAGCCATCGAGTCCAAAGGATACAACGCCCGAATCTGAAGGACGGCAGGGAGTGAGATGGAAATGACGGAGCCGCTCATCATTTATACGATACCGACGTGCAGCGATTGCAATTACGCCAAACGTTATTTCAAGGAACACCAGGTTCCTTATACCGAGTACAACTGCGAAGAAGACGCGAAGTACGCCGAGGAGGTCTGGAACCTCACGGGCAAACAGATTGTTCCGACGATCGTTATAGGCGGCCAAGTGTTTGTCGGTTTTGCGGAACATTTGGGGGAGATTCGCCGTCTCATAGAGTAATACTTTATAATACCGGTCGCCGGACCGGTATTATTTTTGTTACAGGGGGGAAGAAGATTACTGAGAAAATTTCGGCCGCTCATGCTCTATGCGGTTGGAATCCCGTCGCAAGAGCCTTACATGACTGCACGCCCGGAGTAAGCAAACATATTGACAAAACAATGCAAAGTATTTATATTTGTTGTACATACAAAATTGAAGGAGGGTGGTGCGATGGATGAAAGCTTCCTGCATGAATGTCTGTTTTTCACCGCAAACCGGTTAAGCCGGGCTATTACCAAACTGGCAGAAGAAGAATTCGCCCCCACCGGACTTAGTCCCATGTACGGATACATCATCCGTCTCGTCAACGGGGACCCCGGCATCTCCCAGAAAGAACTGGCCGAGAAGCTGTCGATTGCTCCTTCCACCCTCTCGCGTTTTATCGATAAGCTTGAGGGCAGGCAACTGGTGGAGCGGAAAGTGAACGGCAAGACCGTGCTGGTCTATCCGACCGCGAAGGGAAAGGAGCTCGAAGAGACCATTCGCACCGCATCCAAAAATATGCGCCGGAGATACGAGGCTTTACTCGGTGTAGAATATGCAGATCAGCTTTCCAAGGACCTGGAGGTCGCCAGTGAACAGCTGGAGAAATAACGGTTTTGTTATTATGTATTTTGCATGTACAACTAAAATTAATGTTGTCAAAGGAGTGTGAACAATGAAAGCTGGCGCAGCATCTTCGAAATTCCATTACGGATGGGTGGTCGTTCTGATCACCTTCGTTACTCTGCTTGTTTCCGCGGGGATTCGTTCCATGCCGAGCATACTCATGCTTCCGTTCGAAAAGGAATTCGGCTGGAGCCGCGGAGGCATATCCAGCGTCGTCTCGGTCGGCATCTTTTTATACGGCATGGTGGGTCCTTTTTCCGCCGCCTTGCTGGAGAGGTTCGGCATCCGCCGAATGATGGTCGTCTCCCTCGCCGTACTTGCCGCAAGTCTATCGATCACGCCGATGATGACCTCTTTATGGCAGTTCGAAATTTTGTGGGGCTTCGTTGCCGGTCTGGGAACGGGGATGATGGCGAACGTGCTGGGCGTTACGGTCACCAATCATTGGTTCGTCAAGCGTAAAGGGCTCGTTGTCGGCATGTTGACCGCGAGCGCCGCGACGGGGCAACTGTTGTTCCTGCCGCCGCTCGCCAAAATCACGGTGGATGTCGGATGGCGGTACGCGATATATACCGCTGTCGCGGTAATGGTGCTGCTGCTTATCGTCGTGGCGATCTGGATGCGAAACCATCCGTATGACAAAGGGTTGGCCCCTTACGGCGAACAAGAGCTTGTTAAGCCCGCGCCGTTCCTAGGCCACCTGTTTCTCGCACCGCTGCAGGCGCTTCGCTCGGGGCTCGGCAGCAAAACGTTCTGGCCGCTTGCCGGCACCTTCTTCTTCTGCGGCTTCTCGACCAACGGCTTGATCGGCACTCACTTGATTCCCGCATGCGGCGACCATGGCATCCCCGAAGTTATGGCCGCAGGACTTCTGGCATTGATGGGGCTGTTCGATTTAGTCGGAACGACGCTGTCGGGATGGCTGTCGGACCGGTTCGATAGCCGGTGGTCGCTCTTCTGGTATTACGGGCTGCGCGGTCTCTCCCTGTTGTTCCTGCCGTATGCCCTGGATGCGACTCCTGCCGCGCTGATGGTCTTCTCCGTTTTTTACGGGCTGGATTGGATTGCTACCGTACCGCCTACGGTCCGACTGGCCGGCAAGGAGTTCGGAAAAGAAAAAGCCGGCATGATCTTCGGCTGGGTCGTCGTCTTCCATCAAATCGGAGCCTCGGCGACCGCCTACGGAGCCGGTGCGGTAAGAGACTGGCTCGGTTCCTACACGGTGCCTTTTGTCGCCGCCGGTCTCGTATGCCTTGTTGCTTCACTGATGGCTGTTTCGATATCCAAGGTCAGATCTTCGGTTCAGCAGGTTTCGGTCTAATCCCGTCTTCACATAGCTTTCACTAAAAGATCATGACCCACCCCCGGCCCAGGAAAAAGATCGGGGCCAGCAGGATGTACAAGAAGGCGAGGATGACCACCAGTTGCACCAGCATATACAGATAACGGGTAAAGCGATATTTCCTCATTGTTGATCTGCTCCCCGACTGATTCATTCGTTCTCCTGTTCATACTACCACGAATGGGAATTTAAGGTAATCACCAGGGCTATCCCGCGCGGGATAGCCCTGGTTTCCTTACGATTCATTTGCAGCCGGTTCCCGTCCGGGCCTTCGGCTGTCTGCCAGCGGGATCAACCGGGCGGAGCCCATCAAAGCGCTCGCGATCAAGGCGATGACGATAAAGACCGTTCCGGCGACGAACAGATCGCTCAGGGCGCCGCTGAACACCGCTTGAAGTCCCTTCAGCACCTCGGGCGGCAGCTGAAGCGCGGGCGCCGGAGTCCAGAAGCAGACTGCGGATCGGTTAACCGCTGCAGCCGGTCCGCGGGCGTAGCGGTCAGGCTTTGACCGAGCTCAAGGAGCCCGGCGGACATGCGCGCGCCATCAGACCGCCGAGCACGCTGACCCCGATCGTTCCCCGATGGAGCGGAAGAACTGGGAGGAGGACGTTGCTACTCCGCGGTTCAGGGGGTCTACCGCGCTCATCGCGACCGTGCCGACGACCGGAAAGATCGCCCCCATCCCCAGCCCGGTAACGATCAATGATAAGATCAATGGAACAAGCCCTGTCTCCATCGTCATCCGGCTGAGCAGGAGAAATCCCGCACCATCAAAGCCAGACTGGGAACAAGAATCGCACGGTAGGAGAACCGGTTCATCAGACGTCCGCCGAGGGTCGAGGTGACGACGGTCGAGAGCATCAGCGGCGTTAAAATGTAGCCGGCGACCGAGGGGCTTGCGCCGATCACCCCTTGGGCAAACAGCGGAATGTAGGCAATTGCTCCGAACATGCCCGCACTGGTAAAGAATCCAACCAGATTGCCGAAGCCGATCGCGCGAATTTTGAACAAATGCAGGGGAGGATCGGCTCCTTCGCTTTCGTTTCGATCCATAGAAACAAAGCGAGCAGAACGGCCCCGAGAACGAACCAACCGGCGGTGTGCGTAGAACCTGAGCCGCTCGCCCCACCTTCCGGCGTTCCGCCGCCCAGCACCAGCGCAAGCAGAATGGATACGATCGCGCCGCTGAGCGTCAAGGCACCGAGCCAGTCGATGGACCGCTTGACGCCGCTTTTCTTTTCCTTAAGGGCCAGGGCGATGATCAGGAAGGCGGGAAGGCCGACCGGGAGGTTGATGAAGAAAATCCATCCCCAGCTTGAGTGTTCGACGATATACCCGCCGAGCGCGGGCCCGGAGATGCTGGATAAGGCGAATACCGCACCGAACAAGCCTTGAAACTTCCCCGCCGCTCCGGCGGCAGGATATCCCCGATAATCGTAAAAGCAACCGGCATCAAAGCCCCGGCCCCAAGCCCCTGAACGGCTCGGAATACGATGAGATGCGTCATATCGCCGGCAAGACCGCATAATACTGATCCTGCGAGGAATAAGAACAAGCCGGTCAAATACATGATACGGCGGCCGAACAGGTCCGCGAGTTTGCCGTAAATCGGCATGGTGGCTGTGGAGGCGAGCATATAAACGGCGAACACCCAGCTGTAGAGGGAGAGCCCGCCGAGCTGGCGGGCGATGGTCGGCATGGCGGTCGAAACAATGGTCTGGTCTAGGGAAGATAGAATGAGTCCCAGCAGCAGGCCTGCCGTGATCCATCCTGTTTTTTGCTTGTCAGCGGTCATATGTTCACGCTTCCTTTCAGGTTCAAGTTTGGGTGATCCATCAACCTGCGGAGCTCCGTTCGTTGCAGGGCCGCGGTAGCAAGCAATAAGAATATAAGGGATACCGTGAAAAAAGAATAGACTTTTTCTTTCCGATGCGTTATTCTGATGATAGAGTACGCCCCTAAGGGCGTTTTACTTTTTTTACCATAATATTGCGTCCGGAAGGACGATTTTCATACGATTTGGATTTCGCCAACATGACTGACCGCCGTTGTCAGTCATGTTTTTTTAATATAGACGTATAACCAGATTCCAGGAGGGATATCCATGAAAACCGTATTCGTTTTACTTACCGAAAGATTTGCCGATTGGGAAGCCAGTTTTGTCACGCCGGAGCTCAATCAGCCCGGTACGGGCTACCAGGTGAAGACGATCGCCATTGACAAGGAGCCGAAGGTCTCTATGGGCGGGCTGACGGTGCTCCCCGATTACGAGCTCGCAGATTTCTACAATCAGCCGGATGCGACCATGCTCATTCTGGTGGGCGGCCAACAGTGGGGGAGGACAAGCATCTTCCTGTGAAAGAATTGGTGGCGCACTGCTTTGCCCGCGAAATTCCGGTTGCCGCCATATGCGATGCGACGACGTTCCTGGGCCGGCACGGCTTTCTCGAGGACCGGAAGCATACGGGCAACACCTTGGGCTTACTTAAGCAGGGGGCGCCGGATTACCGCGGGGAGGCGCTTTATGTGGAAGCACAGTCCGTCCGGGACGGCAACCTCATTACGGCTAACGGGAGTGCGCCGGCGGAATTTGCACGGGATATTTTAGCTCATTTGGGCGTGATGGAGGGCGAGAAGCTCGAGGGTTGGTACAAAATAAGCAAACATGGTTTCCTGCCCAATTGACATTTTTTTGAATAAGGTGTATAACTTGATGTAATTAGATGATTTCAATAAATTCGTTGACGAGAAAGAGTAAGCTATTTCCCTTGATCCCCAGAGAGTCGGCCCTGCGCTGAAAGCCGATGTTCAAGACTTAGCCGAAAATCCTCTCCGAGAAGGAAGGCTGAAGGTGCAAGTAAGCCGACCCGGGATCCCGCCGTTACAAGGGACGCGTATGATGGTACGTAGTAGAGGTGCCGCGAAGATCCGTTGATGTGGAGGCTTTGCGGAACAAGGGTGGTATCGCGAGATCAAATCTCGTCCCTTAGGGGGCGGGATTTTTTGTTTTTCCAAAGCGAAAGAAAGGGTGAATGTCATGACGGAAGTGAATGTCAAGGAGCGTGCGGCAGAGCGGGAGAAGCGGGTACTCCGCAGGTGGGAAGAGGAGAGGACGTTTGCCCGGTCCATTGAGCGGAGGGAAGGGAAGCCGCAGTTCGTATTTTACGACGGGCCGCCGACGGCGAACGGGGCTCCCCATATCGGCCATGTGCTGGGACGTGTGCTGAAGGATTTCATCTGCCGGTACAAAACGATGACGGGACATCAGGTGCAGCGGAAGGCGGGCTGGGATACGCACGGACTTCCTGTCGAGCTGGGCGTAGAGCGGGAGCTCGGCATCTCGGGCAAGCAGGAGATCGAAGCCTACGGTGTGGAAGCCTTCGTGCAGAAGTGCAAGGACAGCGTCTTCCGGTATGAGAAGCAGTGGAGGGACCTGACCGAGGCGGTCGGCTATTGGACGGATATGAACGAGCCGTACATCACGCTGTCCAATGAGTACATCGAGAGCGTGTGGCATATCCTCTCCCATATCCACCGGCAGGGCCATCTGTATAAAGGCCACCGGGTGAGCCCCTACTGTCCGAGCCGCCAGACGACGTTAAGCTCGCATGAGCTTGCACAGGGGTATGAGGATGTCAAGGACCTGAGCGCTACCGTCAAGTTCGTCAACAAGCAAACCGGCGAGATCTTCCTGGCCTGGACCACAACGCCGTGGACGCCGCCGGCCAATACGGCATTGGCGGTGAATCCCGAGCTGGATTACGTCAGAGTCCGGCAGAACGGGCAGGTATTCATCCTGGCGAAGAGTCTGCTGCCTCAGGTGATGAAAGAGCCGTACGAGCCGCTGTCGGAGCATAAAGGCCGGGAATGGATCGGAACGGCCTATGAGCCGCCGTACCGGTTCCGGCCGGTTGCGCACGGCCACGTCGTGATCGGCGCCGATTTCGTCAGCGATGCGAGCGGTACGGGCATCGTCCATATCGCTCCGGCCCACGGGGAGGACGATTACCGGGCGGCGAAGGAGCACGGGATCTCGATGCTGCAGGTGGTAGGGCCGGACGGACGCTATACAGGGGACGTGGCGCCTTTTGCCGGGCGGTTCGTGAAGGATTGCGACGTGGACATCATCAAGGATCTGGCCGGTCGGGGACTCCTGTTCGCGAAAGAAAAGATCGAGCACAGCTACCCGTTCTGCTGGCGCTGCAAAACGCCGCTGCTCTACTACGCCATGGACAGCTGGTTCATCCGCACGACGGCGGTGAAGGAGCAGCTGATTCAGAACAACGCCGCTGTGGACTGGTATCCCGGGCATGTCAGGGAAGGGCGGTTCGGCAAGTTTCTGGAGGAGCTCGTCGATTGGAATATCAGCCGGAACCGGTATTGGGGCACGCCGCTGAACGTATGGGAATGCGGTTCGTGCGGACATACCCTGGCGCCGGGCGGGATTGCGGAGCTCCGGGAGCATGCGGCCGCTCCGCTGCCCGAGCCGCTGGATCTGCATAAGCCTTACGCAGACGAAATCCGGCTGCGCTGTCCGGCCTGCGAAGGCCTCATGAACCGTACGCCGGAAGTGATCGACGTCTGGTTCGACAGCGGCTCGATGCCGTTTGCGCAGCATCATTATCCTTTCGAGAACAGGGACCGGTTCGGGGATCAGTTTCCGGCCGATATGATCTGCGAAGGCATCGACCAGACCCGGGGATGGTTTTACAGCCTGCTGGCGGTGTCTACCTTGTACACGGGGCGGTCCCCGTACAAGGCGGTCATGGCCACAGGGCATATTCTGGACGAACACGGGCAGAAGATGTCCAAGAGCAAGGGGAATGTCATCGACCCTTGGGAGATCATCGAGGCTTACGGAGCGGATGCTTTCCGCTGGGCTCTGCTGTCCGACAGCGCTCCCTGGGTAAGCAAGCGTTTCTCCCGTTCCATTGTCGCCGAGGCGAAGTCCAAGGTGATGGATACGCCGCTGAATGCGTTCGCGTTTTACACGATGTATGCTGCCATCGACGGCTGGGATGCGGCGGCTGAAGGAGACACAGAGGTATCGGCAGAAGATGGGCATCCGCTGGACCGCTGGATCCGGTCCCGGCTGGAGCGCACCGTGACGGCGGTCGGCACGGCGCTGGAGGCTTACGATATGGTTAAGGCGGCCCAGGGGATCGAAACGCTGATCGACGATTTCAGCAACTGGTATATCCGGCGTTCGCGGGAGCGGTTCTGGGGAAGCGGATTGTCCGGTGACAAGCGCGCCGCCTATTCCACGATGCGGAAGGTTCTTCTCACTGTGAGCCAATTGATGGCGCCGTTCGCCCCGTTCTTGTCGGACGAATTGTACCGCAGCTTGTCGGGAGGCGAGAGCGTGCATTTAACGGACTTTCCCTCTGCGGACGATTCGCGAATCGATGAGAGCCTGGAGGCCGACATGGCCTTGGTCCGGCAGGCGGTGGAGCTGGCCCGCTCGGTCCGTAACGACACGGGACTCAAGACCCGCCAGCCCTTGTCCGAGCTTGTCGTGGTGAGTGAGCAGGCGGACCGGCCGCAGGCGTATGCGGAGATCATCCGGGACGAAGTCAACGTGAAATCGGTCTGTCTGGAAGGGGCGGACAGCGATTTGACGGAGTACCGGCTGAAGCTGAATCTGAGAACGGCGGGACCCAAATATGGAAAGCTTACCGCCGCAATGCAAAATGCGCTCAAGGAGCTCGACCAACCGTCGCTGAAGCGTATTGTAGAGCGCGGGACCTGGGATTTCGCGGCGCCGGACGGAACGAACCTCGAGATTCCGCTGTCCGAGCTTCTTGTGGAAAGCCAGGCCGCAAGCAGGCTATGCTTCCGCCTCCGCAGGCGGCATGACGGTTGCGCTGAATACGGCCGTCACGCCGGAGCTGGCCAAGGAAGGCTTCATCCGCGAGGTGATCCGCCTGCGTCCAGGACCTCAGAAAGCAGCTGCGGCTCCCGATCGAGAAGCGAATCCACCTGACGGTGGACGGCGAAGAGGAGGTGCGAAGCTGGCTCGGGGAGTACCGGACACTGCTCGAACAGAACGTGCTTCTGCACACGCTGACGATCGGCAGAGAAGAAGCGATGGAGGAAGCGGCCATCGGCGATAAGATGATCTATTTTTCTGTCAAGTGAAGCGGTCATGCGCCAAGACGCCTCCAAACCCGTGAATAGCGGGTGGAGGCGTCTTCTTACTTTTCCGGCGTCTCGAAGAAACCATACATGGAGCGAATGAGTCCATTCTCAAAAACGACAACGTCAACGCCTCTTACGGCAACCGAATCGGGCGGGCCGAAGCACCAGGTGAAACGGGCTATATGATGATGGGTGTCTATAGGGCCATCCATTCTAAAGATGAATCCGGGAAACTGTGCTTGAAGCCGTTCGATTAAGCCTTCAATTCCGTTCCGCCCCTCTATTTGGTCCAAAGGATCGACGTAATAACAATGTTCCGAGTAGATGGCATCGATCAGCTTGCGGCGTCGTACCGTGTCCCGTTCACCCCAAGCCTCCAGATGTTTTTGCAAAAGGTCATTGTAATTAGAGCTCATCGGTTTCCCTCCTCCCCTTGACTTGAAAAGAGGAAAAATCGTTTTCCGCGTTCCGAATGATGAATGGTTTCGTAAATCGCTTTTTTGTAATCCTCGATCGGATGCATTCCGCCAATGGGGACCTGGAATTTCGGGGACCGGGCAGCCTCGGCGATGGTTTGGAGCAGAGCGGTATCTTCCTTCGCCGGGGGCTGGAAGAAATACCGGTACCCATAAGCCTTTATCACAGTATTTTTGAAAAGAACATCGAAATTGTGCAGCTGAAATTTATCGGAGCTGAACCCGCCGTAAATGATCACCCGGCCGTCAAAGGATAGCGTTTGAATTAACTCCCCAAGTGCGGGTCCCCCAACGCAATCAATAATTCCGTTTAACCCTTGGTTGTTCGTCATTTCCATGATCTGATCATGAAGATTGCCCGGGAGAGCGGAGAGCTCGATGATGCCGGTGGCGCCTAAATCCTTCAATGGAAGATGCTCTTGCCGCTTTCTCACGATCGAGATGACATTCACGCCTTTGAATCGGGCAAATTGAGATACCATCGTGGCGACGGTGGAGTTGCCCGCTGTCAGCGCGAGCCAGTCACCCGGTTTCACCTTCGTTTCCTCAAGCAGATCCCATGCGGATACCAAATTTCCGAACTGGGATGCTTTTTCGAGCGGATAGCCGGACGGCGCGGAATCAACCACTCGGCGGGAACGGCCGCATATTCCGCCCAGGATTTTAAATAACTGAAATAAACGAGCGTTCCCGGCTCATAGGAAACGTTCTTCCCCGCTTTTACTATCACCCCGGCGCCATGTGTTCCGGCGATTTGCCCGGGGAATGAAGGCTTCTTCGGTTCCGGATACAAGCTCTGAATGAAAAGAAAATCGCCGGGGTTGATGGAGACGGCCGACATTTTGACCAGAACTTCATCCTCTCCGATTTCGGGAATGGCGTGCTCTCCAAGCTGCAGTACGGCGAAATCGTCTGACGGTGTGCCGGCTTTGTCGAAGGAAATAGCTTTCATACCTTACCTCCAGTTTTATTTTAATCAACATTTTTGTTGATTAATAATCACAAATGTATATTATGATAGGAGGAAGGGTTATACAATGATTGATAAATCCGGAATCCGTTGAGTAATCGACACCCTAACAAAAAAATGTTGATTATGATGAAAATTTTTTGCGAAGAGGGGGAACCGCATGTCGGAAAAAATGGATCGGCGCAAAAAAAAAAACGAAGTCGCTGCTTCGCCATGCGATGATTGCCGTGATGGAAGAAAAGGGGATCGACCGGATAACCGTCAGCGATCTCACGGACAAAGCGGATATTAACCGCGGCACTTTCTATCTTCATTACACGGATGCGGCCGATATGGTCCGGCAGGTCAAAGAGGAAATATGGGACGGATTGAAACAGCGGCTTGAGAAATTAAATCCGGTCGATTACCCGAAATATGCGGCGAGGAATGAACCTTACCCTTTGGTCCTTCAGGTGGTGGAGTATTATGGGGAGCATACGGATTTTTTTCGCGTCATTCTCGGGCCTAAAGGCTCGCCCTTCCTTTGCTCATCGGATTAAAGAATTTTTGAAAAGCATGCATATTTCCAAAGTCATGGATTTGCAGCCGGCTACGGCTCATTCGATTGTACCCAAAGAGTACATGGTCACCTATTTAGCGGCGGCCAACCTAAGTTTGATCCAGCATTGGCTTGAGAGCGGCAAGAGCCAGCCGGCCAGCGCCATCGCACTTATGATCACCCATATTGTAGGCGGCGGGGTGAACAACGTCATCGGCAATGCCTCGGCAGCTCCTCCGGGTTAAGCCGGCGGCTATGAACCGAACCGGTCAAACAGCGCCATCCACTCGGGATCGACGGCGGCGTTCCGGCAGGCCATGACCTTCCGGATGATCTCAGGATCGGGATCATCCGATATCGTCATCTGGGAGAGCTTGGCGAGCAGGGGGATGAACTGAAAGTCCCCTCGCGGTGAACCGGCTCGCGGAAGTACCGGTCGAGCGCCGCAAGATCAGGGAGGCTGACGCAATAAGCATGCGTATAGCCTTCGCCGGGATTGCCGTAATACCGGCCGAGGGAGTAGAAGGCGGCCGGCCCGGCCTTGGCCGTACGCTCGATGATGGACAGCGCCCGCAGCCTCTCCGCTTCACTTACCTCTTCCTTGAACTCAAACCGCAGAATGCTTGTAATCATAGCCCTGCCTCCTTTTTTCCATTTCATTGTGAGGTGGAGTTTTCATTGTCATTGTCATTGTAACAAGCGAACATCCAACTCGTAAGAACGCAAATGATCTGGACTTCCTCCTGCCAAAAGGACTTACTTACCGGAAACGCCGATTGACAAATTTTTCAATTTAGTTCACTATATTACTTAACAAGGTAGTGGCATCTATTTTTTTCTCCAAATAACTTGTATTGCAATATAGTAGGTCGGGAGGAGATTTTATATCCACGCACAGCCAGATGTTAAAAGGCATATTGGAGGGCTGCATCCTCAGCATTATCGCGAACAGAGAAGTCTACGGATACGAACTGTCCGTGCTGCTGGAGAAGCATGGATTTTCCTTTGTCAGCGAGGGCAGCATTTATCCCTTGCTCCTTCGGATGCAGAAAGAGCAGTGGATTGCCGGTTCCCTCAAGTCCGAATTCAAGTCGGGAGGGCCGCCGCGCAAATATTACCGCCTGACGGAAACCGGTCAGGAAGTTCTACAGCAGTTTAAAGAACAATGGAATCAGCTGAAAACAAGTGTTGATTCCGTATTAACGGAGGTGGACGGTCATGAAACTGAAAGAAATGATACATGAAAATAACAGGCTTCGTGAAGAGCTCAGCGCGGAGAACCGGGAGTATTACGAGGAAATGCTCGTATACATCCGCTCAAGCGACATCCATCAGCGGAAGGCGGAGGAGCCGCTGCTGGAGATGCTGCAGCATTTGCTGGAGGCCCAACGGGAGGGCCGTTCCGCCGTTCATGTATTCGGAGATCAGCCCGCCCGATACTGTCAAGAGCTCGCTGCAGCAGCTGCCGAAGCCGGCATGGTCCGAACGGTTGCATATGCTTCTTGTGGTTGCATGGGGTTCCGTGACAGCGGTGTTTTTTGTCCGGGGCCTTAGCGGATTGGCGACCCTGTTGTTCGGAAGACCATCTTACGAAGAAGCAAGCACGGTGCATCTCTCGTCTTTCCTGATCCAGATGCTGTTCTTCGCCGTCATGATTGGTCTGACGGGTTCGTTTCTGAAGAAGACCGCCTTCCAAAAGAATATACGGAAATTCAGCTTGCGGTTTGGCGCTTACTTTACAGGTTTGGTCGTCGTCTCCGCCTTGGCCGAACGATATTTGTCGAGCCATCTGCCGATTTTTACGATCGACCCTTGGATTAGTTTGCTGATCTTTGCCGTCTGCGCCGCGGGGTACAAGATATTGTTTCTTAGAACATGACCCTAGCACGTCCCCATGAAACTACCGGAACCATCGACTGGGTACAAATCAATGTACGGCATTAAAGACAGGAACGGTCATACGACCGTCGCCTAAATCAAGATTCGATAAAAAAGCATCCCGCTCATTCTTCGGAAGAGGGATGCTTTGCTGCGTCATTTGACTTCCCCACGCCGTCTTCCAATTCGATAATGGGGATGAGTTCTGGGTCATAATCAGGGGCCAAACCTCCTCCTGCTCCTTCGGAAAGAGACACGGGCACATTTTTGCCATCCGATTCACTCCTCTCTGCCACCTATTGTACCGGAAACCCGCTTGAATTGGAAAGTAAGGAGCGGGGTACGCTAAGAAAAAAATGGAAGGGGGGCCGCGGTGGTAGCCGTGGTTTACTCGCTGCTTTGGATCCTTGCCGCATGGAGGATGGTGGATTGGCGCAATTGGCGGCTATTGTATCCGACGGCTGTTTTCTCTGCCTTGGGCAACGCCCTCTATGAGGTCGTTTGCAGCAGGTATCCGCTGTGGGCGATGGAAGCGAACGGGTCGCCGAACGCTACAGCCGCCGGCCCTGCTCCTGATCCTCATCGGTATGCCCCTTTCGACGATGATTTTTTTATCCCATTACCCGGGATCGAAGTCTCTCGGGCTTCAAGCTCTTTATATCGCCGTATTTATTGTTCTGTTCGATTTGCTCGAATATATCTCCGTTCGATTAGGGGCGATTACGTATCATCACGGATGGAATTTAGTATGGTCCACCTTGTTCGTGGTTGTGATGTTTCCCATCCTGCGTGTTCACTACAAGAATCCTGCCGCAGGCATCGGCCTGTCCGCTTGCGCCGCTTTCGGATTTGCCGCTCTGTTCGGCGTCGGCTTCGATAAAATGAAGTAACCGATTTAGAACAACCATTGAACCCAGTACGCAAGAAGAACCAGCGTAAAAACCAAGGTGATCGGGATGACCGTTGAAGTCACTTTCAAATAATCCTTCCAGCTGATTTTCACCTTGCCTTTTTTCACAATATGCATCCACATCAAGGTAGCCAGGGTTCCGATCGGCAGAAGAAGGGAACCGATATCGCCGCCGATAACGGCGGCCAGGTAAGCGATTTTCAAGGTAAGCGGATCAAGCCCCATGTTAGTCAAGGTCAGGGTTCCGACCATCAAAGCAGGATGGTTGTTGAACAAATTCGACAGGACGGACAGCAGAAGACCCATCATAACGCTGGCATGCAGCAGGCTTCCCGCAACCAGCGGCTGCATGAAATGAATCAGCCACTCGGTAAGGCCGATATTCCGCAGGCCGTAAATAATTACATACATGCTGAAGGCGAATACGAGAATATACCACGGCGTTTTCCTTACCATATCGGCAGGCGAAATCTTCAGATAAATCCAGCGCCAAGCGAGCAGGAACAAGGAACCGATCACGGCCATCAGCGAAACCGGGAAGTGGATGTAGGAAGCGACGAAGAGGCTGGCCCGCACGCAGAAGACAAAGATCAGAATGCTGCGCATGATCCGGGTTTGCTTCTCTCTTGGGATGCGCCGCGGTTCCGCTTCTTTCAGCGGATGATGTCCCGTCGCGGGAGGATGGATCCAAGCGCCTCGCCCCACGGAGGGCAGCTTGCGCGGCAGAGTGCGGTAGAACATGGCGAACAGCAGAAGCGCAAGGAAGGCGAGTCCCAGCGAAGCGGGAACGAACATCATGGCCGTATGCATGTACAGGTCCATGTGGACGATCTTCAAAGCGATCAGGTTCACAATATTGCTTACGCCGATGGGAGCGCTGGACGCGGTTGCGATTAATGCGCCGGACAGGAGATAAGGGATTTTTTGATGATTTTTCAGTCTCAAGCGACCAAGCAGCATAAGCAGAATCGGTGTCGTGATCAAGATGCTTCCGTCATTGTTTACGAATAAGGTCATGAGAAAGCAAAAAAGGTTCGTAAGCCAGAATAGACGGATCCCGGAGCCTTGGGCTTTTTCCAGAAGCCTTTCGGCCGCCCAGCTGAAGAATCCGAAGCTTTCCAGCACGATCGCCATAACGATGGTTGCCATGATGGTGACGGCGGCGCCTCCGATGGTTTCGGTGATAACGCCCAGATCCGTGAAGGAAACGTCGCCGCTCAGGATAACCGCCAGTGCGCCGACGGTGGCGGGAATCGCTTCATTCACATGGGGACGCCAGAAGATGAAGGAGATCGTGCATAAGAAAGCCAATATCGTGATGGGTACCATCAATTCTTGCATCATAGCCTTAACCTTCTTCCATTTGGATAAATGCTCCTTTTCTCTAGTAAGATGGAATGTTTCTCGCAGCCAAATCTCTTAAGCTAGACCATGGTGTTTGTCCCTCCTTTATATCTATCCAGGCAGTGATTTGCTCGGTACATTATAGTTTACGTTCCCCGAATACCGCTCGTACTAAGCGTTTCCCCAATTCTAGTATTTTCAACGACTTCATAGGATTGATATTTTTCTCCCCTCGATATGGTTTGGGAAGACATTCGTCTATATTTTTTTGGGCACAGGCCTTGAAATTATGGGTATATTGTGTAGCTTTGACTTGGACGTCAAGGAACGGCATAGAGCAGGTGATAGAGAACTGCCGGGGAGAGCTTTTAAGATTCGAATGCAGGGGAAAGGGGAAAACATAGGACCTTAGAGGAAGGCAGGAAGGACGTAGGAGAGGTGCTGGATGAACCGTTTTCCACGCTGAGTATCCAACCCGTTTAATATTAGCGGATGAAATATTCAAGTTCATTAAAGATTAGGGGAAGACGGCGTTTCAGGTCACTCACGATATCTAAAGAGACCGCCAGTGGCGGCCTCATGATGAGTTTTCTGCAGTTTAGTTTTCTTTAGAAGCCGCCTCTGGAATGAATGATTTGCCCGGTAATCCACCTGGAATCGTCGCTTGCCAGGAAAGCGATCAGACGGGCCGCATCGTCGGGAAGTCCGATCCGGCCCATCGGAAATTGCGGCAAGAGGGCCTTTTTCACCTCATCCGACATCCAACCGGAATCGGTAGGCCCGGGATCGACCGCGTTGACCGTGATGTGAAGCGGAGCCAGCTCAACGGCCAGTGATTCGGTGAAGACGGAGATGGCGCCTTTGGTCGCGGCATAGGCGAGATTGCCGGGCATGGGGCCCTTACCCTGGCCGGAGGTGAGGTTGATGATTCGCCCGCCGGGCACAGGATGGGAGGGATGCGCGCTTTGCTCGGCCTCCAGCATGCGGGCAAATTCGGCCGATAACATGAAGGTGCCCCTTATGTTGACGGCGCAGTGTGCGTCGATGAGCGCCTCATTTAGTTGACGGAAATCGGCGGCGACGCTGTAAGCGGCGTTATTGACGAGGATCGTCGGAAGCCCGACGGATTTCCGAACTTCCTCCAGCGACCGGGCTGCAGAACCCGGAGCGGCGAGGTCCGCCTTCATATGTGCAGCCTGGATGCCGAATTGACTCAGTTCACCGGCAAAGAGATCGGGCCAGCTTTCGCTGGCGTCATCCGGATAATAGGTTTTATCGTAGTCGTACAGATGCGTAAAGAATACGTTGGCGCCTTCACGGGCCAACGCCCGGCAAATTGCAGCCCCGATTCCGCCCGGACGGCTTGTACCCGTAACGATAGCGGTTTTTCCATGTAATTTGGTCATTGTAGATGCCTCCTGTGATAAGGAGACGGGAGAGCCGTTCATCATATGGAGATGAATTTGAGCCCGCCAATAAAATAAAAAGCGGATACATCAAGTATCCGCGCGACGGGTTGATCCAACGGTTGCTCGCGTCCCTTGAATGGTTTAGATCGGTATGACGAACCGGATGCATGGCAAATAACCATAGGCCGGGTCACACGATCGGATCAAGCTTAACCATTACAAGGAAGTCCACATGGGCTTGCGAGTCCCCTTTCCTTCATCTCCAATATCTAGACTATCAGACGATTCCAACATTTGTCAAACGCACATTGCGGGTTGATAATTTGCGCCGCCCGAACGTTGCCCAGTCCGGGTGAACGCTTACTTTTGCGTCATAGGGCCATCCTCTTTTGATAAACTGAACGTCCTTTACAACGATACGGCACTCACCTCATGTCGTGGTAGCCTTCGCAAACGAGAAGCTTAAAGCCGTTCTTCGGATTGCCGCGTCCGAGAAACTTCTCAACTTCTTTGACTACTCGCTCTTTTTAAGAAAAACACCTTCGACGTCCGCGGAACCTTGTAATATCTAAAAAGCATTGAACCCCGACATTATGCGGTAGGGATAACAATAAACGGACTTCCGTCAAAAAGTAGGCGGTGTAGCTACTGCTATTAGCAACGTTTCGCCTTCCCAGACATTCTTGTAACTATGGGGGATCCTGGCATCGTAATAGATGCTATCCCCTTCTTCGAGCGTATAACGTTCATTGCCAAGCACAAACTCCAAGCGTCCGGAGTGAATAAATAAAAATTCCTCTCCTTCGCTATGGCCGACGCCGACGTCGCCGTAAGCCGCTCCTTCCTCCAACACTCCCCAAATCGGCCCCATTTTGTTGCTGCTTCCTTGGCTGAGCGCGTACCAGGTAATGCGGGAACCCTCGGAATGCACCAAGGGTTTGCGTTCGTTTTTTCTAACGACAATGCTACGCTTCTCCTCGCCGAACAAATCCGTAAAATTCACGTTTAATGCGTTCGCTATGCGCCTCAGAACGCTAATGGACGGATTCGCCTTGTCGCGTTCAATCTCACTGAGGAAAGACAAGGATATAGAGGCCGCTTGGGCTACTTCCTTGAGCGATAATTTCTGTTTTTTTCTCGTGCTTCGAATGACTTCACCGATCGAATTCATATGCCAGTCTCCTAAACTTCAGGATTATTTCGCCCATAGCGAAATTTATAATCCTATAATAGGTGTAAAGATGAGCAATATCAAGCCCATTTACTAAGAGGGAATTACGGTGTAAAAACGTTGATTTATCTGTATTATTGGCTTACCATTTTATCAAGGTTGACGAACGAGTTTTTACCCGGGTATCTACACATCGTTCATCTTAATAAAATTTTCAGTTACAGCGAAATTCTTGAAGCAAAGGGGTGTAAAGAATGACTGCCGAAATTCCCAAAGTCTATCAAATAGGCGATGTTACCGTTACGCGTGTCACGGAGATGATGCTTGGCGGCATTCCGCCGGAAGTGTATTTTCCGGGATTGTGGGAACCGACGTTCCTGGAGAAGAATCGGGACTCTCTTCCGGCCGGCCTGGTCGATGGCAATTCTCAGCTTATCGTTAGCATTGGAACATGGGTTGTGAAAACCTCGAACCATACGATCCTTATCGATACAGCTACGGGGAACGATAAAAATTTGCCCCTAAATCCGGACCTCTCAGGTCTCCAGCTCCCTTATCTCGAGAGGCTGAGGGAGGCAGGAGTTACGCCGGAGGAAGTGGACTACGTTCTGCTGACTCATCTGCACGTGGACCATGTCGGTTGGAATACGAAGCTTGTTGACGGCAAATGGGTACCGACTTTCCCGAATGCCAAATACGTATTTCCCCTCGCGGAGCAAGAATATTACTCCAGCGAGGCCAGCCACAACAAAGCAAACGAGGCCAACTTTAACGTTTACGAAGAAAGCGTTTTGCCTGTTGTCGAAGCTGGTTTGACGCAAACCATCGGCCCTGAAGGCGGGGAATTTCTTGATATTTTCAAATTCATTCCGACACCCGGCCACAGCGTCGGCCAAATGTCCATCCGTCTTCTATCCGGCGGAGAAGAAGCTTTATTTGGCGCCGATGTGATGCACCATCCGTTCCAGGTTTTTAATCCGGAATGGAATTCAATGTACTGCGAATTTTCTGATCAAGCCCGTATCTCACGGCGCCGCGTATTGGAATATTTAGCGGATCGCCCGGTCATTTATTTCAGCACGCATTTTCCGGAGAGCGCGGCGGGGTACGTGACTCGCAGCGGCGACGGCTACAAGTGGGAGTTTATTTAATCTCTAAGGGTCTAATTACCCGCAGTTTGCTGTGGGGAAGTTTATTACGACCTAATACCAAAACGACCCGAAAGGCGCTGAACTTATGACAAACCATGATTTTCATAAGGATGTAACCATCTTGACCGAAGACATTCGGATCGCGAGCGATACGCCCGGAATCGAGCTTTGTGTACGAAATAAACGGCCGGCTTCCATGAACACCTTCTCTAACGAGAAAACAATCGTGATGGTTCATGGCGCCACCTATCCAATCGGCAGTCTGTATGACGTAGAGCTGGACGGCTTCACTTTCCTGGACTACCTTGCCAGCCATGGCTATGATGTGTACGCCGTGGACGTTCGCGGCTACGGCGGCTCGACAAGGCCGCCTGAGATGGAGCGACCTGCCGACCTTAATCCGCCGCTTGTCCGCACGGAGACAGGGGTCCGAGATTTTGGAGCTGCGGTGGACTTCGTTCTGAAGCACCGAAATCTAACGAAAGTCAACGTTCTGGGAATGTCTTGGGGAGGAACGGTCGCGGGTTCGTATACCAGTCGAAACAATGATAAGGTAAACAAGCTTGCGCTTATTGCGCCGCAATGGCTGAGCTCCAAACCGGTTCCTATCGATACCGGCGGTCCGCTGGGTTCGTATCGCCTTGTCGCTGTCGGCAGTACGAAGGAACGCTGGCTAAACGCTGCGCCGGAACATAAACGCGGCGACTTGATTCCGGAAGGCTGGTATGAACAGTGGGTCCAAGCAACTCTGGCTTCCGACCCAAGAAGTCTGACCGACCATCCTGAGCATATTAGGGCGACCAATGGCCCTATCCTGGATATCCGCGAATACTGGACGGCTGGCAAAGCTTTCTATGACCCTAAGGAGATCACCGTTCCCGTCCTTCTTGTCCATGCGGAGTGGGATATCGATGTACCTCTTGAATTGGCCCAGAACTTCTTCACTTCCCTGACAGGTGCTGCTTATCGCCGCTGGGTCGAGATAGGAGAAGGAACTCACATGGTTCTACTAGAGAAAAACAGGCTTCAGGCTTTCCAAGCCATCCGCGGTTTCTTGGATGAAGCGTACGCGCCGGCGAAATAAGGATGTCGGTACAAGAGCGGATTTTCGTTATACCGTTTGCTTAAGTTAGAGGCCCGCGGCTTTGTCGCCTCGGGCTCTTTTTTCACCCCATTTTATACAAACATGGAGGATGTGATTCAATGAGCCATACCGCTATAACAACAACGAAGGCCCCCGCGACTATCGGACCTTATTCGCAAGCCATCGCATTCGGGGATACCGTCTATTCGTCGGGCATGCTTCCGATCGATTCCGAAGGACATTTGGCAGAAGGCATCGTGGACCAAACCCATCAAATATTGACGAACCTGCAGGCTGTCTTGGCTGAAGCTGGATTTACCTTTAAAGATGTTGTGAAAGCTTCTGTCTTCATGACGGACTTAGCGCAATTTCAACAAATGAATGAAGTGTACGGTCAATATTTCAGCGATCATCACCCTGCCAGGACAACCGTAGAAGTGTCCAAACTGCCGAGAGACGCCGGGATTGAAATCGAGCTTATCGCTGTCAAATGAATTTAAACCTGCTCCGTTATTCGTATTTTCTATGAAAGAAGGCGCATTTGCGTGCGATCTTATTTGCTTCTCTTGTTCTGCGCAACGCTTTACGGGAGCAACTTCGTATTAGGCTCTCTGCTGCTGCAAGCCTTTCCCGCCTTGCATCTGTCGGCATACCGGCTGATGGTTTCATCGGTGTTCCTGCTTATTTATTTGGTTGCAACCCGTCGCATGACGAAGATTACGTTCCGCGACTCCGTTTATTTGGTTCCATTCGTTCTGATCGGGATGCTGCTGCACCAAGTTTCTTTCTTTACGGGACTTCGGACAACGGACGCAACGACGGCTTCGCTCATCTTGTCGTTGGCTCCAATTTTTACGGCGCTGTTTGCCCGCTTGTTTTTGAGAGAACCGTTTACGATGCGCATGGCCGCAGGCTCGATCGTCGCTCTCGCCGGCGTCTTCTTCGTTGTCGGACATGGCGGAACTTTAAGCATTGCCATCACCGAAGGCATCTGGATCATGTTTGTCTGTATGCTGGCATTATCAGGATCTATTATCCTAATGAAAAAGCTGATGGAACACATGGATGCATTGGTCGTAACCGCGTACACAACGGTGCTGGGCTGCATTTCAGTATACCCGGTAGCGGTCTGGAGCGAGCCTCACGTACAGGTTCAACCTCGCTTCTGGTGGTGGGTTCTCTTGATCGGATCAGCGCCGCTTATTCAAGGCTTATGCGCGATCATCTGGAACGCACAAATTTCCAAAGTAGGGGCGTCCAAAGCCTCCCTGTTTCTGAATTTACAACCGTTTGTTGCCATGGTTTTAGGTTATATCACGCTTGGTACTCTGATTTCCTTAACGCAAGCAGCAGGATCTGTTCTAATTATTTGCGGCGTAGTTCTGGCCACCTTGCAGGGGTACAGAACAAGGAAAACGCATGACGATAAACTAGAATTAACCCACGCGGAGAGGTAATGGCCTATGGGGCTTCGTATTATCAAATCAGCGCTCGCCGCAATCATTGCCATGTATCTCGCTCAAGCCGTGCCCAGGGAGCGCGGCCGGTGCTCGTGAACGGATCGGTGGGCGTCATTGTGGCACCTTTGGGTCAACCGCTCTTTGTACTCGAACTCAAGGCCAAGGATGGCAGGATCACCGAGATCGAAATGATTGCCGATCAGGCACGCCTTCGCGAGCTCGATCTTGCCGTTTTTAAAGATTGATGGACTGATAAGCCAAGAAACAAATTAGAAAAA
This sequence comes from Paenibacillus sp. P25, assembly GCA_024704175.1. Classification (GTDB taxonomy): domain Bacteria; phylum Bacillota; class Bacilli; order Paenibacillales; family NBRC-103111; genus Paenibacillus_G. Next base: position 7,026,822 of record CP085629.1, read on the forward strand.
AACGCATTGTCGCAGTCGCAGACAATGCGTTTTTTGTAGCTTTGCCGTATCATTTCCCGGTTCCTTAACAGGATGAGAAACTGCTGTCGGCGCCTAAATACGGACAAGCTTATCCGGGTTGCGTACGGCATACATACTGGCAATCTTTCCAGTCCGGAGTTGCATGAATAAAGCGGCCACGATTTCGTCCCCGTTGCGGATTACGATACCGGTCTCGCCGTTCAGAGGGGCAATCTCGAAGCGGAAATTTCCCTGAAAATAGGACCTTAAGCTCTGTATCCCGTCGAACAGGACTTGGGCCACGTGCTCGCGTGTTTGCACCGGATGCCTGAACGCTTTGGCCTTCCCGCCTCCGTCGGCGATGAACATGACGTCTTCGGTCAACAGTGACACCACAAGATCGACATTCCCTTGCTCGAGTGAGGTGAGGAACCGGCTCACCCATTCCAATTCGACCGCTTCGGCCGCAATCGGCTCATCCTCGGATATGCCCATTTTGTTTCTTGCCCGGCTTAACAGCTTGCGGCAGTTTGCCTCTTGCTTGCCGAGCAGCTCCGCGATTTCGGGGTAATCGAAGCCCAGCGCCTCACGCAGGACGAAAACCGTCCGCTCTGCCCACGTCAGCCGCTCGAGCAGCACGAGCATGGCGTAGGACAGCAGATCGCGGCGGACGACCGTCGTCTCGAGCGGATCCGTCTCCGGCGTCCGAACCGGTTCGGGGAGCCACGAACCGACGTACATTTCCCTCTTCTTCCGCGCCGACTTCTGCAGATTGAGGCAGTGGTTGGTTACCATTTTGCACAAATACGCCTTCGGCTCCTCCAGATGCTCGGGAAGTACGCGGCACGCCTTAACAAATACGTCCTGCACCGCATCTTCCGCGTCTGCAGCGGAGCCAGTCAACTGATATGCCAGAGTGAACAGCGGCGCTCTATATTGACCGTACAGTTTCTCCATTCGCCGTCTCACCTTTTCGGGCTTTTGGTATTGGTACCAAGTTGCTATCGCAGCATACTGCCTTTATCCCATGCCAGTTTCCTGATTTTCCATCCCAGCTTTCCCGTTATGATCATATGAAGTCCCCATTTGCGTCCCCATACAAATCCGCGATTCTCTCCCAAGCCGATACAGAAGAAATCCATAATCGAGCTGGCGGATTTGTGAACCGGCGCGGGGCGGCCTTCCAGATCGGCCATCACGATTTTCCCCAGTCTATCTGCCTGCAGCGCACCTTCTCCCGCTCTCATCAAATCCGCCTTGCCGGTTTCCGGATCGACGATTCTCGCACAGTCGCCGATGCTGTAAACGCCCGGCGCCCCTTTGACGCGGTAACATTCATCCACCAGCACTTGACCATCCGGAGTAAGCGGCAAACCCATGCTTCGAAGGGCCGGATTCGGGATCAGACCAATGGTCCAGATACATTGGCCAACCGGAAGAAGATCGCCATTGCTGAGCTTCACCGCTCCTGCTTCCGCCTGTATGACCTTCATGTTGTAAAGCACTTTTACGCCATATTCGCGGAGAACCTGATCCAATTTTTTTCCGACTTTATCGGGCCCTTCCAGGAACAATCGCTTCTGCCCGCTCAGCAAATAGACAGAAATGTCGGACGGGTTCAGTCCTAATGACGATGCTTCCTTCCGCATCTCAAGCGCCAGCTCGGCGGATGTCTCAACGCCGCTGATGCCCGCTCCCGCAACCGCTATCGACATCAGTCGCTTTCGTTCCTCAGGGTTCGTCTCTCCGGCAGCTTTCCGCAGGTTGGCGCGCCAGCGCTCGCGGATCTCCGCCGCGGCTTGCGGATCAGTCAAGGCGATGCCGCCCCGGCCGGGTTCCGGTTGCCGAACGATGTCGCCGACCGCCACGACCAGAAGGTCATACTGCATGCGGGCATGATTACCTTGCGTATCCTCATATTGAATCTGTTTTCCCCGCTATCCACGGACGTAACCTTACCTTGCACGAATTCGACACCCTCTGAGAACGAATAATGCGTCCAGGGAATCATAATCTCTTCCTGGCCCACGGCCGGCCGGAACAACAGCATTTTGCGCATATGACCGGGTCGCTTGTCGATCAGAACAAACCGAATCCGCCGCCCGTTCGCCTTGCCTTGGGTCTGTTCCTTTATTGCTTTGAGGGAATGAAGCCCTACATGGCCGCCTCCGATGATGACACATGTCATGTCGTTCATCTTTCCTCAGCTCCTTTTGCGTTTTGCACATATAACAGCGTAAGGCGCTGATTTGTGACATCGGAAACGAACGAAAAAATTATCCCCTATAGAGGTTTTTGGCAATTTTTTGAGCGATGTACTCCATTTCAGACATCATCTTTGTATCGTCGACGGCTTGAAGTTTTTCGGGCTTGAACAATTGAATTTTTTTCAGCTTGTAAAAATCGTAGAGGACTTGCTGGATAGTCAAGTTATTTACCATTAAATATTTGACATCAAATATCTTTCGCAATAATTCATCCTGCATGATGAACAGCTTGCCGTTGATCTCATTAAATATGCCTTCCCGTATTCCTTCATTGATAAAAGCCAATAATTGTTGTTCCCGCAGATTCAAGGCTTCCCTTAACCGATCATAACTCTCTGGATAATTGCTTTCGAGTTCCTCTAAAAAAATATCCGTAATGTATTCTGCCACTAAAACGGATTGTTCGAATATTTTCTGGAATCGAATACCGAACCGTTGATCGGTATCCAGTGAATCCACCATAAGTTCCTTAATATAATCCACGTAAAAGTTCACAATACCCCTAATACACTCTTCTTTCGAAGGAAAATATTTATATAAAGTGGCTCGGCTTACATCCATAATTTTCGCAATCTCTTCCATGCGTAAGGATTGGAATCCGCTTTTTCTTACATAAGGGATTAACCTTTTAGTGAGCCTGTCTTTTGTCTCGTTTTGTTTGTCTGTTGCATGGTTTTCTTCGCTCAATGGATATGCCTCCTTATTGCTTTGAAGGACTCCGATAAGGAGTTTTTCTTATTTTACCATAGTCTAATCTATATTCCCATACAAAAACAACAGAATAGACAAAATCATCATTTATTGTTTACATTGTATGCGTTCCGTGTTACCATGAATCTGAATTTAGGAAAAGAAAGGAAGGTTCACATCATGAGAACAAGAAAATTAGGAAATAGTGATTTGGTTGTTTCTTCTATTGGTTTAGGTTTGATGGGAATGTCGGGGAGCTATGGCCAAACGGATGACGAACAGTCCATTAAGACGATACATCGTGCTCTGGAATTAGGCATTACGCTGCTCGATACCGCAGATATTTATGGCAATGGCCATAACGAGGAATTGCTGGGGAAAGCTCTCAAAGGCCGCAGGAGTCAAGCGATCGTTGCTACAAAGTTTGCTTTCCTTCCTAATTTTGCGGGAATTAACGGTCATCCGGATTATGTCAAGAAAGCAGTGGACGAAAGCCTTCAACGATTAGGGATTGAATATATTGATCTGTATTACCAGCATCGTGTGGATCCTAATGTTCCGATTGAAGAAACGGTAGGAGCCATGGCTGATCTGGTTCAAGCCGGGAAAGTTCGTTATCTTGGCCTTTCCGAAGCCTCCGCAGCTAACATTCGCCGTGCCCATGCGGTACATCCCATCTCTGCTTTGCAAACCGAATATTCCCTTTGGAGCCGGGACATCGAAGATGAAATACTACCTGCCGTAAGGGAATTGGGAATTACTCATGTAGCGTACAGTCCGCTAAGCAGGGGATTTATATCCGGTGAGCTTCGCAAATTTGAAGATCTGCCGGAGAATGATGTACGAAGACACATACCGCGTTTCCAAGAGGGGAACTTCCAAAAAAATGTGGACATTGTAGATAAAATTAAAGAAATCGCGGAAGAGAAGAACTGCACTCTTTCGCAGCTGGCATTAGCATGGACGATGGCAAATGGCGCTTTACCCATACCGGGAACCAAACGGATCCCATATTTGGAGGAGAATGCCGCTTCCGTTCATGTTGAACTGACCCCTGATGATTTAGTCCGCATAGAATCGGTTAGTCCCAAAAATGCCGTACATGGTGGGCGGCTTATCGACAGCGAATCGTTTCGGAGCCGGCTTTTGAAGAAGACGAATGACTGATGATAGATGCTGCACCTTTCATAAAAAGAGTGACTATCCATTATACGGGGAGTCACTCTTTTTCTATATTGGCCCGGACAAATTTTTTTTAGCGGCCCAAGTCTCCCTGACAGACAGATGTCAGGAAGGAAAAGCTATAATAAAAATGTAAAAACAATCCACTTGAGGAGGAACTCCTAATCATGAGTATGTTGAATTCTGCAGCGGCCCATCTGAATGACATCCGCCCATTTCGTATTGAAACTCCACAATCCGCTTTAGACGACCTGAACAATCGTTTGGCTCTCACTCGCTGGCCGGACGAGCTTCCCGGGGTGGGATGGAATTACGGCGTTCCGCTGGATTTCGTAAAAGAAATGACGGAGTACTGGAAAGCCTCTTTCGACTGGCGCAAGCAGGAACAGCTCTTGAACGAGATCCCTCAATACATGACGACGATCGATGGTGCCGATATTCACTTCTTCCATATCCAATCGCCGGAATCGAATGCACTGCCGCTTCTCCTTATTCACGGCTGGCCGGGATCTCCCGTCGAGTTCCTGGACCTGATCGGGCCGCTGACCGATCCTGCCTCTTACGGCGGCGAGGCCGCCGACGCCTTCCACCTGATTATCCCCTCGATCCCGGGCTTCGGATTATCCGGCCCGACGAAGGAGACGGGGTGGACATCCGGCCGCGCGGCTCAAGCCTTCGCTGAGCTGATGAACCGACTTGGTTATGAGCGTTACGGTGTGCAAGGCGGAGATATGGGAGCGATGATCGCACCTGAGCTGGGGCGCATTGCGGCAGACCGGGTTGTCGGTGTGCACGTGAACGCCGCCACGATGGGGTTCATTCCGATGGGGCAGGTGGAAGAGGAAGTATTTGCCTCGCTCACGGATGCGGAAAAAGTTCGGCTGGGCCGGCTTGGCCAATTTATGAAGGAGCGGTTCGGCTTTAATGCGATTCAATCGACACGGCCGCAGACGCTGGCCTACGGACTTCACGACTCGCCGGTGGGTCTGCTCGCTTGGACCGCAGAATTATTCTATGGCTTCGGAGATGCAGTGGAAGCCGTCGATCGTGATCGGTTTTTGACGAATCTGATGCTGTACTGCCTGACCGGAACGGCGAATTCCTCGGCAAGAATGTATTATGAAGGTGCACATGATCCGGCGGCCTGGGCGCCTAAAGACCCGTCGCCGACGCCGGTCGGTGTAGCTGTGTTCCAGTTGTCCGATGTCGCGATTCGCCGGTATGCCGAGTTTAGCAACCGGATCGTACATTGGAGCGAGTTTGATAGGGGAACCCATTTCGCTTCGATCGATGCACCGGATTTGTTGACCGGGGATATCCGCCAATTCTTCCGCGGGTTGAATGCGCTATAGGCTTTAGAGGCGTTACGAAACGAATGGAAACGGTATGAATGCAGTATGACGACGAGGAGCCATGGACAGGAAGCAAACAAACAGGAACCCGTCCGCGCACTCGATTTTAGAAAAAAGGCAACCGGACCCCATGTGCCCGGTCGCCTTTCTTCATGTTCGTGCCACCGCATCCCGGTAGCGTAACGATATCAATCGTTGTACGGATTGACAGCCACTGTATAGTTAAGATGAATTCGTTAAGGCCTTTCCTTGACTTTAGAATTCTTCCCCTCATGATAATCTTCCCATAGTGGGCCGATGTATTTTTCTAATGTTTTTACGACGTCCTCTCTTCGGCTCTCTTCGACATTTACCGTGTCATTTGAAATATCGTTTCTAATTCGTATGAGCACAAATAAAGGAGGTAATGCAGCTTCACGGAGAGCCTTAATCATGCTTTCTTCTTGCGGAGTAATATCCATAGCGTTTCTCTTTCCCTTCTTGTGTATTATACCAATTAATATGTATCATTTCTTCGCCAAATCCCTGTCTTCTACTGCATTTTCCCTTTTTGTTCGGGCTCATCTCATTATAAACCCTGACATCAGTGTTAGGGTCAAGTAGAAATAAGCTGTTCAACTATGCTGTCAGTTAACATAGCGAGACTGCCGGTTCAAATTCTGCGGCGACCTCGTGGTGGGTATCATTTAACTCTTGTATTTTTATACGTTTAACCTATCCCAATTAGTGATAACATACCAAATTTGAAATAAAACAATAACAAGATAAGTTACATTTATAAGGTAACATAATTTAAGGTGATTTATTCCCCTGCGGTATTCTTCTCCACGAATTCGTTTATTTATGTATGCTTTTTTCATTCTGTTTGTTGCTTTATTGAGTAAAATTAACTCTTTAACACCCATTAATCCCCATAGCAAGGTAAATACCCATAGTATTGCACTAAAAGTTGATAACAGCATTTTTGAACCTGGTTCTGTAGCTAATCTAAAAGCGATATTAACCAATACCGTAATAATAAAATTACAAAATCCTATCAAACTTAAATAGGGTCTAAACTTAAAAGATGTCATAATATTTGTTTCCTCTTTTTGTAGAACTTTCATGAGATATCCGCCAAACCAAGCATATCAACCGATCGTGATTTTACCCTCCGGGTAGCGGTAGTGCTCTTTTTCCGGCATGGGGGTCAAGGTGTATGCCAAGGCGATGGGACCCAGGCGCCCGATGAACATAAGCAGGATGATGAACACTTTCCCGAATGCTGTAAGTTCCGCCGTTAATCCCATCGACATTCCGGCGGTGGCATAAGCAGAAGTAACCTCAAATAAGATGCCCAGGAAATTGTAGCTCTCCATCGTAGAGAGAAGCATGACCGACAGTACAATGAGGACAACGGAAAGCAACGTAATCGTAATGGCCTTGTAGATCCGGTCCTTCGAAATTCTTCTGCGGAACAGCACGATATCTTCCTTGCCTCGTATTATAGCGAACACGGCTCCAACAAGGATCACGAACGTAGTCACCTTGATCCCTCCGCCGGAGGAACCGGGCGCCGCCCCGATAAACATCATGATGATGATAAAAAACTGCGTGGCCTGCCGCATCGAAGCGATATCGATGGTGTTCACGCCCGCTGAACGGGATGACACGGACTGCAGCATCGCGCCGAGTGCCTTGCCCGTGAAAGACAACGGTCGCAGCGTCAAAGGATTGGTGTACTCCATGATAAAGATGACCCACGTGCCCAACATAACCAGGGCGGCGGAGGCGCTGAGCACAACCTTGCTGTGCAGCGTAATTCTTCGGGTACGTAAGCAGGTCGGAGATGACAATAAATCCGATTCCGCCAAGAATGATAAGCAGCATGGAGACGATATTGATAAAAGGGTCATCTACATAATGCATCAGACTGCCCGGTCTATTAGGCAATCCGCCGAACAGATCAAATCCCGCGTTATTGAAAATCGAGATGCTGTGGAACATGCCAAAGTACAGCGCCTGGCCCCAAGGCATCTCGTATGACCAGCGGAGCGCGAACAACAGCGCTCCTGCAAGTTCTATATATAAAGCATAGATCAGAACTTTGCGGACGAGCCGGACGATCCCGTCCGTTGAATCGTGGTTCATCGCCTCCTGCAGGATAAGGCGTTCCTGGAACGATATTCGGCGGCGAAGCACGAGCGCAATCAGGGTGGACATGGTCATGAACCCGAGACCGCCGATTTGGACCAGCACAATGAGTACCATCTCGCCAAAAGCCGATAAATGCGCCCCAGTATTGATCACGGACAGCCCCGTAACACAGGTAGCGGAGGTCGCCATAAATAAGGCGTCTATCAATGGCAACCGGCCTTCTCCTGCATAGGAGATAGGCGACCACAGCAGCACTGTCCCGACAAGGATCATCACAAAGAATCCGAACGACAGCACTTGAGGCGGATTGAATTTCAGTTTTGGCTTGGCATATTTGGACATGAAACTAACTCCGTATGCTGTAAATTACGATTATTGTATATTTTGGCTGCGGCCTTGTAAAGGCGCAGGAGGGCTTCGATTCCCGCGGCCGCTGCAGATCATGCAACAATCGCAGTCATATTGACAAAAGATGGGTATTGGGATATTGTAGACTATGTGGTCTAACTATTAGGTCTATAATATTGATGAGTTATATTTAAAATCAATCTAAATCATTTCAGAGGTGATGCCGTTGCCTTTTTCACGTTTTGAGAAGCTGGCTAGAGAAAAACGCGAACTGCTTTTAGATCAAGCCGCCCGTGAATTTGCCGCCCATGGATTCGAACAATCGTCCATCAACCGAATCCTCGAGCAGTCCAACATGAGCAAAGGGGCCGCCTACTATTATTTTGAAGATAAGGCAGACTTATTTGTTACGGTAATTCAGTACGCCAGCGAGTATCTACGCTTACACGAGCTCGAATTGAACTTAGACTCGACTACTGCGAAGGACTTCTGGGAAAGGGTTCTCGCCAATCATCGCGAACCGATCTTGCGTTCTTACGAAAGACCGTGGCTCTTCAGGGTTTTCGGTGTTTGCACACAGATTCCCGCATCCGATATGGTGCGTGAACCTTTAGCTTCACTTATCCAAAGAAGTAAAGACCAGGTAACGGGCCTCATCCAACGCGGACAAGAGCTTGGGGTCATCCGATCGGATTTGCCGATCGACCTGCTTTTCGAATGGCTTCTCGCGATCGACCGGGCCAGCGATAGGTGGTTAAGTCAGCACTGGGATGGACTGGACAGGACAGCTATTGTTCAAGTTGCGGATCAAACCATTGCCGCCATAAGGAGCGCTTTTACACCGGGGATTATCAAGAATGAAGAAGAATCTTAAAGAAAAAGGAGCGGGAGTATGAACAAAGGAGATAACATCATTCTCGTCGTAGGGGCTACAGGCCAACAAGGAAGAGCCGTTGCCCGCCGTCTCATAGATACAGGCTGGAAGGTACGAATTCTTACTCGTGACCTGGGCCAGCCGGCCGTCCAAAGGCTTCAGCAGCAGGGCGCGGAAGCAGTTCAGGGCAATGTTGATGATCCTGTCTCTTTACAAGAGGCAATGAACGAGGTTTACGGAGTCTTCAGTTTCCAACCGCAATTGAGTTATGAAGATGAGCTGCGTCAAGGCAAGGCCATGGCGGACGCCGCCAAAGCCGCCGGTGTAAAACCAATTCGTTTACTCCTCGGTTGGGGGCGCTGAAGGTCAATCCGCTTTTCGTAAGATCGCCAAGTGGGACATTGAGCAGTACATTAAGACACTAGGGGTTCCCTTCACCATTTTACGTCCGGCGGGGTTCATGGAGGAAATCATAAGTCCCCGATTCGGTATACCGAATGGGTTATTCTCAATCCCGATTCATCCGGATGTAGAGATACCCCTTATTGCCGTAGAGGACATCGGAGTCTTCGTTCATCTTGCGTTTGAACATCCGGAGTTTCTAGGTAAAACGGTTGAAATCGCCGGCGATTCTCTGTCGCCGTCTGCAATCGCCGGGATTCTCTCCGTTTCAATAGGGCGACCGATTACCTATGAGCAGATTCCGATAGATAAGGTTAGACAACATAATGAAATTGTTGCGCGAGTTTACGATTTTTATAATGAGGCCGGTTACAAAGTGGATATTCCGGCGCTACGCCAAATACATCCGCATCTCTTAAGCTTGGAAGCCTGGTTAAAGAAAGCAGGTACAGCTAAGATAAGTCAGTTGTCAAATTGAAAAAACGACTGTGGCGTAACGCCGTTGCCGGTCTATCACTCTGCACCTCGTCTTCCCCTGGTTACCCGGGGGTTAGAGGAGGTTTTTTACTGTATGGCAAAAGGAGGAAAAAGTCGATTCGTGTCAAATAGGTAGATGGGGGTTTTGGCAAAATATACAGGTTGTTCAACCGGAAAGGTGTCAGCAATGAACAGTTTCGTTCTTCGAAGAGCGCTGCTTTTTTGTTTATGTTTCATGATGTTTATAGGTGCCGGGCCGACCGGGGCGGGAGCCGAGCCGCCCGATTCGCGAACGGGCATCGTGGTGCTGACCGGAGATCAGGGTACCCTGCCGCGACCCTATGCGAATATCTTGAGAATATTGGGAGGCCGGGCAAAGTCTGTTGCGGTGAGTCAGTTAAAGGGACTCGATTGGTCTGCGGTCCGCCTGCTGGTTGTTCCTGCCGGAGCGGCATCCGCCTTGAGTAAGCAGGATGTAAGCGGCCTGCTGGATCAAGTAAATAAGGGGCTTAACCTGATCACGGAGAAGCCTTCCGATTTGGCCGCAGGTCTCGGGTTGACCTTCCAGTCGGGCGAAGTTCAGGTTGGCAAAATAACCAACGCGGCTCATCCCGATGTGAGCATCGAATGGGAGAAAAGCCAGCCCGTCCGCCCCTTTACCAGCACGGATCTGACGGTGTTCGATAAGGACCGGGATTCGGGAAACGCCGTCACGGCCGGAGGCAAGCGGGGGCAGGGGAAATACGTGTATTTGTCCGTTCCCTTGGATGAGGAAAGTGCCTGGGGTTACAGCCGCCTGCCATTTTTCCATGAGGTGTTGACGGATTACTTGGGCATGCGGCCGGAAGCACGCCGCAACCAATTGACGGCCTATTTGGACTGGGGCTATTACTATGCCTACGACCCCGTACAGCTGGCGGACCGGATCAAAAGCTACGGCATTAACGAAATCCACCTGAGCGCCTGGTACGATCCGGAGCGCGTGAGCGATTTTTACACCCGCTTCATGGAGGAATGCCACCGGAACGGAATTCGCGTGTATGCATGGCTGGAGTATCCGATGGTGTCCGCCGAGTTCTGGAACGCCCATCCGGAGTGGAGGGAGAAGACGGCGACCGGCGAAGATGCGCACATCGATTGGCGCCAGCTGATGGCGCTGCAGATTCCCGAATGCTTGGCCGCGGTGAAGGCGGAGCTGAAGAAGCTGATCGACCGCTTTGATTGGGACGGCATCGATCTGGCGGAATTGTACTTCGAGTCTCCGGGCACCGGGGTTGCGGACCCGAGCTCCTTTACACCGATGAATGATGCCGCCCGCAAGGAATTTCAAGCGCAGACCGGCATCGATCCCAAGGAGCTGTTGAATCCGGACAGCATCCATTATTACCAGAAGGATCGGAACGCTTACGCTAGGCTGACCGATTACCGGGCAAACCTGAGCGTGCAGCTGAACCGGGAGTTTTTACAGTATATTCAGGATAAGCCGTTTAACAAAACGCCGGCCGTTACTTTAACGCAGATCGATTCCGTGCTGGACCCGCGAATGAGGGAGCAAATCGGGGTCGACTCGGGGGCTTTCACCGCCCTGCAGAAGGAATTCGGCTTCACCCTGCGCCTGGAGGATCCATATACCCAGTGGGCGCTTGGCCCGGACCGGTACCGCAAGCTGGGAACGGCCTTCCGGAATATGATCGGCCCGGAAGGGAGTTTGTCGCTGGACGTCAACGTCGTTGACCGTGCCGGGGCTTATCCGACCCGGAAACAAACGGGGCTGGAGTTCCTGGCGCTCTTGTCCGAGGCGACGGCAAACTCGAATGAAGTGTGCCTCTATACGGTAAGCACCCCTACGGAGTCGGATTTCCGCTTTGCCGCTAATGTACTGGCCGATCAGGCGGAGATCGTAAGAAGCGGCGGCGATTCGTATCAAACGGCGGCGCCTTACAGCTTTTTATTCGAAACGGTGACGGAGGGAAAAGAGATCTACATGGACGGATCCCTCTGGCCGCTGGTCTCCCGTAAGGGCGTTTGGGTTCCAAAGGGCGACCACACGATTCAGCTCCGGACGGCGAGTGAAGGTGCCGCGGGGAAGCTAGCGGTAACGGAAGCGAATTTGGACTTCGCCGGCGCTGGGCGGACCGGGGACGGGATCTACATGGACTACGCTTCCGACAGGAAGAGCTATGCCAGCCTAAGCCAGGCGCCCGGGAAGATCTTGATCGACGGTGAGGCTGCAGGTACGCCGGTCTACCGGAATAACGAAGGCGAATTTACGGTGCAGTCGCCGGCGGGCAAGCACCGGGTGACCTTTGCGGGCGGACAAGGCGATACCGGTATTCATGTGTCCTTGAACGGCCAATTGCTGAGCTTCACGGAGCCCCCCGTGCTTATCGATAACCAGGCGATGTACCCGGTGGCCGATATTCTGAACGCCTTGGGCGCCAAATGGACCTGGCATGAGGAAGCAAGCGGCCTGGACGCGGAACTTAACGGTTACGTGCTGTGGGCTGCAGATCGGCAACCCGTCCGCCAGGGCGAACGGGTTGGACGTGACGCTCGGCGCCCCGCCTGTCCTTGTGAATGGCAGAACGATGGTGCCGCTGCGTTTCGTAGCGGAGGCGCTGCACCATTCCGTTACCTGGGTCGAAGCGGCAAGGCTTATCGAAATTGAGCCGATCAAGCCGTAGGGCGCATGGGGCCTGGACGCGAGTAATCTTGATGTAATGACGAAAACCTCCTTATTCCGCATCGGCGGGATAAGGAGGTTTTTTCGCACCTTTTTAAACCGGGTAATCTTCCTATTCATCGTGCTGGATGGGGTCCGTGACCAGGCCTTTGTCCTTCAGTTCTTCCTCGGTCTTCATGCCTTGCATATCCTTGCCCAGACGCTTAATCTCCGCCATATCGGGCGCCATGGATCCGTTCATCACTTCCTCGACGGGTTTATCCGATCCCTTCTTTGCGTCAAAAGCTTCATGCTCCTTTACGGTTTCCAGGTCTTCGTTCTTGTACTTCTTATCCGGCATGATCAATCGCCTCCCCTGTTTATTCCGGTAAACTCTTGTTACCCGTCAGGGGACGGGCTTAAACACGGCCTGCGTTCTATCCTTATGGGAAGGCGGCGTATTCCAATGTTACGGTACGGGAGTGATAGCCGAGATGGCCGTTTCTTCCTGCTGAAGAACGCGTTGGGCGGCGTTCAGAGCACCCGCGGCATCGACGGCAAATAGATCGATGACGACATTCGAGCCGGTGACGCGAAATTGCGCTTCGAAAGCAGGAAATCCCGCAAGACTGACTTCTCTAGTCGTAACCGTTAGGGGGGCCAGAGAAAATAATTGGTGCGCCACAGGTATCCGGGGGGCTCCGGCAGAGCTCAGAGGTATCTGGAAAACCTGCAGCTCGATGATGGCCGTGGCCGCCAAATCTTCATTGCTGATCAACATTTCGAGTCTTACGGAAGGGTTGGGCCCGCTGTTGAGCAGGGGGCCGCCGCTGAAGGAAGGCATATGGCGATCTCTCCTTTCTCAGGGTACAGGCGTGATGTTGAAAACCGGTGCGGCTTCGGCTTGAAGCACCCGGTCGGCCGGCAGGAGGTACCCTTGACGGTCCGTCGGGAAGACGGAGACGATTACATCGCCCAGCGCCGCTCCGCGGACGGCGTACTGGATTTCAAGGCCTTCAAAATCGGCCGCCGTATAGCTTCTGGATGTAACGGTGCCCGGGGCCAGGCTGAACAGCTCATGCACGTAAGGTATACGCCCGGATCCGACGGTATAGAAGACCTCGATCTCAATCGTGGCGGAGCCGCCTGCGTTTTCATTGCCGATGAGAAGCTCTATAGCGTGTATAGTCGGCCCCGCATCGGTATGATTTTGAATCACTCCGGTGGAGAAGGACCGTTCGAAAGCGATTTTCGCCACGAAAGCATCGCGGCCGCCAGCCAGGCTGGTCTGAAACGCATGCGGCGTAACAGGAAAGTCCGGAGACTCGGTAAGGCCCGTCAAATAGATATTTCCGAATCCGTCCACAACGATATCGGCGGCTCCATCGACCCCCGGGCCGGATCCTCCGAGATAGGTGGAAAAGACAAGCGCGGTTCCGGCCGAGTTCAATTTGGTTACAAATGCATCCACTTCGCCGCCGAATAAGGGCTGAATGGCATCAGGCGTAACGGGGAAATCGGTGGCGGAGGTCTTTCGCCGGCTACAGCCGCGTTTCCGAAAGAATCCACGGCGATACCGTTTCCTTGATTATTGCCGTCGCTTCCCCGAGATAGGTGGAGTAGACGAGCGCCGTTCCCGTAGAATTCAGCTTGGAGACGAAGGCCATATTCGGAGGCTCGAAAGTCGTATCGAAGGACCCGGGAATCACGGGGAAGTCGGCGGAAAAAGTCTGACCTGTCACATACGCATTCCCGGATGAATCGATATCGATGGCATTGCCAAAATCCTGACCGGTGCCGCCAAGGTAAGTGGAATAAACCAGCGCTGTCCCTGTCGGATTCAGCTTAGCGACAAAGGCATCGTCCATACCGCCTAGCGTGGTGTCCAAGGCGCCGGGGGTTACGGGAAAATTGGCGGATTCCGTAAAGCCCGTTATATAGGCATTTCCGGCTGAATCTATTTCGATACCTTGACCGCTATCCAACTGGTCAGCCTCCAAGATAGGTGGAATAAACCAGCGCCGTGCCGGTTGGATTCAGTTTGGTGACAAAAGCGTCTCCACTGCCGCCGGGAAGGGGTTGAAAGGCGCCGGGTGTGACGGGAAAGCCGGTTGTCGCTGAACCGGTCACATACGCGTTTCCTGACGAATCCACACGTATGCCGTTGCCGGCGGAGGAGCTTCCTCCGAGATAAGTAGAGTAGACGAGTGCGGTTCCGGACGGATCCAGCTTCGTTACGAAGGCATTGACAGGCCCGCCAGGGGCGGTTTGGAAGGCGCCGGGTGTCGTGGGGAAATCGGGGGATGCGGTGACACCGGTCACATAGGCGCTGCCCGACGCGTCCACTGCGATATCGAAGCCCTGATCGCCTGAGGCGCTTCCGCCAAGATAAGTGGAATATACCAGCGCCGTCCCGGAAGGAATCAGCTTGGTCACAAAAACATCGACCGCCCCCTTTAAAGTCGTTTGGAAAGCGCCGGGAGTAACGGGAAAATTGGAGGAAAAAGTAAATCCGGTCACATATACGTTGCCGGATGCATCAACGGCAATGCCGCCGCCTTGGTCATCACCGGTTCCGCCAAGATAGGTCGAAAAATCGAGAACAGGATCGATCACCAAGGGATAGCCGGAAAGAACACCTTCTCCCGTTTCGAACCCGAGGCTTACGCTTCCGTCTTCCTCAGGCCGAACCAGAAAACGGCATTCGACCGGATGGCGTATGCCCTCCACCTCTTGGTAAGCCACGGGCTTTGGGTCCGTGATGGTCCCAAGAGGCGTTTCAACCAGCAGATCTCCCTTCTCATTCAACCTGGCTCCGCCCGCGCCTTCGCAGAGGATTCGGATATCCCCGGCTTGGGCGCCCGGTTGAAGGATTATGTCATATTTCAAGAAACTTCCTTGCCCGTAAAACACCAGATCGATTCCCGTCCACACCTCGCGGTAATGGATACGCCGGTACGAGGGAAGGTTTGAATAATGCCGCGAAGCCTCGTTGCCGCGAAAGTAATTGAACGTCCCCTTCTCCATCGCCGCACCTTCCGGACGGATATCGGGGCGGGCGTTCAAAAATCGCCAGACTAGATGAACGCCTTTAAGGCTCTGCTCTTCAGCGGATAGATGCGGCTCAACCGTATAAAAGGTCGTTACCGCCCGATCCGGATGAAATGCATATCGGAAGCCTCGGCCTTGGGCGTAGAAATGAAAGGGTTCGTTTAACTGCCCGGCATTAGGAACGAACATAAGAGGAAGCCTCCCGTGGGCTTCCCATACCGCATGCCGCGGCTGTTCCGTAACGGACATCATGACACACCTCGTCTCGTAAAAAATTATTCGTCATCCGGCTGGCGGATACTAATAAATTATGCAGCTCTGGCAAATGTGTTAGGACAAGGGGCTGATAGAGGGGAAGGAGCTTCACCCATCCATACCCGCGTCATTACAATCCTACAAATCCACTTTTTGAGGGGGAATTGTATAAATCTTTTACTTCACTGACATAATGCTGTCAGGGATGGCAGTATATGATCGATATAGGAAACGAAAAACGAAATGGAGGAATGACGAAATGATGATGTATCAAACTGTGCAAAGCTTTATCGACGACTACGGGAAGGAAACGGAGCTCACGCTGAAGCCGCTGGACGCGCTGACGGACGAATCCCTTGGCCAAGAGGTGGCTCCGGGCTACCGGACGCTCGGTCATCTGGCTTGGCATTTGATTCCGAGCGGGGGATTCTGCAGCCGCTGGGCCTGGAATATGAAGCTCCTGCGGAAGGCGCCGAACCGCCGGCATCGGTCGCCGCCATCACTCAAGCTTACCGGCAGGCGGTCCGTTCTCTGCTGGATGAGGTACAAACCCGGTGGAACGACGAGAAGCTGCAGGAAACGTCGACGTTATGGGGCGAGCAGCTGAAGAACGGGTTTGTGCTGTACCTTCTGCTGAAGCACGAAATTCACCATCGCGGTCAGCTCACGATACTGATGCGCCAGGCGGGAGTGCCTTTGGTAGGAATCTACGGTCCGACCAAAGAAGAGTGGATCAGCATGGGGACGGAAGCGCCGGTTTAAGATGGCAAGCAAGGTGAATACAAGAACAGCCGTCGGGCTAAAGAGAATGCCTTCGTCCGGGTGCGGTGCAAATTCATGGATTCTTTGTACTGAAGTCTGCTGCTGCAGGCTTCTTTTGTATTTTCCAGTTCCCGCCGAAAATGAGCAATTTGCAAAGCTTTGCCCTCTTGACAGTTGGATGGAAGAAGTGTATTCTAATGTCAGTCAGCACTGACAGACATGTGCTTGGCGTTTACGTTCACGATGTCGTAATATGGTGCATTCGTCAACGATTTGGAAGCCGGGAACGGGAAGAATTACCCGAATACCAAGCTGGATTCTTTCATGCAGGAGAGTGTAAAAATATTTGCTAGGGCTTTTAGCTCCTGGCAATATTTTTAACTAAAATGTCAGTAAGCACTGACGGTCAT
This sequence comes from Paenibacillus sp. P25, assembly GCA_024704175.1. Classification (GTDB taxonomy): domain Bacteria; phylum Bacillota; class Bacilli; order Paenibacillales; family NBRC-103111; genus Paenibacillus_G. Next base: position 7,043,690 of record CP085629.1, read on the forward strand.
TTCAATGTGGAGAGGATGATTAGGATGACATTGGAAAAGAACCTTTATGATGCCGCCGTGGTTGGCGGGGGACTTACCGGTCTGACGGCCGCCGTTTATTTGGCGAGGGCAGGGAAATCCGTCATCGTCTTTGAGAAAGAAAGCGGGCTCGGAGGTCTTGCCCGAACGACCAAGCTGAATGGAGCGCTGTTTAACCTGGGTCCCCATGCCATGTATGAAGGGGGTGCCGCGCTTCGCATTCTAAACGAGCTCGGTCGCCTGCCAAAGGGAGGTTATGCGTCCAAGGGCAGCATGATTGGGATTTTGCAGGGAAGAATGGTGGAGGTGCCGGGCGATTTAACTCCGGAAGAAAATAGGGAGTGGAGCCGCCTGATGGGCGGGCTCAGTCAAATCGAAACCGAATCGCTTCGTTCGATCAGTGTTGAAGCATGGGCCAATCTAAACATTCGTCATGAACGTGTGCGTCTTCTTTTCCTTGCCATGTGCCGTCAATGGTCTTACTGCGATGAGATGGGCCTGCTAAGCGCCGGATTTGTGCTCCGGCAAGGTCAGCTCGCCGGTAAAGGCGTACGGTATGTGGAGGGGGCTGGGAGACCGTCGTAAATGATTTGCGCGATGCGGCGCAGGCGCCGGCGCTGATATTGTTGTAGGTAACGGCGCCCGGGAAATCCTGATCGAGAATGGCGGCGTCAAGGGAGTCAAGCTATCGGATGATTCGGTAATTAACGTATCTGCCGTCATCGCAGCAACGGGTCCGCATGAGGTTTGCCGGCTCGTGCAAGGTGCAGAGCGGATGTCCATCGGCAAATGGAAGGAAGAATCGCGTCCTCTCTATGCCGCATGCCTGGATGTAGCTTTGAAACAATTCCCGTACCCGGAGCGAGTGTTTGCGCTCGGTCTGGATGAACCCCTCTACTTCTCGAAGCATTCGGGCCCTGTCACACTGAGCGACAACGGCGCTCTCGTACTGCATGCCATGAGGTATAACGATAACGATCATTTGAGAGATGCAAGCTCGGATGAGAAGGCGCTGACCGATCTCATGGATCTTCTGGAACCGGGCTGGGAGAAGGAAGTCGTTGCCATGCGGTTTTCTCCTAATGTTCTCGTAGGATACGATTCACGTACCCTATACCACAACGGGGCGGGGCCGGCTCCAAGTCCAGTCGTTCCGGAGGTTACAGGTCTATATGTCGCCGGCGATTGGGTAGGGGCGGAGGGACGACTTGCCGATGCGGGCATGGCCAGCGCCAAGCAAGCCGCAGAAGAGGTGCTTCGTTATACAAATTAACGAATCAACCGGAATGAAGTTCGCCTAATCTAGATTCAGTTGAACAGTCTCATGGAATGGTAAAGCGCAGACGGAAGGCGGTCTGCGCTTTTGGTTTTTTATGCGTTGGCGTACTCTATGGGGGAAAGCGCCGGTGCTTCTGTAGAAGACCTCCGGGTTTCGAGAATCGCATCCAGCGTGCGAAGCGCACCTTCTTTCCGGCGGTTAGAACGCGCATTCCGTTTCAAGTGCTGCAGAAGGGACCTGTTCTCGATCAGTCGCTGCAGCTGATGTCTCAGGTCGGCTGCGTTCTTCGCTTCCATGGCGGCGCCCAGCCCGACCAGATACGCGGCGTTATCCTGCTCCTGCCCGGGGATCGGCTTATACAGCATCATCGGCGGCTCCAGCGCGAGCGCCTCGGACACGGTAAGCCCGCCCGGCTTGGTGATGATCAGATCGGATAAGGCCATCAGCTCATGGACATGGTCCACAAATCCCGTGATCACGATATGGTGGCGTGTCCGGCCCCCTCCGAGCTCTTCCTCCAGCTTCATCTTCAGCTTCTCGTTACGGCCGCATACAAAGATAAACTGTACGGGCGCCGTAAGCTCATCCTTTTCCTGCAGCACGGACAGGAACTGCTTGCCGATGAGACCGTGTCCGCCTCCCATGACTAGGACCGTCGGCATCGTGCGGTCGAGCCGGTGCTTGTCGCGAAGGCTGAGCCGGTCATACGTCTGCATAAAAGGCGACCGGAGCGGGATGCCGGTTACCACAATGCGGTGCTCGGGGATGCGGTACCGCAGCGACCGCAGCTTCACGTGCTCGGCCCCGACCAGATACCGGTCCGTATTAGGATGAATCCAGTAGCTGTGATCGGTATAATCCGTGATGACCGTACAGGTGGGTACTGACGTGAAGCCGTTCGCTTTCAGGTAAGACATCGCCGCGGCCGCCCCGGGGAACGTGCTCACGACCTCGGTCGGCTTTTCCTCGTCCAGCGGCTCCAGCATCCGGTCGGTACTGAACGAGCGCATGCGCTTGAACCAATGGGAGAGTGTATTGTCATCGCGTGTCTTCCGGTAGAGGTAGCCGTACACCGAGGGAAGGCTTTTCACCCATTGCATATAGCAGTACTTGCCGACCGAGTGCAGATACGGATGCGTCCACTCCAGAAAATCGACCACCTTCACTTCCACGTCGGGACGGTAAACCCGGGCCGCTTCAAGAATGGCCTGCGCCGCTTTATTGTGTCCGTCACCCAGGGCGCCGGTCAGGATTAATATTTTGTTCTTCATTATCTTCTTAGACTCCCTTCTACTCTGATTTGCTGGGAAGGAGCAACCATCGGACTTCCGAACAAGCCCTGCCGGAACCGGCTTACGGCGAACATGACGCCTTCGGCCACCAGAACGGCTCCCATAATATCGAGCAGCACATGCTGTTTCATAAACTGGGTGGATGCAATGATCAGTAAGGACATGAATGTAACGGCCGCCGTATACAACCGCGGGATGTTCGCTGCGCCAAGATATGCTTTCATCATCAGATAGGATGTAAGGACATGGGTGCTGGGGAAGCAGTTGAACGGCTGATCCGCGCGGTACACCCACTGCACCATCTGCAGCGACCAATCGTCTCCGGCAATCTGAGGCCGAGGGACATGCGTTTGGTAGACGGCATAGGTGGCGTAGCAAATCAGCGACCCCACATTGAACTGCAGCAGCGTTTGGTAGTACACTTCCCGGTTCTTGAAAGCGAGATATACAAAGGCGATCAGCAGGAACGCATACCAGGACACATAGGGCAGGACAAACGCTTTCACAAAAGGAATTTCCCGGTCTAAATCGGTGACCAGACTGTTGACCGTTCCTCCGGGTCGGTTGAGATACACGTAGATCAGGCCCAGCAAAGGAATCGACAGCAGGGAGCTTAAAGCAAGCAAATGGGACTTTAAGGTTTGCATTCTCATAAGTTAACTCTCCTAGTGATAGATATGGTTATGCGCTTCCGCTCCTCCGTAGAAGCGGCTCGTTGTTGTTGTTATCTTTATCATAAGAGAGATTGACTTCCGTCAAAACGCACTTTGGTTGTGTCTTCTTTTAGCCCCAGGTCATAAACGGAACTGGACCTAAGGCGGGGAAGCGGCGTATGCCTTCTTCCGGCTGTAAAGCAAATAAACCGCGCAGTGCGCGCGGCAGGTAAGAATGGGATACTGTCATTTCATTTTATGGTAAAATATAGTATGTCTGTGTGGGGAGGGGAGTAAACGGATGAGATGGAGGTTTAAAAAGAAATGGGTTGCGGCCCCGGTCACTGCCATCATCTTGTTAACGGCGTTATTCTTTCACAGCGTGAATAGTAAATCCGGCGAAGGATTCTGCGGGGTCGAAAAGGCCGGCGCCATATATTTTACGGGACGGGCCTGTATTTGGCACGGGTATCAGTCGAATCAGCCGGCCCGATTGCACATCGTAAGTCCGTCTATAGACAGCGGACCCGCGATATACATAGTCGAGACCGGTGCAAATGCCCGGAACGTTACGATTCTTATCGACAACACATTGGATGGCATGAGTTCCCGGACCATAGAGCGAGTGAGCTGCAGCCGCATGGAGAGAAAGCATATGTTTTCATATCGGTTTAACTTCAAGGACTGCACCCAGGCGGGCGTGGAAGGGGGACCCTTCGACTGGGAGCTTTAGATCGCCGCGCTTAACCTGCTGACAAGACAGCCGCAAGAAAGACGATCTGCAGCACAATTCGGGGCACAAGCCTCGGTACAGGACGCCCGCCGATCGTAAGCTTTTCCTTGGCCGCCCGGATATTGGCGGGGAACATGGCGATCAGCATCACCGCCAGGCAGATCGAAGCGGCTTTGGAAGTAGCGGGGATCAGCAGGCCGATCGCTCCCGCGATTTCCAGCCAGCCGGTTACCGACACCAGGAAGCCGGGGTTGGGAAAAACCGGCGGAACCATACGGATCAGGTCCGGCCGCATTTTGCCCCAGTGGGCGGAAGCGGTGAGCAGCAGCATAACGGCCACGGCGGCCTGAAGCGAAGTGTGCCAGCCGTCGAAGTAGGATAAGCCGGCCAAGCCGAGAACCCGAAAGAGCAGGAAGGCGGCAATCAGTGCATAAAAAGGTACCATGTTAAATCTCCCCTTTATCGTTATAGATTTCTTATTTTTGCGGATTCAATATATGGGTTATGAACGTCGTTAAATCCTGAGCTTTGAAAGAAGGAGCCGTGGGAATCGAGGAGCGGACCCGCATGCCGATGGTCAGAAGAACGAACATTTCCGCCGAGGTCGCCGAATCAACCGATTCCGGAATCACCCCATGCCGCTGGCCGGCTTCAATCCACTGCCTGGATAACTCAATGGATCGTTCATAATACTGCTTGAGCGCTTCCGCGATCACCGGCTGGTCCTCCTTTCCAATCAGATACAGCAGAACCTTGTTCGTCACATCCTGCGCATTGTCCATGGCTGCGAAGTTCTCGGAAATCCTGGCCATTGGCGCATCAAAGGTTCGATTGCCTTGTTTCACTTCATTCATAAATCGTTCGTTCGTCTCTTCAAGCTGCTCCAGCAATACCCAGACGAAGATTTCATCCTTGCTCTTAACATAGTGGAAGATCGCCCCTTTCGACAGTCCCGACCGGTCCATGATGTCTTTCATAGTGACCAGGTGGCATCCTTTTTCCCGAATCAGTTCTTTAACCGTATCGAGCAGCAGTCTTGTGGTTTGCTGCCTGCGCATCTCTTGTTTCATCTGCATCTCCCCCGGGCAGGTAATTTTCAGTAAGCTTATAAGCTTATTATACATACCGACCATCGGTTTGTAAATTGGTTTTTGAAAATTGGCCGACCGCCTGTGTTTACAAATGTCGACATCCCAGTTAACAGCCGGTTGACAGTACCTTTTTATAATCAAAAAAGACAAACTAAAAAACTTGGAATAGGGAGAGAAGCATCATGATTAGAAAAGGGTCTATCCTGATGAGTTTAACGGCACTCCTCGTATTCAGCGGCTGTGGGACAAGCGGTCAGCAAGCGACCGGCCAAGGCACAGGGTCTGCGCCCAAGCAGGAAGCGGCGGGACAGGGCGGGGCCGCACTTTCGGGCAAATTATCGTTTTACACGTCCCAGCCGGAAGAAGATGTGACGAAGCTGGTAGCGGCTTTCAATAAGAAATACCCGGATGTGAAGGTGGACAGCTTCCGTTCCGGTACCGAAGAGGTGACCGCCAAGCTGCAGGCGGAGAACCAGGCGGGTAAAATCCAGGCCGACGTGCTCCTCCTGGCCGACGCCGTCACGTTCGAGGGCTTGAAAAAACAAAACCTGCTGGCCTCCTACAAATCGCCGGAGCTGGCGAAAATCCCTAAAGATCTGGTCGATCCCGACGGGACTTATTCCGGGACCAAGGTGATGGCGACCGTACTTGCAATCAATACGCAAAAGGTCAAAACGCCGCCGACCTCATGGAAGGCGCTGGCTTCGGCCGAAGCCAAAGATGCCGGCATCATGCCAAGCCCGTTGTATTCCGGCGCCGCCGCATATAACGTAGGTGTCTTTTCCCGCACGGACGGGTTCGGATGGGATTTCCTCAAGGGTCTGAAGTCGAACAACATTTCCGTCGTCAAAGGCAACGGCGCCGTGCTGCAGGCTGTGGCCAGCGGAGAGAAGTCGAGCGGCATGGTTGTCGACTACATGGTCGCCCGCGAGAAAGCAAAAGGCTCCCCGGTGGAGCTGGTCTACCCGTCGGAAGGCGTACCGGTTATCACCGAACCGATCGGCATCGTGAAGAATGCGCCTAATGAAAAAGCGGCTCAAGCGTTCGTCGATTTCGTCCTGTCCGAGGACGGCCAGAAGCTGGCCTCGAGCATCGGCTACACACCGATCCGCGAAGGGGTGGAACCGCCGAAGGGACTGAAAAGCATGGGGCAATTCAAAGTGCTCTCTTCCGACATCTCCAAGCTGACGGAAGCCCGCGAAGCGGACAAAAAACAATTCACCTCCATTTTCGGACAATAGAAGCGGAGCGCGCTGGAACATGATCGATCCCAATTATATAGCCCATGCGGAGAAGGGGAAAAGGGAGAATACGGCCCTTTTCTCCTCTTTCCGTTTACTTACGAAGCGAGTACTGATAGGTCTTGCTTGCCATTCTGTTGCTCGTATTCTTCGTTGTGCCTGTCGGCAAGCTGATCTGGTTAAGCGTGCAGGGGCAGACCGGCCTCACGCTTGCGCATTACGCGGAAATGCTGCAGCAAAGCCGCCTGTGGAAGACATTGAACGATACATTCGTCATTGTTGTCGGCTCTTCCCTCATCTCGGTGGCGCTTGGCGTATCGGTCGCCTGGCTGATGGCTTACACCGACATCAAGCACAAGCCCGTCCTGCATATGGTCACGCTGCTTCCTTTTATTTTGCCGTCCTATGTCCTGACCTTGTCCTGGTCTTCCTTTATGGGAAGCCAAGGGCTCATGGCCCAGTTGCTGCATTTATTCAGCCCGAACGTTAGGCCCTGGAGCATGTACAGCTACGGCGGTATTGTTTTCGTGATGGGGATTCATCACTTCCCGCTCGTCTACCTGCTGACCGTGGATGTGCTGAAGAAGATTCCCCGCGATTTGGAATGGGCCACTAGAGCCAGCGGCGCTGGAAAATGGAAGATGTTCCGCCTGGTCACGCCGCCTCTGGCGTTACCGGGTCTGGCCTCCGGCGGATTGCTTGCTTTCCTGGCCTCGCTCGATAATTTCGGGATCCCTGCGTTCCTGGGCATTCCCGCCCATATTTCCGTGCTCAGCACGCTGATTTATGAAGAGATTATCGGCTTCGGGCCTTCCGCTTTCGCTCGAGGAGCGGCTTTATCCGTCATGCTGGGGATCATCGCCGTCATCGGTACGTCGCTGCAGTGGTCGCTGGTCCGGAAAATGAAAACGTCCGATACCGTAGCTGCAGATCACAGCCCGCGGTATGCCCTTGGGAAGCACCGGAACCTGGTCACCGCGACCCTGTGGGCGCCGCTTGCGTTCATTACCGTCGTCCCGGTCGGGTCGATGATCGCGATCTCTTTGAAAAGGGCCTACGGGTCGCCTTTCAATTTATCGAATATGACGATTTCCAATTACACTTATATTTTGCTGGAAAATCCCAAAGTGTGGCAGTCGATCCAAAACAGTCTCGTGCTTTCCGTATCTACCGTGGCGATCTGCTTAGGTTTCGGTTCCTTGCTCGCTTATGTGCGGGTGCGCAGGCCTTCCTGGTGGACCAAGTCCGCGGAGCTGGCCGTCGCTCTCCCTTATACGCTGCCCGGCATCGTATTCGGCCTCGCGATGATTCTTGCCTGGATGCAGCCGATCCCCGGGTGGAATCCCGGGATATACGGATCGATCCGCATTTTGTTTATCGCCTACGTGTGCCGGTTTATGATTCTGCAGGTGCGGGCGGGGATCGCGGCTTTTGCCCAAATCGATCCTTCCATGGAGGAGGCGGCGCATATTTTCGGGGCCGGCTTCCGGAAGAAGTGGCTGTTCGTTCTGCTTCCGCCGCTGCTGCCGGGACTGCTTAGCGGAGCGCTGCTCGTCTTCCTGACGGCGCTCACGGAGCTTACGGTATCCGCGCTGTTATGGTCGACGGGCTCGCAGACGATCGGGGTTACGATATTCGGCTTCGAGCAGGCCGGGAATACCCTGTATTCCACGGCAATATCGAGCCTGATCGTGCTGTTAATCATCGCGGGCATGGTGCTCCTGCATTTCGTCCGGAAGCTTGCATCACGCAAAGGAGTTCAATCGACATGAGCATTCAATTGACGGAGATCAGCAAAAGCTTCGGAGCCTTTCAGGCGCTCAAAGCTTTAAACTTAACGATAGAGCAGGGGAGTTCCTCGCGATTCTGGGGCCCTCGGGGTGCGGCAAGACGACCCTGCTTCGCCTGCTCGCAGGCTTCGAGCAGCCGACAACGGGCGAGATCCGCATGAACCGGGAGGTGGTGGCGAAGCCGGGCTTCAGCCTGCCGCCGGAGAAGCGGCGAATCGGCATGGTGTTCCAGTCGTTCGCCCTCTGGCCGCATATGAATGTGACGGAGCATATCCGTTTTCCAATCCGCCATCATCAGGAGACGCCGGCGCATATTCGCAGCAAGGAGCGGGAGCGGATTGCCGACGTGCTGGAGATCGTCGGCCTTTCGCAGCTCGGTACCCGCATGCCGCATGAGCTGTCCGGCGGGCAGAAGCAGCGGGTGGCGATCGCCAGAGCCATCGCTTCGGAGCCGTCGGCGCTGCTGATGGACGAGCCGCTCAGCGACCTGGACGCGATGCTGCGCATGGAGATGCGACGCGAGATTCAAGCGATTCACCGGCAGACGGGATCGGCCATCGTCTATGTGACGCACGACCAGGGCGAGGCTCTGGCCATGGCAGACCGGATTGTTGTGATGAAGGACGGGGCGATCGAGCAAATCGGCACCCCTCAAGAGATTTATCTGCTTCCGCAAACCGAGTTTGTCGCCCAATTCGTATCGAAGGCCAACCTGGTCCGAGGCCGCTGGATTCAGGACCGGTTTGTGCCGGTCGGCTCGGACGGCACGGTTCAGTGGCAGGGCGGCCGCGTCGCCGAATATTTCAAATCCCGCGGCTTGTATCCGGTGCGGCCCGACCAGTTTGTCCTCGGCCCGCCCGATGCATCCGGGATCCCCGGCGAGGTGACGAACGTTCAGTTTCAGGGGAAAGAGTTCCACTACCATGTCCTGACTGAGGACGGCCCATGGGAGATCAGCTCGCCGAAGCCATTTCAGCTGCACGATAAGGTCACGCTGCAGCTTTCTGCAGGTGGACAGCTTTAGAAGCTTAATGCCTTAAAGTATATTAAAAAGAGACTGATTGGGTTATCAGTCTCTTGATTGCTCGATATAGTGGTCATAGGAACTACTCTTCCACCTTAATCCGAAAAATATAAGCCACACTTCCTTCTTTCCAGGTGGCACTGTAATAGTAGGTGTACGTACCTGGTTTCTCAGGTACAGTAAATCCCGTATTGTAATTCTCGATAATTTTACTATTGGTAATGTCCTCTCCGGAAATCTCTTCTAGGTTACCGTAACTTTTAGGAAGTGGGTTAAAGGAGAGTTTTAACTTTGACTTGGAAGGCACGGTAACGGTATCATACTGGACGCCTACTGCGGAAGACTTGCCGTAATTATCCTTTAAGCCCCAGGAATAACTGAAAACCTTGGCCTCGTATGTTTGTTCTTTTCCAACGATAGTGAAACTTGATTGGGGCAGCGGTTTGGAAGTGAAGGCGCTACAACCTGAAGTAAGAATCATCAGGAGTATCATGGCAAATATCTCATAGCGTGTAATAAGTCTTTTCACTACGCAAATTCCCTCCCGTTGCCTCTGGGATATAAAAAGGGGAGTGCTCAGAAACAACCTGAACAATCATTTTATCAAAACAGCTCCTCTCCCAAATAGTTACATTGAAAGCGGATAGCATTTCAAACGGACCTAATTCACAGTTTTCCGAATCTTCTGGATATATTGGTTGTATATGGAAATTATGTTATACTATGAATCTACTATATGTCTACTTGCTTTCCATGTATTACCACGAGTGATATCAGGATTAATCCTTTGGAGATATATGAACCAGATTCAAAATGGCCGCCAAATGGACAGAGATCAATATCTCTATCTGGCACTGGAGAATACATCCTTCAGGCTAAAAGTAATTTAACAGTAAAGGGAATAATCGAAAACCAAGATATCCCCTATACGGTTGTTTCAAAACCTATCTTAGTTGAGGTTAACTAAAAAGCATATCTTCAGGATCAGAATAGTCAACTATGCACTGGAACGAATATAAAACCAGCAGCAGTCATGGACGGGAATGTCCTAGACTGCTGCTGGTTTATTGAACTATCGATCCCCGTTTTCAGGCAATACCGAGCGGCTCGCCGATCCGACGGTCAGCCGCAACACGATGAGATCGAGGCGAGGGGCAAGTTCGGTGAAATTAGGCTACAAATCCGCAGCACGCCGTCCACGCGGAATCCGGAGAGCGGCTGCATTGTGACGATGAGTGTGTCAAGACGTTGCAGGGACTTCCTTTCAGGTGATCGGGGTTTGATCACTTGTCCTCGAACGGCGACCACCCTGGAATGCTGAGCAGAAGCCGCCACATCGGCTCGGGAATGGACAGACGCTCACGGTCTGAGGTCGATAACGTCGTGCGAATTTCGGAGCTGAGCCCGTCACGGACTTTACCCGCCCAATCGGGCTCCATAAGTAACTCGCGGCCCAGCGCGAGGAGCGGAATGCCGGATTCCATGGCATCGGCCGCATCTTCGGCCGTGTGAACGGCACCGACGCCGATGAGCGGCACCAGGTGGCCTACGCGCTCCTGCAGGATGGCCATACGGGATTTGCCGCCCCAGGAGCCGCGCCGCGGCGGATTGCGGAAGTCCGTCAAAGAAATGTGGAGATAATCGAGGCCCCGGGTCGCGAGTACGTCTGCGAACGCCAGCGTATCCTCCATCGTAATACCGGGTGCCTCGTTTGCTTCCGGAGTATCGGCCGAATTTCCTCCGGGCATATCCCGTTCTTCAGGGGACAGCCGGTAACCGACGGCAAACGGACGGTCCGCATGCTCGCGAACGATTCGCAGCACTTCATCGACGACCGCAAGCCCGAAAGTCATTCGCCGCTCCAATGTGCCTCCGTACCGGTCTTGGCGTTTGTTCGAAAGCGGCGAGAAAAATTGATGGGTCAGGTTGCCGTTGGCCCCGTGAACCTCTACGCCGTCGAAGCCCGCTGTAATGGCCCGGCGGGCGGCCTCGCCGAAGGCGCGAACAATCTCAGCGATCTCATGCTCCTCCAGCGCCCGCGGAACGGCGGCTCCTTCGCGCGCTTCCGGTACCGCACTGGGGGCGACCAAATCGCCCGTTCTCGTTCCTTGGCGACCCGCATGGAACAGCTGGAGAATCGCCTTGGCGCCCCGCTCCCGGATGGCGGCCGCAAGCCTGCGCAGACCGGGGATCTTATCATCGTCGTCGGCCCCGGGGGCGCCGGGAATTCCACCGTTCGGCAGCACCCAGGTGGCGGCTGTAATAATAAGTCCCGGCCCTTCCGACCGCCGGGCGTAATAGGCGAGCTCGGCATCCGACACGGTGCCGTCAGCTTTAGAGGACATATGCGTCATCGGGGCCATAACGATCCGATTCTCCAGCTTCAGACCGCTGGGCAGTTCATAAGACTGAAACAACGATTGCGCCGCTAATTTCATCATGGCTCTCTCCTTTTCTAGGTTCCGGCGTCTTAACCGGAGATGTTAGTTGTAATTATAGAGCGGATGGAGCGAAGATGTAAGAACGCAAAATCGTTGGAGTAGGTCCATTCGATTGGACTGCCGCAGCAAGCAAAAAGAGCCGCGATCACGCAGCTCCGGGTGTTCATCCCAAGTTTTCTTGTTCACGAATGTAAGCCAGGAGCCTTTCGCAGCCCTCGTTCACCAATTCGTAGACCTCGTCGAAGTTCCCCGTATAATAGGGGTCGGGAACGTCTTTACCCTTATGCTTCGGAATGAAATCCGACAGCGCCTTTACTTCGGAGCGGGAAGCATCCGATGAGAGCTTGGCCAAGTTGGTCCTGTTGCTGGCATCCATTGCGATGATGTATTGAAACTCGTCAAAATCATCCCCCGGACCTGCCGCGCACGAATGCCCGAGTCATCAATCCGGTACTGCTTCAGGATTTGACGCGTTCCCTGATGGGGAGGCTTACCGACATGCCAATCCCCGGTTCCGGCGGAGTCCGCCTGGATGCTTGCCGTCAAGGCCCGCTTCCTTTACTTTGTGGCGAAAAACAGCCTCCGCCATAGGAGATCTGCAGATGTTGCCCAAACAGACGAAGAGTACCTTAATCAAGAACAATCCCCTTCCTCATATCCCTCTTTGTTAAATGCCCTAACTTCGAATTCATCATATCGCATTCGAGGCTCAACTTCCACGCATACCTTTTTCAATGCGGTTGTCTATAAAATAGCGGAACAAGCTCATAAGAACGGCGGTAACCGGGGTAGATAGGGGCAAGGTTGCTGCGGCATACACGGGACCCCAAGCCAAATATCCCTGCACATTTACATGTTCTATCCCCAATTGTCCTGCACTGCCCATGATGGCCCCGACGGTTCCCATATATAATACATTCATAAACCCGATGAAAGCACAAAGGGTCCAGTATTGAAATTTGCCCTGTTTTCCAGGGGAGAAGACATATCCGGCCATCCCGAAGGTAAAGGACAGAGGAACGAACGAAATCGCCCAAAACCACAACAATCCTCCGAACGATATCCCGCCGGCAAGCAGATTGACGAAAGGAGTAATAACGAAACTGAACACTACGCTTACGATAAGACCAAAGCAAACTCCGGCCAAGCTGCGGCGAAGCTTATGGTTCATGATATGGTTCCTCCTGGTCGAAGTGCCGAGTTGAAGACGATTGTTCATGGTCCTCGGGCCCTCCCGGTATTTACCATATTGACGGGTTGGAGCTCTCTTTTGTTTCAAATTCCGGACTTGGAGTCGCTTCGCTATGTCACATAGGACAGCCGTCGGTAGTTATATATAACGAAAGTTCATATGAAGGGAGGGCGAAAATCTATTGGAGATCGAGGAGCTCATTGCGAGGGTCCGCGAAGGAGATCCCAATGCGTTCGAGCCGGTCATTCGGAGGTTTCAGCAGAAAATCTACCTGTATTGCTGCTTCTTGCTAGGGGACAAGCAGGAAGCGGAGGACGCGGTTCAGGAAATTTTCTTTAAGGCCTACCGGGGGCTAGGCTCCTATCGCCACGAGCATTCGTTCTTGGCCTGGCTCTACAAGATCGCTTCGAACCACTGCCATACCCTGCTCAAAAGAAAAACCAGGTGGACGCTGCTGCTCCCATTATTACGGCAGAATGACCGGGTGCGAAGCGCGGAGCAGGAATTTACCGACCGGGAAGGCTTCCGGATGGACTGGCCGCAGGGCTTATCGCCGGTGGAAAAAGAACTGCTGGTGCTGCGGGTCCTAGAGGATCGGCCGTTTGAAGAGATCGCCGGTATTCTGGGCCACAGTACAGCAAAGCACTGCGCAAGCGGTTCGAAAGGCTGAAAGTCAAGCTGCAAAGAATAAAGAACGGGCAGGAGGAGGGCTATCATGAAAGAGGACCGGAATTCCTTGGAGTGGATTCTCAGATCGCAGGAAGCAAGAACGGCGGAAATTGATGTTACGGGCCCGGTGATGCAAAGGATTCATGCCTGGCATGAGAAGGAGCGGAATAAAGCTAAGCGGTTCGCTGCGGCTTCTTTAAGGAGACGGCGGGTTGGGATAGCCCTGTTGCTGCTTTTCTTGGCCTCGGCTGTATCGGTCAGCGCCGCTGTTTTGTACCAAGCGAAATGGAACGGCATTCAGATTTCGATAGACAGTTCAGACAAACAGAGCCTTGCCGCGCGGTCGCCAAATCATACAAAGATCAGTTGGAAGAAGGGCTAAAATCATCTGTTTTCGTATGGAAAATTGTGCCAATAGAAGAAGCGGGACAGCAATTCCCTTACTCCTTATTAAGACCGAATCGTACGGATTGGATGCCTGCCCGGTCCTTTGCCGTAGTGCCCCGCGAGAAGGGCTACCGGGTTCAATCCGCTGAAGAGCCATGGCTGGGCGGAGTGTACGATATTTTCGAGAAGGGGGGTACGTGGGTCATAGTAAAGCAAAATCTGGACAGAGATATGACCGAGGCTCTGCAAAATGCGGATAAAACGATGTCTCTTACGTATGTGGACGGTCCGTGGGAAAAGGTGCGTCTGCCCGACCGGATTATGGCCGTATTTCAGGCCGGTGGTGAAGAAAACAAGCTGCTCCTCACGTACAAAACCGACGATAACCAAGCGGTCACCCTTGAGCTCGTCGGCAACGCGGTCAAAGAAGAGTTAGTCAAGCTGGCCGAAGCTTACGTCGGCGAATAAAAGCGAAGGCACCCCTTTGTAGAGAGGTGCCTTTCTTTCATGGCGTTTAGAACCCTATTCCTCCGGAAACAGAGGCGTCGACAAATACCGCTCCCCGGTATCCGGCAGCAGGACGACGATCGTCTTGCCGCGGTTCTCCGGCCTTTTGGCGAGCTCGGTTGCAGCGTAGGCCGCAGCCCCGGAGGATATCCCCACGAGCAACCCTTCTAACCGGGCTAGCTGGCGGGCCGTCTCGAAGGCCGGCTCGTTCTTGACCTTGACGATTTCATCGACGAACTTGAAATCGAAGATGTCGGGCACGAAGCCGGCGCCGATGCCTTGGATTTTATGCGGCCCGGGTTTCCCGCCGGACAGGACGGGCGAATCGGACGGCTCCACGGCGACGATCTGAACGGAAGGCTTCTTCTGCTTCAGCACATCGCCTACACCCGTGATCGTTCCTCCGCCGCCGACGCCTCCAACGAATATATCGACGGCGCCGTCCGTGTCGCGCCAAATTTCCTCCGCAGTCGTCCGCCGGTGAATTTCCGGATTGGCCGGGTTGCTGAACTGCTGCGGGATGAACGAGTTCGGAATTTCCCGGGACAGCTCCTCCGCCTTGCGGATTGCGCCGCGCATTCCTTCCGAGCCGGGGGTTAGCACCAGCTCCGCTCCCAGCGCTTTCATCAGCTTCCTCCGCTCCTCGCTGAACGTATCCGGCGGCGTGATGATCAGCCTGTACCCGAGGGCCGCCGCGGCAAAAGCAAGCGCAATCCCCGTATTGCCGCTGGTCGGCTCGATAATGACCGTATCCTTGTTAATGCGTCCGCTCTCTTCCGCATCCTTGATCATGGCGTAGCCGATGCGGTCTTTGACGCTGCCCGCCGGGTTGAAGTATTCCAGCTTGGCCAGAATCGTCGCTTCCAGCCGGTGGGCACGGGAGTAATTTGCAATCTCCAGCAATGGCGTATTTCCGATTAATTCCGTTAAATTTCTGGCGATGTTCGGCATAGGTGTTCCTCCTGCAGTCATTTCCGAGAAAAGAAGTCGGTTATTTACCTTTACCATATCATGTTTCGAATCGGTGAAGCAAATGAGGAAGGCGCAACCTTCCCGCGGGCTTAAGCGTTAAATAGTTTATCCGAATGAGACGTTTTTAGAAGGTGAAGGGAGAAGCGGGCTGATGATGAACAAAAGAGCGGCAATGGCAATAGCTCTAGCTTTGTGTGTATGCATTTACGGCTGGGAGGGGGCCTCATCAGCGGTCGCTTCGGCCGAGGCGGACACGACGAAGCCTAGCGCGAACACCATTACTTTATTTGAGGACACGACCTTACTGGGGGGAGTGGGGGAACGCTCGGGACCCTGGGCCCCCAAACGGTTACGATACTTCAAACCGGCCAGCGAAGAATCGGACATGGCGAAGGGTATATGGTGCCGGATTACCTGATCGATACCTGGGCGGGCAAGGCGTGGATTGTGCCGGGCAACGCGCCGCTTGGAGAACAGGTTCCGGTGGAAGCGAATCTGGAGTTCTTCCAAGAGACACCTATTTATCTCGACCCGGGCCTCACCAGGCCGACATGGATTCGGCTGGCACCGCAAACCGTCAAAGTGAAGGCCAAGTGGGACCGCCGCTACTTGATCGAGACGCCGAACGGCGACCGATGGATTGAACCGTGGTACGATGCGATATACGGGTTGAAGGAGGTTCGCCGGGGGATTCTGTTGAATCGCAATACAGAGTCGCTTCGTTCCCCATTTACGGCTTGGGTACAGGAGCTTTCTTGACCCCCCAGCAGGTTGCGGTGAATGAAGTCTGGCGCGATTGGCACCGCACCGATTCATGGCTCGGTCCGGTCTGGTTCAGGCTTCATGGCCTGGATGCGGCCGACGGCCAGGATCAAATCGAGGTCGGTCTCTCGAATAGGACCTATGATCGTGCAGCCGGGAAAACCTTTATAAACGCCAAAGTACAGACGGGACCCGGTCTAAGCGGGAGCAAGGAACTGGTGCAGACGGGCTTCAGCGTCTGGTTCTATAACGAGCAGGGCGAGCGCATCGGCGTTTCGGACGGAGTGACTGCAAGCCTTACGAATGGCCAGCCGCAGGATGTCCGGCTGTCGGTGGATGGCGATGTTACCCGTTATGCTTACGCTACCGTTCATATCGGGATGCTGCAGGGCCGGATTCAAAGCGAGGTCGATCCGTCCGCTTCTATGGAGATCGCGGATCCAGCCAAGCCGGGAGTACGTATCGGCGCCGTTCGCGTCAGACAGGAAGGGGAATACATCGTCGTACAAGGACAATTCGAAGCGGATATGAAAGGCCCGAACCGGGTGAAAGGCATGCTGTCGTTCCTGGATGCGGATGGCAAGGTGCTGGGAAAAGCCCCGCTGGAATTTGTCACTGACGCAAGCTACTCCGGCAAGGGAAATTTGCGCGCTTTTGAATCGGTATTTTCCGGAGACGTGTCGGGCTATACCCGGGTTCAGCTGGAAGTAACTTCGGTGGAGGGAGCGGGGCGACCGAATAGTTAAAGCATGCCCGTAAGATGATGGAGGAGAATGCGCGGGGAAAACAAGAAGAGCTGCGGCTGGAGTGGCTTGCCGACGAGGAAGAATGGAAAAAGACACGTAATCAACTGGAAGCGAACGCCGTTGTAAGATTGCAGGTGCGCCGGGGAGAACGGGCTTTGATGCTCGTCAAAGTGGTGGCCACCGCACACAAGGATGATGAGTTGGACAGCCTTTTGCAGGAGGCTCTGAAGCCGGTATATTATGAGGACGAGTTTTTCGGCACCTTCGGGCTGGAAAAGTCGGTTAAGCTGTTCGAGAAGAGCATCTCCTGGGCCAGGGAAGAAGGCACGCTGTATTTTAACTGGGATGAAGACGGGCAGCAGATGAAGGCTTCCCTGCAAACCGCCTTTGCGCTCTTCCGGGATCCAGAGGAATGGAGTGCCAAGATTCGGGCATATGCCGCGGAAGAACTGGTAGGGCTGGCCAACAACTGGCCGCAGGATAACGAGGAAGCGGAGATCGGTGAGATTACCAAAGAAATGTTCATTCATTTCATGGAGCTGGACAGCATTAGCGTTTATCCGGACGGCGATTTTGAAATCTTCTTTTTCGATGGAGATATGTTTTGGGGGCATTCGCTCATCGTAAGGGGAAATACGAACGGCACTTTCGAATCGGCTGAAATAGCAGGGTAGCTGGGGCCGCAAGTCGCCGGTTTGATGGAAAAGGGGTACCGTATCTGAAAAAAACAGCCATAATTGTTGGGGCACTGATCCTATCCGCCGCGGCGGCTCTGATTTCTGCGAAGTATGGGGATGAAACGAGGAACCATGCAGACCCGCAGGAGTTTGGGTTTAAAGGTCGTATCGCCAAGATCGAACAGGTAACCGGCAAGGTGGATGGGATCAGGATCGGGTATTCGTTGGCCGTTCAAGCGGAGTCGTCCGGGGAAACGCGGACCTTTGCCGTTACCGATTACAGCAGAATGTATAAAAAGAGGTGCAGGACACCCGAATTTCCATCTCTGCAGATGAGCTTCAGGTCGGTCAAGAGGTCCAGGTTTGGGGGAGATTCGCATCGAATCATGTGGTGGAAGCTTCCCAAGTGGAGGTGCAGTAGGCAAAAGCGGCCAAACCGGCAGACCCCTCTGCCGGCTTGTTCCGTAACACGACGGTGCTGCAGACCGTCTCTGCTTGATGTGGGTGCTGCGGCGATATCCCAACCCCTAGATCGTTGCAAGGATAAAAGATTCGATCAGATCTGCGACCATACCGGCGCCTCTGCGGTTCAAGTGAATATTGTCGATGGTTAGCTGCAAGCCGCGCCTGGCAGAGATCGAATCCAAATCGCGGCTTAACATGAAATGCTGCATGGATGCGGTCGACGACTGATATAGCCCCGGCCGGTATGGATAACCGGACGGTTTATTTTGCGACTCGAGATACGCCTTCATCCGTTCGTTCAACGGCAAGTAGGCCACGCCGTGTGCTTGGGCGACACCGCTTATGATGGCGCTGTATTCCCCGGTACGTCTATTGGCTTCCAAGTCTATCTCTTCTCCGATAACCGGAAAGGACAAGAGGGCTATATGTGCCGTTGTCCGTTCCTTGAGTTCCTTCACGATGGCGCTCAGGTTTTCTTTGTACCAATCGGGTGACGGGGTGACGGGAATTGATTTAAAAAGACGCAGTAATCGTCTATTCTTTGGACTAAGTGTTGAGTTGGCATCGTTGGTTCTGATCAATATCGTGACAAAATCAGGGTTTTGAGCGATCACTCCGTTTAATCGATTCCGCAGGTGAAAGGCTACATCATAGTTGACTCCGGCAAAACTGCATCCGAGGACCGTAGCGGATTTACTCTTGGGAAGCTGCTTTCAGCGTGCGTTCCAATTGAATTTTTTAGGTAAAGAGGAGTCAGGGGAAGAACGGCTTGAATTTGCAAATCGTATGTTGGATACGTTATTTTCGGGATAAGCATAAGAGTAAGAGCCTTATATAAAAAAACGGGGTTCATTCATTTTATTTTTTAGAAAAAATGGTTGTGGAATGTAGAAATCGTTATCCTTAAATCGACTTTATCATGTGAGAGAAAATCACAAAACCAAACACAGTAAAGGAGCAAACAACCATGCATTTCACCCTTATGTTTTACGAGAGCCCTGAGGACTTCGCCGCACGAAAGGATCCGGCCAAGCAGCAGGAATACCTCGCAGGCTGGTCCCATTATGTAAATGCACTTCGCGAATCCGGAGTCGTTGTCAGCGGTTTTGGCCTCCATGCTCCTGAAACGGCTGCGACCGTAGTACGTCGTAATGGCGAGATGCTTGTGGAAGATGGTCCGTTTTCCGAGACCAAGGAACAGATCGGCGGTTTATTCGTTATTGATGTCCCCGACCTTGAAACAGCTCTTGAGTGGGCTTCAAGAGGCCCTGTTAATGCGGTTGAAGTCCGGGAAAATCTTCTGCCTATGAAGTGATCATATGATGAACGCCCACAATATGATCGAGCAGACCGCGCGTGATGCTTACGGAAGGTTAGTTTCCTATCTGACCCTAAACTGGCGAGACTTTGAGGCTGTAGAGGATGCGCTCGCGGACGCGTTTGTCGCCGCATTAGAATCGTGGCCGAAGGCCGGCATTCCGGATAAACCGGAATCCTGGTCGCTTAAAGTAGCCAGACGGAAGCTTATCGACCGCGCCCGCCGTGAACGTGTTTCCGAACGGGCCATGCCGGCGCTGATCGCCCTGTCGGAAGAATCTGAGCAAATGTCGTCCACTGACGCTGCATTTCCCGATGAACGAGTAAACATGCTATTTCTTTGTACACATCCGGCCATCGATCCGTCGATACGAACACCGCTTATGCTTCAGACCGTGCTCGGAATGGATGCCTCTCGCATAGCGTCCGCATTCGTTGTAAAACCCTCTACGATGGGGCAGCGACTTACCCGGGCTAAGGCAAAAATCCGCACCGAACGCCTTACGTTCACAATGCCCGATGCCGAGGAACTGCCCGGTCGTCTAGATGCCGTTCTTGAAGCCATTTATGCAGTATACGGCGGCGGATGGGACGATTTGACAGGCGTAGATCCTCGCAGGAAGGGATTGGTCCACGAGGCCCTTTATCTGGGCAAGCTTCTTGCGAACTATTTGCCTGACGAACCTGAAGTTCAAGGACTTCTAGCTCTGATGCTGCATTGCGAGGCCCGGCGAGAAGCCCGGATGGATGCATCGGGAAGCTATATTCCTCTGTCCGAACAGGATACTACACGTTGGTCAACTCTAATGATCATGGAAGCGGAACATTGTCTTCGAATAGCATCGCAATCTAAACGGATCGGGCGGTTCCAGCTCCTCGCGACCATACAATCGGTACATGCCCAGCGAGCGCGGACAGGGGTCATCGAATGGAAAGAAATCGCCTTGCTGTATGAGGGGCTAGCCCAACTTAGTCCTACTATTGGAGTACTGGTCGGACGAGCAGCGGCGGTTGCTGAGGGATATGGAATGGAACGGGGCTTTGCGCTGCTTGAATCTGTGCCTCGCGATAAAATCGAGAGTTACCAGCCTTATTGGGCGCTTAAAGCCTATTTGCACATGCAATTGGGGAGACATGAGGAAGCCCGTTCGGCTTATAGTCGTGCCATTGGACTCTGTGAAGATCCGTCCATCCGGCAATTTTTATATCAACAAGCTAAGCAAATTAATCCTTAAGTCGTAACATAGCACCAATTCGAGGAGGCGACCCATACTATCTCGTGGCCGAACTGGATTGGGACAGTATGGAAGACATCAACAAAGCATTTCAGTCACCGGAAGGAAGAGCAGTTGCCGAAGATGTTGATAGCCTTGAAAGGCTGAGTCCAGGCGTGCACAGCATGATATATGAACTTGAGGAGACAAGCATCTTGAGGGACGGATACGATCGTTTTCTCCGATAGCTTAGGTAAGGCCGCCCGATCAATCCCTCGGCGGCCTCATTCCCTTATCTGAACACTTTAAACGGCTTTTATATTGTTGATCTCGATGATAGCTTCTTTGCCCTCCAGCGGCGGGTTGCTCCCGAAAACAAACCGGCAATCCTCTGTAGGAAAGCCTGCTACCTCCTCAAGATTCTTGGCATCATAAGTCCCCAGCAAGCGCTCCAAATCCAATTTTTTATGTGCCATTTGAGCTTCTCATCAATCTTAAAATAATGATTCCGATGTTACCGTGTAATACCCGATTTTGTTGTCCCATGTATATACATACACCTTCGCCTCGGCGTACCTTGCAAGGGTTGTTGTCGTGAAACGGATCCTGGTCCCGTCATCTACAATTTCCACGAGGAAATCGCTTGGCTTACCGACGCTGGAGATGACTTTGACCGATTTGACCATTTTCTTTACGGCCGGCGGCAGGTCCATCGTTTCGGTGGAGACCGGGGTTCCGTTGATTAAGTCGGCCCTTCCCAGTTCGCCGAGAATGATGGGGATGGGAAGGCCTCTGTAATTCGGTTCTGTGAATGTGCCGTCCTTCACCTTCGGATTCGGCACAACGGCGGCTTGCGCGCTCAGCGGGATGCTAAGAATTGCGGCGGCGGCCAGGGAGACCGCGGACATTTTGACGGTTTTGCTTACGTTTAACATGATCATATTCCTCCATTTTCGTTTGGTTTGGGTTGAACTTCCGTTCCACAGGTCATATCGTAAAAAGATCCATCGCGAAGAAGATATACTCGATCCTTTGAGTATAAAGCCCCCCAAGTGGCTTATTTTCCTCATAAAAAAAGACCCTCCGCAGTCCCGATGGCCGAGATCCAATTTCCGTTGCTTTATACTCGGAAATCCAAGTATATCTTCCCTCTGAAGCCGTGCTGTATGATAAGTCCCGTCAAACCATTCCCATTCGGTAAAGGAGAATTGCGATGAGAAACAGGATGAAGGCTCTGTTGATTGCAAGTTTGATCGGAGGGGCGGGAGCGGCGTAAGCCGGCGAGATGGTTTTGGAACGCGGGCAGTATGAAGGAGGCGTGATGCTTGAGCGAGGTCAGTATGCAGGCAGCATGATCCTCGAGCGAGGAAAGCTGGCAGGGGGCGTGATGCTGGAACGCGGACAGCTCACTAGTGGTGTGATCCTGGAGCGGGGGCTTACCGAGGCATGATCCTCGAGCGCGGGCAGCACACTGCCGTATAGCAGTGCGCAGGGAGCCTACCTTCGATGGAGCGCAAGGTCAGCCGCTTCCGGCAACTATGTTCCCGGCACTGCCGGCTTAGTCCTTCAGCGGAAGCACTAAACCGATCGTCGTGCCTTTGCCCGCTTCCGTCGCCAGCACCTTGATCGAGCCGGCGTGCTTCTGCAGCACATTGTAGCAGTAGCTCAGCCCAAGGCCGCTGTGCACCGACCCGCTGCTTTTGGTAGAGAAGAAGGGAGTGAACACATGGCCCACCATTTCCTTTGGGATGCCTTGGCCTTCGTCCCGGACGGTGATGTGCAGGCGGCCGCCCCTGGCCATCGTCTGAATCTCAATGGTCCCCCTGCCGGAGGTCATCGCCTCCATCGCGTTAAGACATAAATTGTTAAGCACTTCGGCCAGGTGGTGCGGGTCGCAGCTTACCTCCAAGTCGCACAGGTAGGTGCAGCGGATGGATATTCCTTTGCTCTCGGCAAGCGGCTGCAGCTGCGCCGCGATGGAATCGACCAGGAGGTTCACACGGACCGGTTCTTTCTTTAATACAATCTCTTCAGTCTGATCGCCGATCTTCCGGAACAGCGCCGTCATTCGGTCGGTGATTTGGAACAAGTGCATGACCGTTTCTTTGGCCGCCGCTTTCTCATCCCGATCCAGCAAATGCTGTACTTGTTCCCCGATCAAATTGATCTTGACCACTTCATTCTTCAGCGCATGGTTAAGAATGGCCGTACCCTTGGTCAACGCACGAATCGAATAATCCAGCTTTTGCTGTTCAATCTTTAACCGGACCCCAAAAATCCCGTACCGCAGCGCAAAAATGACGAACAGTATCAGGATCCACAGGACGATCAAGGAGTTTGCATTCCAATGGTTGCCGTTCGCGAACATAATGTCCTTGTCGTCGATCGTGACGGAAGCCACGCTGTAAAAGTCGGATACGTAGGCCAGCAGAAGAGCCGTGTTCACTATGGCGCCGGTACGAAGCATATTGCGTTTCAGCACGGCATTGGACTCCCGGATAGAACCGATGACGTAGCAGGTAACCCCGGCAAGAAAATAGACAGCCGTCCAGACGGCGATGAGCTGCACGTTCAGAACCGTTACCGGATAGTAGCCGGGCTGGGAAAGAAGGGACCAGAGCGGAATTACGAAGGCCGCAAGACCGATCCATACGGTTGTCCGCTTGGCGAACAGACCGCTGATCATCACCGATTTCATCAGAAAGGTATAGAAAATCAAATGATAGTACAAATGAATGGCGGCGATTCCGATGACTCGTCCGGTTTCGAGCAGAAGGGAAGGCGCTACGGTATGTTCCCGCAAAAAAGGCAGGATGACGTGGATCATCGACACGGAGAAGCTGGCGCAGCCGCCCAGCAGGAAGAGCGCCGCCGTCCAGTGCACATAACCGGTGCCGCGGGCATGGCGCCATATGATGAAGCTTATCGTCCATAGGGTGAGGAACATCAGGATAAACAGCATCGGATCAGGTCCTTTGGCTACCGTTATGAGAGGATACCCAATTGCTTGGCGAGCTCGATGATATGCGCGGTGTTGTGTTTTTTCAGGCGAAGCCACTCCAGATAAGGGAATTTGCCTTTGACAACGGAGGATATTTTGCACAGCTCGTTATTGATGGACTGCTCATTATAAAACAGCTTCTCGGCGATTTCCTTGCGGTTGTACCCTTGATCGAGCAGCTGCAAAATCTCGATTTGCCGGGGCGTAATTTTTCGCCTCAGTTCTTCATGCTCTTTGTGGCTTAACTGCTGGAGCAGCTTTCCGGCGGAGGAATAGTGAAGGCCGGACTTCCGCAGGTGCGCATTCCGGATAGCCTCGGGCAGATCGCGGTAGTGCTCCTTCGTAATATAGTTGACCACGCCGCCGAATGAAACGGCATGCAGCATCACATCTTCACGGTCGAGCGAGGACAGAACGATAATCTGCAGCTCCGGCTGAATCGACTGAATCTCCATGGCGGCCTCCAGACCGTCATAGTGGGTCCCGGTCAAATTAATGTCCAGCACGAGCACGTCGATCGGAACCGAATTTACAGCCGAAATCAATTGATGCTTATAGGCGCGGAGCCGACCACCCGGATGTCTTCCTGTCTGCTCAAATAATCGACGAACAACTCCCGGAACAGCGGATCGTCCTCGCATACAAACACGTCGATCGGTTTCATGCCAGCCTCCCAGCGTGTGGAAAAAGTTGGTATGGGGCAAAATCAACTAAAGCATAAGGGATTCGATTGACAGCGTAAATGGTTCGAAATGCATATTTTTGTAAGCCAAAGGACAGCGCGCCGGTGGAATGCCTTTTGACCCAATGAACCAATCCTACCGGGGATGAGAAGGGGTATCGGCGATATAAATGAATGAAGATTGGAGTGGATTTTATGAAAACGATACAGGCTTCGGCCTTTGAAGGCCTGACCCGCCTCCTGCAGGAATCTTTAGAGGAAGGAAACGAACACGCCATCCGAGCCGAGCTCATGCGGTTCACGGCTCAGCTTCGGGTTGCGGAGCGCAGGGAGGACTTTCTGCCGTACTTGTTCGCTGCGGCCCTAATGAAGCGTCTGGATCCGGCGGCAAGCGATCAGATGAACCTGTACCTCAAGCAATTCGATGTTCCGCAGATTACGCTGTTTAATCTGCTGGCGGAGAAGTTTCCGCTGATGAATGGCGTGACCGCGGCGGCTAACGCCCTGCTCTCCCGTTTCGTACGCCCTGGTGAGCCGCTGCGCTTCCTCGAAATCGGAATCGGCACGGGACGCCAGATCGTGATGCTGCTGAATCAGCTTGCGGAACAAGGCCGGTCGCCTGCGTCTCTGGTGCTGCATGCTGTGGAGCCGAACGATTGCACCCTCCGCGAGGCCGAACATCACTTGAAGGAAGCCGCCGGCCGTCTGGGCCTTCCGCTAGAATTTCATGCGCATCCGGCCGAAATCGAGCGTCTGCCGGACCAAGTATGGGCGGCGGTGGAGAACGGACCGGGCCGATTGCTTGTCAACGCCTCCTTCGCTCTGCACCATATCCGGGACCACGAACCCGGCCGCTCCGCGAAGGATGCGATTCTGCACCGGATCCGGCGGGCTGCAGCCCGCCGTCCTCGTGCTGTGCGAGCCGGACTCGGACCATCACACCTCGGATGCCGTTCAGCGGTTCGTGAGCTGCTGGAATCATTTTCAAGCCGTATTCCGGTTCATCGATTCGCCGCCGCTGCAGCCGGAGGAAAGCCGGGCGCTGAAAAGCTTCTTCGGACGCGAAATCGAAGATATTATTGCCGGCCGGGAATCGCTGCGCTGCGAACGGCATGAATCGACGGACAGCTGGAAGGCCCGGTCGCGGCAGGCCGGATTCATTCCGGGAGCGGTCGCCGAAGCGGCTCCTCATCTGAAGCCTCACCCCGAAATGACCGTTTCGGCCGGCGCCTGGCACCTCGGCTTCGGACATTCCGGAATCAATTTGGTTTCCGTGATCTGCACGATGTAACATGAATAAGGCTTCATCCCTGCTTGCGGTGCCTGCGGGATGAAGCCTTGTATCTTTCAGGGCTGGCGGACGATGCAGCTCTTCAGCGGGAGAAGCTTGGCGGCTACCGCCTCGATATCGGCGGCTGCGACACCTTGCTCCCGCATCGAATCCACCAAGTGCCCGACGACCTGATCGAAATGCGCCGATGTGATGTTCAGCTTTTCATGCGATTGCGTTAGGCTGGGGCCTGTATAATAGTCCGGACCGCCTGCCGCAAAGGAGACGAATACGGTCTGGTGCTCGGCCAGCTTGGCCATATCCGTATGGCGGAAATACCCATTCACCTCCGGATCGTCCAACACCTTTTTGTAAAAGGTCTGTACGACCTGTGCGATGCCTTCATGACCGCCTAGCCGCCGGTACAAGCTCTGTTCGGTTCCTTCCCTGTCCGTGCTCATCCGTCATCCCCCGTTTTCCCGTTAGAGTCGCCTTTCCCTACCCCCATCATAAGCATAGAGCCCGTTCAAAAACTATACTCGAATTTTTGAGTAGTTTGGCTGGGACCCTTCGCAGCAATTTCGTACAATATTTCCCGTTCCCCGTTCTATATAATGACCTCATCTAGAAACGGGAAAGGGAAGGGTATATGAAACTGCAGAAGATGAAACCGTTCTTACACAATCCGGCCAATGGCGTCCTGCTGGGCAATCTGGCGATGGGGGTCGTCGTCCTATTCTGGGGCACGTCGTTCGTCAGTATAAAAATGACCTTAAACGAGGTTCCCCGGTCACAATGGCCTTGCTTCGGTTTTTGCTGGCAACGGGAATTCTTCTCGTCATGCACAAAAAATGGGAGCCCCCGGCTAAAATGGAAAAGGCCCCGGCTGCAAGGCTGGCACTGTCGGGGTTTCTCGGTATTACCTTGTATTTTATTCTCGAGAATTCCGGGGTGAAGCTGACGACCGCTTCCAACACGGCGCTGATTACCTCCGTCATCCCCCTGATCGCTACCGCCCTGGATATGCTGTGGTATAAGTCGAAGCTTTCTTTGCTGCACGGAGCGGGGATGCTGCTGGCGCTGGCAGGCACCTATTTGACGCTAACGGAAAACGGGCGGCTGCATTTCGATTCCGTTCACATTCAAGGCAATCTGCTGATCCTGGGGGCTACAGCGACCTGGGCGCTGTATACGCTGTTCAACAAGTCCTTCCGGACGAACTATTCCAGCTTGACCGTCACGACGTATCAGCATATCTGCGGGACGGTGCTGCTGCTTCCACTTGCGCTCGCCGAATACAAGGAATGGAAAATGATTTCCATCCAGGCGATGGCGAATATCGTGTATCTTGCGGTGTTCTGCTCCGTCGGTCGCTACCTGCTGTACAGCTATGCACTGCGGAAGCTGGATGTAGCCGCTGCGACCATGTATTTAAATCTGGTGCCGGTGATCGGGACGGTCAGCGGGACGATCTGGCTCAAGGAAACCCTGTCACCTATCCAGCTTGCGGGCGGGGGCATCGTGATGGCGGCCATTGTTCTAGTCCATATGAAGAAGCGTAAACAAGCATGGGCGGAAGTATAGCTGCAGGCGAACATTTGGCTTCTTACGGCGCGCCTTTGATTTCGGGCCCTTTCGTATTTTCCCGAAAGGCTTGAAGTAAGTGATGAATACCATTAGCGCGTAAGCCGCGTTATTGAATATAGCGGCAAGCACCGTAGCAAGCCATTTGGTTTGGAAATCGGAGCCCTGCAGCGCGGCAAAACCATGCTCTTTGGCTGTCGAGAGCAGATAAGCAAACCAGTCGTTAATGAAGAAGATGCCCAGCAGGATCGATAGGATCGTTAGGACTAACTTGATAACGACCCAGTAGTATTTTACAAGGCCCCATTGGGTCCATACAGACAGCAAAATACCGGTAAACAAGGTGGCCAGCGCTGGGAACTTTACAAGATTTTCGTCCAGGATGTGGATGCTTTGCAGGGAATAATACAACTGCTCCGCATTCTCCGCCTTCTTCACAAAGATGAGCAGCAGCAGCATACACACCGTTGCTCCGAACCAGGCCACGACAGATATTACATGAAGCGCAACCAGCAGGTTTTTTTTGCTTGATGTTAAGCTTGAAAGCCATCGCGATAGGAACCTCCTTAATTTTGCTGTGGAACAAGGCTTCGCTTGGCCTTGGCGGCTGCAAGCAGGGCAACCCAGAACAAGACGGCGGCGATCACCGGATGAAAGGCTCCGGCGCCGGGAACATGGGCGGTAAAGTATTGGGCGCAGATCAATACGAATATCGCCGCGCTGAGCCAGTGCAAGGACTTCGGCGACCGCCCGATGAAAGCGAATAGCAGCATGAGAATAGGAAATAACTCAAATATGCGGACAAACACCTCGTGATGGCGCCAGTAGGACGGATCGGTAAAGACCGCCAGGCCGGCAAGGAAGATTTGAGCCGCGACACATACAGTAAACAGGCTTGCCAACCCGAGGACGATATATCCGCATACGCGGCCGCGTTTGTTCGCCCGTGTTTCGTTAGACATGACAGGTTTCCCCTACGATTCAGGTTTCTCGCACTTGACGGTTTACATTGTATCAGGGGGATGTTGTGAACTTGTTGCGATCGGTTACGGGTTCCATGAACTTTGCGGCGTTTCCCCAAACCGGACGGAGTTCCCTATATAATGGGGAGAAACGACAGAATCGAGGGGGTACGGAGATGACGCATACACTGCTGCTCGTAGACGATGAGGATAAGGTACTCGAATTCATGGAGCCATTCCTTCAGGCCGAGGGCTACACGACGGTGACGGCCCGCACGGGACAAGAGGCTCTCGCCAAAGCACGGGAATTCAAGCCGTCACTGGTTGTGCTGGATTGGATGCTGCCCGGGATGAACGGTCTGGACGTCTGCCGGGAGCTGCGCAAGACGGGGCCGGCCGGGATTATTATGGTTACGGCACGCACGGAAGAAGCGGATAAGGTCGCCGGGCTGGAGGTCGGGGCGGACGATTATATCACGAAGCCTTTCTCCTTGCGGGAGCTGTCGGCCCGGATCCGCTCGGTTCTCCGCAGGCTGAACGGGCATGAGAACCCGGCGCAAACCCTCCAATACGGAGAGCTTGCGATTTCGGAAGCGGAATGCCGCGTATGGAAGCGGGGCCAAGAAATTCAGCTCACCCCTACGGAGTTCAAATTACTCTTGACGCTCGCCGCCCGGCCCGGAATTGTATACAGCCGTCTGCAGCTGCTGCAATCGGCTCTTGAGGATGACATCCTGAACGATGAGCGGACGGTGGACGCCCACATCAGCCGCATCCGCAGGAAAATCGAGGATGACCCGTCTCATCCCGTATGGGTTCAGACCGTGTATGGATTCGGATACCGGTTCGGTGACCGGTCATGAAGCTCCGCCGCAAAATCTTTCTCGCAATGACCTTGGTCATCGTTTCCTTATGCGTGCTCTTTGGGCTGATGACATGGCTGGTTGTTCATGAATCCGTCAAGGCTGCGGTAGAGAGCACCGGAGGCGGGAAAGCCGAAGCACTGGCCACAAAGCTTGTTCAATTCTATGACCATAACAACGGGTCATGGGAAGGGGTCCGGCGACTTGGCGGCGATGGGAGAAGCGTAACGGCCGGCCGCCAGGCGAGCTTCCTCTTGATGTCTCGGCAAGGTCAACCCCTGCTTCGGGAAGGGGATGCAGAGGATCCTGTAATCCAGCGGCTGGGGATGGAGAAAACGCTGCAGTGGAATGGAGAGCGGATAGCGGTTCTGTATTATTACGACCCGGAGGTGGCCATGCTGTCCAAGCTGCGGATCGGTATCCCGGTTTCCGTGCTTTTCCTGCTAATCCCGGGCGCTATGCTGCTCACCGCGGCATCTCTGGGCGCTGCCTGGTGGCTGTCCAAGCGGCTCACTGCGCCGCTTCGAGTGCTGCTTCCGGTCATCGGCCAGCTGGGCAAAGGGGAATTCGGCGTGCGGGCCCCTGTTGCGGCACAGGATGAATTCGGGCAGGTGGCTCGGGCATTGAATGGGATGTCCGGTTTGCTTCAAAATGCCGAGGCCCACCGGCGCAACTTGGTCGCCGATGTGGCGCATGAACTAAGAACGCCGATCACGATCCTGCGCGGGAAGCTGGATCTTGTGCAGCAGAGCGGCGGCCCGGTCGAGCCGGAAAGCCTGCTTTGCCGCTGCAGGACGAGCTCATACGCCTCACCCGCCTGGTAGATGATCTCCATCAGCTTTCGCTGGCTGAAGCCAAGAAGCTCCCGATGGAGCCCAGGCCCACGAACCTGCCGGATCTGCTGCAGCGGATTGTCGATCATGTGTCTCCCGAAGCGGACGATAAGGGCATTCGTATCAGTTTGCACTGCGAGGCGGACCTTCCCCGGTGGAAGTGGACCCGAATCGGATAACCCAGGTTTTTCTGAACTTGATCGTCAATGCCGTTCATTATACGCCTCGGGACGGTTCGGTCACGATTACGGTTCGGGAAGATGTGCCGAGCGGGCAGGGGAAAGGTGATGTGCTGGTGGCTGTGGCCGATAACGGCCCGGGAATCGCCCCGGACCAGCTTCCCCGTGTCTTTGACCGGTTCTACCGGACGGATGAGGCGCGCTCGCGCAGCAGCTGGCGGCATGGGGCTGGGGCTCGCTATCGCCAAAGAACTCGTTATTCTCCATAACGGTTTGATCGATGTGGAAAGCACCGTTGGGCAAGGCACAGCCTTTACGGTGAGGTCTGCCGATTCGCCCAAAAAAGGATTAATTTGCGGCGTCGCCGGCCGATATATTTCTTGAAAGTTATATAACTGAATGGTAATATATAAACATGGTAGCGGATAAATTGTTTGAAATCTTATCGGAGCCGAACCGGAGAACGATCCTCGATTATTTGCGCGTCCGGGAGCGTTCGGTCGGCGAACTGGTCGAGTCGCTGTCGCTAAGTCAGCCCGGCGTATCGAAGCATTTGCGGTTATTGCAGGAGGCCGGCCTCGTATCCGTGCGTAAAGAGGCGCAGAAGCATGTGTACAGCCTGAGAGCGAAGCCTCTGGAGGAGATCCACCATTGGCTTGAGCCTTACCGGCAGTTTTGGTCGAACAAACTGGATGAGCTCGAGAAGCAGCTCGATGCAGACAAGGAGGAGAAGTGATGTTAGCCGTCGTACAGAAGGTGGAGGGCGGATATGTTGCCCGCTTTGACCGCCATTTGAAGCATTCCGTGGAGAAGGTGTGGTCCTGGCTGACGGAGAACGACAAGCTGGGGAAATGGTTCGCCGAGTCTGCGGGTCGAGGACCTGCGTGAAGGCGGGGTTATCAAGTTCGATATGCAGGACGGTACGTTCGAGGAGATGCAAATTATCGAGCTGAAGATGCATTCCGTGCTGGAATATACCTGGGGGAAGGACCGTGTCCGCTTCGAGCTGTATCCGGAGGAGGGAGGCTGTCACCTCGTTCTGATCGAGAAGATCCGTGAGATCACGGACCACACGCCTAAAGATCTGGCCGGCTGGCATGTATGCCTGGATGTCATCTCCGCTTTGCTGGACGGTAGAACGCTGGACCGCAAGGACGAGTGGAGGGCGCAGTACGAGAAGTATGTTCAACGGATCGGGGAAGTCGGCAAGTGAAAAATAGATGAAGGAGCTGCCGCGGCGGCTCCTTCGCTGTTTATGGGCTGACCCGCTCTTCCGAAGCGGTCCCGTCCGGATGCAATACGTACATGTAAACCCGGTGATCTTTCGGATTCACATAAGAAATAGAGTATAAGTGCAGCTTGCCGTCCTTCCATCCGATGAACAAATAAGCGCCGATTTTTTTGCTCAGCAAGCCTTCCTCGTCAATCACATGATCGGGAATATCCTGACGGGAATAGCCCGGTTCTTTGAAGAAATCATATTTCCAATACGCGTCGCGACCATTCTCCAAGTCGCCGTTGTCATAGGCCGGCTCGTGCGGCTGAGCGAAGAGCGCCTGAACTTCTTCCTGCGTTAATCCCAATTTTAGTTTCTCTTTGATCTCGTCTATTTTGCCTGCGATCAGCCGGTCTCTTTCCGCACTCGTCCCCGCTCCTTCAGCGGTTGTTATGGCAATCGTCTTGGCCGCATCGTTCCACTCGATTTGACTTCCGAGCGCTTCGGCGACCGCCCTCACAGGCAGGTAGGCGGTACCGTTGACGATGACCGGCGCGAGCGCGGAACCGTCATTGTCTTGAGGCGTCCAAGCCTTGCCGTTGATCGTAAATTGCATATCGTGATTGAAATAAGCCTCGATCCGCTGGATTCCTCCCGCAGCAAAGCAGGTCGTGCCGAAGGCCATGCCGCAAACTGCTGCTAAGGCCAGCCGTCTCCATTTTATCTTGCTCACACCCTTCCATAATACGCAATTTTTTACAGTAAGTTTATCATAAAGGGCTGGGAGTGGATATCCGTTCCATGCTCCTTTTTCAAATAAAAATAAAAAGCCGCCGCTTATGACGCGGGTGGCAGGCGCCTTCGATCCTCATCTTCATCCGCTGAAGCCACGGACCTAGTTCAGGCAGTTCCCTGCATCCGCCTTTGCCCCGGCGGACCATGGCTGGTGAAGCTGAACTGCCTTGGGGAGAAGAGGAGTAGCCAATTATAGAGACAAAGACAGCCCGGTAGGAGTGTCTTTATTACGCAATGGGTTAGATCAATTCCGGTTACCAAAAGTATACAAAATTTCTCTGAAATTTGCCTGAAAGCCGGCTGAAAGTTATCTGAGAGCCGCTTATTCTTCAAACCATCGGCACTACTACAAATATTCTACTTTCGGATAATATCAAGTTGTGGGGTGGATATGATATCCTAAAATGGTTTTTAATCCCTAAAGAAAGGAGGATCAGGATGAGACTATTGCCCCCATGCTGAGCGAAACGGTTTCTCGGTCGTACACTAACGATCCCCCGCTTTAAGACGCGATAGATCCGGCAGGCAGGTCTACCATATGCCATGATACGATTTATCGCAGCGGAGGCAGGTTGCTGTAGAAAAAAACAAAGGTGGAGAAAAGATGAAGAAGAAACGGATGAAATCGGTTATGCCTATACTTATGGTACTTGCGCTGGGGATGGCGGCCGTACCTGCGCATGCGGACAATAAAGCCGCTGAAGGTTCGGCGAAATCAAGTCAGCAGCAGGAGATCCGACAACCCGTCGGTCCTTTCGTTGACGATGATATCGATGACGATGCGCCGGGTGTGCCAAAGAAAGAGAAGAAGAGCAAAGCGGCACCTGAGGCTGCATCCGTGAAGACGGATGCGCCCGCCATCAATCTGTCTGATCCGAAGGTGGTGTGGCTAAATGATCTGCTGAGGAAGGGCGACCGTAAGGAAGAGAGTCTGAATACGCTGGATGGCGGCTGCGGTCGCTCCATTGTTAAAGTGAAGCTAGCGAATGTGACTGTACTGGGAGATAATGAGCCGGGTGGCGACGAATGGCGCTTTCGGGTGGATATCGGTGGGGAGTCTTGGACGTTCCCGCAAGGAACTTCCTACTACTACTTGAACCAATACACAAGTTACCCGCATTCGATTCCGATCGATCAAACGTTATTTGAACGCAGAATCGATATTACGACCGGACAGTCGTTAGGTGTTATTTTCGATGTCGAAGCCCGCGAAATCGATACGTTCTTCGATGACGTGAGCCGGGCGACCGGGGCCCAAGGGATGATCGTGCCGACACAGCAGGTATGGTACAATATTGTCGCAGAAGGCGATACGCGGGTACAATTCGTATTCGAGCTCTCTCGCTGCTGCCTGGGTAAAATAGGACTAATAGCAGGCTGAAACAGCGGCGGCGGTCAAAGACTGTTCAGGTCTTATTCCGCCGCTGTGTCTTTTATGGTTTTTTCATGTTATGTTTCATGAACAATCCGATCAATTGACTGCGATTTTTCACACCGGTTTTTTCAAAGATGAAGGAAAGGTGCTTTTTAACCGTCGTTTCGCTAATGAAAAGCTTACTGCCGATCTCCGCATTCGTACAGCCCTCGACCACCAGATCCGCCACTTGCTGTTCCCGTTGTGTCAGCTTCCATGAAATCCATAGCGGCTCCTGCCGTTTTTCAGTTATAGCCTTTTCTTTAGCAGGTGTCCATTCCATTCCTGCCTGGCTCAGCAGGCGAGAAAGAAAGTTTTTCATCCCGTCTTCCCGCGTGTCCACGATAAAATAGGGGGTCGGGGTTGTTCCATCGTAATGGCAGTGTGTGACTTCCGGCACTTCCTCAAAACCCATGCCGAGGTAGATCCGCCTAATCGTTTCAACGGGGGAGGGGAGAGATGACGAAAATCCCTCCTGTACACATATACGAATTAATTAATCTAATCTCTTCCGCAATAATCGTGGGATCGGTTATATCCTGAGTGTCCAGTGAGCGCATAAACCATCCCGCCGGCCGGTCGGGCGTTGTTTCCAGCTTGTTGCGCTCGGAAGGAGCCAAATGGGCAAGAAAAGGGCGGAAGACGGGATCTTCCCCTAAGCGGGAGAGGGTACCCGCATGGAGAGGTACGAGCACGGCGATCGCAACCACCTCCCCTTCCTCCGAACGCAGGAGCTGTACACTTCGTGAATCCATCTCATGAAAGGCGCGGATGTCCACGTCACGAATCATAAACGTCGATTCCTCTACGGTTAAGTCGATCCGAATCTCCATGCCCGAATCCGGATCGATTCTTTTGTAAGATGAGCTTTTTCTTGAACGCATTCGGGCTTCCACATAGGCCTGGGCATCCGCCAAGGTGGAATCGGTCAGCGGCTCCCAATAATACTTTTCGTTAATGGCCATGTGTTTTAACGCTCGGAGAGAATAGTCCTCCACATAATGAAAGAGCTCCGTTACTTCCAAGGAAATGTTGGTTTTCCGCGATTTTTCGAGGATGGCATTGGCGTAGTAAAAGGCGCACCGCTCAATGAAATGACGGTATTGATTGGGTGACCGTTCTTTCAAAAGGCGGCCTATCGCTTCCCGCATCAAATCATGAATCTTCCAGCCTCTTTCGGACTGCTGAACAAAGGATAAGCGAGTCAAGCTCTCGAAAAGATCGGTGGCCACCTCATCTTCCAATAGGTAAGTGAGCATTTCCTGGTTGAATTGCCGCAGCACGGACGCAGCTTCCACCAATTTCCGCAAGGTCTCGGAAGGGACTTCTTTCAGCCATAAAGCAGCGATATCGTGAAACCAGTTCATCCCGGTTTCCCGGACGGATGGGCCGGAGGCCGATTGCGTGGCGGCCATTAAGGACAGGGCAAGCGGATGGCCTTTGGACTGGAACCACATCTTCTCCATTTGCTCCACCTGGCTAAATCCGCAGCGTTGTAAATAATCGAAGGAGTCTTCGCGATTCAAGTGTTGTATGGGGAGGGGCAGGATTCTTTCTCTCCATGAAGGGGAAAGGAGCCATGTCCCTTTCAAGGGATGGCGTCCGGCAATCAGGATGAGCACCTTGTCCGGGAGCCATTTCAACAAATGTTCCCGCATGACCAAGTTTCGAGTCCTGTCCATTCTTCAAATGTATCAAAGGCGAGGATCACTTTCCGATGTTCGCAAAGCTCATGGATGGCGGTTACGGTTGCTTCGAGAAGGGTCTGCGGATCACTCTCCATGGCGGCGCCTTGGACCTGTTTATAAAGCGCTGTGCACAAATCGTGTGCTGTATGGTTGAAGTCCCCGCTGTCCAGCGAGAGGAAACAAGCACCCTTCTGCTTGGCAATGAGGCGAAATACCTGCAGCAGGGTACTTTTGCCGACGCCCCCGGTACCGTAAAGATTCCATATGTTTTTACCGTGAGCCGTCCCGTCATCCAAATAATGTGAAAATAAAGAAATTTCGCGGAGACGGCCCACGATATATTGATACTCCCGAACCTCGAAAGCGTTGATCCTGTTGAACAATTTTCTCCCCTCTGATAAGGAATACCGAGATCTATACTACTTTAGTATACCATCGCATACCACTTCCGTGTAGTTACGCCGTGCGGCGAATTATGCTATCTTATGCAAAGTAAACGGGACTCGAGCAGTTGCCGAAGCACCGGTCCGTATGAAATCAAGAGTTCAAGAGGGGTGCTGTTTTCCATGCCCGATGAAAGAATAGGCGGCAGAGATTGATCAGGTAGAACGGCAATATTTGGTTGGACGCGAGAAGGAAATCGAACTTTTCCATGGACGGCTCGCTATTCCTTCCCAAAAGGGAGGCATTCTCAATCTATATGGTACGGGCGGTGTCGGTAAAAGCTATTTATTGGATGAATACCGCAGGCTTTCCGCTAGTTATAATGCGAAGTTCTTGCTTCTGGACAGCCGTGACTTTGCTCACCATCCGTTGGATTTGTGTTTGCATCTGCTGAGAGTACTCCGGTCTTCCGTGCAGAAAAGGGATGTTTCCTCTGATCCGGGCCAAGCGGTCGAGCTCTGCTTAAACGCCATCAAGGAGCGGTCCAAGGATGGAAGGGTGATTCTGGCCTTCGATACGTTCGAGGAGATGGGCGATATGGAGTATTGGCTGCGCGAGGAATTTCTCCCGAATCTCCCGCCTGAAACGCTCATTATCATTTCCGGCAGATACCCGCTGCAAGGCTTATGGGCTTCTTCGCCGGCTTGGCGTCAAATGATTTTCCGCGTGCCCCTTTCCGACCTCAACTATCTTTCCGTCAAAGCCTATTTAGAGCAAATGGGAATTCGGCAAGAAGAAAAGACGCAGCTGATCTGGAACAAAACCAAGGGTCATCCGCTAACCTTATCCTTGCTGGTTTCAACCACGCTGGCACACGATTTTCAAAAAATTTCGATTTCGAACAGCGACGATGTGTTTGCGCAAGTCGTCCATGCATGGCTTAAGGAGGTACCGGACGACAGGCTCGCGAGAGTTGGTTGAAGCGGCGGCCGTGCTCCGTCATTTCAACCAGGAATTGCTGGCTTATGTGTTAGAGAAGCCTGTTCCGACCGAACTGTTCTTGAAACTGGTCGGGCTCTCCTTCGTTCGCCGAGTCGATCGGGGCTGGTCGCTGCATGATTTGATGCGGGACGCCGTTTGCTTCGAGCTTCGCCATCGAACGCCCGAGTACTATGAGCGGCTTCGCAAACGCTGTATCTTGTATTTTTACGACAAAATCAAGGAATCGGCCAAAAGGAAGTCCGTCACTTGGGAATGCGAAGAATGGATCTACTACGCCGGGGATCAGTGGATTCGGGGATTCTTCTACCAAAGATCGGCATCCTACTCTTGGGAACCGCTAAATGCCGACAATTGGGAGGAAGCGGAAAGATATATCCGGAACCGGCGATTGCAGGCAAAAGATACGAAAATCACTTACAGCGACCCCAACTCGAATGAACGCTACCACTATGTCATTTCAGCCGAAGAGAACCTCTACACGTTAAAACATATCGATCTTCCTGAATTGTATGAGCTTGACCCGAATATCGTAAAGCTGATCCGTGACTCGCAAGGAACACTTGTCGGGCTATCGGCCATCATTCCCATTAACATCCATACACTCGGCTATCTGCAGTCCAAGCCGTTATCTTCCACCTTCTTCTCCAATCTCCCGGAAGTAAGGCTCAAAGAGCTTAGAGTACCGAAGGATTCGAGGGCGGGGTACTTTGTCAAAACAATCGATATCGCGGATTTCGGCGATTTGACCATGCGGGAAGCGGCGGGGATCACCTTTATCAACCATATGCTTTCCCCGGGATTTGTATTGCGGCTCCACCGGCCAACCCTATGTTCGAAGACATCCACCTTCGACTCGGCTGCGAAATCGCTAAGGAAGGCATTCATTACGATTATGACGGGAATACGCCTACGCCGCTTTATATCATCGATACAAGAGGAAATAAGCTGCAGAAATTTCTGGATAAAATGCTCGCCTCGGTAGGCTTTGCACAAGAAGAAGCGGATGAAGACGAGGGACTCGCCAGTCTCTCTGAACGGGAAAAGGAAGTCGTAGAGCTTCTCGTCAAAGGGTATACCAATCTGGAGATTGCCGGGAGTCTATACCTCAGCGAAACGACGGTAAAAAAGCATTTGACCAATATTTTCCGCAAGCTGGATGTAAGCAGCAGGACGCAATTGATCAACAAATACATGAAGAAAGGCCAAATGATCGGATAAGCGTCTTGTAAGTACACCCCAATATATACCTGGCTACTACCGTAATACTACTTCCGAGTCATATTGCGCGGGTCAAACTCTGTGGTATTTTTAATACGTTCAAAGAAGACGCGTCTTGGAACATCGCGATGTAAGTACTTTGTTTGGAGGGTGTACTAGTGAAATGGCTTGTTTTGATCCACGTCATGTCGTCCATTATAGGCGTCGGCCCGACTTTTTCGGACATATTTTGCTTCGGAAGCGGCGGCTGGGTCGGGGAGCTTCGCAAATCGCTCGAGTTATTTCAAGTGTTGAATTTTTTTCCTAAAATCGGCGGGACGATCGCCGTTCTGTCCGGTCTCCTGCTGGTTTGGCTGGGGGGATGGAAATTCGTTACTTTCTGGATTATCGCTTCCTTGATTCTTTATGTCGCTATTCAGGTGGTGGCGGTCGGCCTGCTGGGGCCTGTGGCCGCCAAGCTTTATCAGGGGCTTAGCGACCAGAAGCTGAATAACGAACAAGAGCTTCCGAAGGAATCGAGCTTGTTATTGGCCAAGGCCGATCGATTGTATTATACCGCATCGGCGATGGGAGTCCTGTTGTTCATTTTGATGATCATGAAGCCTTAGAAGAGGAGATGCAGTATGAAAAGAAAATTAATGGTGTTGGCTTTATTCGGAATGCTTTTTGCAGGAACAAGCGCGCATGCGCATGATGGCGTTCATCTGAATCTTAACGGTAACGACGTAAAAGACCCATCCGCACGTATGGCGACCGATGGAACCGTCTATGTCAACGTAAAAACGTTCGCCGATTATTACGGCGCAAAGATTGACTGGGATGCTCCATCCAAAGTATTAAAAGTGAACGGTACGCCGGTGTCCAGCACCTATGGCGAAGCGGATCCGAAACAAGGCACCGCTTCGATCCGGGCTCTGACGAGCGCCCTGGGCGGCAATCACTCGAGCATCGGCTGGGATGCCGGTACGAAGACCGTGAACGTAACGATTATGCCGGAGGGTACGGTACAGCTGACACCCGACGTTCCGCAGATGGGCGAACATTGGGCGAAGCCGGGCGATATGCCGATCGGACCGATCTACGGCGTGCATAACGGCAAGCTGGTCTTTATCGAGCTGATGCTGGCCAAGGATTTGCAGAAGACCGTCCATGATATTCCCGGCACCACCGTACCGGTTCCGGCCCGTTTCGATCATGAAGATATCGATTGGAATCCGGAAGGGCACCCGGGCTTCGAAGCACCGCACTACGACGTGCACTTCTACTACATTTCCCGGGAAGAACAGAATAAAATTATGCCTTCAGAAATGTCTGCGGCCGAGCAGTCTCATCATTGATGGTTCAAGCGAATTTATGCGAATGGAGTGTTTTGAATGATGAACTTAAAAGGCGCGTAGCTTTAGTTACGGGCGGATCCAGAGGAATAGGGGCGGCAACAGCTCTAGCACTAGGTAAACAGGGGGCCAAAGTGGCTGTCAATTATGTAGAGCAGGAAGCCGCGGCGCAGGATGTCGTACGTCAAATTAAGGAACAAGGCGGTGAAGCCGTCGCTGTCGGAGCGGATGTTCGTGATGCAGAGCAGGTAAAGGAAATGGTATTACATGTGAAACAGAGGCTGGGGGCGGTGGACATTATGGTGAGTAATGCCAATATGGCCTTCGCGATGAAGCCCATT
Source organism: Paenibacillus sp. P25 (assembly GCA_024704175.1). Lineage (GTDB taxonomy): Bacteria > Bacillota > Bacilli > Paenibacillales > NBRC-103111 > Paenibacillus_G. Next base: position 7,082,926 of record CP085629.1, read on the forward strand.
CTTCAGATGGACTGGACAGATCTCTCGCAAAAGCTGAACGATGAGATGAAAGCCGCATTCCATCTGACACAAGCCGTCGCCCCTGATATGCTGGAACGCCAATATGGACGGATGATCTATATTTCGAGTTCCTCGGCCGATCTTCCCACTCCTTATCTGGCGGCGCACGGAGTGGCGAAAGGCGGATTAAATTCTTTCGTCAAATATATCGCGCAGGAGCTCGGTCCTCACGGCATAACCGCAAATTCAGTTTCGCCCGGTCTTGTGCAAACGGACGCTTCCCGTTATACGCCTGAGGCGGTCAAGGAACAAATTGCGATGGCGACCCCGCTGCAGAGAGTAGCGGTTCCGGGTGATATTTCAGCAGCGATTGTCTTTCTGGCAAGCGAAGAAAGCCGATTCGTAACAGGAACCTGCACCCATGTAAACGGTGGTATTTTGATGCAATAAGGGAGGTGAATGAGTTTGTTATTAAAAAAATGGCTGATCTCGACCGGTGCGGCTGTCCTGTTGGCTGCAACCCTTGTGTATGCGAGTGAGGGCGGAGCAGGGCAAAGCAGCTCCTCTGATGCGGCAGGCGTGGCATTATCCGTTACGTTAACCGAGGGCGGATCGCATACCGATCCCCCGATGTCGATGGGTAACCCGTGCATGTTAAGCCGGTTACCGGATAAACCGATGGAATTTCTTGAGAAATTGGAATGTAATGTTGAACGATAACTATGAGGAGAGTGTTTTATATGAAAATAGGTAAAATCGCTTTGTCGACTCTGCTGGGTACATGCTTGACTCTTGGGGCCGTCGTTTCTACGATTTCCGCTAAGGTGGAAGCGAAACCCGAGCTGGCGACCAAGGTGGAAGCGAAACCTGAGCTGGCGCCAAAGTGGAAGCAAAGCCCGAGCTGACAGCCAAGGTGGAAGCGAAACCCGAGCTGGCGACCAAGGTGGAAGCGAAACCTGAGGCTTATCTTTAAGTCCGCCTCTGAAAGTACCGGCATGCATTAGTTGGACATATTGCGAAACAGAGCAGCCTTCACAAGGCTGTTCTATTTTTTAAGGGCGTGAACCGCAATAGATTTGAATCGAATACCCGGCTACTACTTTAATACTACTTCCGGGTAATGTTGCGTTATCCATCCGTATGATACTTTTAATGCGTTCATGAGAAACGCGTCAGCGATTGGAATCCGGAAGGGGCAGGAGGTCGGTCATTATACCCTTTCGGGGAAATACGTAATATAACCGATACTGTAAATTGCATCCACCCTTTACGATACTAACAGAACACTCTAGGCTACTCTTTAACAGTGTGACCGTTCAGTAATGAATATAAATAGAGGGAGGTAGTACATGGAAAAAGCCATACAGCTTGATGTAATCCATACGCTTCGACAGCTCGGAATCAATCCGCCCAATGCAATGGAGTTCCTGACCTTGGAAAAGGTGATTTTCTCCGACGGCGACCAATGCCATGAAAATGACGAAAAGGAGTTAGGCATCGGATAACAACGGCATGATAACGAGCAACGGAACGGTCGAATCCCTCAGTCACCCCTTTTTGCCGAGAATGCAACTTCGTACCCTCCTGCAGCGATTCGCGAGTTCAGCTGGAAGGAACTGGACTCCGATCAGACGGAAAGGCGACCCTGTTGGATTCCCGGCCATGTCACTTTGGTGCCCGTTCGTTTCGTAAGCAAAGGTGTTTTCGATGACGGGGATATCCTGATTATAGACGCTAAGGACGCTGTTCCAACAAAATGAAAGGATTGATCAAATATGGAAAAAGATACACCGAGTTATTTTGACGGCAGAATGACCGAGGAACGTGCCAAAGAGTTGGCCGAATTGGTGAAAGCTCCAAAAAAACATAATGAAGCAAAGCAAATATTTGATTCAAATATGGAAACAGATGGACCGAGTTATTTTGATGGCAGAATGACTGAGAAACGTGCCAAAGAGTTGGCCGAATTGGTGAGAGCTTCAAAACATGATGAAGTATAGTTGGACGATTTGTACTTACCGGTTCCTTGCGGGGAATCCTTTTCAAATGTAAATCTTCCGCAACAATCTTTTCAGTACCATAATGCAAAAGCCAATATACGATCTTGTGCCATATGATACAAAATGTATTATTTGACGCGGGATTGTATATCTAGAGCAGAATGTTTATTCGTTTTGTAAGGAGGAATAATACGATGCATCCACTAAAGAACAATACAATAAGGAGCAAGCTTGTTATCTTGCTTGTTGTTGTTTCCATGCTATTCTCTTTGTTTGGCGTAGGGGACCCGAGTATTGCGGTCGCTGACGAACCGGTTTCCGGTACAGGCGGGGCAGTCGGCGGCGCTCCGTTCACGGATCTGGACGGCTCTTACGCCAGAGAGGAAATTCAAGAGCTGGTCAGCTCCGGGATATTGGCCGGTTTCGCAGATGGAACATTTCAACCAAGGGAGCCCGTAACCCGGGCACAGCTGGCTAAAGTTCTTGCCCTTGCTTTAGGGCTAAGCGAAGACATCGGCGCGCCGACCATTTTACCGATGTTCCTGCCGATTCTTGGTTTAAAGGATACGTCGGGGCATTAGTCAAATTGAAAATAACGGACGGAACCTCCCCGACCGCCTTCTCGCCTGACACTTATGTGAACAGAGAGCAGCTGGCCGTATTTTTCATCCGGGCTATGAAATTGGAAGAGAAGGCGAAGGCGCTGCAAGCGGGCACATCCATCGCTGATTATGAACAAATTTCTGTCTGGGCAAGGCCGTATATTTCGCTTGCCTTCCAAATCGGCTTCCTGCAGGGAAACGATAACGGGAATGGAACGCTCCATTTTAGGCCCCAGGATGCGGCCGAAAGGCAGGCTTTGGCGCGATTGGCCTACGAATTCATACATAATCGAAAGCATTATACGGATAAAGCCGCAGAAATCAGCGATACTGCTCCATCGCAAGCCCATGCTTCTGCTTTGGACGAAGCGTTGACGGCCGCTAATGCGGCGATCGCAGCTCTGCCTGGCATCGCTTCGTTAAGCAAGGAGCACAAAGTCGCTGTGGAAGCGGCCCGTGAGAAGGTCAATGCGGCAAGAAAGCTGGGAGCGAAGGACCGGGATTTTACAAACCTTGCCCATCTGGCCGATGCCGAGAAAAAGATTGAAGAGCTGTTCAAAGGTCCCGTTGCAGGCGGCGGCGGTGGCGGCGGTGGCGGCGGTAGCAGTAGCAGTGGCGATGATCAAAGCCATTCCGGTAATCCGGATGGAGTCGCTTGCTCTTTGAGTGCAGGAGAATATACCGGCAATAGGACCGTATGCAAGAATATAAGCGTGATAGGTCCGGAAAACGGTATCGCCGTCCTTCATGGCACGCTGTTCCTTGATCCGGGTCCTGACGGCGAATTATCTGTGAGGAATATTAAAGCGGATGAGATCAAGGTTTTGTCGGGTGCGGCAAATTCGATTCATTTATTAGCGAATACCGCCGCTGACAAGTTGGAAATCAGCGCGATACATCAAGATCATGCCCCGCGGATCGTCACTTCGGCATCGACTGTGATTGGAAGCACTTATGTGCAATCTCAGGCGATTTTACAATCGGAGGAAGGTTCCTTCGGCGGCGTAAACATCACTTCTGAAGCGGCTGGAAGCCAGGTACAGCTGGAGGGGAAATTTGCCGGGCATATCACGGTTTCGGCGCCAAGCTCCTCCATCGTGATTGAACAAGGCGCGTCCATAGAACAAGTGACGGTTTCGGGGGAGGGGACGACCCTTAACATTGCTCAAAATGCGGTTGTGTCTTCGATCCGTTTGGAGGCGTCACAATCTGCGATTCACACAAACGGGACGATTAAATCGATCGAGTCGAAGCCGTCGAGTGCAGTTACGGTGACCGGATCGACAGCAACCAATGCCAAGCATGCAGCTATTCAAGCGGCTGTTGCGGCAATCGCAAACCTTCCTCGGGCCATTACACTAGATGATAAGGCTGCAGTAGAATCGGCTAGAAGAAAAGTTTACGGAGCTATAAGCCTCGGTGCGGTAAATGCCGACATCTCGAACTTAAATGTTCTCGTTGCGGCTGAGGCCGTCATTGCTTCATTGGAGAACTCGGACGCGCCGACGGTGCAGGACAGCGACCTGGTGACAACGGCGGACACTCCGCTTAAGAGCGCCTTTTTGAGCTGGGACCCGAACGGGGAGGCGCTGACCTACGAGGTGCTGGCAGGGCCGGCCCACGGTACAGTGACACCGGATACGCAGTTGTTGCCGACGTTTACGTATACGCCTGCGGCGGGGTATACCGGAGCGGACAGCTTCACGTACCGGGCATACGACGGAAAGCACTATTCGCGGGTGGCGACCGTCACCTTGCAGGTGAATCCGGGCGCTAACCATGCGCCTTATGTATCATCGGTACCGTTCGGCGCTTATACGAAGAAGAACCGGCCGGTGAACAGCCGGATTTATGCTAACGACGAAGACCGCGAGCCTGTGAAGCTAACGATACTGAACCAGCCGACCTTGGGCACGCTGGATATCGATGCGGATACCGGTTTCTTCACCTTCACGCCGAAGCGGGATGCGGTGGGAAGCGAGACCCTATGGGTGCATGCATTCGACGGCAAAGGATACTCGCCTGTGGCCGGGATGATCTTCAAGGTGAGCGACGGACCGGATAGGCCGCCGGTAGCGGAAGACTTCACGGTCCATACGAAGGTAAACGAGAAGGTAAACTTCACCTTCAAGGGAAGCGATCCGGAAGGGAACATAGGGACAGTCATGTTCCTCACCTTTCCGAAGCTGACGAACGGTATCGGCACGAACGGCCTGGATGGAACCTATACTCCCTATCCGGATGCAGCCGGAACGGATACGATCCTGTACCAGCTTTATGACGGCACAAGCTTCTCGAACATCGCCACGCTGACGGTTGAAGTCGGCGGAGTTGATCCCGACGCGCCGACGGTGCAGGACAGCGACCTGGTGACAACGGCGGACACTCCGCTGAAGAGCGCCTTTTTGAGCTGGGACCCGAACGGGGAGGCGCTGACCTACGAGGTGCTGGCAAGGCCGGCCCACGGTACGGTGACGCCGGATACGCAGTTGTTGCCGACGTTTACGTATACGCCTGCGGCGGGGTATACGGGAGCGGACAGCTTCACGTACCGGGCATACGACGGAAAGCACTACTCGCGGGTGGCGACCGTCACCTTGCAGGTGAATCCGGGCGGCAACCATGCGCCTTATGTATCATCGGTGCCGTTCGGCGCTTATACGAAGAAGAACCGGCCGGTCAACAGCCGGATTTATGCTAACGACGAAGACCGCGAGCCTGTGAAGTTGATGGTGCTGAACCAGCCCACCTTGGGCACGCTGGATATCGATGCGGATACCGGCTTCTTCACCTTCACGCCGAAGCGGGATGCGGTGGGAAGCGAGACCCTATGGGTGCATGCATTCGACGGCAAAGGATACTCGCCTGTGGCCGGGATGATCTTCAAGGTGAGCGACGGACCGGATGGGCCGCCGGTAGCGGAAGACTTCACGGTCCATACGAAGGTAAACGAGAAGGTAAACTTCACCTTCAAGGGAAGCGATCCGGAAGGGAACATAGGGACGGTCATGTTCCTCACCTTTCCGAAGCTGACGAACGGTATCGGCACGAACGGCCTGGATGGAACCTATACTCCCTATCCGGATGCAGCCGGAACGGATACGATCCTGTACCAGCTTTATGACGGCACCAGCTTCTCGAACATCGCCACCCTGACGGTTGAAGTCGGCGGAGTTGATCCGGACGCGCCGACGGTGCAGGACAGCGACTTGATTACGATGGAGGGCATGCAGATCGAAAGCGCCTTGCTGGGCCGCGACCCGAATGGGGATGTCTTGACCTACCGGGTAGTGGAGCGACCGACCCACGGAAGCGTAGCGCTCGATATCGACAATCTGACGTTCATCTATAAGCCGGAAGCAGGGTATACCGGAGCGGATCATTTCAAGTACCAAGCTTTCGACGGGAGAAATTACTCCGGAGCCGCCACAGTCACCATTGAAATGAAAGCCGGCGCGAGCCCTGCACCTGACGCAAAGGTGAGCTTAGCGTCCACAAAGAAGAGCCGCCCGGTGAAGGGCCGGATTATGACCTCGGATCCGGATAACGATCCGGTGGAGCTTGTGGTGCTGAACCAGCCGACCTTGGGGACCCTGGATCTCGATACCCGTACGGGCTTCTTCACCTTCACGCCGAAGCCGGATGCGGTAGGAAACGAGTATGTATGGTACCACGCCTATGACGGCCATGGCTATTCCCGGGCAAGCCGGATGAGGATCACGATCGACGATGGCCCGAACCAGCCGCCGGAGGCGGAGAACGTGACGATAAATACGCAGGTGAATACGCCGGTGAAATTCAAACTGAAGGTTACGGACCCGGACAGCCATTACTGGAACGTCCTCTATTTGGGCAGGACGACGAATCTGACCGGCGGGATGACAACGACCGGTATCGACGTGGACTACACGCCTGCTCCGGGTGCAACCGGAACGGAGACGATTTTGTATCAGGTCAGTGATGGTGTGACTTTATCCAACGTCGCCACGCTCACGATTATCATAGGCGATGACCCGGACGGTCCACCAGATCAACCGGGACCAACCGTGTTCCCGCAAGTTCAGTCTTTTACGCACAATGTGGCCTTGAAGAAGGACGGTTCGGTTTGGACTTGGGGATACAACGGTTCCGGACAGCTCGGGCTTGGGGATTCCAACTACAGGACGGTTCCGACCGAGGTGAAAGGACCCATCGAAGGAATCCGCTTCAAGCAGGTGGATGCCGGAACCCAGTTTACGCTTGCCTTGACGGCAGATCAAACCGTCTGGGGATGGGGCCAGAACAACAGCGGCGAATTGGGGGACGGGACAACAACGCGCCGGTATACTCCGGTCCAAGCAAAAGATCCTTTGGATCCTTCGGGCTTTTTTAACCGGTGTGAAAAAGATTCAGGCAGGCGGTCTCGTTCGGCGTTGCCCTTAAGGAAGACGGCAGTGTCTATACCTGGGGGAACAATTCTAACGGGGAGCTGGGAATCGGAAATCAAATTCAGAAAAGTCCTGTTCCGTTGAAGGTTCCGAATCTTCCGCCCATTAAGGATATCTTCGTACGAAATGGGTACACGATGGCTATTGATACTACGGGCCTGCTTTGGGCGTGGGGTGAGGAAGGCTTCGGCCAGCTTGGTATCGGAACGGTACCCGCAAGCGATGTTCTGGAAAGATCGTATGTGCCCGTGAAGGTCCATACTCCCAATAATTCGAGTATTGGCTGGACGGGTATGCAGGCCATTGCTCCGGGAGTAACGCATGTATTGGGATTGAAGGACGGCAAAGTATACGCGTGGGGAAGCAATCTGTACGGCGCGCTTGGAAATGGCAATCCCTTAAACAAGTTTACCGGTTACCCTATGCCGGTCGTTGACCCGAGCGATCCGTCAGGCCAGCTGTCGAACGTAATAGCCATCGGAGCGGGCTGGGATAACTCTTATGCGATCAAAAATGACGGCACGGTAGTTGCTTGGGGGAGAACACCAGAGGTCAAGCGGGTGACGGTACATCCATGACCCGATACACTCCAGTTCAAGTGAAATGGCAGGACGGCCGCCCGTTCGACGGGGCCGTTGCCGTAGAAGGCGGGGACGGTTTCGGCATGCTGACCCGACAGGATGGTTCCGTCTGGGCGATGGGTCTGAATGACGGCGGGCAGCTGGGTGACGGTACGCGCAACCTGTCCCGATACCCCGTAAAAGTCAAATTATATTCGACGAATGCGAATTTAAACGCGCTCACCATATCTGCAGGAACGCTGCAGCCGGGCTTTTCGCCTAATATTACCGATTACTCTATGGCGGTAGACAGCGGGGTCAGCTCAATCACGCTCGTACCGACTACGGCGGATAAACTTGCCACCGTTACCGTCAGCGTATATGGAGGCCAGCCGGTATCGGTGCCTAGCGGACAATCGAGCCCGCCCTTGCAGCTTACCGCGGGGCAGAATGAAGTGACGGTGAAGGTCACGGCGGAAGATCCTTCCAGTACGAAAGTGTATCGTATCAAAATCACCAGAAATGCAATACTGAACAATGTACTGCCGGCGACCGGAATAACCGATACGACGCCTCCGGTCACAACTGCAGCCCTATCCCCGTCACAGCCGGTTCAAACAAGCGGCTGGTTCGCCGGCCCAGTGACGATAACCCTGCATACGACCGACAATGCATCGAGTGTGACAGGGACGGTTTACAGTATCAATGGATCGGAATGGCGACCCTATTCCAAGCCTCTCACTTTGGATCAGGATGGAATGATCGCTGTCAACTTCCGTTCAACGGACCAATCAGGCAATATCGAAGCCGTCCAAACGGTGACAGTGAAAATCGCAAGGAAACCGGAAGATGTTGTGCCGATGCAATAACAGTGAATGGCCGGAGCCCCCGTTTCGGGGGCTCTATCTATTCTTGATGTTGCCTTCTGCTGCAGCATGTCGATTCCACTTTAGTATACCGGTTATAAAAAGGAGAAGAATCAGTCAAGGCTGGAACAGGGCGCCGGGTGGCAGGAGGTTGCGGTCTTTTTGGCTTTTCGCAGCTGGGATCACAAAACAAGGAGACACTGTCGGATGCTGATTCGGAGTTTGTCGCGATCCGCCATTTTCTTGGCCCGATTGAACATGCCGCTGGCTCTGAAATTGGTTTATGATAGAGCTAATCCTTAATTCCAATAAAGTTTAGTGATATACTATGTTTTAAATGCGTCATGGAGGGGAGGAGGCTCGGATGCTGGTTAAAACCTTTGCCGGTTATAAAAAAGAAGGACACTGGATGTGGGCGCAGCGTTCATCCCACGGGATGCATAACAAGCTGGAAGCCCATCGGCATGACTATATCGAGCTGGTCTATGTGGTACATGGGGGAGGCCGTCATCAAATCGGCCGCGATTACTTTGAGATTCATCCCGGCAGCGTATTTGTGATCCTCCCCGGCGAGAATCATGCCTACCTTGATGTGACGGATAAGGATATTGAAATCATCAACTGCCTGTTCCCGCCGGAGTCGGTTGTTCCGCTGCTTCCTGAGGAGCCTGGATCGCTCGAAGGCCTCCCGTATATAGCTCCTTTTTACGCCGGACTGAAGAGTTTGCCGAAGCGGCCGCAGCTTACCTCGGAGCAGTCGACGGCCATTCTTGAGCTGCTGGAAGGCATGATCCGGGAACAAAGCACGCGCGAGCCGGGCTGCGAAACCGTGAACCGCCACCGGCTGATCGACCTGCTGATCCGCTTATCGCGTTATTCACTGCAGCGGGATGCCGCACCGAAGATGCCGGGGCCTCCGGCAAGCGCGCATGAGCTCTTGATCCGGCGGGTACGGCAGCATCTGGAAGCCCACTACCCGCGCAAAATTACCGCCGCCTCCCTGGCTCAGGAATTCAATATCAGCCAGCGGCATTTGAACCGCGTGTTCAAGCAGGAGACCGGCACCAGCATCACGGCGATGCTGCAGCAGATCCGGATTGAGCGCGCCAAGCACATGCTTCTTGAGACGGAGCGAAGCATTGAAGCGGTAGCGACGGCCGTAGGCTTCGGGGATGCGTCGTTTTTTACCCGGCTGTTCTCCAGGCTTGCAGGCCATCCCCCGGGAGCCTACCGCAAGCTGGCGAAGAAGAACCGGCGAATTTCATAAGAGAGAGAAAGAACGGATAGAGGTGCGAGAGATGAAGAGAGAATTTACCGGAACACAACGAAGGATGGGGATGGTGCCAAGAAGTCTGCCTGCGGGAGCCGGAGCTCTGCTGCTCGCGTCCGTATTACTTACGGCATGCGGGGGCCAGAAGGCGGGGGTACGGCAAGCAATCGCGGATAACGGGCCGCTTGAACTCAGCATCATGACCATTACGCCCAGCACACCGCCGGCCTCGGACGACAATGTCATCAAGCGTGCGATCGAGAAAGCGACGAACTCCAAGATGAACATCCAGTGGGTGTCGAATAACGTCTACCCGGACAAGCTGAACATCACGCTGGCCTCGGGCCATATTCCCGATTTAACGATGATAAGCGATCCGTTCAGCGGGACCTTCCGTACGATGGCGGCGCAGGGCGCTTTTTGGGACATCACCCCTTATATCAAGGATTATCCGAACCTGCAGAACGGGATATCGAAGGTGGCCTGGGAATCGACGAAGATGGCGGACGGCAAAAACTACGGCATCCCCGGGCGCGGGACGAGAACGACGAGTCGTTCCTGATCGTGCGCAAGGACTGGCTGGATAAGCTGGGACTGAAGCCGCCGGCAACGACGGAGGAGTTGTATGCCGTGATGAAGGCTTTTGCGGAGAAGGACCCGGACGGCGACGGGAAGAACGACACGGTCGGTTTGTCCACCGGGTTCGATACGCTCACCGGGACGTTCGAGGGGATTTTTACGGGAACGAACGGAAAATGGAAGCTGGACGGCGGCAAGCTCGTCTACACCGCGTTCCTGCCGGAGGCCCGCCAGGCTATGGAGTTTTTGACCAAAGCTTATAAAGAGAAGCTGCTGCCGGAGGACCAGCTCTCCCTGAAAACAACACAGGTGCGCGACCTCTTTAAAGGCAACCGCGCGGGCATTGTCATCGACAAGACCGGCACGGGCAACCGGGTGTACACGACCGATCTGAGGAAAATCGTCCCTTCCTTCAAGGACACCGAGTTTTACCCTTTGACCTCGATTAACGGATTCGTCCCGAAGGGCTCGGGCTTCAACGGCCTTCTGGCGATTCCGAAGAGCGTGCCCGAGGCGAAGATGAAACGGATTCTGAAGCTGCTCGATACCTGGATGACGAACGAAGTGGGCGCGATCCAGCGGTTCGGCATCGAGGGCGCGCACCATAACGTGGTGAACGGGGTCAAGGTCACGATTCCCGAGAAATTAAACGCCGACAACGCCTCGGACTTCAACCAGATTGTGAATCCGACCGATCCGAGCCTCGACCCGGCCCCTCCTACGGAGGATATGAAAGCGGCGGATGCTTTGAAGAAAAAGGTTCAAGACGAGCGCGCCAAGATCAACGTGCCGGACATCAGCCTGGGGCTCTACTCCCAGACCGCCCAGAAGGTGCTGCCGGATCTGGAGAAGAAAATCGCCGACCTGAAGGCGAAAATTGTGATCGGGCGCGAGCCGATTACTGCTTGGGACGATTTCGTCGCCAAGGCGAAGAACGATCCGGAGGTTATAAAGATGACGGAGGAAATGACGCAGGCTTATAACAAACGGGCAGGCAAATAAGCAGTGCCAAGCACAAATCAGGAAAGGAGCGGACTTTATGGAACATGCAGAAGGACGCACCGTCCCGGTCCGCCGGGAAAACCCGGGAAGCGGCGGGAGAACGCGGTCCTTTTGGAGGAAATTCGCACTCGATTTGAAGCGGGACAAGTCCTTGTATTTGCTGGCTTTGCCGGGCGTCGTCTTCTTCCTGATCTTCAAATACGTGCCGATGTGGGGCGTCGTGATTGCCTTCCAGAATTACTCGCCGTTCGGCGGCGTTCTCCATAGTCCTTGGGTCGGACTGGAGCACTTTCGGCGCTTCTTCCAAACGGAAGACTTCTGGTCGCTGCTCCGCAATACGCTGGGGATCAATGTGCTGAGTCTGGTGTTCTTTTTCCCGGTGCCGATTGTCGTTTCGCTGATGCTGAACGAGCTGCGAAATGCCGTATACAAACGGATCGTCCAGTCGGTGATTTATCTGCCGCATTTTCTCTCCTGGGTTATTATTGCGGGCCTTACGTTCGCGCTGTTCGCCAAAGGGGAGGGGCTGGTGAACCATCTGCTTGAGGCGGCGGGGCTGGAGCGGATCGATGTGCTGACGAACCCGGACACGTTCTGGATCATGGTTACGGTGCAGTCGATGTGGAAGGAGGCCGGCTGGGGGACCATCGTGTTCCTTGCGGCCATTGCCGGAGCGGACCCGCAAGTCTACGAGGCGGCGCGCATGGACGGGGCGGGCAGGTTCCGCCAAATGTGGCACGTTACGCTTCCGGCGATCCGAAGCGTGATCGTGATTCTGCTCATCTTGCGGCTCGGGCACATCATGGACGTAGGGTTTGAGCAGATTTTTCTAATGTACAACGGGGCCGTGTCGCAGGTGGCGGAGGTGTTCGATACGTACGTCTACCGGACCGGGATCCAGCGGGCCGAATTCAGCTACAGCACGGCGGTCGGGTTGTTCAAATCGGTCGTAGGGCTGGTACTCGTCCTGCTGGCCAACCGGGCGGCCAAGAAGCTCGGCGAAGACGGCGTATTTTAGCAATGCGGAATAGCTGGTACAATTGGAAGGAGGGAAACCCATGAACACCCGCGGCATCGGAGAAGGCATCTTTCAATCGATCAATATCGCCGCCCTGGCGTTCCTTGCGCCGCTGACCTGCTTCCCGTTCTATTATGTGGTGATCGTCTCGTTCACGGACCCGGCGGAGCCGCTGGCAAAGAAATGGGTGTTGTTCCCGGAGCATTTCAGCCTGGCGTCGTACGAATATTTGCTCCGGACGAAGGCCTTTCTCCGCTCGGTCGGCAACAGCGCCTTCCTGGCGGTCGTGGGTACGGCCTGCAGCTTGACAGTCACCTCGGGCCTTGCTTATGCGCTGTCCCGCCGAAGAATGCGGGGGCGCCGGGTGCTGCTGCTTATGATTCTGCTGACGCCGCTGTTCAGTCCCGGGATCATCCCGCATTATATGCTCGTCCGGCAGACCGGCCTGATCGGCAGCATCTGGGCGTTGATCCTCCCGGCGCTGGCGAGCGGCTGGAATGTGATCCTGATGAAAGGGTTCTTCAGCGACCTGCCGGCCGAGCTGGACGAATCCGCCGCGATCGACGGAAGCGGCGATATCCGGACCTGGATAACGATCATCCTTCCGCTGTCGCTTCCCGCGATAGCCGCGTTCGGCTTGTTCGAAGCGGTCGGCTTCTGGAATCAATTCTTCTCGGCGCTGCTGTACTTGAACGATTCCGCGAAATGGCCGATTCAGGTGCTGCTCCAGAACATGCTGCTGAACGCCTCCAATACGGATTTGCAGGCCTACGACGTATCGCAGCGACCGCCGCCGTCCGAGATGTTGAAGATGGCGGCGGTCGTCATCGCCACCGTTCCCATTCTTGTGGTGTACCCGTTCCTGCAGAAGCATTTTGCCCAAGGGGCGATGGTGGGTTCCATTAAAGCTTAAGTCGATTAGAAGCGGAGGGATACGGTAATGGTACGAACCAAACCGGAAATTATTTTCTTGATGACCGACCAGCGGCGCTGGGACTGCATCGGGCGTTACAACGAGCATATCATAACGCCGACGATCGATAAGCTGGCGGAGGAGGGCATCATTTACAACCAGGCGGTTTGCCAGGCGCCGATGTGCGTGCCGAGCCGCGGCTCGATGATGTTCGGCTATTATCCGTCACAGCTCGGCGTACGGACGAATTACGGCGGGCTGTATGAGGAAGACCGGTCGCCGAGCGACCCAGTCGCCGGAACTGATGCGGAAGGCCGGATACCAGACCGCCGGCTTCGGCAAGACGCATTGGAACCACGGCGTGAAGAATCCCGTTCCGCCGACGCGCGGGTTCGAGGTGCGGGCCGTAGGGCTTGCGCGGGACAGCGGGCATTACGAGGACGGTGCCCTGATGATGGGCGATGACGATCCCGAAGGGCTGAAGGCCTACCACGAGGAGACGAAGGACTACGGCGGCGGGGAGGAGAATGCAAACGGGTATATCGGCTGTACCAGCCGGATTCCGATGGAGCAGCACCGGGACGGCTGGGTGGCGGAGCAGTGCCTGAAATTCCTGGACGAGGGGTGGACCCGTCGCGGCCGCTGTTTCTGTATCTGTCGTTTCTTAAGCCTCACGCCGGATTTAACGTGCCGAAGGAATTCGAGGACCTGTACCGGATAGAGGATATCCCGGACCTGCCCCAGCCGCCTTGGGAGGACGAGCGGGATACGCATCTGGCCGCCGTCGACGAGGCGAGCGACCAGACCCGGCGCAATTATACGGACAAGCGGGAGGTATGGGAGCGGATGACGCCGGAGGAGCGCCGGCGCACGACGCTTCGCTACTGGGCGAACTGCTCGTGGCTTGATCATTATTTCGGGCGGGCGCTGGAGAAGCTGGAACGGCAGGGCCGTCTTGAAAACGCTTTAATCGTCTTCGTGTCCGACCATGGAGAGATGCTGGGCGAGCGGCGCTTCCGGTTCAGCAAATACTGCCTCTACGACAGCGGCGTGAGGGTGCCGATGATCTTGTCCGGCTCCTATATCCCGGAAGCGAAGCGGGGGACTGTAGACGAGCGTCCGGCCGAGCTGGTGGATCTCGTTCCGACGCTGTCGGAGGTCGCAGGTCTGCCCCGAAACCCGCAGCTGCCCGGGCTGGATTTATTCGGGGAGCTGCAGCGCAAGGGAACCTTCTGCGAGTTCCACGCCAAGGCGACCGATGGGCGGCATCTGCCTCCAGCCCTGATGTGGCGGAAGAAGGACTGGAAGCTTATTCTGTATATGCCGGGCACGATCGCCGATGCAGTGGGACGGGTCGATCAGTTCCAAGGCGAGTTGTACCACTTGGCGGAGGATCCGAACGAGTGGAACAATCTGTACGGCGATGAGCAGTATGCGGCGATCCGAGAGCGCATGACGGGCGAGCCGCTGATGCATCTCGCGTGCGTCTGGACGCGGGGGCCGTTCTTTTACGATAAGCAGGGGCTTGAGGCATTGGGGTGAAACCACACCCATTCCCGCCCTGGGAGATTCGTTTACCCGGCCGATACGGCGAAATAAAGCACGGTACCCGACAATGCTGCAATGAGCAAAAAACCGACGGCTTTCTTAACGAACTCCATGCTTGCCCACCTCCTATTCTTGAGTTTGCTCGCAAAGTCCGGGGATTAGACGTTGTACAGCGAAAAAAAGCGGAACATTTTGCCAACCATGCCGGTTGGCTCAGCCTGTTGAGAAACCTCAACAGGTCGCTTCCTCATTTTGTACATAGAAAATAAAGTTGCAGACTGGAAAATAAAATATTTTCTTAGTGAGACGATGTTCCTGTTTCGCCAAAAAAGTCGTATAACACCTTTGCCAAAAACTCCGGTTTTTCTTCTGGTATAAAGTGTCCGCACTCGGGTATAGAGCCACCTTCAACGTGATCAGCTAAAGGCAATAATGACTTTCTTAGCTTATCGCCGGCAGCACTTTCCCCGCCATAGGCAAGAATGGGGGTTCGCAATTTTTGATGTCTGTATTTTTGATTATGCTCGCCATCTTTTAGAAGAGAACGATATAATTCGAAGCCGGCTCGTAATGCTCCAGGAGCAGAGTATTGACGAACATATTCATCGATATCTTCTTCTTTAATGGATAATGGATTGTATGTTAAATTTTTGAAAAAATAGTCCAAATAAATTCGTTCACGTCCGGCAATCAAGTATTCGGGCAAATCCTTGGCCATGTGAAACCCAAAATGCCACCTTCCGCCATTGGCAACATCCATTAACTTTTCAAGCCCGAAACCTGCAACAAATGCATCTAACAAAACTAATCTCTTTACATTCTCGGGATACTCAGCAGCATAGGTGAAAGCTACATTGGCTCCTATATCATGACCGACTAAAAATATTTCTTTAAATCCAAGTTGTTCAACTAATGCATGGATATCTTGGGCTATCGTCAATTTATCATACCCAGCCAGAGTTTTTTCTGAAAATCCGCACCCTCTTAAGTCCGGGGCAATAACGGTGTAAGACTGGGCGAGTTTGGGGATAATCTCCTTCCATGCATACCATGTTTGCGGCCATCCATGCAGAAGGACTACAGGAAGCCCTTTACCTGCTACTACATAATGAAGACGTATACCGTTCACATAGGCCCGATGATGGCTGTATTCGAAATTCTCCTGCTTACTTTCTAATTTCATGCCTCTTCTTTCAACATCCGCAGCAGTCATTTCATTTCCTCCGGCAAGCATTATTTGTAACCATAATGATTACATGTAACCATTTTATTTACAGGTTGCCGCTTTGTCAATATCCTGTAACTAATTGAATTACATGTGAGACGCGATATAATAAGGTGAATAGAGATCGTTGAAGGTGGGTGAATGAGTTGTCCATTAGCGACCGTTTTGCGGTAGCTCTTCATATCCTAGCGGTATTGGAAATCAACAGGATGAAAGTAAATACTTCGGAATCCATTGCAGCCAGCGTTAATACAAATCCGGTCATCATCCGAAAAATCACAGGTATGCTTAAGCAAGCAGGTTTGGTAAAAAGCCGACCTGGAGTTGCGGGTACGGAGCTGGCGGCAGACCTATCCACTATATCCTTGCTTGATGTCTACAAAGCAGTTCATGTTGTGCAGGAGAAAGAATTATTCAGTATCCATGCAAATCCCAATCCTAACTGTCTTGTTGGACGAAACATTCAGGATACCATTGGTTCTCTTTTTACTGTTGCTCAGCTTGCTTTAGAAAAAGTCTTAGCGAGTTTAACCATGGAAGATGTTGTAAGCGGCATTATCGAAAGAGAAAATTCAAGGACCGACTCTGAGGCCTTAGACTGTCGTTCCATCAGGCCGGATGAGGTACATCGAGAAAAGATTTCGGAATAGGACACAGTTTAGGACTGTAGTGTGTACTGCCAATGTCCGACTTCATCATGAAGCCCCTTAATGCAGGCAAACTTGGCCGGATTTTGCGCGGTTGGTCGAGAAGAGCAATGGAATATCGGGTGGCTGTTGGTGTATGGCCTTTCATCAGGAGGGAGTCGGGCGTAAATAAATCCGCTATCCAAAGCCGATCTGAGAAAGAGCTTCGGGTACAGGGCTCCATCATGAAATCTATTTGTCCGACCCGCGTAAGGTCAAACCGTCGGCCATGAAAACCATCCTTCGGGCGCCGGTGACCGGAAGAAATAAGCGGTGAAGACCCGCTGCTTCGGATGTTTTTTCCGGGCGCAAGCGGGTCTTCTTTACGTGATGGATGATTTAGAGGGTAAATAGTTGCGGACATAAAGGAACACGAGCAGGTTCAACGAATAGGTGGCGCCGCTGTAGAACTTAGCCTCCCCGGCGAGCATAGATGAAAATCGGCAGGTGCGGGTTCCGAGCTGTTTTTATTCAAAGAGCAAACCTACCGGGGCCGGGTCCGTAGCGAGGCGGCCAGGATAAACCATTGTTCGCATCGAAGCGAACCGGCGCAGCCGAAGGTCCAGCCTGCATACGGCCGTTTCCCCGGCAGATACCCGCCTCCTCGTATTACCGGCTCCTATCCTTAAAATGCTTCCGCACGACCTCATAAGCCAGCTTCGGCCGCCGGTACTCGTCGACGATGCCCTTGCTGTTCTTCGTCTGTGCGCGCCAGAGCGGCCAAGGGCCTTCCTCCGTTACACGGCAGTCGCAGAACTGCCAGATGAACATTCCCGAGACGAAGTCCCGGCTCCGGTAAGCCTGGAGGTTGCTGTCCAGAATTTGCGCCTGCCGTTCCTCGCTTCCTTTCACCGCGGCCGGCGAACGGAAGCCGTAGAAGCCGTCCCCGCCGAATTCGCTCATGATCATCGGCTTACCGAGACCCCCTGCCGCATCGGCCCAGCTTCTCGCCAGGTCGCACAGCTCGCCGGGATCCTCGTTTCCATACCACCCGGGGTACAGGTTGAACGAGACGATGTCGGCAAGATCGAAGCAGAGCTCCTTGTCCCGGTGATGAGAGGCGAAGGTGAGCGGCCGGGTCGCGGTCCAGCGCCCGAATTTGCTCCAGCTGGCGTTTATAGTGGACCCGGCCTTCCTCCGTGTCGCTGGCGCATTCATTCAGAATGGCCCAGATGACGATGGAGGGGTGGTTGCCGTGCTGCAGCACCATTTCCTTATTGACTTGCTCGCACTGACGAATGAAATTCGGGTTCCGCATCTGCTCGAGGCTCAGCCCGCGGGCGTGATTTTCCTCCCATACGCAGAATCCGCGTTCGTCGCACAAATCCAGGAAGCGCTCATCGTTGGGATAATGGCTCGTCCGCACGCTGTTGGCCCCCATATCAGCCATCAAATCGAGGTCTTTGGCCATCAGGGGTAGCGGAAAGGCCGCGCCGACCAGCGGATGATCCTCGTGCCGGTTGAAGCCCTGAAGCACGATATCTTCGCCGTTGATTTGAATCCTGCCTTTCTTTGTCGTTACCGTCCGAAAGCCGACCCGCTCGATCAAGTCATCCATAGGGGAAGCGCCGTCTTCGGCGGTGAATAAGCGGAGTTCGAGCTCATATAAACGCGGGGAGCGGGGCGACCAGGCTTCCACTCCCGGCATAAGGAAGCTTCCGGTCAACACCAGCTCGGCGCCGGGCGCAATACGGGCGGGGCCGAGACGCGCTCTTGTCCCGCCAGCTCCCCGAGGAGCGTAAATTCCCGTTCCTCCCCGGAAGTATTGCGCACCGCAGCTTGAATGTCGGCGCGCCATCCGCCCCCGTCCAAGACCGGGATGAACCCGATTCTTTCAATGAACAGGTCGCCGATTTCCTCCACGGCCACCGGCCGAATCAGCCCGCCGTACGTATAATAGTCGTTAGGCACATGGAGGGACGAACCCTCGTGGAAGCCGTTGTCCACCAGCACGGCGATTTCATGGGTTCCGGGCGCAACGTCCCGGACAATCGCCGAGAATGCGGTATAAGCGTTGTAATGCTCCGCCACCGGCTTCCCGTCGAAGAATACACTCGCCGTGTGGCTCACGCCCTTGAAGACCAGCCGGAGCGTAGTCTTGACAGGCACCTCCAAGGTTTTCCGGTACAGCCCCTTGCCTCTGTAGGTCAGCGGCTCCGGGTGCATTTCCCAGCACCCCGGCACCGGCGACCGGTATTTGAATTCGGGCCGTTCCCGCACGGCCTCTTCCACGACGGCGAAATCCCACATGCCCTCAAGCTCTGTGATTTTACGGATACGGTTTGTTTGAAACAAACGGATCATGTTCCTGCTCCTCTCATGCCTGTTTGCGAAATTGTTCCCGGTACTGCGTGGGTGTCAAACCGGCTGCGCTTTTAAAAATCTTATTAAAATACGAATGCTGGTAGCCTACCCGCTCCGCGATTTCGCTGATTTTCAATTGGGTGCCGATCAGCGGCTCCTTGGCTTTGTCGATCCTCAGCCCCATGATGTAATCGACATAACTTACGCCCGCCACCTGTTTGAAGGAACGGCTTAGCGTATACGGGCTGGCGGACAGCCGCTCCGCGCATTCCTCCAGCGACCAATCTTCGTGATAATGATGCTGCAGCGGCTCCATCGCCTGTTCGACCAGTTGCCGGGCATGGAAATTTTGCATTCTGCCGAACTGCTCCAGATAAGGCTCCATGATCCGCTGAGCGAACCATCGTTCCAAGGCGACCGGCTCCCGAACCGCAATCAGCTCCTCCAACAGGCGCCCCTCGGTGAACAGGGGATGGTGGATAAAGCCGAGCTCGATCAGCATGCGCCGGACGCTGCCCATCAGCTGGAACAGTGCCTGCTGAACCGCCATTTCCCGGCTCCCGGCCCGCTTGATCTCGAGCATGAATTCGCCGAATTTGGCGTAGGCTTCTTCCGCGAGTCCAAGACGCATCAAGTGCAGAAACTCTTTTTCCAGCGCGAACGGATAAGAAATGACCGGTCGCGGGCGGGGAACAAATTCCTCCATGTCGATCATTTGGCGGGCCGCCTGCATGTCCCGGTAACGGGCCGCATGGCGGGCCTGCTCGAGCCGCTCCGGAATATCTCCGGCCTGGTCCGTCGAGCGGCTGATCAGGACGGTGACTTCAAGGCCCAGCACCTTGCCGAGCGCAGAGATCAGTTCCTGGGCAAGACCGTAAAGCCGGGGCCGGAGCTCCTCCCGTTTCCATTCGCGGGGAAGCATACAGAGCAGTCCGACGGAAAGGTCCTGAAAATTGATCACGCTTGAGCCCGGAAGATGCGGAGCGGCGAGCTCCTCGGTGATGTTGGCGGCGGCAAAGCTGATCAGTCGCCGGTCCTGTTCCTTGAAACGGCCGTGTTCGGTCAGCCCGGACAACTGGATCAGCAGGATCACGAACTGCTTATCCGCGGCATCCCAGCCGAGCTGTTCCATCCGCTGCTTGAGCCCGGCTTCATCCCAGGCATACAGGTGCCCCTGGACGAGCTGGAGCAGGAAGCCCTCCCGCAGGGAAGGCAAGGAGCGCTTCAGATTTTCCTGCAGCGAACGGCTTTCCCGGGTGAGGCGGCTCCACTGCTGCTCGATGAATTCGATCTCATGCTTTACATTCCCCTCCTGACCGGGCCTGCCCGCGTGGAACAATTGAACAAGGCGGCCGATCGGCTGGTACAGCCTCCGGGAGGCGAACAGGGCAAGCGCAAGGGCGGCCAGAATGCCGGCCATACTGCTCAGCAGGATAAGGCGCGAGGTGCGGAGCACGGGCTTCGTCAGCTCCGACAGCGGCGCCGCCGTTACATATAGCCATCCGGCTTTAGTCACTTCACCGAAGGAGACCATATAGTCCGCTCCGTTCCAGCGGTAGACGAAGGAATCCGTGCCGCCCTTCCGGCGGAGTACGGCCTCCTTCAATGGCAGGGACAACGCTTCGTCCCGGCTCTCGGGCGGCACAATCCATTCGCCGGTATCCCGCATAAGGAAGGCGGTTCCGGTTTCGTCGGAAGGGATGCTCCGGATCATTTGTTCCAGCTCCTTATTGCTCAGGTTCAGCACGAAAGCGCCGAACGGATGGTCGGAATGCCAAGGGATTTTAAAAATAATCGAAACCGTCGCCGTCCGATTCGACGATACCGTGGCCGGCAGGCCGTAGGCGAGGAAGAGGCCTTCCTTTTGATCCAGAAGCGATACATAAGACTCGAGCTGCTCCGGATTCGGATAATAGATGCCGTCCGGCGTGATGACCGCCTTCTGGCGGTTCAGGAATAAGTGCGCCTCGTCAATGAGCACATTCGAGCCCCCGACGACCAGCGGCGATTCCATCACCTCATGCATCCGGTCGATATTGTCGATGAATACCAGGCGGTCCAAATGGTTGCCGTACAAAGAATTGGCGGACCACCTGCTCATGACGAGAGCGATCTGGTCGAGCCGCTTGTTCATCGTCTCGGAGAACTGCTCGAATTTCAATTGATGCGACCGGAGTGCTTCCTTCTTGATTTCACCGGTACCGATCATATAGGTGCTGATGGCAATAAACACCGAGGGAACGCTGGTAATCAGCAGGACCAGAATGAGGTCTGCGGCGGAAATATTCCCCCTAGCACTGCGGCTCTGCAGCCAATCGAACCATCGTCTCATCCCTCATCCCCCGGTGTACGTGCACCAAATCACGGCCGATCGCGGTTATTTCGACCCGTTGTTGGCACGGTAAGCTTCATTGAATTCATCCGTTATTTTCGTATAATTCTTATCCGCCTTCAGTTCGTTTACGAAGCGGTCCCAGTCCTCCAGCGACGCTTTATTCATCATCACCTTCGTTTTCATATCCTGGATTTTCTTGCTGTAGTCGCTGCCCAGCTTGTTATTGGTCTCGGAGACGAGACCGGATACCGG
This sequence comes from Paenibacillus sp. P25, assembly GCA_024704175.1. GTDB lineage: Bacteria > Bacillota > Bacilli > Paenibacillales > NBRC-103111 > Paenibacillus_G. Next base: position 7,104,513 of record CP085629.1, read on the forward strand.
GCTTGGGATGCTGACAGGCTCTGCGGCGTCGATCAGCTTCTTATCCCTCGCGATTTGTTCCGGCGTAAGACCGGACGTGCCGACGTTGGCATATTTATCGTATTTCATGAAAATATTTTGCATGAACTGGAAGCTCGGATCTTTCAGAGCTTGATCCGTGAGGATATAATTGCTGCCCTGCATTGTAAAATGAACATCCTTCAGGCCGTAATTGGCCAGCTCGTGGCCCTCGTCCGACGTACCGTAATTCATAAATTCCAGCAGCTTCCTCACTTTCGCCTCCGGCACCTTCTTCGGAATGACGAACATGCCGAAGTGTCCGTTGCCCTTGGACGCATACTTGCCCTGCGGGCCCGTCATGTAGGGAATCCATTCCATGTCCGGCTTGGCGTTCGGGTTTGAGCTGGAAATATCCTTGATGAACGTCGCTTCCTGATTCGGCTTATCTATAAAAATCCCCGCCTTCCCGGCGCTGACGAGATCCTTCGCCTGATTGTGCTTCAGCAGCGCGAAGTCCTGCGGGATGAGGCCTTCTTTAAAAGCACGCTGGAACCATTCGAGCGATTGCCGCGTCTCCGGCTCGAAGGTCATATCGATCAGCTTGCCGTCCTTCAGCTTATACTTTCCGCTAGAGCCTGTGAATACGCTCTCAATAAAGCCGAACTGGCCCATGTCGTTCTGGCCCACATAACCGGAGAGCCCGATCGTATCCTTCTGTCCGTCCGGGGCGTTCTCCTTGAAGGCTTTCATTACATTGTACAACTCATCGGGCGTTTCGGGCATCTTCAAATCTAATTTTTTCAGCCAATCGGTTCGAATTAACGGTCGCGCATTGCCCTCCGTCGGGCGTACCCTCGGAATGCCGTACAGCTTGCCGTCGATAAGCAAATTTTTGTATGTGATATCCGGGAATTTCATGAGGTTCGGATACTTCTTGATCAGCTCGGTCAAATCCCAGAAGGCGCCTTGTTTGGCCATATTGCGGAAGGCGGCGTTCCCGGTATCGGTGACCAGCGTCAGATCCGGCAGGTCGCCCGAGGCCAGCGTGACGTTGACCTTCTCGCTGAAGTTGTTAGGCGTGACCCAGGTAATATTCAGCTTCGTGTTCGTCCTCTTCTCGACTTCCTTCAAGATGGCGTTGTCGGCGGCCGGAGGCTCCTTCTGATAATAGATCGACAGGATGCTGATTTCCGTCGGTTTGCCGTCTTCCGTCCCCCCCTTGGGAAGGGGTTCCCGGGTCCTGGTTCCCTCCGCAGGCGGAAACGGTCATAGCGGTCGCCAGCAGGATTGCGGCCACTGCCGGTTGGCGGGATATACGGTGCGGGCTGTAAGTCATGGTAATGCCTCCTTGGTTCTAGTATAATAGGATATTTCATTCCTTGACAGAGCCGACCATGGCTCCTTTGGCAAAATGCTTTTGCAGGAACGGGTATACGAGCAGAATCGGAACGGTGGAAATCACGACCGCGGCCATCTTCTTCGTCTCGGGCGGGATGTTCTGCAGCCCCTGATCGGCGAGGCCGCTAACGCCCATGGCGGTGGAGGAGTCGATCAGCAGATTTTGCAGCAGGATCTGCAGCGGCCATTTATCGTGATTGTTGATGAACAGCACCGCGTTGAAGAACGTGTTCCAGTAGCCGACGGCATAGAAGAGGCCGAAAGCGGCCAGGGACGGCAGGGACAGCGGAAGGATCACCCGCGACCAAACGGCAATGTCGTTGCAGCCGTCGATTCGCGCGGCTTCCTCCAGGCTGGCCGGAATGGAATCGAAGAAGCCCTTCATCAGGAGCACATACCAGCCGTTTGTCAGCACCGGAATGATCAGGGCATTGATGCTGTTGATCATGCCGAGCTCTTTGACCACCAGATAGCCCGGGATGATTCCGGGATTGAACAGGGTTGTAAGCAGAATCAGCAGGAGCAGCATTCTGCGGCCCTTCAAGCGCTTCCGGGACAAGCCGTAGGACAGGGTGGACGTCGCCGCCAGGCTGGCAAGCGTACCTGCCACCGCGAGATAGCCGCTGATGCCGGCCGCTTTTACGAACGCCTTGGTGGATAAAATGTACTCGTACGAGAGCAGCGTCCATTCCCGGGGAAGAGGAGCGACCCGCCCTGCCGGAATTCGGCCGGCGTAGCGAAAGAGACCACAACGATATAGTAGAACGGAAAGAAGCAGACCAGCCCGACGAGAATCAGCAGGATGCCGGTGAACGTCTGAAACAGCCGGTCGGACCATCCGGCGCCGATCGTTTTGCCCATCAGTAAACGCCCTCCTCGCCGAATTTTTTCGCCAGTTTGTTGGCTGTGATCACAAGAATGAGACCGATGACGGATTTGAACAAGCCGACCGCCGTACTGAAGCTGAATTCCCCTTGAAGAACCCCTACCCGGTACACATACGTATCGAACACTTCCGCCACTTCGGACACGGCTCCGTTCATCATCAGATACACCTGCTCAAAGCCGACATCCATGATATGGCCGATCCGCAGAATGAGCAGAATGATGATCACACTCCGGATGGCCGGCGGCGTGACGTGCCACATCTGCCGGAGTCTTCCGGCTCCGTCCATCCGGGCCGCTTCATAGAGCTGGACGTCGACCCCCGCAATGGCGGCGAGGAATATCACGGTGCCCCAGCCGACCTCTTTCCAAATCGACTGCAGCGTCAGCGACGCCCAAAAATATTTCGGCTCCGTCAGAAAATCGATCCTCCCGAATCCCATGTATTCCAGCAAATGATTGACGACGCCTTCCGTCTTGGACAGCATGAGGAAGCTGATGCCGACAATAATGACCCAAGAGAGGAAGTGGGGAGGTACACAATCGATTGAATCGTTTTTTTGAACCATTCCCGGCGGATCTCATTGAGCATGAGCGACAAGACGATGGGCGGCGGAAAAAAGAATACCAGATTCAGCAAATTGATCATCATCGTATTCCGGAAGATCCGGTAAAAATCGTCGCCCGAGAAGAGCCTCTCAAAATGCTCGAAGCCCACCCATTCGCTATGAAGGAAACCGGTATAAGGCGAATAATTTTGGAAGGAAATCAGCACCCCCACATGGGAACATATTTGAAGACGAGAAAATAGAGGACGCCGGGCAAAACAAGCAGGTACAGAAACAAATCGCGTTTGAGCGTTTGTCCCATTCCTCCAAGCCGGGCGGACGGCCCGGGATTCGTACGTGCCGGCAGGCTTGCCTGTAAATTAGAGGGGGTCGGTTCCATGCATCTGCACTCCTTTATTGGGATGATCAGCCGCGCTGCCTCGACTTACTATAGTCTCCCGGGAGCTTGAATGCATTAAAAAAATCTTGCAGAACCCGCGGCGGCGCCTTGCAAATTCTTGCTTCCGCCTGAAAGGAAGGGAAATGCGGCCGTCCATCCCCAAATGATGGAGAGGGGCCGCCGGAACGTGCCTGCGGGCGATCTTTTAGGTATAAAGGAGATGCAGGATTGGGGAAGCTGGAGCCGAAGAAAAAAATAGAGATGGGTAAGTTTTTCGCAAATGGGGGGGGGCGGATATCCGTTACTTGGGCTTTTCCTGATCCGGCACGCGGACTGCACGAAAAAAGGGACTGCCGAAGCGGCCCCCTTGCTGTATGACTAGCGAACATCGTCCTGCAAATTGTTCTTCCAGGTTTCGTCGCCGTCGCTGTTGCGTGTCGCTTCGTGCGATACGGCCGATTCCTGAACATCCCCGAACGCCCAATTGCTTTCCGGAATGTCGGGGAATTGGGGAGCCAAGCCTTTCAGCGGTCCGCGGTACAGCATCCGGTTGATCATCGTTACCGCTTCGTCCCGGGTGATGTCACCGTCGGGTCTGAACCTGCCGTCCGCATATCCCGACAGGAATTTGCTCCGGTACAATTCTTCGATTGCGTTCTCCGCCCAATGCCCTTTTACATCCGTAAAGTGCGGTTCAATCGGCGCGCTTGTTTTCAGATTCAGGAACCGGGCCATAACGGCGGCGAGTTCTCCTCTTTTCACCGCCTGATCGGGACGGAACGAGCCATCATCGTATCCGCTGAAGTACCCGTATTTCGTAGCGATCTTAATGTAATTGGCCGCCCAGTGATCAGAGCTCACATCCGTGAAAGTCAGCGGAGCAAGCTGATCTTTATTCTCCGTTAGACGGGCCACGATTGCCGCCAATTCGGCGCGTGTGATCGAACGCTTCGGCTTGAATTCTCCATCCGGATATCCAAGAATATAGCGTTGATGCTTGAGTTCGCCGTAACGGCTGGAGAATACTTGAAACTTTGCAGAGGCGTCCGCTTGGATCTGATTGCCATCGAGAATAAACTGAACCGGCACTTCGAAAGCGGTCTGCGCTGTCTGGAGTCTGCGGCCATTTCACCGTTAGGTTGAAGCTGCCCGATTTGCCGGTCGCCAGATCTTTGACCTTCCACGTAATCGTACGGCCGTCAACCGTGCCGCCGTCTGCATCGATCATCTCTACGCCGGCAGGCAGTGTAACTTTCACTGTGCCGGATACTGCCATAGATGTCGACTGGTTGCCGTAATGGATCGTAAGGTGCGACGGGTCGCCCTCTTCCACGATGTTCTTGTCCACCGACAGGTTCAACGTAATTTGGGGCTGGGCCGGTGCGGTCGAAACGCCGGAAGAACCGCTGTCGCCTGCTGTCACTGCTTCCGCCCGCCGTTACCGGCGTCAGCTGCAAGTCGAACTTCACAATGTCGCTTGCGACCGAGATGGTCGGGCTTGTGTAAGGATAGTATCCGTTCTTCGTAACGGCCAAGTAGTAGTCCGTATTCGAGAATACCATGAACGCATATTTACCGTTCGCGTCGCTAAGTCGCGGATTGGCATTGTTGCCCGGGGCGAAGCCTGCAACTGGCGGCGGCTGATACTTGCGTGCCCGGCACGATGCCCTTGTTCCGGTTGTTCGCCGTATCCGCATAATACAAAGTTACTTGCGCGCCCTCGATCGCCGCGCCGGTGACCGCGTCCGTAATGGTGCCGTACGGATCGATCAATTCTTCCAGAATGTTCAGCTCGCCGTCCGCCGTTACGCTGATCTTCGCGTCTTTGACAAGCGTGAGTTCTTTACCGGCTTCGAGTCCGTAGCGGACTTCCATTTGGTAATTCCCGACGGACAGTCCATCGGCCAGGAATACGCCGTTAGTCTGCAGAGCGAAGGCTTTCGGGGCTCCGTTCTCCGAAATATAATTGCCTTTCGCGTCTTTCAGATATATGCGCAGCTTCCCTGCAAAGGAGCTGTCCAGCAGAGCGGATTTGCCGTTCGGCTGTTTACTGAGCACAATGCCGGTTGCCGTCTTCACGGAAGGGACATTCTGACCCACCGTAACGGAGGAGTCCACCTTCGCTTTTTGTGTGAAGGTTACCGGGGTGTCGACCCCGCCAATATTGATCGGCTGAGTGAACGTGAGCGTGTACTCCGCATCGCCGAGCGGAACCGGGACGGAATAAGCTCCGTACACGTCGGTGACGACCGTTTGGTCCAAGCCGGGTCCCTTTACCCTTACGGATGCACCCGCAATCGGCACGCTTGTATTTCCGTTCCGCAAAATCCCGCTGATCGACGCAGGCATGAAGGTAACATGTACTTGCCCTGTCGCTTTCAAATTTTTGCCCGAATCGTTCACCGTCGCCGTAACCGGAATATCCTGAGGGACAGTGCCGGTCATTTTTCCCGACTGATAGGTCACGACGGCCATGCCTTGCGCATTCGTTACGGCCGTTATCGTTGCCGTGCCGGTGCCGACGAACGTTCCCTGCGGAGCGCTGAATACGACATCCTCGCCTGCAATCGGCTTGCCGCTAGAGTCGGTCAGGACGGCGGTCAGCTGCGAGGTCGATTTGCCGTCGCCGACAATTTTCGCCGGGTTCACCGACAGTGCGAGGTTGGCCGTTACTGCCGTGTTCGCCAGCGTTATCTTTACGAGCGCGGGACTATCGGCATAGTTAACGCCGTCGGAAGTTCCGTTCCATTGGAAGGTTGCTTCGCCCGTTTGGCCCGCCGCCGGGACATACGTCAAATTGCCGAGCTGGTCGGCGGGAATTTCCTGTCCTATTGTGACAGGCACCGTTCCCAGCATCAATGTTCCGGTGGACGGCGGCGTAACGATTTTCACCGCAGTCAGTGGAGCGCCCGCCGGGTATTTGCTTGTGAAATCGGTCTTGGTGAAGGCGACGCGGTCGCCGGCATTCCCCGATTTCTCGATGTCCGCTACGGTCGGAAGCCGGTACACTGTCTCCGTATACGTTTTCGTCCCGCCGGCGATATCGGTCACCGTCAGTTCAATCGTGTTCTTGCCGACGCTGAGCGGGAACAGGTCGGAGGGCTGCCCGCTGGTCAATGGGACGGAACTGAGCACAGTACGATGATCCTGATCGTAGACGCTCATCGTTACCGCGGCCAGCGAAGGATGATACACGCTTGCGGTTACGCTAATCCGGTCGGTATCCCCAGCTACCGTAGATTGATAAGAATCGGTGTTCGGAGAGAAGCTCGGGCTCAGGCTCACGTCGTTGCCCGATTTGTCCTTTACATTCAAATCCTTAAGCTCCGACAACGTTCTTGCGACGGCAAGGCTGGACTGCGAAATTTCTTTCGTGTCGTTCGCCGCAGTCACTGTAAAGCCGTAGACGGTCGCAGGAGTCAACCCTGTCACGACATAGCTCGCTCCGGTTACGTGCGGCGCGATCAGCACGCCGTCCTTGTATATATCGTAATAGGTCGCGCCGACAACGGAATCCCATGACAGCGTTGTGCTTGTCTGCGTCGTGCCGCTTGCGGTCAGGACGGGGTCGGGCGTTGCCGTCAGGTGCTGCACCGGATCCTTCAGCAAGTTGTCGTAGCTGACAGTCGGCTTATTCGTTACGGAGTTGGCGGTGGTTAACCGCACTTGATAACGGAATGTTGTTCCGTCGGGCAAATCGTCGGTATTCGCCAGCCTTCCGCCAGCGGAAGGCGTGGCCCCGTCGCCCAAGCGAACGACAAGCCGCTTGTTCGCGCTGTCGAATTCCCCGTTGTCGTCGCTCGCAGTATCGGTTAACTGCTTTGCACCCGGACCGGATACGATTTGCAGCGAGCCGGGAACATATTCGGTTCCGTCAGGGATAGGTGCGGCTCGCATACGTATTGCTCGCGACATCGCCGCCGTTGTTGATCACCTTGACGTCGTAGGTGATGACATCGCCTGTCGTTAAAGCGGTATTGACCGTTTGCGTGACGACGATGTGGGGCGGAATCCCGAAGAAAATATCGTCAAGGAAATTCCCTTCATTCGCTTTGTTATTGGCGGAAGACACCGAAACGAAGGAGAACCGCGTCACGGTTTGTCCTTCGGGAACCAAATACGATCCGGTATATTTTCTCCATGCCGAATTTCCGTCCGTTATCGGTCCCTGATCGCTCGCTTGATCAACGAGGGGGCCGCCCGGAGGGCCGATCTGCACCTTCATCGTATCCGTGCCGTTTCGCCCGCGATGATAAAGACGCCAATTGACGGTTGTGCCGGGGTTCGTCAAAATATCCTGATACAGGGAAGAAGGAAATTGCGCATTCAGCTCTGCGAATTGTCCGCCCTCCGGAATCGGGATGGACGAGTTGGAATTGCTCTTTATATCATTGCGGAATTCAATATAATGGTCGGTTGCCGTCGTTTTCCAACCGATTCCATCCGCGTCGTCACGGTAATAATTCCATGCCCCGGGCGTTGTTGTCTTCGATCCGGGAGTCGTTGATGCGCTTATCGGCGGCGTCTCGAAGCCGCCGTTCTGAAGCTTTTTATTAGGCGTGATTGCCGCCGCTGTCACAGTCACGGAGGTCGCCGCATCGGCGTACCCGGCCGCTGTCACCTTGATGGTGTGGGTGCCTGCAGACAGCACGCCGGCGAGAATCATCACGGACGGTTGATTGCCGGATTGCGCCGCCGGATAAATGACGTACTGCGAATTCGCCGTCAGCGGCGTGCCGCCGTCATAAACCCCTGTAATCGCTGAAGTCCACGCCGAATTTGCAGCGAAATTAATCTCGACATCGTGAGCCGTATCGGGAGCAGGGCTCGTGCGAGGGGTCAATACCGGCGGCGCCGAGGCCGCGTGAGCGTTGCCGGCGGGCAGGGCCGATGCCGCCAAGCTGAACAACAAAAAGAATAACAAGACATAAGCAACTAGTTTGTTGATGTTTCTTAGCATAGTACTTTTCTCTCCACCTCAGACTTTCTAAGATTACTAGGAATAAAGTCTTATTTCTCTAAAGAACAATTCTAACGATCCACTCCCTTACAGTCGAAAATTGCTGAATTACCCCAGTTTTTGTAACACTAAATAACTATAACGCATACAACTGAACAATTTCTGTACAAGTTGCAAGGCCAAGGTTACGGGTGATGGTATTAGCATTGGACCTGCAAATCTACGAGGCGGCGCTCATCGATGGGAAGGAAACGAATCCGGAGCGTGATGGTGACCGGCTGAAGGAGATACCGGCCGCAAGACGACGGAATATTTCCGGCCGCATGCGGACGGAACGGATGAGATACCCGGCGGGTTGGCGGGAGAAGACGCACGGATGGGGTCAAGGACCTGCCGAATGCAGGTTATTAAACCCTTCATCCGCTTCGGCCCCATGAGGAATCTTACGACGGTCGGCGCGCGAAAGGTAATCATAGGAGAGCCCGCTGCTCCGGTTGTTCGTTCCGGTGGGAGCGGGCTATTTTTATTTTACGTGATTGAAGATTTGGGGGGCAAATAATTACGGACATAAAGGTACACGAGCAGGTTGAGTGAATAGGTGGTCAAATAGACCGGCGGCGAATACCACAGCTTCCATCCCTTGTAAGTGAAGACGTGAAAAGCGAAGGTGGTCGCGCCTTCGAGGGCGGTTGTGGCGGCAGTAAACAAGAGCAGGCGACCTGCAAGCTTCCAACCTGTCGGCCGCCACTTGTCAAAGCCGTACAGCATGAGGAACGGCGCCGGCGGGTAAGTCACGAAATACAGGACGACATCGAACCATTCGAATTGCGGCCGGTCGCCGAAGTCGTACAAATCAAACGGCTTGACACCGAGGGTGAAATCAGCGGTAAACCCCAGCAAACCGTTGAACAGCCATATAACGAAGAAGGTTACGGCAGGCGACCGGCGGGGAAGCAGGCACAGCGTACCCCAGGAAAGCAGCGATACGGCCAGAATAAACCATTCGTTCGCGTCGAAGCGAACCGGCGGATACAGGATCATGCAGAGACCGCCTTCCCGCGCAGCCATGCTCTGAACCATGTTAAAAAGACGGCATGCAGCGCAAGCGGCGCGATTATTTGAATCATGGCATAGCCCATATTCCACCCGATATCCGTCAGGACCCCGGTCAAGCGAAACAGATATGTAAGGCCTGTCAGGGCGAGGAACGAGCCGGCTAAGGCAAGGAGTTTACGGGGAACGAAACCGTTCCGGCCATATAGACACCGAGTCCGTATAATACGGTTAACGAGGTCGCCGCCAGCTGCTCCAGCTTCAAGGTGAAGAAGTCAGGAATCTTCCCGCTGATCTCCACTACACCGAGATTGACGATCAGGACGGCATGGTCGAACTGCTCCAGCGTAGCGGTTAGAATCCAGCAGACGAGGATTTCGACGGGGTGCAGCGTCCGGCGCAGGACAGGGAGACAGACGCCGCCTATAATACATAAGATCAGCAAGAGAATGAAGTGGATCATGATATAGTGCCTCCCCGGTACGCGGAATGATCAGTGGTCCCCTTATTTTTTCCAATTCATCCGGCCCGCATACGGAAAAAAGCAATATGCCGGTACGGATCAGAATACTCGGGATCTTCATGGTTTGACTTACCAGGCGGCGTTGGAAGCATTTCGCGTGTCGGGGCTTTCCAAAGGGGAGGCAACTGGTTCAGAGCATGGGACCGGATCGCTCAAAATGGAGCCTGAAAGACGTCGGCAAAAGAAATCGATATCTCGTCAAGGCAACCACGGATGCGCCGAATATGATCACGGATCCGATCCTGCCGGCCATGCTGTCATCGCCGGAGCATACCCTACGCGATGTGATCGATATCTTCAAAGGAATGGTTTTCAGGCCGTAAAGGAGATGAATCGGACGATTCATGGTATAGTGGTAGTAATTGATTCTCCTAGATCGGAGTGGGAAGACATTGCCGCGGTTAAAACAAAAAGCAGCTGGAACAGAGTCGCGATGAGCGCCGGGAACAGATCAAGCAGGCATTTCCGTTAGTTCAAAACCAAGGATGCGCTGTACACGACCATTGTTCAGGAGCCGATGCCCGGCGTGGAATTCTTAATGTGTTTATTGAAAAAGTAGTCTTTTATTCGAATCTCAACCAGGAGGTACACTAATGGCTAAATCGAAAGTTCCAAAGAGACCGACAAGGGATGAATTTGTACTTGAAGAGATAGGCAATCAGCTTACCGAGGCTTATTATGAGAAGTCGGAAATTGTATTAACGGTATGGGGATGGGATGAGAGCGTCCGAGGTCAGATCGTTAAGATGGACTCACGAACGGGTAAAGTCCATGTTGAACAAGTGGATGGGGTTGCACAAGTACCCTTTATGGACATCATGAGTGTCGATTATCCAAGAGATTGATTGGTGAGACATCGCCATTAAAAAGGGGGATGTGACGCAAACCGGGCAACGGCGTGGGTCCGGCGACCCTGACGGTCCGGAATCCATGCGGATTCCGGATCGTGAGCGGGGAATCGATTCGTTCCCTTGCATGAAGTGTAGGGCAAAACGCTACAACTGATCGCGGATTTGGGCGATCAGCCCGGCATATTCGCTCTCGCTCAAATACACCTCGCCCGGGTTCATCTCGAACGGCTTGCCCCAGCTCGGCCCGCCCTCGTACTTCGGCACGATGTGAAAATGCACATGCGGCATCGTATCGCCATAGGCTCCGTAGTTGATTTTGCCCGGCTTGAAGGCGCGTTCCACGGCGGCCGCCGCCTGGGCCACGTCCGCCATCAGCTGCTCGCGGCGCTCCTCGGATAAGTGAAACATTTCGCGCTCATGCTCGTTCAGCGCAACGACGACCCGGCCGCGGTACGTCTGCTCTTTGAACAAAAACAGCGTCGAAACCCGCAGCTGCCCGATTTCGATCATCAGCCCGTCGAGCCGCTCGTCTTTGGCGCAATAAATACATGGATTCATGGCATAAAGCCTCCCCGGTGAGCTTGGAATGGATTGCTTATTTAAGCCTAATAAACTTCTTGTCCGGTGTCCATGTATTTTCTTACGAAACGAATGCCGGTATGCCGCTTGATGACGCCTAACCGGCAGCGAAAACGGCTGTCCCATCGTCCGGCCGGACGAACGGGACAGCCGTTTTCGCTTTAAACAGGCTCCGATCTGAAGCCTCTTCTCTACTTCGGTACGGGGGCACGGGCTTTGAGCTCCACTTCGATGTTGCCCCGGGTGGCTTTGGAATAGGGGCACACCTCGTGGGCCGCCTTCGCCAGCTCCATCACTTGATCTTGGCTGAGATCGGGGATCGTCACCTCCATCTGTGCGGACAGATGGTACGATTCTCCATCTTGATGAAGCGTGACATGAGCTGTGACTACGGAGTTGCGAATGTCCATCTTTCGGCTCTTGGCCACGCTCTTCAGCGCGCTGTGGAAGCAGGCCGAATAAGCGGCTGCGAACAATTGCTCCGGATTGGTTCCTTCCGTCCCTCCCTGTCCGGGCTGAACAACCTTAAGGTCGAACCGGCCGTCGGACGAGCGGACGAAGCCTTCCCGGCCTCCGTGGGACGTAACCTCCGCCGTATAAATGGCTCCCATCGGAATCACTCCTTTCCTGAGTGGTGTCAGGTATTACTTACCCTTCGGCTTGTCCGGTGAACCCGGGTCGCGGACGGACGAGCCTGTCGTTGGTTTGCATAAATATGGATATTTTGTTACATTTTACTCCAAAATATACCAACATTCTTAGAATTTACAATAATTTATTTTGATTACAAACGTCCACTTGGATATAATTGGAATTGAGGAAATATTTACCATGGTTAGGAATAATATTGAAGGGTGGTGAACCGATGGTTTCTCAAGAGCGTTCCTTTTTTTTGAATGCCCATGCCGGCTCGCACGTAAAGCTCCGCTTATTTTGTTTTCCTTACGCCGGAGGCGGAGCGTCCGTATTTAGCAATTGGAAGCAGGAATTTCCGGTCGCCATTCAAGTGTGTCCCGTGCAGCTACCCGGCCGAGAGTCCAGGGCGGCAGAGGAGCCGATGGATTCCATGGATGACATCGTCCGTATGCTGGTTGCGGACATTGTACCGCCGCTGCATATTCCCTTTGCTTTTTTGGACACAGCATGGGAGCGTTGATTGCCTTCGAAACCGCTCGTCAGTTATATGGCAAGCATCGCCTATCCCCCAGCCATTTATTCGTATCGGGAAAATCCGCTCCCCACTTCTTAAGCACAAGAACATCACTGCACAAGTTACCGGATGACCGGTTCAAACATGAGCTGCGGCTTATGCAGGGAACACCCGAAGAAGTGCTGCAAAATGATGAGTTGATGGAAATTCTGATGCCCCGCTTACGGGCCGATTTTACCGCAAGTGAAACCTATGTGTACCGGCCGGGAGAAGCTCTTCCTTGTCCGCTTACGGTTTTTGGCGGATTGCAGGATCACGATGTCGGCATAGATTCGCTTCATGCCTGGCAGGAGCTTACGGACGGCCCGTTTCAGGTGCAGTTGTTTGAAGGCAATCATTTTTTTCTTCACAAGCAGGAACAAGCCGTCATCAGCCATGTTCTGAACGGATTATCGCGACAGACAGAGACGTTCGCAGCAGGCGGGGCGGTTATACGTTCACGTTAATAAACAGCGAAAGGTTGCATTAGCGCTTAAAACGAAGATTAAGTCTGTCTACAAAGATACATAATGTATCATTAACTGCGGATATGGAGGAGATTATTGATGTCAAAAACCTTTGAAGTGCTGGAATCCAACGTAAGATCTTATTGCCGTTCCTTTCCCGATGTTTTTACGCGGGCCAAAGGCTCCGTATTGTTTACACGTTCCGGCGAAAAGTATATCGATTTCTTCGCCGGTGCCGGAGCGCTGAATTACGGTCACAATAACGATTTTATCAAACAACGGCTCATCGATTATCTGCAATCGGACGGCATCAGCCATGGGCTCGATATGTACACCTCGGCTAAGGAAACGTTTCTGCAGACCTTCTCGGACAAAATCCTGAAGCCCCGCGGTCTTGACTATAAGCTTCAGTTTTGCGGCCCAACCGGAACCAATGCGGTAGAGGCGGCGCTCAAGTTGGCCAGAAAAGCGAAGGGCCGGACGGGCATTTTCGCCTTTATCGGCGCATTCCACGGGATGTCGCTCGGAAGCTTGGCCGCCACCAGCAGTTTATACCATCGCGAGGCGGGAGGGTCGCCGCGCAGGGCGTGACCTTTATGCCGTTTCCGACCGGCTTTATCGATGATTTGGACACGATCGGCTACATGGAGGCGATTTTAACGGACGATCACGCCGGCATTGAGAAACCGGCGGCCATTATTCTCGAAACCATGCAGGCGGAGGGCGGTTTGAATGCAGCGCCCGCTCCGTGGCTCCGCGATCTTCGGGAGCTTTGCGATCGTCACGATATTTTGCTGATTTGCGACGAGATTCAGGTGGGTCGCGGACGCACGGGTACATTCTTCTGCTTTGAGCGTGCGGGCATTGTTCCCGATATGGTCGTGCTTTCCAAATCGATCAGCGGGTACGGCTTGCCGATGTCCTTGCTGCTGCTGAAGCCTGAACTGGACGTGTGGAAGCCGGCTGAGCACAACGGCACGTTCCGGGGCAACCAGCTCGCGTTCGTAGGGGCCACGGCGGCGCTCGAATTGCGCGAATCGCTGCAGCTGGAGGCCGAGACGGAGCGCAAAGCGCAAGCTGTCGAGCAATATCTGAAGGAGCATATTCTTCCGATCAGTTCACTGATCTCGGTGCGGGGCATGGGCTTGATATGGGGCATCGACGTATCCGCTCATCCGGATGACCAGCTTTCCAAGAGGATCGCGTCCCGCCGCTACGAGCTCGGACTCATTCTCGAGCGGGCCGGGCGGCGCGATACGGTAATCAAGATCATGCCGGCGCTGACGATTTCGATGGAGGAACTGACGGCCGGACTCGAAATATTGAAGCAAGCCGTATCGGAATGCTTCGCTTCGACCCATTCGCTGCAGCCGCAAATGGCGTAAATAGAGAGCACCTTTTTTCAAGGGGAGAGACCATGGAAAACAACAACATTCAACGGTATCCGGTAACGCAGCCCCAGCAGCGAATATGGTACACCGAATTGCTTTATCCGAATCGGAATACGTCGACGATCATTGCGATTGTGAAAATCAAAGGCCGCATCGACGTGAACGTCTTGAAACAAGCGATCAACAAAGTCATTGAACAAAACGATTCTCTTCGCATCCGAGTGACGACGGAGAATGGAGTCCCTTATCAATATGTCCGGGATCATGAAGATCAAGATATCGAATGTTTGGAGCTGAACGAAGCGCAGGCGGAACAATGGATGCTTGAGAACAGGCCTATGGCCATTGAACTGCTGAACTCCGAGCTGCACCGGTTCGTTATTCTCCGAATCAGCGACGAGGAAACTTGGCTCCATTTCAAAATGCATCATATGATTTCCGACGGTATTTCCATGAATCTGACCGTCAATCAGATTTCCCGCAATTATTTGAAACTGGTCAATGGAGAACATGTCCCTAATGAGGGCAGCTCTTACTTGGATTTTATACAGGCCGAACATGAGTATGAACAATCGGAGCGTTATCACAAGGACCGAAGCTATTGGCTTGAAAAATTCAGCACCATGCCTGAAGCTACGGGCCTCAAGCAGTACAATCCGTTAACCATGGACACGGAGGCAAGAGTACAAAGCTTTACGCTGAGCGACGAGCTTTACCAAGGTGTGAAGGCTTTTTGTGAACAGCATCAAATCAGCATTTTTAATTTCTTTTTGAGTGCTTTATATATTTACATGCATAAAGTCACCGGCGAGAATGACATCGCGATCGGTACATTGTATGCGAACCGAACGACGAAGAAAGAAAAAGAAATGATCGGCATGTTCGTCAGTACGGTGGCAACCCGGATGCAGGTGGAGCCGAATCAGGAACTTATTTCTTTTTTGAAAAATACGGCCAAAGAACAAGCGGCAATCCTGCGCCATCAGCGGTATCCGTACAATAAAGTCATTCAAGATTTGCGGGAAATTCATCGGAATCATGATATTCAGCGCCTCTTTGGCGTTTCCATACAGTACCGCCCGCTCAGCTTCTTCCGTATGGGAGAGGCTGTCGTAAGGGGAGTCAGGATTACAGCGGGAACACCGTCAACGATTTCGATATTCATATCCTGGACTATTTGGATGACGGGAAGCTGTTCGTGGACCTGTATTACCGCACCCAGCTCTTTGATGAGTACGAGGCGGGAGAAATGCTTCGCCAGTTCGTTTGTATTGCGGAGCAAATGATTCGCAGTCCTTATCAGACCCTATCCGAGCTATCGCTTCTTAGTGAGGAAGAAGGACGCAGGTCGCTTGCTGCATTCAACGATACGGAGGCGGATTATCCGAGGGAGAAGACGATTCACCAATTGTTCGAGGAGCAGGCGGAGCGGTATCCGGATGCGGCCGCAGTCGAGTATGAGGGCCAGCGGCTCTCGTACCGCGAGCTGAACGAGAGGGCGAACCGCCTGGCGCGGAGGTTAAGGGCACAAGGAGTGCAGCCAGATCATTTGGTCGGTATTATGGCAGAGCGCTCCCCTCAGATGGTCGTCGGCATCCTCGCAATCCTGAAGGCGGGCGGAGCCTATGTACCGATCGACCCGGACTATCCGGAGGAGCGCATCCGCTACATGCTGGACGATTCCGGGGCGCAAGTGCTGCTTGTTCAAAAGCATTTGCAGGACAAAGCCGCTTTTGCGGGGTCCGTGTTGCTGCTGGACGACGAGGCATCCTACGCGGAAGACGGCTCCAACCCGGAACCGGTCAATCAGCCGGCCGACCTGGCCTATGTCATCTATACCTCCGGCACAACGGGCAAGCCGAAGGGAACCTTGATCGAGCACAAGAACGTCGTCCGGCTATTGTTCAACAGCAAGAACTTGTTCGACTTCGGACCATCGGATACGTGGACCCTGTTCCACTCGTTCTGCTTCGATTTCTCGGTCTGGGAAATGTACGGGGCGCCGCTGTACGGGGGCAGGCTGGTGATCGTCCCGGCGCTGACGGCGAAACATCCGGCGCAATTCCTGCAGCTGCTGAAGGAGCGGCGAGTGACGATTCTGAACCAAACGCCGACGTATTTCTACCAGTTGCTTCGCGAGGCGCTGGCGGATGGCGGGGAGGAGCTGAGCATCCGGAAGGTCATCTTCGGGGGCGAGGCGCTGGCGCCGCAGCTGCTAAAGGATTGGAAAACGAGATACCCGAACACGCAGCTGATCAATATGTACGGGATCACGGAAACGACCGTGCACGTAACGTACAAAGAAATAACCGAAGTGGAAATTGAGCAAGGCCGAAGCAATATCGGGCGGCCGATCCCGACGCTCAAGGTATACGTGCTGGATGCGAACCGCAGATGCGTCCCGGTTGGAGTGGCCGGCGAGATGTATGTGGCCGGGGACGGGCTGGCGCGCGGTTACCTGCACCGGCCGGAGCTGACGGCGGAGAAGTTCGTGGACAATCCGTTCGAACCCGGCGAGCGGATGTACAAGTCGGGCGACCTGGCGCGCTGGGCGCCGGACGGCAATATTGAATATTTGGGCCGGATCGACCATCAGGTGAAAATACGCGGGTACAGGATCGAGCTGGGCGAAGTGGAGTCCCAACTGCTCAAGGTGGAATCGGTGCGGGAAGCGATCGTCATCGCACGGGAAGACGGAAGCGGAGAGAAGCGACTGTGCGCTTACTTTGTGGCGGATAAGCCGCTGACCGTCAGCGAGCTGAGGGCGGAGCTGTCGCAGGAGATGCCGGCTTACATGCCTGCCGTCATACTTTATTCAGCTGGAGCGGATGCCGCTGACCTCGAACGGGAAGACCGACCGCAAGGCCCTTGCCTGCACCGGAGGGAAGCGTAAATACCGGTGCGGAGTATACTCCGCCTCGTACGCCGCTGGAAGTTAAACTGGTACATATCTGGAAGGAACTGCTCGGAGTCGAGAGGATCGGCGTGAGGGACAATTTCTTCGATCTCGGCGGGCATTCCCTTCGTGCCAATACACTCGTAAGCAGGATATCCCGGGAAATGCATGTGGATTTTCCGGTCGCGGGACGTATTCCGGCTTCCAACGATTGAAGAAATGGCTCACGCGATGGCCGGGATGGAAGAAAGCTTGTATTTATCGATTCTCGCAGCGGAAGAAAGGGAGTATTACCCGGTATCTTCGGCACAGAAACGGCTCTATATTCTGCAGCGGCTGGAAGGTGCGGAGCAAAGCTATAATATGCCGGGCGTGATGATGCTTGAAGGTACGCTGGACCGGAAACGGCTCGAAGAGGCGTTCCAAGGGCTGATTGCGCGCCATGAGACGCTGCGGACCGGCTTCGAAATGTTGCACGGCGAACCGGTGCAGCGGATATATCCGCAGGTCGAGTTCGAGCTTGAATACCGGCAAGCGGGCGAGGAAGAAGCGAAGGAAGCGCTGCGCCGATTTATCCGAACGTTTGATCTAAGAAAGCCGCCGCTCTTGCGTGCAGGCTTGATCGAGCTGTCCAAAGAACGCCATATCCTGCTCCTCGACATGCATCATATGATCTCTGACGGCGTTTCGGTGGATATTTTGATGGAGGAGCTCGTCGGCTTGTACGGCGGAAAGGAGCTTGTTCCCCTGCGCATCCAGTACAAGGACTATGCCGTATGGCAGCAGTCTCCGGCACAGAAGGAGCAACTGAAGCGGCAGGAAGCGTACTGGCTGGAGCAGTTCCGCGGGGAGCTGCCGGTGCTCGAAATGCCGACGGACTATGCGCGACCGGCCGTGCAGAAGTACGGCGGCCATACGCTGTCATTCCGCATCGATTCGGCGATCAGCGAGGGGCTGAAGCGCATCGCGTCCGAGAACGGCGCAACGCTGTATATGGTGCTGCTTGCGGCGTATACGGTCCTGCTGCAAAAGTATACGGGGCAGGAAGACGTGATTGTCGGCACGCCGATTGCGGGAAGAACTCACGGCGATCTGCAGCCGATCATCGGGATGTTCGTCAATACGCTGGCGCTGCGCAGTTATCCGTCCGCCGGGAAGACGTTCCTGTCCTATCTGGAAGAAATCAAGGAAACGACCTTGGGAGCCTACGAGCATCAGACGTATCCGTTCGAAGATCTGGTTGAAGCCTTACAGCTTCCCCGCGATTTAAGCCGTAATCCGCTCTTTGATACGATGTTTTCGCTGCAAACCCTGGAGAACAGGGAATATCGTCTTGAAGGCCTCCGGCTGGCCTTGTATCCGAACGAGCATACGATCTCGAAATTTGATTTGAGTCTGGACGTGTCCGAAGGCGGCGATGGCTTGGAGTGCAGCCTCGAATATGCAACCGCCTTGTTCAAGCGGGAGACCGCGGAGCGGCTTGCGAAGCATTATGAGCAATTGGTCACGGCCATTGTGAATGAACCTGGCGCGAAGATTGCTTCGCTCAGCCTGCTGACGGCGGAGGAGCAGGAGCAGATTCGGCATGCGTTCAACCCGGCGGCGCGGAATCTCCGCAGGAGAAGCCGTTCCATCAGCTGTTCGAGGAGCAGGTGGAGCGGACGCCGGATGCGGTGGCGGTGATGTACGAAGACAAGCAGTTCACCTACCGCGAGCTGAACGAGCGCGCCAACCGTTTGGGTAACATTCTGAGGGCACAGGGCGTACGGCCGGACCGGCTGGTGGGCATCCTGGCCGACCGTTCCGCGGAAATGCTGGTCGGCGTCATGGCGGTGTGGAAGGCGGGAGGCGCTTATGTGCCGCTCGATCCCGATTATCCGTCCGACCGCATCCAGTTTATGCTGGCGGACAGCGGAGCGTCGGTGCTGCTGACGCAGACGCATTTGCTGGAGCGTGCGCAAGCGTGGCTGGCGGAAGGGCAGGCGCTGCACACCGTGCTGTGCCTGGACGACGATGCGCTGTACCGCGCGGAGCCAGATGCGATCGGACAAACGGCGGCCGCCAGCGAGCACAGCGGCATTCTCTCACGGAGCGGCACGGATCTGCCGAACATCAACGAGGCGTTCGGCGCCAATCTGCCGAACGTCAATAAGCCGAGCGATCTGGCCTATGTGATCTACACGTCGGGGACGACGGGACGGCCGAAGGGCGTCATGATCGAGCACCGCGGCCTGGTGAATACGGCGGACGGTTACCGCCGGGAGTACCGCTTGAACGAGTTCCCGGTCCGGGCCGCTGCAGCTCGCCAGCTTCTCCTTCGACGTGTTCGTCGGGGATATAGCGCGGACGCTGTACAACGGCGGAACGATGGTTATTTGCCCGAAGGACGACCGGATCGATCCGGTCCGCTTGTACGGATGGATCCGCGACCGCCAGATTACGGTCTTCGAATCGACGCCGGCGCTGATCGTACCGTTCATGGAATATATCGCGGAGCAGGGGCTGGATGTAGGCTCAATGCGGTCGCTCATCACCAGCTCCGACAGCTGCAGCGTGGCGGATTACCGCGTACTGCAGGAGCGGTTCGGCAAACAAATTCGCATCATTAACGCCTACGGCGTAACGGAAGCGGCGATCGATTCGAGCTTCTACGACGAGCCGCTGGACCGGTCGCCGGCGACAGGCAGCGTGCCGATCGGCAAAGCGTGGCTGAACGCACAGTTTTACATCGTCGATTCGCACATGAATCCCGTTCCGGTAGGGGTCCTGGGCGAGCTGTGCATCGGAGGCGCGAGCGTGGCCCGGGGTTACTGGAACCGTCCGGAGCTGACGGAGGAGAAATTTGTGCCGAGCCCGTTCGCTGCGGGCGAGCGGCTGTACCGCACGGGCGACCTGGCGCGCTGGATGCCGGACGGCAACGTGGATTTTATCGGGCGGATGGACCACCAGGCGAAAATTCGCGGGTACCGGATCGAGACCGGCGAGATCGAATCCCAGTCGCTGAAGGTAGACGCCGTGCGGGAAGCGGTCGTCGTTGTCCGCGAGGACGCCGGCGGCCAGAAAGCGCTGTGCGCGTACTTCACGGCCGAGGGCGAGCCGAAGATCAGCGAGCTGAGGGCGATGCTGTCGCAGGAGCCGCCGGGGTACATGATTCCGTCGCATTTTATGCAGCTGGAGCGTCTGCCGCTGACGGCCAACGGCAAGGTCGACCGCAAGGCGCCGCCGGCCCCGGAAGGAAGCGACACCGGCGTGGAGCATATCGCCCCGCGGACGGCGCTGGAAGCGAAGCTGGCGCGCATCTGGCAGGAAGTGCTGGGCCAAACGAAGATCGGCGTGAAAGACAACTTCTTTGATCTGGGCGGCCATTCCCTGCGTGCGACAACGCTCGTCGGCAAGGTACACAAGGAGCTGAACGTCGATCTGCCGCGCGGGAGGTGTTCCGCTGCCCGACGGTCGAGGCGATGGCCGAAGCGATTCACCGATTGGACCCATCGGAGTACATCTCCATACCGCCGGCCGAGGAAAGGGAGTATTATCCGATGTCCTCCGCACAGAAGCGGCTGTACATTGTGCAGCAATCGGAAGGCGCGGAGTTAAGCTATAACATGTCCGAGGCGCTGCTCCTGTCGGGACCGCTGGATCGGGCGCGTTTCGAGGCGGCGTTCCGAGGGCTCGTGGACCGTCATGAGACCTTGCGCACCGGGTTTTCCCTAGTAAATGGCGAAGCGGTACAGCGCGTATACCCGGAAGCCGATTTTGCGGTGGAATATATAGAGGCGGCAGAAGAAGAGGCCGAAGACCTTGCGCGCCGATTTGTCCGCGTTTTTGATTTGGAGCGTCCTCCTCTGTTAAGAGTAGGTCTGGTTCGATTCGAAGAGGAACGTCATCTTCTGCTGTTTGATATGCATCATATTATCTCCGACGGGGTTTCCATTAACATTCTGGTGGATGAATTTATTCGTTTGTACTGCGGGGAAACGTTGTCTCCTCTGCGGATTCAGTACAAGGACTTCGCCGTATGGCAGCAATCCGAGCCGCGGCGTGAACGGATGAAACGGCAGGAAGCCTACTGGATGAATGTTTTGGACGGTGAGTCGCCCCGATTGGAACTGCCGACCGATTTCGCCAGACCGGCCGTTCGCAGTTTTGAGGGGGATGTGCTGAACATCGTCATTGACAAATCAAGGAGCGAGGCACTACAGCGAATCGCCGACGAAACCGGCTCTACGTTATACATGGTGTTGCTCGCGGTCTACATGGTTTTGCTGCATAAATATTCAGGGCAGGAAGACATGATCGTGGGCACACCGGTTGCGGGAAGAACGCATACGGACCTGGAGCCGCTTATCGGGATGTTTGTCAATACGCTCGCCATCCGCAGTTATCCGGCAGGGGAGAAGATGTTCCTGTCTTATTTGGAGGAAATCAAAGATACGACTTTGCAGGCTTACGAAAACCAGGAGTATCCGTTCGAGGAGCTTTTGGAGAAAGTCCGGTTTACATGGGATTTAAGCCGCAATCCGTTATTTGACACGATGTTTGTGCTGCAGAATACCGACGACCGCAGTATCGATGAGATCGGAGGGCTGACGGTAGAACCGTTCATGCAGTACCAGACGATCGCCAGGTTCGACCTGACTTTACAGCTGAAGTCGGAGAATAACGGTACGATCCGCGGTCAATTCGAATATTGCACCAAATTGTTTACACCTCATATGATCCAGCATTTTGCCGAAGATTTCTTGGCGATCATGGGCCAAATTTGCGAACGTCCTTATACGTTGTTGAAGAACATTGAACTTACCCGAAATGCAGAGCAAGAGGAGCTGTTGGCGGAAACGATTGATTTTGCCTTTTAACCTTCGCCTGCTGCAAGTGCGCGTTAGGACCGGGAATGCGGCAGCGCGCACTGCAGCGGGTGCGGCATGTTATCGGCTTGATTTTTACGGATAGAGAGAGGAGACAATAGAGTGGCATTTGAACAAGAAGCCCTTTTTTGGAACGAAAAATTTGATGGTGAAGATGCGCTTACGAAACTGCCCTACAACAAATCTCCAAATCATGCTGCTGCGAAGCTTCAGACGATTTCGGGTGCGCTGTCTTCGGATGTATCCCAACATATTATTCAGCTGAGCAGGGGCTCCCATTTGGCCGCATATATGATTTTGTTATCGGGAATCCAATGCTTGCTTTACAAATATACCAATGAGCGACCTATTTTGCTCGGCATGCCTGCCGTCAGCAAATCGAATGAATCCGCGGGACTGATCAACCCCGTTGTCCTGCTCAAGAATCGGATCAGTCCGGACCAATCCTTCAAGCATTTATTGAACCAAGTGAAGCTTACGCTGACCGAAGCGATCAGGCATCAGAATATCCCGTTCCGGAAAATGACAGAACGGCTCGCAGCTTCAATATATCGATGGGGTGCCTGTTGTCAACACCCTCGTTTCTTTGAGGGAGATTCATTCGGTGGATGTCAGCCGGCATGTGACGACGGATCTTTCTGTGCAATTTGCCTTCGAGAACGATTCGGTTCATTACCAGGTCGCCTATAACGAACATCTTTATGACAGGGAATTTATGGATCAGGCTCTGGGCCACTTGCACCGGTTGTATTCTCTCGTTCTAACTTCACCCGACCTTGAAATCGGCCAAGTGAGCCTGCTGTCTGAATCGGAGACGCATCAACTGCTGCATGCATTCAACGACACGGCGACGGAATACCCGAGGGACCGGACGATTCATGAGCTGTTCGAGGAACAGGCGGAGCGGACCCCGGATGCTGTGGCGGTGGTTTATGAGCAGGAGCAGTGGACCTACCGCGAGCTTAACGAACGGGCCAACCGGTTGGCACGGACTTTACGAGTAAAAGGAGTGCAGGCGGATCAGCTGGTCGGTCTGCTGGCCGAGCGCTCGATTGAGATGATCGTCGGCATTCTGGCGATCCTGAAATCCGGCGGGGCTTATGTGCCGATCGATCCGGAGTATCCGGAGGACCGCATCCGCTACATGCTGGAAGATTCGGGAGCGCAGGTGCTGTTGGCCCAGCGCCGTCTGGAGAACCGGGTATCCTTTGCCGGAACCCGGATCGCTCTGGACGATGAAGCGTCTTATCATGAAGACGGCTCGAATCTGGAGCCGGTGAACGGGCCGGAGCATCTGACCTATGTCATCTACACGTCGGGAACGACCGGCAGGCCAAAAGGAAATCTGACGACGCACCGCAATATTGTGCGGGTAGTGCGCAATACCCATTACATCGATGTGACCGGGGAGGACCGCGTGCTGCAATTGTCGAGCTACTCCTTCGACGGGTCGACCTTCGATATTTTCGGTGCGCTCTTGAACGGGGCCGGACTAATTCTTGTTCCTAAGGAAACGATGCTCGATGTAGGAAAACTGGCGGATCTGATCCAACGGCAAGCAGATTTCGGTGATGTTTATTACGACCGCGTATTTTAATGTGCTCGTTGACATGAACCCGGATTGCCTGCGCTCTCTGCGCGCCATATTGTTCGGGGGCGAGCGCGTATCCGTCAGCCATGTGCGAAAAGCGCTCCAGCATCTCGGGCCGGGCCGAATCAAGCATGTGTACGGTCCCACGGAAAGTACGGTATTTGCGACCTGCCACGACGTGAACGACATCGCGGAAGACGCCGTCACGATCCCGATCGGACGCCCGATCAGCAACACGGCGATTTATATCGTCGATGCGGAGAATCGTCTGCAGCCGATCGGCGTGGCCGGGGAGCTGTGCGTGGCGGGGGACGGGCTGGCTCGAGGCTATTTGAACCGCCAGGAGCTGACGGCGGAGAAGTTCGTGAGTAATCCGTTCGCACCGGGCGAGCGGATGTACCGGACAGGAGATCTGGCACGCTGGTCGCCGGACGGAAGCATTGAATATGTAGGCCGGATCGACGACCAGGTGAAGATCCGCGGCTTCCGGATCGAGCTGGGCGAAATCGAGTCGCATCTGTTAAAGGTGGAAGCCGTTGAGAAAGCGACGGTCGTTGTACGGGAAACCGCCGGCGGAGAGAAGCAGCTTTGCGCCTATTTCACTGCGGGTAAGTCGATTTCTGCGGGTGAGCTGAAGGCGATTCTGTCCCGGGAGCTTCCGGGGTATATGATCCCGGCGTACTTTGTACAGCTGGAGCGGATGCCGCTCACGACCAACGGCAAGGTCGACCGCAAGGCCCTGCCGGCTCCGGAAGAAAGCCTGCAGGCGGAATATGTGGCGCCGAGAACGCCGCTGGAAGAGCAGCTCGCGCACATTTGGCAGGAGGTGCTTGGACTCGCCAAGGTCGGCGTGAAGGATAACTTCTTCGATCTCGGCGGACATTCGCTGCGCGCTACGGTGCTGGTCAGCAGGATTCATAAGGAATTGAACGTGAATTTGCCGCTGAAGGACGTATTCCGCTTCGCTACGATCGAGCAGATGGCGCAAAGGCTCGGCGAGGTGGAGGAGCAGGCGTACAGCGCCATTCCGCAGGCGGAGGAAAGGGAAGTTTACCCGGTATCCTCGGCGCAGAAGCGGCTGTATATTTTGCATCAGCTGGAAGGCGCCGAGCAAAGCTACAACATGCCGGGGGCGATGCTGCTCGAAGGAGCGGTGGAGCGGGAGCGCTTCGAAGAGGCGTTCCGCAAGCTGATCGCCCGCCACGAGACGCGCGTACCGGCTTTGAGATTGCAGACGGCGAACCGGTGCAGCGGATTTACCCGCAGGTGGAGTTTGCCGTGGAGCATCTGCAGGCCGGCGAAGAAGAAGCGGCAGACAAGGTGCGCGAGTTCATTCGCGCCTTTGATCTGAAGAAGCCGCCGCTCCTGCGGGTGGGCTTGATTGAACTAGCGAAGGACCGCCATATTCTGCTCTTTGACATGCATCATATCATTTCCGACGGCGTGTCGACGGATGTGCTGGTGGAGGAGTTCGTCCGCTTGTACAGCGGGGAGGAGCCGCCGCCTCTGCGCATTCAGTACAAGGACTATGCCGTATGGCAGCAGTCCCCGGCGCAGAAGGAGCAGCTGAAGCGGCAGGAAGCGTACTGGCTGGAGCAGTTCCGCGGGGAGCCGCCGGTGCTCGAAATGCCGACGGACTACGCGCGCCCGGCTGTGCAGAAGTACGACGGCCATACGCTGCAGTTCCGCTTGGATTCGGCGGTCAGCGAGGGGCTTAAGCGGATCGCGGCCGAGAACGGGGCGACGCTGTACATGGTGCTGCTTGCGGCGTATACCGTCCTGCTGCAAAAGTATACGGGGCAGGAAGACGTGATTGTCGGCACGCCGATCGCGGGAAGGACCCACAGCGATCTGCAGCCGGTCATCGGGATGTTCGTCAACACGCTGGCGCTGCGCAGCTATCCGTCCGGCAAGAAGACGTTCCTGTCCTACCTGGAGGAAATCAAGGAAACGATGCTGGGCGCCTACGAGCACCAGGATTACCCGTTTGAAGAGCTGGTGGAGAAGTTGCAGGTAACACGCGATTTAAGCCGCGACCCGCTCTTCGACACGATGTTTTCCCTGCAAAACATCGAAAACAAGGAATTTGCGCTCGACGGACTGCAGATTACGCCGTATCCGAGCGACTATGGGATGTCGAAGTTTGATTTGAGCCTGGACGTGACGGAAGGCGGCTGATGGCTTGGAGTGCAGCCTCGAATATGCAACCGCCTTGTTCAAGCGGGAGACGGTGGAGCGGCTGGCGAAGCATTTGGAGCAATTGATCACGGCCATTGTGAATGAACCCGGTGCGAAGATTGCTTCGCTCAGCCTGCTGACGGCCGAGGAGCAGGAGCAGATTCAGCATGGTTTTAACCCGGCTCGCAGTAGAGTCTCCGCAGGAGAAGCCGTTCCATCAGCTGTTCGAGGAGCAGGTGGAGCGGACGCCGGATGCGGTGGCGGTGATGTACGAAGACAGGCAGTTCACCTACCGCGAGCTGAACGAACGCGCCAACCGTTTGGGTAGCATTCTGAGGGCACAGGGCGTACGGCCGGACCGGCTGGTGGGCATCCTGGCCGACCGTTCCGCGGAAATGCTCGTCGGCGTCATGGCGGTGTGGAAGGCGGGGGGCGCCTATGTGCCGCTCGACCCCGATTATCCGTCCGACCGGATCCAGTTTATGCTGGAGGACAGCGGAGCGTCGGTGCTGCTGACGCAGACGCATTTGCTGGAGCGTGCGCAAGCGTGGCTGGCGGAAGGGCAGGCGCTGCACACCGTGCTGTGCCTGGACGAAGATGCACTGTACCGCGCGGAGCCAGATGCGATCGGACATACGGCGGCCGCCGGCGAGCACAGCGGCATTCTCGCACGGAGCGGCTCGGATCTGCCGAACATCAACGAGCTGTCCGGCGCGAACCTGCCGAACGTCAACAAGCCGGGCGATCTGGCCTATGTAATCTACACGTCGGGGACGACGGGGCGGCCGAAGGGCGTCATGATCGAGCACCGCAGCCTGGTGAATACGGCGGACGGCTACCGCCGGGAGTACCGCTTGAACGAGTTCCCGGTCCGGTCGCTGCAGCTCGCCAGCTTCTCCTTCGACGTGTTCGTCGGGGATATAGCGCGGACGCTGTACAACGGCGGGATGATGGTCATTTGCCCGAAGGACGACCGCATTGATCCGGCCCGCTTGTACGGATGGATCCGCGACCGCCAGATTACGGTCTTCGAATCGACGCCGGCGCTGATCATGCCGTTCATGGAATATGTCGCGGAGCAGGGGTTGGATGTAGGCTCAATGCGGTCGCTCATCACCAGCTCCGACAGCTGCAGCGTGGCGGATTACCGCGTACTGCAGGAGCGGTTCGGCAAACAAATCCGCATCATTAACGCCTACGGCGTGACCGAAGCGGCGATCGATTCGAGCTTCTACGACGAGCCGCTGGACCGGCTACCGGCGACAGGAAGCGTGCCGATCGGCAAAGCGTGGCTGAACGCACAGTTTTACATCGTCGATTCGCACATGAATCCCGTTCCGGTAGGGGTCCTGGGCGAGCTGTGCATCGGAGGCGCCGGCGTGGCGCGCGGATACTGGAACCGTCCGGAGCTGACGGAGGAGAAATTTGTGCCGAGCCCGTTCGCTGCGGGCGAGCGGCTGTACCGCACGGGCGACCTGGCGCGCTGGATGCCGGACGGCAACGTGGATTTTATCGGGCGGATGGACCACCAGGCGAAAATTCGCGGGTACCGGATCGAGACCGGCGAGATCGAATCCCAGTCGCTGAAGGTAGACGTCGTGCGGGAAGCAGTCGTCGTTGTCCGCGAGGACGCCGGCGGCCAGAAAGCGCTGTGCGCGTACTTCACGGCCGAGGGCGAGCCGAAGATCAGCGAGCTGAGGGCGATGCTGTCGCAGGAGCCGCCGGGGTACATGATTCCGTCGCATTTTATGCAGCTGGAGCGTCTGCCGCTCACGGCCAACGGCAAGGTCGACCGCAAGGCGCCGCCGGCCCCGGAAGGAAGCGACACCGGCGTGGAACACGTCGCCCCGCGGACAGCGCTGGAAGCGAAGCTGGCGCGCATCTGGCAGGAAGTGCTGGGCCAAACGAAGATTGGCGTGAAGGATAACTTCTTCGATCTCGGCGGCCATTCCTTGCGTGCGACAACGCTCGTCGGCAAGGTGCATAAGGAGCTGAACGTCGATCTGCCGTCGCGGGAGGTGTTCCGCTGCCCGACGGTCGAAGCGATGGCTGAAGCGATTCACCGGATGGAGCGCCAGGAGTATGCGTCCATTCAGGCGATTGAGGAAAGAGATTACTATCCCGTATCTTCCGCGCAGAAACGTCTGTATATTTTGCACCAGATGGAAGAAGCGGAGCAGAGCTACAACATGCCGGGCGCGATGCTGCTCGAAGGAGCGCTGGACCGGGAACGATTCGAAGCGGCATTCCGCGCCCTGATTGCACGCCATGAGACGCTGCGCACCGGCTTTGAGATGGTAGGCGGCGAACCGGTGCAGCGGATCTATCCGCAGGTGGATTTTGCCGTTGAATACCGGCAGGCCAGCGAACAGGAAGCCCGGGATATTGTGCGAGGGTTCGTTCGGACCTTCGATCTGGCGAAGCCGCCGCCGCTGCGGGTAGGCCTGATCGAGCTGGAGCAGGACCGCCATATTCTGCTGTTTGACATGCATCACATCATCTCCGACGGCGTCTCGACGGATATATTGGTGGAAGAGTTTGCCCGTTTGTATGGCGGTGAAGAGCCGGCGCCTCTGCGCATCCAGTACAAGGACTATGCCGCCTGGCAGCGGGTCCGAAGCGCAGAAAGATCGCTTGAGGCAGCAGGAGGCGTACTGGCTGGAGCAGTTCAGCGGCGAACTCCCTGTGCTCGAAATGCCGCTGGATTATGCGCGTCCTGCCGTGCAGCGGTTCGAAGGGAAAACCCATCAATTCCTAATCGGCGCGCAGAAGATCGAGGGATTGAAGCAAATCGCAGCGGAACGCGGGGCGACGCTCTATATGGTGCTGCTTGCGGCGTATACCATTCTGCTGCAAAAGTATACGGGGCAGGAGGACATGATTGTCGGCACGCCGATTGCAGGCAGAACGCATGAGGAGCTGCAGCCGCTGATCGGGATGTTCGTCAATACGCTGGCCGTCCGCAGCTACCCGTCCGGGAACAAACCGTTCCTCTCCTATCTGGAGGAAGTGAAGGAAACAACCCTCGGAGCTTACGAGCATCAGGATTACCCGTTCGAGGAACTCGTAGAAAAATTGCAGGTCGCCCGGGATTTAAGCCGCAATCCGCTCTTTGACACGATGTTTGCGCTGCAAAACACGGAAAACAAGGAACTGTCTCTTCCAAACCTTCGTTTGCGGCCGTACCCCAGCGAGTACAACGTGGCGAAATTCGACTTGATTTTGGATATAACGGAAGGGCAGGACGGCTTGGCGTGCAGCTTTGAATACGCCACCTCTTTATATAAACCGGAAACGATTGAACGGATGGCGAAGCACTACGAGCAGCTGATCACGGCTATCGCGAATTCGCCGGAAGCGACGCTTTCGGCGCTGAATATGCTGACCTCGGAGGAACTGGAGCAGCAGCACCACGTGTTCAACAACACGGCGGCGGACTATCCGGCGGAAGCGACAATCCATCAGCTGATCGAGGAACAGGTGCAGCGCACTCCGAATCATCCGGCTGTCGTGTTTGAAGGCAAGCGGCTTTCGTACCGCGAGCTGAACGAACGGGCCAACCGGTTGGCGCGGACCTTGCGGGCGATGGGTGTGCAAACGGATGAGCCGGTCGGCATCATGCTGGAGCGTTCCCTTGAGATGGTTGTCGGGATCCTTGCCGTCTTAAAAGCCGGGGGTGCATATGTCCCGATCGATCCGGAATATCCGCAGGAACGCATCCGCTATATTCTGGACGATTCCGGCGCAAGGCTCGCTCTTGTTGCAGAGTCATTTGCAGGAACGCGCTGCTTTTACGGGACAATGCCTGGCTCTGGATGACGAAGCCGTATACAGCGAGGATGGCTCGAATTTGGAGCCGGTCGCCGGGCCGAATCATTTGGCGTATATCATTTATACGTCGGGAACCACGGGCAAGCCCAAAGGGGTTATGGTGGAGCATCACGGGCTATGCAGCTTGAAGCTGATGTTTGGGGAAACCCTGCAGATTACCGATCAGGACCGGATGGTCCAATTCGCCAGCCTGTCTTTCGACGCGTCGTGCTGGGAAATCTACAAAGCCCTGTTCTTTGGCGCAACCTTGTACATCCCGACGGTCGCTACGATTCTGGATTATCAATTGTTTGAAGAATATATGAATAAACACGAGATTACGGCGGCCATTTTGCCTCCGCCTTATGCAACCTATTTGAATCCGGATCGCATGCCGAGCTTCAAAAAGCTGATCACTGGCGGTTCCGCCGTATCCGTCGAATTCGTGAAGCAGTGGAAAGATAAAGTAATGTATTTCAACGCTTACGGTCCGACGGAAGCTTCCATTGTCACGTCGATTTGGACGGCTTTGCCGGGCGAGTTTGAGCAGAAATCGGTGCCGATTGGCCGCCCTATTGCGAACCACCGGATCTACATCGTCGATGCGTACAACCAGCTCGCTGCCTGTGGGCGTAGCCGGCGAATTGTGCATCGCGGGCGTCGGGGTGGCACGGGGCTACTTAAACCGTCCCGAGCTGACAGCGGAGAAGTTCGTTAACGATCCGTTCGTGACCGGCGGGCGCATGTACCGGACAGGGGATTTGGCCAGATGGTCGCCGGACGGCAATCTCGAATATTTGGGGCGGATCGACCACCAGGTCAAAATTCGCGGCTACCGCATTGAGCTCGGCGAGATCGAAGAGCAGTTCCTGAAAATCGCAAATGTTCAAGAAGCGATTGTCCTGGCGCATGAAGACGCAAACGGTCAAAACCAGCTGTGCGCCTACTTTGTGGCGGACCGGGCGCTGACGGCGGCGGAACTGAGGGCGGCATTGTCGCAAGAGCTTCCGGGCTATATGATTCCTTCCTATTTCGTACAGCTCGAGCGGATGCCGTTAACGCAGAACGGGAAGATCGACCGCAAAGCGCCGCCTGCACCGGAGGAAAATGCGCTTGTCGGCGGCGGGGAATATGTTGCCCCCGAACCGAAGCGGAGAAGGCGCTGGCCGCCGTGTGGAAGGCGGTATTGGGGGCGGAACGCGTCGGAGTGACGGATCATTTCTTCGAGCTCGGCGGCGATTCCATCAAATCGCTGCAGGTTTCGTCGCGCCTGCATCAAGCCGGGTACAAGCTGGAGATCCGCGACTTGTTCAAATACCCGACCATCGCTCAGTTGAGCTCGCATATAAAGACGGCCTCCCGGATGGCCGACCAAGGTGAGGTAACGGGCGAGGCTAAGTTAACGCCGATCCAGCACTGGTTCTTTGAACAGCAATTTGCCGACCCGCATCATTTTAACCAATCGGTCATGCTCCACCGGAAAGAAGGCTTCGATGAAGCGGCGGTCCGCAAAGTGATGCACAAGATTACCGAGCATCATGACGCGCTGCGGATGGTGTTCCGCAGCACGGAAAACGGCATCGCAGCGTGGAACCGGGGAGTGAAGGAAGGCGAGCTGTACAGTCTCGAAGTCCTCGATCTGAAGGAGGAGCCGGCCTGCGAGAAGGTGATCGAAGCCAAGGCGAACGAGATTCAAAGCAGCATCGATCTGGGGACCGGTCCGCTCGTCAAAGCCGGGCTGTTCCAATGCGCGGACGGGGATCATTTGCTCATCGCGATCCACCATGGCGTTATCGACGGCGTTTCGTGGCGAATCCTGCTGGAGGACCTTGCAGCCGGATATGAGCAAGCTGCGAAAGGGGAAGAGATTCGCCTTCCGGCGAAAACCGATGCGTACCGTACTTGGGCGGAACAGCTCACAGCTTACGCGCAAAGCCCCGCCATCGAGAACGAACGGACGTATTGGCAGCGCCTTGCCCAAACGGAAGTGCCGCCGCGCCCAGGGACCGCGAGGCTCCAGGCTCTTCTCAACAAGACAGCGAATCCATCGCGATTCAGTGGAATGCGGCGGAAACGGAGTCGCTGCTGAAGCAGGTTCATCGGGCATATAACACCGAAATGAACGACATTTTGCTGACGGCGCTGGGGATGGCTGTTCAGAAGTGGAGCGGCTTGGGCAGGGTGCTGGTCAATCTGGAAGGTCACGGACGCGAGTCCATCCTGGGAGATATCGACATTACGCGCACTGTAGGATGGTTTACGAGCAAATACCCGGTATTGCTGGAGCCGGAGCAGGGTAAGGATATTTCCTATCAAGTTAAAAAGATGAAGGAAGCTTTGCGCCAAGTCCCGAACAAAGGGATCGGATACGGGGTGTACCGTTATTTGTCTAACCGTGCAGAGACCAACTTGAGAGAACTGAAGCCGGAGATCAGCTTTAACTATCTGGGACAGTTCGATCAGGACCTGCGGCATAATAGCCTTGGGATATCGCCGTATTCGAGCGGTGCGGAATCGAGCGGCAGGCAGGCCCGAAGCTATGTACTGGATATCAACGGGATGATAGCGAACGAGTCGTTGACGCTGGACCTGAGCTACAGCCGCAAGGAATACGATAGAACGACGATGGAGAAGCTGGCCGAATGCTTGCAGGAGTCCCTTCGGGAGATCATCGGGCACTGCGCGGCGAAGGACCGGACGGAACTGACGCCGAGCGATGTTCAGTTCAAGGGTCTCAGCGTCGAGGATTTGGAGCAGATTGCAGCGCGGACGCGCCACATCGGGCAGATCGAGAACATCTATATGCTCACGCCGATGCAGAAGGGAATGTGGTTCCACAGCGCCATGGACCGGGATGCGGGCGCCTATTTTGAACAAGCGGGCTTTACCCTGCAAGGGGCGCTTGATATCGATTTATTTGCGAAAAGCTGGAGTGACTTGGCGGCACGTCATGCCGTTCTGCGTACGAACTTCTTTGGCGGCTTGAAGGGCGAACCGCTGCAAATCGTATTCCGGGACCGGGGATCGGATTCGTGTATCAAGACTTGACCGATCTGCCTGCAGAGGAGCGGAAAGCGTATGTTGCCAAGGCAGAGAAAGAAGACAGATCCCGCGGATTTGACCTGGAGCGGGATGCGCTGGCCCGCGTAACGATGATGCGTACGGCGCCGGAGAGCTATCGGGTGCTTTGGAGCTTCCATCATATTCTGATGGACGGCTGGTGCTTGCCGCTGACTCACGAAAGAATTGTTCGAGACGTATTCCGCTTACGTTCAAGGCCGGCATCAGGAGAAGCCTGAGGAACAAACTCCGGCGCCGTCTTACAGCCGGTATATTGAATGGCTGGAACGCCAAGACGGGGAAGAGGCATCCCGTTATTGGGCCGAATACCTGACAGGATACGAAGGGCAAACGGTGCCTTGCCGCAGGGGAAAGCGGGTGACGCGAGCAAGGGTTATGTACTGGAACGCATTGTGTGCGATTTGGGCCAAGCGCTCAGTGAAGGCATGAGCCGGACGGCGAAGCGTTATCAGGTCACCGTAAATACGTTGATGCAGGCGGCGTGGGGCGTTATTTTGCAGAAATATAACGGAACCGGCGATGTGGTATTCGGTAACGTCGTCTCGGGAAGACCTGCGGAAATTCACGGAATCGAAGAGATGATCGGGCTGTTTATTAACACGGTTCCGCTGCGCGTCACGTCCGAACCGGGGATGCGCTTTGCCGACCTCATGGGAAGACTTCAGGAACAGGCGCTGGACTCCGGAAGATACGACTATTATCCGCTCTATGAGATTCAGGCGAAGACCGCCCAGAAGCAGAATCTGATCAGCCACATTGTAGCATTCGAGAATTACCCGGTGAATGAACAGATGGAGCAGGCGGGACAGGAAGACCAAGGAAAGCTGGCCATCATGGACGTTGAAATGTCGGAGCAGACGAACTATGACTTCACGCTGACCGTTCTTCCCGGAGAAGACATTCAGCTTCATCTGGACTACAATGCGAACGTGTTTGACCGTGCCGGTATGGAACGGTTAAAAGGGCATCTGGTTCATGTGCTCGAACAAATTGTCGCCAATCCCCTTGTCGCTGTCGGAGAGCTGGAGCTTGCGACGCCCGAAGAGAAGGCGGAGATTTTGGGACGGTTCAACGACACGGCGACGGATTACCCGAGGGAAAAGACGCTTCATCGGCTGTTTGAGGAGCAGGCCCAATTGCGCCCGGACGAGGTTGCGATTGTGTTCGGGAATCAGGAGTGGACCTATCGCGAACTGAACGAAAGGGCCAATCGGTTGGCATGGACGCCGCGGGCCAAGGGCGTGGAAAAGGGTAGTTTGGCCGTGCTGATGGCGGAGCGATCCATGGAAATGATTGTCGGTATTCTGGCGATTCTAAAAGCCGGAGGAGCCTACGTGTCGATCGATCCGGAATATCCGGAAGAACGCATCCGTTACATGATTGAGGATACGGGAGCCCGTGTGATGCTGGTGCAGCGCCATTTGCGGGAACGGATCCCCACAGAAAGCATGTTTGTTTTCCTGGATGACGAGCCATCTTACAGCACGGACAGCTCGAATCCCGAGTGCAGCAACGTGGCTACCGATCTGGCCTGCGTCATTTACACGTCCGGTACGACAGGCAAACCGAAAGGAAATTTAACGACGCACCGCAACCTTGTACGGATTGTTCGAAATACGAATTACATCGAGATTACGGAAAAGGATCGCGTGCTGCAGTTATCGAGCTACTCCTTCGACGGATCGGCATTCGATATTTTCGGGGCCTTGGCCAATGGAGCCGGATTGATTATAGTGCCTAAAGAAACGATGCTGGATGCAAGGGAGTTGGCGGCTTTAATCGAAAGACAGCGAATTTCGGTCATGCTTATTACAACGGCTTTCTTTAACGTGCTTGTTGACGTGAATGTCCATTGCCTGCGTCATCTTCGGGTCATTCTGTTTGGGGGCGAACGTGTATCGGTCAGTCACGTCCGCAAGGCGCTGCAATATATCGGACCCGGCAAACTCAAACATGCATACGGTCCATCGGAGAGCGGAGTCTATACCACCTATTATGATGTGAATGAAGTGGCGGAGGATGCCGTTACCATTCCGATCGGACGCCCGCTCAGCAATACGACGGTCTATATCGTCAGCGCGGAAAACAAGCTGCAGCCGATAGGGGTAGCCGGGGAGCTGTGCGTAGGCGGCGAAGGACTTGTTCGAGGCTACTTGAACCGTTCGGAGCTCACAGCGGAGAAGTTCGTAGACAACCCGTTCGTGCCGGGCGAGCGGATGTACCGGACAGGGGACCTGGCACGCTGGTCGCCGGACGGAAGCATTGAATATATAGGCCGGGTTGACGACCAGGTGAAGATCCGCGGCTTCCGGATCGAGCTGGGCGAAATCGAGTCGCATCTGTTAAAGGTGGAGTCGATCGAGAAAGCGACGGTCGTTGTACGGGAAATCGCTGGCGGAGAGAAGCAGCTTTGCGCCTATTTCACAGCGGGCAAGTCGATTTCAGCCGGCGAGCTGAAGGGAATTCTGTCCCGGGAGCTTCCGGGGTACATGATCCCGGCGTACTTTGTGCAGCTGGAGCGGATGCCGCTCACGACCAACGGGAAGGTGGATCGCAGAGCTCTCCCTTCTCCAGAAGAGAGTATGCATGCGGGTAGGGAATATGCAGCGCCCCGCACACCGCTGGAAGAGCGGCTCGCGCACATTTGGCAGGAGGTGCTTGGACTCGCCAAGGTCGGCGTGAAGGATAACTTCTTCGATCTCGGCGGACATTCGCTGCGCGCTACGGTGCTGGTCAGCAGGATTCATAAGGAATTGAACGTGAATTTGCCGCTGAAAGACGTATTCCGCTTCGCTACGATCGAGCAGATGGCGCAAAGGCTCGGCGAGGTGGAGGAGCAGGCGTACAGCGCCATCCCGCAGGCGGAGGAAAGGGAGGTTTACCCGGTATCCTCGGCGCAGAAGCGGCTGTATATTTTGCATCAGCTGGAGGGCGCGGAGCAAAGCTACAACATGCCGGGGGCGATGCTGCTTGAAGGAGCGGTGGAGCGGGAACGCTTCGAAGAGGCGTTCCGCAAGCTGATCGCCCGCCACGAGACGCTGCGTACCGGCTTTGAGATCGCAGACGGCGAACCGGTACAGCGGATTTACCCGCAGGTGGAATTTGCCGTGGAGCATCTGCAGGCCGGCGAAGAAGAAGCGGCAGACAAGGTGCGCGAGTTCATTCGCGCCTTTGATCTGAAGAAGCCGCCGCTCCTGCGGGTGGGCTTGATTGAACTGGCGAAGGACCGCCATATTCTGCTCTTTGACATGCATCATATCATCTCCGACGGCGTGTCGACGGATGTGCTGGTGGAGGAGTTCGTCCGCTTGTACAGCGGGGAGGAGCCGCCGCCTCTGCGCATTCAGTACAAGGACTATGCCGTATGGCAGCAGTCCCCGGCGCAGAAGGAGCAACTGAAGCGGCAGGAAGCGTACTGGCTGGAGCAGTTCCGCGGG
Organism: Paenibacillus sp. P25; assembly: GCA_024704175.1. Lineage (GTDB taxonomy): Bacteria > Bacillota > Bacilli > Paenibacillales > NBRC-103111 > Paenibacillus_G. Next base: position 7,140,618 of record CP085629.1, read on the forward strand.
GAGTCGCCGGTGCTCGAAATGCCGACGGACTACGCGCGCCCGGCTGTGCAGAAGTACGACGGCCATACGCTGCAGTTCCGCTTGGATTCGGCGGTCAGCGAGGGGCTTAAGCGGATCGCGGCCGAGAACGGGGCGACGCTGTACATGGTGCTGCTTGCGGCGTATACCGTCCTGCTGCAAAAGTATACGGGGCAGGAAGACGTGATTGTCGGCACGCCGATCGCGGGAAGGACCCACAGCGATCTGCAGCCGGTCATCGGGATGTTCGTCAACACGCTGGCGCTGCGCAGCTATCCGTCCGGCAAGAAGACGTTCCTGTCCTACCTGGAGGAAATCAAGGAAACGATGCTGGGCGCCTACGAGCACCAGGATTACCCGTTTGAAGAGCTGGTGGAGAAGTTGCAGGTAACACGCGATTTAAGCCGCTGACCCGCTCTTCGACACGATGTTTTCCCTGCAAAACATCGAAAACAAGGAATTTGCGCTCGACGGACTGCAGATTACGCCGTATCCGAGCGACTATGGGATGTCGAAGTTTGATTTGAGCCTGGACGTGACGGAAGGCGGCGATGGCTTGGAGTGCAGCCTCGAATATGCAACCGCCTTGTTCAAGCGGGAGACGGTGGAGCGGCTGGCGAAGCATTTGGAGCAATTGATCACGGCCATTGTGAATGAACCCGGTGCGAAGATTGCTTCGCTCAGCCTGCTGACGGCCGAGGAGCAGGAGCAGATTCAGCATGGTTTTAACCCGGCTGCAGTAGAGTCTCCGCAGGAGAAGCCGTTCCATCAGCTGTTCGAGGAGCAGGTGGAGCGGACGCCGGATGCGGTGGCAGTCATGTACAAAGACAAGCAGCTCACCTACCGCGAGCTGAACGAGCGCGCCAACCGTTTGGGTAGCATTCTGAGGGCACAGGGCGTACGGCCGGACCGGCTGGTGGGCATCCTGGCCGACCGTTCCGCGGAAATGCTCGTCGGCGTCATGGCGGTGTGGAAGGCGGGGGCGCCTATGTGCCGCTCGACCCCGATTATCCGTCCGACCGGATCCAGTTTATGCTGGAGGACAGCGGAGCGTCGGTGCTGCTGACGCAGACGCATTTGCTGGAGCGTGCGCAAGCGTGGCTGGCGGAAGGGCAGGCGCTGCACACCGTGCTGTGCCTGGACGAAGATGCACTGTACCGCGCGGAGCCAGATGCGATCGGACATACGGCGGCCGCCGGCGAGCACAACGGCATTCTCGCACGGAGCGGCACGGATTTATCGAACATCAACGAGCCGTTCGGCGCGAATCTGCCGAACGTGAACAAGCCGGGCGATCTGGCCTATGTGATCTACACGTCGGGGACGACGGGTCGGCCGAAGGGCGTCATGATCGAGCACCGCGGCCTGGTGAATACGGCGGACGGCTACCGCCGGGAGTACCGCTTGAACGAGTTCCCGGTCCGGTCGCTGCAGCTCGCCAGCTTCTCCTTCGACGTGTTCGTCGGGGATATTGCGCGGACGCTGTACAACGGCGGGACGATGGTCATTTGTCCGAAGGACGACCGGATCGATCCGGCCCGCTTGTACGGATGGATCCGCGACCGCCAGATTACGGTCTTCGAATCGACGCCGGCGCTGATCGTACCGTTCATGGAATATATCGCGGAGCAGGGGCTGGAGCTAAGCTCGATGCGGTCGCTCATCACCAGCTCCGACAGCTGCAGCGTGGCGGATTACCGCGTACTGCAGGAGCGGTTCGGCAAACAAATCCGCATCATTAACGCCTACGGCGTGACCGAAGCGGCGATCGACTCGAGCTTCTACGACGAGCCGCTGGACCGGTCGCCGGCGACAGGCGGCGTGCCGATCGGTAAAGCTTGGCTGAACGCACAGTTTTACATCGTCGATTCGCATATGAACCCGGTTCCGGTGGGCATTCTGGGCGAGCTGTGCATCGGAGGCGCCGGCGTGGCGCGCGGATACTGGAACCGTCCGGAGCTGACGGAGGAGAAATTTGTGCCGAGCCCGTTCGCAGCGGGCGAGCGGCTGTACCGCACGGGCGACCTGGCGCGCTGGATGCCGGACGGCAACGTGGATTTTATCGGGCGGATGGACCACCAGGCGAAAATTCGCGGGTACCGGATTGAGACCGGCGAGATCGAATCCCAGTCGCTGAAGGTAGACGCCGTGCGGGAAGCGGTTGTCGTTGTCCGCGAGGACGCCGGCGGCCAGAAAGCGCTGTGCGCGTACTTCACGGCCGAGGGCGAGCCGAAGATCAGCGAGCTGAGGGCGGCGCTGTCACAGGAGCCGCCGGGGTATATGATTCCGTCGCATTTTATGCAGCTGGAGCGTCTGCCGCTGACGGCCAACGGCAAGGTCGACCGCAAGGCGCCGCCGGCCCCGGAAGGAAGCGACACCGGCGTGGAGCACGTCGCCCCGCGAACGGCGCTGGAAGCGAAGCTGGCGCGCATCTGGCAGGAAGTGCTGGGCCAAACGAAGATCGGCGTGAAGGATAACTTCTTCGATCTCGGCGGCCATTCCTTGCGTGCGACGACGCTCGTCAGCAAGGTGCATAAGGAGCTGAACGTCGATCTGCCGCGCGGGAGGTGTTCCGCTGCCCGACGGTCGAAGCGATGGCTGAAGCGATTCACCAGTTGGAGGAGCGCCAATATGCGTCCATCCCTGCGATCGGGGAAAGAGACTGCTATCCCGTATCTTCCGCACAGAAGCGACTGTATATTTTGCACCAGATGGAAGAAGCGGAGCAAACCTACAACATGCCGGGTGCGATGCTGCTCGAAGGAGCGCTGGACCGGGAACGATTCGAAGCGGCATTCCGCGCTCTGATTGCACGCCATGAGACACTGCGCACCGGCTTTCAGATGGTAAACGGCGAACCGGTGCAGCGCGTCCATTCGCAGGTGGATTTTGCCGTGGAATACGTGCAGGCCGGCGAACAGGAAGCCCGCGATATCGTGCGCGGGTTCGTTCGGACCTTCGATCTGGCGAAGCCGCCGCCGCTGCGGGTAGGCCTGATCGAGCTGGAGCAGGACCGCCATATTCTGATGTTTGACATGCATCACATCATCTCCGACGGTGTCTCGATGGAGATTTTGGTGGAAGAGTTCTCCCGCTTGTACGGCGGTGAAGAGCCGGCGCCTTTGCGCATCCAGTACAAGGACTATGCCGCTTGGCAGCAGTCCGAAGCGCAGCTGGATCGAATAAAGCGGCAGGAAGCATACTGGCTGGAGCAGTTCAGCGGCGAACTGCCGGTGCTCGAAATGCCGACGGATCATGCTCGGCCCGTGTTCCGAAGCTTCGGCGGCGATTCGTACGAGTTCGTGATCGATGCGCGGAAGAGTGCGGCCTTGCGTCACCTTGCCGTCGAATCCGGGGCAACGCTGTATATGGTGTTGTTAGCCCTTTACACGACACTGCTTCATAAATATACAGGCCAGGAAGATATCATCGTAGGATCGCCGATCGCAGGCAGAAGTCACGGGGATCTGGAACCGCTGATCGGAATGTTTGTCAACACGCTTGCCATCCGCAGCTATCCGGCAGGGGGAGAAACCCTTCCTCTCCTTCCTGAAGGAAGTTCGGGAAGCGGCCATGGGAGCCTTTGAACACCAGGATTATCCGTTCGAGGAACTGGTGGACAAAGTGCGGGTGTCCCGCGACGTCAGCCGCAATCCGCTTTTCGATACACTTCTGGTTATGCAAAATGTGGAGGAACGCGCATTCGATATCGATGGGCTCGCGCCTCATTCCATTTCCGAATGAACGGACGGTAGCCAAGTTCGATCTTACGCTGGAAATCGCGGAGGACGATGACAGGCTGATATGCGGTATGGAATACGCTACGGCGTTGTTTACAAGGGAAACGATAGAACGGATGGCGAAACACTTTGACCGGCTGATGGATGCCGTAATCCAGGACCCGTCGGCGCCGCTTGCAGCGCTGGATATGGTGACATCCGAAGAGAAGCTTCAGCTCCTGAATGCATTCAACGATACGGAGGCGGACTACCCGAGGGAGAAGACGATTCACCAATTGTTCGAGGAGCAGGCAGAGCGGTATCCGGATGCGGTGGCGGTCGAATATGAAGGGCAGCGGCTCTCGTACCGCGAGCTGAACGAGAGGGCGAACCGCCTGGCGCATTCGCTGCGTGCCAAAGGAGTGAAGCCAGATCATTTGGTCGGCATTATGGCAGAGCGCTCCCCTCAGATGGTCGTCGGCATCCTCGCGATCCTGAAGGCGGGCGGAGCCTATGTACCGATCGACCCGGACTATCCGGAGGAGCGCATCCGCTACATGCTGGACGATTCCGGAGCACAAGTGCTGCTTATTCAAAAGCATTTGCAGGACAAAGCGGCTTTTGCGGGGTCCGTGTTGCTGCTGGACGACGAGGCATCCTATGCGGAGGACGGCTCCAACCCGGAACCGGTCAACCAGCCGGCCGACCTGGCCTATGTTATCTACACCTCGGGCACAACGGGCAAGCCGAAGGGAACCTTGATCGAGCACAAGAACGTCGTCCGGTTATTGTTCAACAGCAAGAACTTGTTCGACTTCGGACCGTCCGATACGTGGACCCTATTCCACTCGTTCTGCTTCGACTTCTCGGTCTGGGAAATGTACGGGGCGGTTCGCTGTACGGGGGCAGGCTGGTGATCGTTCCGGCGCTGACGGCGAAACATCCGGCGCAATTCCTGCAGTCGCTGAAGGAGCGGCGAGTGACAATCCTGAACCAAACGCCGACTTATTTCTACCAGCTGCTTCGCGAGGCGCTGGCGGAAGGCGGAGAAGAGCTGAGCATCCGGAAGGTCATCTTCGGGGGCGAGGCACTCGCGCCGCAGCTGCTTAGGGATTGGAAAACGAGATACCCGAACACGCGGCTGATCAATATGTACGGGATCACGGAAACGACCGTGCACGTAACGTACAAAGAAATAACCGAAGTGGAAATTGAGCAAGGCCGAAGCAATATCGGGCGGCCGATTCCGACGCTCAAAGTGTACGTGCTGGATACCAATCGCCGGTGCGTCCCGGTTGGAGTGGCCGGCGAGATGTATGTAGCCGGGGACGGGCTGGCGCGCGGTTACCTGCATCGGCCGGAGCTGACGGCGGAGAAGTTCGTGGACAATCCGTTCGAACCCGGCGGGCGGATGTACAAATCGGGCGACCTGGCGCGCTGGTCGCCGGACGGCAGCATTGAGTATTTGGGCCGGATCGACCATCAGGTGAAAATACGCGGGTACCGGATCGAGCTGGGCGAAGTGGAATCGCAGCTGCTCAAGGTTGAAGCGGTGCGGGAAGCGATCGTCATCGCACGGGAAGACGGAAGCGGAGAGAAGCGACTGTGCGCTTACTTTGTGGCGGATAAGCCGCTGACCGTCAGCGAGCTGAGGGCGGAGCTGTCGCAGGAGATGCCGGCTTATATCTTTGCCGTCGTACTTTATTCAGCTGGAGCGGATGCCGCTGACTTCGAACGGGAAGACCGACCGCAAGGCGCCGCCTGCGCCGGAGGGAAGCGTAAATACCGGTGCGGAGTATACTCCGCCTCGTACGCCGCTGGAAGCGAAACTGGTACGCATCTGGAAGGAAGTGCTCGGAGTCGAGAGGATCGGCGTGAAGGACAATTTCTTCGATCTCGGCGGGCATTCCCTTCGTGCGACGGCATTGGTCAACAAGCTGTATAAAGAGCTGAACGTCAATTTACCGCTCAGGGACGTATTCCGGCTCCCGACCGTTGAGGAGATGGCCGCGGCGATTACCGGGATGGAGCATTTATCCTATGCGCCCATACCGGTGATTGAGGAAAGAGAGCACTATCCGGTATCCTCGGCACAGAAACGGATCTTCATTTCGCATCAGCTGGAAGGTGCGAAGCAAAGCTACAACATTCCGGGATTCCTTTCGCTCGAAGGCCCGCTCGATCGCGATCGATTCGAAGCGGCGTTCCGGAAATTGATCGCGCGGCATGAGATTTTGCGTACCGGCTTTGAGATGGTGCGCGGCGAACCGGTACAGCGGGTTCACCGGGAGGCTGCATTTGCGCTGGAGTACCACCGGGCTGCACAAGAAGAGGCCGAGGACATCGTCCGCGGATTCGTTCGCCCCTTTTATTTGGAGCGACCGCCTTTGCTTCGCGCCGGACTGATCGAGCTGGAGAGGGACCGCCACGTACTGATGGTTGACATGCATCATATCATCTCCGACGGCGTTTCCTTGGGAATATTGGTGGATGAGTTGTCCCGTCTCTATGATGGCGAGGAGCTTCCCGCTCTGCGGATTCAGTACAAAGATTACGCCGTATGGCAAGCAGTCCGAAGCGCAGCGCGAACGGCTGAGCAGGCAAGAGGCGTACTGGCTGCAAAAGTTCGAAGGGGAGTCGCCAGCGCCGGATTTGCCGACGGATTACGAGCGGCCTCCGGTCCGCAGCTTTGAAGGAGCCCATGTCGAATTCGAAGTCGATTCCGAGGTTACGCAGCAATTGAACCAGCTGGCGGCGGCCGGCGAGAGCACGCTGTATATGGTTCTGCTATCCGCTTTTAACGTGCTGCTTTCGAAATACAGCGGACAGGAAGATATCATCGTGGGGACGCCCGTCGCCGGAAGAACCCATCCGGATACGGAGCCGCTGATCGGGATGTTTGTCAACACGCTTGCCATCCGTAATCATCCGTCTGCGGACAAGACATTCCCTGCTTTCCTGAAGGAAGTCAAGGAAACCACATTGGGAGCCTTCGAGCATCAAGACTATCCTTACGAGGAACTCGTAGAACGCTTGAATGTCAAACGGGACACAAGCCGCAACCCGATCTTCGACACGATGTTCGTCATGCAAAATACCGAGGACCGCGAGGCCCGCTTTGCGAATCTGCAAGCGGCTCCGTATGCTCTCGACCATACGAACGATGCGCAATTCGATTTAGCCCTGTACGTGACCGAAGATAACGGTGTGGTTAAAGGCGACTTCCTGTACTGCACGAAGCTGTTCAAACCGGCTATGATCCATAAAATGTCGAAGGATTTCCTGCACATACTCTCACAAATTTGCGAACACCCTGAAATTCAATTAAACGAAATCCAATTCCATACGTCTTCTGCAAACGGCAAAGGTTCGTTGGAAAACGTTGAATTCGTATTCTAGACGGAACCGGCCGGAATGCATCATCCCAAAAGAGTGTGTGCCTATCATCGTTCTCCGGGCGCACACTCCGGGTATTTCACACATCGCTACGGGGAGGTTTACGAATGAAGTCCGTCTTTGCGAAGGAAGAAGCTTATTGGAACGAAACATTGAACGCCGAAGACCATATGAGCTTTTTGCCTTACAGCCGCTCCATTCCTAAAGGAGGGATCTCTGACGATAAGCGGAACATAGGTGCAATTCACCGGACAGCGCCTCCGGAGCTATCGGCCAAAATCCTCTCGATGGCGAACGGGGCGGACATGGCCGTTTATATGATTTTATGGGCCGGGGTGAGTGGCTTGCTGCACACCTATACCCGTCAAGAGCATGTGATTGCGGGCATGCCTACGTGCAGCGAGCCGGATGAGGAGAACCCGCCGATCAACGAAGTTCTGGCAATCAAGATTACAGTGAACGGCGAAAGCACGTTTAGAACGCTGCTCAGCCAAACCAAAACGTCTATCAGCGAGGCCGTCCGGCACCAGCACCTACCGTTTCGAAAAATGGTGCGCCAGATGAATGTTCAAACCAATTCGCTTGGCGAACCCATGGTCCATACCGTAATCTCCTATTCAAAAATACATACCGGCGCATGGAATCATAAAAATGGGACAGATACCGAATTCCGGTTTGATTCAAATCAGGATTCCATTCATCTGCAGGTAAGCTTTGATGCGGCTCGATATGATCAAGACTTTATCGATCAGGCGATCGATCATTACGTTCGGTCGCTTTCCGTCGTCTTGCACCAGCCGGACCTGGCCTTCGGCCATGTGGATGTATTATCCGAGGAAGAGAAGCATCGGCTTCTTGCTGTATTCAACGATACGGAGGCGGACTACCCGAGGGAGAAGACAATTCACCAATTGTTCGAGGAGCGGGCGGAGCGGTATCCGGATGCGGTGGCGGTCGAATATGAAGGGCGGCGGATCTCGTACCGCGAGCTGAACGAGAGGGCGAACCGCTTGGCGCATTCGCTGCGTGCACGGGGTGTGAAGCCGGACCAGCTCGTCGGCATTATGGCCGAGCGCTGCTCCCTGATGGTCGTCGGCATCCTCGCGATCCTGAAGGCGGGCGGAGCCTATGTGCCGATCGACCCGGACTATCCGGAGGAGCGCATCCGCTACATGCTGGACGATTCCGGAGCACAGGTGCTGCTTATTCAAAAGCATTTGCAGGACAAAGCGGCCTTTGAGGGGTCCGTGGTGCTGCTGGACGACGAGGCGTCCTATGCGGGAGACGGCTCCAACCCGGAACCGGTCAATCAGCCGGCCGACCTGGCCTATGTCATCTATACCTCCGGCACAACGGGCAAGCCGAAGGGAACCTTGATCGAGCACAAGAACGTCGTCCGGCTATTGTTCAACAGCAAGAACTTGTTCGACTTCGGACCATCGGATACGTGGACCCTGTTCCACTCGTTCTGCTTCGATTTCTCGGTCTGGGAAATGTACGGGGCGCCGCTGTACGGGGGCAGGCTGGTGATCGTCCCGGCGCTGACGGCGAAACATCCGGCGCAGTTCCTGCAGTCGCTGAAGGAACGGCGAGTGACGATTCTGAACCAAACGCCGACGTATTTCTACCAGCTGCTTCGCGAGGCGCTGGCGGAAGGCGGGGAGGAGCTGAGCATCCGGAAGGTCATCTTCGGGGGCGAGGCGCTGGCACCGCAGTTGCTGAAGGATTGGAAGACGCGATACCCGAACACGCAGCTAATCAATATGTACGGGATCACGGAAACGACCGTGCACGTAACGTACAAAGAAATAACCGAAGTGGAAATTGAGCAAGGCCGAAGTAATATCGGGCGGCCGATCCCGACGCTCAAGGTGTACGTGCTGGATACCAATCGCCGGTGCGTCCCGGTTGGAGTGGCCGGCGAGATGTATGTGGCCGGGGACGGGCTGGCGCGCGGTTACCTGCATCGGCCGGAGCTGACGGCGGAGAAGTTCGTGGACAATCCGTTCGAACCCGGCGGGCGGATGTACAAGTCGGGCGACCTGGCGCGCTGGTCGCCGGACGGCAAAGATTGAGTATTTGGGCCGGATCGACCATCAGGTGAAAATACGCGGGTACCGGATCGAGCTGGGCGAAGTGGAATCGCAGCTGCTCAAGGTGGAATCGGTGCGGGAAGCGATCGTCATCGCACGGGAAGACGGAAGCGGAGAGAAGCGACTGTGCGCTTACTTTGTGGCGGATAAGCCGCTGACCGTCAGCGAGCTGAGGGCGGAGCTGTCGCAGGAGATGCCGGCTTACATGCTTTGCCGTCGTACTTTATTCAGCTGGAGCGGATGCCGCTGACTTCGAACGGGAAGACCGACCGCAAGGCGCTTCCCGCGCCGGACGCGGATTTGCAGACGGGAACGGAATATAGAGCCCCCGCACACCGCAGGAGGTGCAGCTCGTGCGAATTTGGCAAGAGGTGCTTGGGCCGGTGAAGATCGGAGTGAAGGACAGCTTCTTCGATCTCGGGGGCCATTCCTTGAGCCTGATGCAGTTAATTCAGAGGGTGTACGCCGAAACCGGAGTCGAAATCCCCCTTCAGAAGATGTTTCAGCATCCTACGATTGAGGCGATGGCGTATGAGATTTGGGAATCCGGACCTGAGGGACGCGGCGGCCATCATTTTATAAAGCTTAATGAGCACGGCCCGATGAATGTCTTTTGCTTCCCTCCGGCGGCCGGATACGGCTTAAGCTATATGGAGCTGGCAAAAGAACTCGATCACTGCTGCACGCTTTACGCCATTGATTTTATAGACGATATCGAAAGTGCCGAGCACATACCGGACCGATACGCGGACGAAATCGTTCGCATCCAGGAGCAATCGCCTTATGTGCTGCTGGGATATTCTTTAGGCGGCAATTTGATGTTTGAAGTGGCCCAGGCGATGGAGAGAAGAGGGTACCGCGTATCGGATCTGATCATGGTAGACTCCCGGAATAAACAAGCCCCGACTCCGCCGGACGAAGTCGAGAATGACATCAAAGAAATTCTTGAGCCTGCCGAAGGACTGGAGAAGGAATTACTCGGCAATCCGTTCATTCGCGAGCGCGTGGAGCATAAAGTGCGGGCGTACCTGACGTATGGAGCGCAGCTGGTCCATTCGGGAACCGTTCAAGCGAACATTCACGGGTTAAAGGCGGAGCAATCCGATGAACGCGGAGCGGCGGGCCACGGATTGTCGTGGCACGAATCGACCCGGCATAACTATACGGAATATCAGCTTTCCGGGGTCCATGAGAACGTGCTTGCTCAGGATTACGTGAAAGAAAACGCGAAAGTGATCCGGCGCATCATCCACCGGATGAGCGAACAGACGGCGGAAGCCCGGAAGGTGTTGTTTTAGAAGGGGGACAAAACGGCGGTGCAGGAACAAAAGGACGGATGGGCCCTTCAGAAATCATTCCTTTGGTTATTGACATTTATGAAGCCCCACATCGGCTGGATGATCGCCGGGATTGTTTCCGCCATAGCGGCGGCGGTGATCGAGGTTTGGACGGGGAGTTTAATTCAAAATTTAACGGCGCAAGCGGACCATGGAACGAGGCAGTTCGCTGTACGGCTTGTTTTAACGATCTTCGCGATCATTCTCGTCGGCGTACCCGCGAAATATTTCATGGCGTTCGGAACGGAGCGAAGCAGCGCCTTGACCATGAAAGATATCCGCGACCACCTGATGAGCCATATCGGAAAGCTTCCCGTTCATTATCTCGAAAGGCAGCACTCCGGCGATATGCTGTCCAGGTCAAGCAATGACCTGCAGATGATTCAGCAATTCATGGTCCGGGACTTGGCGCAATGGTTTTACCATCCGTCGCTGTTTATCGGTCGCTTTGTTTATTTAATCTGGATCCAGTGGCGGCTCGTCTTATTCAGTCTGCTGCTGGTTCCCGTTTCTTTGCTTGTATCGCATTGGGTGGGCAAGCAAATGGAGCGGCTGACGGAAGAGGCGCAGTCCCATATGGGGCGGATGAACGCTATTGTGCAGGATACACTAGGGGGCATGCCGGTTGTAAAAAGCTACCTGCTGTCAGGGTCGCTGTTTCGTTCGTTCGAGTCGTATCTTCAATTGACGCTGCAAAAAAAGCTGGCCGTGCATAAACGGGAGGCCTGGATCGATCCGCTCTTGTTTACATTGATGCTTAGTCCGATCATCTTCTCGGTGATCTACGGAAGCTATTTGATCTCCAGAGGTCAGTTCGGCGCCGGAGAGCTGATCGCCTTTCTTTACCTGCTCAATTTATGTCTGGAGCCGCTCGGGCATATTCCGACCCTGGTGACGAATACGTTCCAAATGACAGGGGCTTTAAAGCGGATAACCGAAATCTTGAAGCGACCCGCCGAGAATCAGGAGGGTCACCCGATCCCAAGAACGGATCATCCGCCCATCGTGTTCAACAACGTTACGTTCGCTTACGATCATAAGCCGCCTGTGCTGCGAAACCTTAGCTTTACGGTACCGGAAGGGAAGACCATAGCGCTGATCGGCGCGAGCGGCGGGGAAGAGCACGGTATTTAAGCCGCTGTGCGGGTTCTATCCCCTGCCGGAAGATCAAGGAACGATTGAAGTCTTCGGCCAACCGATTCGAAGCGGCGGCCTGAGTGAGCTTCGCTCCCATTTTGCCGTCGTGACCCAGGATGCGTATTTATTCAGCGGCACGATTGCCGAGAATATTGCGTACGGGCGGGAGCATGCGACAATGGACGAGGTGATGGAGGCGGCCCAACGGGCCCATGCGCATTCGTTCATTATGGAATTTCCGGAAGGATACCAGACCGAGGTGGGAGAAAGGGGCGGGCGCCTGTCCGGCGGACAGCGTCAGCGGATCACCATCGCGCGCGCCTTTCTCAAGAACGCGCCGATCCTGCTGCTGGACGAACCCACATCCGCGCTGGATACGGCGTCTGAATTCTATGTTCAAGAGGCGCTGAACGTCCTTATGAAAGACAGAACGACGATGGTCGTTGCACATCGGCTGTCCACGATCGAGAAGGCGGATGAAATTTGGGTCATGGAGCAGGGAGAAATCGCGGAAGCGGGAAGCCATGCCGAGTCGCTGGAGAGGAACGGCCTGTATGCCCGCTTGTACCATCAGGAATTTACAGCCGGCGCAGCAGGAAGCAAGGAGGTGATCTGCACGTGAAGGCCGCTGACCTGATCGCCTATGTCAAGGAACTCGGCTCGATCTTGAACTTCATGAGCAGAAGCCATAAAATTCGCTATTTCGTCGGCCTAAGTGTCGGTACGGTCGTGCAAAGCTTGTTTCTGGTATCCTTCAGTCTGGTCGTCCAAAGTCTCGTGGATTTCGCGGAATCGCGGGATGTTTCGCTGGTGTACCGGGCCGGGTTCATTTTGGCCGGGTCCCTGCTGCTTGTGAATTTCGTCGCTCCGAGTTTCACCTATATGTACCGCCGCAGTGTAGAGCTGACGATAGCGGGAATCCGGGAACGGCTTTACCGCAAACTCTCCAGGCTCCGGCAGGATTACCTGGAGCGGACGCATAACGGGGATATCGTCTCGCGGATGAATAACGACCTCTCGACCTTGGAAGTGACCTACTCCGGTGTCTATTTCGTGTTTCTTGCTGCAAGTCATCATCGGCGCCGGCTCTCTGGTGATGATGTTTATCGTTCATTGGCCGCTCGCCTGCTCTTCGCTTGTCGTCCTGCTGATTTCTTATGCGGTCAGCGCCCGGTTCGTACGGCAGATTCGTACGCTGTCCGAGCAATCGCTCCGGCCGCAGGGCAAGCTGGCGGAGAAATTCTCAGACTTTATCGGAGGAATACAGCTTGTAAAACTGTTCCATATCCGGCCGATCTATACGCAGTATGCAGGCCTGAACGGCCAAGTGACGCAGGTGGCGACGCAAATCGCCAGGAAGAACGGCATGCTGGCGACCGTGAACCATTTTATCAGCTATGTCACGTTTTGCGGAATGATTGTCGTAGGCAGTTTGCTCTATGCCTACGGCCTTATAGGGATGGGCACCGTCGCGGCGTTAGCCGTGCTGCAAATCAACTTGACCCACGCCATTATGCATTTCGGAACGATCCTGTCGATGGCGCAGAACTCGTTAGCCGGCGCGCACCGGCTGCAGGAAATCATGGATCAGGAGGAGGAGCCGGAGCGAATCGGCTCTTCGGATGAGACCCGGTCTTCCTCCGCGTTCTCCCCGGCGATGGTGGAGTTTCGAAGCGTTGACTTCTCCTACCAGCCGGATACAAGGGTTCTTAGCGGCGTCTCCTTACAAGTGTTCCCGGGCCAAACCGCCGCGATTGTGGGCGCCAGCGGCAGCGGCAAAAGCACGCTGATTAAGCCGCTGCTCGGCTTTTATCCCATTGGCGCGGGGAGCTTCTGATTCAAGGCAAGCCGCTCGGACATTATACCTTGGATGAGCTTCGAAGGTGCATTGCTTATGTGCCGCAAGATGCGTTCCTGTTCAGCGGAACCATTGAGGACAATATCCGTTATGGAAATCCTCAGGCGACGGCGGAGGAAGTCATTGCGGCGGCCAAGGCGGCCTATGCGCACCACTTTATTCAAGAACTGCCCGAGCAGTATCGGACGCAGGTGGGAGAGCGGGGGAAAGCTCTATCCGGCGGACAGAGACAGCGTATTGCGATCGCCCGGGCATTGCTCAAAGACGCGCCGATTCTACTGCTGGACGAAGCGACGTCCGCACTGGATGCCGAATCGGGATACTGGGTGCAGCAGGCTATTAACCAGCTGATGGAAGGGCGGACGACCATTCTGATCGCCCATCAACGGAGCACCGTGGAGAAAGCGGATTGGATCATGGTCATGCGCGACGGAACGGTTGTAGAACAAGGTACGCATCGGCAATTGCTCGAACAAGGGGCTTATTACAACCAATTATACGGAAGCACGGCGGAGCAAAAAACGGCAATCGGTTGATTGCCGTTTCTTTATTCGGACAGGAGCCGAACGGATTCCTGCGCCAGTTCCGCAAAACTTCGGATGGAGATGCGCTCAGGAAAGTTACTATTGCAGGCACAAATCGAAAGCTTGTACGAGTCGTCTATAGGATATTGTTTAAAATGCCGGATTTCACGGGAATATTCATTCTTGAATCGGATATTTCCCCATTTACCGTGAACGAGATTTGATTCAGGGGAATCGAAAGGCCGAGGCCGATATTCTTCATGTAGCTTTCCTTCAGCGTCCACAAATCATAAAAGCGGCCCAGCTTGTCTTCCTCCGGCTTTTGTTCAAGGTCCATCCATTCCACATGGGAGAAAAATCTTTTGGCAATCGTCAGATCGATCGGCTTGATTTCTTCAATGTCGATCCCGATCGGAGCTTCGTCGATCGCACATACAACCCAATGGCCGGCATGGGATAGATTGAAATGGAGCGGATAATCCGTTAGATGAGGTTTGCCGTAGGCGTTGCGGCCAAAACGGATCTCTCGATTTTTTAACCGCGTTTTTCCGGCGAGGATCACCCTGATCAGCAGCTCAGCCGCAAGCGACCGGCAGCAATCTTCCTTGAATTTAAACCGGCGCAACTTCTCGGTCTTTTCCTTTGGAACAAGCGGCATGAGAGCGGACACCACTTCTTCCGTGGGAAGCTCTTTTAGATGGACAGCATACAATTCCACTTTTGATTTTCCTCATAATTATATAATTAAGAACCACAACGACTGGTCAATTATAACACAGCATCAACTATATGTACCACAATATGGTAATCCGGACGGTGCCGCCGAATCAACGCGGTCTATTTGTGCGTCATTCCGAGCTGTGCGGGGACTCGGGAAAAAAGCCGATTGACAGTTTAGTACGATCGTACTAAAATTTGAACTATGAAAAATAATAACCCATCTAAACGCCGCAAACCGGCTGTGAACGAGCAAACGAGAAAAGAACAGATTTTGGAGGTTGCGATCGAGACGGTAGCCGCGTTCGGTTACGCGCAAGCTTCCATCGGGCAAATCGCCAAGCGCGCAGGCATCAGCAAAGGGGTCATCACGTACCACTTCGCAAGCAAAGACGAGATGATGGATCAGATCGTCACCGAAGTGTATGAGGCGGCGGCCCGGTTCATGGCACCGAGGATCGATAGAGAGACGACCCCGGCAGCATGCTGAAGGCTTACATCGAATCGAACCTGGCCTTTCTGGAAGGAAACCGCAACCACATTGTCGCCTTGGCCGAGATCGTAACGAACGCCCGTACGGCAGACGGTAAACCCCGCTTCGCGGGCTCCTCGGAAGAGCCGATTTTGGAGCCCTTGATTGAACTGCTGCAATGGGGACAGGAAACCGGGGAGTTCAAAGCGTTCACCGCCTTGTCCGCCCGCGTAACCGCCAGCCGCCATTCGAAGCGCGATTGACGGCGTTGCTTACCGTCTGGTAGCGAATCCGGATCTGGACATCCCGGGTTATTCGCGGGAGCTGGTGTCGCTTTTTCTGGACGCCGTCCGTAAACCGCTCTCTGAAACCAAGTCTGTCAAGGAGGAAGAATAGAAAATGATGAAGCGTATTGATTCCAGAGCGGTTCGGGCATGGAGAATGGAAGGGTGGATGATCGGCGCCGGGGTCTTGCCGTTGTCGCGGTGCTGGGCATCTTGACGGCAAGTTACGATTGGCCTGTATGGATTGCCGCTGGTACGGCGGCGGTAGTGGCTCTGCTCGTCGTAATGGACCTGACGGTTGTACCGGGATGGATGTACCGCTCCTGGCAATATGCCATCGCGGAGAAGGAGATCGAACTCCATCACGGGATCTGGGTTCGGAAGCGAACGTTGATTCCGATGTCCCGCATTCAGCACGTCGACTCGAAGCAGGGGCCGATTCTGAAATATTACGGGCTTTCGACGGTTACTTTCTCCACGGCGGCCGGCAGTCATCATATTCCTGCTTTATCCGAGGAAGAAGCCGAACAGGTACGCAGACAAATTTCGGACTGGGCGGGGGTTGCCGATGAGGAGATCTGAACATGAACCGATGACTTCAGGGCGGCGGCTGCATCCGGTATCGATGATTTATTTTATCCTCCGGTCGGGGAAAGAACTCTCGGGCCTTCTTCCCCTCATCCCGGTCTGTATTCTGCTCGGCGACCGTTTGCTCGGGCAAGACATCAGCCGCTTCTTATTGACCGCCTTGATCATTGGGGCGGCCGCCATCCTGCTCATCACTTTCGCTTGGCTGCGCTGGCGCCGTTTTATGTACCGGGTGGAGCAGGGCCTTCTTTATATCGAGCATGGATTGTGGGTCCGTAAAAAGCTATGGATTCCCAGAGAACGCATCCAGTCGATGAATACGACGCTCAGCCTGTACGATCGCATCTTCGGCCTGATTCGGCTGGAGGTGGAAACGGCCGGCGGGGACGGTAAGCCCGAAGCGGTGCTCAGCTCCATTTCGGCTGCGGAGGCGGCCCGTATTCAGGAAGCTCTCGGATTTACCATCGCCTCGGCAGCATCCGGGCCTATCCTGAGCCAAACGGAAGGGAACGTTCCGGAGAAGCTTAGTATGAAGGTCGCCGTTCGGCCGTGCGCTTGCAGTCAGTATGTCGACCGGCAAGTTCGGGGTCATTTGGCTGGCATTGGCCGGCACCGGATTGAAAGTTTGGGACGAGTGGCTGAAGGGCAGCGAGTTATGGGAACGAATGTATGACCGGCTGGGCGACATCGGCATACCGGGGGTGATCGGAATCCTTGTGGCCTTGTCGTGGTCGCTCGCTTTTGCGGCCGCTTTTCTTCTGGATTACGGCTTCAGGCTGGAAGCGGCGGGGGATACGCTTACGATTGAGCGGGGATTTCTGGAGAAGAAGCGGACGGTGATCGCGCTCCGGCGCATTCAAGCGGTACGTATCACGGAAAATGCGCTGCACAAGCCGTTCGGCATGGTCGCCGTTCGTGTGGTCATTGCGGGAAGTTCGGACGGGGAGAAGAAGACGGCCGACTTTTTTCCGCTCGTACGCGTGTCGGAGCTTCCCGGATTGTTCGAAACGTTCTTGCCGGACTTTCGGCTGCCCGAAACCTGGCATTCCGTTGACCGCAAGGCACGCGCCGGTTACATAACGCTTCCTGTCCTGCTGGGGCTGTGTATAGTCGCCGGAGTCATCCTCCTCTTGCCAACCGTTTGGAGCTGGTGCGCGCTTGTTCTTCCGCTCATGGCATGGTGGGAAGGAAACCTGCGGTTTCGCCGGGCAGCCTGGTCCAGAGAGGAGGGGCGACTCTCCATCCGGTTCGGCGGATTCTCGAGACATCGGGTGCTGATCTTGCAATCCCGCATCCAGTGGCACCGGGTTTCCCGGAATCCGCTTCAGGAAGGGAAGAAGCTCGCAACCTTCAAAGTCGCTTTGGCCTCGGGCAAATCCGGCACGGGCTTCGTATTGCGGCACGCTTCCGAATCCGATATCTGCATGCTGTCGGGCTGGCTGTCCGCATCGGCCAAGCGTTCCTGAGATGCTTGCCATGCGGGCACAGGGCTTGCATGGCAAGCATGGTTTCTGTGGGCCGGGGAGGACACGCCGGCGGGCCGCAGATGCAGGAAGCCCGGTTTCCGGGGAACGCCCGGACCTTCTCCATCCTGCTTCCCCGCTTACAACGGGCGCTCCGGCGCTTCCTCCAGCAGGCCGGACCAGGCCTTGCTTAGCGACCGGACGCCGGTCTCCATATCGGCTTCAGTAATTCCCCCGAACCCCAGATACACCTTGGGGTAACCGCTTCGCTGCGGGCTTACCCAGGTATGGCGAAGATCATAGATCCGCACGCCCTCCGCGGCGGCCCGCTCAAGGAGCTCTTCAGCGGAGCTTCGGGTTCTCACCGTGACTTGAATATGAAGCCCTGCGCTGTGTCCTGTGATGTCTATATGGTTTCCAAAATGGACCTGCAGCGGCTCGATTAACCGGCCGTGCTTTTTCCGGTAGGCGTTGCGCATTCTCCGGATATGGCGGTACCAATGGCCCTCCTCAATAAAGCGCTGCATGGCAAGCTGATCGATCCGCGACGGGCTCATCAAGAGATGATGCAGGCTCTGCAGCCGGTCCGGCAAATCGGCGGGCAGTACCATGTAGTTCATGCGCAGTGCCGGTGTAAAAGCTTTGGAGAACGTCCCGATGTAGATGACCCGTCCATTGCGGTCGAGGCTTTGCAGCGACGGGATCGGCTTGCCGAAGTACCGGAATTCCCCGTCGTAATCATCCTCGATGATGTAGGCGTTCCGCTCGTCCGCCCAGCGGAGCAAATGCTCCCGTTCGGCGTAGGGCATGACGCCGCCGGTGGGAAATTGATGGGAAGGAGTCAGATAGACGGCCTGCGCAGGGCTTCGTTCCAACTCCTCCAAAGACAGCCCCTTCTCGTGAACGGGGACCGAAACAAGCTCGAATCCGTTCAAGGTAAAATGCTTCCTTACCGGCGCAAAGCCGGGCTCCTCCACGGCCACATGCCGGATGCCTGCAAGAAGCTTGGTCAGCAGGCCGAAGCTGTAAGAAATGCCGGCGCCGATAACGATCTGCTCGGGAGAGCAGACCACTCCTCTGGCCTTCCTTAAGTAATCGGAAAGCACAAGGCGCGGCCCGTATTCCCCCTGAGGGTCCCCGTATTTGCAGAAGCTTCCCGCATCCGTTCCCAGAACATCGTTCACCATTTTCCTCCAGGTCCGGACCGGGAACAGGTCTTGATCGACGAGTCGCCGGGTCGAAATCCGCTAGGTAGCCGGCGGCGGAAGGTTTCCGGATGATTGGTCGCGGGCGCGAAGCGGAAGGCGCGTCTTGAATCCGCAAAGGGAGCGGTGTCTTATGCGGATTCACCGCGTAGAGTCCCGAACGCGAACGGCTGACCGCATACCCTTCGCTCGTCAGCATTTGATACGCCGTTTCGATGGGGGTCTTACTGATGTTCAGCCTGCTGCTGCAGCGACCGGACGGAAGGCAGGCGTACGCCGTCCGCAATCAGGCCGCTTTGGATATGACGTCGGATCTGCGTATACAGCTGCATATACAGCGGCTGGCCGGTCGGCTCGGACAGTAAAATATCGAACACAGGGATTCCTCCTGTATCTGTCTTTTAATAAACATGCAATCTGACCATTTCATAAGGGTCAGATTTATTATAAGGTGATATTGCAGCTTCCGGCAATAACAGGAAGCCATTTCGCTGGACGAAAGAAGGGCCGATATGCCGCGTTCGCTTTATCTTGCTTTATTGGTGCTCAGCCTTATCTGGGGTGGGTCTTACTACTTTATCAAAATCCTCCTGCACGATTTCGGGCCGTGGACGATCGCCTGTCTCCGGTCCGCTATGGGCCTTGCCGTGATCACGGCGGTCATGCTGGCGATGCGGAAGCCCTTCGCATTCAGGCGCATTCCCTGGGTGCCGATGGCGGTGATGGCTCTGGTCAATACCGCGATTCCGTGGGCCATCATCGGCTTCAGCGAGACGAGAATCACCAGCAGCATGGCCGCTGTCCTCAATGCGACGACGCCGCTATGGACGCTGGCGGTCGGGGCGGTGTTCTTCCGGGCGGTCACGCACCGGCTGCAGTGGCTGGGCGTGGGTGTCGCCCTCATCGGGCTCACGATCCTGCTTGGTATAGGCTCCTCTACAGTGATTTCCATAGATCCGCTCGGCTTTGCCGGAATGGTCGGCGCATCGTTCTTTTATGGGCTCGGAGCCCAGCTGTCCAAACGTCTTCTGCAAGGGCTGTCGATGTATCAAATTACCTTCGGTACCCTGCTCTGTTCTATGCTCGGCAGCGGAGCAATCGCGTTCATGGCGGAGCCGGTCGCACTCTCGCACCTGGCGTCGCCTGCTGCGTTCGCCGCCTTGGCAGGTCTTGGCCTGTTCGGCTCGGGCGTCGCGTACATTCTCTTTTATTTCATCGTCCAGCGGGGAGTCCGGAATTTGCCACAATGGTAACTTACCTGATCCCGGCGAGTGCGATGGTCTGGGGAGGCGCGCTGCTCGGCGAAGAGCTGCATTGGAGCCTGCTCGCGGGACTCGTTTTCATTCTCGGAGGAGTATTTCTGGTCAGCCGGAAGTCTGCCGGAGCAGGCGGCAAGAAGGATCAGCCCGTCGCGGATGAACGTTCAAGAACGGGGACCGGCGATGGGGCCGTCCTGAATCATAAATTCGAGGTGACCGGTAAATGAGGTTGACACAAGAGGAGATCAAGGCTTACTTGGAACGAATCGGGATCCAAGAGATCGAAGCCCCGACCAAGTCCTATTTGTTCGAGCTTCATAAAGCGCACGTGAAGAATATTGCTTGGCAGACCGTCGACATCGTGGCGGGAAGACCGGCCGGAATCGATTTCCGCGAATCGGTTCAACTAATCACGAGCGGCCGGGGCGGCTACTGCTTTCATCTCAACGGGGCGTTCAGCACGCTGCTTCGCTCTCTGGGGTACAAGGTTTCGCTTCATCGGGCCGGTGTGCAGCCGCTCGGCGAGGCGCCGCGGATCAATTCGTTTCATCTGGGGGTTACGGTGGCCCTGCCCGGCGAACAATCGGGAGAAGAACCCTGGATTGTCGACGTCGGGCTGGGCGATATGCCCTTTGAGCCGATGCCGCTCCTTCACGGCACCTACAAGCAGGGCCCGTTGACTTATAAGGTGGTGGAGTCCGGTGTGGCCAGCGGCGGCTGGCGCATGGAGCATGACCCTCAGGGGACGTTTACCGGAGTCGATTTTGACCCTGCGGTGGTCGAGGGGATCGAAGAATTTAAGCCGAAGCATGAATTTTACAGCCGGTCCGCCGATTCCCCGTGGATGAAGACGTTCCTTCTGAGGCAGAGGCATGAGGACGGAAGCAACGAGCTTCGTGGTCGCGTATGGGCGAAACGCGGGGCCGGCGGCGTGGAGAAGACGGAGCTGGACAGTAAACAGCAGTGGCTTGAAGTCTTGGGCGACGTATTCGGTGAGCGCATGGTTGCTTACAGCGACTTGGAGCGGGACGCGTTATGGAAGAAAGTAAGGGAGCTTCATGAAGACTGGAAAAGATCCAAGGAAGAGAGCAGCGGGGCAACAGCGAGTGGAGCGGAGTGAAGGGCGATGCCGGGAACGGCACCGTCCTTTTTTATCGGAATGGAAGCTTCACTCTCCTAACTATACTTGGCTAACACCCCGGCAAGCACCCGCTTTATGCTGTCCACCAGTTCCGCGGTTGGATCACCGTTGCTTTTGCCTTGAAGGTGGGGGTCTCTTTTTTTATCCATATATCCCCAAAACGAATGTTAATAAACATTACATAAAAAGATCTTTACGAGCTCAAACAACCGCAATTATTATTAGGGATTACAATTTCAGCGCATTTTTCTGTAACAAATTATAAAAATCAACTCATAAATCACATAATTATTGAAACTAATCTAACATGTACATTACAATTGCATACAAGAGATTCGCCATTACCTACAGGAGAACGGATGATATGCTGCAAGCGACGGAAACGGAGATCTATAAAGCGATTAAAGACGCCATCACCCAGCAGAAGCTGCGCCCCAACAGGCGACTCGTCGAAGATGTCCTGGCCGAATCGTTCGGTGTCAGCCGGACCCCTATCCGCAATGTGCTGCGGCGGCTGGCGAGCGAGAAGCTCGTTACCGTCATTCCTTACAAAGGCACCTTCGTCTCGTGTCCGACCGTTCATGAAGCGAAGGAAGTGTTCGAGATGCGCAGGGTGCTGGAAGCGGCCGCGATCAAGAAGGTATGCCGCACCTTGACGGCGGAGCAGTTTGTTCAGCTGAAACGGTCGCTTGAGGAGGAGCATGAGGCGCATGTCCAGGGTGATGTTTTCGGGGCCTTGCGGATTACGGGGGACTTTCATCTGAGAATCGCCGAGCTCGCCGGCAACTTCTATTACTACAGGTACTTGGAGGAATTGATTTCCCTGACCTATGTGATCATTGCGTTTTACGGGAACCGGCAGCACATGTACTGCCATGACCATGAAAGGATTCTGACGGCGATCCGCCAGGGTGACGATGGGCTTGCCGAGCGCCTCATGACCGATCATCTGAGGCAAATCGAGGCGTATCTGGATTTCCGGGAAGCGGCAACCGAGCCGAGGTCTTTGGCTGACATTTTCAAGTCCAATGCCGAGGAGACGTTGAAGCCTTGAAGGGTGGGGTCCATTTATCAGGAAATTATGCGAAGCATTTCCTGTGTTTAACCGGGGGCTCTCCCAAAAGTAATTGGACTAGGCTTCAGAGGTTGGCTTCACTTTTTTGGGGGGGTTGTTCCGCACGACATTGTATACAATCTTGTATCAAATGTGGAGGTGAAGGGAATGAAGATGAAGCTGTCCGTCCGACAGGTCGGAAAGAGCTATGGGGATGCCGCCGTTCTGAAGGACATTCACCTGGACGTGGCCGCACAGGAGTTTATTTGTATTCTGGGCCACAGCGGCTGCGGCAAGTCTACGCTCTTGAACATGGTGGCCGGTTACCTCTTTGCCGGATGAGGGCGAGATTCGGGTGGACGGGGAGCCGGTGCAGGGACCGTCCAAATCGAGGGGGATGGTGTTCCAGGACCATGCGCTCTTTCCCTGGTACACTGTGCTGGAGAATATTGCCTTCGGGCCGGAGGTGCAGGGCGTCCCGAAAGCCAAGGCGAGAGAAATCGCGAAGGAATTTCTAGCCTTGGTCGGTCTCGAAGCTTATGCTTCCCGGTACCCGGGCGAGCTGTCCGGAGGGATGAAGCAGAGGGTCGGGATCGCCAGGGCGCTCGCGGGGAGCCCGGATCTTCTGCTGATGGATGAACCGTTCGGCGCGCTCGACATTCTGACCCGGGACCTGATGCAGAGGGAGCTTAGACGCATCTGCGACCAGCTGCACCCGACGATTCTGTTCGTTACCCACAGCATCAGCGAAGCGGTGTTCCTGGCCGATCGGGTCGTAGTCATGAAGGGCGGGGTCATCGCCGATACCTTCGAGATCGGGATCGCCCATCCGCGGTCCTTCGATTCACCCGGCTTCGGCGAAACGATGCGGCGCATCGAGCGGATTCTGATGGAGGACGAGGAGGAGGTGCCGGTTCCATGAGTGAGCTGCAAACGTCAGCTGTGAGCGAAACTGAATTTCTTCCTTCCTCTGCGAGGAGGGCGGCCCCGCCTGTGAAACGAAGGGGAACCCGAAGCGGATTTTTCGAAAAATGGAACGTCTTTGCCGTTTATCGCGTTTTTTGCGGCTTGGGAGCTTTTTGCCCGGATCAATGAACAGGCGGCTCTGTTTAATCCCCTCTTCCTGCCGCCCCCTTCGCTCGTCTTGTCCGATGCGTGGGACTTAGCCAAGACCGGGCTCGTCACGGAAAGCCTGGTGTCCAGCTCCATCCGGATCGCGGCGGGCTTCGTGCTGGGATGCGTGCTCGCCATTGTGCTCGGTCTCCTGATGAGCAAGTTCCGTACGGTGGAACGCTGGATCGCTCCGGTGCTTCAGCTGCTCAGCCCTATTCCGGCGCTGGCGCTGCTGCCGCTGTTCATCATCTGGTTCGGGATCGGCGAATTTCCGAAAGTGCTGCTCATTGCCTGGACGACGTTCGTGCCCGTGCTGGTGTATACGCTGGACGGCTTCAAATCCGTGCCCATGGCGCTGATCCGCTCGGCGATGAGCCTCGGCGCGTCGGAGAGGCAGATCTTCGCGCGGGTCATGATCCCTTCGGCCATCCCGAACTTTATCGTCGGGGCGCGGGTCAGCCTGGGTCTGTCCTTCTCCGCCCTGATCGTATCCGAAATGATGGGGGCGAAGTCCGGGCTCGGCTATATTATCGTGGATGCCCGGAACTATTTTAAGATATCCAACATGTTTGTAGCGATCATCCTGATCGGACTCGAATACAGCTTGTTCTCCTTCCTGCTGCAGCTTGTGGAGAGGAGGGTGCTGGCTTGGCGGAAGGGAGGCATGAGGGAGGCTGTAGAGAAGTAAGCGCCGGGCGGGTCATGACTTCAATAAATTAAGATAAAAGCGGAGGGAACCCTATGAAGAAAACTGCAAAATGGCTTCAAGCTTTGCCTGTGCTCACAATCGCCGCTCTACTGCTCGCCGCCTGCGGGGCGAAGGATGCCGGTACGGCCGCCAAGACGGCTCCGGTCGCGGACAGCGCCGGCACCAAGACTTCGGCTCCCAGCGCGGCGAGTGACGTTCCGGAGATGAAGGAGGTCACGCTGGTAGGCGTGCGCGATGCGCAAATTTCCTCGCAGCAGATCATTGCGGACAAGCTGGGCTATTTTAAGGAAGCCGGCTTAAATGTGAAGAGTCAGCTCATCGAGAGCGGACCGGATATCGGCCCGATGGTTGCCGGAGCGCGCGCCCCGTCAGCATTCAGACGAATTTCATGGACATCATTCTGAAATCAACCAATGTTCCTGTCAAAATCGTGGCTCCCTTGGCGCAAATTGCCGGTACGCAGGCTGTCGTCGGTTCGAAGAAGCTGGAGCTGAAGAGTGCCAAGGACTTGGAAGGCAAGACGATCGGTATTCCGAACGGCGCCGATGTGAAGATCGCGATTCAGAACATGGGCAAGGAGCTGGGCGTGGACGTCAACAAGATCAAGTATGTGAATCTGGCGCCGAGTGACGCGGTAGTCGCTTTGCAGAAGGGCGACATCGATGCGATGGCGTGTTGGGAGCCTTTCATTACCAAGGCGATTCAGGGCGGCGGCAAATTCCTGTTCAGCGGTACGAAGAGCGAGTCTGCCCGATAAGAAAGGCGACGTGCAATGGATGAGCGTACATACGACGATGCAGGCCTCGGACGATTTTATCAAGAAGAATCCGAACACCCTCAAAGCGATCCTGCGCGGGTTGAAGAAGGCGACCGACTACATCAACTCGAACCGGGACGAGGCGATTAAAATATTGGCGCCGGAGCTGCATCTGAGCGAGGACGAGCTGAAGCAGATCATGAGCCGGAATGTATACTCCATGGAAGTGACCGACAGCTATGTGAACGGAAGCAACGGTTCGGCCGTCGGTGAGTATTTGATGAGCGTGGGCAATATCAAGTCGATTCCCAAGGCGGATTCCTATCACGATTTGAGCCTGCTGAAAGCGGTCGACCCGGCGCTGATCAAAGCGGAACTGAAATGAGCGGGCGGGCGGATCTGCTTCTTCGCGGCGGAACGGCCGTGCTGAGGGATGAAGTCCTTGTCCTGGACATTGGCATCAAGGACGGGAAGATCGTTCAGCTCGGCTCCGGCCTCGCCGGGGAAGCCGATGAAATCATCGACGCCGCAGGCCTGGTCGTCATGGCGGGTGCCATCGATGTCCATGTGCATCTGAACGAACCGGGCCTCGGCGAGTGGGAGGGCTTCGCTTCGGGGTCCGCCGCTCTGGCCGCGGGCGGCTGCACGGCGTACTTCGACATGCCGCTCAACGGCATCCCTCCGACGGTAACGGTACCCGCACTGCGGCAGAAGCTTGCAGCGGCGGAGGGCCGATCTTACGTCGATTACGCTTTGTGGGGAGGGCTGGTGCCCGGCCGCCTGGAGGAGCTCGAGGCTTTGAACGAGGCCGGCGTTATCGGCTTCAAGGCGTTCATGTCCGCGCCGGGCGATCCGGGAGAGGAGGCTTTCCGCGAAGCCGACGATCTCACGCTGTGGGAGGGCATGAAGCGGATTGCGCGCATGAACCGCGTACTGGCTCTGCATGCCGAGAGCGAGCCGCTCGTAGCGGGGCTGACGAAGCTCAAGCGGGCGCAACGGGCGGCCGGTGCGGACGATTATTCGGCCTCGCGTCCCGTGCTGGCGGAGCTGGAGGCGGTGAACCGGGCGCTGTTTTATGCCGGGAAGACGGGCTGTCCCGTTCATTTTGTGCATATTAGCAGCGAAGCGGCCGTTCTGGCCATTGCCGAGGCGAAGCGGAGAGGGCTGGATGTGACGGTGGAAACGTGCCCTCATTACTTGACCTTAACGGATGAAGATTTGAAGCGGATCGGCCCGGCCGCCAAGTGCGCGCCGCCGCTGCGCAGCCGGGAGGAGCAGGAACGGCTGTGGCGTACGCTGGCGTCTGGCCATATCGATATGATCGCTTCGGACCATTCGCCCTGTCCGGCTGCGATGAAGGAGACGGACGATTATTTTGCGGCCTGGGGCGGCATTTCCGGGGCGCAAAGCACGCTGGAGCTGATGCTCGACGAGGGGCACCTGAAGCGGGGCATCCCTTTAACGCGGATCAGCCATCTGCTCTCTTATGCGCCGGCCAGACGCTTCGGGCTTCACCCGCGCAAAGGGGAGATCCGCATCGGAGCGGATGCCGACCTCGTGCTGGTGGATCTGGATCAGCCTTATGAGCTGCGCGAGCGCGATCTGCTTTACCGCCATAAGATCAGCCCGTATATAGGCAGGCATTTTCGCTGTAAAGTCGCCGCTACGCTCAGCAGGGGACGGCTCGTTTATGATGGAAAGCGCGGGATGGATGCGAAAGCGTTAGGCCACGGCAGGCGGCTGGGCGGCGCAGTCCGCTAACAGGGAAGGGGCACGGAATTTTCCGTGTCCCTTTAGCTTTGGCAGGCGAACTGCCGTGGACCTCCCAGCGCCGGCCCGTTGTATTTCCCAACCTATCCGAGCCGTCTCGCCTACGTCTCCGAAGAGACCAACAGGTCATATTTGAATCGAAGCAGTTCGAGTGCGTGGCGGACGTCCGTCTCGGTGCGCAGATGAACCGAAACCCAGTTCGTTTCCGGCGGCACGTGATGCGGTACCGCTTTGCCGAGCCCGATCGCTTCGTCGCGCGCAGCCTTCGGCAAAGCATCAAATCGACGAGGGATGCACCGTGCATATGTCCGATTTCCTTCTCATTCACGATGAATTCCGTCCCGCCGAACCGATGCGGGCGTAGCGACACACCGGGCCAGGAACGAACCTTCTCGACCAGCGCCGTATCGTCCGTATTCGTCATGCTCCTTCACCTCCTTTCAGCCGACAGTCGCGGCTCGGAAAGCCGGCTCGGGCGGAACCGCATCCTGTAATACACGAGTAATCCCGCGTGAAGGATGAGGAAGCCTAAAAACACGTTGGCGAACATCCCGGCGTTCGCGCCGGCGGCGAGCGGATTCCAGCCGGGCGCATCCATCTCGAGCAGCAAGCCGTAGACGCTCGCGGCCATGCCGCCGACGATAAAATTCGTTAACGTGACCAGCCCCATACCGACGCCGGCTTGCTCCTTCGACAACGTCTTGGACAGCGAGTTGGAGACGGCGACTTGGATGAACGTCTGGCCGACGTTGCCGAAGATCAGGAAGAGCGGAATCGTCCAAACGGGCGCCGCGCCGGACAACGCGGCGAGCAGCGCGAAACAGAGCATCAGCGGCCCGGATGCGAGCGTGTACAAGCGGGCGTCCCCTCTCCGGTCCGCCAGCTTCCCGCCGGTGCGGCTTAGCAAGGATGAAGCGACGGCGGCCGGCACGAGCGCAAAGCCGATCCATTCGGAGTCCAGCCCGTAGACGTCGGCGAGTAGTACCGGAGGCAATAACGCCATGCCGGTTGCGACGCAGGAAATCAGGGCCGTTATCGCCAGACCGCTCGAGTAGCTCCGGTTCCGGAAGACCGCCGGCTGCACGAACGGTTCGGATGCGGCCGCAAGCCGCCAAACGAGCAGGGTCAGCATCAGGGCCGGCCGCCGCGAACAACCACCCCGACAAATAGGTCGCGCCGAGCAGCGCGAGCGCGACCGTCGCGGCAAGCGGCGCGCCTCCGGGCCAATCGAGCTTCCCGGGATTCGAGGAGGGTTCGTCGTTCACGTATTTTCGGAAAAACGGCACCAACGCCAAAACGAGGACGGGTGGCACGAACAGCCATCGCCAATCCAGGACGGCGAGCAGCGCCGCGCCCACGACGGGTCCGAGCGCGGTGCCGAGCGCCAAGCCGGTGGCGGTCATGCTTATCGCCCCGCCTCGCCGCTCCGGCGGAAAGTAACGGATCGGAATGAGCATCGCCGCCGCCGGGACGACCGCCGCGCCGGACGCCTGCAGGAGTCGGCCGGCCAATGCTTGCCAAAATACCGTCGACGCAAAGCCGACCAGCGAGCCGACGGCGAACGCGATCAGCCCGAACGTAAGCAGATTTTTCAGCCGGTATCGGTTCGCCAGCTTCCCGTAGACGACGCTTCCAATCGCATAAACGAGAAGATAACCGGAGGAAAGCCAGCTTGCCTGAGCCAAGTCGATTTGAAACTCCGCTCTCAGTTCCGGCAGCACGATGTTAAACGTGAACACGCTCATCGCGCTGAAGACGGCGGTGAACAGCATGACGCGCATGATGCGCCGACCGGCGAGTTCTTTTGAAGACACCTGCATGAGGACAACATCCTTTCATCTCATTGTTTGTAAGTACTAACTTACAATTCGTACAAGAAAAAACTAGGGAGCCAGCGCCCTAGCGAAAAGATCGACGCTCCGCTCGATAAACGTGTCGAGTGTAACGTCCGAATTCGACTTCTCCATCAAGTTGCTGCTGAACGCCCCCAAATTCATCCACATGAACGACATGGCCGTAATTTCCGGATCGATAGAGGCGATTTTCCCTTGTTCAAGGAGCGTCGAGAAATAGTTCGTCAACAGCGGCTTCAGTTGGACCGGATGCTGCGAAGCGTGCTTGCGCACTTCCTCGGGCAGGCGGTCGCCGCCCTTATGCACGATATCCAGCGGCTTCCGGTTCCGGTTCATGATCGTATGATACGTCCGTCCGATCAACAGCAGGTCCGTCCGCACGTCCCACGTCAGCCGCTCGTTGAACAGCTTCGTCATATCGCCGGCGTAATGGTACCGTTCGAACGCGGCGATGAGCAGCGCCTGTTTGCTGCCGAAATGCCGAAACAGTGTCACTTCACTGACTCCGGCCGCGGCTGGCGATCTCCTTCGTCGTCGTCCCGTCGTACCCTTGCTCCGCAATCAGGTCGATCGCCGCCAATATCAACTTATCGCCGGTGCTCACCGTTTGGTTCACGATTCGTTCCTGCCTTTTTGTTTTGTTAGTACTTACTTACATGCAATATACACAAATGGAATCGCGCTGTCAAGTCCTTATAATGTTACGGCAATCAACAGTGCGGCAATACCTGCCGTAAAACTCATAGTAACCTCCGCTTCCCGCGAGTTTTCCTATTATTTAAATAGATGGAAAAAGAACCCGAAATGTTGCAGCCCTCATGTCCCACTCATCCCCAACCTCTGAATGAACAAATAAAATTATGTCAATAGTATGGTTGACAAATCAGAGTTTTCCTTTCATTGTCCGGAGCGCGGGTTTGATTTACGATAAATATGCAGCGGACGATATCCGCCGCTCGATAAAGAAAGCGATTTTATAAGAAAACCTCTATCGAGGCCTTTTCAAAGATGAGCGACCGCGATCTAAAGGTAGGTTTTCTTGGTACAGAAAGTCGCAGCCCGCTTTAATGCTTTAGTGGACTTAAACTTTCTGTAACGTTAAAATCGGGGCTGATCGTTTCAGGACATCTTCATAAGGTGAATGGAACCGGAGAGTATCCCGATTCATTTTTTAGGGAACAGGGGATCCGAATATGGAACAGGTAAAAAGCAATTCGGCAAGCAGGCGATATTCGGGTAGGCGTTCAGAAGTTCGGCCGTTTCCTCAGCGGGATGGTCATGCCGAATATCGGCGCATTTATCGCTTGGGGCATCATTACGGCGCTATTCATCCCGACGGGGTGGATTCCGAATGCCTATTTGGCGAAACTTGTCGATCCGACGATCAAATATTTGCTTCCGTCGCTGATCGGATACACGGGCGGAACGATGGTGCACAAGCAGCGCGGCGGCGTCATCGGTGCCTTGATGACGATGGGGATAATCGTGGGTACGGATATCCCGATGTTCCTCGGGGCCATGATCTGCGGACCGCTCGCGGCATGGGTACTGAAGCAGTTCGACCGGTCCGTGGAAGGGAAAATCAAGTCCGGCTTCGAGATGCTGGTCAACAACTTCTCGCTCGGCATTATCGGCGCGATTCTGGCGCTCATTTCTTACTCCGGCGTAGGCCCGGTCATCGAGCAGATCACGAAGCTACTCTCGGCCGGCGTGCAGTTCCTGGTGCATCATAATCTCATTCCGCTGGCGAACATCATCATTGAACCGGCTAAAATTTTGTTCCTGAACAACGCAATCAACCACGGCGTGCTCAGCCCGATCGCACTGGACGAAGCGTCCCGTACGGGTAAATCGATTCTGTTCATGCTGGAATCCAACCCGGGTCCGGGGCTCGGCATCCTGCTCGCTTACATCCTGGCGGGACGCGGCTCTGCGAAGCAATCGGCGCCGGGGGCGGCGATCATTCATTTCTTCGGCGGGATTCACGAGATTTACTTCCCGTACATCCTGATGAATCCGCGTCTGATCCTGGCGGCGATCGCCGGCGGCGTGGTGGGGACGTTCACGTTCTCGATGTTCGGAGCGGGTCTTGTTGCACCTCCTTCGCCGGGCAGTATCTTCGCTTACATCGCAATGGCGCCGAAGGGCGGTCTGCTGCCTGCGCTTAGCGGCGTACTTACGGCCGGCGTAGTCTCCTTCCTCGTAGCGGCTCCGTCGCTGAAGGCAAGCAAGAAAGGCGCGGAAGACGACGACTTGGAGCAAGCGGCTTCGCGCATGAAAGAAATGAAAGCGGCAGGCGCACCGGCGGCGGCGAAAGCGGCGGTGTCGGATGCAGGCATTCAAGCGGCCGTCGCTTCCGCAGAGACGCAGCACGAAGTGGTCAAAGCGAAGGAAGACGTGCACAAGATCGTCTTCTCCTGCGACGCCGGCATGGGCTCGAGTGCGATGGGAGCCTCCATCCTGCGCAAGAAAATGAAAGCGGCCGGTTCGAACATTACCGTCATCAACACGGCGATCAGCGAAATTCCCGCCGATGCGGATATTGTCATCACGCATAAGTCCCTGACCGACCGGGCGCGTCGTCAGGCGCCGCAAGCGGAACATATCTCCATCGATAATTTCCTGAAGAGCCCGGAATACGACGAGCTCGTTGAACGGCTTACCTGATTATTGTCCTTACCATCTTAGGTCGCTGACGCTGGAGTGTCTTCTCCGGCGTAAGGGCCATTCTATCGTTTAGGAAGGTTTGCCCATGAACATATCCAGCCGAACCCGCCAAATCCTCGAGCTTCTGCTTCGGAGCGACCGTGATCTCACCGCGGCGGAGATTGCAGCCCGCATCCGGGTCAGTTCACGAACCGTGCACCGTGAGCTGGCTTCGGCCGAGGGGTTCCTGCGGGCGCAGGGCATTCAGCCGCTGAAGAAATCCGGCTCCGGCATCCGGTCGCAGGGCGATAAGGCGGGGCTGGAGAAACTCCGCCGCATGGTGTATACGTCGGAGGAGGCGGAGCTGACGCCGGAAGAAAGGCAGATTTATATCGTTTGCCGGCTCGTGGAGAACGCAGAGCCTGTTAAGCTGTTTGCTTTGGCGCATGATCTGAAGGTAACCGTGCCGACCGTCAGCGGAGATTTGGATGAGCTGGAGGGCTGGGTGCGCAAATTCGGCGTAACGCTGGTCCGCAAAAGAGGCTACGGCGTCGAGCTGTCCGGCGGGGAGGAACAGCCGCGGGGTACAATCCGGCAGCCTGATCAAGCTGAGGCTGGACGACGCGGAGCTGATTGAGAGCCGGGAAGACCGGCCGGTTCACCCGCTCGACCGGAAGCTGTTCGAGCTGGCGGGCAAGGCGCATATAGCGGAGATCGAGAGCGTCCTCTGGGACTGGGAAGAGCAGTGGACCGGCCGGCTCAGCGAGAGCGCCTATACCGATTTGCTGATCCGGCTTGCGATCGCATTGCAGCGGATTCGGGCGGGAAGGACCGTAGGCGATCCGGGGGCGGAGGCTCCGGGCAAGGCGCGGTGGCGCCGGAGGATGAAGGCGATGCCCGGCGGCTCACGGAGCCGCTGTCGGTACGGATGGGCGTTTCCTTCCCTCCGGCCGAGACGGCATACCTGGCGGAGCTGCTCGATGCGGCCAGGCGGCAGGACCTGTCGTCCCTGCCGGGGGACGATCTGGCGCTGTCGGCGGCGGTTCGAACACTCATCCGGCATGTGCAGCTTGCGATGGGTGTCGATTTCAGCGAGGACCGATCCCTGCGGGACGGGTTATTCGATCATATGAAAGCGGCCGTACAGCGGCTGAACGACGGCCTGCGGATCCGCAACCCGCCGCTGGAGCAGATCCACAGGGATTACAGCGGCCTGTTCGGCGTCGTGCGCGAAGCGGCCGATGCCGCGCTTCCCGAGCTGGAGGTGCCGGATGAAGAAGTCGGATTCCTCGTCATGCATTTCGGGGCGTCGCTGGAGAGACTGAAGCAGCTGCGCCGCCATGTGCGGGCTGTCGTGGTGTGCACCAGCGGCATCGGCTCCTCGAAGATGCTGCAAATCCGGCTGCAGAAGGAGTCGCCGCAGGTAGAAATCGTCGATCGCGCTTCGTGGTATGAGGCGTCCCGGATTCCGGAGGACAACTATGATTTCATCATATCGACCATTGACCTGCCGCTGGAGCCTTCGCAGTACATGAAGGTCAGCCCCTGCTCCCGCAGGAGGAAGTAGACGGGTCGCGGACATTCATCAGGGACAGAGCGGCGGCGGGGAAAGACTTGGGCTCAATGGAAGGCGAAGCGGGGTCGCCTCCCGGTCCGGCTTCGAGCAGCTCATCAGCCTGCGAAAGACGCTGGATGAGATCGTCCGCCTGGTCGAGCAGTTCAAAGTCGTCCGCATCCGGGATGACAGCGGCGGCCTCCCCGGGATCCTGGGGAAGCCTGCCGGTATGAACAGGAAGCGGGCGTGCTGACCGACGCATCCCGGGTCACCGAACAGCTTCTGCAGCGCGAGCAAAGCGGCGACCAGATGCTTCCGGGTACCGCCCTCGCCTTGTTCCATACCCGCAGCCCGGACGTGAAGCGGCCGTCCCTGTCGCTTTACCGGCTGACGCGACCGCTTGCCATGGGTACGGCGCCGCCCTCGAGCCTGAGCCGGTTTTTGCTCATGCTGGCCCCACGGAACCTGGCTAAGGAAAGCCTGGAGGTGCTCAGCGAGATCAGCGCGATGCTGCTCGACGAGGAGATGATCGAGTCGCTTGAAGACGGAGACGAAGTATCGATCCGGAACTATTTGACGGCGAACCTGAGGGCCTTTTTCCATACGAAAACAGAAAGCGAGTGAAGAGAACATGAGTATCCTTTCCGCAGATAAAGTGAAGTTGAATGTAACGGTCAAAGATAAATATGAGGTGATCCGTCTGGCCGGCCAGCTGCTGGTGAATGCCGGACACGCCGAGCCGAGCTATATCGACAGCATGATCGAGCGCGAAAACTCGCTGTCCACCTACATGGGCGGCGGGCTTGCGATTCCGCACGGAACGAGCGAATCCAAAGGAACGATCAAGTCCACCGGCCTGTCCATCGTGCAGGTGCCGGAAGGCGTCGATTTTGGCGAAGGCAATATCGCGCATCTCGTTATCGGCATTGCGGCGGTCGGCGACGATCATCTGGACATCCTGACGAACGTTGCGATGATTTGTTCCGATGACGACAACCTGGAGCGGATTCTGAAAGCATCGACTCCGGAAGAAATGATCGAAATCTTCGAGAGCGGGATGGAAGAATAATGAAGGCCGTACATTTTGGCGCGGGCAACATCGGACGGGGCTTCATCGGACTGCTGCTTTCACAGTCCGGCTATGAGGTGATTTTCTCCGATGTGAACCGGACACTGGTGGAAGAGCTGCAGCGGCGCGGCGAATATACGGTAACGCTGGCGGATGACGCCGAGCGGCGCTGCAGGTCAAGGGCGTTACGGCCATCGACGGGACGAACCTGGATACCGTTGCGGCCGCTGTGGCGGAGGCCGATCTGGTGACGACCGCTGTCGGCGTGGGCATCCTGAAGCATATTGCTGCAGGCATCGCCCGGGGATCGAGCAGCGCATCGCTAATGGTGCGGGCAAGCTGCATGTGATCGCCTGCGAGAATGCAATCGGCGGCAAAGCACCCAGCTGAGGGAGCATGTGTACGGGCACCTGGATGAAGCGGTCCGGGCGCAGGCTGACACAACGGTAGCGTTCCCCGATGCGGCTGTGGACCGGATCGTTCCGATCCAGCACCACGAAGATCCGCTGGCGGTGACGGTGGAGCCGTTCTACGAATGGGTCGTCGACGCTTCGGCCATGTTCCCGGGCTACAAGCCGGTGGAAGGCGTCCATTACGTCGAGAACCTTGTCCCTTACATCGAGCGCAAGCTGTTTACGGTAAATACGGGCCACTGTGCCGCCGCTTATATCGGCGACCTCCAAGGCTACGAGACGATCCAGCAGGCGATGGCCGACGAAAGCATCGTCAGCGAAGTCAAGGCGGCGCTGCACGAAACGGGTGCCGTGCTGGTCGGCCGTTACGGCTTCGATCAAGCGGAGCATAACGCGTATATTGCGAAAATCATCGGCCGCTTCCGTAATCCCCATTTGACCGACGAAGTGACGCGCGTGGGCCGTTCGCCGATCCGGAAGCTGTCCCCGAACGACCGTCTAGTTAGACCTGCCTTGCAGGCGTATGAAACGGGCATCGAGCCGAAGCAACTGGCGAGAGTAATGGCCGCGGCGCTGCGCTTCGATTACCCGGAGGATCCGGAATCGGCCGAGCTGCAGCAGGCGATCCGGGAGCAAGGCGTCCAGCGTGCGGTGGCGCAGATTACTTCTATTCCGGAGGATCATCCGGTAAACCGGCTGATTTTGGCGAACTATGAACAGATGGGCGCTGAACGCTCTTAAATATAGAAGAGAAGGCAGGACGCGGATCGAAGCCGCCTGAGAGCGACCCGCGGCGGCCTGCCGTCCTGACGGGAACATTCAGGACAGGGAGGAGAACATATTATGGCGAGTATACTGACAGGCGTCGCCGCCTCTCCCGGGATTGCCATTGCGAAGGCGTTCCGGTTTGCGAATAAGGAGCATATTCCGCAAAGGCAGTCGGTCGCCGATCCGGAGGCGGAAGCCGCAAGATTCCGGCAAGCGGTGGAGAAGGCCAAGGGCGAAATCGAGGAAATCCGAGTGCTGACCGAGCAAAGACTGGGTGCGCAGAAGGCGGAGATTTTCGAGGCGCATCTGTTTTTACTGGAAGATCCCGAGCTGATCGACGCAGTACTGGATAAAATCGCGGACGAGGGAATAAACGCCGAATTTGCGCTTTACGAAGTAACGGCGGACGTCGTTCAAATGCTTCAGGAGATGGATAACGAGCTCGTCCGCGAACGCGCGGCCGATGTGAAGGATATCTCCGGAAGGATCATGAGCCACTTGATCGGCCGGCCCTACGCCACTTTGTCCGGCATTTCCGAGGAGGTCATCGTCATTGCGGAAGACCTGACGCCTTCGGATACGGCGCAGCTCGATTTGAACTATATCCGCGGCTTCGTGACCGAAATCGGCGACCGCACGTCGCATTCCGCTATTATGGCGCGTTCGCTGGAGATCCCGGCCGTGGTCGGTGCAGGGAGCGCGGCGGCCTCTATCCCGGACGGCGTCGTCGTGATTCTGGATGCGACGGAGGGGAAGCTCATCGTGGATCCTTCCGAGCAAGAGCTGGAGGAATACCGCGGGAAGAAAGAGCGCTACGAGGAGCGCCGCGCGCAGC
The DNA here is from genome assembly GCA_024704175.1 of Paenibacillus sp. P25. GTDB lineage: Bacteria > Bacillota > Bacilli > Paenibacillales > NBRC-103111 > Paenibacillus_G. The sequence continues at coordinate 7,176,371 of CP085629.1, forward strand.
TGAAGCAGCTGGCGAAGCGACCCTCCGCTTCGGCGGACGGCGTATCCTTGGAGCTTGCGGCCAACATCGGCGGCTGTCGAAGATCTGGCAAAGGTACTGGAGAACGGCGCCGACGGAGTGGGCCTGTTCCGCACGGAGTTCCTGTACATGGGGCGGAGCTCGCTTCCGACGGAAGAAGAGCAGTACCAGATCTACAAGCATGTGCTGGAGAAATTAAACGGCAAGCGCGTCGTCATCCGTACGCTCGACATCGGCGGGGACAAAGAGCCGCCGTACCTGGAGCCGCCGAAGGAAAGCAACCCGTTCCTCGGTCTCCGCGCCCTGCGGCTTTGTCTGGACCGGCAGGAGATATTCCGTACCCAGCTGCGGGCTCTGCTGCGGGCGAGCACGGCGGGCAAGCTGAACATCATGTTTCCGATGATCGCGGTCCTAAGCGAGCTGACTGAAGCGAAACGCATCCTGGAAGAAGAGCGCGCCAAGCTGCAGCAGGAAGGCATCGAGGTGGCGGGTAACATCGAAGTCGGGATGATGATCGAAATTCCGGCCGCGGCGCTGAACGCGGACGCCTTTGCCAAGGAAGTTGATTTCTTCAGCATCGGTACGAACGACCTGATCCAATATACAATGGCGGCCGATCGGATGAACGAATCCGTGGCCTATCTGTACCAGCCTTATCACCCGTCGATCCTGAGACTGGTGAATATGGTGATTCAAGCGGCTGACCGGGCCGGCATCTGGACCGGCATGTGCGGCGAGATGGCGGGGACCAGGCGGCGATTCCGCGCTGCTCGGCATGGGCCTCCATGAATTCAGCATGAGCGCCTCCTCCGTTCTGCCGGCACGCGAGCTGGTCGGCCGTTTGTCCAAGAAAGAATGGGAGACGCTGGCGCAAGAAGCGCTGGCCATGGGAACACAGGAAGAAGTCAAACAATTCGTTGAACAAAGGAGTGCATTCTAATGCTGTCACAAACTTATACCGTCCTTCATCCGTCCGGATTTCATGCGCGTCCGACGAAGCTGTTCGTCCATGCGGCGACGCAGTTTCCTTGCAAGGTGAGCCTGATTAAGGGGACGAAAAAAATCAACGGCAAAAGCTCGCTCGGCGTGCTGGCCCTGGGACTGGCGAAGGGCGACGAGGTGACGCTCGAAGTCAGCGGGGAGCGCGAGGAAGAAGCGCTTCAGGAGCTCGGCGCGATGCTGACGAAGATTTACGAGGAATAGGCGGAACGAAATTCCAATATCATGCCGGCGGCGGCCATGCGGAGAAGATCCGGGTGGCGCCGCCGGCTTTTTTTCGCTGCGCTTATTGATGCGGCTTCCATAAGATGGTATGATCAAATACATACGCTACCGTATGTTTGAGGTGAACCATGCAGCGAACCAGAGAAGATTGGGTTAAGGCCGGACTGCAGAGGCTGGCTGAGGCGGGGATTCATGAAGTCCGGGTTGAACCGCTGGCCCGCGCATTGCAAATCAGCAAAGGAAGCTTCTATCACTATTTTAAGGACCGTAAAGAGCTTCTGGATGCCATGATCGATTATTGGGAGAGTGATGCGACGACACGGATCCTTCGTGAGCTGGAGAAGGAGCATTTCACCTTGGAACAGCTGTTCGAGCTCACCATCCATCAGAATAAAAGCATGGAGGCCGCCGTTTACGAGTGGGCCAGACAGGACCCCGCCGTGGCATCCCGTCTGGAAGCGATTGAAGAGCAGCGAATGAACGGGATCTCCCTGCTGTATCAAAGAAAAGGCCTGCCGCCTTCCGAAGCGAAGGACCGGGCCAGGCTGGTTTATTTTACTTACGTCGGCTGGATCGTACGCTTTAAGGCTTATGCGCATGTGGATGCCAAGAAATTGTTCAAACTTTTATTAGCTCTATAAATGATTCATGTCCCTAACGTGGCCGCCGGACCCTTAGGGACATAAAAAACACCAAAACATACGATACCGTATGTTTTGGAGAGGAGATGTTCTATGCAAACCGTTCACCTGATTGTGTCTCTATGCCTCATGGTTCTGGGAATCGTTCATATCTTGGCTACCCCGAGGTTCTACCCCCTTTTCAGCAAGGAATCAATGTGGTTTATCAGCGGCGGGCTGGCCCTCTTTAACGGCGCCACTTTGAATTTGATCATGGCGAACGTCAGCCTGGAGTCGGCGGCTTTACAATACCTCTGCCACGGCAACAACGTGCTGCTTCTTCTGTTTTCGTTTGTTTTTGTCCGCATCTATCCCAAGCCTCAATTGAAACTGCTGCTGATCTTGATGCTGATGGAAACGCTGCTCGGGTTTTGGAACGCTTAAGATACAGCCTCTCTCCTGGCCTTCGCTTCCAACGCAAGCACCCCGCTGGCGATAAAAGTAAGCAGCGAACCCGCCAAACAGACCGCAGTAAAGACACCTACCGCCGAGAAACCGTGAAACACCGTATAAAGCAGGCCGGCGGCCCAGGAGCCGAGCGTCGTCGCCATATTCATGGTGGAGCTCGCCAAGCTGGAGATCGTTCCCCGGATGGACGGATTAAGAGCGCTCAGGATCGCAATGATCAGCGGGAAGAGAATCCCGAGGATGAAGAAAATGACGAAGTAAGCACCGGCAACGGCTGCAATCGACGGCAGATGGGGCAGAGCGATATAGACCGCGATGAGCAGGAGAAAGCCCGCCGCCATGGTGTTGAACCGGTTGAACGCGCCGATGACGTAGCCGGCCGCTCATGCTGCCGAGCAAATTGCCCAGTCCCATAAAAATGATCATGTACCCCACCTGATCCACCGAGAGGTGAAAGCGGTCCGTCATCCATTTTCCCGTAAAAGCGAACGCCGCATTGCTCCCGAGATGGATGAGCAGATAGGCCAGGAAGACCGCCCGCGCTTTCCCGCTCAAGATTAACGGGACGTATCTCTTCAGAACGGAGGTTTGCGCTGTTTGTTCCATCTTCGGCTTCAGGTCAGGCAGGAAGAAGAGAATTGCCGCCGCGAGGAGCAGGGAAGCACCGCCGATGGCAAAGAACGGATAAGACCAATGGACGGCGGCCAGGAAGTCGCCCACAGGGATGCCGAACAGCTGGGAGACGGCAAAACCGGCGTAAGCGATGCCCATGACTTTGGCGATCTTCGGGGCAGGGTACAAGGCGGGGACGGCGACCCATACCTGCGGCGCGGTGAACGCGGCGCTCACGCCGGCCAGGAAGCGGAACAGGCACATGGACCAGAAATCCGCGGCGAGACCGCACAGGCTCGTCGACACGGCAAAAGCGGTCATGCCGAACAGCATGACTTTCTTCCGGTTCCAGCCGTCGGACAGCGGTCCGGCGATAAGGGCGAAGAGAGAGGCGCCGAGCGTATAGGCCCCAATCATCCAACTCGACATTTCCGTCGGGACGCCGTACAGCTCCTGAAGAGTGGGGATGAGGGGGAGATCAGAAACGTATCCGTCCCGATCACAAACATCATCAGAAAAAACAGCACGGTTAACTTTTTCATCGGATTCACCATTCCTTATGCTTGATTTAGTTTCATTATAGCGGGTAATAGTGACAATTTTTGTCGTAAATAAAAATTAATTTTCAGGCACAAGGATGGGTTGGAAGAAGGAGGGCAGCACACAAAAGAGACCCGCATCGATGCGAGTCTCCAACAGCTAGGAAGGATTAATTATTGAGCTTTGATCCCGGTCACTTGATCGACTTGAACCGTCACTTCTTTGTAGTTCGACCAGCTCCCTCTTCCTACAATATCGATCAACTTGTTGGGGCCGCCGCCATCCGGGCCCGCCTCCTCCTTCGGGCCTAGAAGCTTCTGCCGTACATGCGAGGTTCCGAGTAGGCGGTGATTCTCGTCATAAAATGTCAGTGTCAGTTTGTATTCATGAAGTCCTGGCAGTTTCCCGCTGATCCAAGCCTCTGCGACGGTGTAATCTTTGGTTTCCTTCCTGTGCTGAATTCCTAATAATACTTTGCCCTCCGGATCCTTCAGATTAAGCGAGGGCGGAACCGGAAGACCGAAATAACGCGGAAACGTATCTTGCAAGGTTGCAAATACAGCAGAGGATAGAGCCGTGTCCGCGGGCAGCAAAGCAGAGGCTGATTTAGGCCTTCTCCCGCCATCGTATATACGGCATAGGGGATTCGAACGATGACATCCCCTGTCTCATTCCACAAACTTAGCACTCCCGAAACATAGTACTCCACCGATTTGGGATTGGCCCTTCCGACATTCCAGGCATTTTCCTTGAGAACCAATTGTCCTTGAACGAAGGAACGGTCTCCCAGCCGGATGATACGAACTCCTTGAATCGTCATCAAGTCACCGTAATTCGGGCTTATGGCATCGGTTATTGATAATGATACCGGGGCTCCGTCCAAGTTTAATTCCGGCTGGATCAACCACTGGTCACCGAGCCATGAGGTTTCAATTTGGATCGCATAGAACCCGGAAGGCGAAACGAATTCCGCTTTGGCATGGACCGTTTGGGGAGAGAGGACGGCTCCGCTGGCGCCTTCACGATACGGGCGGTCGTACAGAGGGGTTTCCGCCGCCAACTCCAGATCGAGCCGCTAACGGACGGATCGCCCCGACTTTTCGGCTTTCCAGCTTGATCCATACATCCCCTAGCCATGTAGTATGGATTTGAATCCATATGGGATCTTGTGGATAGGTATACCCAGCCGCTTCCCGGCTGAACCGAGACCACCTTTACATCCTGCGGGCTGAGCGCGGCCAGGGGCGCCAAGGCTTCGTTGGGTTCCGGATACAGCGGGGTGGTTTCCAAGAGGCTTATCGTCCCGGGAATATCGTTATGGGAAGCTGCATTTGCTGTTTGTGACGGGGAAGCAGAGGCCAAGCTTGCGAAGCTGATGAGCAGTAAACATAGAATCAAGCTCCATTTCTTCATTCACGGCCCTCCTTTTGATAAAAAATCCATTTATTGGGACGCGTTGAATGAAGGAAAGTTGCGTTAATCCTCAATAAAAAAGAGCAGACGGGGGCATCTGCTCTTTTCGGAATTCAATGATTTTACGGCTTCCTTACATTTATATCGCCCGGCGCCGGTTCGCAAAAAACTTCCGGATCATGTCATTCACGGCCCGGTCGCTGATCGGCTTGCTGATATATTCGTCCATGCCGGAGGCAAGGCGGCGTTCCCGGTCACCCTTGAGCGCATTGGCGGTGACGGCGATCATGACGGGGCAGTCCTCCGGCCGCAGCTTGCTCTTGATCGCCTCGGCCGCTTCGAGGCCGCTAATCACCGGCATATGAATATCCATAAAGACGAGATCGAAGGGCTCCGCCAGCGCCGCTTCAATCACCTCGCCGCCATTCTCCGCGAGCTTAACGCTGTGCCCCTGGCTCTCCAGCATCTTGATCAGGACGAGCTGGTTGATTTTATTGTCTTCGGCGACAAGCACCTTAAGCGACGGCAGAGGGGCCGGCTCCTCGCAAGCCGGTCGCGTGTCAAGGTGATTCAAGCGGTGGTCCGGCTCCTTCATCGATACGGTAAACATAAACGTGGAGCCGGGCTCCTCCGTAGGCTCGATCCAAATCTCCCCGCCCATCAGGTTCACCAGCTTCTTGCTGATGGCAAGACCGAGGCCCGTACCTTCCGACCGCCGGGTCATGAAATTATCCAATTGAAAGAACGGCTGAAACAGCTGGTTCGTCTTCTCCCGCGGAATCCCGATTCCCGTGTCGGTTACCTTAAATAGCAGTTTAACCTTATGATCGGACCGCTCCAGCTTGGTGACAGAGACGGAAACACCGCCGGCATCCGTGAATTTGATCGCGTTGCCGATCAGATTCAGCAATACCTGCTTGAGCCGGTTGGCATCGCCCATAAGAACAGCGGGGATATCCTGGCTTAGCGAATAAGTGATCTGCAGGTTCTTGTCGGACGCCTTGTGCGAGAGGAGATCCAGCGACTCGAAGAGACAGATCTTCACATCGAGCGGCTCCTCCGTCAGATCCGTCTTGCCGGAATCGATCTTCGAAAAGTCCAAGATATCGTTGATGATGCTGAGCAGCGTCTCGCCGCTTTTGCGTATCACCTCGAGGTATTCCTTCTGCTCCTCGCTGAGGGTCGTGGTTTCCATCAGCAGATCCGTCATGCCGATGACGCCGTTCATGGGGGTGCGGATTTCATGGCTCATCATGGCCAGAAACTCGCTCTTCGCCCGGTTCGTCGATTCGGCGGCTTCCTTGGCGATCATCAGCGCCTTTTGCTCGGTAATATCCTTGGCTATCACGTAATAGCCGACATTCCGGTTATTGATGATGATCGGCGCGATCGTGGTGAGCACTTCCGCCGCCCGGCCGTTCCGGTGATACATCTTGTCGATGCTTTTCTCCACGGAGGCATCGTTCAGCGAAGCGGACAGCATCCGGATCACATCGTTCTTGCCGATCAGACGGGAGAATTCGGAGCCCGCGAGCTCCGGGATGGTGTACCCGGTCAGCTTCACCGCCATGTTGTTGGCATTGATGATCTTTCCCTCCATGTCGATCGAGAAGACCGCGTCATGATTGTACTTTTTCAGGGAAGTATACCGTTCGACCATCTCCTGCAGCTTCATTTCGACCTGCTTGAGTTCGGTGATGTCCTGCATGGTTCCGTTCATTCTTATCGGCTGGCCCGTTTCCGAAAAACTTACGACCCCGCGGATGTGCATGTGTTTGACCGTGCCGTCCGCCTGCACCATCTGGGTTTCATAGTTCAAATCGGTCCCTTGCAGCGCTTTACCGATCTCCATAAGAAAGGCTTCCCGGATTTCCGGCCGAACCAGGTCCTCCGGCCGCTGAACAGGCTTCCGGGGGATGCCGGAGATCCGGTACAGCTGCTCGGAGAAGGTGACCTCATCATGAACCACATCCCATTCCCAGTTGCCGATGAGGGCGATGCGATGGGCCTCTAGGATCATATCTTCTGTCTTCTTGAGCTCGGATATTTTCCTGCCGACACTGATGCGGAACTCGCCTCCGCTCTTGTCCGGGAGGACTTTGAATTGCAGTTCAAACCACAAATACATCCCGGCTTTATGCAGGAGCCGCGACCGCTGCGATTCCACGGCCGATGGTTTGGCTGTCCGCAGCCGGGACAGATCTTCCGGGTGAAGCAGCAAGTCCTCGGGCTTGCCGATTAGCTCTCCGCGCGAATAACCGAGTATCTCTAAAAGGGAAGGGGAACAATCCATAAGAATGCCGTCCTGTGAGCAGAGGTAGATCACATCCCGGGTATACTCGGAAAGAAGCCGGTTCTGCCGTTCCAGGAGGGCGGCCTTCTGCTCAGCCGATTTGTGTCCGGATATATCGGTAAGCTGCAGAATATAGTAAGAAACGTCCCGTCCCGGCTCTTCAAGAACCGCCGTTACCTGGAAGAGGGTCCACAGGACGCCCTGATGTTTGGGAGCGAGCCGGATTTCGATCCCGGAAGTGCCCTGGGCCAGCAACTGTGGAAGACGAGGTCTTTCCTCCGGATGCATTAAATCCTGCAGTGTAAGTCCTTCGAGCTCCTCCCGCGTATAACCGCACATCCGGCGCCATGCGTCATTGACCTCAAGCCATTTGCCGTCCGGTTTCATGAGCGCGATCCCGGTGGATGCATGGGTGAAGAGCCGCTCGATGAAGGACGGGTGATTGATTTGCAAACCTGGCATTGGATTGTACCCTCTCCCTGATGTTTGAAATAGTTCCCACTGGGTTATATACCCTTATTGTCTTCGAATGAATCATATTAATCAATATGCGGTTCCCCGAACGGGTACAATGGGAGGCTGAATTTTTCATCGTCAACCGGCGAAGCGGTGTGCTAAAATTTGGATATTGGGTGTGAAAAACAGGCGGGAAGAGAGGAGATGCAGGGATGAGTTTGGCGAAAAAAGCGGAGGATTGGATTTATGCGGGAACGTTGGAAGCGCTTCAAAAGGAAGGCTCTAAAGTGATTAAAGGCGGAATCGCCGTGTTCTATCATGAAAACCGGGTGTATGCGGTGGATAACCGCTGTCCGCATCTGGGCTTTCCGCTTCATCTCGGCGACCTGTGCGAGGGAATTCTGACCTGTCACTGGCATCATGCACGGTTCGATGTATGCAGCGGCGGGACGCTTGACCCTTGGGCCGACGACGTTCCGTCGCATGAAGTGACATGCGAGAACGGGGAGGTGTGGGTGAATCCCCGTCCGCGTCAGGAGCGTTCCTACGAGAAGTACGTCCATCGTCTGCGGGAGGGGCTCGAGCAAAATATCGGCATCGTGATCGCAAAGGCGGTTGTCGGTCTGCTCGAATCCGGCTTTCCGGCGGCGGATATCGCCCGGATCGGCATCGAATTCGGAACGGGCTTCGCGGGCGGCTGGAATTCGGGGCTGACCATTCTGACCGCCATGACCCGCGTTCTGCCGAAGCTGGATCGCACAGGCCAAATCCTTGCGCTCTATCAAGGCCTTCTCCATGTCGCACGCAGCGGCTCGGGCCGAGCGGAGCACCGGTCGCTCAGCCGCCTGCCGGGTGAGGAGACGGCTCAGGACCGGCTGACCGCCTGGTACCGGAATTGTGTGGAGGTCCGGGATACGCAGGGAGCGGAGCGGATTCTGCTGACCTCCATCGCTAAGGGAGCGACGGACGAGGAACTGGCGGATATGATGCTGCTGGCCGTCACGGATCACTTCTATTTGGACGGCGGGCATACGCTGGATTTTCATAACAAAGCGTTCGAGGCGCTGGGCTGGGCGGATGCCGGGCAGAGGGTCAAGATCCTGACTTCGCTTGTGCCGCTCTTGTCCAATCCGCGGCGCAGCGAGGAGCTGCACCATTGGCAGGCGCCGGTCAACCTGGTGGCTCCGCTGAAGGAGGCGTTCGGGCAGCTGGAAGCGGCCGCGCCGGGCAGCCGAAGGCCGCTAGGAACGGACGAGGAGGAGCGGATCCTGGAGGCGCTGCTCGGCGATGAGCCGCTGGATACGGCGACCCTGCTGACCGGAGTCATTACGGAAGGCGGAGATCCGGTACAGCTGGCGCAGCTTGTGGCTCTGGCGGCGGCGGAGCGCATCGTCCGGTTCCATACACAGAACGATTTCGGAGACTGGATCGCCGTGCTGCATACGTTCACCCATGCTCACGCTGTGCATGAGACACTGCGTCGCAGCTCCCACCCGCCGCTTATGCGGGCCGTGTATTACAGCGCGGTGAGCGTGTATTTGGACCGGTTCCTTAATGTACCGGCCGCTTCGCGTCCGAAGGCGGACGGCTCTGACGTCGCAGGCAATCCGGAGGAGCCGCTTGAGCCGCTTAACGGGCGGCGGCGGGTAAGCGAAGCGGCCGCGTGGGTGAGCCGGTATATCAAGGGAGGCGGCGACCGCGGAACGCTAATCAATACGCTCGGCCATGCGTCGCTGAGGGAGGATGCGGAATTCCATACCTTCCAGATGTATGAAGCGGCGGTTGCCGAATATGAGGGCTGGGAGCGGCGTTCCGATGCTTTCGCCGAACGGGCCAAAGAAACGCCTGCTGCTGGCGGCGGCCCGCTATCTGGCGGCACACGCCCCGACCGCGCGCGAGATTCCGCATACCGCCCGTATCGCATGGCGGCTGCACCGGGGAGAGAAGCTGTTCGAGGAGCAGTAGTTTAGCGGGAAGGAGTGGAACGGCGGGTGAAGGATGAACTTGATTTATGGGAGCTTGAAGTTAATGAACTAAGGGCGTTTCTGAGTTCAGTCTTGGAGAAAGCTCACGTTTCAGGGGGACGAAGGCGCGGCTCTCGCCCCGTTCGTTCGGATATGGAATCAATATTTGGAGGCCAAACATCAGCGCCGGGCTGATCAAGTGAGGCGTCAGCAGCATGTCCACCTGGTGTTCGGGCAGTCGGATGCGGGCTCCATGAAGGTCGCGCTCAGCCACATCGGAAGGCGGCTGGAAAGCCGGGTGCTCGCCTTCAGCGATCTGTTCTCCGTAGGGCCTCTCGGGCAGTTGGACGAGGAAGCGGGGCAAAGGCGCAGATGGGAGTGGATATCCCGGAGGTTTGATTATTATGGATATCACATTCATCCTAACCAGGAGCATCAAATCGGCCCTATGGCGGACACGCTTGCGCGTCTGCCCGAGGACAAGAGAATCACGATCTGGTACGGGGACAACGCCCACGATCAGGTCGGCCTCCGCTTTGCTATGCATGTGCTGAGGGACCGGCGGCGACCGGTACACGCGGTGAATATAACGGAAGCTTTTACAGGGATCGCAGGGAGGTTTGGCGGTAAGCCTTACCCTCTCACCGTGGGGATGACGGACCTGGAGGCGCTTCAGGAGATCCTGGAGCGCTGTCAAGGGGATGAGCCGTTATCCGATGAGGCAAGAAGACGGTATGAACACGAGTGGCAGGAACTCAGCGAGCGGGAGGGGAACCTGCGTCTGTGGCAGGACGGGGCGATCCGGACCGTTCCGGAGGACCGGCTGGATGCGGACCTGCTCGCCATCGTGAAGAAGCTGCAGGACTCCCAAGGCGGCGACGGCTTTGTCCGGGCGGGCCGGGTTGCCGGCGAAGCGATGGACCGGTGGAACCAGGTCATCGGCGACAGTTATGTGCAGTACCGGCTGTGGACCCTGATCGGCGAAGGGCGTTTGGAATTCAGAGGTATGCCCGGAGCGCTGTATAAATTCAGTGTCAGACATCCGGAGAGGGCGCAGGCTAAAGCGCGGAAAGTGTCTTTCATGGTATAATCGGCGTTGACGGCCACGGCGGCTTGGATTCGCCTGCTCAGCGTGCTTGCAGCGACAAAGACAAGCACTTTCTGTCACGCGGCCGCAGCGAGGAGGAAAGGGATGCATTTATCGACTTATACCGATTACGCTTTGCGGGTACTGATCTATCTGGCAGTGCACCCCGAACGGCAACTGACTCAAATTAAGGAAATTTCCGGGACGTTCCATACCTCCCATCATCATATCACCAAGATCGTGCATGAACTGGGCCGGCTGGGCTTTATAGAGACGGTCCGGGGGAGAGGGGAGGCATCCGGCTCGCGAAGAATCCGAAGGAGATTCATCTGGGGCAGGTGGTCCGGCTTACGGAGGAGCATTTTCATATCGCCGAATGCTTCAGCGAAGAACGGGACGCCTGTATCATCAGCCCTTCATGCCACTTGAAGCATGCATTGAAAGAAGCGCTGAATGCCTATTTGCAGGTACTCGACAGGTACACGCTGGCCGATGTTACGGTCAACTCCAGAATATTAAAATCGGCGCTGGCCACTTCGTAGGAACGGGCAAGCGACGGAAAACGGGCAGCTGATGGAAATCAGCTGTCCGTTTTTTTGTCAGATTTTATTACACATCGTTTGACGAATGGAATTTAAAGATGTATCCTGAATACATCTTTAAATCGCTGGAGTATTCCGGTTTTTTGATAATAACTTGGGGCTCGGGCGGAACTGTACCAGCTCATTCCCGAATGAACTGCTTTTGCAATGGGAGTTAACCTGTCGTACATATGACTTTGGAACGAATGCATCATCCGGGATAAGTAGTTCGCGTTGTTTATATCTCTTTGGGGAGGAATTCATAATGAGTACTGCATCGCTCTATGAAAAGCTTGGCGGAGAGGCCGCTGTGCAGGCGGTGGTTGAGGAATTTTATAAGCGGATATTGGCCGACGATACGATTAATAGCTTCTTTACCGGGACCGACATGGAGAAGCTGCGCGGCCATCAGGTCAAATTTATCTCGTTTGCCCTCGACGGGCCGAATCAATATTCCGGCAAATCCATGGAGAAGGCGCATGCGGGGATGAATCTGCAGCCGCAGCATTTTCAGGCGGTCGCGAAGCATCTTCACGGCGCGCTTGCCCAGTTTAACGTCAGCGAGGAAGATATCGATGAAGTGCTGACCCGGGTCGCTTCGTTAAAGGATTTTGTGCTGTATAAATAGCTGTATAAATAAAGGAAAGCCCCTCCGTGTTCGGGAAGGTCGGACAGGGAGGGGATGATCGCCAGGATTGTCTTTTGTCCCGCCAACCCGAGTGCCGGATGCGGCGCTTCCTTCGGATATTCTCCAATGGACCTCATTTTCTCCGGAATTCCACGGCTTCCGTCCGCTTAAGACCCGAGCAGATAAGGAACCACCTGATCGATCCAAAGGCCCTCAGAATCGGCAAGCAGTGTGTTCCAGCCAAGATGCGCGGCCTGCCGCAGATTTTTTTCCTGATCGTCTACGAACAAAAGATTCTTTTCTCCCTGCGGCTGAGAGGCGGCGTAGCGATAAATTTCGACGCCGGGTTTGCAGCGACCGATGCTTGCGGATAGCGTTACGCTTTTTAAGAAGGCGGTGACAGGCCTCAGAACGGGAGTGATCCACTCCGGCCGGTGGTTGCTTAAGAGATGGATATCCGCCAGACGGCTCCATTCGGGAATCCGCTGCATAGCGGGCATGGGTCTTAAGCTCGACGCAAGCAATTCCCGGGCATCATCCGTGCTTACGGAAGGAGCTTGCGCCCCGAGCCATGTCCAGAACGCCTCCTCCGTCAGGCGGCCGGACCACACCGCTTCGCGAATTTCCTTTTTGAACCGGCTTGTCAGATTAGCCTGGGGAACGGCGGGTCGCGGCCGCCAGCTCCTCCCAAAAGCGCGGGGACAGATTCGTAACAAGCACGCCCCCGATATCGAGAATCAATTGGGGCTTCGGCATAGCTCTAGCGCATCTCCCTTCTTTATATTAATGATCATTATAGAGCCGCAAATGCCACGCTGCACTGAACAGGTTACCATGGCGGAAGCGCTTAACCAAGGGGAATTTCGGGCAACCCTTCCGTTCGGAGATAGCAGAAGCTGTTTCGTTTGAAGTACGGTTAGGGAAGCTTGCAAATAATGGATAAATTTGTTATTTCCAGCTTACGAATAATGTCAGGAAGATTGCTTCCAATTTCCCGTAAATCATTGACGGAAAGGGCCGGGCCGTAATAAGATAACATTAATGCTTTAAAGCATTTTAACGGTACATGGGAGGTCCATTCATGAAATCTGTCAAACTCTTATCGCTGCTCGTGGCGGTGCCGCTGATCTTCGCCGGCTCGCGGAACGAAGAATCCCGCGTCGGATCAGGCGGGAGGGGCTACCAAGCCTCAGGATAAGAAGGTCGTCAAGATCGGCATTACGCAAATCGTGGAGCATCCGTCGCTCAATGCGACGCGGGAAGGCTTCCTGGCGGCGCTGAAAGATGCAGGTTACGTAGATAAAGAAAAACCTGCAGGTCGACTACCAGAACGCGCAGGGCGATTCTACTACGAATTTAACCATCGCTCAAAAATTCGCCAACGACAAGAAGGATCTTGTCCTGGCTATCGCAACGCCATCCGCGCAAGCGGTCGTGCAGAACGTGAAGGACGCACCGGTGCTGTTCGCGGCCATTACCGATCCGGTAGGAGCGAAGCTGGTGAAGAGCCTGGACAAGCCGGGCGGTAACGTAACGGGCGCGGCGGATACGCATCCGGACGCGGTGCCGAAGCTGATGGACTTTATCGCATCCGATTTTCCTAAAGTCAAGACGGTAGGGATTGTCATTAATGAAGGCGAATCCAACGCCGTTGTCATGGCCAAGAACGCCGAAGCGGCGCTGGCCAAGCACAATATCAAAGTGATCCGGGCTTCCGTTACGAACAGCTCTGAAGTGAAGCAGGCTGCGGAATCGCTTATCGGCCGCGCCGATGCCTTCTATCTGACGCTGGATAATACGGTCATCAGTGCGGTGGACTCGGTTATCAAAATCGCCAACGATAAGAAAATTCCGCTCTTCTCCAGCGACCGTGATACGGTTGAGCGGGGAGCCGTTGCGACTTATGGCTTCAAATATTACGATCACGGGTACCAAGCGGGTAAAATGGCCGTTGAAATTCTGAAGAACGGCGCGAAGCCGGGCGATATGAAAGTGAGCTACCCGGATAAGTTGGACCTGATCATCAATACGGATGCGGCAAAAGCGCAGGGCGTGGAAGTTACCGATTCCATGAAGAATAAAATGCAGGATAAGAAGAATTTGCTGTCCGGAACAGCGAAATAAAGGTTTGCAGGGTGACCTTTTCATCATGGAAAGGTCATTCTTCATTCCTGGAAGGAGGAAAATCAATGCTTTCTGCGTTAACCGGCTCGGTAGAGCTTGGTCTGCTGTATGCAATCATGGCGCTTGGCGTGTATATAACCTTTCGCATATTGGATTTTCCCGACCTGACGGTAGACGGCAGCTTCACGACAGGAGGCGCCATCGCCTCGGTCATGATTGCCGGAGGCGGCTCACCGTCGCTTGCCACGGTTACCGCTTTTATCGGCGGTCTGGCGGCGGGAGCGATTACCGGGCCGCTTCATACCAAGGGGAGAATCAATGCGCTTCTCTCCGGGATCTTGATGATGATCGCGCTGTACTCGGTCAATCTGCGAATTATGGAGAAGAAGGCGAATATATCGCTGCTTGGGGTGGATACGCTTTTATCCAATATTTCCTTGCTGGTCGTCATGCCATTCGTGGTGCTCGTCATCAAGTTCGCGCTGGACTGGTTCCTGCATACGGACCTCGGCATGGCGCTGCGTGCGACAGGGGACAACCCGCGGATGATCCGCAGCTTCGGCGTGAATACGCATTCCACCATTATTGTCGGGATCAGCCTTTCCAACGGCTTGGTTGCTATGTCCGGTGCGCTTATCGCGCAGTACCAGGGGTTTGCTGATATTACGATGGGCATCGGGATGATCGTGATTGGTCTCGCTTCCGTCATTATCGGGGAGGCGCTCTTCGGGGCGCGCACTGTGATTAGAGCAACCCTGGCGGTTGTGCTGGGCGCCATTATTTACCGCCTGGTCGTGGCGCTGGCCATCCGGATCGGTCTGGAGCCGACCGACATGAAGCTGATGACGGCGCTCATCGTTATCGTGGCGTTGACCCTGCCGATGATCCGCGGCTCCCTGCGGCAAAAGGCGACGGTCCGCAAACGCGCGGCGGAGCTGGAAGTGGCCAGCGTGTCGAAGCTGTCCTCGGGAGGTGAGCGCTGATGCTGAGAATCGAGCAGGTATCGAAGCTGTTCAACCCCGGTACGCCGGATGAGAAGGTGGCGCTGTCGGGCATCAACCTGCATTTGCGCGAAGCCGATTTCGTCACGGTCATCGGCAGCAACGGCGCAGGCAAATCGACGCTGATGAACATCATTTCGGGCGTGATGACGCCGGATCTGGGCAAGGTGTCAATCGGCGGGAACTCCGTCGGGCCGATGCCGGAGCACCGCCGAAGCCAGTGGATCGGCCGGGTGTTCCAGGACCCGATGGCCGGCACGGCGCCGACGATGACGATTGAAGAGAACCTCGCTATGGCTTACAAGCGGGGAAACCGAGAGGCTTGTCCATCGGTGTAACGGGCAAGAAGCGGGCGATGTTCCGCGAGCAGCTCAGCCGTCTCGGCATCGGGCTCGAGAACCGTCTGAACGCCAAGGTCGGGCTGCTCTCCGGCGGGGAGAGGCAGGCGCTCAGCCTGCTGATGGCGACGTTCACGGAGCCCCGCATCCTGCTGCTGGACGAGCATACCGCTGCGCTCGACCCGTCCCGGGCCGAGCTGATTACGCGTCTCACCAAGCAGATCGTGGAAGAGCTGAAGCTCACCACCCTGATGGTGACGCACAACATGGAACAGGCCATCCGCCTCGGCAACCGGTTGATCATGATGGACAAGGGCCGCATCATTCTGGATGTGCCGGAGTCCGAGAAGCCGGGCCTTACAGTGGAAGGACTGCTGCAGGAATTCGCACGGATCCGCGGCGAGAAGTTCGTCGATGACCGCGTCGTGCTGGGATAAGAGGAAGACCACGGAGTTTTGGGACGCCGTGGTCTTTTTGCATTTTTCCCGGTGGGGTGCCGTACCTTGTCCGGGTAGGAATGGAGAGCGCGGCTTCCCCTATCGATCCGGAGAATCGCCCTTTTCCGTTCGTTCTCCAGCAACAACGATATTTTGCACCGTTAATGGTTGAAAGCCCGAACCATTCGGCAGATTAAGTTGTTCATGGCAACGCTAGGCTATCTCCAATCAGCCGGGTGCTCTCAAGAACGGCTAGAGAACCTTCACCCATTCGTCGGTTATTCCGCGAATATGATACCAGGTCTCACCATCGGGGGATACCCATTTTTCGTAAGCCTGCACGGTTTGGGGAGCATAAAAGCCCTTGAGGTGAGACAGTTCCCCGTCAGTGGAAAACGGAACGTTTCGCTGTCCTGGGTCAGCTCGATCGTCTCGTCGGTCTTCACGATCCCTTCCGGACGCTCAAGCAGGGCTCGCTTCGGATTAACCCAGACCTCCCCATGAGTCGTACGGATATGCACCCAATCGCCCGTGGCCTCGAAAGCCTGGTACGTACCGGGGTCCAGCCAGTCCTTGCCGTCTAGATTCACCGCAGGCTCCTGGAAATAACGCGTTGCCGTCTTCAGGAGGAAAGCATCATTCACCTCCCGGTATTCGCGAAGGGCCGGATGCACCGGAGCCACCCAGCGCTCGCCATGTCCGGTCTGGAGTCGGTACCAAACCGAACCCCATGGACCGTTCCGGTGGTCCCATTCGCCGGTAACCTGAACGACCTGCGGCTGCACTTCCTCGACATCGGAACTGGCCACGAACGGATGCGGGTACAGCTTCTCCGGCCCGGTCAGCTTCAGGTCGTAGGAAACCTGATTCGCATGAACATCCTCGAGGAAATCCGGGTTCGGAATCCATCTCGTCCCCAGCTTCGTATCAATCCGGTACCATATGCCGCTGCTTGCGTTAGCGCCGGTCGCATTGACGGCTTGAAACGGGGCGTACGAAAGCGACCCGGTCACGTGCAGAGGCTGGGGGGCCAGCCGGACATCAGTCAAAGCGTCTTTAGCCGGCTTATCGAAAACCGCGGTTTCTCGTACGATGGTGGCGGTCCGGTCTTCTTCCTTGAAGCCGCCGTTGATCAACCGCTGATCCTGCTTGATCCATTGGTCGCCCAACCAGGTTTCAATCTCAAACCACTGGTCTTTGCCCGAAGAATCATCTTTTTCTTTAGCGTCGATGACTCGAACCGTCTGCAGCCCGCTTACGATGCCGACAGGCTTCGCGGAATCATCCGGCTTGCTGTAAATCGGCGCATCCTCCACCACGAATACGGCGACCGTCTTCAAGTAAAAAGCCGCCGCCGTGATCGGGAACGCCGACAGGCAAGCGGCCAGCAGTCCTGCCGCGGCGGCACAACGTACGAAATGCCCATAGCCTTGAATGATGATCACCATCTTTCCTTTTTTTAACAAATACGCTTAAAAAGGTAAAGAAGTTGCGGTGAAATCCGCAAGAACGGGCCAGACCTCGAGTAAAAAATTCGTTAAGAAAGTCATGCAACGATTCTTCCTCATGCAGCGTCTATTAAGCTGGAATGTGAAATGAATGGAGGAGTGGGTCCCGGATGGGCAAAAGAATACATAGAAGCATACGCACAGCTCTGGCTATCATCATAGGCTGTGCCATCTCCGGTCAAGCGTTGGCCGAGACGAAAGGATTTCAAGATGTCGATACCGCTAATCCTTATGCCCGCTATATCCTGGAGCTTCAAACGAAGGGAGTCGTAGAGGGAGTGGACGGGGAAAACTTCAATCCCACCGTCGCGGTTACAAGAGCTGAATTTGTAAAAATGCTGGTTATCGCTTTCGATCTTCCGCTCGACACCCGGCACTTTCATTTCTTCGATTTAGACGGACATTGGGCGGCCAACTATGTCCAAACGGCATGGATCCATGGCGTGGTTTCCGATGCCGGCGATTACACTTTTTCCCCGGACAAGCCGCTTCAGCGCCAGGAAGCCGCCGTGATGGTCTGGAATCTGCTCAAGTTTCTAGGAGCGACACCAACCGAACAACCGCTGAAACTGCCGGATTCGGTCGACGACGGGGCCAAAGAAGGCGTTACCGAGGTCTTGGCGAGAAATTTGTTTGCTCTCCCTTTCAAAGAAGGCGGCTTCCAGCACGATCTAAGCCGCGAGGAAGCGGCCGCGCTCGTGGAATCGTCGGTGGAGCTTAAGTTTGACAAGAAGCCCATCGAGCGGCCTCCCCAATATCAAAACTGAGCCCACAGAAGATCGCTTACCCCAAACACGGGTTTTTGCCTGTAGATCAGCCCATCATTCCACCTTCGCCCCGAAGGAACGGGCGAAGAGAATCGTCTGCGCTGCATCAAGCTTCACGCCTTTGACGTCGAGCGATCGGAAGTCGACGCCGTCCATCACAGCCCCGCGCAGGTCGGCGCCGGCCAGGCGCGCCTTGGCCAGGTTGGCCCGGGTCAGATCGGCTCCGCGGAGATCGGCCTTGTCCAGCTTGCTCTCGTACAAATCCGCCTCCGTGAAACGGATGCCCCGCAAGTCCTGCTTCGTGAGGTTGGCGAAACGCAGATGCGTGTAGGACCAGTCGCCGCCCTGAAGGGTAACGCCGTCCAGGTGAGCCTCGGTGAAATCGGAGCCTACCATTTTACACTCCGCGAATTTCACGACGAACAGATTGGCCCCCGTAAACCGGCAGTTGGTGAACGCGGACCCCATATGCACCGAAGCATTGAGCTCGCGCCCCGGTAAAATCGCAATCGATAAACCCACAGCCGTACGTCTGGCTCTCCTCCAGCCTTGTGCCGCGAAAGCGGCACCGGATAAAGCTGCAGCTCCGCGGCTCGCCGTCCCGCAGATCGGCTCCGCTGAAGTCGGTCTCGATATACTGCTGCCCGTTGTGGGAATACATGAGGTTCACTCCGATCCATGGAATAGGCCATATCAAATCAACTATAGTGGAGCCTCGGCTTGAATTCAAGCTTCACGAAGCGAATAACAATCGGGACCGGGTGGGACATTACTTCTGGGGAAAAAGGCAGGTAAAGGCAAAAACAACAGCCGAGGAGGGATACCCATTCTGAGCCAACGCATCATTTCCGCCTGCATCGCCGCGGCCCTTCTTTGCGCCGTTCCACTTCATGCCGCGGCGGCGGATAAGACGGGCGGGCCGCACCATTTTGGCTTCCGCAAGAGCGTGAACCACCGGCTCCCGTCCATCGACGAGGAAGGCTTCAAGGGCGCACTGCAAAAAAATGAAGCGATTTTCCTGGGGGATACATCCAAGAAAGAACTGTACCTCACCTTTGACAACGGGTACGAGAACGGCTACACGCCGAAGGTGCTCGATGTGCTGAAGGAACGGAAGGTGCCGGCCATCTTCTTCGTCACGGGGCATTATTTGAAGGACAAGCCGGAGTTGGTGAAGCGCATGACGGAGGAAGGCCATCTGGTAGGCAATCATTCGTGGAGCCATCCCGACATGTCGCAAATTTCGGACGGGCAGATCCAAACGGAGCTGGATCAGGTGAAGGACGAAATCATCCGGCTGACGGGGCAAAAGGAAGTCCGCTACCTTCGTCCGCCGCGGGGCATCTTCAGCGAACGGACGCTGGCGGTCAGCCGAAGCCTGGGCTATACGAACGTCTTCTGGTCGATCGCTTACAAGGACTGGGACACGAAGGACCAGAAGGGGGCGGCCTACGCTTATGAGAAGGTGATGAGCCAGCTTCACCCCGGCGCAGTAATCCTGCTGCATTCCGTCTCCAAGGACAATGCGGAGGCGCTTGGAAGAATCATCGACGAAGCCCGGAAGCAAGGGTATGAATTCAAGAGCCTGGACGAATTGACGGTCAAAACCTACTAGCCCGTCCAAGGCAAAAGGCGCTGGATGCCGCCGCAGACAAAGAGCCCGCCTCCTTCCCCGGAGAGCGGGCTATCCGACTGGCATCAGGGCCGAATCGTCACAGGCGTACCTATGGGTACACGGGCGGCAAGCGCCAGGACATCGGCATTGTACATGCGGATGCAGCCGTGCGAGACCGCCTGACCGATGGAAGCCGGATTGTTCGTGCCGTGGATGCCGTAATGGGGCTTCGATAAGCCCATCCACATCGCTCCGAACGGACCGCCCGGATGCGGGACTTTACTTACGATTCGATAATGTCCGACCGGCGACTGCATCAGCATGCGGCCGATGGCAATCGGGTAAGTGCTCACAACGCGTTCATTCTGGAGCAAAGACAATCTCCGATCGGACAAGTCGACAACGATTCGGTAGGCCATGCCGTCATTCCTCCGCACTCTGCTGGGTTCTATGCTATAACCTATGCACAGCGGCCGCTTCGTGTATGGGGCAAACACCCGGTCCTCCGGAAAAAATGCAGGCCGCCTTTACTTTACATTGTGTCCCAGTACCAGATAGCGTACAGCGTGTCCTTGTCCAGCCCGTGGCCGCACAGCTTCAGCGTCTGGACGATATTTCCCCGGTGATGGCTTTCGTGGGCGATCATATAGCTGATCCCGGGGATCAGCCCCTTTTAAAGGCACGGAAGGGATGTCCCCCCTCGGCATACTGACGGATGAACAATGCCATATGTTCGCCGGAAGCCGCCAGGCAGGCTTTCAAAAGCTCTCGGTCCAGCGGTTCGTTCATGCTCAGCTTCCTTACCTCGCCGGGCAGCGGATAGCGCCAATGGATCAGCTTGTCGCAGCGCAGATTATGCACATGCGCGAACTGCTTGGCCGGCGTTCCCCGCCGCGCTTGGACAGCGTGCACTCCAGTCCTTCTTCGGCTATCCGGTCCAGCAAATAGAGATGAATTCGGTTGTTCGTGTTCCAGGCCTCGGCCAATTCTTCGATCCAGCCGGTTTGCTCCATACGGATTCTCCTTCAGATATGGATTACTTCGCTCCGTCTTCGCGGACGGATTGGGCCGCGCAGCTTACTTCCGTCCGGTAGGTTTCTCCCCACAGCTTCATCTGCTGGATGATGGGTCTCAGCGTTTCCCCAGCGGGGTCAGCGAATATTCGACCTTGGGAGGCACCTGCTGATACACCTCGCGGTGAATCAAGCCGTCCCTCTCCAGCTCTCTCAGCTGCAGCGTCAGCATCCGCTGGGTAATGGTGGGGCAAATTTTGCGGAATTCGTTGAAGCGCTTGGTCCCGTCCAGCAGATGGTACAGCAAGCACGCCCTTCCATTTTCCGCCGATGACATCCAGGGTAAATTCCACAGGGCGACCTTCGGCAATCGCCGGGGTACCGTAGCCGTTGTTCCGGTCTCTCATGGTTTATCTTCCTTTCACGGTATGCAAATGGATGCTACATCACATGAATGTGCATACTTACTAATCTGCATTTTAGCATATATAATCGGCTCATCAAAACGAAATCCACAGTCATGCGACAAAGAAAGGGTAGATGCAGCGGTACGCGGGCCGCCCATGCCAAGCCGGAAACGGGCCGGACGATAGGGAAGATCGTACTGGAAGGCTTCTAAGCCTGCAAAAAATCCGCCGCGCCGCGAATAGCGGGGGCGGATGAAGCACCATTACAGACAAGATGTGCAGATCTGCTTGCCCTTGAAAAACCGGTTGTTGTCAATGCTTCCGCAAAACAGGCGACCGGGGGCATATTTCTTCAGGATCACCGTGG
This sequence comes from Paenibacillus sp. P25, assembly GCA_024704175.1. GTDB lineage: Bacteria > Bacillota > Bacilli > Paenibacillales > NBRC-103111 > Paenibacillus_G. The sequence goes on from CP085629.1 coordinate 7,197,852, forward strand.
TCTCGTCAATGTAGATTTCGAGCCCGTCCCCAACCTCTATGCCGAGCAGCTCGCGGAGCTCGATCGGAAGGACGACGCGGCCGAGCGAATCCACCTCGCGCACGATCCCTGATCGGCCTGCGGCCCGATTCCTGGGGCGGTGCCGATTTTCTTTCCGGCGGATGAATGACCTCTGCGGCGGCGGCCACTTCCTTATGGTCTACGGCCTGCAGCTTAGGCTGAGGCTCAGACGCGATTTCCTGTTTCAGACGGTTATTCCGGTTCAAATGATAATGCCTCGCACAAAAGCCTTTTGCATAATACCTGTTCGTACAGCCTTCAATTTGACATTTGCGGTCTTCCATCTTCAAGCTCCTCCTTCAATCGTTGGGCATCATAGGAATGTTATCTCGGTTTCGTTAAGGTCCCTCCCCGTCTCCCCGTTCTCGCGTTAGTGCGATTCGGCAAATATGACTGGATATAACAATTTTGCCAATAATATAAGCGCTGATGCTATTATAGCAATAAACCGGAAAAATGAAATCGCCGATATGCTAAAATTACCGTAAAATTCGGCGTTTTTTTTGCCGAACAAGCGAACGGCCGGCCGGGCGGACCGGGTTAGCAGGGCGGCCGCCCGAGGGTAATGGAAGAGAAGGGATGCCGCGCCGCCGAACTGGACCGGCATGGCCTTAAGATGGTAGATTATTTTTATCAGAAGCTTTTCTTCTATGAAACAATCACAGGGAGGGATCAAGCATGAGTGCAAGTGCGCAGGAAGGACGGGAGACGGAATACGAGCTGGCCACCTTTGCCGGAGGCTGCTTCTGGTGCATGGTGACGCCGTTCGAAGAGCCGCCGGGCATTATCAAGGTGGTCTCCGGCTATACGGGCGGCCATACGGAGAACCCCACCTACGAGGAAGTATGCTCCGAAACGACCGGACATGCCGAAGCCGTACAGATTACGTTCGATCCGAAGGTGTTCCCTTACGATAAACTGCTGGAGATCTTCTGGCAGCAGATCGATCCGACGGACGAAGGCGGGCAGTTCCATGACCGCGGCTCATCCTACCGCACCTCGATTTTTTACCATTCCGAGGAGCAGCGGGCGAAGGCCGAAGTGTCCAAGGAAAAGCTGGAGCGCAGCGGACGCTTCCAGAAGCCCGTCGTGACGCCGATCGTGCCGGCCGGGCCGTTCTACCCGGCGGAGGAGTATCATCAGGACTACCACAAGAAGAATCCGATGCGCTATAAAATGTACCGCAAAGGCTCGGGCCGCGACGCTTTTATCGAGAAGCACTGGCAGAGCAATAAGGACCTGGAGAAGCTCAGGCAGACGCTGACGCCGCTGCAGTTCGAGGTGACCCAGAGGAACGCTACGGAGCCGCCGTTCAAGAACGAATTCTGGGATAACCACCGGGAAGGGATCTATGTCGATATCGTATCGGGTGAACCCTTGTTCAGTTCGCTGGACAAATTCGATTCCGGTCGCGGCTGGCCGAGCTTCACCAAGCCGCTGATTCCGGCCAACGTGAAGGAGAAGGCCGATTTCAGCCACTTCATGATCCGCACGGAAGTGCGCAGCCGGGAAGGGGACTCCCACCTCGGCCACGTCTTTAACGACGGTCCCGCACCGACTGGGGCGCGCTACTGCATTAACTCCGCGGCTCTCCGCTTCATCCCCAAGGAGGAGCTGGAAGAGGCGGGCTACGGGGAATTCAAACGCTTGTTTGAGAAATAAGGGGACAGCCTGAATAAGCGCTCCGCGTTCGTGAAAAGATATGCTCGTTCAAAATAAGTCAGCGAACCGGAGGTGCTTATTCAACATGTCACTCAGACCTTATGAACCGTTCCGCAACCTAGACAACATGAGACGGGAGCTGGACCGGATTTTTAACGGGGACTTTTCCATTTTCAAAACGGGCCTCGACCGCCAAAACCTGGGCAATTTGAACGTAGATGTGTACGAAACGGAGACCGAGGTTGTAGCCACCTGCGATATCCCGGGCCTCGAGAGGAAAGAAGACGTCAGCATCGATATCGAGAATAACGTGCTGTCCATCAGCGGCACCATTAACCGGGTGCACGAGGTCAGTGAGGAAAACATGCACCGGCAGGAGCGGTATGTCGGCCGCTTCCACCGTGCCGTCGGCTTGCCGGCCAGCGTTGCCGTGGAAGGGGTTAAGGCGACCTACAAGAATGGGGTGCTGGAAATCCGGATGCCGAAAACCAAGCCCGACATCAAAAGCAAAATCGATATCGATTTTCATTAAGCTGCTGAACCAGAGAGCCCGTCGCCGGACGGGTTCTTTTTCGTATTTTCCCCGAACGGGCCGCTGCCCGGGGTTCGCGGCTTGACAATGGCGCTGCGGAGGAGTACATTATGGCTATAGGAATGAATATTCATTCTGCGAGATGGAGGCTGGCTTAGGTGTCCAACAATAAAAGGACAGATATTCTGGAAGCTGCATTAAGCTTATTTGCCGAACGGGGCTACGACGGGACCACGGTGCCAGCGATCGCCGAGCAGGCCAAGGTAGGAGCAGGTACCATCTACCGTTATTTTGAGAATAAAGAAGTGCTGGTGAATTCCTTGTTCCAGGAGTGCGTGGAGCAGCTGGCCGGCAGTCTGCTGACCGATGCGCCTTCGGCCGAAGCGCCGATCCGCGAGCGGTTTCATCATTTTTTTGTACGGTTCAGCCAATTTGCGAATGGCCACGACAAGGCATTGGCCTTTATTGACTCGCATGTAAACGCCTTGTTTCTGGATGAGGCCAGCAATAAGCGGTTTAACGAATTTCTGGATGTGCTCCGCGGCATGCTGGATGAAGGCAAGCGCCAGGGCATTATTTGTCCGTCGCCGTCCGATGCGCTGATCGCCATGGTATACGGGGCGCTGGTGAGGGTGTTCAAGGTCATCAAGAACGGCGTGGTCGAACCCTCTTCCGAATTGCTCCAAGGCATCGAGGAGTCCTGCTGGAATGCCATTCGCGCCCATTGACGAGTGAGCATCCGGGAATGCAAAAGCTGATCCGTGCACTTCGCTTACGGGCACTGATGCGGTAGGCCTGGTTATGGGGCGGCCGTCCGTTGGGTCTGAACGGTTGTCCATTGAACCAGGCCGGCTCTCGCTGGCTATGTTTTGTCACCTTGTTCGGAATGAATATTCATTCCGAGAGGATGGGTAAATCTATTTTGAGTGAATAGCCCCAAGAAACAGGTACCATAATAACCTTGATTTGGAGGAGATTCTTATGACTACAATTCCCCAGCCCAAAACCTTCGGACCGCTCGGCAACCTGCCGCTGATCGATCTGGACAGTCCGGTTCAATCGCTTGTTAAGCTGTCTTACGAATTCGGCCCGATCTTCCGCATGGATTTGCCGGGAAGAACGGAGCTGTTCATATCCTCGTACGATCTCGTGGAGGATGCCTGCGACGAATCCCGCTTCGACAAAAGGGTATGGGCGCCGCTGCAGAAGGTCCGCGCCTTTACGGGCGACGGCCTGTTCACGAGCGAGACGGAGGAGCCGAACTGGCGCAAAGCGCACCATATTCTGCTGCCGAGCTTCAGCCAAACGGCGATGCGCGGTTATCACGATATGATGGTCGATATCGCAGTTCAGCTGATTCAGAAATGGGCCCGCCTCAACCCGGACGAGAGTGTGGACGTGCCCGACGATATGACGCGCCTTACCCTCGATACGATCGGACTCTGCGGGTTCAATTACCGCTTCAACAGCTTTTACCGGGAGCGACCGCATCCCTTCATCGCCAGCATGGTCCGCGCCTTGAGCGAAGCAATGAGCCAGCTGCAGCGCCTGGGACTGCAGGATAAGCTGATGTTCATCACGAAGCGGCAGTATAAGCATGACATCCAGTCGATGTTTACGCTGGTCGATAAAATCATTGCCGAACGCAAGGCCCACGGCGCCGAGGGCGGGGACGATCTGCTCGCGCATATGCTGAGCGGCAAGGATCCGGAGACGGGAGAAGCGCTGGACGATGAGAACATTCGGTACCAGATTATCACCTTCCTCATTGCCGGGCACGAAACCACAAGCGGGTCCGCTGTCCTTCGCGATTTATTATTTGCTGAAAAATCCGGATAAGCTGCAGAAGGCCTACGAAGAAGTGGACCGCGTGCTGACCGACCCGGTTCCGGGCTACACGCAGGTCCGCGAGCTGAAGTACATCCGGATGGTCTTGAACGAAGCGCTCCGGCTCTGGCCTACCGCACCGGCGTTCTCCCTGTACGCGAAGGAGGATACGATGCTGGCCGGGAAGTATCCGATGAAGAAGGGCGACAGCGTGAATGTGCTGATCCCCAAGCTGCACCGGGATACGGCGGTATGGGGGAGGATGTCGATGTATTCCGCCCGGAACGGTTCGAGGATCCGAGCAGGATCCCTCACCATGCCTACAAGCCGTTCGGCAACGGCCAGCGGGCCTGCATCGGGCAGCAGTTCGCCCTCCAGGAAGCTACGCTGGTGCTCGGGATGGTGCTGCGGCATTTTGAATTGATCGACCATACGAATTATCAGCTGAAGGTCAAAGAAACGCTGACGCTGAAGCCGGAAGGCTTCACCATCCGCGTCAAGCCTCGCGTTACCCAGGCTGTTTACGGCTTCTCCAGCGCGGGCGCTCGGGCAGGGGCCGCGGAGAAGCGGACGGAAACGGCGCCTGCGGCTTCGGTGGAAGCCCACAATACGCCGCCGCTGGTGCTTTACGGATCGAACATGGGCACCGCCGAGGGCATCGCCCGTGAGCTTGCCGATACGGCGCGGTACCAAGGCTTCCGCAGCGAAGTGGCGCCGCTGAACGAGCGGGTGGGCAAGCTGCCCAGGGAGGGCGTCGTCTTTATCGTCTCGGCGTCGTATAACGGGAAGCCGCCGAGCAATGCGCGCGAATTTGTGCAGTGGCTGGAACGAACGGAGCCCGGAGAGCTTGAGGGCGTGCGCTATGCCGTGTTCGGTCATGCGGCGACCATAACTGGGCGAGCACGTACCAGCACGTTCCGCGGCTGATCGACGAGCGACTTGCGGCCAAGGGCGCTTCGCGGCTTACGGTCCGCGGCGAGGCGGATGCGAGCGGCGACTTCGAGAAGCAGGTCGAGGACTGGACCGGCCGGCTGTGGCCTGAAGTCCTCGGTGCCCTGGGACTGAAAAGCAGCGCGGCGCCGCAGAAGGAGAACGGCTCGCTGAGCGTGCAGTTTGTCAGTGGACTGGCGGGGACGCCGATCGTCGACAGCTACGACGCGCGAGTGGCCGCTATGGCGGAGAACCGCGAGCTGCAGGGCGAAGGCAGACGAGCGGAGCACACGCCATATCGAGATCGCGTTGCCGGAAGGTATGACCTACCGGGAGGGGGATCATCTCGGGGTGATCCCGGAGAACGATCCGGCGCTGGTCGAACGCGTGCTGGTCCGGTACGGCCTCCGCGGCGGCGACCATCTCCTGATCAGCGCCGCCGGACGGAGCGCCGTGCATCTGCCGGTCGACCGGCCGGTCAGCGTCCATGATCTGCTCAGCCACTGCGTGGAGCTGCAGGAAGCGGCTACGCGGGCCCAGCTGCGCGAGCTGGCCTCCTTCACCGTGTGCCCGCCGCATAAGAAAGAGCTGGAGGCGCTTTTGCAGGAGGAGGCCTACAAAGAGCAGGTGCTGGCCAAAAGGCTGACGATGCTCGATTTGCTGGAGCAGTACCCCGCCTGCGAGCCGCCGTTCGAGCGGTTCCTGGAGCTGCTTCCGCCGCTGAAGCCGCGGTACTACTCTATTTCCAGCTCGCCCAAGGCCCAGCCGGACCGGGCCAGCATTACCGTCGGTGTCGTCCGCGGTCCGGCGAAGAGCGGCCGCGGGGAATACCGCGGCGTAGCGTCGAATTATTTGGCGCGCCGTCAGGCCGGCGAGGACCTGATGATGTTTATCGAAACGCCGGAATCCGGCTTCACGCTTCCGGAGAATCCGGAAACGCCGATCGTCATGGTCGGTCCCGGCACAGGGATTGCCCCGTTCCGCGGCTTCCTGCAGGCCCGCCGGGCACTGAAGAACGAAGGCGCGTCACTGGGCGAAGCGCATCTCTATTTCGGTCGCCGCAACCATTCGGATCAGCTGTACCGCGAGGAGATGGAGCAGTTCGAGCGGGAAGGCATCGTGAAGGTATATACCGCCTTTTCCCGTATGGAAGGGACGCCCAAGACGTATGTTCAGCATCTGATGCTGGAGAACGCGAAGGACATCATCCGCCTGCTGGACCAAGGCGGCAAGCTCTATGTCTGCGGTGACGGGAGCCGGATGGCTCCGGAGGTAGAGGCGACCCTGCAGCAGGCGTACCGGGAAGTGCATAACGTAACCGGGGAGGAAGCCGGCAAGTGGCTCGAGGCTCTCCAGAACGAGGGACGGTATGCGAAGGACGTTTGGGCGGGAATTTAGAGGATACCCGAACCTTCACGCCGGACTGCCTAAACCGAAATAAACCCCGATTCCGGGGTTTATTTGCTTTCCAGCCTTTTTTACCGAAAACTTTCGAACCCTCCGGATTTGCTGAAATGATTTTCTTCCGCCAATGTTCCTATGTACCCTTTGAATTCCAATTCGGGATGACCGGGATCAAGGTTCGGATTGCCCTCAAAGTCCTGCTTGGGATAAAAAAGAATAGCATAAGTTCATCGCCGGGCTTGATATGGAGCTTATTCCCCGTGGCTTCGACCTTCGCTTTATTGCTCTGACGCTGCAGGCCCTGGTTCGATATCATGGGATAGCTTAAATATAAATCATTCTGAACCACTTCATAGTTCGAGTGATTGGAAAGCTTAAAAGTATAGGCGGTACCGCTGGGCTGTTCCGAGCGATCCACCAAATCAATCTTGATCTGATCCACATCGCCGGGCTGAAAATGGGTTGTTGATTTACAGCCTGACAGCACAATGAAAATCATCAAGGCGCAGCCAATTTTTCTGATCATGCGGTTCTGATCTCTCCTTGAACTCTGTGTTGGGGCGGGAAGAGACGCTGGATCTTCTTTAAGTTGTTGGCATGTATATTACGCCTGGCCCTAAACAAAGTAAACCTCAAAAGGGGGATTATTACTGATTTTTACATTGCTTCAGCAGATGGAAGCGGATACATAGGGTAAACTCGTTTATTCTCCCTATAAATGCTTCTCGTCTCTGCTCTTTTCTCCCTATTTTAGAAATACGGAGAATTAATGAGCATGATAGAGTATACGGGAGTTTGATAAGAATTGTCCCCTCAACGTTGATCGATAATCACGGATTTGAAAGACGGACTCTATTTACAGAACCGGGGGGCCAGGCGTAAGATACAACTCATAAATGAACTCAAAGTTTCCGATTCAAAATCGCTTAATTTCCTTGTCCGTCAAGGAAAGCGGGGAACCAAATAGAAGCGGCGCATGAACGGTGTGAGAGCCGGCTTATGCATCCGCTTGGGGTGAATCCTCATGGTGCTTAACGGGCCTGCAACTTGTGCATGCCTTGGGAGGCACTGGGGTAGGGCGACTCTCACCGCCCGAATCCGTCAGCTAACCTCGTAGGCGTTGGAAGCGACCATCTATATAGGAGGCTTGCTTAGGAGAGAGGATGATGAAGCTTGTGATCGACTAACGACCACAGGGCTGAGGCCTCTGTGGTTTTTTGCTATCTTTTGTTGAAAAAAGAAGGCTTTATTTTCAACACGAACCTTTTTCGCTGAATCCTTGCATGGATAAGGAACGGGGGAACCAACGGAAGCCGTGATTCTTGATTAAGAACAAGGATCGTGGCTCCATGGGGTGAATCCTCAGGTGTGCCGGCGGTATGCAAAGCTATGCCTACTTCGCCGCGGCACTGAGGTAGGGCGACTCTCTCGCCCGAATCCGTCAGCTAACCTCGTAAGCGTACCGGGAGAGGCAACCATTTTCGTGCGGCAGGACACGGTTCGTTTGCTGTGCCTTCAGAAGCCCCGGGAAGAGTTCTTCTCTATCCGCAGGCTTCTTTTTTGTTGCCTTGTGCCATGAAGAACAGGGGAAAATCCAGTGAATCAGCAGCAGGAGCTCATCCTGGTGTCGGCGCCGAACAAGGCCGGAGAAGCTTTTATTCGCGAGTTATTGAGCGGCGGACTGCCTTTCGCGGTCCTTGTGAATAACAAGGGCGAGAAAGCGGCCATGGAGAGGCTTGGGGTGAAAACGGTCCTTACGGTCAGCACTCTCGAAGAAACCACCTGGATTGCCCCTCCCTATTCCATCGGCAAAGTCTTTTTGTTCGAAACGAGCCTTAATCTTTGCTGCCGGTACGTACGGATCTGCAGACCTTGGACTTCGCAGCCGGTCTATGTCATTACAAAATCCAGCCATCCGAGATTGATTTACAAAGCGCTCGGGGCGGATTATGTGATTCACACGAACCGTGATGAAGTGTCTTTCCTAATCCAAGCCTTAGTTGGTTAAAGTGAATTTATGAGGAGGAGCCCGTATGCTGGATGTTTACATGATCTTGATGCTGGCGGCGACTTATGCAATCTTCAGCGGTTTTCTCCATTGGTGCGGACGCATCATCGAAGAAACGGGGGCGACCGCAAATGATCGTGATAGGAATCTTTACCCTATTCATTTTCATTTACTTGGCTTATGCCTTGATGAACCCGGAAAAATTCTAATCCATTCCAGCGCTGTTTGAGGGGAGAAACGAATCATGGGCATTGTGCAAATCGCCGTCGTTATTTTGATTCTGGTGCTGCTCGTAAAGCCGGTGGGCACCTACTTGTATCTTGTGTTCTCGAATGAAGCGAACCGCACGGACCGCATCTTTGCGCTGCTCGAGAACGTGATTTTCCGGCTGATCGGGATGAAAGAGCGCAAGGGCATGACCTGGAAAACGTATGCTTTAAGCTTGATCCTGACCAACATCGTGCTGGTGGCCTTCGGCTATCTCATTCTTCGGCTGCAGAGGTTTCTGCCGCTGAACCCGAACGGTATTGATAATATGGAGCAGACACTCACCTTCAATACGGTCATCAGCTTCATGACCAACACGAACCTGCAGGACTACAGCGGCGAGACCGGACTCTCGTACTTGTCGCAAATGATTGTAATCATCATGATGATGTTCACCTCGGCGGCTACCGGCTTCTCGGTCGCGATCGCTTTTATCCGCGGCATTACGAGCAAGGGAGAGACCCTCGGGAACTTCTTCGAGGATTTCGTCAAAGCGCATACGCGGGTGTTTCTGCCGCTGGCCTTGCTGGTCACGTCGCTGCTCGTCGCCTTGAAGGTGCCGCAGACGCTGAAGCCGACGATTACCGCCGCCACGCTGGAGGGAGCGGAGCAGCACATCGCGATCGGCCCGGTAGCGGCCCTGGAATCGATCAAGCATCTGGGGACGAACGGCGGCGGCTTCTTCGGGGCGAACTCGGCCCATCCTTTTGAAAACCCGAGTCCGTTGACGAACGTCATCGAGATATTGTCCATGTGGGTGCTCTCGGCGTCGGTCGCCTTATACTTACGGCTTGTTCGCCAAGAACAAGAAGCAGGGATGGGTCATTTTCTCGTCCATGATGGCGTTGTTCGTCATCTTCCTGGCGCTGTGCTATACGGCGGAACTCAGCGGCAATCCGGTCGCTGAATAAACTCGGCATCGACGCGTCGGCCGGCAGCATGGAAGGCAAGGAGGTCCGCTTCGGCATTGCGCAGTCCGCTCTGTTCACGACCGTGACGACGGTCGCGACCACCGGCTCGGTCAACAATATGCACGATACGCTGACGCCGCTCGGCGGCATCACCCCGCTGGCTCTGATGATGCTAAACTGCGTCTTCGGCGGCAAGGGTGTCGGTCTCGTCAATATGCTGATGTATGCGATCCTCGGCGTCTTCTTGTCGGGCCTGATGGTGGGGCGCACGCCGGAATTCCTCGGCCGCAAGATTGAAGCGAGGGAAATGAAGCTGATCGCCATCGCCATCCTGGCGCATCCGTTCCTTATTCTTGGGCCGACGGCGCTTGCCCTGGTGACGGATCTCGGCAAATCGGCGATCTCGAATCCGGGCTTTCACGGGATTTCGCAGGTGCTGTACCAGTACACCTCTTCCGCCGCGAACAACGGCTCCGGCTTTGAAGGACTAGGCGATAATACGCCGTTCTGGAACATTTCCGCCGGGATCGTCATGCTGTTCGGCCGGTACATCTCCATGATCGCCATGCTGGCTGTAGCCGGTTCTCTCGTACGGAAGCAGTGGGTGCCCGAAACCACCGGCACGTTCCGGACGGACAACGGTTTATTTGCAGGCATTCTTGTCGGTACGGTTCTGATCATCGGCGCGCTCACGTTCCTGCCGGGGATCGTGCTGGGGCCGGTTGCGGAACAGCTGACCATTCGTTAACGGACGAGGTGAAGGACAATGAATTCGAAGCGGAAAAGCATGCTGTCCGGCCCCATTCTTAGAAATGCGGTCATGGACAGCTTTAAGAAACTAAATCCGGTGACGATGATGAAAAATCCGGTCATGTTCGTCGTCGAGGTGGGGACGTTCATCGTTCTGCTCATGACTGTTTTTCCCGGATATTTCGGCACGGAGGAAAGTGCCGGCTTCAACTTTACCGTATTCCTGATTCTGCTCTTTACCGTTCTGTTCGCCAACTTTGCCGAGGCGCTCGCGGAAGGCCGGGGAAGGCTCAGGCGGATACGCTGAAGAAATCCAAGAAAGAAATGACGGCGAACAAAGTGGTGAACGGGGGGCTCAAGCAGGTTTCTTCCACCGAGCTTCGCAAAGGCGATGTCGTCGTCGTATCCCAAGGCGAAATGATTCCGGGAGACGGCGAGGTCATCGAGGGGCTCGCTTCGGTCGACGAATCGGCCATCACGGGCGAATCCGCTCCGGTCATTAAGGAAGCGGGCGGCGATTTCAGCTCCGTCACCGGCGGTACACGTGTCGTCAGCGACCGCATCCAGGTGCGGATTACAAGCGACCCCGGCGAGTCGTTCATCGACCGCATGATCTCGCTCGTAGAGGGAGCGAAGCGACAGAAAACGCCGAACGAAATCGCGCTGAATACGGCGCTGACCAGCTTAACGCTGATTTTTCTCATCGTGGTCGTGACCCTGGCCCCTATTGCCAACTATTTGGGGATCGAGCTGCAAATTCCGGTTCTCATCTCGCTGCTTGTCTGCCTGATCCCGACGACGATCGGCGGGTCGCTCTCGGCCATCGGGATTGCGGGCATGGACCGGGTCACCCAATTCAACGTGCTCGCCATGTCAGGTAAAGCGGTAGAAGCGGCGGGCGACATCAATACGATGATTCTGGACAAGACCGGTACGATTACGTTCGGGAACCGGATGGCGAGCGAATTCGTTCCTGTCGGCTCCGTGCAGACTGCAGAGGTTGCCGGGTGGGCGGCCATCAGCTCCGTCAAGGATGAGACGCCGGAAGGCCGATCCGTCCTGGAGCTCATGAAAAAGCAGGGGCTCACGTATGAGGAGTCACTGGCTGAGGGCGGAGAGTTCATCGAGTTCAAGGCGGAGACCCGGATGAGCGGCATCGACCTGAAGGACGGCCGCAAAGTCCGTAAAGGCGCGGTGGATGCGGTGCGCAAATGGGTGGAATCGCAGGGAGGCACCGTACCTTCCGATTTGGAAGCGAAGGGCAATGCGATTGCAAAAGAGGGCGGCACCCCGCTTGCCGTAGCGGTCGATACGCAAATATTCGGACTTATTTATTTGAAAGATACGGTTAAACCGGGAATGCGGGAGCGGTTTGACCAGCTGCGCAGGATGGGGATCAAGACCGTGATGTGCACAGGCGACAACCCGCTCACGGCGGCCACCATCGCCCGCGAGGCGGGAGTGGACGACTTCATAGCCGAGAGCAAGCCGGAGGATAAGATCGCGGTGATCCGCCGGGAGCAGGCGGAGGGCAAGCTGGTCGCCATGACCGGGGACGGGACGAACGATGCGCCGGCGTTGGCGCAGGCGGATGTGGGCCTCGCGATGAACAGCGGTACCGTAGCCGCCAAGGAAGCGGCCAATATGGTCGACCTTGACTCCGACCCGTCCAAGATCATTGAAGTCGTCGCGATCGGCAAGCAGCTGCTGATGACGCGCGGTGCGCTGACGACCTTCAGTATCGCGAACGACGTGGCGAAATATTTTGCTATCATCCCGGCGATGTTTACCGTGGCCATCCCGCAGATGGAGACTCTTAACGTCATGAAGCTGGGGTCTCCGCTGTCGGCTATTTTATCCGCGTTAATATTTAACGCCATTATTATTCCGTTCCTGATTCCGCTGGCGATGAAGGGAGTAGCCTACCAGGCAATGAGCTCGATGAAGCTGCTGCAGCGCAACCTCCTGATCTATGGGCTCGGCGGCGTTATCGTTCCGTTCATCGGGATTAAGCTGATTGATCTCGTGGTACATCTCTGGATTTAACCCGGCAGGACTCATCTGTAAAGAGAGGATATGATAATGGATGAATAAATCGGTGAGCGCAGGAACAGAAACGGCTCGCGTGTCTCTTGGTATCGCCATCCGTGCGAGCCTGGTGTTTATTGTATTGTGCGGTATGGTTTATCCGCTGGTCTGTACAGGCATTGCCCAGGTGCTGATGCCCGGCAGAGCGAACGGAAGTCTGATCTACAGCGCCAAGGGCGAAGTGATCGGTTCGGAGCTTATCGGGCAGAAGTTTACGGACCCGAAATATTTTCAAGGCCGGGTGTCGAGCATCGACTACAAAGCGGACGCGTCGGGGTCGAACAACTATGCTCCTTCGAATCCGGATTTGCTGAGGCGTACGCAGGATTCCATCGAGGACTGGAAGAAAAATAATCCCGATGTGCCGGTATCCGCGCCGCCGATCGATTTGATCACCAACTCCGGCTCGGGCCTGGACCCGGATATTTCTCCCCGTCCGCCAAAGCGCAAATTCCCCGGGTCAGCAGGCTGACCGGGATCGGAGCGGCGGAGTTAAATCAGCTGGTGGAGCAGAATACGCAGGGGCGGGACCTGGGACTCTTCGGAGAGCCGAGGGTCAATGTGCTTAAGCTGAACCTCGCCCTGGACGCCTTAATGAAGAAGTGACATAAGGAAGCAAGGAGGAAAAGTGCTGCCAGCTTTAGGCGAGGCCACTGAAAAACTAGCGGAGCGGGCAGTTGCAGTAGTAGTAATCACGGGGCGTGGAGGGTGCTGCTTATGGACAGCTTTAAGCGAAGGATGCCGGAAGAGATCCTGCTGTCGATCTCCAAGCTGCAGAGGGGCCGATTGAAAGTATACATCGGTGCGGCCAGCGGATCGGGCAAGACCTACCACATGCTGCGGGAAGGCCGGAGCCTCAAGGAGCGAGGCATCGATGTGGTAATTTGCGCCGTATCCACGATGCAGCGGCCGGAAACGGTCGAACAAATCGGGGATTTGCCCCGGATCCCGAGCATCCACTGGATCTCGGGAGGCGTGGAGAAAAAGGACTTAAACCTCGAGGCCTTGATCGAGCGCAACCCCGAAGTGGTGCTGGTGGACGGGCTCGCCCACCGCAACCGGAAAGAGGCGCCGTTCGCCACGCGGATCGAGGACATCCGGTTCTTGCTGAGCCGGGGCATCAGCGTCATTACTACGGTTAACGTCTATGAACTCGAAGGGGTGACGGAGCTGGCCCGGAAATTAACGGGCATTGAAGTGACGGAGACCGTTCCGGCGGATACGCTGGAGGAGGCGGACGAAGTCGTTCTGATCGATGCGACGCCCGAAATGCTGTTAAACCGGGCGGCCGAAGGCCATCTCCGGCTCGGGAAAGGCGGCTCATACTTCAAGCATGGCAATCTTGCCTTGCTTCGGGAGCTGGCGCTTCGTCTGATGGCGGAAGGCGTGAACGAGTCACTTGACAAGCACCGGGAGGAGCTGGGGCTGACCGGGCCTTCGGGAGCAAGCGAACGCATCCTGGTGTCCACACAGTATCATTGGAACGGCTCCATTTATGTGCGAAGAGGGCAGCAAATCGCCAAGCGACTGAACGGGGAGCTGCTCGTCGTTACTTTTATCCATAAAAATAAGGGGCTTTCCAGGGATCAGGCGGCTTTCAGGCGCTCCATCATCAAGCTCGTGGAGAAGGTGGGTGGCGTATTCGAAGAGTCGCCGCTCCGTTCGCGCCGGTCACTTCCCGGAATCCTGGTAGACTACGCGCTTGCCCATAAGGTTACGCGGATTGTGCTCGGGCATTCGAAGCAAACCTGGTGGCAGGAGTTCCGGCAGGGCTCGATTGTGCACAATATGCTGAAGCAAACGAGAAACATCGACATCTTTGTGGTGGCGGACCGGGCGGAGCACGAGGGCGAGCGGATCCTCCCCGCCAAGCTGACGAAACCGCAGGAGGAAGCGGAGCTGTTCCGGCGGTTAAGCTCGCAAGAGGTCGAGCGGAAGATTCAGCAGATCCGGCGCGGACATTTCAAAGTCTACATCGGTGCGGCCCCGGGTGTGGGGAAAACGTATACGATGCTGCGGGAAGGAAATGATTTATTAAAGAAAGGCATCCACGTGCAGATCGGCCTTCTCGAAACCCATGGACGGCAGGATACGGGAGCCCAGGTGAGGGAGCTGGGGCTTATCCCGCGCAAGGTGATAGACTATAAGGGAGCCCGTTTGGAGGAGATGGATACCGGGGAAATCATCCGCCGTAATCCCGAGGTCGTGCTGATCGATGAGCTCGCCCATACGAATGTACCGGGCAGCAGGAACAAGAAGCGGTACGAGGATGTGCTCGAAATCCTGGCCTCCGGCATCTCGGTCATCTCCACCGTCAATGTCCAGCATTTGGAGAGTCTGAACGATGCGGTCGAGCAGATCACCGGGGTGCGGGTGAGGGAAACGGTGCCGGATCATATTCTAAGATTGGCCGACGAAGTGCAGCTCATCGACGTCGCCCCCGAATCGCTGCAGCAGCGCATGAGGGAAGGCAAAATTTATGCGATGGAGAAGGTCGATCAGGCACTGAATCATTTTTTTCGGACCGGCAATTTGATTGCTCTGAGGGAGCTGGCCTTACGTGAGATTGCGGATGATGTGGACGAGCGGCTCGAGTCCTGGGAACGGACCGGCTCTCTGCGGGGGCCGTGGCGCAGGAAGGAAGTCATCTGCGTAGGCATTGACTTGTCGCCTCAGGCCGAGCGCCTGATCCGCCGGGGCTTCCGTATCTCTTATCGCCTGAAGGGCGCTTGGTATGTGACGTATGTGCAGCTGGAGCGGGACGCCACGACCGATGAGGTCAAGCTGCGGTTGGAGCATCTGAAGAAGCTTACGGACCGCTTGGGCGGAACCTTTGAAGTGGAACGGGCCGGCCACCGGAGGCAAATTCCCGGGCTTCTGGCCGCGAAGGCGAACGAACATGGGGCCACGCAAATGATTATAGGCCAGTCCCGGTTGTCCCTTTGGAAAGAGCTGTGGAAAGGGTCCGTCGTCAAAAAGCTGCTGCGTCAAGCGAGACATATCGATGTGCTGGTGGTAGCGGATTATGACCGGTTGCAGGCACCGGCACCGGAGCCTTCCGGTTGAGATGACCGGCGGCCCATACAAGAGGGGAGCTTATTTGATTCGGATCCTGGCGGTGACGAAGGAATATGAAATCGTTGAACATTTATCTTTACATGAACTTGGCCGCGATGATATCGGCTGGTACTGGGTCGATTTTAACAGCCCTACCGAAGAAGAAGCGATGCAGCTGGAGACGCATTTTCATTTTCACCCCCTTGCGATTGAGGACTGCTTTCATCTTCTGCAGCGGCCGAAGCTGGATTATTACGAGGACGTTCAATTTTTTGTGCTGCATGCCATTAATGAAATGACGCTGGCCGCCGAAGAAGTGGACCTGTTCGTAGGAGCGAACTTCGTAGTTTCATTTCATTTTACCCCGCCGCTTCCCTTGGAGGAGGCGTGGCAGAAGATGAAGGAACTGAGGCCCGGAACCAAGGTCAACCATCTGTACGGCGCCTATCTGATCATCGACAAGCTGGTCGACCACTACTTCCCCTGCGTATACCAAATCGAGGACGAGCTCAATAACATGGAAAGCAATACAGAGCAGGTATCCGTTGAGGTCCTGATGGGCAAAACCTTTGAAATCCGTTCCAAGCTGCTCAAGCTGCGCAGGACGATCTTTCCGATGCGCGATTTGCTGTACCGGGTCATCAATTCCGAGCGGATCGAGGGCCTGCGGGAGCAAATGTTTTATTTTACGGATATTTACGACCATCTGCTGAAGCTCTCCGAGATTCTCGAGTCGAACCGCGAGGTGACGGCGGATCTCAGGGACAGCTATATTTCGCTGAATTCCAACCGGATGAACAATATTATGAAAACGCTGACGGTCATCACCACCATCTTCATGCCGCTGACTTTTATCGCGGGGATTTACGGCATGAACTTCCATTATATGCCCGAGCTGAGCTGGCACTGGGGGTATTTTGCCGTGTGGGGCGTGATGCTGGGGATCGGGCTCGGCATGTTTTTCTGGTTCAAAGCGAAGGGTTGGTTTAAGTAAATGATGATGCGGCTGCAACCGGTCGCCTTCTTGCTTCGTATATATATTCCAGAAAAAACGAAATCATTTAGGAGGATTTGTTTTCATGGATTCCGACCCGGAACGAACGAATTTTTGGAGCTTATTGAGAAAAGGAAATACTTCATCCGCCGCCGCGGCGATGGGGAATACTTTTATCGCGATCGTCAAAGGGGTAGCTGCAGCCGTGACCGGCAACGGAGCGATGTTTGCTTCCACGATGCACTCCATTGCGGACGCAGTCAATCAGGGATTTGTGTTTGCCGGCAGCGTTCTGGCGGAAAAACAGCCGACCCGCCGTTTTCCGACCGGATTCGGCCGTGTGATTAATATATTTTGTATGGTGGCGGTTATCGTCGTCACGATCATGGCTTATGAGACGGTGCTCGAAGGGTTTCATTTGCTCCGGCATCCGGTGCATTCCTCCGGCTTCTGGCTGAATGTGATCGTGCTGCTGCTCTCGATTGCCGTGGACGGGTATGTGCTGGTAAAAGCGATGAAAGAAATCGTGCATGAGGCCCGGGTGGAAGCGAAGGGCTTCGCGGTTCCTGCGGCCGCCTTCCGCAATGTGAAACGAGCGGCGCCCCCGACCCGGCTCGTTTTCTATGAAGATTTGGTCGCGACGCTGGGCGGCCTGCTGGCTTTGATCGCGGTCGTCGTCACTTCCTTCACCGACTTCGCCGCCATTGACGGCGTCATGATGATCGCCATCGGCTTCTTAATGGTGCTGGTCGCTTTCCGTGTGGGCTACGACAATATGGTCGGACTCATCGGCGTCGCCGCCCCCAAGGAAGTGGAGGACAAGGTCGCGTCAATTATCCTGTCGGAGCCGGGCGTGACGGACATTTACCAGATGCGCGTCATGCAGGAGGGCCGTTATTACCATGTGGACGGCTTGATCGAGCTGAAACCGGGCCTGACGCTGGCGGATGCCGACGATATCAAATTCAAGGTCCGGGATAAACTGCTCCTCGATCAGGACATTACGGACGTGACCCTTGGAATCCTGGAGGATAACGGCGTGAAAAACTGGCGGCCGGTCGAAGGCTAGAGCAGCGGCCCGGATGGTTTATAGGATGATACTTAATTGCTGGACCCGGCGCGAAATCCGCGCCGGTTTTTTTATAAGATCAGAAAGTATAAGTTTGAACCGAAGGTTCAGCTTTCGGATCTTTCAAGAAAAACTTCCGATAAAAACGGTCTGGCATCTTTGAAAAGACTCCGATAAGGAGTTTTTCTTATTTATGACGGGTGGGACGAGCTGAGCTCGGCGCAATGGAACTTCTGAATTTTGAAACAAAATAGATGAGGAATCGCTATGGGAGAGGAGAAAATCGGTATGGTACATTGAAACAGGAAGGAGGTGCAAGAATTTGTAAAAAAAGGATCGAATTTTGCGTGAATTATACTCATGATGGAGGATGGTGAAGTGATGTTCAACCGCAAACGGCTTTACAGTATCCTGTTATGCATCACCTTGACGCTCATGCTGTTTCCGGCCCTGGGCCTAGCCGCGGACGCCAAATTAAACGTCTATGCTTCCGCCGTCAGCGCAAGCGCGGATGACGGTAACATACCGGCCAATACGGTAGACGGTGATTTGAATACCCGTTGGTCGGCGAGCGGTGACGGGCAGTGGATTAAGTTTGACCTTGGCGCCAACAAGAAAGTGTCGTATATCAAAATCGCTTTTTTTAACGGCAACACCCGAACGTCCACCTTCGACATTCAGACCTCCACGGATAACACGAATTTCACCACGGTCCAAGCGAATGTGACAAGCACTTTAAGCGATGCGCTGCAGACGTTTAATTTCACGGATGTCGATCCGGTGCGGTATGTCCGAATTGTCGGGCACGGAAATTCCAGCAATGCCTGGAACAGCTACACCGAGGTGGAGATTTATGGAGACGCCACAAGCACGGGAACGGTTGTCAACGTATCCACAGCCGCGCAGTTAACCACGGCGATGAGTAACGCCGTCCCAGGCACCACCATTGTACTTGCCGACGGTACGTATAACGGTCCTTTCACTATTTCGGGCAAGAACGGAACGGCGGGGAATCCGATCCTCATCCGAGCGGCGAATCAGGGCCGGGCGGTCATCTCGGGCAGCGGGGTTTTACACTGAGCGGCTCCTCCTATGTAACCCTTCAGGGCTTGAAATTTATCAATCAAGGGACGGCCGTCGCCATAACGAGCTCCGACTATATCCGGGTTACCCGCAACCTTCTGGCTCTGGCGGCGAATACCTCCGCGACCAAATGGATCGTCATTAACGGCACGGGCAGCTCGAACAACTGGATCGATCATAATGAATTCGGTCCGAGACATGATTTGGGCCAAATGATTTCGATCGACGGGTCAGGCGGACAGGTAGCGCAGTATACGCTGATTGAATACAACTACTTCCACGACGCCGATCCCCAGTCGTCGAACGGGGGAGACGATCCGCGTCGGTCTCTCCGGATTGTCCATGTCGGACGGATTCAATACGATCCAGTATAATTTGTTCGTCAATTGCGACAGCGATGCGGAGGTCGTTTCGGTTAAAAGCAAGAACAACATCGTCCGCTTCAATACCTTCCGCAACAACAGCGGGCAGGTGACGGCCCGGCATGGCCATAACGACAGCTTTTACGGCAATTTCTTCTTCGGGGACGGGGTGAAGGCATCGGTCGGAGGCTTCCGCATTTACGGCAACGACCATAAGATCTATAACAACTATTTCGAGAAATTGACCAGCACGGCAGTGAACATCGACGGCGGCGATTTCGATGCCGGCCCCGACGGCTCGAATTATACGAGTGCCGATTTGACCGCGCATTGGAGAGTTTACCGCGCTCAGGTGACGAATAACACGGTGGTGAACAGCAGCAGCCTATTTTGGCGTAGGTTTAAGCTTTACCTATGCTCCCGTCGACAGCCGGATAGCGAATAACATCGCCAAAGGCTCCTCGGGGACGCTGTACAATGAAGCCAAAGCATCGAATACCGTATTTGAAGGCAATATCGGGTATGGAACGACGCTGAATAACGGCTCGCGAACCTCATCCGAGATCCGGAACATCGATCCGCTCTTTATCACCTCGAACGGCTTGCAGAAATTATCCTCTGCCAGTCCCGCCATCGATGCCGCGGTAGGCTCTTACTCCTTTGTTACCGACGATATGGACGGGCAGGCACGGACTGTGAAAGATGCGGGAGCGGATGAATATTCCACAGCGCCGATCGTCCGCCAGCCGTTTACTGCAGCCAACGTCGGACCGAACGCTCCGTAGCGGAGGGTGCCGCCGGCTCAAGATCGGTCTGCGGCAAAGGAAGGGCCCGGCCTGCTGAAGCCTAAGCCGGGTCCGCATAGAGCAAGTATGAAAACGGAAGCCCCGAAACCTTTGGTTCCGGGGCTTTATGCTTAGAGCGGCGACTTCTCTACGGCCTGATATGAGCGGTTAGGCTCGCTGGGGCCGATTCGTCGAGGAAGGCGTTCAGCGCCGTGACGCTGAAGGTGATTTTCTTGCCGTTTGGCAGGCCGGTGATTGTGTAAGAGCCGCCTCCGACCGGCTCAGTATTCAGCTTCACGCCCTCCTGATACACATTGTAAAGCAGGCCCGGCTCGGCTTTCCAGGAGAGCATCACCTGCCGCTTGGCCGGGTCGGCCATGAACTGGTCCGGCGCTGCGGGAAGGGTGCTGCGGTTCACCGTAACGGAATACGAACGGGTCGTGACGCCGTCTTCGGCCGTCACCCCGATCCGAAATTCATTCGTCCCGACGTTCAGCGGAATAGGCCCTGCCGCATACACCGATCCGTTCACCGTGAACGGGATGTCCTTTACGGTACCGCCTTGCGTCAACGTGAGCGAGCTGATCTTCGCCCGCGGATCGGACAGCGCCGCCGTCAGGGTTGTTTCCGCG
Source organism: Paenibacillus sp. P25 (assembly GCA_024704175.1). Lineage (GTDB taxonomy): Bacteria > Bacillota > Bacilli > Paenibacillales > NBRC-103111 > Paenibacillus_G. The sequence continues at coordinate 7,218,273 of CP085629.1, forward strand.
GCGGCTGTGGGAAACGGCCTGCACATAAGTCGTGGTGCCGGGCTGGAAGCCGCCCAGCGTTTCGCCGTTCAAGGTGATGCCGCTCAGCCCGGCGTCATCGCTCGGCAGCACCTGCAGACGGAATGAGGCGGTCTTGCCGCCGTAAGCGGCCTGGATGACCGTTTCACCCGGCGCAACAGCCGTTACAAGCCCGTCGGGGCTTACAGTCGCCACTTCAGGGTCGCTGCTCGACAACGCGGCGTCGGCCGGAAGAATCGTCCGGCTCCGTTCGCCGAGCCGATAACGGAGCTGAAGGGTCTGTGCGCCCGGCCGTTTCATCACGGGTTTCAGTTCTTGGATCGCGAGCGTATCATACGTCTCCCAGGCGTTCAGATCCACGATCTGAATCCGGTCGAGCGGATACGGAGTCGTCGGGCGGTAGATGTTCGCTCCGGATTCGTACAGCACATAACCTTTTCCGTCGGCTAGGAATACGCCTTCGCCTGATGGAGGCATATACAGGGAATCCTCCTGGTTCAACCCGTCCAGATACCAGACCGGAACCAAGGTGCCGCCGATCTGAATGCTGCTGTGCGGGGGCTCCTGCACGCTTGCGCGGTACTTGAGCAGATTGCTGTTCGGCGTCCCGTTCGTTTGGGTCAGCATCATTTGACCCTCCGATACGCTGACGCCCTGCACCCGGTCGGTCACGGAGAAAATATAGTTCGGCGTCACCGCGGTATCGGGGTTAATGAGCTTCTCCTGAGGGACTTGGTCCGTCCGGTCGTCCAGCTTGTATCCGACGATCCAGGCGCCGTACGGCTTGTTGTCGCGGCTGGTCATTTTATGATTGGCGTCGGTCGGATAATTCGGCTCACTGTAATATTCCCCGACCCAGAGCACGCCGTCCGCATAAGTCGCATACGATGCCCGGGTGTTCGTCTTGAACTTGCCGGTGAAGGCCAGATTTGAATTGTCCGGGCAGTCGATGACATCCTGCAAATTTAATTGATACATATAAGTGCCGTAAGCGACCCAAACATGGTTTTTACTGACCGCCACGCCCCCCGCATGTCCGCTGAAAGGCTGTCCCTCCTGCGTGAACAAATGAATGGTTTTGACGAAGGCCCCGGTCCCGGCATCGACAATCGTCAGGGTGCTCGGCCTCCGGTCGTCGCGGTAGCTGGAGATGATGATCCAGTTCTTGTCCTTGTAATAATGCATGCCTTGGGGTACGAGCCCCTGCAGTAAACCGGGGACGATCGGACCGGGAGCGCTGACATCGAAAAACTTATCGTACTGCGGAAAATCGCCCGGCAGGCGGACCCCGTTTCTTCCTGCGTGAGCCGCTGGTGCTGAGGTACTGCGGTGACCGCCGAAGATTTCGCCGATTCGTTGCCCGAGGCGTCGAACGCCGTCACCTGGAAGCTGTACGACAGCCCGCCCGTCAAGGAACCGACGACCGCCGAATAAGTGGAAGCATTCACGGTTGCGCTAGGAGCGGCCGCCCCGTCCTTGTACACCCTGTAGCCTGCCACATCCGGCTCCGGATTCGGCGACCAGGTCAGCGTAACCTGTCCTTGACCGGCCGTGGCGGCCAGCCCGTTCGGCGCCTGGGGCGGCACGGAATCGATAACATCCGGCTCGGGACGGGCCTTGACGATCGCCGACGGGGCTGACATCTGTCCCGCCGTGTCGCTGATGGCGACTACCGAGAAGGAGTACTCCTTGAAATTGGTCAGTCCGGTCACTCGGGCGGAGGTGCCGGTCGTGACGATGTCCGTGAAGGCCCCGTTCATGACGACACGGTACCTGGAAATGTCCGAACCGGAAGCGGGGGTCCAGCTGAGCTGGGCCTCCCGGTCGCCGGTCGCCGCGGTAAGCCCGCTTGGAGCCGAAGGGGCGGCCGCCTCAGGAGCTTGTCCCGGCAGGATCGTTCCCGGGGTGGCCGTCTGCTTGGATGCGGCCTTGCGCATGACGTTCGTGCCGTCCGCCGGATACTGGTACACGATGCTTTGGTTCATGGCCGTTTCGTTGGTCGGGACATTGTAGGTCGCGCTGCTCAGCTGCAGTCCGTCGTAAGTGGCGAGAACGACCGTACGTGCACCGGAATTGGCGAGGCCTTGCCCGCTTAATCCGGAGAATTTGTCCGGCGTTACCGAGGAGCCGTAATTGGCATTGAACGCATCCAAGGAGACGGACAAGCCGGGCGATTTGACCCAGAGCACAGCCGTATCCCGGGGAGGGACGGTAAGGTCCTCCTTGTCCAGCGTCCAGGTGGAGGTCGACGACCCGTTGATATACAGGATTTTGTACCCTTTTAACGGAACGGCCGATCCGCTGTTATTATAAATCTCAATGAATTCATACCCGTCAACGGAAGCTCCCGAGGCATTGTTCGTGTTGGCCGAATCCGCCACCAGCTCCGTAATCGTAAGGGCCGGAACCGGAAGCGGCTCGGCCGCGGCTTCAGCCGGGCGGCTGGCGGGAACGATTGCAGAACCAAGCAGCAGCATGCAGGCCAAAGGGAGTGGAAGTCCGTTTTTCAAGGAAAATAAGCTTCGCATAGGATTCTCCTTCATGTTCATGATGGTGGACCTGCCCGAATGATGTTCTTGCATCACCGCCTCATTGTCCGCCCAGGGCCTATAGAAACACAAAAACCCAGAGCATCTTAACGCGTACCTGTAACGGCACCCGCTAAAATGTCTGGGTTTTCAACGTCTCCACCCGGGACTTATGAAATATGAAAAGGGAATGTTTACATATCTCATTATGACACCTGTCCGCGAACAACGTCAATCCCATGTCACACTTCAGAACGGTGCGTCGTCTATAGGGTGTAACAGGATCGATAAGGCAGGAGGGGTAAAAATGAAAATCGCTGTTGTTGGAGGAACCGGGATGCTGGGGCGTCAAGTCGTCCATTTGCTGCGCCTGCGCGGTCATGAAGTCAGGGTACTCAGCCGCAATGCGCAGGAATATCGGGTTGACCTGAAGACGGGAGAGGGGCTAACCTCGGCTCTGGAAGGCTGCGACGTCGTGATCGATGCAAGCAATGCGTCGTCGCAAGCGGAGGAAATTCTGGTGCAAGGGTCGCGCCGGCTCGCTCGCCGCCGAAGAGGCGGCTGGTGTGGGCCATCATATCTGCGTCTCGATTGTAGGCTGCGAAAGGGTGCCGAACGGTTATTTCCGCATCAAAGCGGAACAGGAGCGAATAGTCGAAGCGGGGCGGGTGCCGTGGACCATCGTACGCGCAACCCAGTTTCATGAATTTATTGCGGCGATTCTTGCACAGGCCGGACGCTGGCGGGTGCTTCCTATGCCTCGGGTGCCGCTGCAGACCGTCTCCGCTGAAGAGGTTGCCCGGGCGGTCGCCGATGCCGCCGAAGCCCCGCCGCGCCATGGCCGTATAGAGATCGCCGGCCCGGAGATCATCGATACACTCGAGCTGGCCCGGACCTGGCGCTCGATCACCGGCAGGCGCACGCTCTTTCTTCCCCTCCCGCTGCCCGGCAAGCTCGGCCGGGCACTGCGTGCCGGTGCAGCAACGGAAAAGCGTCCTCACATTCTTGGCACGACGCGATTTGCGGTCTGGTTGAAGGATAAGGGGAAAACCATGCCGGATGAGCATTTTGACGGAAAAGAACGGAGCGATACGGGATTGGATACGGCACTTTTGTTATCGTTCGAGGCAGAGCGGCCTCGCCTGCTAAGGGTGGCCTATGCGATTGTCGGCTCCGTAGCCGAGGCGGAGGACTGCGTACAGGAGGCGTGGCTCCGCTTGCAGCGGATGAAGGATCCGGTTGCCATCCGCGACCTGACCGCCTGGCTTACGACAACGGTCGGCCGGCTGGCACTTGATGCTCTGGGTAGTGCCCGCGCCAGGCGGGAGCATTATGTCGGCACGTGGTCGCCCGAGCCGCTGGTGGAAGATACAGGCACCAGCGACCCTGCGGAGCGGGTCGCACTCGACGAGTCCGTCAGCATGGCGCTGATGATCGTGCTGGAACGCCTGTCGGCGGCGGAGCGGACGGCATTCCTCCTGCATGATGTTTTCGGATTGTCATTTGACGAGGTGGCCTCCGTCGTGGGACGTACCCCCGCCGCCGTCCGCCAGCTCGCTTCCCGCGCGCGCAAGCACGTCGAGCAAGGCAGGCCGCGGTTTGCTCCGACCCGTGCGGAGCAGCGTGAATTGGTTCACGCCTTCGCAACCGCCTGTCAGGAAGGAGACCTCGAGAAGCTCGTGAGCCTGCTCGACCCCGAAGTCGTATGGCGCGGCGACGGCGGCGGCAAGGTGAGTACGGTACCCGAGACCCGGCAGGGAGCTGAGACGGTGGCCCGGGGGGCTGCTCGCATTCACACGGGGAGCCCTGCAGGGAGTGCGGATGGCCGTGGTCAACGGCGCTCCGGGCCTCGTGCTGCGTGATGACGGCGGCGTGCTTACCGTTGTCTCGTTCACCGTTGACAACCGCCGGATCGTCGCTATCGACGTCATACGCAACCCCGACAAACTGACCGCTGTCCGTCTTTCGGATTAAATGAAGGGGAATGAGGAAGTCAGGACTTTTGCCGGTCTATGATCACTAGATCTGAGGAGAGATGGGGCTATGGAATCTTCTTTCATTCGAAATGCGGGGCACGTCTTTAAAGGGTTGGCGTGGATTTTGCGGTCGCCATTCTAGGTCAGGTGTTCTTGGCCGGCTTGGCGCTCTTCTTGGATCCAAGCCACTGGGTCAGGCATGCGGAGTTTGCCAGATACTTCTCGTTTGTACCGATCCTGATGCTGGCGGTATCCTTCATCGCCAGGTCGCCGGCCCCGTCGCGTCTGCAAAGTGCCGTTCTGATCGGGCTCGTCATTCTGCTGGCGCTCAGCGGCCTGTTTTCATCGGCAATCGGATATTTATCGGCCTTCCACCCGGTGCTTGCCCTGTTCTTGTTTTTTCGCACAATGAATCTTATTCGCCGGTATGATTCGCTGAACCAAAGCATAAATGGGGAAGGGAAGAACTTGCGGGTTTAGATTAAAAAGGCTGGTTCAGGGGAATACGGATGTTTCTACTGGCTAAAATGATCGTCGCGTTAGTATCCGCCGCTGTGATGCTGGCCGGCCTGCTTGCCGATTGGGTGATCCCTCGAACGGCAAAGCAGCATATCTACAATCCCAAATGGCCGCCGCACGCCAAGTTTCACAACGGCCAAACGATGTCACTCGGATTTCTGCTGGGGGCTTTATCTTTATTTCTGCTCTTCCGAATGGATGGGGACTTGTGGTTTCAGTTTACTCTGGGAATCGTTACCGCCTCTTATTATTGGCTCTCTATGATGTTTGCTGGTTTGTTTCCCCATACTGCTTGGGTGGATCCGGAATTTAAGAACGAAGTGAAGCCGGTGCTGGGTCTGCCTCCGCAGCAGTTCTTAAGCTTCGTCATGCTAATCCTGCTCGCAGTCGCCTTTCTGCTTGGATATATCGCTTATAATTGAAGAATACGCTCAACCGGGTTCCTTCGAAGGGAAGGAGCCCGGTTTCTTTTTGCGGACAACGAATTCAATCGGGTAAAACGTTAAGGACGGAAAATATTTTTCCTATCGGCGGCTTGGCTTGCGATCATTTTTGTTTCCTCAGGTTACTCTAACAGGGAAAACACACCGCATTAAAATTTAAACATGAAAATGAATAGTTAACGTTGACGTTAACGTTAAGAATAACTATAATGGATTTTAGTCATTCAAGGAGGCGAAATTCGCTTGTTTAAAATCGAGGACGTCGCACGGGAATGCGGTTTGACGAAACGGACCATTCGTTATTACGAAGAAATCGGCATCCTGCCCCCTCCTGAACGCAGTGAGGGAGGGGTGCGAATCTATACGCAGGAGCATATCGATATGCTCAAAAAAATCATCAACACGAGGGATGTGCTCGGATTTTCGCTCCAGGAGCTTCAGCGGTATATCTCCATCAGCGACGAGCTGAACCAGCGCCGGCAGAGCTATAATGCTTCGGCCGACCCGGAGGAACGCAGGGCAAGGCTTACAGAGCTGGACTCCATCCTGTCGAACCAGCTGCAGATGCTGGACGAGAAGCTGGTCAAGATTTCGCAGGTGCGTAAGGAGCTGGATGCGCTCAAGGAACGGGTTCGGCAGGGCCTCGAGAGGCTGGAGCGCGAATCCGGGACGGAATGACATTTTGAATGGATCGGGAGGAAGGTCATCATGAGCAAGGCATCAACACAAGAATCACCACTGCAGCAGGGCGGCCTGTTCAGTCAGCCGAAAGCGGTCTGGGCGGTCGCTTTTGCCTGTGTCATCTCGTTTATGGGACTTGGCTTGGTCGACCCCATCCTGCCGGCGATCGCCAGCAAGCTGCAGGCAACGCCCAGCCAGGTCGCTTTGCTGTTCTCCAGCTACAACTTAATCACGGGACTTGCGATGCTGATCACGGGAGTGACCTCCAGCCGTCTCGGCCCGAAATGGACGATGCTCGCCGGGATGCTGATCATCGTCATTTTTTCCGCCTTGGGCGGGGCTTCGGGCAGCATCTGGCAGATCGTCTGGCTGCGCGGCGGATGGGGGCTCGGCAACGCCCTGTTCATCGCCACGGCACTGTCCGCGATCGTCGGGCTCTCGGCCGGAGGGACGGCGAAGGCGATCATTTTGTATGAGGCGGCACTGGGCCTTGGCATTTCCGTGGGGCCGCTGCTCGGCGGGGAGCTTGGCTCGATCTCGTGGCGGGGTCCTTTCTTCGGCGTGAGCGTGCTGATGGCGATCGGCTTTATCTCCGTGATGATCCTGATGCCGAAGATTCCGAAGGCGAAGGTCCGAAGCACCTTGGCGGATCCGTTCAAGGCTTTGCGGTATCCCGCGCCGCTGACCTTGGCCGTTACGGCGGTCGCTGTATAACTTCGGCTTCTTTACGCTGATGGCGTACACGCCGTTCGTCATGCATCTGGATGAGCACGGACTCGGCTATGTCTTCTTCGGCTGGGGCGTGATGCTGGCCGTGACCTCGGTCTTCGCCGCGCCCAAGCTGCAGAACCGGTTCGGTACCGTGCGTTCCATGGTCGCCGTGCTGACTTTATTCGCCCTGGACCTGCTTGTAATGGGGAGCTTTACTTCTTCTTTGACGACCGTGATCTTGGCTGTCATTCTGGCGGGAGTATTCCTCGGGATCAACAATACGCTGATCACGACGGCCGTCATGCTGGCGGCGCCGGTGGAACGTTCGACGGCTTCCGCGGCGTACAGCTTCGTCCGGTTTCTCGGGGGCGCCATCGGGTCTTGGCTTGCGGGCAAGCTGGCCGAATGGTTCAACCCGCACGTGCCTTTCTACTTCGGCGCACTTGTTGTCCTGTGCGGCGTGCTGGTGATCGCCGTGCGGCGCAAGCACTTGGAGCATATCGACAGCGCGTCCGCCGCGCATTGATCGATGCTCTCTTACGAAGAAACGGGCTCCCTTCATCGGGAAGCCCGTTTTTTTGTTCATCATCGTCGCTTATGCGACCGCCCGCCTATGCAACCATGGGTTTCTATATCGCGTCCAAAAGACGTATATAATTTATTTGCTCTGTCCAAACAATCGCCACAAAGTGTAACTTTTCGAAAGAAAATAAGCGGTAATAAGGAGGACTGCAAGAATGCCATCAACGATGGCAACGCTACCCGCATCAGGTACTTGATCTCGCAGAAGATTGAATGAAATAACTGACATAGCAAGCTTATGGAAGATAACGACCTCCCATATACCGGGATACTGAGAGGGTCTTAGCGCCAATAAAATAAAGAGGGCCGTAAATACGATGAACCCCAATAAGCGCCATAACTCAACAATCCTGTGATCGTTCTCACTTGAAAAAGCACTTTCAAATCCAGTAAAAAAAGCCGCAAAGGCGCCTATCGCGCAGAACCACATGATCCCTTTTGCTATCTTCATTGCCAATTCCAGTCGCTCCTCTATATCATATCTCCGGTTCAATCTTTAGACTTGCTGTTTTTAATGACATGCGCACTAAGATTGGTCAGAAAGATTGACCATCTGCTTTGAAAATCGGGGTCGGTCGATTCGCATCCAGTAACCATCTTGGTGACGTCACCAAAGATAATGGGGTACGTTGTTAAGGCGGCCATTGCCAATGTCCAAAGCTCAGGATCAAGATCCTTCGGTACCAGGCCGTTTTCACTTTGAGCCTTCCAGTAATCCGAGTAGGATTGCAGGGCCTGCTTCCTGGCTTTATTCCATGGTGTCTGCTCTGACTGTGATTCTAATGCTTCCCATGCAGTGAATCGGATAAAGTCCGCTCTCGCCTGACTATTGACCTTGTACCTGTGCTCGGCAACCTGCAGCGGATTATCAGGAATTTGGGAAATCCATTCCGACTCTTCGGTAAGGATATAAGCCCAAACCGCTTCAAGCAATTCTGGTTTTCCTTTGAAGTAATGATAGATCAGCTGGTTCTTCACACCGGCTTTTTTTGCGATGGTCTCGATACGCGCCCCCGTAAACCCCTTTTCGAAAAACTCATTTCTCGCAGCTTCAAGAATATTTTTACGCGTGCGCTCCGCATTGCGTATTTCCCCCATTCGGTTCCCACCCCCTGACTTGATTTCATAATATCATCGTAATTTGGAAGGTTTCAAGTTTAACTTAGAATTTTCTAAATAATACTTGATGAAAATAAAGTTATTGTTTACCATTATTCTGAACCAGTCGCCGTAAAACGATTCCTCCAAAGGTGGCGATCACTCCATGACGACAGCCACTTCAGCTATCGAGGGGGAATGACGGTAGCTTCATTCGGCCGAATGATCGGAGAAAAACAATCGTAATGAATACATACGAGGGTTGTGATCCATGAATAAAAAACTGATCAAACTGGAGAACTTGGCGGTTTTCATTATTTGCATTGTTGTGTTTTATCGATTCGATTTCAGTTGGTTGTTATTTATCCTATTGATCTTTGCCCCTGACATATCCATGTTCGGGTATTTAAAAGGAACGGTGGTAGGTGCAAGAACTTACAATCTGTTTCACACTTATTTGCTCAGTATTCCTGTGCTGGTGTTGGGATTTGTTGTGCATACGGATCTCTTAACAGAAATCGGGTTGATTTGGACGGCACATATCGGAATCGATCGTTTCTTGGGGTATGGGTTGAAGTATGATAGCGGCTTTAAAGATACTCACATCAATCGGCTTTAATTTGTTCAACGATCGAGAAATGGACCTTTATTCACTGATTCTAAGACCGCAATACGAATGGGAGATATAAAATAAGCGACGTATAACCGCTTTTTACTCAGCTATACGTCGCGCTTTTCTATTTCTTCACTTCACATGCTTGCGGATGATCGATTCATCCTCTTCCATAAACGGCCACGCCGGATATTCATACGGCAGGCGGCTGACCTCGTCCAGCCGGGTCAATTCGTCTTCGGTGAGGATGATGCCGCTGGCCGCAAGATTATCCTCCAGTTGCTCCGGACGCTTCGCTCCGACGATGACGCTCGTCACGGCCGGCTGGTTCAACAGCCAAGCTAGGGCGATCCGGGCCACCGTCGTTTCGCGGGCCGCCGCGATGTCCTGCAATACATCGATGATCGCATAGCCCTTCTCCGTATCGACCGGAGGGAAGGCAAATTTGGTGTGCCGGTCGTCGGCGCTTCCCCGGTTCTCGCGGGTATATTTTCCGGTCAGGAAGCCGCCGGCCAGCGGACTCCATACGAAGAGCCCCATCTTCTGATCCTGCAGGACCGGAATCACCTCCCGTTCGAGCTCGCGGCCGGCCAGCGAATAATACGATTGGCTCGCTCTTGAAGGCGTGAAGGCCGTGAAGCCGGGAAATCCCCAGCGTCTTCATGATGCCCCAGCCGGTCATATTGGAGTCGCCGATGTAACGCACCTTGCCGCGCGCGGACGAGGTCGTCCAGGGCGCGAAGCGTTTCCTCCCAATCGGTTAACTGGTCGGGGTTGTGAATTTGGTACAGATCGATATAATCCGTCCCCAGCCGCTTCAGGCTTTCCTCCACCTGTCTCATAATATGCGGCCGCGATAATCCGATATCGTTGGGGCCCGGACCCGTTCTTCCTCTCACCTTGGTCGCGATGAGGGCCTGATGCCGCTTGCCTTTCAACGCTTTTCCCAGAATCTCTTCGGATTGTCCGTCCGCATAAATATTGGAGGTATCGAAAAAGTTAACCCCCGCATCCAGCGCCTGATCCACCAGCCGGCCCGCGGCCTTCTCATCAAGCGAACCGAAAACACTCCAATTCCCTGAACGGCCGAACGTCATGGCGCCCAGACTGATTTCCGACACGAGAACTCCTGTATTTCCCAGCAAATTGTATCTCATTTTTTTCTCTCCCTCTCTATAATAAGTTTTATTGCTAGCGAATTTTACTATTTGTTATGGGTTGCACATGGCCGGAACCTCCTTGTACAATGGGCTTACATTTAGGGAGACGCGGGGAATGCGAAACGGACGCAAATTCCCGGCACATTTTTTTTGAAAAATTAGGGGAGGAGCGGATTTCTATGGAGATCGAGGCGCTGTGGAGCGAGTATCATGAACCGGTAAGACGTTTTGTACAAAGCAAAACCGGCTATCACCCCGATGCCGAGGATATCGTGCAGAATGTGTTTATGAAGGCACACTCTCATCTGAACGAGGTGAAGGACGAGCAACGAATTCAGGCCTGGATATTTCAGATTGCCCGCAACAGCATCGCAGACCATTACCGGAAGGATAAGCGGACGGAAGAGCCGCCGGGTGAGCTGCAAACCATCGATGAATACGAGGAGCCGGACTACGCCAAGGAAGTGATCGCCTGCTTCCGGTCCGTGCTGCCAAGTTTGCCCGAGAAATATAGGGAAGCACTGGAGCTGTCCGAGCTGAAGGGAATGTCGCAGAAGGAGCTGAGCGAGCATCTGGGTATTTCGTATTCGGGGGCCAAATCCAGGGTGCAGCGGGGACGGGAAATGATGAAGGAGCCGCTGACGGGGTGCTGCCATATCGAATCGGACCGGTACGGAAATATTGTTGACTTCCGCGTTTTGCTGGAGGAGCCGCCCGAGTTCAAAAGAAACCGCAAAAAGTTAGGATGAGGACAGCACGGCAAAACGGCCTTTCTCGCACGGACGCGAAAAAGGCCGTTTATGTTTCACGGTTCGATTGGCCGTGGGTTAACCCGGTTCAGAATGGCGGCCATTTGGGCCCGCGTGAAAGGGGCCTCGGGGCGGAAGGTGCCGTCCTCGAATCCGTCGACTAGGCTCTTGGCGCGCATGGCGGCAATCGCCGCGTAAGACCAACGGTCCGTTGAGAGATCCGGGAAGGCCGGAGCCGCGGACGAATCGGCCTGCGGCAGGGAGAGGATCCGCGCCATCAGCTGGCAGAACTGCTCGCGGGTGAGCGGCTGGTCCGGAGCGAAGGTCGCATCCGCCGTTCCCTGCATATATCCTTTTTGCGCGGCGATCATGATGTCCTTCCAGGCCCAGTGGCCGGCCGGGACATCGTCAAACGGGGAGGGGCCTGTGACCTCGGTATTCTCCAGTCCGTAGGCACGTACCAGGACGGCGGCCGCCTGCGCCCGGGTGAGCGGCAGATCCGGATCGAAGCGGTTCTCTCCGGTTCCCGTCATCCACCCTTCCAGGGCTGCGCGAAGAATATCGTACTGGGCCCAGTGGCCCGCCACATCGGTGAAGGGGATGCCGTTCAGCCAGAGGCTGTAATAATCCCAGGTATCCGCCGCAGTTTGCTCCAGGCTCCAGTCGCCGGTGCCTTTGAGCCCGTACTTCTGCACGAGCAGCGACTTCGCTTTGATGGACCGTTCGTTCTCGTACCATACGGTGTAATTTCCGGCGGGCAGCGGCGTGCCGTTCAATAGCACGGAAGCATCGGCCGTCCCGATCGTAAAAGTGCCTTTCACCGATTGGCTCGTCTCGTCGTAGGTGCGGACGCCGTGATACGTGTCGATCAGCTTCTCGGCGAGTTGATCGGATACGCCCAGTCCGTTATATGCAGGATCCCCGTTCCAGAAGCGCCCGTAGAAGGGCAGGCCGAGTACGAGCTGGCTCGCGGGAACTTGCTTCAAAGCCTGCTGAATCGATTTCTCCACGTAAGGCAGGCTGGCTACAGGCCCCGGTTCGGGATCGCCGGGGTAATGCTCGTCATAAGCCATCAGCATGAAATAATCGACATAGGGACTCATCGCCTGATTGTCATACATCGTTGTCGTCGTGTAGGCGCCGTCCGGATCGGCCCCGATAGCGATCGAGACCTCCGCTCCGGCCGGGAGCTTGGCGCGAAGCATTTTTACAAAATCGGTTAAATTGTCCCGGTCGGCCTGCGTCAGGTTCTCGATATCCACGTTGACGCCGTCGAGGCTGTAGGTTCTAACCGCTTGGGCAATCTGGTCGCTGAGCAGCTCGCGGTTCTGCATCGCCATCCGGCCCAGCTCCTGGTTCCATTCGTTGCCGAGGAACGGAACCACCTTGATATTCCGGAGCTTCATCGCAGAGATGAAGCCGGTGTCGAGGCTTTCGGACAAGTGCAGCGAGCCGTCCGCATTCAATTCGAAATAGCCCGGGGAAATCACCTGCAGCGACCCTTTGGCCGCATCCACATTTTGGATCAGGCTGGAAGTAATTCCATAGTTTATGTAGCTCATGTTAAATTTTCCGGATTCAGCGTATAATGGATCTTGAGTCATGCGGTACAAGTACATAGGTACACAACCAGGCTCAGAACAAGAATCGTCAGCTTTCTGTACATTCAGGGGTCCTCCGGCGGCATCAGCGATGTAAAAGGTACTATCCTACATCATGCCGAATTTCCTTATCCTTTGGCAATCTGAAAATACCTCCATGTCTGGATAAAAGCCCCCGCTTGGGAAATTCTATCCGTTAAGAAAGGAGGGAACGGAATGCCGATCGAGAATACGAACCCGATGGATCTTCGCAAGCCGGATGCCGAAACGATGCTGGAGAATGACGATCAGCGGAACGGCGATTTGATGCGGGAGTATGCCAACCAGCTGAACGGCGAGATCGAAAATACCGAGGACCTGTTATCCCGGGAAGATTAATACTTATGAACGAAGTTAAGCGGGGAACCAATTTGGTTCCTTATTTTCACTTAAGGATGCTGATGTTTCACGTGATTAACGTTATTGGAGCCATCGACAGCCAGTACCGGTGCAAGCATTACCACAGCGAGCTCGACATCGTAGCACTCAAAATGAAATGCTGCGGATGCTATTACGGCTGTTATTATTGTCATGAAGAAGCGGCGGATCATAAGCCTGAGGTGTGGCCGAGGCGGGAATGGCGGACTAAGGCCGCGGCGTGCGGGCAGTGCCATACGGAGCTTACCATTGAAGAGTATTTAAGCAGCGGGTACCGCTGTCCTGCCTGCGAAGCCCGGTTTAACCCCGGCTGCAAAAATCACAATCATCTTTACTTCGAATGCCTATGAGAATCGTAAAAGCTATTTTACTAAGTTTATTGTGCCTCTGGCTTGGATGTGTTCTCGTGTATGTCGGCAGGATCGGATACGAGAAGTGGCAGGTGACCCGGAACGCCACCGAATTTTTCAGTTTACTCATCGGCGGACAATGGGAGCAGGCGGCCGACTTGACCTTGGCGGGCGCTTACCAAGGGGATCCGGAGCGGCAGCAGAGCCGCCGTATGGCCTGGATTGAGCGCATGACTGCGCTGAAGGAGCAAGGCTTTTATCCGGTCGCTTACCGCCATGTCACCGCCGATTTCGATGACGGATGCGTCTGTACGGGCCATGTGGATTTAACCTTTCAGCATGGCGATCGGACGGTCACTTACCGCACGGTGTTTACGCTTCATAAGGACTATCGGGTCAATCAGGTTTGCCCGCTGAGCCCTTCCGGGGATGCCGTCGAAACCAATGGGTGGAAGAGCATGGCCTGCTTCGGCGACTAGAGGAAATAGGATAAAGCGGGAGCTCGTATACAAGAGGAAGCCGGCGACCGACGGCGGGTCGGATACCGGTTTTTTTACCCGTTACCACCCTAGCAAAAAGGCGATCAGAACAAGAAGAGATAGGAGTATCTTATTTGTGCTCACCGATGCAGGCCTCCCGTATGTGCAGGTTTCTTTTATCCAAATAACAGAAGGAGCTAATGTAAGGTTGCAGCGTCCCTGAAGAAAAGCTGAGAAAGGCTGAGCATAGGAACTATGATGCCGTTTACATAACGATGCTTGCCCGCGGGGCGTGTTATCTCTTATTTGTCAGAGGGAGAACGGAGGAGCATAATAAACAGTTAATGGATTAAGAAACGGGGAGAATGCAAGATGGGAAAACTTTCACGGACGCAGACGATCCTGCTGATCATCTTTCTGGTGACCATCTGGGGAATCAATTGGCCTTTATCCAAATTCGCGCTGAAATTCACGCCGCCGGTACTGTTCTCCGGGATTCGGACGCCGCTGGGCGGTATGATTTTGCTGGTCGCGGCGGTGCCGAGGTACAAGCCGCTGAATTTTCGCAAGACGTGGGGATCTACCTGCTCTCCGCCTTGTTTAACGTCGTTCTGTACTATGGCCTGCAAACCATAGGCTTGAACTTCCTGCCCTCGGGGCTGTTCTCGGCGATCGTGTTTCTTCAGCCGGTGCTGGTCGGGATCTTCTCGTGGATGTGGCTCGGGGAGCCGATGTTCGGGCTGAAAATCGCAGGACTCATCCTCGGCTTTACCGGCGTCGGCATTATCAGCACCGGAGGATTGGCCGGCCATATCTCTCTGGAAGGGATTCTGCTGGCTCTGGGCTCCGCCCTCAGCTGGGCGCTTGGAACGGTTTATGTCAAAAAGAACAGCGCTTCGGTGGATCCGATCTGGCTGGTGACCTTTCAGCTGATCGCCGGCGGCCTGTTCATGACGATCTTGGGGTCGGGTGTAGAAAGCTGGTCCGCCATTGCTTGGAAGCCGGTATTCATTCTATGCCTGCTGTTTATTTCGCTGTTCGTCATAGCCCTAGGCTGGCTCGCGTTCTATAAGCTGATTGGCTCCGGCGAAGCCAGCCGGGTCGCTTCCTACACCTTCCTGATCCCGATCGTAGCCATTCTGACCGGCGCCTTGTTCCTGCATGAGCCTCTGACGCTTACCCTGTTGGCCGGCCTCGTGATGATCCTGGTCAGCATTTATTTTGTGAACCGGACGCCCGGAAGGGCTGCTTTGAAGAGCAAGTAGGCTTCATCTTGATTCAGCCCCGTTGGAATAAAGAAAAAGCGAAGTGCCGTTAAAGAAGCCGGCCCTTCGCTTTTTTGTCTTATTGCTGCGTTACGAGAATGAAGGTAACACCGAACTTGTCCATCCCCGTGCCGAATGCAAGGGTGAAAGGTACGGTTTCCGCGGGGCAGTCACCTTGCCGCCCTGCTGCGGCTCTCCCCAATTCCGCTTGGTTTGCTCCACATCGCTCGACTGCCATTTTGCATACCAAGCAACTTTAAAACCCCTCCAACGTCAAAAATGGTAAAGACTGGGGGTGTGAGGAAGTTGTACAGCCGTATGTTCACGCTTATTGCTGCGCGGCTGTTGCTGGTGGGTTGTACGCGGCCGGTGTTTTCGGAAGCCCCCGACATCGAAGGCTATGTAACCAAGAAGAAAAATCAAAGGGGCTTAGTTGTCAGTACGACTCCTAAGGACTTCGGCTCCACGGGCGGAATCAGGAGTTTTACGATGCCATCTGGCTGTCGGATGCTCCTCATAAAGTCCGTTCCGGTCAAAAGGTTCAAGTGGGGTACGCCGGTTCGGTAAATGCATCGTACCCCGCTCAAGGAAAAGCGAAGAAGGTGCGGGTCCTGATCGCCGCCAAACCCGAAGGGGCGATCCTGACGGAGGGTCAGGTCACAGGTCAGGTTATTTCCTGCGGCCCGGATATCAAAGTCATGGTGATTAAGCAGGTGAGCTTTAACGCGGAGCGAAAGGTTTGGACAGTTCGGTTCCGGGAGGGACTTGATTCGAACACGGTGCCGGAGAGGAAATTGGAGATAGAGGACGAACAGCTTCCCACCCGTCACCCCGGCACGAGCGAACCTTTGGGGCAGAAGCCGGGGTTCGCTTGGTCCAGCTCATCGGCATAAACCGGATCCAGCGCGGCCAGCTCGGCGAAATAGTTGTCCAGTAGGTGGTTCGCCGGAACGGAGCCTTTTTGAAAAGCAAGCGGATAAGCATGCTTCACATGGATATAGGGGTAGAGCGTCCCGGTCTTGGGGGACTTGTAATAGAGGGGCGGCTGGGTAACGAGATCGAAACGGTTATGAATACGGTGGCTGGCGCCGATTCTTTCGGCAAAGGCTTTCGCAAAGACAGAGTCACCGACGCGGGGTGAGCCGTAAGTATAGACCCCGGGGGACTTGAACCCTGTGTTAGCGGCGATGTCGACGGCGCATAGAACGGCCAGCGCCCCTCCCAGGCTGTGCCCGGTGATATAAAGCGTCTTGCCTGGGTCGAGCCTGCTGAGAGCGGCAAGAATCTTTTTGCGGGCGGAATTATAGATCCGCGTGATGCCGCTGTGGGTCCAGCCTGCATCCGGGGCATGCTTGTATTTGTCCTGGCGTGCAATGGCGTCGGAGACCCAATCGGCGGTGGAGCTCGTGCCCCGGAACGCTATGATGACAGTATCGTCCGATTCAAGGATGAAACCGAACCGCTCCAGCGTATTGTTATAGGCCAAGGCTTCAAAAGCGCAGACCGCTTTAAAATCCCGAGGTACGAGAAACAGTCCATGGGCATCGTTAAACTGGACATACGTTTGCCCGCACACCGCTGCAAGAAAAATAGCCATACGTTTATCGAAAGCGTTCCCGTTCATCGGCTTCCCCCGAACATTTCGGATCCATGGGTATGTGGCCCCAGAAGCATCATATGAACGGGCGGGCGGATATGCTGTAGGCGGATGTCCCGAGTTGGGGGCAGCTTCCTAATTGTTAAGAAGGAGACATGGCTAGTGAAAAAAAGTATAAACATGTTCCTGATCTTCGCTGCGGCCCTATTGGTTCTATGCTGCGGTGCGGTGGTTTCCATATTTTTGCCAAAGAAAATAAGCCCCGAGCATGTCTTCATAAGAGAAGTCATAGCCCGGGGCCAAGATATTACCGTCAAGGGACCCCTTGGGGATAGCGCCATTGGGTATAGCGGATACAAATTTCAAAATCTGGCCCCAATAAGCCCGGCCTAACCGGATTTCCGGCTGTACCGGTGCTCGCGATACCATTGAAAGAGCCAGATCCACAAGGCCAGCCAGAAGCCGCTCGCAAAATAAGCCCCGATCACATCGCTCGGGTAATGCACGCCAAGGTAGATACGGCTGATCCCGATGCCCAGTGTCATCGCGATGCTGATAAGAATGACGGCTGCACGCCCCTGGCGGTCGGAAGATGGCGCCACAAGAGAAAAGCCAGCGCCCCGTAGAAGGCGAACGCCTCCATGGAATGACCGCTCGGAAAGCTGAAGCCGGTTTCTTCGATCAGCCGGTGCAGCGTAGGCCTTTCCCGGCGAAAGGCGCTTTTGAGGATTTGGTTCAGGAGATAGGTTCCCGCCAGAATGATGATAAAGAACGTGATCTCCAGCCGGTGGCGAAGGACTTTATACAACACAACGATAATGCATACGGATAAAACAATGACGGCGGGCGATGAGCCGATGAAGGTCAGAAGCTTCATGAACGGTGTCAGGACAGGCGACTCCCAGCCCTGCACGGCCGAGATGACCGCCCGGTCGAAGGGAAGCGGTGCCGCGCCGCCGATCTGGAAGGCCACCGCGATAAAGAGAATCAGCGAGAGCAGGCCGAGACCGAGGACATAGGTTGCTTTTAAAGTGCTTTTCATAGGGTGGCTCACCTGCATTAATATTTTCTTCATAAATATAAAGCAAAGCGGCGGGTACAGGCAAATGTTGTGAAAAGGAAGCAACAATAACGAGGGTACAATCGTCTAATCCATCGGAGGTGGTAACGATTTACAGATTAATGATTATTTTATTCGGTTTTTTTTTGTTACAATGTTTATACATTTTATAATGCTCCAAGCAGCAAAGATTTTGAAATTAAATTAAATTCCGTACTCTCAACCTATGACGAAAAAATTAATAAGTATGAGAGTTTAGTCATAGGGTTTGATCGTGATACAGAACGTGCCAAAGCATTAAATATCTCAAGAATTCCTACTGTAGTGGTTCTCGACTCTGAAAAAGTGGTGCTGCAAACGGAAAGTTTACAGGAGCTTGAACAGTTTTTTAACAAATAACTGCATGCCGTTGGAAAATAAGCCAGCAGTAAGAGGCTGCTGGCTTCAGACTGTTGACAAAGACCTGTTTTATAAACTTGCCTTTGGGGAAAATTGGATCATTTTGAAGTCTTGAGGTTTGAAAAGAAGAAGATCGCCTTACCCGGCCAGCTTAGCCAGGTGGTTGGCGATCCTTTTGACGTTCTGGCAGATGGCGGTCATAAGTGCTTGCTCTAGCACTTTTTCTTCCCGCGCAACCGGCAATAGCGAAGTACATGGAGCTCTTTGGCATCCGCGAAACTTCGCTCAATCGTTTGGTACCGGAGGCGGTACAGATATTTACCCGAGCGACTGCGCCCGTTTTGTTTCACCCACTATTTGCTGTCCTGCCAAACATGGCGTGTAAGGACCCTTGTCTTGTTCTTTGAGCGTGTACATTCGCCAAGCAGCGGACAGTTCTTGCAAATCTGCGGGTCCGACTTGTACTGGCGGTAACCCTCCCGGTCGGTTGTAACATAAGAAAGTTCCTGTTTTTTGCGGACAAATAAACAGGTCGCGCTCAGCATCATATTTAAACCGCCACTTGGCTATTAAACCTTTTACCGGAGTATAACTTCGACCACCAATAACTGCATAAATCTTCTTGCTATGTAGCTTTTTGCAAATATCCGCTGTGTAATAAACGGCATCCAGGGCCGCTTCAAGCGTTTGTTCAAATTTAAACTTCTTGATTTGTACTTCAAGGCGATCCAGATAAGGGACTGAGTCATGGACATTCCCGGGGGTAACATGTACATCGGTAACGATGTTGAATTTATGATCGACCGTGCGGTGATCCAAATAAAAGAATCCTTCCGGTTTGCCGTCCCGTACCATATATCCACTTTCGGGGTCCGTTCACTTTAATTTCCTTAGTCTCGATCACCTCCTTCCGGGGTTTTAGAGCTTTTTCCATGTGCAGCTCGGTCGGCCCGAATCGCTTCGTCCAAATCATTCAGGTAAGGTTTTAACGCTCTTTTCAACCTCTTTCTTGATGAGCTTACGTTTGTTGGCGCTGGCCTTGAGATGCGTCGAATCCGTCACCAGCACGCGGCCGGCAACCATCCGAAGCTCGATAGCCTTATACACGATATGGTCGAAAATTTCCTGAACCACCTGAGTGTCTTGCAGGCGCTCGCGATTTAAACTCAAGGTGCTATGATCCGGAACACGCTCCGTTAAACCAAGACCTACAAACCAACGATAGGCCATATTGAGCTGAATCTCCTGCTCGAGCCGCCGTTCGGATCGAATGCCGTAGAGATAGCCGATGAACATCATTTTGAAAAGCATGATCGGATCGACGGAAGGCCGTCCGTTATCCTCACAATAGTAGGGTCTTACCTTTTCCAGAATAAAAGAAAAATCGATATGTTTATGGATTTTGCGGAGCAAATGATTTTGGGGAACAAGGTCTTCTAAACAAAGTTTTGGCCGATTGCGTTATATTGGCTATACTTTTCTTTTACAACTTGGCCATTTTTGATTGCAATTCCTATAACATCTAAAGTATCTCGATTAAAGAAGGTCCCGTTTATACCATACTTTCCAGAATCTTTGACTTTTCCGGGAATGTAATCGACAGAAACATCCGCCAAATCACATTCAATATATGCAGTATTAAAAGGCAGATTGTACCCCGAAACCGAATAAGCCCCTTCACGATAATAAGCTGTTCCCATAGTCTTTCCTCCACTATTTTTCTTGCAATCCGAAAGGGATTCAGCTTATTCAGTCAATCCCTGACTGTTTAAGCTGTTTCGTCTTACACCATTAAAGGAGTACTTTGCTATATAAAAACAACCTGATTTTAACAATTCAATCATGATTTCCTGGCCAAAGTTGAGTCTGCTTCCATATGTGTTATAATAGCCGTAAGTGACTGGTTCGGAGTTTTTGTTTTTTCGTTATATAAAGGGTTGTTCATTTTATAAAGGAGGATTCATTTGACCAAGAAAACAGAACGGAAACTGTCCATTTTTGCCTTGGGCGGCGTGGGTGAAATTGGAAAAAATATGTATGTTGTACAATACGCCGATGATATTGTAGTCATTGACTGCGGCTCGAAATTTCCGGACGAGGAGTACCCCGGCATTGACGTGATCGTGCCGGATATCTCTTATCTGCTCACCAACCGGGACAAGGTCCGGGGGATGATTATTACGCACGGTCATGAAGACCATATCGGCGGCGTTCCCCACATCTTAAAGCAATTGAACATGCCTGTATATACCGGCAGACTGACCATGGGCCTGATTGAGGGCAAGCTGAAAGAAGCCGGCATGCTGGGCTCGACGGAACGGAAAATCATTGACGACAAGTCCGAGATTCACCTCGGCTCGATGACGGCTTCCTTCTTTAAAACCAATCACAGCATTCCCAATTCGCTTGGCGTCGTCCTTCATACCCCCGAAGGCGTAGTGGTTCATACCGGGGACTTCAAATTCGATCAAACGCCGGTAAACGATCAGTACGCGGATCTGCACCGGATCGCCGATATCGGCCGGAACGGCGTGCTGGCCTTGCTCTCGGAGAGCACCAATGCGGAGCGCCCCGGGTCGACGCCTTCCGAGAAGAGCGTGGGCATCAATTTGGAGGACGAGTTTAAAAAAGCGCGGCGGCGGATTATCGTTTCCACGTTTGCCTCCAACGTGCACCGGCTTCAGCAGGTGATCGATGCGGCGGTAGCTTCCAACCGGAAGCTCGCGGCGATCGGCCGCAGTATGGTGAACATGATTGCCATTGCTTCGGAGCTCGGCTACCTGCACATCCCGGACGGCATGCTGATCGAACCGGCGGAAGTCAACAAATACTCGGCGAACCGGGTTGCCATTCTCTGCACAGGCGACCAGGGCGAGCCGATGTCCGCTCTGACCCGTCTCGCCCGCTCGAACCATAAGCAGGTCGAGGTGCTGCCCGGAGATACGGTGATCATTTCAGCCACGCCGATTCCCGGCAACGAAAGAAATATCGGCCGGACCGTTGACGAATTATTCCGTCTCGGCGCCCACGTGATTTACGGCTCGGGTTCGCATACGGGGATGCATGTCTCCGGTCACGCCAGCCAGGAAGAGCTCAAGCTGATGCTCAGTCTGATGCGGCCGAAATATTTTATTCCGATTCACGGCGAATACCGGATGCTCGTCCATCACGGTAAGCTGGCGGAATCGCTCGGCATCGAGCGGGAGAATATCTTTATCGTCAATAACGGGGAAACGGTGGAAATCCAGAACGGAGCGGCCCGCAAGGGAGGCAAGGTTCCGGCCGGCAATACGCTCATCGACGGTCTGGGAGTCGGGGACGTCGGCAACATGGTGCTGCGGGACCGCAAGCATCTGTCCCAGGACGGGATCCTGGTCGTCGTCGTAACCATCAGCAAGCAGGGCGGGACGATCCTGTCAGGACCCGATATCATCTCCCGCGGCTTCGTCTATGTCCGTGAATCGGAAGGCCTGCTTGAGGAAGCCAGCAAGCTCGTGTCCGCGTCCATTCAGCGCCTCATCCGGGACAATGTGAACCATTGGGCAACGCTCAAAACGAACGTCAAAGAAGTGCTGGGACGCTATTTGTACGAGCAAACCAAGAGAAAACCGATGATCCTTCCGATCATCATGGAAGTGTAACCGCCAAACCAAAACCAGTTCACGATAACGACAGACCCTCTTCAATGATCTTGAAGGGGGTCTGTTTTTTCACTGAAGCGGCTCCAGAAACCCCCTCGCCGCGATGGACAGCGGCATATTGCGCATAATCATAATCCCCACATGCGAGGGGGCAGACGCACGTCCAATTGAATTTCGAAGAGGGACCCCTCCTCCAGCTCTTTCGTGACAAATTCCCGGGTGACGTACGAGATTCCCAGTCCTTTCCGCGCAAACTCGACGAGAAGGTCAACGCTTCCGACTTCGATCTCGGGTTTAAGCTGGTGGCCGTAGCTTTGAAACAGCTCCGTTATAGCCATTCGTGCCCGGCTGTTGCGCGAAAAGAGGATGATGGGGTGCTGCAGCGACCTATCTAAAGATAAAACATGGCCTTGCAGCTCGGCGTAACGGGCTCCGGCCACAAAACAATCCTGCAGCTGGAAGCTTTCCTTGACTTCAAGCTGAGGGTCGACCATGGGCATGCGCACCACACCCAAATCGATTCGCCCTTCTTTTAAGAAAGAAATGATTTCCGGCGTGGTTCCATGATTTAAGTGAAGCCGGATGCCCGGATGCTGCTCATGATAATCTTCCAGATACGGGAGCAAATAATGCTTGAACAGCGAATCGGCGCCGCCGATCCTAAGCTCTCCGCTCTCCAGATTTTTAAGCGCGGCCATCTTTTCTTCCGCCAGCGTGATGTAGATCTGCGACTGTTCAATGTAAGAATACAGAATGGCCCCCTCTTTCGTCAGGGCGACGCCTTTGGAATTCCGGTAAAAAAGCGTGATGCCAAAGCGGTCTTCCAGCTGTTTAATGGCGTGGCTGACGCTCGGCTGGGTGAGGTACAACGCTTTGGCGGCCTGGGTCAAGCTTCCCGTCTTCGCAGCCCAATAAAACACCTTGTACAATTCATAATTATTGGTCATAGACATGGTCTATAGCTCCTGTCAAATATATTTATTACATGTATGGAGGATAACTGTATTATAGTGGAACTATGCAAGATAAACCAGATTGAAGAGGGAGAAACCATATGCCTGTCATACAAACCATTGAACAATTAGCCGTCGATACGATTCGAACGCTGTCCATCGACGCAACGAACCGTGCGAATTCCGGCCATCCCGGGTCGCCGATGGGAGCTGCGCCGATGGCCTATGCGCTTTGGTCTCAGCATCTGAATCATCATCCGGGCAACGCCAAGTGGTTTAACCGTGACCGCTTCGTCCTGTCGGCGGGTCATGGTTCGGCCTTGCTGTACAGTCTGTTGCATTTGTCCGGATACCAGGTGTCGCTTGACGATTTAAAACAGTTTCGAAAGCTGGGCAGCAAAACGCCCGGACATCCCGAATATGGACACACGGATGGCGTCGAGGCGACAACGGGGCCTCTGGGCCAAGGGATTGCCATGGCCGTTGGGATGGCAATGGCCGAAGCCCATCTGGCTTCGAGATTCAACCGGCCCGGTCTCCCGGTGGTCGATCATTATACGTACGCGCTTGTCGGAGACGGTTCGCCTGATGGAAGGCATCTCTTACGAGGCGATGTCCATGGCCGGGCATATGAAGCTCGGCAAATTAATCGTCTTGTACGATTCCAACGACATCTCCTTGGACGGAGCGCTGAACCTAAGCTTCGGCGAAAATATCCAGAAAAGAGCGGAATCGGCGAATTGGGAATATATCCGGGTGGAGGACGGCAATGACATTTCGCAAATTGCGGGTGCCATCGAGGCCGCCAAGCAGAACGATTCACAGCCGACGCTGATCGAAGTACGGACGATTATCGGCTACGGCAGCAAGGCGGCGGGAACGCACAAAGTCCACGGTAATCCGCTCGGCCTCGAAGAGGCGAAGGCTACCAAAGAAGCTTACGGCTGGAAGTACGAGGAAGAGTTTACGGTTCCGGAAGAAGTCAGGGCTCATTTCGAGCAGCTGAAGCAAAGAGGCCAGGCCAAGGAAGAAGAATGGAACCGCTTGGTCGCTTCCTATAAGGAGCAGTATCCTTCGCAGGGCAGGGAGCTGGAGCAGGTGATCGAAGGTTCCGTGACGCTGGATGCGGCGGATATTCTTACTTTTGATTCATCCAAAAGCATATCCACCCGTGTGGCAAGCGGCGAAGCCATTAACCATTACGTGAAAACCGTTCCTGCGATATTTGGCGGCGGCGCGGATTTATCGCATTCGACGATGACGGACATCAAAGGGGAGCAAAAGTTCGCCGTAGAGTCCTACTCGGGCCGCAATGTTTATTTCGGCGTCCGTGAGCACGCGATGGGTGCAACCGGCAATGGGATGGCCCTGCATGGAGGCGTTAAACCGTTCGTAAGCACGTTCTTCGTGTTCAGCGATTATTTGCGGCCGGCCATTCGTTTGGCCGCTCTGCAAAAGCTTCCGGTTATTTATGTGTTCACCCATGATTCGATTGCCGTCGGGGAAGACGGACCCACGCACGAGCCTGTAGAGCACCTGGCTGCGCTGCGCACCATCCCGGGACTTACAGTCATTCGTCCAACCGATGCCAATGAAACGGCAAGCGCCTGGGCGTATGCGCTGCAGCAGCAAGAAGGTCCGGTAGCTCTGGTGCTCAGCAGACAGAACTTGCCTGTATTCGAAGCGACCAAAGCCCGTCTTGAAGGGGTAGCCAAAGGCGCCTACGTACTGACGGAAACCGGCCCTAAGCCGGATGTCATCCTGATTGCTACCGGGTCCGAGGTCTCCCTGGCCGTGAATGCCAAAGCGGAGCTGGAGCGGGACCACATTTCCGTCCGCGTCGTTGCCATGCCGAGCAGAGAGCTGTTCGATCGTCAATCCGAAGACTACAAGCAAAGCGTTCTTCCTGATTCGGTTACGAAGCGGGTGGCCATCGAAGCCGGCATTTCGCTGGGATGGGACCGTTATGCGGGACCGAAAGGAAAGGTATTGTCGATCGACACCTTCGGCGCTTCGGGCCCCGGCGGAGAGGTGATGGAATCGTTTGGTTTTTCTGTGCCACATGTGGTACGCTTGACTAAAGAATTACTGAAACAGTGATACCTTTTTCAAACTAAAAATATGGAGGTAGTCTACTATGAAATTCTTTATCGACACAGCTAATTTGGCAGATATCAAAAAAGCGTACAAAATCGGGATCTTGTCCGGCGTCACAACGAATCCTTCGCTCGTAGCCAAAGAAGGCGTGAAATTTGAAGATCGAATCGCCGAGATTTTGCGGGAAGTGCCGGGCGTCGAATCGGTTTCCGCTGAAGTCACGCCGGATGCGTTGACAGCCGAAGACATGATCGCGCAGGCGAACGAACTGATCAAGATCAATAATTATGACAAAAACATCACCATCAAGCTTCCGATGACGTTGGCCGGACTTGAAGCCTGCCGCTATCTGAGCGACAAAGGCGTGAAAACGAACGTCACGCTGATTTTCACTGTGAACCAGGCATTGCTGGCCGCTCGCGCGGGGGCTACCTATGTCTCGCCGTTCCTTGGACGGCTGGACGACATTTCGGAAGACGGCGTTCAGCTCGTCACGAAAGTCGCCGAGCTGTTCCGTATCCATAACCTGGATGCGCAAATTATCGCGGCGTCGGTCCGCCATCCGGATCACGTGACTCGCGTTGCAATGGCCGGCGCACATATTGCAACGGTTCCGTTCGCGGTCATCGAACAAATTTCCAAGCATCCGCTAACGGATCAAGGAATGGACAAATTCGCGGCCGATTGGAAAAAAACAACGCAGCTGTAAGCCATAAGATCGAGAATTCCATAAGCGGCGGCAGTCCGGGACATTTTTGTTATCCTGGGTACGCCGCTGTTTTAACGTAAGCGTCAACTCCCGCACACCTAGAAAAGCGACGGGATTCATCGAAATTGTTTATTTGAGACCCGTATCCTTTTGCCTGTTTCCATCGTTAATAGGTTGAAATCATGAAAAGGAGAGTGAAAGCCAATGGAAAAAATCGTGGCAAAAGTAGGCTGCATCTTTATTCCGGTCACTGATGTGAAGCGGTCTGCAGAGTGGTATGTGAGGATGTTTGATATGGAAACAATCGAGATTCTTGATCACAGGGCAGGCCTCAAATTCCCGTTGCGGGAAACGCTGGTTCTGCTATGGAAGGTGGCAAAGCCGCAGACGGTTGAATTCGATACGGGGATCGATAAGATGCCATATTACAATTTCAGCTCGTATGATATTCATAGCTCTTACCGGATGCTGCAGGGAAAAGGAGCGGCAGTCAGTGAAGTTCACGAAATGCCGGGGTACCGGTTTTTCGAAACCTTCGATCCGGACGGCAACCCGGTCAGTATCGTGGAAGAGACTCCGGAGTCGCCATATTACGAACATAAGCAACAGTTTCGGAACCATACATAACGGTGACATTAAAAAGCAAAGGTGGATTGGCGATTTGCGATGAAGGAAGAGAATCCTGTCGACGGATATGACGCATTTGCCGAAATGACGTTACCGCTGCAAAGCGACCTGAAACGCTATTGTCTGGCGAAGGCAGGTTCCGTTTGGGATGCGGATGATTTGCTGCAGGAGACTCTGGTGAAAGCATATCGGTGGCATGTCCGTTTTCCTGAAAGAGAGCTTACAAAGCCGTTTTTGTTTCGGATTGCGGCCAATGCTTGGGTAGATATTTGCCGTGTCCGCAAATTGCAGCCGCCTGCCGGACAGCTGGAAGAGGAAAGGTTCGGCCCGTATGAAGAATGGACCCGCTGGGATGTACGAGAGGCACTTGAACTGCTGTCGGACCGGTTGGAGCCGAAGCAGGTCGTGCTCATTTTGCTGATGGACGTGTTTGCCTTTACCGCCAAAGAAACGGGCCGTTTGTTCGGGCAAAGCGAGGGATCGGTTAAGGCGGCTATTCAGCGGGCGAGGATGAGGCTAAAGACCGCGGTTGAGCGGCACCCGGAGTTTTGGGATGACGCCGTGCTGACTGCACCCCGCCGCGGCCTCCGAATCGAGGTGTTCGAAGCGTTCGTCGAAGGATTTCGCCGATCCGACCCTTATGCCATCTTTCGGTCGTACCAGACCATGGTCAGTGATGGTACAAGGGTGGAGCGAATCGAGCTGTGCGGAAATAGGCTCTACTTTACGATCCTGGACCCGGACGGCAACAGGCTGATGATTGAGGGCCAGGTGCCCGATAGGCAAAAGAAGGAGCAAAACAAAAAAAGATCGGCGAGTCATGAAAACGGACGGAGCAAATGAACGATCCGGAGTGGATTGCAGCATAGCTTGAGGAGGGATTTTGATTGATTGAAATTTTGCAGCAGCAATACGATTGGATCCGATCCGCCAGACAAAACTTGTTTACGTTTCTGGAAGAGATCCCGCCTCAAATATTACACCAAAATGTTCCCGGCTTTGGGAACGGAACGATCATACGGACCCATATTCATGCCGCCGATTCTTATAGGTTCTGGCTGGGAGCTTTCGCGTTTAAGAAGTTAAGCGAATATAGGGAAACGGCTGTACCCGAAATGGAACTCGATATGAAGTATGTTCGTGACAGATTTGCGGAAGTAGATGAAATCGTGCAACGGTTCTTGAACGCTTATTGCGATCGCTGGTTTGAACCGATCGAGCAAGAGGAGGAATGGCAGGGCTATCCAAGGACACCTGCACCTTTGCTGCTGTTAACTCATGTGGAGACACACGAATTTCATCACAAAGGTCAAATCGTATCGATGGCAAGACACCTGGGCAATCCTCCTCCTGCTGATGATCGTTTAGGCGGACTCTTTTCCTAATGCCAAAAGAGGTGGAGAACTAGACAGCCTCAGGGTCGTGGGGAGTACACATCGCAAGCTTCGCCGATCTGGGAGACTGCGCTGGTGAAGGGTGAAATGAGAAATGATTCGAGTAATCGGCTCGTAGGCTGACATTGTGATTGTAGCTGGCCGTTTTTACGTTTTAACTATGTCAAAGATTGACTTAGTTAAAGTTTAAAGTGGAAAAGTAACGATGAAGGGAGGAAGAAGAATGAAGCCTTTGGAAGGAAAAGTAGCCTTGGTGGCGGGGGCGACACGTGGTGCCGGGCGGGGAATAGCGACTGAATTAGGGGCGGCCGGTGCGACGGTTTATGTCACCGGACGAACGACAAGAACGCAGCGCTCCGAGTACAACCGGCCCGAAACCATCGAAGAAACCGCGGAGCTGGTGAATGAGGCGGGAGGGCTCGGCATTCCGGTGCAAGTCGATCATCTTAGGTCCGGCCAGGTTGAGGCTCTGGTGGCACGCATCGAGAAGGAGCAGGGACGGCTGGACGTTCTGGTTAACGATATCTGGGGAGCGGAGCATCTGATCGAGTGGAACGTGCCGGTGTGGGAGCATTCTCTGGAAGGCGGACTCCGCATGCTCAGGCTTGCGGTGGATACGCATGTGATCACGAGCCATTATGCCGCCGCTGCTGATCCGGAGCGATAAAGGGCTGGTCGTTGAAATGACCGACGGCACGGCGGCGTACAATGAGAACCATTACCGGTTGTCTTTGTTCTACGATTTGGCGAAGATGTCGGTGCTCCGCATGGCCCAATCCCTGGCCCGCGAGCTTGAGCCGTATTCCTGCACCGCTGTGGCGGTCACGCCGGGGTGGATGCGATCCGAGATCATGCTCGAACACTTTGGCGTTCGTGAAGAGAATTGGCGCGACGCGCTGGAGCGGGAGCCGCATTTTGTCATCTCGGAAACGCCGCGGTTTGTGGGACGCGCCGTTGCCGCCTTGGCGGGAGACCCGGAAGTCGCCCGTTGGAACGGTGAGTCCGTCTCCAGCGGCGGGCTGGCAAAGGTTTACGGTTTTAAGGATTTGGACGGTTCGCAGCCGGATGCCTGGCGGTATATCACCGAAGTGCAGGAGGCGGGGAAGCCGGCGAACGCCGACGGTTACCGCTAACCGTCCACAGTTAAAAGGAGAAGCCCGGCCTGTCAAAAGCGTAATTCTTGACGGGCCGGGCCTTTTCCGGTTGGTTGATGGTCCCGTCTAGAACCTCCCGGAGACCTCGCGGGCCTGGCGGATTGCTTTTTCTTTAATGGCCTGCGCCCGGTCGGGTGTCTCAGCCATCCCTTCAACAAAAATGCCCTCCAGGCTGGGAACCCCAAGGAAATCCATAATCCCCCTTAGATGCCGATGCCCCATCTCCATCTCCATATCGGCCGCACCCGAGCCCGGGGACAGCACGCTTCCGCTGGCCTGGATGTGAAGGGCTTTTTTATCGCTGAGCAGGCCCACCCGGCCGATCCCCGCAACATATTTGAAGGTTTTCCCTGCAATGCAGATGGAGTCGATGTAGGCTTTGAGCACGGGCGGGTAGGAATAATTCCAAATCGGGCTGACAAAAACATATTTGTCTGCCGCGGCAAACTGGTCTGCCAACTGCCCGATCCGGCCTACTTTCGCTCTCTGGGCACCGGTCAACTGTTCAAAAGAAGCGCCTCCCGCCAATTGAGCCCAGCCGCTGAACACATCGGCATCCAGGTCGCGGGATGTCCATTTGATAAAGATCCAGATGCACGATTTCGTCCTTCGGATTGGCGTCGCGGTAAGCCTCGACAAATGCCTTGCCTACGGCCATACTATAAGATGTTTCAGGGCCTGACGGATTGGCTGTGATGTACAATACGGTTGCCATGATGAATTGCCTCCCACTCATTATTTCGGTTTGGGGCCGGATTTCGGCCTTCCACTACGATGACGTACCGGACCTTGGGGAGTGTGACAGATCGTCGGGTAGAAGCGGGTAAAATAACGAAAGGGGTTCCCTTATGTCACACCGGCCGGATTCCATACGTCAGTTGATATAGAGGGATTTCACTTTGAGAAGGAATGGGAAGCATGAGCGAAAATGAATGGTTGGCGGAGCAGTTCGAAGCGCACCGGAACCACCTGCAGGGAGTGGCTTACCGCATGCTTGGATCGCTCAGCGAGGCGGAGGATGCGGTGCAGGAGGCTTGGCAGCGTCTTAGCCGTTCGGGGCAAAGCGATATCCGGAACCTCGGGGGATGGCTGACGACCGTCGTCTCCCGGATTTGCCTCGATATGCTGCG
This sequence comes from Paenibacillus sp. P25, assembly GCA_024704175.1. GTDB lineage: Bacteria > Bacillota > Bacilli > Paenibacillales > NBRC-103111 > Paenibacillus_G. Next base: position 7,248,224 of record CP085629.1, read on the forward strand.
TTCACGCAAATTTCGGCGTGAGGAATCGTTCGAGGCGCAGGTGCCCGAGACGTTCGCGGATGGGGAGGACAGGAGCGATCCCGAGCGGGAGGCGGCCGCTGGCCGATGCCGTCGGCCTTGCGCCGCTGGTCGTGCTGGATCGTCTGAATCCGGCCGAGCGCATTACGTTCGTGCTGCACGATACCTTCGGCATCCCGTTCACCGAAATTGCTCCCATCGTGGGCAAGTCCGAAGCCGCCGTAAGACAGCTGGCAACCCGGGCGCGCCGCCGGATACAGGGGGCGGGAACGGCCGCTGAAGGCAACCTCGCCCGGAGGCGGCAACTGGTGGACGCTTTCATTGCCGCCGCCCAGGCGGGCGATTTCGACGCACTGATCGCGGCGCTGGATCCGGACGTCGTGCTGCGAGATGATCGCAAGACGGCGGCTGCAGACGTAACGCGGGGCGCAAGAGCCTTGGCCGGGCAAATTTCGGGGCGTGCGAATAAAGCACAATCCGCCCTCGTCAACGGGTCCATCGGAGCTATTGTGGCACCGCGCGGCAGACTGCTTTATGTGCTTCAATTTACAATAAAGCACGGCAGGATCGCCGAGGTCGACTTGATCTCGGACCCAGCCCGTATAAGACGGCTTGATCTGGCGGTTTTTCGGGATTAAGCAGGGCTGGGGGGCAGGGAGCGGAGGCACTCGGACGTTTATCCGGGGTCCGAGCCGATGGAATGATGAAAGGGCACCCCTGAAGGTGCCCCTGCCTTTCTGTCAGGCCGGTTCGGCCGTGATCATCCAGCCTACACCGTAGGAATCCGTTACTTCGCCATAGAATAAGCCGAACGGTCGCTGCTCGAAAGGCGTCCTCACTTTACCGCCCGCCGCAAGCCTGGCGAAGGCTTCGCCGCCTTCCTTTTCGGTTTTATACGATACATTGAGCAGCATCCCGGTTCCGGGACTAAACGGTTCGAGGGAATCCGCCATGAATATTGAATTATCCCCGGCAACCTTCACACATAAGTGAATCACTTTGTCCTTATGCTCATCCTGCGTTCCGCCTGCCTGTCCATGCGTCATGACGGACACGATCTCTCCTCCCAGCGCTTGAGCGTAGAACTCCGCTTGAGCTCTCGCATTCTCCGACAAAAGAAAAGGTCTTAAATATCCCATCGTTTCGACATCCTCTCGGGGAATAGGGTACAACTTTATTTTAATATAGAGGCGCGTGCCGTGTTTCTTCCGGATTGCTGAATGCAACCACCCATCGATCCGGATTAGCTCCTAAAGTTCATGGTTCTGCGAAATGAAGAACCGGACGGGACACTGCGGCAGTTTGAGAAGGAGCTCAATCAAGAGCTTGCCGAAGCTAGCGGTTATTTTAGATAAGTGTGAAAATGAGCATGAATAAGCCAGAAGCACCGGCATACAGCAGACCAGAACCATATGCCGTCTTGGTCTGCTTTTTCCGGCTGGAATGAAGACTTGCCGCCCGTCAAACCTCCCCTTTTTCCGCCGCACCCATTAATGCCAATTTGTTGGCCAGCATCCGGTGAATATGCGTCTGAACCTGCTCCAGCTCCTCTTTTTTCCTCTCGATCTCCACCAGCTTATGGCGAAGAAGCTCGATTTTCTTTGGCAAAGGCGGCGCATTCGCCTCCTCCGCTTGAACGACTTCCTTCAGTTCGCTTAACGTAAATCCCACGGACTGAACCTTCTTGATCATTTCCAGATGGCGGACCGCCGCTTCACTGTAATCGCGGTAGTTATTGGCGCCGCGCCGAACATGGCGTGAATCCAGAAGTCCCTGCTTCTCGTAGAAGCGGATGGCGGAAGCCGACAAACCTGTTCTTTCGGCGAGTGTATGGATTTTCACGGGAATCCCCTCCCCCAATAGCTCTTGACCTTCAACTATACTTCATAGTTTAAACTCGAAACGTTAAGCGGTGAAGAAATAAAAGGAAAAAGGAGCTGCAAAGATGAGTATGATTCGCGCTATTGTTGTGGATCCGGCTGCAGAAGGAAGACTCGGAATCGGCGAAGTGGAGGCGCCCCGACCTAAGCCTTGGGAAGCGCTGCTTCGTGTGTCCGCCGTCTCGCTCAACCTTGGAGAGGTGCGTACGGCGAGCAGAGCGGAAGCGGGATGGAGGCCGGGATGGGATCTGGCCGGGGTGGTGGAGCAAGCGGTCGCCGACGGATCGGGACCGCCGGTAGGGGCGAGCGTCTTCGGACTCGTCGCTTCCGGTTCATGGTCGGAGCTTGCCCCGTACCGACGGCTCTGTTAGCGGAGATTCCGGAGACGGTGACCTTTGCACAGGCGACCACCCTGCCGGTCGCGGGTTTAACGGCGCTCTATGCGCTGGAAAAGGGCGGATTCCTGCTCGGGCGTAAAGTGTTGGTTACCGGGGCATCAGGCGGCGTGGGCCATTTGGCCTGCCAGCTTGCTCTGGCGTCGGGAGCCGTTGTTACTGCTCTTGTCCGGCGTGAGGAGCGTGCGGCGAGGCTGCGTGAGATGGGGGTCAATAAGGTCCTCGTTGGAGAACAGGTCGCCGCGGCGGGTCCCAACGGCCCTTACGATTTTATCGTCGATACGCTGGGGGACCGGCACTGAACACCCTGACGGCTTTTCTCGAAGAGGATGGCCGCTGTATGAACGTAGGGGCCGCCACGGAGCCGGAAATGACGCTGCAGGCGAGGCTTGCGTCCGTACCGAAGGGCGTACTCGTTCTCGAAGGCATCGGAAGCCGGACAGGGGTGCCCCGAGACCTGGAACGTTTAGCCCGCTTGGTGGCGGCAAAGCAGCTGAATCCGCACATCGGAGTAGAGGCGCCATGGACCAACGTGGCCCGGGTGGCTCAGAGTCTCATGGACCGAAGGATTACTGGCAAGGCCGTGTTGATTGTTTCGTAACCGGGAGCCGCATGGCGGTTTTCCAGGGCTTAGGTTGGGGGATAAACCAGCCGCGAGTCCAATTTGGATACTCCTTCCAGACGGTAATATAAGGGTATCAAAAGGGTTAAACCGGAAGGAGCGTTACCATGGAGTATGGGAGAATTGTTCCCAAGGAGGTCAGAAGGTCAATGATGTTCTGGCTCCTTGCCATCGCAGCAGGAGTATTTGAAATGATTGTCGCAGTCAGTGAAATCTTATCCAGGGAGACTGGTCCGGGGGGCGGCCTACTCATCGCGGCGGGAATCCGGACATTCATCTTTGCCGCATTGGTTTATATCATCATACAAATGTACCGGGGAGAAACTGGGCCCGTCTCGTATTGGCCGTTCTGCTTGGCGGCATTGGAACGTTCTCCTTGGTCATCGACCCCGTTAAGTGGTTGATGGAAGGGCACGCTTTCGGGGAAGCCTTTGCCGGTATGACGGTATACTCCATTCTGTTCGGGTTAAGCCGGATCGTTCATTTGACCTTCGTCATCCTGGCTCTGGTTCTGATGTTTCGACCTGCTGCGAATCCATATTACCGGACAGCGGCTTGATATGAGCTGCATGAAAAACAGCGGCAAACCGGGACCTTTGTCCGCGGGATGCCGCTGTTTTTTTGTCTTACGAAGAAACCGGTCCGCCAAGCTCCTGCCAATACTGGCACAGCGTAGCGATGCCTTTATCGAAGTTTTCCAGGTGAAAATGCTCGTTCGGCCCATGCATGTTCTCGCCCGGCAGACCGAAGTCCATCATCACGACCGGCGCCCCCAGAATCCGGGAGAACACCTCGATAATCGGGATCGATCCGCCGCTGCGGATGTATACGGGCGCCTTGCCGAACCCGGCCTCATAGGCTTTGGTCGCGGCCTGGATATACGGATGGTCCGGCGAGATGTAGAAGGGCTTGCCGCGGTGCGTTTGCTGAACCTTGACCGTCACGCCGGCAGGCTTGTGCTTCTCGATGTGCCGCTCGACGGCCTTCATGATGTCGTCCGGGTCCTGCCGGTCGACGAGACGGCAGGATATTTTCGCCGCCGCTGTAGTAGGCACGATTGGCTTCAGACCCTCGCCTTGGTAGCCGCCGTAGATGCCGTTGATCTCGAGCGTGGGCCTTGCCGTCGTCCGTTCGAGGAACGAATAGCCTTCCTCCCCGGTCAGCTCCGGCACTCCGAGCTCCCCGGCCGTCTTGGCGTCGTCGAAGTGAAGCTCGCGGAACGCCTGGCGTTCCTTCTCCGACAGTTCGTTCACGCCGTCATAGAAGCCCTCGATGGCAATGCCGCCGTCCGGCCGCCGCATCGAAGCGAGCAGCTCCACGAGAGCCGTTGCGGGGTTGGCGACACCGCCTCCGTATAGGCCGGAGTGCAGATCGTTCTTCGGTCCCTGCACATCGATCTGGAAGCCGCACAAGCCGCGCAGGCCGTAGCAAATCGAAGGCATGCCCTCGTCGTGCATCGGACCGTCCGAGATCACGATCGCGTCCGCCTTGAGCAGTTCCGCCTGCTCCTCCAGGAAGGCCGGCAGGCTGGGGCTGGCGATCTCCTCCTCGCCCTCGATGCAGAACTTCACGTTCACGGGCAGCTTGCCGTACGTGGCCAAATAGGCTTCCACCGTCTTCACATGGGTGTACAGCTGCGCCTTATCGTCGGTCGCCCCGCGGCCGTAGAGCTTGCCGTCCTGAATGACAGGCTCGAACGGATCCGTGTTCCACTGCTCGAGCGGATCGGCCGGCTGCACATCATAATGGCCGTAGATCATGGCCGTCGGCTGTCCGGGAGCATGCAGCCAGTCGCCGTAGACGACCGGATGCCCTTTCGTCGGCAGCACCTGCACGTTCTCAAGGCCCGCCTTGCGAAGCGCCTCCGCCAGCCATTCGGCGGCCCGCGTCATATCCGGCTTATGCTCCGTGCTGGAGCTCACACTGGGAATGCGGACGAACTCGATCACCTCCGCCAAATGGCGGTCGCGGTGCTCAGCTAGATAAGATTGGAGTCGGGAATCCATGGCAGATCTCCTTTACCGGCTTATTTTAAAATCCAAGTTGCTCTGATCTTTACTATAGCATAATCTTTTCCAATCACCGAAAGACCTCTGAAAAGGAAAGGGAGCCGGTTGCATGGCGCGGCCGCTTTCCTTTCCGGTTAGACAGACAACCGGGCAGCGACTTCGTCGTAGCTTGGCATGCCGTCCTGTGCGCCGAACCGGGTGACGGACAGCGAAGCGGCGGTTACGGCGAACGTGGCCGCTCTGTCAATCTCCCAGCCGGAAGCGAGGCCGAAGCCGAACGCGGCGTTCAGCGCATCTCCCGCGCCGGTCGTATCCACGACTTCGACAGCCGGGGCCGGAACCGTCCGGAGCGCACCGCCGGGCTCCAGATAGGAGCGACCCTTCGCCCCGCGGGTGACAAGCACCGCCGGCCCGTGCTCCGCCCGGTACTGCTGCAGCGCAGCCTGCCACTCCGGCTCTGAGCCGGGCGCTTTGCCGGATAGAACGGCGAACTCCGATTCGTTCGGCGTAATCCAATCGGCCAAGGCGAGGATTTCCGCGGGCAGCGGCTGGGCCGGGGCCGGGTTCAGCACCGTGATGACGCCGGCCTCCCGGGCGATCTCGAGCGCCCTCTGTACCGCGGGCAGCGGAATCTCAAGCTGCACCAGCAGCGACCGCGCTTCCCGGATGGCCGCCGCATGCTCCTCTATGTATGCCGCCGTACAAGACGCATTCGCCCCGGGGACAACGGCGATGCAGTTATCCTCCGGCGTATGGTAAATGCTGGCGATCCCGGTCGGCGCATCCGGCAGCACCGCCAGAGCGTCGGTCCGCATCCCCAGCGAGCGGAACTTCTCGGCAATCTGACGGCCGAAGAGGTCGTCCCCGACGGCTCCGATATGGACCACATCGGCTCCCAACCTCGCGCTGCCGACCGACTGGTTGGCGCCCTTTCCTCCGGGCAAATAGCGGACGCCGCGGGCGGCTACGGTTTCCCCGGCCGAAGGCATGCGTTCCATCGATACCACAATATCCATGTTCAATTTGCCTGCTACAACGATTTTAGGTGGATTCATTCCTTCGCCTCCGCGCAAGTAGGATGTACCCCGCTATTGTAACAGAAAATAACGGGGGCTCCCAACCCGCCCCAAAAAGAAAGAGACCCGCAAGCCTCAAGGGCGCGGATCTGTCAAGAGATCTATATCAATTAAAAGGGGGTCAAAAAGAAGTATAGACCGTAAACCTTAAGAGAACATGAAAAACAGATTTCATTTCGATGACAAATTAAGGATGGGCGGGTCGTACGACACCCTTCATTTTGCGTTATAATAGAATGCACGTAAGGACATCTGCTTGCTAACAAGGGGGGCCAGTATCATACCGACGCTCATGAATATAGATCGTTTGGCGAGGGTTCATCCGCAGGGAGAGCGCCCTTATTTATTTTCGGATATTACCGCCCGGCTGGATCCTCAGGAGACCGTTGCGGTGCTCGGCATCTCGGGGCAGGGCAAAACCACCTTGCTGCGGACGCTCGCGCGGCTCGAAACGGCTGACGAAGGAGAGCTTTTCCTAAAAGGCATATCGTCATCGCAGTGGCGACCGAGGGAGTGGAGAAAGAAGGTATGCTACGTACCTCAGCGACCGGTGATGCTGCCGGGGAACGTGGAGGATAATCTGCGGACGGTCAGTCAGCTGCACGGGCGACCGTTCGAACGGGACCTGGCCCGCCGGCTCATGCAGGAGTCGGGACTTGAGGGGATCGATTGGGCGAAGCCGGCGGCCAGCTTGTCCGGAGGGGAGAAGCAGAGATTGCAGCTGATCCGCTCGCTTCTGCTTCATCCGGAGCCGCTGCTGCTGGACGAGGCGACCTCCGCATTGGATGCGGGAAGCAGGCAGGCTGTGGAGCGGTCGCTGCAGGAATGGAGCCGCAGGGAAGGCACGGCGTGGATCTGGGTCACCCACGATCCGGAGCAGGCCCGCGGCCTCGGCGGACGCGTCTGGTTTATGGCGGGAGGCACGCTGCTGGAGGATGCGGCGACATCGGCTTTTTTTGCCGGTCCGGCTACGGAAGAGGGGAGAAATTACTTGAGACATGCTCACAGCGGACGGGAAGAAGCGGACGGATCACACGCCGTGCGGGAAGGGGATGCCGCATGTCCGTCGTAGCGCCGCTGTTCACGCTTACTTTCATTATCATCACAATGTCCGTATCCAAGTGGCAGAAGCTCGGGCTGGAAAAGGAAATCGGCATCGGCACAATCCGTTCCGCGCTGCAGCCGCTTGCGATCGGTTATGTGCTGCAGTTCGTCTTTAATGCGAAGCATCCGTTATTCATGGCCGGAATTATAGCCGTTATGATTGTTGTGGCTTCCTGGAACGCAGGCCAGCGGGGCGGGGGCTCCGGGGCATCCATATTCGGATCGGCATCTCCATCGCGGCGACCGAGGCCCTGGTGATGCTGCTGATGCTTGGGCCGCATATCATTCAGCCGATCCCGCAGTATATCATTCCGATCAGCGGGATGACGGTGGGCAATGCGATGGTGGTGGCCGGGCTGTTCCTGAACGGGATGAAAAGGGAGGTCGAATCGTCGCGCGGCGAAATCGAAGCGCTCCTGGCCCTGGGGGCCAGCGCCAGACAGGCCATTCAGCAATCGCTGCAGCGGTCGGTCAAGGCCAGCATGATCCCGACCATCGACGGAATGAAGACGGTCGGCCTGGTGCAGCCGCCGGGCATGATGACGGGGATGATCGTGGCGGGAGCGAATCCGGTCGAGGCGGTGCGTTACCAAATCCTGATCATGTTCGCGTTTACCGCCTCCGCCGCGGTTACGAGCATTCTGCTCAGCATGCTGAGCTACCGGCTCTTCTTTACGAAAGAACTGACGTTAAGGCGGCCCTGATGCAGCTTCAAGGGGAAAAAGGTTATTCGCCGCCGGCTAACAGGTCCAGCATCGCTTGACTCACCTTAACCGGGTGCACGGGGATTTTCCGCAGGCTGAATGCTGAAACGAGCTCAGCCGCTCTCATCGGCTCCGGCCGTTCGGTCAGCCCGGCCAGGTGCCCGAGCCAGCCCACGAGCCGCTCGGGAGCTGTCCCGGCAGCGCGGATGCCGGCCAGGGTGACCGCCTCGCGCCTTTTGGAGAGGCGCTCCCCGTCCGGGCCGTAGAGCAGCGGGACATGGGCATAGCGCGGCGCCGGCAATCCCAGCGCTTCGAAGAGCAGCAACTGGCGGGGAGTGGAGTCCAACAGATCCGTGCCGCGGAGGACGTCGGTGATCCGCATCGCCGCGTCGTCCACCACGACCGCCAGCTGGTAGCTGACGATCCCGTCGGCACGCCTTACGACAAAATCCCCGCCGTGCCCCGGAAGCGACACCTGCGGGCCGGCAACGCCGTCCTCGAGGGCTATGCCGTGATCCGGCAGGGCAAAACGGAGCGACGGCGTTTTCTTCGCCGACTTCATTGCGCGTTCCTCCGCCGTTAGGTCTGCGGCAGGTTCCTGCGTAGAGGGGTCCTTCGGAAGAGAGCCCGTGCGGGGCGCTGGCGATGGAGAGGAGCTCGGCGCGGCTGCAGTAGCAGGGATACAAGCGATCCTCCGCCCCAAGCCTCTGCAGCGCATCGGCATACCAGGCGTCCCGTTCGCTCTGAACATAGGGGCCGTAAGGCCCGCCCAGGTCGGGCCCTTCATCCCAGTCGATCCCGAGCCACTGGAGATCGTCCAGAATTTGCGCGGCATATTCCGGGCGCGACCGGGGCTTGTCGATGTCTTCCATGCGCAGCACGAATTGCCCGCCCGCCTGCCGGACCTGCAGCCAAGAGAGCAGGGCGGTGAAGGCGTTGCCGATATGGAGCGACCCCGACGGCGTCGGAGCGAACCTTCCGCGAATCATAAGCGTTCACCTCGCTGAAATACAAAAAAGAGCAGGGACCTTGTCCTGCTCGTTCGTTCGATTCAATAAGATGTTCACTGCTAACGAAGTTGATGCTAACGAAGCTAATGCTCCGACGAACCCAAGGGTTCTCATCCCTAACTAAGGAAGATAATTCAATGGCGGAGCCGACGGGATTCGAACCCGCGGTCTCCTGCGTGACAGGCAGGCATGTTAGGCCTCTACACCACGGCTCCACACGAGATGTCCAAGCTTGGTGAAGCGAGGACATGGACTATAATATCACGACAGGGCGGCGCATGCAAGTCTAATTTTGCAAAAAGGCTAATGGATATCCTTCTTCTTGAATCTACCGCCTTTGACGTCGTGGATATTGCCGACCGCGAGGAAAGCCTCCGAGTCCATTTCATCCACAATCGACTTCAGCTTCGCTTCCTCCAGCCGGGTGATGACACAGAAGATAACCTTCTTGTCGTTGCCGGAATAAGCCCCTTCTCCTTCCAGATAGGTCACCCCACGGCCCAAACGGCTGACGATCGCATCACCGATATCCCGGTATTGGTCGCTGATGATCCAGACGGATTTGGACTGGTCCAGCCCCTCGATCGTGATGTCAATCATTTTGAACGCAATGTAGTAGGCAATGAGGGAATACATGGCGTGATCCCAGCCGAATACAAAACCGGCGCTGCCCAAGATAAAGAAGTTGAAGAACATCACGATTTCCCCAACGGAGAACGGCGTTTTCTTATTAATCAGAATAGCTACGATCTCGGTGCCGTCCAAGGAACCGCCCGCCCGGATGACAAGCCCTACGCCGACACCCAGAATAATCCCCCCGAAGACCGAGGCGAGCAGCGGATCCAACGTTAACGCCTGAACAGGAATCAGCAACTGCGTTCCGATGGACATCATAATAACCGCAAATAGCGTGGATAAGGCAAAGGTTTTCCCAATCTGTTTATAGCCCAGGATTAAGAAAGGCAGGTTGAGCACCGTCAGGAAGATCCCGAGCGGCAGATGAAGCATATGGGCCAGCATAATGGAAATGCCGGTAATCCCTCCGTCGATGATGTGGTTGGGAACCAGAAAAATCTCCAGTCCCACCGAGAACAAGGCGGCTCCGATCAGCATGAATGCGATGCGCCGGAGATGCTTGATCCGCGTCGGCTTCGTTTTCTTAACGAGTTGTTCCGTCAGTTCCATGTTACCCCTCCCGAGTGATGAAGTTATGATTAAGCTTCGGAATCGAAGCCCGTTCGCAGAAGATTCATTCCCGCCCAAAGCATACATAGACGTGAAAAAAGAGGCTGTTTGAGGACAGTCTCTTCCCTTAACATACCAAATATAATTATTGTTATACGTAATTCCACGGGTAAGGTTTCAAAAAAATGGACGAACCCTGCTGTGCGCCGCTTGCGAAGACGGGAATCTATCATCTATCATGAGAGAAAGCACTTACGTCAGCCAAAGGGAGGGAACGTCGATACACAGCGAGAAAACGCCAATGAACCGGACCTGGGAGAAAAGTACGCCAGAAGCCCTCCGGCGGGAGCTATCGGATTTGGAAATCCGGCTGGGCGAGCTGCGAAGCGAATTGCTCAGCCTGCCGAAGCATGACCGCCACCGTCGCGCGGTGATCCGTGCCGAGAGACAGTTTGTGAACCAGCGGATAGAACAATTACGAAGCCGTATCCAGGCTGATCCTATAATCATCTAATTGTGAGGGCCAAATCTTGAAATTATTCATTTTATATATGCTTGTAATGAATACGGTAACCTTCTGCATGATGGGCTATGATAAAAAGCGGGCGAAGCGGCACGAGCGGAGGGTACCGGAAAAACGGCTGTTCGGCTACTCGGCCATCGGCGGCGCGCTCGGCGCGTGGATCGGCATGTGGACCTGGCGGCACAAGACGAAGCACGGCTCGTTCGTCTTCGGGATTCCCGCTCTCCTCGTGATGAATATTGCCGTAATCTATTTGCTGTACCGGGCGTGGAACTTGGTGGCCTGAATTAAAAACGGCGACCGCCGCTTCCCGGAATAGAAGGAAAACGGCGGTCGCCGCCTGAGGTCAGAACGGAATGGTCCAGCCCGCTTTGACCTGACTCCGCGTATACGATACACCGTGGACTTTTAACCCGGAAGCATTGAGCAGGGTAATAATGTCTCCCTTGTTCGACAGGAACTCCTGCCCGTTTGCTCCGCGCTCCAGCGCTACCGTCATAAACTGTCCGGGCCCGATCGTCCCGCTTAACCGGTACTTCTGTTTGGATTTGTTGGCAAGCGACCAGCCGCTCAAATCGACGGGCTTGTCGCCGGCATTAAGCAGAGAGACGGTCTCCTTCGAAGCGACCGTGCCATCGGCCGGCCGGACCAGGGCCGCCGCTACATAGACCGGCTCGTCGGCCGAAGCGGCCGGCGGCACCGGCTGATGAGGCTCGCTCGGCGTATCCGGTTGATCGGGCCGTTCGGACGGTGTGCCGCCAATCGTGTGACCCGTAGCGTCATCCGTGTGCCAGCTCTGGGACTGAAAGGCAAGAAACACGGCGATCCAGCGCGCTTCGGAAGGGAAATGGAGCAGCGGCGCCCCGTCCTGGTATACGCCGTCATCCTTGCGGAACTTGCCCTCATTGCCCTGATTCATATGAATATCATGAATGCCTCGGCCGGGACGGAACCCGAACACCTTGTCCGGAACATCCTCGGGCCCCCAGCCTTCTCCGAAAGCATAAATCTCCGCATCCCCCGCCGCCATCGCTTTATTGAGGTAGAAGTCCATTTTCTCATTCAGATCGTTATCCTGTCCTGGCCGGTCGAACGGCGGCGGCGCCATGGCACGCGGGTCGAACAAATTGCTGCGTATAAAATCCAGCGCAATGCCTCCCGGCCGGCTCTCCAGCTTCGTAAAACCGAAAGGAAGCTCTGCAAGCCCCTGGGTGATTTCATGCTCAAAACGCTCATCCGCATAATACAGCAGATCGTAAGGCCGCGACTGCGATTTGACATTCACCGCCACGCGGTAGTCGGTTCCATCCGCCTCGACATGAATTTGGTAATGCGGGTTCTCTGCGGTTCCCGGACGTCGGTCGACCGCCTTTCCTTTCAGCACGCCATAACGGATCGGCATCGGTTCAGTTCACTCCTTGTTATATTCGGCGGGATTTACAGCTCACGCTCCATCCTAGAGACAGCAAGCGGCTTCATCGTAGCATAGAAACAAGGGGAAGCTGTCGAATGCTGGAAATTCGCGCATAGGGCCAAATGCTTATTCTTCTTCACAATTCCTTTACGTTTCTTGGCCGCACATGGCGTGTCGTTTGCTGTAGAACGGACGATTTTTCAACGGATAAACCGGCGCCGGGAGCCTCTATCATATTCGAGTTGACATCGGGAATGAGAATCATTATCATATAAGTAATTAGTGAGAACAATTCTCAATTGTTGAAAGGGGTGCGGCGTAATGCCGTCGATATTGGTGGTGGGGGCCGATCATTTGGGGAATATGCCGGAGCATTTGGCAGGGATCGGCTTTGATGAAGTCATGCATATGTCCGGGCGGAAGTGCCAGGCGGTGCGTAAGGGTATTCCCGAGAAGGTGGATGCGGTGCTGGTGCTGACGGATTACGTCAACCACAATCTCACGAAGGTGATCAAACAGCGGGCGAAGGAGCAGGAGTCGCCGATCTATTACGCCAAGCGTTCGTGGTGTTCCGTGAAGCAGGCGCTCTGCTCCTGTGCGGAGGAATGCGAGATTCTGCGTAAGCAGTAATCCGAGGGCTTTAGATAGATCCCAAACATTTTGGCACCTTAAAAATTAAGGTATTGCACATAACGCGATGTTGCTGTAAATTAGTCATATGACTATTAAACTAACCGATGAAGATGAAGTGAGGGTGCGGATTTTCAAGGCCTTGGCCGATCCGACGAGAATCGAGATCATCCGGATGCTGCACCGCAGCAAGCAAGAGAAGAGCTTTGGCGCCGTCGGCGAACAATGCGAGACGCCTAAAGCGAATATTTCGTATCACTTCCGCACGTTGAGAGAGGCCGGACTCGTCCGAACCCGGCAGGAGGCGCAGACCAAGTACGTGAGGCTGGATACGGAAGTGTTCGAGAAGTATTTGCCCGGGTTCCTGGATACCCTTTAAATTCAGGTTCTTTTTTTGGTAATTAGTCAAATTGTTGTTTGACTATTATACATATATCCTGAGAAAAGAGGTACATATCGCTATGACACAAGCAAAAGGAATGGAAATTCATTTGGCCCGCCGCCCGTTGGACCGGATCCGGGAGGAGGATTTCGAACTCGTGACGGTAGAGGTGCCGGAAATCAGGGAAGGGCAGGTGCTGGTGAAAAACAAATTTATATCGCTGGATGCGGGCATGCGGATGCGTATGAAAGCTCTGAACATGCCGGTTCCCCTGTATGCCGTCGGCGAACCGATGTACGGCGATGCGATCGGGGAGGTAGCGGCGTCTATGGATGCTTCCCTGAAGCCGGGGATATCGTTCGTCATTCGCTGGGCTGGCGTGAATATGCGGTCGCCGACGCGAAGCAGTTCCGCCCGGTAGACCCGGATTTGTTCCCGACGCTGTCGGCGCATCTCAGCCTCGGGTTAACGTCTTATGTCGGTATGCTCGACATAGCAAAGGTGCAGCCGGGCGATACGGTCTTCGTATCGAACGCCGCGGGCTCGGTCGGGAGCCTGGCCGGACAGATCGCCCGTTTGAAGGGGGCGAAGCGGGTGATCGGATCGGCAGGCTCCGCCGCCAAACTCAATTATCTCACCCGGGAACTCAGCTTCGACGCGGCGCTCGATTACCATGACGGCTCGTTCGTGGAGCGGCTCCGCAGTGCGGCGCCGGAAGGCATCGATGTCTATTTCGACAACGTCGGAGGCCGGCGCTCGAGGCCGCCATCGACGTCATGAATCCGTTCGGCCGCATCGTGCTGTGCGGGGCGATGGTTTCCCCGGAGGGCACTTTGGACAGTGTGTCCAACTTGACGCTGGCCATTGGCAAGCGGCTGAGCCTTCAGGGCTTTGTCGTGACGGACCACCTGGACCGGGGGCCGGCCTTCAACGCGGAATTCAGCGGATGGTCGCGTGAAGGCACGATCAAGTATACCGAAACCGTCATCGACGGACTCGAACGGGCGCCGCAAGCATTTGTTGAGCTTCTTGCCGGCAAGTACATGGGCAAGGTTGTCGTTAGGATTTGAAGGTTTACCAAAAACTGGTATAATAGTTTCGTCGAATCGGCACTCTTAAATTATGGGGATTTTTGAGGAATCAGAGGTGTTTTATCCTGCTAAACTTCATCGTGGCATGGTTAATTCTTGTTCCGCTGTATGTGCTATGCTGGCTATGGAATATCAGGAATAAGAAGACCTATTTTAGTCATCTAATATTCACCGGGTTTTACATTTATCTGGCCTTAGTAATAAAAATAACCTTGTTTAGTATTCCAATCGATCCGACTTATATAGAAGCCATGAAGAATATGGGGCAAGAATCCGTTAACTTCATACCGCTTCACAGTAATTGAACATCGACGACGTCATTCTAAATACCCTTGGTGGAGGGATCGGGTTTTCCTTCGGGACTCTTGTGCTGAATCGAAGATAGCCCACATATGTATGATTCAGGCGGTTTTAGAAGGAGGGCCGAATCATGCTGTTTCTATACATAAGTCTTGTTGCGGTCGGGGCGCTTACCTTGTACTGCATGCGGTTGACCTACCGGTACCGCGCCAAGCTGACCTGCATGGCGGGGATGATGATTGCCATGACGGTTGCGATGATGGCCGGCGTGACGGCGGGGACGATCCTCGGCATTCTGCAGAAGGACATGGTGTCCTCGGCCATGGCCTCCGTGCTTCTCGGCATGTTGATCGGGTATTGGACGGGGAAACCTATCAGTCTGATGGCTTCACTGGACGGGATGCTCGCTGGGCTGATGGGCGGCATGATGGGGGCGATGCTGGGCGTGATGGCCGGCTCTAAAACGAACACGATCGTCATGTTCGCCGATGTCATCTTCCTCTTCGTGATGCTGGTGCTGATCCAACTGATCCATGAGGAAGCAGGTGTGAAAAAGATCGCCCGAAAGATCGGCGCTGGCGGCTTTGTCACGATTGTGATGGGGATGGCGGTAGTCGGGGTGCTCTTCTATTATGTGGAAAAAGACGGCCTGGAAGTCGCGCCGGTGCCGGCTCTGCACGGCCAGGTGCATTCCCGGTAACGGGCCGGGAAAGGTAAAAATCCGATCGCTCCTTTCATAGGAGGATCGGATTTTTTTGTTATGCGTCAGCGCCGGAGCAGCGACCGCCGGCCCCAGCCGGTGCGGTAAAAGCCCCGTTCGGCCAGACTGAACACGGTCCCGGTCAGCCAGTACAAGCCGAGCGCGGCCGGCGAACGCCACATGAACGCAAGCGGGATAAGGCCCGCCAGGAGGGCCATCAAGGTCCGGTTGGCGCCTCCGCCGGGGACGGGAGCGGCCGCTTCGGCCGTCAGCGGAACGAGAGCGGTCAGGAAGCTGAACAATGCAGTGACCGCAGGCACCAGATGGTACGGATCCCACTCGGCCAAATTCGCCACCCACGGAATCAGGATGGACGTCATCATACTGCCATGGGTCAGGAACAGGCCGTACATGCCCGCCAGGACAGGCATCTGCGCCAGCAGGACGCCGAAGGGCAGCAGACGGACTGATTCCGTGCTCGCGGTTCACCTTCATCGTTTCGGCAACCAGCTTCTCGGGGGCCGCTGCCGTGGCGCTCTCGAAGCTCTTTCAACCGGGGCTGTGCCTGGATGCTGCGGATTTGCTGCCGGGCGGCCAGCAGATTGAAATAAAACAAGCCTGTCTTCACAAGCAGCGTAAGCGCGATAACGGCAAGACCCCAGTCCTGCGTGAACCGGAATA
Source organism: Paenibacillus sp. P25 (assembly GCA_024704175.1). Lineage (GTDB taxonomy): Bacteria > Bacillota > Bacilli > Paenibacillales > NBRC-103111 > Paenibacillus_G. Next base: position 7,263,948 of record CP085629.1, read on the forward strand.
ATCCGGCCAGCACCGGCAGCAGCAGGGAAGAAACCGAATGAAACCAGGTGTACATAGAAATTCCTCCTTAGCTTATGGTTCTAAACTTCGATTGACACCATAAGCCAAGGAAGGCTCGTCTTCGCTGTGAGCGGAATCCGCCGGGGAGGGTCGCTTGCGCCGGAACGGCGATACAGGCCTGCGCCGCATCCGGGCGGAAGGCGGCGGGAGCGGGAGGCAGTGCTCCTTCGCGGCGCTCTGCGCGGGAATAGCACGAGGCAGGGGAAGCAGGCACCAGACGCCTGCGGCGAGCCCGGCCAAGCCGGCCAAAACCAGCAGCGACGATATATCGAAAGACAGCTCCACCTGCATACCTCCTAACGTTATGAAGTAATACTCTGTAACGCGGAAAAGGTTTCATCCCGGTAGGCTTGCCTGACGGGAGGTATATCGCCCTTGGTTGAATATAAATCTTATAGGCTCTTCCCAGTCTCCTTGATTTGTGCTACATTAATTATAATTTGTGTTACGATTCGGGGAGGAACAACGCGAATGAATACCGGACGGAAAGCTTCATGGTGGGGATACGGGGCGGTTGTAGCCGTTTTACATATCCTTGGCCTTCTATTTCTATGGATAACGAGCCGCAGTCATCCGGGGCTCTGGGGTCTCGGGTCGCTGGCGTATACGCTGGGGTCGCGGCATGCCTTTGACGTGGACCATATCGCCGCGATCGACAATACGGTCCGCAAGCTCGTCCAACAGAACAAGAACCCGCTTGGCGTGGGCTTTTATTTTTCGCTCGGGCATTCGTCCGTCGTCTTCATTATGGCGATCGTCACCGCACTGTCGGTGCAGTGGGTGCAGAAGGAAATGCCTCAGATGCAGGAGATCGGCGGCATGATCGGAGCTTCCGTCTCCGGCTTGTTTCTGGTCGTGATCGGCGTGATTAATTTGGTGATTTTGGCACAGCTTGTCCGGATATTCCTCCAGTTCCGCCGGGGCGAGCACCGGCAGGATGAGTTCGAGCGGTTGCTGGAATCCCGCGGCTTCTTCTCCCGCATTGCCCGTCCGCTCTACAAATTCATTGGCCGCAACTGGCACGTGTATCCGCTGGGCTTCCTGTTCGGTCTCGGCTTCGATACGGCGAGCGAAATTTCGCTTCTCGCCATCTCGGCCGGTGCGGCCAAGGACGCGCTTCCTTTCATCGGCATCCTGGCGTTCCCAGCCGCTGTTCGCCGCCGGCATGAGCCTGATGGATACCGCGGACGGGATCTTCATGACGAAGGCTTACCGCTGGGCTTTCTCAACGCCGCTGCGCAAGCTGTATTACAACCTTTCCGTAACTATGCTGGCCGTTGTTGCCGCGCTCCTCATCGGAATGGTGGAGCTGGCTCAGGTGCTGTCCGAGAAGCTGGGGTGGGAAGGCGGGTTCTGGAGCTGGATTCAGGAGCTGGACTTCGGTATGCTCGGCTACATTCTGGTCGCGCTGTTCGTGCTGGCCTGGGCCATGTCGGTCTTCGTGTGGAAACGGCTCAAGCTGGAGGAGCGCTGGGCGCAGGCGGACGCCTGAAGGGCAGGCACAATGACGTACGCAATCTGATGTTTATTAGGTCGGCCTCCTAAGGGCCGGCTTTTTTTATGCTCAGATAATACAACCAGAATCTTGTTGTACAATTCATGGCTTGTGGTTGTGTCTGCAAAAGGGAATTCCCGCGCGAAAGTCAGTGCGGCGAAGAAACCCGTATCCTGTCCCTGCAGCGTAAAGAATTCGTTTAATGGTAAACGCATCAGCGATTTCTGTATCACGGCCTACATGTGCAGTTATCCTCGCGGTTCGGTGTCGGCTTCCTCTACTTTTCTCCTCTAAGAAGCAGCAATAGCTCCTGAATAGCGGGAGCCAGCCGACCGCTATCGTTCATAATGGAAAGGAAAACGGGTTCCGCCTCCTTAAGCAGGGAATGACTGTAATAGTAATAGCTGAAAAAGGGCTGGGGTTCATAGCTCGGCGGCTCCTCTTCTTCCCATAACAGCTCATCTTCCTCTTCATTCTCCGGCCATAAATACTGTTCGTCCAGCAATTCGTTCATGGTGCCTGCAGGAGGACCGGCTTCGTAATAATCGGCGGTTATGGAGGAAGCCACGGCCAGATACAGGTTTATCTCTTCGGAAGTTACTTTATCCGGTTCCCGCTTGGGAAGCTCCCGGAGCAGTATCAGCAGAACCCACGGCGTTACTTGCCACAAGGTGCTCTGATGCTCGATCAAATCGGCCAGTTCCCTGAACTGTCCTGTCTGTATCAGCCTTGGAATGTCCGTCCCTCTTCCGTAGGCGGTCGTTAACCGCCGCCACGGAATGCCATCGATCGTTTGAGGCAAAGCGTTCACAAAGTTTTCCCCTCCTTCTGGATTCGGATTATTGTCCTATAACAATCGTTGCTGCATCTTTGGCTTCCAGCGGATCAGCTCTTTTCGGAGATGAGCCGCCGCCCATTAGAGTACCCTGCGATACTTGTAAATTAAACCATATCCGGATACATGAAAATAGAAAGACCGGAACGCCGCCGTAGGCGGCGATTCCGGTCTTTTTCTGCGGTCGGACTTATTTATCGAGCACGACCTGCGGTGCGCCGTAACGTTCATACCAGTCCTTGATGGTATCGTAGCTGCTCGAGAACGACAGCGCCAGGAGAAGGAAAATGCGCGCGTGAGCGGCGTTCAGGTTGTCTCCGGCGATGATGCCCGGGCTGCTGCCGTAGATGCCTCCCGATCCGGTACGGGTCGTCGTGACGAAGATGACGCCTTGGTCGACGGCGCGTTTGCGCGCTTCCGACATGGCCTTCGAGATGCCTCCAGCGCCGGTTCCGGCCGTAACAATCCCTTTGGCGCCTCCGGCTACGAACCCGTCGATCGCTTCGCCGCCGGCATCCTGATAGGAATAGGCAATGTCGACCTTGGCCAAGTCTTCTTTTTTAATAGCGGTGAGGTCAAACGGTGTGTTCCATTCATACCCTTCCCTCAGTGCCCTGGCCGGGGCGCGGTAAATACGGATGTTGTTCTCGTCGATGTATCCGAGCATTCCGAGCATCGGCGTCTCGAACGTATCCGTGCGGTAGTCGTTCGTCTTCGTCACTTCTCTGACGGCATGAATCGTATCGTTCAGCATGAGGACGGTACCGAAGCTTTTGGTTTTGCCGCTGGCCGCCAGCTTGATCGCATTATACAGGTTGGCCGGGGCATCCGTGCCGATAACGGTCCAGGGCCGCATCGATCCCGTAATGACGACCGGCTTCTGGTCGCGGACCGTCAAATCGAGGAAATAGCCGATTTCCTCCATCGTATCCGTCCCCGTGGTGACCACCACCCCGTCATTCTCCTTCAGCGCTTCGTCAACTTTTAAAGATAAATCGTATAAGTCCTTGATCGAATAAGAGGAGGAACCGGCGTTACCGAATTGGTAGGTGCTGACATCGGCGATTTTGTCCTTGTTCGGCGGCTCTTTGACCATATCCTCGATGAGCAGGGAGCCGGATTTGTAGTTCTGGAAGCTGGTGGCGTCTACCGATTTGCCGGAGATCGTTCCGCCTGTGCCGATCACCATGACCTTGGGCAGCGCTTTTGGAGCTTCCTCGGCATAGGCCGGGGAGACCGGAGGTAAGGAAACGGCGGCCGTCGCCAGCCAGCTGAAGGAAAAGATCGTTAGCAAACCGCGAACGGCCCATTTTGACATGCTTTTATTCATCTTGCACCCCTCCATAATGTAATGTATATGTACGAATATATGACATATTATAGAGAAGGGAGAAAGGGAGGGTCAACCGGCGAAATGTACATAAAATTCCTCATTATCTTCAGTATGCTTTTGATTAGGAGTCTTTTTCGAGCGGAGACACAAGGTATTTATGTAATATAAATTAACAAACATATAACATAATGGCTGGGGATCTTGAACTCAATAATTCACTTCTTCTATAGATAGAGAGGTTGTATCCGGAGAAAAGGGGAGAAAACGCGAGTAACGATCCTGTTACAGCGCTTTCATCGCCGTCTGCGGCGCTGAAAATTGTAGGCGGTTTGTTTATAATCGAAAACAGTGAATATCGGCCCGACAATCCTGAGAGTGGAGCGTCAACTTACAACTGCATAAGGAGAGGATACTTCTTGTTTTTTCAGCGGCTCCAACAAGGGTTCTTTGGCAATGTCCGGAAAGATATTTTGTCGGGTCTGACCGTTGCCTTTGCCTTGATTCCGGAGGCGATCGCCTTCTCAATTATGGCGGGCGTGGACCCGATGATCGGCTTGTACGCCTCGTTCACCATTGCGGTGACCATCTCGTTCTTCGGCGGTAGACCCGGGATGATCTCGGCGGCCACCGGCGCGATGGCCTCGCTCATGGGACCGCTCGTAGCGGCGCACGGAGTGGAATATTTGTTTGCCGCGACGGTGCTGACCGGGATTCTTCAATGGCTGCTCGGCGTCGTCAAATTCGGCCGTTTTATTACTTTCGTTCCTCAATCGGTGATCGTCGGCTTCGTGAACGCGCTTGCGATCATCATCTTCATGGCTCAGGTTGCCGAACTTCGCAGGAGAATCATGGCCGATGTACCTGATGGTGGCGGGAACGCTGCTGATCATATATCTGCTGCCGCGAGTGACCAAAGCCGTTCCGTCGGCGCTGGTCGCGATCATTGTGATGACGGTGATCGCCGTCCTGACCGGGGCTGACGTGCGGACCGTAGGAGATATGGGTGAAATCCGCCAGGCGCTCGCCTTTCTTCCATCTGCCCGAGGTGCCGTTCTCCCTGGACATGCTGCTTACGGTGCTGCCTTATTCGCTGGCGCTGGCTGTCGTCGGCATTACGGAATCGCTGCTCACGGCCACGCTGGTAGATGAATTGACGGAAACGAAGAGCGACAAGAACCGCGAGATCCGCGGACAAGGCATCGCCAATGTCATTACCGGTTTCTTCGGCGGGATGGCGGGGTGTGCCATGATCGGGCAGACGGTCATTAACGTCAAATCCGGTGGGAGGAAGCGGTTGTCCACTTTTGTGGCGGGGGCGTTTCTGCTGTTCCTGATCCTGGTGCTGGGCAGCGTCGTCAAGCAAATCCCGATGTCCGCTTTGGTCGGTGTGATGTTTATGGTGTCGATCGGGACTTTCGACTGGAATTCTTTGCGTACGCTGAATAAGATTCCGCGCGGCGATGCCGTAGTGATGGTGGTGACCGTAGCTGTCGTCGTCTATACGTCCAATCTGGCGATCGGTGTCGTATGCGGCGTCGTTCTAAGCGCGCTGAACTTCGGCTGGAACATGGCCCAGCTGAAGGTGAACACGTCGGTGGACGGGAGCGGGCCTAAGGTTTATGAGATATCAGGCCAGCTGTTCTTCGGAACGATGCTGCATTTTATCGATTTGTTCGAAGCGCACCGCGATCCGCAGCAGGTGATCATCGACTTCAGCCGTTCGCACGTGTGGGATCAGTCAGCCGTGAACGCGATTGCCAAAGTGCTCGAGAAATATGAGAAGCTAGGTAAAAAAGTGAGCATTGCAGGCCTGAATGCCGAGAGCCGGAAGGTCATCGATCGGGTTGGGTTAACCGTAACTTCTACGCACTAATTTAGGCCCAAATCCGACAAAGCCCCTGCAGACACTGTGGTCAGCAGGGGCTTTTCCAGCCGGCACTATTTTCCCAGCCGGTCGCAGTAGAGGTGCATGGCGTCCCGCAGGAAGAGGGCGAGCCCCTCTTTATGCTTGTCGATGTTTGCGGTGAAGCGCTCATCCTGAACGTATAAATCGCCGAGTCCGCGGAAGATTTCGGGCGTGCAGTCGTAGAAATAATCGGTAATATCTTGCCGCGGCTCGTGAACGGCCTCCTGCACCTCGGGATCGGCCGGGCCCCGGTCCATGGCGGCGATGACCTTGTTATAAATCTCCTCCCACCGGGTCATAATGGACGCCCAATCCTCCTTCGTGTAGGCGGACGTTCTTTGTTCGGTCCGGTCCATGATGTCGCGCCGTACCGTTGCCTTGCTTCCTCGGCGTATTTCGCCTTATGCTCCTCAATCGCGCTCATGTCGAACGCCTCGAACATTTCATTTTTTTCCATTTGTGTTCCTCCTTCGATCGAATCGATGGTTTTGTCAACCGTCTGAATAATGTCTTCGAGCCTTTTCTTCTTCTGCAGCAGCGGCTCCTTATGGGATCGAAGCGCCTGCTTGCGGTCAAATCCGGGGCGGTCCAGAATCTCCTTGATTTCCTGCAGGGAAAACCCGATCTCTTTGTAAAACAAAATTTGTTGAAGCCTTTCGAGGTCGCGGTCCGTATAAAGGCGGTAGCCGGCCGGACTGACGGTCTCCGGCTTGAGCAGGCCGACTTGATCATAATGATGAAGTGTGCGCACGCTGATGCCTACTAAGCCGGCAACCTCTTTGACCATATAAGTCATGTTCTCACCTCCACAATCCGATCTTAAGGGATCACGCAACGTTAGGGTCAACCGTTCGTCGAAAAAAATAATCGGCAGCGGAATACAAATTTGGCAAAAGATCTTGCTTCTCACAGCATTGGCATATTTTAACGTGCCATTCGATGGCCGGTCCTTGTATAATGAATACAACACATTAACCGTAAGAGGAGAAGGTGCCCGCGATGAAAAAGTTTGTGTTAGGCCTGTTCTGCGGAATGGCGCTGGCTGCGACAACAACGATTTATGCGGCCGATGAAATTCGGGCGGTGCTGTTTCCGGTCAATATAGAATTTAACGGGGTGGACAAGCCGCTCGGCTCCGGCTACTCCGTATTGAATTATGAAGGACATACTTACGTCCCGCTGCGCTACATGGCGGAGAATTTGGGGGCCGGCGCCTTGTATGACGCCGCGAACAAGAAAGTGTCGGTGGCGTCCGAACCGAAGAACGGCACGGATGCCGAGAAGAAGGTGTGGGCCGTCAAATACCGGCTGGAACGGGGCATGGAGAGCAAGGACGTCAAAGCGGTGCTCGGCGATCCCGCTTTCGTCACCTGGATCGGCGACTCCCAGCAGCAGGTTTCGCGGTTTGACTTCGGGGCCAAGGCGGATTACCAGTACGGCGGGCTCAATTCCGACGTGCAGGGGCTGGAGCAGGGGGCTCTGGATGCGCAGCTGTTCATCCGCTGGACGTCCGGCGGGCAAATCGACCGCTACGATCTGTGGTATGTTCAGAAGGGGACGGACGGCACTCGTCATATTTATACTTATATTGTGTACCCGGACGGATCGACCGCGGGAGCGCTGTACGAATAAGCTTGCAAGAAGGCATCCTACCAAGGTGCCTTCTTTTTCTTTACAAAACATTTACACCGGCTTAATACATCCCTGCATCTGCCTTAAAGCTGCGTTGACAATACAGGCGTATGCTTGTCTCGATAAGACTCGAACGATGTAAGAAAATATGAGACGAAAGGCAGATGTTTCCTTTGAAGAGAAAGAACCAACGCAGCAAGAAATGGATGGCATACGCTTTAGGCTTGTCCCTGCTCGCTCCCAATGTATTGGCCGGTTCCGTGTTCGCGGCGGAAGACGTGAAGGTGAAATCCGTCGAGTTCGTAGGCATGTCCGCGCCCGCAACCGCCCAGGATATGGCCCGTGTGTACTCCTCAGCTTCCGTGCATGTAACCTATACGGACGGCGGCGTCAAGTCCTTCCCGCTCGTCTATAAAACGCTCTTCAAATCCACCGACAAAGTGAACGGTACGCAAGCGGGTGTATCGGTTGACGTATACGGCAAGCCGGTTATGGACAACAGCATTCCTTCTAACCCGGTACCGTTCGTCTCCGACGATCCGGACTCCAACAGCCTTCTGAAGGTCGATGGCGCCGCACCGACGGGCAAAGGCGGCAATCCGCTGTCGTCGCTGACGCATTATGAATATATTACGACCGACAATTCCGGCAAATCCGCCTACGGTCTCGTCCCGGCTTCCATGAGCCTCACGACGCTCGACCAGAATAAAACGACAGGCGAGCTGACTCCGGTCGATCTGAAAAAGGTGGACTTCTCCGGCGTGGGCGGCCTGTGGATCCCCTGTAACGGCTCGCTGACTCCGTGGAACACCCACCTGAGCAGCGAGGAATATGAGGCCGATGCCCGTGACTTCGAAGCGGACAATTCGAAGACCTATGTCGCTTCTTTTGCAAAGAACTTCTTCCAGGATCCGAATAAAAAAGGCAACCCGTATGCATACGGCTACATTCCGGAAGTGACGGTGAACAAAGATAACTCGACAACCGTGGTGAAGCACTACAGCATGGGACGCTTCTCCCATGAGCTGGGCCGTGTGGCGCCGGACAGCAAAACCGTCTTCTTCGGTGACGACGGCGGCAATACGATGCTGTTCATGTATGTAGCGGACAAGGCTCAAGACTTGTCGGCGGGTACGCTGTATGCCGCCAAGTGGCTGCAGACGAGCGACGAGAACGGCGGCTCCGCGAACCTGCAGTGGATTCAGCTGGGCCATGCGACCGACGGCGAGATCAAGCAGTATATCGATAAGGGTCTGAAGTTCAGCGATATTTTCGAGACGGCGGATAAGGATACCGAGGGCTTTACGAAGATCAAGACGTACCCGAGCGGCAAGATCGAATGGCTGAAGGTGAAGCCGGGCATGGAGCAGGCGGTCGCCTTTCTGGAAGCCCGCCGCTATGGCGCGATCAAGGGCGCAACGGCCGAGTTCAACAAAATGGAAGGCGTAGCCATCAACTCGAAGGATAAGAAGGTTTACGTCGCCATGTCCTACGTCGAGAAATCGATGGAGAAGGACACGAAGGGCGCAGATCCGGTCGACGATATCCAGGTGAAAAAGATTAAAGCCGGCGTAACCTACGAGCTCGCGATGCAGGGCGGGCAGAAGGACAGCAGCTGGCGCGCGCCATCAATAGCGACTATGTAGCGGCTACGATGAAGGGTCTTGTGGCCGGCGAAGATTTGGCGAAGCCGGATGCCCTCGGCAATACGGCCAATCCGGATAAAGTGGCGAATACGGACAATCTCTCTTATTCCGAAGCGCTCCGCACGCTGTTCATCGGCGAAGACAGCGGCATGCATGTGAACAACTTCGTATGGGCGTACAATATCGATACGAAGCGACTGTCCCGCATTCTGAGCACGCCGTCCGGCGCGGAGGCGACAGGGTCGCAGGCGGTGGACAACCTGAACGGCTTCAGCTATATCATGAGCAACTTCCAGCATCCGGGCGATGAAATGATTTTGACCGAGCCGCTCAAGACGGAAGTGGAAAGTCTCATCAAGCAGAACTTTGACAATAAAAAGGCCGGCTCCGTCGGCTACCTGAGCGGACTTCCGTCCGTAAGCCAAATGGTCGAGTGGAAAGACACCGATAACGCTTCGGACCTTCTTCGCGATGCAGCGGAGAAGAAAGGTGCCAAGGTGACTTGGAACGAAGCCGACCGCAGCGTTACCATCACGAAAGGAAGCAATACGCTGATCGTGAAAATCGGCGAATCGACGGCAATCCTGAACGGTCAGACGGTCAAGTCGCCGAGAGCGGCTGTGATTGAAAACGAACGCGCCGTGTTCCCATCCGGCATTTTGAACTCTTTCCTTAACAAATAAGACAGCTGTACAGGGTGAAACGGTCCTCTTTGCGAGGGCCGTTTTTTTTCGTTGGGGCCAATTGTTAAAAAAGTGTTAGCGAAATTAACTGCTTTTTTCCAGCCGGCCTAACATTTCCTTAAAAACGATTTGGCATAATAAAGGGTACAAACGAAGGTCTGAGGAGGATAGCGATGGCCAAGGTTATGGTTGTGGACGACGCGGCATTCATGCGCATGCTGCTGAAAACAATGCTGTCGGAGGCTGGGCATGAAATTGTCGCGGAAGCGACCAACGGACTGGAGGCGGTAAAAGCCTATATGACGGTGCGCCCGGACGTGGTGACCATGGATATTACAATGCCCGAAATGGACGGCGTGGCGACCGTGAAGGAAATCCGTAAACTGGACCCCCAGGCCAAAATCATCATGTGTTCGGCGATGGGGCAGAAGGCCATGGTGGTGGACGCCATCTCCTCAGGCGCGAAGGATTTTGTAGTGAAGCCGTTTCAAAAAGACCGCGTCCTGGAATCGCTTAACAACGTACTCGGATCATAGACGACATCGGAATAGGATCGAGGCGGGGTAACGCTTCCGTATCCTGCATTCTTGTAAATGACGCCTTCTCAGGCACTGCAACCGGCAACATGGCCGGTTGCTTTTTTTGTTCATCTGGATTTTTTTGGAACCATTTGCTATTTTAAATCGTAAGTAGTAAGTAGTAAGTAAGAAGTGATAAGTAATAAATGGCAAGTTGCTAATTCATCTGAGTTTATTCCATTGGAGGGGACCAATATGCAAGAGATATACACGCTTCCGCAGGAATTCGTGCTGCTTGCTTCCGACAGGGAAACCCACAAGTGGAGGAAGCCGTTGCAGGCTTACCTGGAAACCTATGCCGCGGGAGCGACCCTGATTGAACTGTTGTCCGAGGAGGCCATCCGGCTGGGAGACAAGGGGAAGCTGGAAGTGAACCGGCGGGAAGAGGATGAAGACGATGCCGCCCGATTCCTGTTGAATCATCTGGAGCAAGCCAAGCCGCAAACGCTGAAAAAGTGGGTTCAATCGTTCTATTCACGGGGAAAGTAAGATCTGCGCTGTTTCAGACGATCATAAGCCCGCTTATCGCCAGCGGTGCTCTGAAGGAGGAGCGTTATCGGGTTATGTTCCTGTTCACCGCACGCCGCTATGTACCGTCGGCCGCCGCCAAGGACCGGATCGTTCAGCGGATTCGCGCAGAGCCGCTGGAGAACGGCCCGGTAACCCCGCAGACCGCCATGCTTGCCATGATGCTGGGTATGAGCAAGCCGCTTCGAAACTATTTTTCCGAATACGAGAGCCGTGAACTCAAGGCACGTCTGCAGCGGATGCACGAAGAAGAGGGCGAGCAGTGGGAGTCGATTCGTCTCATCCGTAAAGCGATTGAAGAGATTGATGCCGTCATGACCACCGTTGTTGTCACGGCGTCCGTGTAATCAGGGGATTGCCATGTCCAGAAAAAGAAGCTTGGAGAAAATCATGCAATCGGAGCTGGTGACGGTAAGCGAACTGGTGCAGCTTTCCGGCTCGCGCTACAGCACCTTAAAATACTATACGGAAATCGGGCTTCTCCCCTTCGTGCAGCTGGATGCGGGGCTTGTCCGCCGATATCCGCGGGTTCCGTCCTTGGAGCGGCTGGAAGCCATTCAAGCGATGAAAGCGAGTGGGCTCACCATCCAGCAAATCGTCGACCATTACAAAGACCATCCCGCCGATTAGGCCGGAAGGGAAAATCGAACGTACCCCGGTACTAAGCTTCATGCACCGTCTTCTTTGGAAGGCGGTTTTTTGTTTTTCTATTTGTCTACTGAAGTAAGCATCTAATGACAATTTTCGAGACTTAAGAACTAATTTTTATATAAATTGAAACATTTTCCTGTATGAATACGTCTAATTTTGGTAAATTATAGATTTTTTCATCGGATTCCAAATGGATAGGAGGTATTCCCCATTTATATTTCAAGCTCAAAATGGATCAGGCCCGCCGCCGATACAAGCAACCCGTCACGCGCTCAGCTCTTATGGATGGAGTCTGCGGCCGAAACAGTGGACCAAGAATCTGCTGGTGTTCGCCGCTCTATTATTTTCGTTTGGGCAATTGGATGTCCGTAACTTACTCGTTACTTTGGCAGGTTTCTTATTGTTCTGTTTTATATCCGGTCGCGTGTATATCTTGAACGATTATATCGATCGGGAAGCGGACAGAGTTCATCCGGTCAAGAGGCTCCGGCCTATCGCTTCAGGGAGATTGAACCCTAAGACGGCGCTGTCTTTCGGGGGCTTCCTGCTTGTGCTCTCCCTGGGCCTCGCTTATTTGCTTCAGCCGCTGTTCAGTCTTCTTCTGCTTCTGTTTTTTGTGATCAATGTCTCGTATTCGCTGCGGTTAAAGCATATCGTCATTATCGATATTATGGCCATCGCTTCTGGCTTTGTGTTAAGGGCGCTCGGCGGAGGGCTTATCATAGGGGTTACTTTTACCCCTGGTTTCTGCTCTGTACGTTTGCTGCTATCGCTCTTCCTGGCTATCGGCAAAAGGAGAAACGAGCTGTCGCCGCTGCGGAACGATAAAGGCACCCACCGGAAGGTGCTGGAAAAATACTCGATTCCTTTGCTCGATCATTTGAATGCCATCGTAACGACGGCAACGATTATTTGTTATTCCTTATTTACGTTTACCTCCGGGCGCACGATCAACCTGATGTGGACCATTCCTTTCGTGATCTACGGCGTGTTCCGGTATTTATATTTGATTCATATGGAAAATAAAGGAGGTGCACCCGACCGGGTACTGCTCGAGGACAAGCCTATTCGGACGACGGTGATTCTCTACGTGGTAAGCGTCATTGTCATCTTGGCCTGTTTTGAATAAAGCCGGTAGTTGTGCTCGCTTAGGTAACGGGGGTTTTATGACTTTTTTCAGCTATCTTTTTCACTCGCGGCGCGATAATCGGCTCGCTCTCTCCATCTGGGCGCTCCTCAGCCTGTTTTACATAGCATTCAATTGGCCTTACGTAAGCTTTATGAGCCGACAGGCCGATCAACTGGTGGAGCTGAGCCCTTTCTATAAGGTACCTTTTACGTTAAACCTGTTTAATTTTGATCCAAGCATGTATTATGGATACACCAACGTGTCCGTCATTCATCCGCTCCTGAGCCTGCCCAGCGGTTTGCTTGCATCCGCGGCCGCATGGGCGGGGGCAACCTGATGTTCCTGTCCGTTCAGTCGGCAATGAATGCGGCGAGCGCAGTGATGATCTTTTATTACCTCCGCCGAAGCGGGAAGGGGTTGGCGAGCGCCTGCTGCTATGGTCGGTATGGTTCGGAGTGAGCTCCTACACCTTATTTACCTCCCTTATTCCCGATTCTTATGCCTATGCCGAGTTTTTTCTTATTCTCTCGGTCCTCTATCTGCAGTATATAAAGGCGCAGGGGAGGATACCCATTCTTCCGGTTGCGTCGCTGGCGGCGACCAATTTCGGAATTACGTCAACGAATCTGATTACCTTTCTGTTTGCTTTTGTTATCATGACATTCGAGCGTCCGCTGTCCCATTATTTTAAAAGATTGCTGATGATCGGCGGTGCGGCTTTGGGAATCGTGGCGGTACTGACCTTCGTGCAGGCTTGGACAAACCACGGAATCAGCTGGATTCATAACTGGGGTGCGGGGCTTGCGAACGGCGGGTTTAAATATATGGCCCCGTTCTCCCTGATGCACCATTGGAAAATCGTCTATATGCTCTTCATTCATCCGGTTCTGACCCCTGCGACTGCTTTCATGGATCCCAATCTTGTGGCCTTCGCCACGGATTTGCACGCTCCACTTCCCTGGTATGTATCGATCGTTGGCTGTGGGCTGATGTTCCTGGCTCTGCTGGGATTTATGCGTATGGGAAGAAGCCGCGAAGGCTGGATGCTTGCCGGGTTTATCCTATTTGCCCTATGGCTGCATATTGGCCTGGGCTTCGGGCTGGAGGCTTTTGAGTATGATATGTATCTTTACGCGGGGCATTTTCTGTTTGCTCTGTTTCTGCTGGGCGGCCGCTGCACGATAGAACTGAAGAGTCCCTTGCTCCGCAGATGGCTGTTGGCCGGCGTCGGTTTAAGTGCATGCGTGACTCTCGTTCATAACGCCGTTCGTCATGCGCATATTCTCGCATTCATTAACGCCGCTTATGCGAATATGTAAATTAAAAAGCGCCGCCCCTTGAACGGAGCGGCGCAGTCATTGCCTAGTACTGGTTAAAATACTCCTGAACCTTCTGCGGGTCCGCGGTTTGGGTGAGAGCCAGCATCAACAAGATCCGTGCCTTTTGCGGGCTGAGATTGTCGGATGTGACAAAATGATTGTCGTCATCGATTTTTTCCCGGGTTACGATGCCTTCAGGCACGCGGGTGCCGCGAACGACGACAACCCCTTTCTTCACGGCATCCTGCAGACCCGGAAGCGTTTGTTCATGAACGGAGCCGTCGCCGGTACCGGCGTGAATAATGCCCTTCGCTCCGGCGGATACCGCGGCGTCCACAAGGACACGGTCGTCACTAGCATGGGAGTAGACGATATCTACCCGCTTCAATTGGTCTTCCGTTAGGGTTTGCGGATGTCAAATTCGGACTGGCTGGTATGTTTACGAACCGGCAGGTTGTAAAAGTAAGGTTTGCCGCCCTGCATGTAGCCGAGGTAGCCCAGCTCCGGATTTTTGAAGGTATCGACGCCGGTCGTGCTGGTTTTAAACGTATCACGGGCGTTACCAATCTTGTCGTTCAAGGAAATCAGGACACCCTTCCCTTGGGCTTCCTTCGAACCGGCCAACGCTACGGCGTTGTACAGGTTTAACGGGCCGTCGGCGGACATGGCCGTAGAGGGACGCATGGAACCGACGATCACGATCGGTTTATCGGAATGCACGGTCAAGTCGAGGAAGTAAGCCGTTTCCTCCAAGGTATCCGTACCGTGGGTGATGACCACGCCGTCACACTTGGGATCGTCCAATGTCTTCTGGACTTCCTTCGCCAACTTGACCATGACGGCATCGGTATTGGAGGTGCCCGAGTCGATTTTCGCCACTTGAGCGGCGGACAGGTTGGCAATATCTTTCAGTGACGGCACCGCTTCAATGAGTTGATCCGGCGTAAGCACTCCCGCCTGGTAACCGGTCGTTTGAGCAGCAGTAGAGCCGGTACCGGCGATCGTGCCGCCCATGGCCAGAATTTCAATGTTGGGCAATTTGGGATTGACCGCATTGCTCGATTTTGTGACGGAAGCGGATTCATTTGGAGCCGCATTTTTAGTTTGAGCATTCGATTGGTTTTTTACCCCGCATCCTGAAAATACGAGAGATAATGCCAGTACGGTAACAGCCGTGATTTTCTTTCCGGTTGCTTGCTTCACTTGAATAACTCCCCCTTATTGATCATTGGCCCAACTTTAGATCGAATTAAACCGCTTACATTTTTCAGTATAAATCTCGACTATAAAAATCTATATGAACCTACAAAACTTAGTTCGATACTTTTTACAAATGGCGCAAGTTCACAGCACAAGACTGCCGCGGCAGGGAAAAGCTCCCCTTCTAAGTGATGCTCGAAGGGGAGCTTTCTTGTCCGGTACGCTATTATGGCTTAAGCACGACGTATCCCAATCCGCGGGCTTCAGAAGCCGCTGCAATGGCCTCGTTGATTTGATCCAAGCCGTAAGGTTTCGGTTCGAATGCATTTAGATCCAAGAGACCCGCTGCAATCATATTGGCGATGTCCCGAGGCGCTGAGCCGGGGTACATGGAAGACCCTTTGAAGTTCAGCTCTTTCACGATTGAGGTTAAATACGGTACCGGAACGTCCGTCATCACCCCTCCGAGGAAAACGGCCGTTCCGTGCCGGCGAAGAACGGATAGCCCGGCTTGTACGAGACTTGAATCGGTCATGATGCCGGCTGCGTCAACCAGGAGGTCCGCTTCGCCGATTTGTTGGGAAAACACGGAGCTGTATTCCTCCGTCCGGGCGGGAAGCGCAATCGTTGTAATCCGTTGGGAGTCCAGCGTCTGTAATTGGTGAAGTACGGATGGGTTTCGTCCGACGGCATAAATTTGGGATGCTCCCATCGCCAGAGCCACAAGGATGGAGGCTGTCCCCAAATTGCCGGTAGCACCATTGATGACAACGGATTGCCCAATGGCGAAATCGCCCCGGAGAAAAGCGCCATAGGCGATACAAAGATAGTACATGCAGGCGAGCCGGGCAGGGTCATGTTCCCCGATGAAATCAATAGGGGTCACGCATTCGACCGGATAAACGGCGTATTCGGCAAAAGCCCCGTCCTTCCATTGATGCAGCAGCTTTTCGCAGTTCGGTGTCATTCCGATCCAACCCTTTAGAATGCGTTCCGGAGCTTCCGAATTCGTTCTGGATTCGATGAGCGGGCTGCAGAACACCTTCTGTCCGGGCTGTATGCCGGTGACGTCATCCGCGATCTCCTCCACGATCCCAATTGCGCTCAATCCGGGAATATAAGGGGTCGGGAGGGGAAACGGGAACTGGCCTCCCACAACCTGACTTGTGAATGATAAGATATGAGTAGATAACACGCGGACACGAACACTGGAAGCATGCAATGTTGGTAGTGGGACTTCCATCACCTCCAGCGGTGATCCTGCTTGATGCAGCATAGCGGCTTTCATTCGTCTTCCTCCTTCGTTAATAGGTTACAAGGTTATCGTAAACGAACTTTTCGTTTCGAAGAAGGCGAGCGTTTATAATAAGACATATAGTCGTGGTAGTGGCACTACTAGTTAATTTGGTCGGAGGAGGAACTCTGTTGACGGATTCGAAAAGACACAAGGAGCTTGCGGATTTTCTGAGAACGCGGCGCTTGCGCCTTTCTCCGCAAGCGGCGGGATTGCCGCTTCAGCCTGGAAGACGGCGTACCCAAGGATTACGCAGGGAAGAGGTGGCCGCCTTATCCGGCGTTTCTCTGGCGTGGTACACCTATTTGGAGCAAGGACGCCCTATTCGGGTGTCCGAACAAGTGTTGGAAAGCATAGCCAGAACTTTGCAGCTCGACACCGACGAGCGAAACTATATGTTTGTCCTGGCCGGTCCGTTGATGATGAACGGGGCTCCCCGGAAGATGGCGGAGTTCCGCCTTCCTTGCAAAGGATGCTGGATGATATGGAATCCTGCCCCGCCTATCTCACCGACAACCGGTGGAATATCATCGCCTGGAACCGGCCCGCCTGCGAAGTTTTCGGAGACTTCCCCGCAATGGAGGAACTGGGTAGGAACCTGGTATGGCGGACTTTTATGGTCCCGGAGTATCGGCGACTGTTTCAGGATTGGGAAGGGATTGCGAAGAGGTCGCTGGCACAGTTTCGGATCCATTACGCCAAGAACATGAACGATCCTTGGTATAACGAAATGGTGGCGAGACTGAAGCAGGCCAGCCCGGAGTTTGCAGCATGGTGGCAAGCAGCATGAAGTCTTCGGCATCCCCGCGGGTAGGAAAGAAATTGTTCATCCCCGGGCCGGCCTGCTGGCCTTCCAATATCATAGTTTCTCCCTGGTGGAGCGACCGGATTGGATCCTTACTGTGTTTATCCCCGATCCAACTACGGACACCGGTAGTAAGCTGGGAGAGTTATTAATGGCCTAAGTATTTTACGGGAAGGATCGTTGCCGTTGTGAAAAGAACAACATAACCGCGCAAGCAGCGGCCGGAGGGAGAATGACATGACTGTAAATAAATTTACAGGAATATTTATGGCGATTTTCATAGCTGGCGTGCTTACGGTATCCTTGATACAAGACGCAGCGAAGCATAAAACCGGGGAACAGCCGTTTGCAGCGACAAATACAATAACAGACGCTTCTGCCTGGCTGGTTTCCCCGGAGCCTTTAATTGAGGGGAAGAACAACGAGAAGATTAGGCCGCTAATCGGTTCTATGTCAGGGGCGGTTGCCGTTCATTACCGAGGGCCCAAAAATATAGTAGCAATCGGCCTGGAGTATTGGAAGGGAGGCGTCAAAACAGGAACATCCAACGGTCTGTCCATGACGCTAATGGATCAGGAGAAAGACAAACAAGGCAATTATATATTTGACGGTCATATCGTTTATTCGCTTCAGGATCGATCCGATCCGAACCGAAGCGGAATCGCTTATAGGGAGCTAGTATATGCTATTGTCTCTCCAAACGGTTACGTGAGTTCCACTTTTAAAGTGGATATACCGGAGGGCATCAAAATGTGGAGCGGAATACAGCTTCCTCAGGAAACGAAGGTCCCTCTTGATGAAAGTACAACCGTATGGGGGGTGCAGGGTACGGATCAACAGCAGATGTCGTCTTACTCGTCCCCAACCGAGACGCTGCAAAGGGCGGATTGGGCGATGAGCGTCCGACTTGGATTTAACGATTCCGATCACACCGCGGCCAAATAATTTATAGCGAAAAGGAGAGTGTGACTATGCGCGAAACCTGCGTACCGAGTGGCGTGAAGCTCCAAGACACCGGCTTTGGATACACCTTGTCCGTATTGGACGGCAAATATAAAATGATCATCATGTATTGGCTGTCCGAAAACAAAGTGATGCGGTTTAATGAACTGAAGCGAAGTATCGGTACCATTTCCTTTAAAACGCTAAGCCTCATGTTAAAAGAGCTGGAGGCGGACGGTCTGGTCATACGCCGGGAATTTCCCCAGGTGCCTCCCAAAGTCGAATATTCATTAACCGAACGCGGTCTATCGCTCATGCCGATACTGAATCTGATGTGCGAGTGGGGGAGGCCCACATGCCGGCTTTGGAGGCCGTACAGTAATCGGCACAGTTGCTCTGCGGAAGCTCAAAGAAGTATCTCCTGAACAAGGAAATACTTCTTTTTTTGCCCGCGATTACAGGTTGTCGATAAAATTCAAATAAGCTTGGGCGCTTATGTCCAGTGCGTTTGCAGACGTCTCCGCTTCGGCGCCCGGTACATTCTCACCCGGTTCATTTTCCGTGCCATAAAACGCAAAGAACGAACGGTAATCCGCATTGCAGTAGCGGAAGGTGGTTTCAAAAGGAACCAAGATTTGTTCAAGCGTATACCGGTACCTCCCGGTTTCACTGTAATTGCTTTTTTTGATTCCCGCGGAAACCCCCAGCGCCACTTTGCGGTGTTTAAATTTATCGCCCTTGGAGCCATACGCCCAACCGTAAGCCAGTACGTCGTCAAGCCATTTTTTCAGGAGAGGCGGGCAGTTAAACCAAAAGATGGGGAACTGCAAAACCAGATGGCCATGGGATTCCACCAGGTTTTGTTCTCTTTCCACGTCGATGTTTCCATCGGGGTAAGCTTTATGCAATTCGTGAACGGTATATTTCTCCGGATATTGGCCCAGCTCTTCCACCCAACGCTTATTGACGACGGATGTTTCCAGGCTCGGGTGGGTTACGATAACTAGCGTTTTCATAGTAATGGTCCTCCTCGTAAATCCGATTTCTGTATATGAGTATAAAAAGGGCGCCGTGATTTGGTAAGTACGCACTTTTATTACAGGTACTGGTCTAAAGGTAAGTATCACCTCGGGAAAAACAGATCTTCATCAAATCTTCATGATATCCTCATCGTAGCTTCATGATCCCATGGGCGGTCTGCGGTATCATTTTCTACATGAACGAAATATCACCCCCAAAAATTGAAGGAGGAACATCATTATGTCTCTTATCGGAACAGAAGTGAAACCATTCAAAGCATCGGCGTACCACAACGGCAAGTTTATCGATGTTACGGAAGCAGACTTCAAAGGGAAATGGAGTATCGTATGCTTCTATCCGGCGGACTTCACGTTCGTATGCCCGACGGAGCTGGAGGATCTGCAGAATCAATATGAAACGCTGAAGAGCCTCGGCGTTGAGGTATACTCCGTATCCACGGATACTCACTTCACGCACAAAGCATGGCACGACAGCTCCGAGACGATCGGCAAAATCACTTATATCATGATCGGGGACCCTTCCCATACGATCTCCCGCAATTTCGACGTATTGATCGAAGCCGACGGCCTGGCGGATCGCGGTACGTTCATTATCGATCCGGACGGTGTCATCCAAGCGATCGAGATCAATGCCGGCGGTATCGGCCGCGATGCAAGCATTCTGGTGAACAAGGTCAAGGTCGCCCAATACGTACGGAACAATCCGGGCGAGGTATGCCCTGCGAAATGGCAAGAAGGTTCCGCAACGCTGAAGCCGAGCCTGGATCTTGTCGGAAAAATCTAAGGAGCGGAATCTTATGGCACTGGACGCAGAGATCAGAGATCAACTAAGTCAATACCTGCGGCTCATGGAAGGCGATGTGCAGATCCAAGTGAGTGCGGGGTCCGATGCCGTATCCCATGAAATGCTGGAGCTGGTGGATGAAATCGCCGGGCTATCCTCCCGAATTACGGTGGAGCGAACCGAGTTGTCCCGAACGCCGAGCTTTAGTGTGAACCGCGCGGGCGAAGACACGGGTGTTGCTTTTGCCGGTATCCCCTTGGGACATGAGTTCACTTCCTTGGTGCTCGCCCTGCTGCAAGCCAGCGGCAGGCCTCCCAAGGTGGAGCAGCATCTCATCGATCAGGTGAAGAGCATCCGCGGCGAATATCGCTTCGAGACTTACGTCAGCCTCAGTCGCCACAACTGTCCCGATGTCGTCCAGGCGTTGAACATCATGAGCATTCTCAACCCCGGCATCTCGCATACCATGATCGACGGTGCGGCTTACAAAGATGAGGTCGAGAGAAACAATATCATGGCGGTGCCTTCGGTCTACCTCAACGGCGAATTCTTCGGCGGCGGCCGTATGTCGCTTGAGGAGATTCTGGCCAAGCTGGGAACGGCTCCCGACGCATCTGAGCTATCGGATAAAGAGCCGTACGACGTACTCGTCGTCGGAGGCGGCCCGGCCGGCGCCAGCGCGGCGATCTATGCGGCTCGCAAAGGCATTCGCACCGGGATTGTCGCCGAGCGTTTCGGCGGACAGGTCATGGATACGATGGGTATCGAGAACTTCATCAGCGTCAAATATACCGAAGGTCCGAAGCTGGTGGCGAGCCTGGAAGAGCATGTCAAAGAATACGGCATAGACGTGATGAAGCTCCAGCGTGCCAAGCGGTTGGATAAGAAGGAGCTCGTCGAAGTCGAGCTCGAAAACGGTGCTGTGCTGAGGAGCAAAACCGTTATTCTGTCCACTGGTGCGCGCTGGCGAAATGTGGGCGTTCCCGGCGAAGCGGAGTTCAAGAACAAGGGCGTAGCCTACTGCCCTCACTGCGACGGTCCCTTGTTTGTTGGGAAGGACGTAGCCGTCATCGGCGGCGGCAATTCCGGTATTGAGGCGGCCATTGATCTGGCAGGGATCGTGAAGCATGTGACCGTGCTGGAGTTCATGCCCGAGCTGAAGGCCGATGCCGTCCTGCAGGACCGGCTCTACAGCCTCCCGAACGTGACGGTTCTGAAGAACGTTCAGACTAAAGAGATCACCGGCACGGACAAAGTCAACGGGATCACCTACGTCGAGCGCGATTCGGGAGCGGAACATCATATCGAATTACAGGGCGTGTTTGTTCAGATCGGTCTTGTTCCCAATACCGACTGGCTCGCCGACACGGTGGAACGCACGCGCTTCGGCGAGATCGTCGTAGACCGTCATGGCGCTACGAACGTACCCGGCGTGTTTGCTGCAGGGGACTGTACCAACAGCCCTTACAAGCAAATCATCATTTCGATGGGATCGGGTGCCAATGCAGCCTTAGGTGCATTCGATTATCTCATCCGAAATTAAACATATATTTGTAATACAAAGAAAAGGCCCCTGACTCAGGGGCCTTTATCCTTGGTTGTAAAGTTAAGATTCATCTTGTAATCACCTGTTCCATTTTGATGGCCTCGCGAGGCGTGCCCGATTTGCTCATCTGGTATTAACCGGATCATGGCAGCAAGTACGAAAAGGAAGCCGGATATCCAAGGACTCACATCGCCAGAACCGTACGGTGAAGTCGGTAAGAGCGCCTCGGTACCGGCAAGGCTCGGGCCTGGGCTAAAGGTCGCCTGTGCAACAGCCGGCGTGGCCGGACATTTGGGTCAGGACGAGAACGGACGGCCGAATTCGGCCGTCCATCACTCAGGGTTATGCAGTTGGCTCCAGCGCCCAGTCGAAGAAACCCGCGTCACTGCCCGTGTATCGCAGAACGCACGGCCAGGGCGAGCCGGCCGGCCCGGCAAAATTAATGGTTCACATACTGGGCCGAAGCGCGCCTCCGAAGTCCAAGCGCAGTGATGCTTATACCGAGAATGGTTGCTGCGATCGGTACAATCATAGCTATGCGGTATCCGTCAAGCAGCGCTTGCGGTGATTTGTCCAAACCTGTGGCGGCGATATTTACAGCGGTTACTACGGCCAAACCGAGAGCGGCGCCAAATTGGAAAGAAGTGTTCAGCAGACCGCTGGCCAGCCCTTGTTCTTCTTCCGAGATTCCGTCTGTAGCGGCAATGGTGAGTGGTCCGTAGGTTAGGGAAAAGGCGATGCCTGTCAAGATCATGGTCGGAAACATAGCCGCATAGGTCCAATCCAGGCCGATAGGCAGGAATAGGGCGTAAGCCGCCGCTGCAAGGCAGAAACCTCCGAAAATCACCGGTATGTTGCCGAAACGATTGACCAGCTTCGGGGTTAAGGTTGGTGCGAGCACGGAATCCACACCGACAGCAAGTAAGGCAAGACCGGTTTCAAGAGAGGACCAGCCGCGCAGCTCTTGCAGGTAAAGAACCGTCACGAATTGAAATCCGAAGAAGGACCCTGCGAATAACATCGCACCGAGGTTAGCGCGCACCAGCGAACTGGAAGCGAAGATGCCCAGACGCACCAAAGGGGAAGCCGAACGTCGTTCAATCATTACGAAGATCCCAAGAAGCACGGCACTGCAGGCAAGGACTCCAATCGTCCAATTCCAGCCCAAGTTGGACGCCTCTACCACCCCGTAGACAAGAAGCAGCATGGCCGCTGTAACGCTGAGTGCTCCGGCCAGATCAAAGCCTTGGCGGGACGATTCCGGCCGGCCCGAGACTGGGATGAGACGGAGGGCGGCGAGGAGAATCAGGAAGGCTAATAGGACCGGGCCATAAAAAACCCACCGCCAGCTGAATTCACTTAATATCCCTCCGACAACGAGTCCGAGAGAGAAGCCGGCGACCGCTGTTCCGGCGTATACCAGCAGCGCTTTGTTACGGGCCGGACCTTCCGCAAAGCTCGTCGTGATAATGGATAAGCCGGCGGGGGTCATGAACGCCGCACTGATGCCTGTAACGAATCGGGCGACGATCAGCATCCATCCTTCGGTCGATAGTCCTCCAAGCCCGGAGAAGACGAGGAATACCGTGAGCCAAGTCAAAAACATCCTTCTCCGTCCGAACAGGTCCGCGGCACGCCCTCCCAGCAGCATGAAGCCGCCGTAGCCTAATACATAAGCACTTACTACCCATTGCAGCGAACCGGTCGACATGCCGAGTTCAGCGCGGATGGAAGGGAGAGCCACGCCCATCATCGACACATCGATTCCTTCCAAAAAGATGGCACCACACAAAACGAACAGTAAACCCCATGACATATTCCCGGCAGTTCGGGGCTTTTGACCGTTATTCTTCACTTGGATAACCTCCTTCAATATTCATCCTCTTACGGAAGGGCTGACTTCCGTATCGGCACAAGGAGATTATCTAGCATATATCCGGGGATGAAAAGTACGTACTTTTCTGTGACATTGTCACTAAAAAGTAACATACAAATTAAATAGCACCTATGTATCCTCCGTTATTTTTCTGCTATGCTGGCAAAAGGAAATTAGGTATCCTATAATGAAACTGAAAAAGTACGCACTGATTAGTAGCATAATCACCTAAAAGCATCATAGGTACTAAAAGGTACCTGTTTATTCAGGCAAACAAGCGCTTTTACTGATGGGAGGGACGAAGCATGAAACCGAATCCGGAACGGCAATATAATATCCCGGTGGAAGCTACGCTGGATGTCATCGGGGGCAAGTGGAAAGCGCTGATTTTATGTCACTTGACGTACGGACCCAAACGAACAGGCGAATTGCAAAGGGTGATACCGACCATAACGCGAAAAATGCTGACCCAGCAAACTAAGGGAATTGGAAGTGGACGGTGTTATTACAAGAACGGTTTACGACCAAGTCCCGCCGAAAGTCGTTTACGAATTGAGTGGTCTAGGAGAATCGCTTAAACCGATTATCGACATCATGTGCGAGTGGGGCGACCGATATATCAAGGGAGAGCCGCAGGAGAAATCGACAAGTTCACGTGCGCTGTGACCGAACTAACAGGGAACGATAGCTTAATAAAGGATTAGGACGCGGTCGCCGGCATGTACCGGCGACCGCGCTGCGCTAAAGGGGATATTGTATCTAACAGATCGATGACGGCGGTAATACATCCATACTGTAAGGCTTGCGGAAAGGAAGAGGATCTGCATTAAGGTGCGCGGAATCAATGCATCCTCCGGACTTGTCGCTAGGCCATTAATAGCTATATAAAGATTGGCAGGGAACATGGCAATCAGTAGAAGTGAGAGTCCGCCGGTCGCCCATGTAACAGTGGGATACCATAGTAAACCTATGGCCCCGGCCAACTCCAGTACACCGGTAATTGTTACAATCAGGTCGGGATTTGGCAAGATAGGAGGAACCATTGCAATGATCTCCGTCCGCATATAAACGAAATGAACGGAGCCGGTTAAAATGAACATCGCTGCAAGGCCGCCTCGAAGCGCAACGGGCCATGGGCGCAAACGGCTGACCCCGGCAATTCCTGCAATGAGAATGACAACCGAGACGACAACGAGCACAATAAGGGGTTCCATAAAATACCTCCACAACATTAATTGTTAGTGTGTATAGATACTAAACACTTTATCCAAAAAAAGATGCTATCATTTTCCAATTTGTTTTTCCAGCTGCATTAAAAAATCTTTAATAAATTGAACCTTATCGGCTGGAGCATCCCCTAATACTTCCACAACCATTTTTTTGAATTGGTTCTGATAATCCAAATGGTGAGCGTATGCAATTTCACCTTTGGGGGGTTACCTGTAGAATCAACCTTGATTGGTTGCGGATATCCTTTTCTTTTGTGATTAGCCCTTTCTGTTCGAGTTTTTTCAGTACTTGGGATATTGCGCCCTTCGTAACTCCACAACGTTCAGCCAACGCTGTAATATGGATGCCTCTATGCTCTCTTATTTCATTAAGCGTATAGATCTCAGAATGAAATAAAGGCTCGCCAACACCATAATCTCTATTTTTTCTATCCTGTTTAGCGAACGTTTTGAGCACATCCAAGAGGAGGTTGCCAATTTTCTCTTTTGAAAGTTCATCATTATTCATCATAGAAGAAAGTGTATAGCGCCTAAACACTATTGTCAAATGATTTTTTGAGTCGGATGCTTCAGTGTGCGAACGGGCGGGATAACGCAATATACATGTTACAGATTGTGGTAAAATATTGAAATAAACCAAGGTTAATGAGTGCATCACGTCTGATGAAAAGTGTTTTTTTAAAAGGGGAGATCAGATCATATGAGTATTTTTGAAAATGTTATTTCAAGTGAAGATGAACTACGTTCTCTGTTAGGTTTCCCAAGCGAACTTGTACAAAATAAAGTCATTTCTCATTTAGACCAGCATTGCCTTGAATTTATCTCCAAGTCTCCATTTTTAGTAATGGCTACTTCAGATAACCAAGGGATGTGTGATGTTTCCCCTCGAGGTGATGCCCCTGGTTTTGTAGAAGTTCTGGATGAAACCCATATACTTATTCCAGAAAGACCAGGAAATCGAAAGTTAGATTCTTTGAGAAACATTTTATCAAACCCTAAAGTAGGGCTTGTTTTTATTATTCCAGGTTTAGAAGAAACATTACGCATCAATGGGAATGCTTGCATCATTCGTGATGAAGATTTGTTAGAGCGGATGGAGGTTAACGGTAAAATACCTGTTGTAGGCATTGGGGTTGCAGTTGAAGAATGTTTCGTTCATTGTGCTAAAGCCTTTAAACGTTCAAATCTGTGGAATCCGCAAATGTGGTTGCATGAGGAAGGATTACCCAACATAGCAAAGATGATAGCAGACCACGTAAAACTCCCTGGAATCGATGCTGAGAAAGTTGATAAAGCACTTCAAGATAGCTACTTAAATCGCTTATATTGAACCGGATGCTTCGCACTTTCAATATTTCAAGAATATCAGTCTTCCAACCAACGCCCCAGAATGTTCGAAGATTTTGCATGGATTAATAATAAGCTTGATAAATAAAAAGAGTTGTGTATAATTTGAGTGAGAATTTGAATTAAAAATGTTATCTAGGGTTCCGCGATTGCTAAATCGGCTGGTCCGAGAGATAACTCACAACCGATAGGTTGTGTCACGGAGGGATAAAAGCCCGGGAGATGAACTGTTAACGACAGTTTGTTTCCTAGGCTTTTTTTATTTGGCTCTTCGTAAAACTGTGTTGAAATAGATACTTTGTTCAAACTATATAAAATCGTAAAAGTGTGTTGAAATCACCTCCTAAAATAGTATAATAGTAATAAAAAGGAGGATGAAAAAATGGTAAGAGATATTAAGTTTCGTGGGTGGGATACCCTCCATAAAACCATGACCACTAACCTTCATGATGATTACATCATTGGTGAATGGGCAAGAGACCCTAGATTCGTTGTCTTGCAATACACAGGGCTCAAGGACAAACAAGGCGTTGAGATATATGAGGGAGATGTTGTTGAAGTTACCGAGATGCCTAACAGCCCTGACGAACGACACTATGTTGCGGAAATCATTTATAAAGATGCTTGTTTTTTGATCAAAGAATCAGGCAAGAGCGAAATACCATTAAGAGAGATTACTTACGAGCCTTATTCTAACGGGTATCATCCATTGACATGCTCAGTCATCGGAAACAAATACGAAAACCCAGAGTTGATAGCCTAATGAACATAATCAAACTACCAAAATATCCATGTTCCTTTTGCAAGAAGAATGAAGCTACTCAGCTATGTGATTTCGTTGTCGGTTATGCCTGGACCAGCATGAAGGATGAAAAGGGACGAATGATCGGTCGCTATCATGAAACTTGTAATAATCAGATTTGTAAATCGTGTGCAACGAATCATGCAGGATATGACCTCTGCCCTTCGTGCAATGAGCTGTACAAATTGATACAGAAAAAACGCGATAGGCGTATAGGGAACTTCCTTATTGATTTAGTGTCTGGCAGGGTTTCGCAATGAACATACTGAACATCCCTTCACTGAAAGTCACCAAAACAGAGCTAAAAGATCATGGCTACGAAATATGGGCAGAGGTTGCGTATCCTCCAGACTTCTGCCCTAATTGTGGCTCCATGGAAGCGAAGTTCTCTAAGTTCGGAACCAAGCGGCAGTTATTCATGGATTTGCCTATGCACGGAAAGCGGGTAGGTATCATCATTAACCGCCAGCGTTATTTGTGCAAAAACTGTGGATCAACCTTCCGTGAGATCCTCTGGGACATCGACGACGACCATATGTGTACCGTTCGCTTTACCGAGTACGTTCAAGAGCAATCGTTAAGGCGTACATTCACCAGCATTGCAGATGAACTTGGAATAAGTGAAGGTACTGTGCGAAACATCTTCAACAAGTACATTGACTTCCTTGAAACATCTCATCAGTTTGTTACGCCAAGATGGTTGGGTATCGATGAAATCCATATACTCGGCAAACCCAGAGGCGTAATCGCCAATGTAGAAGAGAACGTCTTAGTTGATCTTCTGGTGGACCGCAATAAAGAGACCATTATACGCTATTTAAGCCATCTGCCTGACCGCGTAGGCGTTGAAATCGTCACGATGGATATGTGGCAACCTTACCGCGATGCAGTCCGCCAGACGCTTCCCAATGCCGTTATTGTCGTCGATAAGTTTCATGTCGTTCGAATGGCTAATCAAGCAGTCGAAACGATCCGCAAGAACATTCGCAAAGAACTGGATGCAAAGCAACGCAGGCAGTTAAAGAATGACCGATTCTTGATGCTCAAACGCCGCAAGGACTTAACTCCAATGGAACAGATGATCCTTGAGACCTGGACGCTTAATTTCCCCGTCTCAAGCAAGCCTACGAGCTTAAAGAAGCGTTCTATGAGATATGGGATGCATCCGACGCAAAGGAAGCACAAGAGCGTTACATAGCTTGGCAAGCATCCATTCCAGATGGAATGAAATCGGCATTTAGCGACATTATGAAGGCTTATAGCAACTGGCATCATGAGATCAATAACTACTTCACGCATAGGGTTACAAACGCCTATACAGAATCCATAAACGGCTTAACACGGGTGGTGAACCGTATGGGACGTGGTTACTCCTTCAAAGCTCTAAGAGCCAAAATGCTGTATTCAGAAGGATTACACAAAAAAGCCAAAGTCAACTACAAGAAATCAATTGAACTGATGTACAGCATGTTGGGCAATTCGTTTAAGGAGAATGAGGAGCAAACCGTCATCCTTGGTGCGGACATTTCAATCCTCACCAAACGTATCGAAGAGGGGTCGTTATGACCCTTTTTCAATACACTTTTACGAATACCCTTTTATTTTTGCTGCATTTGGAATGACTAAGTGCAGCGTAATTTTAAAGAGGAGAGTGAAAAGAAATGAACAAAACTTGGTTGTCCGTAATTATTGCTGCTTTATTTGAGGTGGGATGGGTCATTGGATTGAAACATGCAAATGGGTTTATGGAATGGGGAGCTACAACGATTGCTATTATTGTAAGTTTCATAATGATGATTATGGCTTCTCGCTCACTTCCTGTCGGTACGGTTTATGCTGTTTTTGTTGGCCTGGGTACAGCCGGTACAGTATTAGCGGACATCATTTTGTTCGCCGCTCCAGTTCAAATAGGCAAGATGGTGCTTATCGGTACTCTGTTATTGGGTGTTATGGGGCTAAAAATGTTAAGCCAAGATAAGAAAAAAGAGGTGGCGTAACATATGGATTAAACTGGACCCCTTGTCAAGGACACTTGAAAAAGAGGATTAAGCAGCACTCAAGAGATGATTCCTGTATTGCACAGGAGTCATCTTTTTTAATCCCCATTGGTACCTGTAGTGGTTGTAGTAGCGAATGTATCGCTTAATTTCACGTTCTAACTCTGCGAGATTCTTGCAGTCCCGGCTTTTTACATGGTCTTTCATATGACCGAAGAAAGATTCTTGAGGGGCATTATCCCAGCAGTTTCCTCGCCTGGACATGGATTGTCCGAGCCCTTTGGATTTTAATAGATTCTGGTAGATAGGGCTGGTGTAGTGGTCGCCTTGATCGGAATGGATGAAGGCCTCCTTATGGAGCTTAAAACGCTTCTGTTTCATTAGCGGCTCCACGGTTTCAGTGGCCAGAGGCAGATGAAGGGTGGGGGATAGATTTTGAGCCAGAAGCTCACCTGTGGATGCATCCAGAATGGTCGAAAAATACGCCATCTGAGAATTGCCGTACGGAAGGTATGTAATATCGGTTAGCAGTGCGAGGCCGGGAATGCCTTTCTTGAAATCCCTCTGCAGCATGTTTTCAAGTGTGCGGTGCTCTTGAGTAGCCTTGGCCATCCGGCGGTAAGGATTCGCTCTCCGATGCGGGCATACAAGGTTAAACTTGCGCATCAGTCTTCGAATCCGCTTCAGATTGTAAACCGTATGGTACTCCTGCTCCAGGGTCATCTTAATGGACCGAGAGCCCTTCTTAAAGCCCCGCTTATGAAACGCCTTTTTGATCAGGTCGCCTGCCTTCTCGTCCGCCTGCTTACGCGCCAGTCGTTTGTCTGCGGAACGGAGGTAGTTATAATATCCCGAACGAGACACGCCAAGCAGGTCACAAAAATAACGTGTCATTCGCTCACGGCCATTCTTCACCACATGCCGGATCAGCTCAAAACACTCACTCGGGTTTAGGTCTTTTCCGTTTGCTAACAGCCTCCTTTCGTTCTTGTCTAACTTTTTTACGTATGCCAGTTGCTCCTCCAGGAGCCTGATTTTGGCCTCCTGCTTCGCGATGATCTCCTCTTTGGACAAGGGGCGTTTTGAAGGACGCAGGGCGGCTTCCTTGCGCGAGTCCGCCAATCCGATGATACCGTCCTTCTCGTACGCTTTCTTCCACCGGTCGGCACATTGCTCCACCCGTTTCATTCCGAGCATCTCTACATCGAATCCGTTCGCTTCGAAAATCTCCCTGGGTGTCCGGCCCAGTAAATATTGATCGATAAACAGACGCTTGAATTCATCGGCATAAGTGATCGACTTCTCGCTTACCCGCAGAACATATGGGTTTGCTGATAATTGTTCCCGTTCGCTTGGATTAAAATGTTTCTTGCTCATTTTGCCCGCCCCCTATAGCTAATTCCAGTATACAAAAAGGCCCCCACAGCCTAAACACTTTTTTCAAAGTGTCTAGACTATGGGGACCAGTTTAGATTGGGTATTTCTTGTTTTAGCGGGGCTATTTGAAATGTTCGGAGTCCTAATGATTAATAAGTTGAACAAAGATCGTAACGCAGCATCGCTCCTCCTATTGCTTACAGGCTTTGGATCAAGCTTTTTGTTCTTGTCTTTAGCAATGAAAACCCTGCCGATGGGAACCGCATATGCCGTATGGACAGGAATAGGAGCATCAGGAGGAGCTATTCTCGGAATGATCTTTTATGGCGAACCAAGAAATATCCTTAGAATTGTATTTATTGCCATGGTGCTTGGATCTGCTGTTGGCTTGAAGCTAATCAGCTAAATTTTTATCTTTATCATAATTTGGTGAGATGCTAGAGTGTGTTAATATGCGTCCAAATGCTTTTTTGGTAAGCGGCATAAAGCAATTAAGTATTAGCCCCCTAAACAAACGGTTAGTAAAGTTCCAACGCCGATAGGTCCATTTAAAATCAATGCCATGATCAAGAATACGAGGTAAATGAAGGTTCTTGAAATAAATAAATTGGTTCCGGTTAATTCTTGGATGATTAATGTTAATCGGTCAATTGGAATCGGTGCAACATTTGTGTGTAAGTATGTGGAGGTCCCTAATCCTATAACAACTAAACCGATCCCGAAGCAAACAGCTTTGCTGTACCCTAATTCAGGCGTTATCCAATGGTGCAATAAGAAAAGCCACATATCAATGCCAATACCCGTAATAAATGCTGTTAACAACCCCGAAACTTCGGGCTTTTGTCTTTTTAAAAGCGCATTACAACATATCAATATCAAAGCAATAATGATTTCCCAACTTCCCACAGTCAGCCCCACATTTACGGACAATCCAACCAATAATGCATCAAAAGGTGAAGTTCCAAGGCCGGATTGTATCGTGAAAGAAATCCCAAGGGTTAGTATGATAATTCCTAGTACATAAAACACATATTTCACTTTACTCAGCCTCTTTTTCAATTTTTTATTGCAAATACAACAAAATAAAGTTAAATTTAATGTATACCGTTTTTATTGCATTTGCAACAAAAATGATGCGTTAAGGAGTAAAGGATGAAGGAAATTCTTCGTGAAATTGGAATGATAGCGAGGGCATTGGATTCAATAAGCAATATCGAATTTAAAGAATACGACCTTACCAAAGGGCAGTATTTGTACCTTGTGCGGATATGTGAAAACCCGGGAATCATTCAAGAAAAATTAGCTGAGATGATCAAAGTAGATAGAACAACCGCCGCTCGCGCTATAAAAAAACTTGAAATGAATGGTTTTATTGAAAAGAACGAGGATAACCATAACAAAAAAATTAAAAAGCTCTTTCCAACGGAGAAGGGGGAAATGGTTTATCCTTTTATAAAAAGGGAGAACGATCATTCCAATAGGGTCGCACTATCCGGACTCTCCGAAAGCGAAGTGGAAACGATTTTCAACCTGCTGCAAAGAGTCCGAAGAAATGTGGAAAAAGACTGGGAATTTGTAAAAAAGGGAAACAAGAGAAATTATTGATTCATTAAAGGAGAACAAAAAAATGACTATGAATATCAAAAGGTGCACGTTTGAAGATATAGGCTTGCTTCAAGAAATTAGTGTTGAAACATTTTATGAGACATTTAAGGATCAAAATTCTCCCGAAAATATGAATGCCTACCTGGAAAGGGCATTTAACCTAAAACAATTGGAAAAAGAATTATCCCATCCTTTTTCGCAATTCTTTTTGTTTACTTTAATCATGAAGCCGCCGGATATTTAAAGGTCAACACCAATGACGCTCAGTCTGAAGAAATGGGTGATGAATCACTTGAAATTGAAAGGATTTATATAAAAAGCAAATTTCAAAAACATGGCCTTGGCAAATATCTGCTGAACCAGGCTATGGAAATGGCGATGGAACTTGATAAAACGAAAGTTTGGTTAGGTGTATGGGAGAAAAATGAGAATGCTATCGCTTTTTATAAGAAAATGGGTTTTGTTCAAACAGGAGCCCACGCTTTCTATATGGGTGATGAGGAACAAATGGATTTTATCATGACCCAAACCCTCACCCCTGCGCCGTTGGACGGACAACAACCTCGCTCACATCCACATCGGACGGCTGTTCGATCGCGAACGCAATAGCTCGGGCGATGGCATCCGGCGGCATCCCGATGTCCCGGTACTCTTCGAGCTTGGCTTTCATATCCGGATCTGTCATAGACTCCGCGAAGTTAGTCCGAGTCGCGCCGGGCGAAATGATCGTCACGCGCAGCTTATCGCCGGCCTCCTGACGCAAACCCTCGGAGATCGCGCGCACGGCGAACTTTGTGCCGGCATAGACCGACATGTTCGGTACAATACGATAGGTCGCTGTAGAAGCGATGTTGACGAAATGTCCTGAGCCCTGCTTACGGAAGAAAGGCAGGGTCGCCGCTATACCGTACAATACGCCTTTAATGTTGACGTCGATCATCGCCTCCCAATCCTCGACACGCAGGGCGTCAAGGGGGAGAAATCGGCATAACGCCGGCATTGTTGATGAGAACGTCAAGCTTACCGAACCGTTCGCATGCCAAATTAACGAGGGCGGACAGGTTGTCGCGTCGTTTCACATCAGTAACGGCATAAGCGGCTTCACCGCCTTCATTCGCGATGCGGGTCGCCAGAGCCTCAAGCCGGTCCAATCGGCGCGCCCCAAGTACGACTTTCGCACCTCGTTCAGCAAGCAGAAGCGCTGTTGCCTCACCCATTCCGCTGCTTGCACCTGTAATGACAATCACTTTATTTTTGATCCCTGACACGGTTTCATTCTCGTTCATTCCCACAGCCGATCCCTTCTCTCACCTGATATTTGTCTTGCACTTTGGATTATAGGAAATATCAAATGAAACCCGGTAGACGATTCCCGCGCGTTCCTTGCCTATTCCCGTCCGGCATCGGTTATAATATCCTTATCGGATTGAACGAAAAGGGTTGGGTGAATAAACTTGTACCAACTTGTTTCCGAGTTAGCTCGGCAAATTGCACGTCATACGCCTGGGGAAGGTACGCACACTACAGTGATTCCGGAGCTTTGTTTCAGGCGTGCATCCCAGGAATCGGAACCGTCGCATACCCTTAGCCTGCCCTCCCTGTACATCATTGCCCAAGGCTCCAAGGTCGCTGCATTAGCCGGAGAAAGCTTCCAGATCGATCCGGGCACCTATATGGTTGCCTCCGTTCATCTGCCGGCCATCGGAAAAATTACTCATGCCTCACCGCAGATTCCGTACTTAAGCTTACAATTAACGCTCACTCCGGATGTCATATTGGATATAAGCAAGAAATCCAGTCCTGGGAAAAGGGGAGAGACGGGAAGGGGGATTATCGTCAATCCGTCCACCCCTCCCTTGCTGGATGCGGTTCTGCGCCTCGTCCATCTTTTAGATACACCCTCGGATATCGAGATCCTAGCTCCGCTCTTCATCCGAGAAATCTTTTATAGAGTCCTGCAAGGTGAGCAAGGGGAGTTGATCAGGCCGTTTGCCGTAATCGGAAGCTATGCACAAGGCATTTCAAATGCAATACATATGATCAACCGTGATTATTCTAAGCCTCTGGTCATCGAAGAGTTAGCGAAAAAAGTCAGCATGAGCCCAAGATCCTTGCACAAGCATTTCAAAAGAGTAACGGCCATGAGCCCCATTCAGTATCAAAAGATGATTCGATTGCAAACGGCGCGCCGTTTGCTTCTCACGGAAGGCTTGGATGCTGCAACGGCAGGATTTCGCGTCGGTTACGAAAGCCCTTCCCAGTTTAACCGGGAATACGCCCGCTTATTTGGACG
Source organism: Paenibacillus sp. P25 (assembly GCA_024704175.1). Taxonomy (GTDB): domain Bacteria; phylum Bacillota; class Bacilli; order Paenibacillales; family NBRC-103111; genus Paenibacillus_G. The sequence continues at coordinate 7,297,880 of CP085629.1, forward strand.
CCCGCCGATGAAAGATATCCATCACCTGCGCGGTTCTTTATTGGACCCTTAGAGTATTAAAAAGAAGGGATTATGAGGGGAAAAATGATCTATTTTTTTATATTTTTATTTGCTGTATGTGCTATAGCAGCATGGTTTATAAACATGCACCCGGCATTCGGCGGAAGCCCCGATACCAAGCAGAAAGAACGATACGCTCAGTTTGATAATTATGTTAACGGGAAATTTATTAACCAGGTACCTACCAGGATGGACATGAGTGTATCTGATTACTTCTCCATGATTAAGGATGCTATTTCAGGTGCAAAAGACCGCAAACCTCCCGGGCAATTGCCTGTTTCCAGAATGGATTGGAACAAAATCAAAAGTGAAGAAGATAGTTTAATTTGGTTTGGGCATTCCGCTTTTTTGCTCACTCTCGACAATAAAAAGTTACTTGTTGACCCGATGCTCGGACCCGTTGCTTCGCCTGTTTCTTTCGTAGGAAGTAAACGCTACAGTGTAGATATGCTGCATCTTATTGACGAAATGCCGCCTATTGATGCTGTTTTTATTACCCACGATCATTACGACCACTTGGATTATCCGTCTATACGCAAGTTGCGGGACAAGGTGGGCCATTTCTTCGTTCCTTACGGTGTAAGTGCACACTTGATCCGTTGGGGAGTTGCAAAGGAAAGAATCACAGAATTCAATTGGTGGGATGAAACGGAGTTCCAAGGTTTAACCGTCGCTTTGACTCCATCCAAACACTTCTCGGGAAGGGGGCTATTTAATCGAGATGCGACTCTATGGGGCGGTTGGGTTATTCTTGGAAAACGAACTCGTTTCTATACCAGTGGAGATGGCGGCTATGGGGCACATTTTAAAGAAATTGGCGAAAAATACGGGCCGTTTGATATTGCCTTAATTGAAGGAGGTCAATATGACCGGCGCTGGCCTTGGGTCCATATGACACCTGAAGAGGCAGTACAGGCTCATATCGATGTAAATGGGGGAAATATGATGCTCATTCACTGGGGAGCCTTTACTCTTGCTTACCATGGCTGGACAGAGCCGATCGAACGAGCATTAGCAGAGGCCATCAAAGCAAATGTGGGTCTTGTTGCCCCTCAAATTGGCGAGATGATCGCATTAAACGGAGAGCTGACAGCCGCTAATCCTCCATGGTGGAAACAAGCCCTTAATCCATAGCAATTATATACGGTCATGAAGGGAGCCAGCCGCGGCTGGCTTCTTTCGTATTTCTTGACGTTATGACCGTTAACCCAGGAGCAGTTTGCCGCCAAAATCTTATTTTATCAACCAGCCACGCAGGCATTTCGATAGCATTGCAGATAAATTTTGGGAATTATACGAAAAGCGTGATGTCCATGAGATTTTTTATTAATTCATTTTGGTAATAAAGAAAACTCGCCAACACTACGGCGAGTTTTTGATTTTTCTATATCCATGCGAAGTCAAAACAAGGGTCATCGTAATTATTCGATTGTGTGTTTCGTGGCCTTGTACATATTTTCCACGTATTTGTCGACTTCATCTCGCGACATGCGTAAGCGATTCACCGAAGTGCCATATCCGATTTCCTGTTGACCCTCCTCCAATCCTTTGAAAATTCCATCCGCGAAAGCATCCAAGGGTTCTCCCTGAGTATGCAACCCCGTTCCGCCCAAATCGGTATTCACTGCCGGAGGGGCAACTTCAATAACTTCTACAGACGTGTCCGAAAGTTGATGTCTTAGACTCATGGTAAATGAATGAAGCGCCGCTTTCGTTGCGGAATAAATCGGAGCAATCGCAAACGGTGTAAAAGCTAGCCCGGACGTCACGTTAATGATCGCCGCCTCTTCTTTTGCTGCAAAGAAAGGAGCGAACAGCATAGCAAGATGGAAAGGTGCTTCTATATTGGTTGTGATTTCTTTACTGAAGTAGCTCCAGTTGTTCTTCGCATCCGCTTTTAACACATTAAAGCGTTGTTGAATCCCTGCATTGTTCACTAACACATTCACTTCCGGATAGTTCGCTGTTACCCACTCAAACAATGCCAAACGCTCGGATTCAACATTCAAATCACTTACATGAGTAATCAGGCTGGGGAATTTTTCTTTCGCATTTTGAAGTACATTTTCACGCCGTCCGGAAACAATGACTTGATTTCCAGCTTTGATGAAGCGCTCTGCAAAAGCTAATCCGATTCCGGATCCTCCGCCGGTAATCAATATTGTATTTCCTGAAAGTTTCATAATCATTCCTCTTCTCCGTTATTTTTTCATCTTAATGTTCTTCTTTTCTTTCCTGAATACGTTTGATATAACGTTCAATTTTTATGTCAATTCCTTTTAAGGCTTCGGTCATTAGTGAAATTTCAGCCAGCACTGCTTGCTTGTGATTCTTCATCATTTCAAGTCGGAGCTCAGTGGTTTTATCTCCTTCTACGACCCAATCAATATATTGCTTGATACTGCTTATCGGCATGTGCGTGTTTTTTAAACGAATCACGGTTTCAAGGAGCGCCATTTGATTTTCTGAAAATAACCGCCTGCCGGCTTCATCACGCTCGATTAGGGGAGCAGTCCTTTTTTTCATAATAACGTAACGTGGATTCCGGGATATTGAATTGGGCTGAAGCTTCACTAATGGTACAGTACTTCATCTGGAGGCCTCCAATTTATCTTTCATTGTCGACAAGAATAGGATACGACTTAAACCATGGTTTAAGTCAATAACAAACCGAAAAAATATCTTAATCTTGCAGTTGTATCCAAAAAGCGAAGCTCGCATGAATATTTCATGGGGACTTCGCTTTTTTTGTCAGGATTCCGGTAAGAACAGTGAGTCGCCTACCGCATTAGCGGTCGCGGGGTAAAATATATGCACTTAGATGGGTAAGAAATGCCGACCATCTCGCTTGAAATTCGGGGTCGGTCGACTCGCAGCCGGTAATAACCTCGGTGATATTACTGAAGATAATGGGATACGTCGTTAGAGCGGTGAATGCCAGTGTCAGTAGTTCAGGATCAAGTTCCGGCGGCACAATCCCTTTTTCCTTTTGGGCCTTCCAATACGCCGTATAGGACTGAAGGGCGAGTTCTCCCCTTTATTCCATGACGTCTGTTCTGCCCGCGACTCAAGCGCTTCCCAAGCAGCGAATTTAATAAAGTCCGCCCGTGCCTGGCTATTGACCTTGTATCGATGCTCGGCAATATGCAGCGGATTCTCAGGAATTTGAGAGACCCACTCCGGTTCACCGGTTGCCGAATAAGAAAGAACGGCTTCAAGTAACTCCGCTTTTCCTTTGAAGTAATGATAGATCAGCTGCTTCTTCACCCCGGCGTTTTCCGCTATCGCCTCGATACGGGCTCCCTTAAACCCCTTATCGAAAAACTCCCTTCTCGCAGCTTCGAGAATATTCTTTTGCGTGCGTTCCGCATTGCGAATTTCACCCATTCGGCAGTACCTCCATACCAACTAGTAATATCATCGTATAATCGGAGCCGCGGTACTTATCATCGGCTATTGGTATGCGGAGGCGGTGCTGTGGGGCAGCATATGGCTTGGAATTACGATGCTGGCGGCGTGCCTTGCGCATCTTAGGGTCAAGGATTCCATCGGCAAAACCATGCCGGCCATGGTGTTCCTTGTATTGGTCGTCCTTCTAACATTCATGCAGACGGTCTGACGTATTAATTTACTGGGCGGAGAAACCACCAGACCCATCATCCGAGGGCGGAGCCACGGCGGGATTCCTGCTGCGGCTCCTTTGTCATTAGAACCAAAAATAACGAGGTGCCGGAACTTATTATTCGTTCTTACAATACCCCCAGTTTTCTTTAGGAACTCTTTAGCGATACCGACATGATTCGCGTTTACCGCCAGGCTTGTATATAGTAATATGGATTCAAACCAAAGTGGGCGCGATGAATTCGAATATGTACATTGGGCACTTGTATTCGAGGGAGCGAGTAGTGCAACCGACCATCTTTCGAATAGGAGAGAGAAGGATGGAACAATTGAACATTGATTTGGACAAACTTGTAGAGCAACTTGGGATCAGCCCGGAGACGTTCGACAGATGGAAGAAAGAGCAGTTGAATCGGGAACTGATGGAAGCCAGTTAAATAGGAAATCGGTGATAGCAATCCGGTTTGCGGCCATCGGCAAGTCGTTGCATCTAATCGAAACCCAGCTTCTATGGAGGCTGGGTTTCTGCTGTAACAAGGATTTTTTTATCAAACTGAAATAGCAATCAAAAAGAAATCCGGCGTTTGATAGAATGCTATAATAGATTTAAGAGCTCTCTCTAAGTAAAGCATCCAGGTATTTCCTTAAACCCTATATTCATAACAGGAGGTTATGTAAATGGAAACAAGTAACCCGGTCACGATTACGGTAGAAGCGCTCGTTCATTGTCCCGTCGAAAAGGTGTGGGACTATTGGACGGAACCGAAGCATATCACGCAATGGAATCAGGCTTCCGATGACTGGCATACGCCGTTCGCCGAGAATGATTTGAGGGCCGGCGGTAAATTCGTCTCGAGGATGGAAGCCAAGGACGGCGACTTCGGATTTGATTTCGGCGGGGTGTACGACGAGGTAAAACTGTATGAGAACATCTCCTATACGCTGGGCGACGGCAGGAAAGTGAAGATCGCTTTTATTCGGCAAGCCGACGATACGCAAATTGTCGAATCGTTCGAAGCGGAAGGAACCCACCCCGCCGAGATGCAGCAAGCCGGATGGCAGGCGATTTTAGACAATTTCAAAAAATACGCGGAAACGGCTAAAGAAGATTAAAAAACTTCGGCGACCTCAAGTTTCAGCCAAGAAGCTTCCAACAACCACCGTGACAGCGGGGATGGAAGCTTTTTTTGTTGTAACGACAGCAGGAACAAGAGATCCTTGACGAATATCACAAAATGGTAACGGAACAAGCTCTCGAGCTGTTGTACTAATCCTTTTTGGAGCGGAAACAGGGCACCCTGCCGTTTGTGCATGGTCGCCGAACAAGGGCGAATTGTTTGATGACATCCTGAAGAACTCGGTATATGATCTCACGGACCGCATACGGCGCCAGCACCGGTATGTTCCATGCGCTTTGAAAATAATCCGCCCTTGACATTCGAAATCTAAACAATTATATTTAGTTTTAAATAGCCGGCAAAGTAAAAATCCAAGGAGCAGTACCTATGAACTCATTTAAAGAAGATGTATCTTACGCTCTCATTCAATTGATCAAAGAGCACCGCAGGCAGGCGGATGAAGCACTTAAGCGGTTGGGTCTGCATGCAGGGCAAGAGTTTGTACTTTTTTTGCTCCGGGAAGAAGATGGCCTATCTCAATCTCAACTCGCGGCTCGCCTCAAGCTGGAGCTTCCGACTATCACCAAATCGGTGCAGCGAATGGAACGGATCGGCTTGGTAAGACGCCATGTTGACGAGCAGGACACACGGATTTCGCGTGTCTATCTTACCGAACTCGGGCGCGAACTCTATGAGCCGGCCATGCAAGTATGGAAACATCTTGACGACCGCATTTGTCTCAATATGACTGAGCTTGAACAAGCGCCGCTTCGCCGTCTGCTTCACCAGGGTTTGGCGAACCTTTCCTAAAGGGAGAGATTCGCTTTTTTAAGGGATTTTACTTTGCCGGCTAACTATAAAAGATGGGATGGATGGGTATGAATATGGAATTTCCGTTAATGAAAGATCGTATCGCCTTGGTGACAGGAGGTAGTCGTGGCATCGGTGCAGCAACAGCGATTCAGCTTGGACAGCACGGTGCCCGTGTAGCCGTCAACTACTACCGCAATAAAACGGTCGCTCAAGAAGTGGTGGAAGCCATTGAGAGCAGCGGAGGCAAGGCACTTGCCGTTCAAGCGGATGTCACGAAGCAGGAGGACGTTGAACAAATGGTTTCGCACGTTCGTGAGGCTCTCGGACCGATTGACACACTGGTTCTCAATGCTCCAGCTTCAAGCGGCTCTACTTCCGAGATTCCTGCCCACAAACAGCTTCAAGCGATCCTCGCTCCTTTCAGTGCAAGTCATTGGGGTATTTTGGACTCATTCGTTCGAGGTCAATTACAAGCGGCATACTATCCGAGCCAGGCGGTTCTTCCGGATATGATGAAGCAGCAGCGGGGAAGTATCATTTTCGTCAGTGCTACCCATGCCCGCCGGCCCAATGAGGGAGGAATCGCTGTAGCCGTTGCCGTAGCCAAGGCCGCCGTGGAGGCGATGATACAGCATATGGCGCTGGAACTGGGACCCGCCGGCATTAGGGTCAATACGGTGGGCGGAGGAATGATTCTTACCGATCTAAACGCCGGAGCGCCGCAGGAGATTAAAAACCAGATAGCTCAAATGACTCCTTTGCGAAGGAATGGCCGGCCTGAAGATATGGCTTCTGCCATTACTTATCTGGCCTCCAATCAAGCCTCCTTTGTAACGGGGGCCTATCTCACTGTGGATGGCGGTAACTTTATCATCTAAGGGACATGAATGGAACGGTGATTTAATAAGCATAAGGCGCCGATTGTTCGCCCCAGCAGCGGCAAAGACATTATTTTTCTGATAACGAAAGATTAGCCCCTTAATCAACATGATGCTGACTTTTATTTACATACATACTGTATGTATGTTAAAGTATAGCTATCATGACAGAGAGGGGTTTTTTATTGTGAAAGTCTCCAGTTTCTATCCCGTCATATTAACAGATCAAGTTGTAGCTACGGCCGCATTTTACACGGAGCACTTTGGATTCGAGAAGGTCTTCGAAGCGGACTGGTATGTAAGCTTGAAAATGTCCGGCAAAGACAGCCCGTTCGAGCTGGCCATTCTCGATTCGACTCATCCGACTATTCCCCAAGCGTATAGAACGAAAGTAAAGGGGCTGATCCTTAACTTTGAGGTAGACGACGTTGATGCGGAATACGAACGTCTAATACGGGGGGCCAAGCTTCCCCTTGAGCTTGAGATCCGGAGCGAGGATTTTGGACAGCGGCATTTCATTACTTCCGACCCCAACGGGATCTTGATTGATGTCATCACCGTTATCCCTCCGACAGGCGACTTCAGCGGCCAATATGTCGAAGAGATTTGGAAGTAAGAGGAGCCTTCATGGGATCATATCAGCCACTTAAGAATTACTTTGGAGAAGAGCTGGCTAGGCGGCTAGCCGAATTAATCAAGCCCATTTATCCTGATTTCCCGGGGGCCCATTTTGTTAATGAATTGAAGAAGAATGTGGGTCCGCTGGAACTGAAGGCGAGAGTCCGACTGATGGCAGAGGAGCTTCATCGTACATTACCTTTTGGATACCCCGATCAGATTGCGGTCTTGTTAAAGATTCTCGGTCCGGAAAATGAAAATGAGCATGGAATATTCACCGAGGGTTACTTCCTCATGCCTGTCGCCAATTTCGTGGAACGATATGGAGTGGAACACTTCCGGATTTCTATGGACGCGTTGTATGAGATTACAAAACGCCATACCTCGGAATATGCGATCCGCCCCTATCTCCTCTACTATCCTGAAGAGTGTATGGAGACACTAATAACCTGGTCTTACGATTCCAATTTCCACGTGCGCCGCTTGGTCAGTGAGGGGACTCGCCCTCGTCTTCCTTGGGCGAAGCGGATAAACGTATTGGGCGGGGATCCCTTGCGCAATCTTGCCTTGCTTGAGCCGTTGCTGGATGACAATTCAGGTTACGTCAGGCGGTCTGTGGCCAATCATTTGAATGATTTGACGAAGGATCACAAACAGGTCACGATCAAATGGATGGCCGACAAGCTAAGCAGGGGTTGGAAGCATGGCCCGAAGATGGTTCGCCATGCATTAAGGTCATTAGCGAAGTCCGGGGATCCGGATGCGTTGGCAATGATGAAGGAGCTTTAGTGATTTAGGGCGCATACAGTTTGATGAATGGAGAACTTGCCGGTCATGAGGAGAAGCAAAGCAGAGACAACGGAAACGGTACATAAATTAATCGCAGTCGCCAGAACCCATTTTACCGAGTACGGTTACGCGGATGCGGCACTGGAATCGATCGTTCATGAAGCGAATTTGACGCGGGGCGCGGTTTACCATCATTTTCGCAGCAAGAAGGAATTGTTTCGCGTCGTACTGGAGGATGTCCAGAGAGAGGTTGCCGAAAGGGTGGAGAGGGAAGCTTCGACAAGCGAAGATTTGTGGCAGACTCTTCCTAGGTTGCCGCGCCTTCATTATGGTCGCTGTTGAGAAGCGAAATAGGCGAATTATGTTGATTGATGGTCCGGCGATTCTAGGCTGGGAAACTTGGAGGGAAATGGATAAGAACCACTCCATGCGTTTGTTGAGAGAGCAGCTTGGAATCATGCAGGAGCAAGGGCACTTTCGAATGATTCCTCTCGATGTTCTAACCCATTTTATTTCGGGCGGGTTGAATGAGATGGCTCTCTGGCTTGCCAATGAGTCCTTGCAGCCAGGCTCGCTGGATGAAACTACGAAGGTTATTAGCGTATTCTTGGAAGGATTTAAACAAAGTACAAGGTGCTCCTCCGATGAGATGTGAAGCAGCATATGGTAGGGCAAGACGATTTGCTGGTGCGGGAGGGGCAAGCGGATGTTGAACAAAGCATTGCTGATCGGAGGGATCCCCGAAACAGGAACCGCCCGTTAAACATCCAATCCAATGGGGCCGGTCCTCTCACGTGGATCCGGGGTCATAGACCCGGTACCGGGGGTAGGCTGTCCGCTTTACGGCCTGCTTTATGTTTTTTGTTCCTCACCCGATGATTTGCATCTTTCCGTTATTGCTTGCCGCTTGTAGAGCGGTTAGGCACCGAGGACATTCATGAGTCCGATCTGGCGGATGATATGATTATGGCGCAGTATATGAGGATAGGACCTGCCTCCGACATCTTCCCCATGATTTACCGGAATATTTGCTTGCGTGGAATGAGTGGGGATAAAATGGCTTTGCCAGAGTCGCCGGGGGCATAGTACAATGAATAGATGTCACTTTTCCACAAAAATCCATGGTTAGGAGCGCTTTGATGGATTCCATCGTGGTATTTATGGCGTTTATTATTCTATTCGTTCTCATCCTGGTCATCCGGGCCGCCCGTAAACCGGATGACCTCCGCAGACGGCGGGGGAGGGACGACGGCTGGGACAGCACGTCTGCCGCCAGCTCGACGGATGATTTCATACCGTCCGGGTGGAATGGAGATGACGATTCGAACCGACGTTCCCATCATCATCACCACCATCACCATGACGGAGGCGGCGGAAGCTCCGGACACAGCCATTCTCACAGCTACTCCCACAGTCACTCGGACTCCTCGCACGGACACAGCCACTCCGACTCGGGCTCTTCCGGCGGGGGGACAGTGGAGGAAGCAGCGACAGCGGCGGCGGCGGAGGAGACAGCGGAGGGGAGGAGATTGAAGGCGATGGCTGAACATGAGGCTTTATTGGAGGAAGCGAAGGCGTTCGCCCGAGCCGAGCTCGGCGGCGACAGCGGCGGCCACGATTGGTGGCATGTGGCGCGCGTGGCCGGGATGGCCAAGCGGCTCGCGGCGCTCGAAGGGGCGGACGCGGCCGTATGCGAGCTGGCCGCATGGCTGCATGACGTGGCGGATGAGAAGCTCAATGTCAGCAAGGAAGCGGGGCTATCCAAGGTGGAGGCCTGGCTCGTCGAACGGCGGGTGGAAGATATGGTCATCCGGCATGTAATGGAGATCATCTCGACCATGTCCTATGGCGGCGGCAAAGGCGACCCTATGCGAACCGCGGAGGGCAAGATTGTGCAGGATGCCGACCGTCTGGATGCGCTGGGCGCGGTAGGCATTGCGCGCACGTTCGCCTATTCGGGCTGGAAGGGGCAGGCGATGTACGACCCGGAGCCGCCGGTGCGCGAGAGCATGACCGCCGAGCAGTACCGCAAGGAGAAAAGCACGGCGGTGAATCATTTTTACGAGAAGCTCGCTGAAGCTGAAGGAGCTCATGAACACGGAGGCGGCACGTGCCATTGCGGAGGAAAGACACCGGTTCATGGAACAGTTCCTGGCGCAGTTTTATAGCGAATGGGAGGCGAAGGACGCCGATTTTGCCGCTGCGGAGAGCGGCGTCCGCCGGGAGGAATAAACCGGACCCCCGCCCAATGAACGACTTGCTCCGCATGGACCGGCGGGGAAAAAAGCGCAAGGAGCCGTCTTGAAACAGCTCTTTGCGCTTTTTCGTATGGCTTCTAACCAACTGCTGCTGATTGCCCTATCCGTTCAGGACGCCGCCGAATATTTTTCCGTCCCACGGCAGACCTTCCTCGAAACGCTTCTTATCGTGAAGCCGGTAGGCGAACAGAAGGGGAACTGGTACATCTCCCAAATTTTACACTTCCGCGCATCCGCTCCGGAGCGGTCGATGATGGCGTTGACGGCATGGCGGGCCGCTTCGTTCGCCCCTTCCATCGTGGCAAGGTCGGTGTTCGTCCGGACATAGTCGGAGGCCAGGAACAGATTCGGAATGGCGGTTTCCGCCGTCGGCCGCAGCGACCAGGTGTGAATTTTGTTCACCAGCGGCGGTTCTAGGTTAACGGCCGCACCCTCGGGGTTCGGGGTCCGGATATCTTCGTCCAGGAACCAATCATGCAGGTTGTCATCCTCCAGAACGACCTCGCCGTTCACATTCAGGCTTTGCTTCAGCTGGGCCCAAACCTCATTCTTGATCTCTTCCCTCGTACACAGCTTGGCCGGCTTACCGTAAAGAAGACCCGGCTTCTCCCAATCGGATACGTCGACCGAAATAATGCCTTTTACCTCTCCGTCGCCGTAATCGCTGAGATCGAATTCCGGCCAGAACTGCCTTTGAGACACGCTGGTCAGTGCCCAGGGCGAGTCCATATAGATCATATGCCCGTGAATGATCGGCACGTCTTCCTTCAAATAAAACTGGATGCCGTTCATCCAATCGACAGCCGCCGGCCAGCTGCTTGATGCCGGCGAGCGTCGGGTCGGCTGCGATCATGTCGTCCGTTAGGAAGCGTGCCATCACTTCGACGGGGAATGCCGCTATGTAATAGTCGCCCTGTACCTCGAAGGTTTCGCCGTTCTCCGTCACGGTGGCTCCGGTAATCACGCCGTTCTCGCAGCGGATTGCTTCCACCCTGGCTTCCAGATGATAGTCCACGCCGAGCTGAAGCAGATACTCGTACCACGGACGAAGCCATACTTCGTTGGTCGGACCGTCCAGGAGCCGGTCGGCGGCGCCTCCGGGCGTCACCATATCCAGCATAATTTGTGCGCCGATGCAGCCTACGGTAGCGACATTGGCTTCACGGGCTTTGGTCGCCACCAGCACCCGGGTCATGCCCGTAAACACACGGCGGAAATTCTCGGACTGATTGTCCGCATCGATGAAATCCCACCAGGCCATGTTCTGGTATTCCGCAGTCCGGCGCTCATCGCAGCTTGTCATGACCTGCCACAGCCGCGCGATATACAGTTCGACCTCTTCTTCCGTCAGTCCAAGATGGTTATCGAAGATCGATTTCCACATATCGACGAAATCGGGCGCCGAGGTTGGAAACTCCGTCAGGAATTCGACCGGCGGACCGTCCGTCCGGGCCAGCCCGAGACGCGAGCCTTCGATCAGATTGTCCGCCACGCCGCGCAGGTTGTCGCCGTAGGGAATCCGTTCCATGGTATCGATAATATGCTTATAAAATCTCGGAAAAAAGCGGAAGCCATGCTCCCCCGGCAGAGGCTTCCTCCCCTTCTCCGCACTGTCCGGCACGGGCATGGAACGCGCCTTCCCTCCGGGCAGTCCCCGCATTTCGTACACCGACACGTCAAAACCGCGTTCCGCGAGCTCGTGGGCGGCACTCATTCCGGCGACGCCGCCCCCCAAGATCACAACTTTCTTCGTAATCATGAATCCATTTCCTCTCCCTTGGAAATTTGTCTTCCCATTTCCAGTTATAACATGAAAACGTGGGCCTAAAGTATTAAATTTAAGTCAAAAGGCACTGAAATTCGACGAAATCCGAGCGATCTTTCGGTAAATGGCGGCTTCCCTTCCGGCCGGGCACAATTCCATACAAAATGCGCAGAATGCGATAAAGACATCGGACGCCGGGTCGGTTATAGTTGAGGTTAAGATGGAGATTGAGAGGAGCGGAAGAGCTGATGTATAAAATCGTTGTCGCCGGTCGCGGCGGCATGTCCAAAGCCTGGATTGATTATGCTCTGAAACGGGAGGATGCCCGGATTGTCGGTCTCGTCGATCTGAGGAAAGAGCAGGCGGAAGCGGCGGCGGAGAAATACGGACTTCGCTGCGGGACTTATACCGATGTGAGGGAGGCCATCACGTCGGAGGGGCGAATCTCGTCTTCGACGTAACGATTCCGGACAGCCATGCAGCCGTCACGACGGCCGCCCTGGAGCTGGGCTGCGACGTCTTCGGCGAGAAGCCGATGTCGACCTCGATGGCCGAGGCGCACCGGCTGGTGGAGCTGGCCGGTAAGCGGGGACGTACCTATGCCGTTATGCAGAACCGCAGATATCTCCCGCAAATCCGCGCGTTCCGGGATTTGGTGGTTTCCGGTGCGATCGGACAGGTCGGCTTCGTGAATGCCGATTTCTTCCTCGGACCGCATTTCGGGGGCTTCCGGGATGCGATGGAAAGCCCGTCGCTGCTCGATATGGCGATCCATACGTTCGACCAGGCCCGGCTGATCACCGGCAAGGATCCGGTATCGGTGTACTGCCATGAATTCAACCCGCCGGGGTCGTGGTATGCCGGGAATGCGTCGGCCGTGTGTATCTTCGAATATGAGGACGGCGGCGTCTTCTGCTACCGCGGTTCCTGGTGCTCGGAGGGTTCCCCGACCTCCTGGGAGGCCGATTGGCGCATCTCCGGCAGCAAAGGAACCGCCCGCTGGGACGGAACGACGGCGCCTTACGCCGAAGTGACGGAGCCGTCTGCGGAGCCCTCGTTCATGAGCCGGTTCCGTCGGATTGAGGCGGAGGTGAACTGGCCGGGGCAATCCGGACATGCGGGTCACGCCTGGACGAAATGTTCGCCGCCCTTCGCGAAGGGCGAAAGCCGGAAACGGACTGCACGGACAATATCAAGAGTATGGCGATGGTGTACGGCGCGCTGGAGAGCGCAGCAAGCGGACGGAAGGTCCGGCTGTAAACGAGGAAGGACGGTAAGGCTAGGAAGGGATAAGGGGGACGCCTTACGGCGCCATGCAGGGCAAGGCGGAATGCATGGCGCCGGGGAGCGTCCCCTTTTTGGGTGATCGAGCTGCATGCGGCGGACGGCTATTCGAATTTCTTATCGCCGCTGACGAATAAGAGGAAGGACCGCTATGGCGGTTCGAGGGAAACAGGTATCGGTTCCCCTGGAAATTATCGATAACGTTCGCAGCGTATGGGACGATCCGCATTCGGTAAGGGTGTTGGCCGTGAATATGAAGAGGGCGGACCGGCTGGAGGATCCTGTATTTCAAGGAAAAGCCGGTCGAGGTCGCCGGCTGATTGAAGGCTGAGGTCGGGCGCCAAAAACCAAGCCGCCGGCGGGCGCCGTGCGGCTTGGTTGGCGAAAGCTTTTAGCGCTGCAAGGACTGCACATGCTCTTCGAGACGATCCCAAGTTTCGGTGATGCCCTGCTCCATGCCCATTTCCATGACGGTTTTCAGCGCTTCTTCGGAAGCGTACAGCGCGCGGCTTACGAGCTTCGTCTTGCCCTCGTATTCTTCGAAGGTCATCGTAATATCGGACGAGGGCATTCCCTCCGCCACATTGCCTTCGGCATCCGAGAAATAGTCGACATAGGCGATCTTCTCCGGCGCTTCGATTTCGCGGTAGACCGCTTTGCCCCAAGATTCGAATCCGTAGAAGTCGCCCTGCTTCTCATCGATGCACTTCATGCAGTAATGCCACACACCGCCCGGACGGAAGTCGACGTTGCATACCGTCAGCGTCCAACCGCGGGGCCCCACCAATGCTTCAGATGCTCGGCTTCGGAGAATGCCTTGAACACCAGCTCGCGCGGCGCGTCGAATACGCGCTCCAGAATAAGCTCCCGGCCTTCAACTTTGGTCAACATTTTGTTCGTCATGGAAATTCCTCCTGAAATTTGGTTTATTTGTTTTCTTTCGTCCGAAGCTTCCGCAAATAATTCTCCAAAGCGTCGAGCCGTTCATCCCAGACGCCCCGATAGCTCTCGAGCCATGCGTCGAGCGCTTGGAACGGCTCCAGCCGCAGCTTGTAATTCCGGCGGTTGGCGGCCGCCTGCACCTCGACCAGCCCGGCGTCCAGCAAAACGCGCAGATGCTTCGAAGCTTGGGGTCGCCGGAGTTCCAGCCGGTCGGCGATCTCCCCTACGGTCAAGGGACCTTCCATCAGAAGTTCGACGATGCGCAGGCGGGTGGGTTCGGCCAGAGCACTGAAAGTCGTTATATCCATGGTGCGGATGTTCCCTCATGGAAGCGGTTGACGGCATACGGTACGGCGCGGGCGTTTCCTCCAGTTCCGGGCAAATCGGGTCACCTCGTTTCATTTTTTGGGTTACCGTACTCACAGTCTTAATATACCTTAATGGGAATATTCCTGTCAAGGTATATTGCTGTTTTATTTTTCAGGGCCGGGGGAAAGCATGGTTTTATTTGATTCATCCCTGGAAGCAGGTGGAAATCCATGGGACAATATAGGTAGTCTGTAAAACCATTCGGTGAGGTGTAGGATGACCATTCATATTCGTAAGGTCCGACTTCCTGAAGATTACCCGGCGATTGCGGCCGTGCTGAGCGCCCACCGGCCGGAGCCGACAACCGTGCAGCGACTGCAGGACGAGGACGCGAAAATTCCGGCCCAAGGCCGTTTGGAGAAGAATGAGGAAGGACTGCTTGCAGGCTTTGACCGGCATAAAATCGTGGCGGAAACGGCGGACGTCCTTGTCATCGGATACGGGGTCGCCTGGCGGGCACCCTGGACGCCGCCCGGCGAGCTGCACCACACCTTGGCCGTGCTGCCCGGACATGAAAAGCGAGGAGCCGGAAGCGCCTTATACGCGGACCTGGAACGGTGGGCGGAACAGGTGGAAGCGGCCAAGCTGGTCTACATGGTGAAGGATGACCGGCCGGACGATGTCCGCTTTGCCGAGCGGAGAGGTTTCACGAAGGAGAGGCATGTATACGAGTCGGTGCTGTCCCTGGCGGAAACCCCGGCCAGCCGGGAGGAGCCGGTGCTGGAGCGCACGAGGCGGGCGGGCATCCGCTTCACGACGCTGGCGCAGCTTCCCCGGGAAGAGGGCGAACGGCGCCTGTATGAGCTGTACCGCCGCACGACGCCGGATATTCCCGGCAACCGCGAGACGATGCCGGCATTCGGCGAATGGCGCAAGTGGTGCCTGGAGCTGCCCGGCTCGAAGCCCAAATACACGCTTCTGGCTATGGACGGCGACCGAATCGTTGGCGTGGCAAATCTGGTGCATCAAGCGGCGACGAACAGCTTTTACCATGAGTATACCGGGGTACTGCGCGATTACCGGGGCCGGGGCATTGCGCTTTCGCTGAAACGGCTTGCCATCCGGCTGGCCGCTCAAGAAGGGGCGGCGTATCTTAGGACGAACAACGATTCGCAGAATGGTCCCATGCTGAGCATCAATTTGGAGCTGCTGGGGTACCGGCCGGTTCCGGGATATTTTAAAATGGTGAAAACAATCGGGCGGTAGGCAGGGCGCGGATGTTCCGCTAAGGGACGTCCGCTTTTCTCTTCTTAAGAATCATGATCAGGAGGTTGGTTAACGTGTTGACTTACGAAGTTCGGCCGATTCACGGCGTGAAGGATAGACCTTTTCTGTGGGATATGCTGTACGAAATGATTCACATCCCTAAAGATAAACCCCCTAAAGAACTGCTGCTGCGGCTCCCGGAGATCCGCAAATATCTGGAGGGCTGGGGCAGAGCGGGGACGGCGGCTTCGTCGCCGAGACGGCGGGAGGCAAGGCCCTTGGGGCCGCCTGGTACCGGTTGACGGATGAGTCGGCCCCCGGCTACGGCTTCGTCGACCGCTTCACGCCGGAGCTGTCGGTCGCGGTGCTGCCGGAGCATACCGGGCGGGGCATCGGCTCCCGGTCGCTGCAGGCCCTTATTCGGCAAGCCCAGGCCGAAGGCTACCCGGGTCTGTCTCTCAGCGTTGATCCGGCCAACCAGGCTTTGCAGCTGTATCGGCGGCTTGGTTTTGAGCGCTGCGGCGAATCGGGCACCTCGTGGACGATGCTTCTGCGGTTCCGGTAAGCCGCAGGCACAGCCACGCGCCCGCGAGAAGCGCCGTCACGGCGGCGCAGGAGCCGGCCAGGGCCCCGGGCCCGGCCGCTCCCAGCAGCGCGAAGGCGGCCAGCGGGCCGAGCGCCGCCCCGACATCGACGACGGTCGTATACGTCGTCATGTAGGCGACGGCGGAGCGTCCGGCGGCGGCTGTCGGCGGCGAGCGCGTCCGTGAGCGTGGTGATGGCGGTATTCGCCAGCATCACGCAGGCCAGGACGGCGAGCCACGGCGCGAAGGGCGCTGGCGGCGCAAGCAGGCTGAGCGTGAGGGCGGCGATGCCGAGCGCGGCGAGGTACAGCGGCGACCGCCCGCGCCGGCCGTCCGACTGTCTCCCGATCCAGGGAGACAGGAAGGGCGACCACGCCCAGCGGGCGGCCTGCACCGCGCCGGCCAGCGAGGCCGCGCCGAACGCGGCGCCGAAGAGGCGGAGCTCGCCGCCGGGCGGCAGGTGGTCTTCGGCCAGCGGGCTCAGCCCGGAGAGCAGCATGCCGAAGAACACGAGCCCGACGGCGAAGCCGGACGCAAGCGTGAGCCAGCCGCGGGCGGACAGGCTGCGCCAAAGGCGCGCAGGATAGTCTGCCCCCGGTGCGGACGGAGCGGCGGCGCGGACGGCGGGAACGTAGCGCAGCACGAACGGCGACGCCAGCGGCATGACCGCGCCGAGCAGCAGTGCTACGGGGCGGGTGCCGAGCCTTTCGGCGAGCACGCCTCCGGCCAGCATGCCCGCGAGGTCGCCGAGGCCGATCAGGCCGTTGTAGGTGCCGAGCAGCCTCCCGCGCTGCGAGTCTCCCCCTTTAGCGTTCAGCACGGTCAAGAATCCGCCGATCCGAAGCAGCGACCAGGCCGCGCCCCATAGGATGCGGGCTGTCAGCAGCGCGATGAACCCTTGCAGCAGGCCGAAAGCGAGCGTGGTGCCGCAGGCGAGCAGGACGGCGGCGGCCATTCCGCTGCGCTTGGGGATCCGGGCGTAGAGCCAGCCGATCAGCGGGTTGAGCGGCGACCGCACGAACCGGTTGGCCGACAGCAAGCACGCCGACCTGCCAGAGCGCATCCAAGGCGAATTCCCGCCAGTACAGGGGCAGAACGATATACAGCATGGAATCGCCGAGCAGGCAAACCGCGGTTACCCAGGAGACGGCCAGGACCGGGAACGGGGTGGACCCGGCGGAATTGCTTTTGAATAGCGCTCGCAGGAGAAACCACTCCTTTCTTTGCCTCTCATTGTAGGTGGAAAAAGAGGAAAGAAAAAGGTAAAATCAATGACAATCATTTCCCCTTTTTGCGGAGAGGAGGAGCCGTTCCATGCAGTTGCTGGAACATTATGTCCGGCTGTACAGCCGGCTAACCCGGCGTTCGCCGGAATCGGCGGCGGAGGGTGCTTACGGGGTGACGCTGCCCGAGCTGGCGGAGCCGCTTCACTGTTCGGAGCGGAATGTCAAGCTGCTGCTTCAGGGCATGCGGCGGGAGAGCTGGATTGCCTGGCAGCCCGGCCGGGGCCGGGGGCGGCGCTCGCGTCTGCGTCTGCTGTCCGAGCCCGCGGAGCTTCTTAAGGAGCATACGCTCCGTTTGCTGCGCGAAGGCCGCCAAGGAGGGCTGATCGAGTCGCTTCGGTTTCTGGCGGATCAAGCGGAACCGTTCGCGGAGGAGGAAGGCGGGAAGGGGGCGGTGCAGCACCAGCTGCAATCGCTCTTCGGCGCGGCCTTCGGTTACCGGAAAGAGACGCCCGTCTCGGCCGGCGCCTCCGGTCGCCGGGAGGAGCTGGAGGTACTGCGTTTTCCCGCTTACCGCTCCCTCGGCTCGCTGGATCCCGCTTTCGTCACCCGGCGGACAGAGCCGCACATGCTTCGTCAGTTGTTTGACACATTGGTGAGATACGACAGCCAAAGGGGATGCTATCTTCCCGGCCTCGCCCGCCGGTGGGAATCCGCCGAAGTACCGGAAGGGGAAGAGCGGCGGTTTGTCTTTTACCTGCAAAAGCACGTTCTCTTCCATGACGGAACTCCCATGACCGCCATGGATGCGGCGATGACGCTCGAGCGGGTCGCGGGATCCGGCGCAGGGCTCCCCGTACAGCGCTTTGTTCAGCCTCATCCAGAGGATCGAGTGCCCGGAAGGAAATCGTCATCGTCTGGTCCTGCGCACGCCGAAACGGATGTCTGAGGACGCGCTTTTATGCCTTCTCGCCGCTCCCGCCTCCTCGGTCGTTCCGGCCCGGCGTTCTCCGGATTTTGGCCGGCGTCCGTCCGGCACCGGACCCTTCCGGGTCGCGGAGCGGGAAGAGGGCCTGCTGGCACTGGAAGCGAACCCGGATTACTACCGCCGAAGGGCACAGCTGGACCGGATTGAAATGTGGACCGTTCCGGCTTGGGCCGGCGGGGGACAGGAGCAGGAGGCGGCGGACGCCCTCGGCACGATGAATTTCCGTCATTACCAGGAGCGGGGCGGGATGGAGCCGGGCTGGCAGCAAATCGCCGGCACGGAACGGGGCTGCAAATATGTTGTACTGAACCTGACGGCAGAAGGGCCGCTGCAGCAGGTCGCTCTTCGCGCCCATCTCCGACGGATTATCCGCCGATGCCCGGGCCCGGGAGACGAGAGGGGCCGGCCGGGAAACGCTGGCGAATGCGTTGATCCGAGACCGGGAGCGGGCAGTAGAAGGCGCTGCGGAACCGGTAACGGTTCTGTCTCAGACCCTTGAAGGGCGCAAGCTGCGCCTGGCCACTTACGCCGGAGCGGGGCATGAACGGGATGCCGCCAGGCTGAAGGAGGCCTTCGCTGCGGAAGGGATTGCACTGGAGACGGAGCTTGTCCCTTACGAGTCCCTGTATGGGGGACGGGGCCCGCTCCCTGCGGAGCTGGTGCTGCTGGAGCCGCCGGTCGAAGATGATGCGGACTGGACGCTGCTCCATCTCTTCAAGAGCCCGGCGAGCCCGGTGCGGCGCGCCATGTCGGAAGCACTGCGTGAGGCCGTGGATTCCCGGCTGACGGGAGTGGAGACCGCATCGGCGGGCAGGCGCCGGTCGATGCTGGAGGCGGCGGAAAAGCTGCTGCTGGAGCGGCAGGCCGTTATTTTATGGTACCGCTCCCGGCAGACCGCTTCCTTTGAGCCGGGGCTTCAGGATGTGCGGCTTAACACGTACGGCTGGGTTGACTACAGGGGGATTTGGTTTAACGGGTAAGTTTTAAGCTATGGCAGTTTTTTAGCAGGCTAAACGATATCGAATTCAACGGGCCAGAGGAGCAATCCTGGAGAACGAGCGCCCCGGGAGATTTCCTCGCAATACTTCACGATAGGGATGCAGCCGGGATCGAGAATATGGATCATGGCCGCGTCCCATGGCCTGATCTCACTTTGATAAGGATAAGGGATCATCTGCCGGACCGCCGCCGCTTCCGGATGAACGGGCACTCGACTTCCGTTACCGCCTTATCGGCAATTTTACTGTTCATGTAGCGAAGGTGGGCTTGAGCGGCCTGGCGGTCCCGGGCCAGAAAGGATTTGATTTTGTCCGGATGCCCTTCCTCGTATCGGACATACCCTGCGATTTCGCCGCCGATCAGTAGAGTGGAGGAGTGGATACGGATGTTGACGCTGATCCAGTCCAGCACCGAGTCCTCGGGGACGACGGCGAGATCGATATCCCCGAACCAGGCTTCCCACAGGGCGGCGAGTGCCGGGATGTCTTCCGCCCGGACTCTGCGCTCCGCAACCGGAACATCGGGAGCTTCGATCCGCTTGCGGTCGATGGAGATTTTGCAGGTACCGAACATCTTCGTTTGATATCCTAATCTCGGATAGTAAGTCGAATGCCCCAGTAAGAATGAAAAGGCATATCCTTTTTCCTTGGCTATCCTATGGCCTTCGGCTATGAGACGCTGGCCGATACCCCGGGCTTGAAACGAAGGCAGGACGGCGCCAAGGCAACGGCTCGAAGTTCCTTCCCCTCAACCCTTAACCGATGCTCCGTAAAAAGCACATGGCCCAGGATACGGCCGTCCGCCTCGGCTACGAGCGACAGATCGGCATCATAATGTTTCCGGTGGCGCAGCGTATCGACCAGGACGGCGATGCCGATGGAGCGGGTTTGATCGAAGGCCTGCGCGTGAACTTCGGCAATTTGAAAATAATCCGTCTTCTCTTCCGCACGAATGCGGATGTCTATCGTCAAGGAAACGACCTCCCATAGAGACTTCCTGCTGCGTCAACAACGGAAAATCCAACCTGTTCGGCGGTCCGGACGCATCAGGTTATCCCCACTGTATGGCTTTCCCCTCCGACCGTCAACGATACTGTACGACTATAGAGATTTTTTCCTCTCAATCAAGCTGTCTGCCGCTCTTGCGGCCTCCTTCTTCCGCCTGCCCGATGCCGGGTTACGCATGCGGCGCTTCGTCCCCGGCGGCGTCTTGTCGTTTTTTCCGTTGAACAGTGTTTCCGTCAGGGCTTTCAGCTTATCCATCACCTTGCCGAAGCCGAAGCCGACCAGGAACGCGATGCCGATCTTGGCTTCCAGCGTGCCTGCGACCTGCAGGAGCATAATGCCGCTCTCGAACAGTACGACCGTCATCACGGCGCCCCGCCGCATTTGATGGGGCGCAGCAAATACCATAGAATCCAGCGTTCGGTCAGCTGATCGTAATATTCGTGAAGCGGCCGCAAGGCGTACAAGGATCCTCCGACAGCGCCGGCAAGCATGCAGTATGCATATTCTTCGACGCTCGCAATCCGGAGTCCGGCAAGGCCTGTCAGCACCCCGCTTCTTAGAAGGCCCATCACCCATAGGTCGCCGGTAAACCAAACAAGCAGATAAAGCACTACGGCCCAACGATACACCCGCTCCTTCCCCGTCATGCACACCGTCCCCTTTCGCTTATTCCGTTACTACACTATATGCCGGGCGAGGGACAAATGTATTTTTTTCTTAAGGGGGCAAGTTGGAAGGAACCGGGACGGAGCCGCTGGAGCTGGCCAGGCTGACTTTCGACGATGCCGCAGGCCCGAGTGAGCTGAAGAATGTAATCCGGATGAAAAATCATCAGCCCCTTTTTCAACCAAAGCTTGTTCTCCAAGCTCCGCAAAAAAGCAGGCGGCGGCGTTCTCCTTTGAAAGCTGTGCCTGCAACAATCCTAAGTCGTTAAGGTAGTGGAAAAATATTCATGAATGGTACTTTACTTTGGTAACGCGTTAATATATTATTTAATTATCGAAATAAAGCAAAATGAAAAGGAGATGCACCGCAATGTCCTCATCCCGTCAAATTCAATCGCGTCAAGCGCTCAATGAAATTACGCCTTATTCTCCCGGCAAGCCGATTTGGGAAGTGCAGCGGGAATACGGCCTGGAGCAGGTGGTCAAGCTAGCTTCCAATGAGAACCCGCTCGGCCCGTCTCCGAAGGCGCTGCAGGCCATCGCGGAGAAGCTGCCCGAGCTGCACCGCTACCCCGACGTAGCGGCGTCGGAGCTTAGGCAGGCGCTGGCAGGTAAGCTGGGCTTATCCGAAAGCGAGCTGATCGTTACCAACGGCGCCGACGAGCTGATCACGCTCGTGTCGGAGACGTATCTGGAGCCGGGCGATGAAATCGTCATCCCTTCGCCGGTCTTCAGCGAGTACGAGTTCGGGGCCCGTTTGATGGGAGCCACGATCATCACGGTCCCTATGGAACCGGGCTTCCGCTATTCGGTAGAGCGCCTGCTGGCCTCCGTCACGGACCGGACGAAGTCGCTGTATCTCTGCTCGCCCCATAATCCGGCGGGTACCTATTTACCGAAGGGAGAGCTGCAGCGGTCGCTTGATATCCTGCCGGGACATGTGCTGGTGATCTATGATGCGGCTTACAGCCATTACGCAACGGCTGAAGATTATTCGGACGGAATGGAATTCGTCCGCGCCGGCTATCCGATCATGGTGCTGCAGACCTTTTCCAAAATTTACGGTTTGGCCGGCATCCGCGTCGGCTTCGGGGCGGCGCCGGAAGGCATTATCCGCAGCATTTTCCAGGTGAAGGAACCGTTCAACGTCAATGCCCTAGCCCAAGCGGCGGCCGCGGCGGCCTTGACGGACGACGAGCATTTGGAAGCATCGCGCCGGATGAATACGCAGGGGCGGGAGCGACTGTACGCCGCTTTCCGCAAGCTGGGCATAGGTTATACCGAAAGCATGAGCAATTTTGTTCTTGCGGAATTTGGCGACGGGGCTGACCGCTTGGTGCGCGAGCTGATGGCTGTAGGCGTTATTGTACGCTATGGGATCGGCTGGGGGTCGCCCGGTCATATCCGGATCAGCGTTGGCTCGCCGGAGGAGAACGGGAGGCTGATTGAGGCTTTGACGGCCATCCTGGCCAAGACGGAGAACGCGCCTAAAGGAGCTTAGCCCAGGCATTCGAAGTAGAGAGAGGAACTTCACTCGAGAACGATGCAAAAAAAAAGCGGCGACCGGCCGAATGGCGTGAATGAGCCCATTTGACCGGCTTTGCGCCGCCCGATCTCTTGGAGCATCGGCGGGGTCGCGGAATCCGCGCAGCCGTTGGAGCGCCGGCGATCGGCGTCAAGCCAGAACGGTGCCTGCCTGCTTACAGCTTCGGATTCGCGTGGCATTTGCGGCAGACGGGATAATACGTATCATTGCCGCCGATTTGAATCTGCTCGCCGGTATAGACCGGCCTGCCTTGTTCGTCGACGCGCAGGTTCATGGTCGCTTTGCGCTCGCAGAACCAGCAGATCGTTTTCATTTCTTCGATTTTATCGGCATACAGGAGCATGTATTTGCTGCCCTCGAACAATTCGTTTTGAAAATCATTCTTCAGTCCGAACCCCATGACGGGGATGTTCAGTTCGTCCACAATCCGCGCCAGCTGAAGGATCTGCTCTTTGTTCAGAAACTGCACCTCATCCACGAGCACGCACGAAATTCGTCCGGCCTGGCTTTGGACCGTTCCGAAGATATCGGTGCTTGGATCGATCGGAATCGCTTCCCGGCGAAGGCCGATGCGCGACGATACATAACCGATTTCATCGCGGTCGTCCACGGCGGACGTAAAGATCAGCACGGATTTATTTTGTTCCTCATAGTTATGGGCGACCTTCAATATTTCGATCGATTTCCCGCTGTTCATCGCGCCGTACCTGAAATACAATTGGGCCAATCTGCACAACTCCATTTCATTGATGTTCTTCTGTGTATGCCGGAGCTTGCAAGCGTCTGCCGTCGGCATAACGAATTCCATCATAGCATATGCAGGCGGGGAAGGTACAGGTGGCAGGGGACCGTTAACGATTCAGGAAGTTTAAGCGCATTAAAGCGATAAAGCACGCTGCAACTTACTGATCCAAGGATCGAATAGGCTCCGATCCATCCACTAAGACACGAATGTAGTTTCCTCAGATAGGCTTCGATCAGAAGCTTTGCTTATATGTCCGTTTTGTCCCGGACGGGCAGGGTTACGGTGACGGTGGTGCCCTGTCCCGGGAGGCTTGCTACGTCCAGCGTTCCCAGATGCTCCGTCACAATTTTTTGGCTGACCATGATGCCGAGGCCCGTGCCTTTTTCCTTGGTGGTATAGAACGGCTCTCCGAGCCGCTTCAGCACCTCTTCCGGCATACCGGGACCGTCGTCCTGGATGGTTACGCTAAGGGTCCGGGCGTCCGGCGAGGAGGCCGACACCGCAACGCTGCCCCCTTTGGGCATGGCTTCCATAGCGTTTTTCAATAGATTAATAAATACCTGCTTCAATTGGTTCTCGTCGCAGTATATCCGGGGAGCTCGCCTTCCAGCAGCAGCGTAATCTCTATGCCGTTCAAATGGGCTTCCGACTCCAGGAGGGAAATGACGTCGTTTAGAAGCGGACCCACGGGCCTTAAGCGGTAAGCGACGGACTGGGGCTTTGCAATCCGCAGCAGTTCGCTGATGATATGCTCGATGCGGCTCAGCTCGGACATCATGATGTCCAAATAGGAGGAGTAGACCGGCTCAGGGCCGCTGCGCATGATTTGGGTGAAGCCCTTCAGGGCGGTAAGCGGGTTGCGGATTTCATGGGCGATTCCCGCGGCCAGCTGCCCGGCAACCGACAGCTTCTCCGAATTCCGGAGCAGCGTCTCCGTTCTTTTCCGTTCGCTGATGTCTCTCGCCACCAGCAGGACCTGCTCCACCCCGCCGCCGGCATGCAGAATGGGGACGGCATGCATCTCTACCAGAACCTCCGCGCCGCTGGAGTGGGGCGACTCGATTTCAAGCGGACCCGCCTCCTGCATGGATATGATTTCCTGGAACCAGTCTCCGGCTTTTTTTCTTAGCGGGGCTTTAAGGCGGTCGAGCGGACAGGTGCCTATCAGCTTCTCCGGGGCAAATCCGAGCACATGCCTAAAGGAGGGGAGGCGTAGCGGATCCGGCGACCCGTATCGAAGAGGATGATGAGGTCCTTTGTATGCTCGGCGATCATCCGGTATTTTTCCTCGCTCAGCCGCAGCTCCTCCTTCATCCGTTTCCGCTCGCTGATATCTCTTCCGACAAGACAAATGGAATGCACTTCCTTATCCGGGCCGCTCACCGGCGTAAGGGTCAGGCTCATATCGAGCACCCGGCCGTCCTTGCAAAGGCTTTTCGTCTCATAATTCGAGATTTGTTCCCCTTGCAGCGTCCGCCTGAGCAGCCCCTCCACTTCGCTTCGGAGCTCCTCCGGAATGCAAGGCAGAGGGCGCCCGATCAGCTCTTCCTTCGTAAAACCGAAGGTTTCCAGGAAGCTCCGATTCAAGTGGGTAAGGATCAGGTCCCGGCTCAAAAAAACGATCGGATCGGCCGCCTGCTCGTTCATCGATTGCAGATGAACGTCCGTGATGGCGAGCCCCTCTTCCTGACGACTGGATTCCGTAATATCGAGCAGGAAGACGGCCAGCCCCGGCTTGCAGGGGAAGCAACTGATTTCAAACCAGGAGGGAGAGGGGAAAATCCGGTCCCGGATGGTCACCGTGTTCTGTTCTTCGGCCGCCCGCCGGCAGGCCTTCTGGAAGGGGGTATTCGCCAGCTCCGGAAGGGCGGTCCAGACCGGTCTGCCCGATCAATTCGTCCCGGTTTCGGCGAAGCAGGCGCCGGGCGGCTCGATTGACTTGAAGGAATCTCCAATCCCGGCCGAGGATCATGTAAGGAGCAGGGAGGAGGTCGAGCAGATCCGGGGTCAGTGCGGCGTAATCCCGCAGAGCGGCCTCCGCTTTTCGCTGCCCGTCGATCGAGTGGACTTCGAGGTGGATGAAGCGTTCCCCTTGTCCTGAATTTCGCACGCAGTCAGCAAGGCGGATATCGGTTCGCCGCCGGCATGCAGCGACCGTACCTCCGCTTCATAGAGGCTGAGCCGCCGCTCCACGAGCCAGCTCATATGATGCATGCAGAGCAGCAGCTCGCCCGGATGGATCAGCGCATGCAGGCTCATGCCCCGCAGCTGCTCCGGCGGGTAACCGAGCAGCCCGGCGAGGCTGGCGTTGACCGTAAGGAGGGTGCAGTCCATATCCAGGACGGCCTGACCGGACTTGGAGTGATGGAACAAGGCATGCCCCATCTCTTCGAGCCCGCTTCGGCCGCTCCGTTCTTGACCGAACCATGCGGGAAGATTCCCCGCCGTTATCGGCTCATTCATGCAAGGATTCCTCCTTAGTCATGTAGTTAGGATACCATTTCGTCAATTCTCTACATTTTTCCTTTTAACGATAATTTCATATAGAAAAATTAATAATTGGGAGCCAAGCAACATAAAATTCCGAAGAGGGAGAGAGCAGTCCGGGGCGGGAGAGGATGGGAAATCTATGAATTTTTAAATTGCTATAATAAAAAGGGAATGGTACTATATAACATAATATCAGCGAGGTTCACAGAATTGTCACATTAAGGACAGGGAAGGAGCCTTCTTTTTTCATCCTAACGCTTCAGTCCTGTAACGCTTCACATCCCTGTCGGATTTGCGTGAAAAAGCGCGAAAAATACCGAAAGAAAGGTTGCACGCGATGAACAGAAACGGTTTGCCAGTGAAACAGGGATTATACGACCCCGCTTTCGAGCATGATGCGTGCGGGATCGGCTTTGTCGCCCATATCAAGGGGCGACCTTCCCATGAAATCGTAACCCAGGCGCTCAGCGTGCTGTGCAATCTGGATCACCGCGGGGGCCAGGGCAGCGAAACGAATACAGGGGACGGTGCGGGCATTTTGCTGCAGATTCCCCATCGTTTTTTTGTGCAGGTCTGTGCGGAGGAGGGAATCCGTCTGCCGGAGCCCGGGCGATACGGGGTGGGCATGGTGTTCCTGCCGCAGGATGCGGTGTCGCGTATTGCCTGCGAGCGGCTCATCGAGGAGAAGGTGCGGGAGGCCGGCCAAGAGTTCCTGGGCTGGAGAACCGTGCCGGTGAATAACGACGGACTGGGAGATACGGCGAAGTCGGCGGAGCCCTGTGTGCGTCAGGCGTTTATCGGCGCTGCGAAGGATGCTGCGGATGAGCTGGATTTTGAACGGAAGCTGTATGTCATTAGGAAAACGTCGGAGCATGCGGGTCGCCATTTGACTGGGCCGGGCGGGGAACGGCTGTATTTCTCCAGCTTATCGAGCCGGACCATCGTGTACAAAGGCATGCTGACGCCTGCGCAGGTGGACAGCTACTATACGGAGCTGCAGGACCCGGCGTTCGAAACGGCGCTCGCGCTGGTGCATTCGCGCTTCAGTACGAACACGTTCCCGAGCTGGGAGCGGGCGCATCCTTACCGGTATTTGATCCATAACGGCGAAATCAATACGCTGCGCGGCAATGTGAACTGGATGCATGCGCGCCAAGCGGTAATCGAGACGGAGCTGTTCGGGAAGGATTTCCGGCGGATTCTGCCCATTATCAATACGGACGGCTCGGATTCCCAGATGTTCGACAACTGTCTGGAGTTTCTCATGCTGTCGGGCCGGTCGGCCGCCGCATGCGGCGATGATGATGATTCCCGAGCCGTGGTCCAAGCATGAGACGATGAGTGATGAAAAGAAAGCGTTTTACGAATACCACAGCTGTCTGATGGAGCCGTGGGACGGCCCGGCGACCATCGCCTTCACGGACGGCCGGTCGATCGGCGCGGTGCTCGACCGCAACGGGCTCCGTCCGGCGCGCTACTATATCACGAAGGACGATTTGATCGTCCTCGCCTCGGAGGCGGGCGTGCCGCCGGTCGCACCGGAGCGGATCATCGCCAAGCAGCGCCTGCAGCCGGGCCGGATGCTGCTCGTCGATACGGCGGAAGGGCGGATCGTGTCGGACGAGGAGATCAAGGACCGGATTGTCCGCGAGCAGCCTTACCGCGAATGGCTGAACGAGCATCTGGTTTCGCTCGGCGAGTCGCCGGAAGCTCCGGAGGAGCCGGCCGGCGACCCGGCAACCGTGCTGCAGCGGCAAAGAGGCGTTCGGTTATACGTTCGAGACGCTGCGCAAGGTGCTGGAGCCGATGGCGCGGACGGGTGTCGATCCGGTCGGCTCGATGGGCTTCGACGCTCCGCTCGCCGTGCTGTCGGAGCGGCCGCAGCTGCTCTACAGCTATTTCAAGCAGCTGTTCGCGCAGGTGACGAACCCGCCGATCGACGCCAACTTCGAAGAAATCATCACGGCGCAGGGCACAACGATCGGGCCGGAGGGCGACCTGATTGATCCGAGACCGGAGAGTCGCCGCCAGATCCGTCTGGCTACACCAATTCTGACGAACGGTGAGCTGGCGAAGCTGCGATGTATCGAGCGGGACGGGTTTAAGACGGCGACAGTCGCCGATCGTCTTCCCGGCCTCCGAAGGGGAAGCGGGCCTGGAGCGGGCAATGGATGTACTGTGCTCCGCCGCCGATGAAGCGATCGCGGGCGGCGCCACGCCGCTGATCTTGTCCGACCGCGGCGTGAACGCCGAACAGGCGGCCATTCCCGCGCTGCTGGCGGTGTCCGGCCTGCACCATCACCTGATCCGCGAAGGGACGCGGACGAAGGTGGGGCCGCTGGTCGAATCGGCGGAGCCGCGCGAAGTGCATCATTTTGCGCCTGCTCCTCGGCTACGGGGCGGGGGCATCAACCCGTACCTGGCGTTCGAGACGCTGGAAGCTATGATCCGTCAGGGGCCGCTGAAGGACATCACGGCCGACAAAGCTGTATACAACTATATCAAGGCGGCTACGAAAGGCGTCGTGAAGGTGCTGGCGAAGATGGGCATCTCAACGATTCAGTCGTACCGGGGCGCGCAAATTTTTGAAGCGATCGGCCTGGACGCAGCTTTTGTCGAGAAATATTTCACCTGGACGTATACGCCCGTTGGGGGATCGGCATTCAGGAGGTGGCCCGCGAGGCGCTGCTCCGCCATCACCGCGGATTTTCGCCGCAGGAAGGGCGTGACCGGGTGCTGGATCCGGGCGGCGAGCTGCAGTGGCGAAGCAGCGGGGAGGAGCATTTGTACAACCCGGAAACGATTCATGCCCTGCAGACGGCGGTGCGGACGAACAATTACGGGATATATAAGCAGTTTGTGAAGCTGATTCACCAGGAGAATGAACGGTACATGACCTTGCGCTCGCTGTTCTCGTTCCAATCGGACCGGCCGCCGGTTCCTTTGGACGAGGTAGAGCCTGCGGAATCGCTGTTCAAGCGGTTCAAAACCGGGGCCATGTCTTACGGCTCCATCTCCAAGGAAGCGCACGAAAGTCTAGCAATCGCGATGAACCGCATCGGCGGCAAGAGCAACACCGGAGAGGGCGGCGAGCACCCGGACCGCTTTCGGCCGGATGCGAACGGCGATCTGCGGCGCAGCGCGATCAAGCAGGTGGCGTCGGGCCGGTTCGGCGTAACAAGCCATTACCTCGTCAATGCCGACGAGATTCAGATTAAGATGGCGCAGGGCGCCAAGCCGGGCGAAGGCGGGCAGCTGCCGGGCTCCAAGGTGTATCCGTGGGTGGCCGAGGTGCGGGGCGTGACGCCGGGCGTGGGCCTGATCTCGCCGCCGCCGCATCATGATATTTACTCGATCGAGGATTTAGCCGAGCTGATCCATGACCTGAAGAATGCGAACCCGCGGGCGCGGATCAGCGTCAAGCTCGTCTCCGAGGTGGGAGTAGGCACCATCGCCGCAGGCGTGGCCAAAGGCAAAGCGGACGTCGTGCTGATCAGCGGCTACGACGGGGGAACGGGCGCCTCGCCGCAAACCTCGATCCGCCATGCGGGTCTGCCGTGGGAGCTGGGCCTTGCCGAGACGCACCAGACGCTGGTGCTGAACAACCTGCGCAGCCGGATCGCCGTCGAGACGGACGGCAAGCTGATGACGGGCCGCGACGTGGTGATCGCGGCGCTGCTCGGCGCGGAGGAGTTCGGCTTCGCCACAACGCCGCTCATCGCGCTCGGCTGCATCATGATGCGCGTGTGCCATCTGGATACATGCCCGGTCGGCGTGGCGACGCAAAACCCGGAGCTGCGCAAGAAGTTTGCGGGCGATCCGCAGCATGCCGTCAATTTTATGAAATTTGTCGCGGAAGACGCGAGGGAGCTGATGGCGGAGCTTGGCTTCCGCACGATCGAAGAGATGATCGGGCATACCGAGGTGCTGGAGACGAAGCGGGCCGTGGCCCACTGGAAGGCCAAAGGCATCGATCTGTCGCCGCTTCTGCACCAGCCGGAGGCGGGTGACGAGGTAGGCCGCTTCTGCTCCATACCGCAGGATCACCGGCTGGACCGGTCGCTGGACATGAAGGAGCTGCTGGGAATTTGCGAGCCGGCGCTGGAGCGGAAGGAGAAGGTGCACGCGATTCTGCCGATTCATAACGTCAACCGCGTGGTCGGCACCATTTTGGGCAGCGAAGTCACACGCCGCTACGGGCTGGAAGGACTCCCGCACGATACGATCCGGCTGCATTTTAACGGCTCCGCGGGACAGAGCTTCGGCGCTTTCCTTCCGCAGGGGATCACGCTGTCGCTCGAAGGCGATGCCAACGACTATTTCGGCAAGGGGCTGTCCGGCGGGAAGCTGGCGGTATTCCCTCCGGAGAAAGCGGGCTTCGCCGCCGAGGAGAACATCATTATCGGCAACGTGGCCTTCTACGGCGCGACGGACGGGGAAGCCTACATCCGAGGGATCGCAGGGGAACGCTTCTGCGTCCGCAACTCGGGGGTGCGCGCGGTCGTGGAAGGCGTAGGCGACCACGGCTGCGAGTACATGACGGGCGGGCGCGTCGTCGTGCTGGGTCCGACCGGCCGCAACTTCGCCGCAGGGATGTCGGGCGGCATCGCCTATGTGCTGGATGAGCACGGCACGTTCAAGGAGCGGTGCAACCAGGAGATGGTGCTGCTGGAGCCGGTGGAGGAGACGTACGAATCGGAGGAGCTCAGGAACATGATTCAGCATCATGCCACCTTCACGGACAGTGCGGTCGCCCACCGGGTGCTCAAGCAGTGGGAGCAGTACCTGTGGAAGTTCGTCAAGGTCATTCCGAAGGACTACAAGCGGATGTTCGAGGCCATCGAGCGCGTGAAGCGCTCCGGCTTGAACCAGCAGGAAGCGATGCTCGTGGCCTTCGAGGAGAACATGAAGGATGTCTCCCGCGTGAGCGGTAACTAAATAATCCACGCGGGACCGCAGCATTTCTCTTTCGGGTATGGGGTTAAGGTTTGAGCCTATAAGCGAAGCGAAGGGCAGTGTATCTGCCGGAGAGTTTACGTGCCGCATTTGAAAACGGGTAAATACCTCAGTTAAATGATAATCCCATTACCCGTTTTCAAGAGCGGCCGCAGGCAGATAGCACTGGTCCGCAGCGGCCGGCTTAGGCTTTAAGGTTTATGCCCCTCCCCAAAGAGAAGAGCGAAGGTCCCGCGGTCAGGAGGACATACGATGGGCAAACCAACCGGTTTTATCGAATACAACCGCGAAACGCCGGCCGAAGCCGCGCCTCTCATGCGCATCGCGCATTGGAAGGAATTCAGCGTGCCGATGCCGGAAGACAAGCTGCAGCAAGCAGGGTGCGCGCTGTATGGATTGCGGCATTCCGTTCTGCCACACCGGCAAAATCATCAGCGGCATGGCGTCGGGTCGCCCGGTCAATAACCTGATCCCCGAGTGGAACGATCTGGTGTACCGGGGACGGTGGCGGGAGGCGCTGGACCGGCTGCACAAGACGAACAATTTCCCGGAGTTTACGGGCCGCGTCTGCCCCGCCCCCTGCGAAGGGTCCTGTACCGTAGGGCTGAACGGCTCCCCGGTCACCATCAAGAATATCGAGAAATCCATCATCGACAAGGGCTTCGCCGAAGGCTGGGTCGTGCCGGAACCGCCGAAGGTCCGCACGGGCAAGAAGGTGGCCGTCGTCGGTTCCGGCCCGTCCGGACTGGCATGCGCCGCGCAGCTGAACAAGGCGGGTCATACGGTCACCGTCTACGAGCGGGCGGACCGGGCCGGAGGCTTGCTCATGTACGGGATTCCGAATATGAAGCTTGATAAGAACTACGTCCAGCGCCGGGTGGATCTGCTTGCCGCCGAGGGCGTCCGGTTTATCACGGGTACCGAAATCGGCAAAGACATTCCGGCGTCCCAGCTCAAAGAAGAGTACGACGCCATCGTCTTATGCGGCGGAGCAACCCGGGGCCGGGATCTGCCGATCGAGGGGCGCGAACTGCAGGGGATTCATTTGGCGATGGAATTCCTTTCCAAGAACACGAAGAGCCTGCTGGATTCGCAGCATCAAGACGGCGCATACATTTCGGCGGAGGGCAAAGACGTCATCGTCATCGGCGGCGGCGATACCGGGACGGACTGCGTCGGCACGTCGATCCGGCACCAATGCCGCAGCGTGACGCAGTTCGAAATCATGCCGAGACCGGCGGAGACCCGCCAGCCGAACAACCCGTGGCCGGAATGGCCGCGCGTGCTGAAGGTCGACTACGGCCAAGAGGAAGCGGCGGCGCTGCAGGGACAGGACCCGCGAAAGTACCTCATTTCCACCAAAAATTCGTCGGCGACGAGCACGGCCGTGTGAAAGAGCTGCACACGGTGCTGATCGAGTGGAAGAAGGACGACCAGGGCCGTTTCGTGCCGGTCGAGGTTCCCGGAAGCGAGCAAGTTTATCCTGCACAGCTCGTGCTGCTCGCGATGGGCTTCACCGGCCCGGAGAATACCGTACTCGATCAGCTCGGCGTGGAAAAGGATGAGCGGACCAATGCCAAGGCCGCGTACGGCGGGTTCGCCACCAACGTGGAGGGTGTGTTTGCCGCCGGCGACATGCGCAGAGGCCAGAGCCTCGTCGTCTGGGCCATCAATGAAGGCCGCGAAGCGGCGCGCGAGGTCGACCGTTATTTGATGGGCTCGACCAACCTGCCGTGAGCCTGTTTATGCCTAGCCCTGGTGTCAACCGAGCACCGGGGCTTGTTTTTTTCTACTCCCCGGTTCCCTTTAGTGTTGTATAATGGATTTACCAAAAAAGGGACAACGGAGCGAGCTGCAGCTGGGGGCACTCCGAAGGAGGCGAAGACGGATGGCGGAACAAGACAATAAGGCGATCGAGGAAGGAACCGGACTGCCGCCCGGTGAGGCGGAAGAGGGCGTATGGGACGGGGAAACGGCCGAACCGGTGGCGAAGGGCCATCCGGAAATCGTGCTGCTGAAGCAGGAATTCACGCGTCTCGAGCATATGGTGAGAACGCTGCAGCGCCGCGTGGATAAGCTGGAGCAGGACCGGCAGGAGCTCGCCGAGCTGGCGGTCGCCTATGAGAGCAGGTCGGAAGCTCTCCCTGCACATGAGCCGAAGCAGGCGCCCGCTCCCAAGCTGGCGTCACGTGCGGACAAGCACGGGCGCAAGAAGTCCCTGGCTGCGCGATTGTTCAATAAACCGTAATCTTCGCCGTTCATAAAATGCAGCGCCGCCGCATATCCATGGTCATAGTCTTTTCCATGGAGGTCGATGCATTGGTAACGAGCGACGAAAGAAACTTGGCCCTCTTGTCCCATTTGCTTTGCTTCATAGGAAGCATCTTTGCTCCCTTGATCATTTGGCTCATCAAGAAAGATCAATCCGCCTTTGTCGAAGAGCATGCGCGGGAGTCGCTTAATTTTCAAATCTCTCTAATGATTTACTCCTTTGTGTCCGGCATTCTCTGCTTCGTGATCATCGGTTTCGTCCTTCTGCCGGTCCTGGGCGTCTTTGCGCTGGTTGTCATCCTGATCGCCACGGTCAAAGCTTCCAAAGGCGAATATTACCGGTACCCGCTCTGCATCCGGCTGATCAAATAAACCGTCCGCGCTCCAAGCGGTCCTGCGACCACCGGCCCCTGCCGGCGGCTTATTTCGCTGCCGGCGCTCCCAATTGCGGCAAGGCACGGCCGGATATTACCTCCGGCCGCGTACCTTTCGCGAGCGGTAGGGCGCGGGGCGGCGGCTTATCGACTTCCGGTGAAACCGCAGCGTCGTGACAATCCGGGGCACATCCCGGTTCACCATCCGCTTCAGCGACCCGATGGCCGTCCCGAACCTTTTATAATCATAGTCGCCGGTTTTCTTATCGAGAAACGCCTCCGGCGGCTCCTCCGGCGTTAAGTAGGCAAAGACCCGCCCTTCATGCTCCGCAAGGTAGACGAGAGGCGAATCCGCATAGTCCCGTTCCCACTCCTGCCGGGTCATCCGGTATACCAGCGGCGTGAAGATATCGTCGTAAACCTTTCCCTTAAACTTGAAGCGAAAATGGTACTCCGACTCCGTTTCCCCTTCCTGCGCAGCGTTTTCACCGTGACATAAGGCTTCCACCAGCGCGGTACCTGAAGGGTGAACCCGTATTTGGCGCTGCGGTAGACGATGGACCTCGGTTTGCTCATGGGATCTTCGCGCTCCTTTCGCATAATGTGTTTCTATACTTTATTCACGCGAAGCCCGCTTTATCAATGAAACGGCAAACTTCGGGCTCAGGGACGGAACCAGATATTCTTAAATTGCACCCAGTCGAGGGAATCCAGCGCAACCCCCTTGACGGAAGCGTGATACAGGGTCTTGAGCCGCTTGAAGTAAAGGAAGCAGAGCACGCCTTTGGCCGACAAAAAGGACTCGATCGCCTGCAGCGCATCCATCCTGCGTTCGCGGGAAGGCTCATGCAGCGCCTGGCGCAGCAATTCGTTCACCCTCGCTTTGGAGGACGTATCCAGATGCCGCTGCATGCTCTTGTACAGATCGATCAGCCGCAGCTCGGCGTCGTTGTCGAGCATGATGGAGAAGAGCAGCAGGTCGGCATGCAGGCGCTGCTCGCCCTTGAATTCCTCGACATCCAGGAGCTTCACTTCCACCGCAAAGCCCGCCTCCTGAAGCAGCGACTGGACGAGCAGCGCATCGCGCTCATAGTGCGTGATCGTGCAGAGCCGCAGCCGTTCTCCCGCATAGCCGAACTGCTTCAGGTGCCTGCGGATCCGCCCGGGATCCTTGGGAAGCCGCTCGGCGGCGGGCCTCAGGAGCCCCCGGACTCCCCGTCGCCATGCTTCACGAAGCTGTCCGCTTCATAAATCGCATCGCCTTCGAGCCGTTCCATGAGCTTCCCCCGGTCCAGCGCGGCATGGACGGCCCCGCGGAGCGCGGGGTCGAGCAGGGGCCCTGCTTCAGCAGGTTGAACGTAAGAAACCGGCAGGTCGTGCCCTGCTGTTGAACCTGTCGCCATGTATCCGCCGCCTCGTCCGGCGGCCGGTAATTGTGGATGATCTGGAAGCTCTCCATCGTCCGGTAGCGGTCCTGCTCCTGCACATCGGCAATATGCCACAGCTCGACCCGGTCCAGGTGCGCCCGCCCCTGGAAGTAGGCGGGGAACGCATCGAGCACGCACATCGACCGGTCGTTCACGGTGAGCTTGAACGGGCCGGTGCCGACCGGCTTCTGCGCGAACGCCTCCTGCAGCTCTTCGCAGACATCCGCCGGGACGATCGACGCCCGGTTCGTGCCGGCATACTGCAGGAAGAGCTCATTGGGCTCCGTCAGCCTCACGCGCACGGTGATCGGGTCGACGGCCTCGACCGCCTCCACCTGCCGGTGAACCCAGCTGTACAAGGCGCCGGCGGAGTACCGCTTCAGCCGTTCGAACGTATACCGCACATCCTCCGCCGTCAGCTCCCGGCCGTGATGGAACAACACCCCTTTGCGCAGATGGAAGATCCACTCGGTCCGGGAGGGACCCGTTTCCCAGGCATGCGCCAGGTGCGGCTCGACGGTTTGCTTCAGCCGGTTGTAGCGGACGAGCGGATCAAACAGCTGGTGGACGAGATGCGCCTCCGCCGTGAAGTTGATTGTGGCCGGATCGAGAGACTGCAGCGTCTGGGTCAGTGGAAAGCGCAGCGTATCGAAGCGCCGCATGCCCTGCACCTCGCTGCTATACCCGAAGTAGCCGCTGAGCCAGCTGTGGAACCGGTCCTTCAGCGAATCCGGCAAGGTGGCCACGTTCATTTGCTCCAGCGCCCCGCGCAAATCCTTCCGTTCCACGAGCGACTTGGCCATCTCCAGCATCATCTCCTCCGCGGAAACCGTGAAGGTCAGCGCCGAGCGGTCTGCCCCGGCCTCTCTTCGGCTCCCACTTCAGCCAGCCTTCCTCCGCCATCCGCTTCAGCACCAGCACCGCGTTGCGGTGCGTGCAGTCCAGCACCGCCGCCAGCTCGTCCAGCGTCACCAGCAACTCTTGCTCTTCCCGAATATGCGGATAGCTCTCCCTTAAGCGTATATAGTGGCGGGACAATTTCATCACGCACCCCTTTTGGAAAATATGAAATTCGTTTTCGCAAAGTTGCACTTTTTCTTCCTCTTTTACAAGTTACAATAAACCATGTCAGGGAAAATGTAAAATGGATGACGCATTGGATAATTATGGTTCCAATGCGCCTTTAAGGAGGATGAAAGTCATGATAATCCATGCGAATCGATTGGAATCTTGCGAAACCGCGGAACGCATGCCGCTGACGATGTCCTGGAGCGAACAGTTGCTGCTGGAGGCCGAGACGCAGCTTTACCGCCACCGGAATACAGTAAACCGCGAACTGGCATCGGCCGTCCAAGGGCTCGCCTTGCTTTTATATGGAATCTTGTACAAGAAGGATTTGGAGCCGCTGCTGCTGGCGGAAGAGGAGGAGGTCCTGGAGGGCTTGGCCGCTTCCAAGGTGCTGTCGGGCCGTTCGGTGGCGGTGTTGGAGGCTTTGGCGCGGAAGGCTTCAGTCGCTTTAAAGACGCACCGGGCCTGCGCGGCGCCGCCTTCGAGCCGCTGCATACGATCCGCGGTTACGGCAGGACGCTGGGCCGGGAAGGGCTGCACTAGGAGAATGGAGGCTTTAACCACGATGCGGAATACAACAAGCGCGGCCCGGGAACAAAAGTCGCTGCTCCTGGTCGCCTTCGTCTGCGGACTGCTGCACCACTGGATGTTTTACGGACGGACTTGGGGACTGCAGTATCCCTTGTTCGTGCTGCTGCTTTATTCGCTTTACTTCTGGGCGCTTCGGGACCGGGTACGGCTCCGTTTGGAGGCTTCCTCCTCCTTGTGGATTCCGGTGATCCTGCTGTCGCTTACGTTCGCGGTGCATGCGAATCTGCTCTTTCTGATTCTCAACGCCCTCGCTGTGCCGGCTCTGATGGCGGTACATACGTATTGGATGTCGCGCCCGATGCCCGCCGCCGGTCTGAATGCCCGTTTCATTCGGGAACTCATCGAGCAGGTGGTAGTGCAGACCCTGCGATATATTCCCGAGCCCTTTAAGGTCCTGTTCAGAGGCATAAGCGAGCGGATCCAGCCGGGGCGGTCCAGGATACTGGGGAAGGTGCTGCTCGGCCTTCTGCTCTCGGCGCCGGTGCTGGGCGTTGTTGTTACGTCGCTGTCTTCGGCCGATACGGTATTCAATCATACGCTGACCCGGTCGCCGGAGTGGCTGGACGTTTCATGGGGCCTTGCTTTGTTCCGTACGGTGTGGGTTGCCGCGGTCAGCATCTTTCTGTTCGCCTATCTGTGGGGATTACTTTATCCGAAACCGCCGTTCGGAAGGCAGGGGAACGGGGACCCGGAGAAGGACTGGGCGGCCCTTAGGCCTTATCCGCTTATGGAGCTTCCGCGGATGGACTGGGCGGTGGCGGCGACGCCGCTAGTGGTGCTGAACGGCGTGTATCTGCTGTTTACGGTTATCCAGTTTTCCTATTTCTTCGGCGGGGGAGCGGCGGAGTCGCCGGACGGGACCACCTATGCCGCTTATGCACGCAAAGGCTTTGCCGAGCTCGTGGTCGTCACTTTGATCAATTTCACGGTGCTGCTCACGGTAATTTACGGCCTGGACCGGAGGCAATCCGCTCCGGCCGCACTCACCGCCATACGGATTTTATTAACCGTATTGATCGGCGCTACGTTCGTGATGCTGGCTTCCGCCTTTTTGCGGCTGTCGATGTATGAAGAGGCCTACGGCTACACCATGACGCGGCTTCTCGTTCACGCCTTTATGCTCTTTCTGGTGGTGCTGTTCCTGCTTGCGCTTTGGAAGGTATGGTCGGACGGGGCGGCGCTGCTCCGCTGGAGTCTGGCTGCAGGGCTTGCAGCGTACGTGATTCTGAATTACGTCCAAGTGGAAGCCATGATCATACAAGGGAACGTGCAGCGCTACGCCCGAACGGGGCAGTTGGATGCGGAGTACTTCAAAGGCTTGAGCTACGAGGCGGTGCCTTACTTGCTGGAGGTACGACGCATGCATCCGGAGGTGCCGGGCATTGCCGAGGCGCTCGACTCCTTCCGGTCCCGGCTGACCCGGGAGCCGGAGGCCTCTTGGCTGGAATGGAACGCGACCGAGTGGCGGGCGGCAAGGGTGCTTAACCCGTAAGGCCGTCCTCCCCTGAGCTTACTGGCCCGAGGCGAACGATTTGTTTGTAAAGGAACGGATCGTCTCGGGAATGAGCCGCAGCGAAGAGAGCGTAAAGTAAGCGCCCTGCGGCTCCACATCCACCTCGACCTGGTTATACGACCATTCCTGCTCCGCGGGCATGAAGATCGCGTGGATGCCGTTCTTCAGCGCGGGGATGATGTCGGTGCGAAGCGAGTTTCCGATCATCCACGTCCGGTGCCGGTCCAGCCCTTGAGAGCGGATCAGCCCGTCAAGAAATTCGGCGTTCTTGTGCCT
The DNA here is from genome assembly GCA_024704175.1 of Paenibacillus sp. P25. Lineage (GTDB taxonomy): Bacteria > Bacillota > Bacilli > Paenibacillales > NBRC-103111 > Paenibacillus_G. The sequence continues at coordinate 7,336,324 of CP085629.1, forward strand.
GGTGATGTGGATCCGGTCGCCGAAGAACCGTTCCAGGCCCGCTTCCGTCACTTTGCGCATTTGGATCGTAGGATCGCCTCCGGTGTACAGATGAAGGTCATGCCCATCAGCCTGAAGCTGGGTCAGCGTCTCTTCCATATAGGGATAAGGCTCGATGCTGTGCCCGTATACGGAGGCGCCGAGCTCTCTCAGCCGCTGAAGCTCGGCTGGGTCCGTACGTCTGCCGGTCAAATTGCAGTAATATTCGTAAGTGTCCATAAACGACTGCGGAAAGTGATCCGGAGCGAATCCGCTGGCCACGACCCTTTCCAGATCGATCACCGCCTGCTTCTTCTTCACTTCGTCGATCGACAGATGATAGCCGTGAAACCAGGCTTCCATCTGATCCGCGAACTGGTCGATCACCAGATCGAAAAATTTATTGCAGTAAATCAGTGTATCGTCCATGTCAAAAAGGATGGTCTGCTGCATCATCGTCGTCTTCTCCCATCGCTTTGGGTCTGAAGTCTCGGTGCATGTCCCGCAGGGGAATCCGAGCTTGTGCAGTTCATTATATCACGTTGCCGGAAGCCGGCGCATCCTCTTCCGGCCCGGTCATCTCGCTTGAGCCCTGGAATACGGCGCCCGGCTCGATGACCAGCGCCGCCGCACGGATCGTTCCCGTGATGCGGCCCGTCGGGGTAATCCGCACACAGCCCTCCGCCCGCACGCCGCCTTCCATCCGGCCGGCGACGATCACCTCGCGGGCCTGCAGATCGGAGGAGCGCACGCGGCCCCGCTCGCCGATGGCGACTTCCCCCGAAGCGTGCAGCACGCCGTGAAATTCGCCCTCCACCCGGACATCCGCCTGCGAGCTCATGTCCCCTTTAAAGAAACTGCCTTCGCCGATCAAGGATACGGTTCCCCGCATCTTGACGGCATTTTTTTTATTCAACCAGGCTGGCATCGTTTAACGCTTCTCCTTTCTGTCTGCGGCGGGCAAATAGCCGTTCGGATCCTGGCTCTTGCCGCCCTGCTGCACCTCATAATGCAAATGCGGGCCGGTGCTGCGCCCGGTGGACCCGAGCCGGCCGATCGCCTGCCCTTTGCTTACCCGGTCTCCCTTATGCACCTCTACCGCATTCAGATGCATATACCATGTATGCAGGCCTCTGCCGTGATCCAGCACCACATGATTGCCGTGCAGCTTGTCGTAGCCGGCGGCGTGCACCGTTCCGGCGGTCGCCGCATAGACCGGATCGTTCAGCTTGCCGGCGATATCGATGCCGCGGTGAAAGCTGAGCTTGCGGTTAAAGGGGTCCTTGCGGTAGCCGTACGGCGAAGTAACGGTCCGCGATACGGTAGGCCAAAGGCTTGGCGTCATGCGCTTGAGCTCCTGCTTCTCCTGCAGCACCTGCCTGGAGCGGATAAACCGGGAATGCAGCGTCTGCATTTCGGAGCCGAGCGCCTTGTAATCCGCTCCGGCCGCGGCGCCCAGCCGGCGGACCTGTTCGGCCGTTACCGGAACGGCCGGGCCTCCCATGGCCAAGCCTTCGGTTCTTACGGCGGCGGTCGCCGCGGAGGCGGCCGACGGCCCGTTTCCTTCCACAGCCGGGGCCAGCGCCTTAAGGTCCTGCTCCAGCTTCTTCATTTCCTCGACCTTGCTTCGGATTTCGGCCGCCTGCTTCGAGAGGGAGAAGACCTCATTTTGCAAACGTTCGATCGTTTCATTCTTCTTTGACAAAGCCTTGGCCAGCCGCACATTCTCCCCATGCAGCTCCGAGGAACGGATTGAGGCCGAGACGGCGGTCTGCATATGGAAGAAATGGACGATCAGCGCCGCACCCACGAGCAGGGCTGCGCTTACGGCGGCGCCAAGGACGGCCGCACGGGGAAGCTTTACTTTCATAACGCTTCCGTTCGCCTCCGGAATGATAACGAACGTCAGCTTGGTTTTCAACCAATTGAGCTTCATGACGACTCCTTTCGGTATGTTGCGGACCCGCCCGTCATACAATCTGTAACAGATGAGTCGCCAAATAGGGAGGAATCCGTTTGTCGATATTAAAAACCAGCCGTATGGATCTAAGCGAACGTCTGGCGATGCATCTGAAATTGGAAGTCGCGCTGCAGGCCGAAGGCTACGACGGAGAGCCAGGCGTCCTGCAGAAAGTGGGCAAACGGTTCATTCGCGTCAGCGGCCGTTATTTCGTCCCCGAGGCGCAGCAGGAAATCGTGCTGCTCGGCGTCAGTCATAGAGCCGCAGGATCGCGGGTGAAGGTGCACACCACCTATGCCGGAGCCTTTGAAGCCAGGCTCATCCGGACAGGTACCGACTTCATTGAACTTATGGTGTCGCGCAAAGACGAAGAGGAAGATTTATGCATTCTCATCCCCTTCGGCAAAATCGTCGGCATCGAGCCGCTGTAACGATCCGGCCCCGTTCCCGCTACGCCGCGCCCGAAGAGCCCTTGACCGTATGCTTCTTGGCCCGCCGAATTTCCATATGGGAGCTTCCCGCCGCAAGCAGCAGGCAAGTCCCGTAACCGGCGGCGGCGATCACGCCAATGACTGCGTAACGGTTGCTGTACATAAGTCCTGCAGCCACGAAGAGGCAGGCGGTCAGCAGGAGGACATTCCCAAGCCGAACCCAGGCTCGGTGCTTTCCTTGATCCGGTCCCGCTTTGTTGTTCGGTCGCCCGCGCCTGCGGGACTCCCGGACTCTCCCGGCATGTTCTTGTCGCGGACCACCGGATGCCGGAGCACGAGCAGCAGGAGCAGAAGGAACAGCACCGGCTGATAGGCGAGGACGATGACCGGCGAGCTGTAGTTGCCGAAGCTGAACACATCCGTCGTGCTGCTGAAAGCAAACAGGGTGGTCAGAAGCAGCAGCAGACTGATGGGCGAATTGATCGTCGTATAGTCCCTTTTGCCGATCAGATGGGCGATTCCCGTCAGGAACGCCAGATAAATCAGGATGATTTTACAAGCCGTCACCGGATACCAGATGCTCAGCATGATCAGATCGACCCTGTCCAGGAAGTCGGTAATATGGATATGCTGAACCAGGCTGTAGGCCGGATACAGCATGTTGGCGGGAATGACCGGGCCGAGCACCATCACTTCGAGAAACAGGTAGAGGGTCAGAATGATCGTCGCCAGCACCGTACCGTGCCGGATGGCGGAATGAATCTGCTTGGCGCTCCAGATCGTATGAAGAAAAGCGCCGGTTACAAAGATGTCGCCGTACCAGCCGAGACAGAGCAGGTTGCCGTAGAAGACCTTCACGGGCGTAGTTGTCAAAAAGGGCTGAATCAGCCGGGTATCCAGCTCATTGGCGAGCATGATGGGCTGGAGGACGGCCAGCCCGACGAACAGCGGGAAGAACAGATCGTTGACCCTGGCGACGACTTCGACGCTGGACTTGCCGTAGAACATGAGCAGCAGCATAAACAGGAGAACCAGAATTTCCTGCGGCGTATTCGGGAGCAGGATCGTGCCGATAAACTTGCCGAACGAGCGCAGATCCCGCATAAGGATCAGCCACAGGTGAAAGATCAGAATCAGGTTGATCAAGGTTCCGAGCCACGCTCCGCAAACCATGCGCGAGATTTCGAACATATGTTTCCCCGGAAAACGGCGGGCCATTTGTGTGAACACGTATCCGATGAAAAAGACATACAGGGTCGGAAGCAAATAAGTGAACCAGGCATCCGTATGGCTTGTCCGGACCAGCTCGTGCTGAATGCTGACGAATCCCCCGCCAATGATGAGGGAGCCGGTAAGCCAGGCCAACTGGCGCTGATTGATAATCAGGGTGGAATTGCCGTTCATGAACCGCCCGCCTCCTTATCGTTGATTTCTTCCGGATGGACGACGGAGAAGACCCACGGCGATACCTTGTGAATAAAAAACTGCGTAGGCATCGGAGGGGAATACCGGAACACAGCGCAGACGAAGAACCCCAGCGTAACGGCATAGATGGCCAAATACAGGCCTTTTTCCCCTTTGCGTATCCGCCTCCACTGTCTTAGATCCAGTGCCAGCAAGCAGCAGAAACAATACGAGAAACCAAATCAGAAATTGGCTGTTCACAGGTCGTTCTCCGCCTTTGTCACATTTTCATAAATCAGCCCGGTTTCGGAAAGCCTGCTTCTTACCTCGATGTGAAATTCCGCATTCATCAGCCCTTTCGGCCAGTCGGGAAGATACCGGGTCTTCCAGATGCCGGGATAGGCGCGCCAGAGATAGGTGCCGAGCTGCACCGAATCCGTTTTGGATTTCCTCATCTGGCTTATCATTTCCTCAATGCAGCCTTTTACATAATTATTCATTTGATGCTCCAGGTCCCGGATCACCCCGGTCTGGCTCAAATCGGAATAACCGGTGTTTTCCAACACCTTGGCGCTGAGCTCGACCGTAATATCGTATCGGGGCCGGTCTGCGGCCAAACGGGTCACGATCCGGGTTTGCGAGTCGAAGAACCGGACGGTTACGGTCTGATGTTCCCCAAGGCTGATATTCGCCGTTACGCCAGGGTTGTCCCCTACCAGCCAGGCCAGTCCGTTCGCCGCACGGTCTTCGATCACGCCGACCATCCGTTCGCCTTTGAGCTGGGCGTAGCCCAGCTGCTCGACTTCTTGGGAGGTCTTATCGCTTTTCTGCGAAGGGGTTACGCCCATGTAAGGAACGATGGCGTCCACACCGGGGGTACTAAGCTCCAGCGCAACATCCTTCATATTCATCTCGACCAGCTCTTTGGTCTTGGCCAGCTCCCGGATGGCTTCCGAAGGGAACCGTTCGAATTTGGGCGTGGATTTCAGCATATCGTAGGCTTTGCCCCGGGTGATGATCAAATAAGTCGTCATCCGGCTTTCAGGGGAACGGGAAGCCGAATCGAAGACTGCTCTTATCCCTTTTTGGGCAAAATCCTCGCCGATCAGGATGGTTCGCCGGTGCGCGAGAAACATGCGGCGGGACATCCGCTTCTGCAGCTTGGCCTGAGCCTCCCGGGCCGTCTTGCCGGTCTCGGAATCGATATAGTAGCTTTTATTGCCGCCGCTCGTTCCTCCGCCGCCTCCGGAAGGCCCGCCCATCTGGCCGGGCAGCGGCACCAGCACGCTGTAGCGGATTTGGCCGTCTTGTTCGACGTCGATCGCCGAAGTCAGCACGTACGCCAGGTCATTGATTTCCGTCCGGTCCCAGCGACCGGAGAGGAGCGGTGCAAGGAGCGACGGGACTATCCATCCGATCCACCCAAGTTTCATGGCTTGTCCGCCCCCTTCTCCGGACCCGTCTGCCCCAGCTCCTTTCCTTTTTGTCCGCCTTGATCGATAATTTCCCGGGTCAGCTCATCGCCCATCCGTGTGCTGTCCTGTATCGGCATGAATGTCGGCCGGTCTTTCATGTCCCACCAAGGCGAACGGTAGATGACGTCCTTCAAATCGGAGGAGGACATCGGTCCGATGGGAGACAGATAAGGCACCCCGAACGAGCGCAGGCTGGCCAAGTGGCCGAAGATCAGCATGACCGAGATCATGATCCCGTACATGCCGAACAAAGAAGCCGCGATAATAATGGGAAAGCGAAGCATCCGGACGGCGATGGCGCCGTTGAACCGGGGGATCGTGAAGGAAGCGATCCCCGTTATCGATACGACAATCACCATCGGAGCTGAAACGATTCCCGCCTGCACCGCCGCCTGGCCGACGACGAGTGCCCCCAGAATACTGACCGCCGATCCGATCGTTTTCGGCAGGCGGATGCCGGCTTCCCGCAGCGCCTCGAAGGTAACCTCCATGATCAGCGTTTCTATGACGGCCGGGAACGGGATTGCTTCCCGGGTCGCGGCGACGGAGAGCAGCAGCGTCGTCGGCAGCAGATCCTGATGGTAGGTCGTAATGGCGACGTAGAGGCCTGGCGTCAGCGGCGAGAGGGCCAGAAAGATATAGCGCGAGCCACCGGACCAGCGTGGCAATCTGGAACCGCTCGTAGTAATCCTCGCTCGCCTGCATAATTTGTGTAAAAACAAAAGGCACCAGCGGCGCGAACGGCGTACCGTCGACAAGAATGCCTACGCGTCCCTGAAGCAGCGCCGAAGCGACCATATCGGGCCGTTCGGTATATTGGAGCTGGGGAAAGGGCGAGAAGGCGGAATCCTGAATCAGTTCCTCCAGATACCCCGATTCCAGCACGGCGTCGATTTCGATTTTCTCGAGACGCCGGATCACCTCCGCCACCATGCCGGGGTCGGCCAAATCCTCCAAATAGGTGATAACCACGCTGGTATTGCTTTCCTTGCCGATCACCATCGGCTTCATCTTCAGTCTCGGCGTCTTCAGCTTCCGGCGGATCATTGAGGTGTTCGTCCGGATGTTCTCGACGAAGCCTTCGCGCGGGCCGCGGACGACCGACTCCGTCTCCGGCTCGTTGATGGAGCGCTTCTCCATGCCGCGCATGCCGAGCATGACCGCCTTGTTATTGCGGTCCACGATGAGTCCCGTATCCCCGCCGAGAACCGACAGCAGCAGGTCGGCGTAATTGTCGGCCTTCTGGATTTGGGATACCGGAAGGGTCGTATCGGAGATCGTATCGACCAGCTGCTCGCCGCCCTCCAGAATCATGAGCGCCTTCATGGCGTCATGAACGAGTTCGGTCTTCGCCATGCCGTCGACAAAGAAGATGATCGCTTCCAAGCTGTGTTCTATCTTAAATTCCCGGATTACGAAATCGGAGCAGTCTTTGAACACATCCTTCAAGTACTGCTTGTTCTCTTCCAAGTTTAAAGAGACCGGTACGCTCCTCAGCTCCTGGATAAAACGGTAATCCAGCTTCTGAAGCCGTTCATCCCGTTCTTCTTGTCCTTTATTTTTGCGCGGGGGCATCGGGCCGTGTCGACCTCCTTCTCATGGACGGGCTAATCCCAAGCATTACCTGCCGTGACCTGTATATTTTTCTCCATTTGCGAAAATTTATGACAATTGCCGATTTTGAGATACAATAAGGGAGGGAATAGGCCGTCGCGGCCTGGTATAAGCTAGCGGGTAAGGCGTTTCAAAGAGAAGGGGGAAGGCCGGTTTGCTCTGGGTGACCGTTGCGCTCTTGCTGTTTATTTTTCAAATCTTTACGATTCTGATCGGGGAATTCCGCAAACCTTCCAAGGCGGTGGCGTGGCTTTCGATTTTGTTTATTTTTCCGGTGATCGGCTTCATTATGTATTATTTCCTGGCCAAGGAGTACTCCCAGCGGAAAAAGGTGCGGCGCAGGGGGCGGCGGCATGTCATGGACATCCGGTATGCAGGACTTAAGCATGCCGCCTCCGACATCGAGATCGAGGCGGACCGGCTGGATCATTGGCGGCACGAGCCCCGGCTGTTCGCCCTGCTTTATAATATCCCTTCCTCCAAGATCACAAGGCACAATGAAGTTCAGGTGCTGACCAATGCCCAGGCGGCCTATCCGTCGATGCTGGAAGCGATGGAGCGGGCGAAGGAGCACATTCATTTTGAATTTTATACGGTCCGTAACGACGCGATCGGCCGGCAGTTTAAGGAAGTGCTGGTCCGCAAAGCCCGGGCAGGGGTGAAGGTGCGCTGCATTTTCGACGGGATCGGGAGCTATCAGCTCGATAACGGGTATATTCAGGAGCTGAAGCAAGCGGGATGCGAGGTCTATATTTTTTTGCCGGGACTCATCGCCTTTTTCGATAAAAGGATCAATTACCGCAATCACCGCAAAATCATAGTCGTGGACGGGGCGGTCGGTTTCCTGGGCGGTCTCAATGTCGGGGATGAATACCTTGGCGGCAACCCGAAGCTGGGCTTCTGGCGGGATACGCATTTGAAGCTGGAAGGAGATTCGGTCTTCTCGCTCCAGCAGACGTTCATCACGGACTGGTTCTTCGTCAGCGGCGAACGGCTGGCGGACTCGACCCTGTTCCCCGAACATGAATGCAGCGCGCGCAAGCCGGTGCAGATTATTTCGAGCGGTCCCGACGCTCACTGGGATGCGGTGCTCGAGATGTACTTCGCGGCCATTACAGCAGCGAAGAAGCGGATTTATATTACCACGCCTTATTTTATTCCCGATGCGGGCATCACCATGGGCCTAAAGACGGCGGCGGTCAGCGGGGTGGATGTGCGCATTATTTTTCCGGAGAAGGCGGACTCCAAGCTGGTGAACTATGCCTCGCTGTCCTTTTTGGAGGAGCTGATGCAGGTGGGGGTACGGTTTTACGCGTATCAAAAAGGCTTCATCCACTCCAAGGTGCTGCTGATCGACGATCTGCTCGCTTCCGTAGGGACGGCCAACATGGATATGCGCAGCTTCTACAGCAATTTCGAGCTGAACGCCGTCTTGTTCGACAGGGAGACGCTGCACCGGATCGAATCCGATTTCGTGCAGGATTTGAAGGACAGCCGGGAAGTGGAGCTGGAGGTGTTCGATAAGCGCTCGCGGTGGCAGAAGGGCAAGGAAGTGGTGGCCCGAGTCGCTGGCGCCGCTCCTTTGAAGGGGGATTTGCCGTGGGGATCCGGAAGTGCCGCCGTTTTTTTCAGAGCTGATCCCCTGGCTTGATTTTGCTTTTCAGATCCGCAACGACCTCCATAAGCTGAGTTTCCGCTTTGCGCAGGATGTCCATTTGCTCCCGGATTTCAGCCAGCTTCTGCTCCCCTCTACGGATGCCGTTGTGAAGGCACGCTTCGCTGTTTCCGTTCCAATTGCAGCGGAACAAATCCGCAATTTCATCCGTTTTTAAGCCCATGCTTAAATAAAGCTGAATCATCCGGATCTGCTCCACATCGATTTCGCTGTATTTCCGGTAACCGTTCTCGAGCCGCTCGGGATTGAGCGACCGCTTTTCCTCGTAATACCGCAGCGAGCGCAGGCTGACCCCCGTTTTCTTAGCCAATTCGCTGATATGCAAGGCTATCCCCTCTTTCCATCCGTTGTTCCTATGGTATCACTATAAACCATAACATGATGTGAAGGTCAAGCGATTTTCAGCCCATAAGAAAAACCGCCGCCTCACATAAAGCAAGCGGCAGTTAGGGGATCACGGACAGGACGTGGTCCAGATTTTGCGGCGGAAGCTGCGCGATCAGATCGCCTTTCTGCTGCAGACGTTCCATGATATTCAGAAGATGAAATTCCCGCGGATCGCAGCGGCGGGCCACTTCCTCCCAAGTCAGCGGCGTGGATACCGTGGCATCGACGCGCGCTCTTGGCGTATAAGGGGCCGACAGCGTTTTTCCGTACCAGTGCTGCAGATAGTCGATGTAGATGAGGGTGCCGCGGTTCTTTTTGAGCCGCTCAACGGTAAACAGCCTCGGATGCAGCTGAACGGCGTAATTCGCGACGAATTGCCCGATTCGCCGCAGCTGCTCGAACGTATATCCACGCTCCGGCGGGATCGGCACATAGATTTGTACGCCGGTGGCCCCGGAGGTTTTCGGGACCGAGCGGATGTTCATTTTGTCGAGAATTTCCCCGATGATTTCGGCGGCCTGCATAATCCGGGGCTCGGGATCGACGCTGGGATCGATATCGATCAGCCATTCGGCGGGCAGGGTTTGACCGATCCGGTGAAAGGACGGATGAAACTCGAGACAGGCAAGATTGCCCAGCCAGAGCAGCGTCGGCAGACGGTCCAAATGAACGTAGTTGATTTTGTCCAGCATCGCCGTATGGACGAAATCCGGGATCGGCTCAGGGGCGTTCTTTTGGTAAAAAGACTTGTCGTTCCAGCCGTGCGGATACCGGATTGTCGTCAAATAGCGGCCGCGGCAGTACGTCAGGAGGTAAGGGGACAGCTGGGCGAGCTTCTCCAGATACATCGCTTTCGTAATGCCTTTCTCCGGCCAGAGCGGCTTCTCCGGGTTGGTAATCGTCAGCTCGCAGACCTTCGATCACAATGGTTCCCTTCACGGTCGGATGCTTGGTTATGGAAGCCATAAGAGGCGGCTCCTTTTTTCTTCTTACGGTTATTATTCCCGGGCGAAGATCGGGTTACACTAGTCCTAGCGAAAAAGAAGAGGTGACCCCGGTTGTTTTCCTTTGACCCGATCAAACCGTTTGAACCCGTAAGCGGTACGGAAGTGCCTTCCGGCCCCGAATGGATTCATCAAATCAAGTGGGACGGCGTCCGGTCGCTGGCTTATTATGACGGCGACCGGCGCCGCCTGTTCAACCGCAAGGGCAGAGAACGGACAATGCTTTACCCGGAGCTTGCAAATCCGGCCGAATATTGCTCTGCGTCCTCGGTTATATTGGATGGAGAGATCATTGCGCTGGTCGCGGACGGCAAGCCTTCCTTCCACGAAGTGATGAGGCGGGATGCGATCCGCAAAGCCGATAAGGTCAAGTTTGCCGTGGAATCCGTACCGGTAACCTATATGGTATTCGATATTTTGTACTGCAACGGCGATTGGGTAACGGGCAGACCGCTCAGCGAGCGGCGAAAGCCGCTGGACGAGGTCCTAAGGCCGGGGAAAACAGTGCAGCCCGTGGCCTCTTTTGCGGATGGAGAAGGCTTGTTCCGCTTAATGCGGGAGCAGGGGATGGAAGGCATTGTCAGTAAAGATGCCAGAAGTACGTATGCGATTGACGGCAAAGACCGGCGCTGGGTCAAAGTGAAAAATTACGGCGACATCATTACTGTCATCGGCGGGTTTACGTTGAATGGCGGTGTCATTAACGCGGTTCTGGCCGGGGTTTACGATGCGGACGGCAGGCTGATTTATATCGGCCATGTCGGTACGGGCAAGCTGAGCCGCAGTGATTGGGGCAAGCTCACGGCGGAGCTGACGCCCGACATCATTTCCTTCAGCCCTTTTGCGAATCAGCATCCGGATATGAAAGGCGCCACTTGGGTGAAGCCGAGACTCGCCATCAAGGTCCAGTTTACCGAATGGCGCTGGAAAGAAGGCCGCACCTTGCGCCAGCCTTCCATCCAAGCCTTTGTCGATGCGGGGCCCGAGGAATGCCGGTTCCCGTTCTAGGTCCCGATCGATTCTTTGGGTTCCTTTGTCTTGCCTTTCCCTTTGGCACCTTTGGTGCCTTTTGTTTTGCCTGCGGCGGGGGCCGGTTCGCTCGGGACGGGCTTCAGCGCCTCCAGACTGGCCTGCAGCGCGGCCATCAAATCGATGACGTTCGCTCTATGCGGCTCCGGCGCAACGCGAACCTCTTTGCCGGAAACTTTTTGCCCGATCGCTTCCAGCAGCGTTTCCCGGTAATCGTCTTTATATTTTTCCGGCTCAAAAGGCGTAGACAGTCGCTGAATCAGCATTTTCGCCATATCCAATTCCTTGTCGTTCACGTTCGTTTGTTCCGGCAAATTCGGCACCTGCTCGACGGAACGGATTTCATCCGGATAGAAAATCGTCTCCATCGCGATGCACCGGTCGATAATCCGGATAGCCGCAAGGCTCCGCTCTTGGAGCGGATGGATACTTTGGCAATCCCGATCTTGCCGGTCTGCCGCATGGCTTCCAGCAGCAGATTGTACGCGTTCGCGCCGGTTTCCCCCGGAGACAGATAATAAGTTTTCTGAAAATAAACCGGATCGATTTCGGCCAAATCCACAAAATCAAGAATTTTAATTTCCCGGCTGGCTTCGCCAGTCAGCTTCTCGAGCTCTTCTTTTTCAAACAGCACGAACGCCCCCGGCTCATACTCATAGCCCCGGACAATTTCCTCCCACCCGACTTCCCGTTCGCAGTGCTGGCACTTTCTTACGAAATTCAGCGGCGTATTGCATTCTTTGTGAATCATGCGCATGGAGATGTCCTTGTCCTCCGTCGCCGAAAACATTTTGACGGGTACGTGCACGAGCCCGAAGCTGATGGCTCCTTTCCAAACGGTATGCATCTTCCCAATCCCTCCCAAAAGCCTTTAAATTTTCGAAGCTTTACCGGCTTAATAAATGCAGCGAAAATATCTTCAATTAGTATGCCCAAGCCGAAGTCCGGTGCGGCAAGCTTATATATCAAGGATTTCCAAATCTTGGACGCGGCATACCGGCTGTCTCTTAAAGCGCGAACGAATGCGGCATGAATGAAACGGGGCGCCGGTTGGACATCCTACCCCATGAAAGGCATCTGCAGAAGGGCCAGACCGCTTCATTCCAGCCAGGGGAGGAAAGAACATTGAGCGAAGCAGCAGCATCCGGCTCGAATGCGGCGAACGAATCGTCGCACGAGGGACGCGACACTTGTTTCATGGACATCGACCGAATGGTTAACGAAGGACTCGGCGGCGGCAACGTTACGATTCATAACGGGTTAATTGAAGAAACGACGACGGATTCGATGGAGCATCCGGAGTCGGTGATAGACGGGAGGGATGAGTAATGCAGGCGAACCGTGCACAGGAAATTTTAAAGTCGGACGATAAAATCAATGTGAAATTAAACGGGGTTTCCGTTTGGATTGACAGTGTGGATGTATCGCAGCAAACGGCCAAGGTGCATCCGGAGGACCGCCCGGACGACACTCGGGTTGTTGCGGTGGACGAGCTTCGAGAGGAGCTGTAACATTCAGCGGCCGGATGACCCCGGCCGGTTATGATTCGGGCTTTCCGAAGCCGATCCCGCCTGGTAAGGGCGGGTCGCCGAGGGAAGCTTTTTTGTTGCTACCCGCAGGCCGGATGGATATAATTAGGGTCAAACCGTGAACGGAGGCGAATCGTTTTGAGTTCGCTTGATGAATTCGGCCTGATTCGAAGGCTGACGGAAGGCAAACAGCCGGCTGCACTCCAGAAGGTCGCCGGGGTTGATACGGGGATCGGCGACGATGCCGCCGTAGCCGGGATAACGGAAGGGTTTCGGCTCGTTTTAACCTGCGACACCATGAATGAGGAGATTCATTTTAAACAAATCACCATGCGCGACAGCGACATCGGCTTTAAGGCGCTCACTGCGGCGGTCAGCGACATTGCCGCCATGGGAGGCATTCCGCGGTACGCCCTTGTTTCCTTAAGCATGCCGAAGAAGACGGCGCCTGAGCGGGTTTATTCTATATATGAAGGATTGTACGAAGCGGCCGGACAATGGAACGTCATGGTGGTAGGCGGCGATACGACGAGCTGCATCGGCGGCATTTCCTTGGCTGTAACCGTGATCGGGGAAGTGGAGAATGGCCGGGCACTGGTTCGTTCGACAGCTAAACCGGGTGATGCCGTGTTCTTGACCGGACCGCTCGGCCAGTCAGCCGCGGGGCTCGAGTCGCTGCTGGAGCGAGGAATTTCCTCCGCTCAATGGGATACGTTCGAAGCCGGCACGGATACTCTTGTTCAGTCTCATTGCCGTCCGCGACCGCAGATTCAGGCCGGACGTCTGCTGCTTCAATCGGGCCTGTGTCATGCACTGAACGATGTAAGCGACGGGCTGGCCAGCGAAGCCTGGGAGATTGCCGAAGCATCCGGCGTCGGACTGGATCTGATTGAGGAACGGATTCCCGTACCGGACGAGTTGTACGCTTTTGCGGCAAGCCGGGGAGGGACCCACTTGACTATATTTTGTATGGCGGAGAGGATTACCAGCTGGTCGGCACCGCTCCCGCGGAGCATATCCTTGAGCTGCAAATGAAATTTAAAGAAGCGGGACTGCCGCTTTATGTCATCGGCTATGTGAACGGAGAAACACCGGGAGTACGGCTAATTCAGAGCAGCGGATTGGCGACCGCCATCGGCAAACGGGGCTACAATCATTTTGCTGCGGAAAGGGATTAGGATTTATGGTTTCTTATGAATGGATTTCCAAAGGCTTGGCCGATACGACCCGGATGGCGGAGCGCATTGCCTCGCTTTGTACCGCCGGAACAGTGATTGCCCTGGACGGAGACCTCGGTGCGGGTAAAACGACATTCTCTCAGGCGCTGGGCAAGGCGATCGGCGTGAATGAGGTGATTAACAGCCCTACCTTCACCATTATAAAGGAGTATGAAGGGACGAAGCTCCCTTTTACCATATGGATGTTTACCGCTTATCGCAGGAAGAAGCGGATGAGCTGGGTTTGGATGATTATTTTTACGGCGGCGGGGTCACGCTGGTAGAATGGGCTTCATTAATTGAGGGCTGCTGCCATCGGAATATCTGGCAATTCATATAAGCCATACGGACCTGGAGGAACGGCGGTTTGTCCTCACTCCGCACGGACAGCCATATGAAGATTGGTGCATGCAGCTTAAAGAGAACGGGGACTTACGATGAATAACAGACTGGATCGAACCAAATGGGAATATACGGAGGACGGGCTTTTATTGTCCATCGATACTTCGACGCCTTCCATGACAGTGGCATTGTCCCGGGGCGGAGAGCTTCTGGGAGAGTATTCCTCCCGTGCGGAGCGGAATCACTCGCTTTATCTGGTTCCGGCCATTGAGAAAGTCATGGAAGAGGCCGGGGTACGGCCGCGGGACCTGTCCGCCGTCGCCTCTGGGATCGGACCGGGGTCCTATACCGGCATCCGAATCGGCGTAACGGTGGCCAAAACCTATGCCTGGACCCACAAGCTGGCTCTACTCGGCGTTTCCACGCTGGAAGCGATCGCTTTGGGAGGCGTTCACCGGGAGCTGGCGTCTTTGCATGACGGTGAGGAGGCGGATTTCAGGTTTGATGCCTTATCCACCGTTTCGGCCGCTAACGTATGGGTTGTTCCATTAATTGATGCGCGGCGCGGCCAGGTATTTACCGGGCTGTACGGTACGGACGGCGGTTGGAACGGGCTCGTCAAAGACGGCATCCGGCTGATGACCGCTTGGACGGAAGAGCTGAGCCGTCTGCTGGAGGCAGCGCAGCGGGTGCCGGAACGGATCATTTTCACAGGAGAATTGGAGCTCCATCTGCCGGCCATCCGCACTTTTGCGGAAAGATGGTCCGGTAAAACGGCCGAGGTGCCCTATGCGCTTCAGGCCCGATATACGGCGGAGCTGGCCCGCAGGCATTGGCGGCGGGGCGAGCTTGAAGACACTCACACCTTGGTTCCGAACTACACCCAACTGGCGGAAGCCGAAGCGAAGCCGCTTGCGAAAAAATCGTAGGGGGATCGTCCATGGAACTCAGAAAACAAAACGAGATGCCCGGAAGCGATGCCTTTTCCTTTCGGCCGATGCAGCTTGAAGACATTCCGGCGGTCTGTGAAATCGAACAGGAAGCCTTCGCCACGCCATGGACCTCAGGCGCTTTTGCGAACGAATTGACCAATAACCAATTCGCCCGGTATCTGGTGCTTCAAGATGAACAAGGGGAAGTGGCCGGCTACGGCGGCATGTGGCTGATCCTGGAGGAAGCTCATGTAACCAATATTGCGATCCGCGATAAATACCGGGGCATGAAACTCGGGAAACGGTCGCTTGCGGAGCTTCAGCGGACGGCCAGCTTCTACGGTGCAGTGAGGATGACACTGGAGGTTCGTCCGTCCAACCGGGTCGCCCTGAATCTGTACGAGCAAATGGGATTCCGGTCGGTCGGAGTACGGCGAGGCTATTATACGGATAATAAAGAAGACGCGATTATTATGTGGGCTGATTTGCCCAAGGCCGACCGCACGAAAGGCATGTAACGGCTATTCTAAGAGTAACGAGAGGTTCTGGCGATGAACGACATAAATAGAAACACTGAACAGCAGGCCGCGGCTCCAGAGGAAAAGGGGCCTGTCTATATTTTGGCGGTCGAAACGAGCTGCGATGAAACGTCCGTGGCGATCGTAAAAGACGGAAAAGAGATTTTGTCTAACATCGTTTCCAGCCAGATCGAAACGCATCAGCGGTTTGGAGGCGTTGTGCCTGAGGTGGCTTCGCGCAAGCATGTGGAATCCATTACGTGGATTATTGAAGAAGCGTTCGAAAAAGCGGGCGTTTCGCCCGGGGAGCTTTCCGCGGTCGCGGTAACCCAGGGACCGGGACTCGTAGGCTCGCTCCTCGTCGGTCTGGTCGCGGCCAAGGCGCTGGCTTCCGCACTGGAGTCGCCGCTGATTGCGGTGCATCATATTGCCGGGCATATTTATGCCAATGAGCTCGTCCATGAGCTGAAGTACCCGCTCATAGCACTTGTTGTGTCCGGAGGGCACACGGAGCTTGTCCTTGTCGAGTCCGAAGGTCGCTTCCGCATCATCGGGCAGACGCGGGACGACGCGGCCGGCGAAGCCTACGACAAAGTGGCGAGAGCCCTGAAGTCGCCGTATCCCGGCGGCCCGCATATCGAC
>CP085629.1:7355000-7365000 GCA_024704175.1 Paenibacillus sp. P25
GCTGATGCTTGCATCGGCCGAGGTAATCATGCTAAGATAATCTTCCTGCCGATGACGGCAGCGAACTTGTTCCTTGAAAACTGGATATCGAAACAAAGTAACAATAGCTGAAGTATTCCGCTGCGATTTCGCAAGAAATCGTCAGCATGTATGCTTAATGCTTACCGGTGTCATGCTAACGCATGGAAGTTGACAATGCTTTGCATTGCAACGAGGTTAAGCTAATAAGAGCACACGGAGGATGCCTAGGCGCCAGGAGCCGAAGAAGGACGTGGCGAACAACGATAACGCCTCGGGGAGCCGTAAGCAGGCTTTGATCCGGGGATGTCCGAATGGGGAACCCGGCTGCGGTAATTCGCAGTCACTCTGCAGTGAATACATAGCTGCAGTAGAGGCAGACGAGGGGAACTGAAACATCTAAGTACCCTCAGGAAAAGAAAACAAAAGTGATTCCGTCAGTAGCGGCGAGCGAAAGCGGATTAGCCCAAACCAGGGGCTTGCCCCCTGGGGTTGTGGGACGTCAATGTGGGTTTAGCAGATTAGGTGAAGCGGTCTGGAAAGGCCGGCCAGAGAAGGTAACAGCCCTGTAGCTGAAAGTCTGCGAAAACCCTAGACGGATCCCGAGTACCGCGAGACACGTGAAACCTCGTGGGAATCCGGCAGGACCATCTGCCAAGGCTAAATACTCCCTGGCGACCGATAGTGAAGCAGTACCGTGAGGGAAAGGTGAAAAGAACCGCGGGAGCGGAGTGAAAAAGAACCTGAAACCGTGTGCTTACAAGAAGTCAGAGCCCGTTCATGGGTGATGGCGTGCCTTTTGTAGAATGAACCGGCGAGTTACGTTCCCGTGCGAGGTTAAGGTGAGAAGCCGAAGCCGCAGCGAAAGCGAGTCTGAATAGGGCGCCTATAGTACGTGGACGTAGACCCGAAACCGGGTGATCTACCCCTGTCCAGGGTGAAGGTGCGGTAACACGCACTGGAGGCCCGAACCCACGAATGTTGAAAAATTCGGGGATGAGGTGGGGGTAGCGGAGAAATTCCAATCGAACTCGGAGATAGCTGGTTCTCCCCGAAATAGCTTTAGGGCTAGCCTCGGGTTAGAGTCGCGGAGGTAAAGCACTGATTGGGTGCGGGGCCCGCCAAGGGTTACCAAGTCCAGTCAAACTCTGAATGCCGCAGACTTGATGCCCGGGAGTCAGACAGTGAGTGCTAAGATCCATTGTCAAGAGGGAAACAGCCCAGATCATCAGCTAAGGTCCCCAAGTGTGTGTTAAGTGGGAAAGGATGTGGAGTTGCGCAGACAACCAGGATGTTGGCTTAGAAGCGACCACCATTCAAAGAGTGCGTAATAGCTCACTGGTCGAGTGACTCTGCGCCGAAAATGTAACGGGGCTAAACACACCACCGAAGCTATGGGTCCGTAAGGGCAGTAGGGGAGCGTTGTAACAGCAGTGAAGGTTGATCGGAAGGACAGCTGGAGCGGTTACAAGTGAGAATGCCGGTATGAGTAACGAAAAGATCAGTGAGAATCTGATCCGCCGAAAGCCTAAGGGTTCCTGAGGAAGGTTCGTCCACTCAGGGTTAGTCGGGACCTAAGGCGAGGCCGAAAGGCGTAGTCGAAGGACAACGGGTTGAAATTCCCGTACCACCGTGAACCGTTATGAGCGATGGGGTGACGCAGAAGGATAGTGACGCGAGCTGATGGATGCTCGTCCAAGCAGTGAGGCTGGTTAGTAGGCAAATCCGCTAACCGTAAGGCTGGGCTGTGATGGGGAGGGAAACTTACAGTACCGAAGGTCATGAGTTCAAGTCGCCGAGAAAAGCCTCTAGCCAGGGAGAAGGTGCCCGTACCGCAAACCGACACAGGTAGGCGAGCAGAGCATGCTAAGGCGCGCGGAAGAACTCTCGTTAAGGAACTCGGCAAAATGACCCCGTAACTTCGGGAGAAGGGGTGCCTCGGTAGGGTGAATAGCCCGAGGGGGCCGCAGTGAAAAGGCCCAAGCGACTGTTTAGCAAAAACACAGGTCTGTGCGAAGCCGCAAGGCGAAGTATACGGGCTGACGCCTGCCCGGTGCTGGAAGGTTAAGGGGAGCGGTTAGGAGTAACCCGAAGCTGTGAACCGAAGCCCCAGTAAACGGCGGCCGTAACTATAACGGTCCTAAGGTAGCGAAATTCCTTGTCAGGTAAATTCTGACCCGCACGAATGGCGTAACGACTTGGGCGCTGTCTCGACGAGAGATCCGGTGAAATTTTAATACCTGTGAAGATGCAGGTTACCCGCGACAAGACGGAAAGACCCCATGGAGCTTTACTGCAGCTTGATATTGGACTTTGGTACGATCTGTACAGGATAGGTGGGAGCCTGAGAAGCCGGAGCGCCAGCTTCGGTGGAGGCGCCGTTGGGATACCACCCTGATCGTATCGGAGTTCTAACCTGGCACCCTGATCGGGTGCGGGAACAGTGTCAGGTGGGCAGTTTGACTGGGGCGGTCGCCTCCTAAAGAGTAACGGAGGCGCCCCAAGGTTCCCTCAGAATGGTTGGAAATCATTCGAAGAGTGCAAAGGCAGAAGGGAGCTTGACTGCGAGACAAACAGGTCGAGCAGGGACGAAAGTCGGGCTTAGTGATCCGGTGGTACCGCATGGAAGGGCCATCGCTCAACGGATAAAAGCTACCCTGGGGATAACAGGCTTATCTCCCCCAAGAGTCCACATCGACGGGGAGGTTTGGCACCTCGATGTCGGCTCATCGCATCCTGGGGCTGAAGTAGGTCCCAAGGGTTGGGCTGTTCGCCCATTAAAGCGGTACGCGAGCTGGGTTCAGAACGTCGTGAGACAGTTCGGTCCCTATCTGTCGCGGGCGTAGGAAATTTGAGAGGAGCTGTCCTTAGTACGAGAGGACCGGGATGGACGTACCGCTGGTGTACCAGTTGTCTCGCCAGAGGCACGGCTGGATAGCCAAGTACGGAAGGGATAAGCGCTGAAAGCATCTAAGCGTGAAGCCCCCTCAAGATGAGATTTCCCAGTATGTAAGACCCCTTGTAGACGACGAGGTAGATAGGTTCGGGGTGGAAGCGCGGCAACGTGTGGAGCTGACGAATACTAATCGGTCGAGGGCTTATCCTACAGGTTTTGCAACAGCAAAACCCCAACGGAAGCATAAGTAGCGGTAAAGCAAAAGCAAGCATGATTACCTCAGCGAAAATACTTGTTTCGATCCAGTTTTCAGGGCGCAAGTCCTGGGATATTTTCTCGAAGCGGCTTCTGAAGAAGAAGCTTCACGAAAAATCCGGTTTGGTGATGATGGCGGAAGGGAACCACGCGTACCCATCCCGAACACGACCGTTAAGCCTTCCAGCGTCGATGGTACTTGGACCGAAGGGTCCTGGGAGAGTAGAACGTCGCCAAGCCGATAAAGCCACCTGTTCGATTGACTCGAGCAGGTGCTTTTTCTTGAAGCCAGAAAATGATCTGACTTCAATAAATTAAGACTTGATTTATCACCTGAGACATGATAGATTAAGAAACTGTCAGCAAAAAGCAGAGCAAGTTGATCAGAAAAATTAACTCTTGCAATGCCGGTGACAGATATGATATAGTAACTTTCGCTGTCTGATGTAACAAATTGTCGATCTGGTCTTCAGGATGATCCTCAGATTGGAAAAACAAAACAGTTGCAAAGCGGTAAGCGAATGTGGTACATTGTGATTCCGGCCGTGAGAACGGTACGGAACGAATGAGAGAAATTGCTCTTTGAAAACTGAACAACGAGTGAGTGCTATAAGAGAATGCAAATTCTCGTTAGCAGTAAAGATTGAGCTTTAATCAGCTCTTTTCGATAGAACTTGCCCGTTTGCTCGGCTTCGGCTGGGCGGATGCGCGAAACTTTATTGGAGAGTTTGATCCTGGCTCAGGACGAACGCTGGCGGCGTGCCTAATACATGCAAGTCGAGCGGACCCTTCGGGGTTAGCGGCGGACGGGTGAGTAACACGTAGGCAACCTGCCTGTAAGATCGGGATAACTACCGGAAACGGTAGCTAAGACCGGATAATTAGCCGCGTCGCATGATGCGGTTATGAAACACGGCGCAAGCTGTGGCTTACAGATGGGCCTGCGGCGCATTAGCTAGTTGGTGGGGTAACGGCTCACCAAGGCGACGATGCGTAGCCGACCTGAGAGGGTGATCGGCCACACTGGGACTGAGACACGGCCCAGACTCCTACGGGAGGCAGCAGTAGGGAATCTTCCGCAATGGACGCAAGTCTGACGGAGCAACGCCGCGTGAGTGATGAAGGTTTTCGGATCGTAAAGCTCTGTTGCCAGGGAAGAATGCCTTGGGGAGTAACTGCCCCGAGGGTGACGGTACCTGAGAAGAAAGCCCCGGCTAACTACGTGCCAGCGACCGCGGTAATACGTAGGGGGCAAGCGTTGTCCGGAATTATTGGGCGTAAAGCGCGCGCAGGCGGCCGCTTAAGTTTGGTGTTTAAGCCCGGGGCTCAACCCCGGTTCGCACTGAAAACTGGGTGGCTTGAGTGCAGGAGAGGAAAGCGGAATTCCACGTGTAGCGGTGAAATGCGTAGAGATGTGGAGGAACACCAGTGGCGAAGGCGGCTTTCTGGACTGTAACTGACGCTGAGGCGCGAAAGCGTGGGGAGCAAACAGGATTAGATACCCTGGTAGTCCACGCCGTAAACGATGAGTGCTAGGTGTTAGGGGTTTCGATACCCTTGGTGCCGAAGTAAACACAGTAAGCACTCCGCCTGGGGAGTACGCTCGCAAGAGTGAAACTCAAAGGAATTGACGGGGACCCGCACAAGCAGTGGAGTATGTGGTTTAATTCGAAGCAACGCGAAGAACCTTACCAGGTCTTGACATCCCTCTGAATACGCTAGAGATAGCGTAGGCCTTCGGGACAGAGGAGACAGGTGGTGCATGGTTGTCGTCAGCTCGTGTCGTGAGATGTTGGGTTAAGTCCCGCAACGAGCGCAACCCTTGACTTTAGTTGCCAGCATTCAGTTGGGCACTCTAGAGTGACTGCCGGTGACAAACCGGAGGAAGGTGGGGATGACGTCAAATCATCATGCCCCTTATGACCTGGGCTACACACGTACTACAATGGCCGGTACAACGGGAAGCGAAGGAGCGATCCGGAGCGAATCCTTAGAAGCCGGTCTCAGTTCGGATTGCAGGCTGCAACTCGCCTGCATGAAGTCGGAATTGCTAGTAATCGCGGATCAGCATGCCGCGGTGAATACGTTCCCGGGTCTTGTACACACCGCCCGTCACACCACGAGAGTTTACAACACCCGAAGTCGGTGGGGTAACCGCAAGGAGCCAGCCGCCGAAGGTGGGGTAGATGATTGGGGTGAAGTCGTAACAAGGTAGCCGTATCGGAAGGTGCGGCTGGATCACCTCCTTTCTATGGAGTCCATGTCGTCTGTAGGGCGACGGACAATACAGCAACTTCGGTTGCAACGGCACTCACTCGTGTTCAGTTTTGAAAGGTGCAATGCCTTTCGATCTTGTTCCTTGAAAACTGGATATCGAAACAAAGCAATAAATGCTGAATCATCCTTTAATAGACATGACCTCAAGCAGATTGAGGAATTGGTTAAGCTAATAAGAGCACACGGAGGATGCCTAGGCGCCAGGAGCCGAAGAAGGACGTGGCGAACAACGATAACGCCTCGGGGAGCCGTAAGCAGGCTTTGATCCGGGGATGTCCGAATGGGGAACCCGGCTGCGGTAATTCGCAGTCACTCTGCAGTGAATACATAGCTGCAGTAGAGGCAGACGAGGGGAACTGAAACATCTAAGTACCCTCAGGAAAAGAAAACAAAAGTGATTCCGTCAGTAGCGGCGAGCGAAAGCGGATTAGCCCAAACCAGGGGCTTGCCCCCTGGGGTTGTGGGACGTCAATGTGAGATGAGTTTGTTAGGTGAAGAGGTCTGGAAAGGCCCATCACAGAGGGTAACAATCCCGTAGCCGAAAGCAAACGAAATCTCTAGACGGATCCCGAGTACCGCGAGACACGTGAAACCTCGTGGGAATCCGGCAGGACCATCTGCCAAGGCTAAATACTCCCTGGCGACCGATAGTGAAGCAGTACCGTGAGGGAAAGGTGAAAAGAACCGCGGGAGCGGAGTGAAAAAGAACCTGAAACCGTGTGCTTACAAGAAGTCAGAGCCCGTTCATGGGTGATGGCGTGCCTTTTGTAGAATGAACCGGCGAGTTACGTTCCCGTGCAAGGTTAAGGTGAGAAGCCGAAGCCGCAGCGAAAGCGAGTCTGAATAGGGCGCCTATAGTACGTGGACGTAGACCCGAAACCGGGTGATCTACCCCTGTCCAGGGTGAAGGTGCGGTAACACGCACTGGAGGCCCGAACCCACGAATGTTGAAAAATTCGGGGATGAGGTGGGGGTAGCGGAGAAATTCCAATCGAACTCGGAGATAGCTGGTTCTCCCCGAAATAGCTTTAGGGCTAGCCTCGGGTTAGAGTCGCGGAGGTAAAGCACTGATTGGGTGCGGGGCCCGCCAAGGGTTACCAAGTCCAGTCAAACTCTGAATGCCGCAGACTTGATGCCCGGGAGTCAGACAGTGAGTGCTAAGATCCATTGTCAAGAGGGAAACAGCCCAGATCATCAGCTAAGGTCCCCAAGTGTGTGTTAAGTGGGAAAGGATGTGGAGTTGCGCAGACAACCAGGATGTTGGCTTAGAAGCGACCACCATTCAAAGAGTGCGTAATAGCTCACTGGTCGAGTGACTCTGCGCCGAAAATGTAACGGGGCTAAACACACCACCGAAGCTATGGGTCCGTAAGGGCAGTAGGGGAGCGTTGTAATCGGGTTGAAGTCAGATCGTAAGGACTGGTGGACTGGTTACAAGTGAGAATGCCGGTATGAGTAACGAAAAGATCAGTGAGAATCTGATCCGCCGAAAGCCTAAGGGTTCCTGAGGAAGGTTCGTCCACTCAGGGTTAGTCGGGACCTAAGGCGAGGCCGAAAGGCGTAGTCGAAGGACAACAGGTTGAAATTCCTGTACCACCGTGAACCGTTATGAGCGATGGGGTGACGCAGAAGGATAGTGACGCGAGCTGATGGATGCTCGTCCAAGCAGTGAGGCTGATGTGTAGGCAAATCCGCACATCGTAAGGCTGGGCTGTGATGGGGAGGGAAACTTACAGTACCGAAGGTCATGAGTTCAAGCCGCCGAGAAAAGCCTCTAGCCAGGGAGAAGGTGCCCGTACCGCAAACCGACACAGGTAGGCGAGCAGAGAATGCTAAGGCGCGCGGAAGAACTCTCGTTAAGGAACTCGGCAAAATGACCCCGTAACTTCGGGAGAAGGGGTGCCTCGGTAGGGTGAATAGCCCGAGGGGGCCGCAGTGAAAAGGCCCAAGCGACTGTTTAGCAAAAACACAGGTCTGTGCGAAGCCGCAAGGCGAAGTATACGGGCTGACGCCTGCCCGGTGCTGGAAGGTTAAGGGGAGCGGTTAGGAGTAATCCGAAGCTGTGAACCGAAGCCCCAGTAAACGGCGGCCGTAACTATAACGGTCCTAAGGTAGCGAAATTCCTTGTCAGGTAAATTCTGACCCGCACGAATGGCGTAACGACTTGGGCGCTGTCTCGACGAGAGATCCGGTGAAATTTTAATACCTGTGAAGATGCAGGTTACCCGCGACAAGACGGAAAGACCCCATGGAGCTTTACTGCAGCTTGATATTGGACTTTGGTACGATCTGTACAGGATAGGTGGGAGCCTGAGAAGCCGGAGCGCCAGCTTCGGTGGAGGCGCCGTTGGGATACCACCCTGATCGTATCGGAGTTCTAACCTGGCACCCTGATCGGGTGCGGGAACAGTGTCAGGTGGGCAGTTTGACTGGGGCGGTCGCCTCCTAAAGAGTAACGGAGGCG
The DNA here is from genome assembly GCA_024704175.1 of Paenibacillus sp. P25. Lineage (GTDB taxonomy): Bacteria > Bacillota > Bacilli > Paenibacillales > NBRC-103111 > Paenibacillus_G. The sequence goes on from CP085629.1 coordinate 7,362,911, forward strand.
CCCCAAGGTTCCCTCAGAATGGTTGGAAATCATTCGAAGAGTGCAAAGGCAGAAGGGAGCTTGACTGCGAGACAAACAGGTCGAGCAGGGACGAAAGTCGGGCTTAGTGATCCGGTGGTACCGCATGGAAGGGCCATCGCTCAACGGATAAAAGCTACCCTGGGGATAACAGGCTTATCTCCCCCAAGAGTCCACATCGACGGGGAGGTTTGGCACCTCGATGTCGGCTCATCGCATCCTGGGGCTGAAGTAGGTCCCAAGGGTTGGGCTGTTCGCCCATTAAAGCGGTACGCGAGCTGGGTTCAGAACGTCGTGAGACAGTTCGGTCCCTATCTGTCGCGGGCGCAGGAAATTTGAGAGGAGCTGTCCTTAGTACGAGAGGACCGGGATGGACGTACCGCTGGTGTACCAGTTGTTCCGCCAGGAGCACGGCTGGATAGCCAAGTACGGAAGGGATAAGCGCTGAAAGCATCTAAGCGTGAAGCCCCCTCAAGATGAGATTTCCCAGTATGTAAGACCCCTTGTAGACGACGAGGTAGATAGGTTCGGGGTGGAAGCACGGCAACGTGTGGAGCTGACGAATACTAATCGGTCGAGGGCTTATCCAATACATGAAGATATCCGCTGGCAGTACAAACCGCCGCGGCGCTGTCCAAGATCAGCATACTTGTTTCGATCCAGTTTTCAGGGCGCAAGTCCTGGGATATTTTCTCGAAGCGGCTTCTAAGGAAGAAGCTTCACGAAAAATCCGGTTTGGTGATGATGGCGGAAGGGAACCACGCGTACCCATCCCGAACACGACCGTTAAGCCTTCCAGCGTCGATGGTACTTGGACCGAAGGGTCCTGGGAGAGTAGAACGTCGCCAAGCTGAAAAAGCACCTGTTCGATTCAATCGAACAGGTGCTTTTTACTATTTTCATTTAGAATACCCGGACTGGAATGGTGAAACAATGAGGATGTCTTTATGGATCAACTGCTGAAACCAGTCTGAAGCAAAGGGTGGGGACAAGTGAAGAAGGAACATGTCCGTTCGAAGAGAAAAGAAGATCTTGAAGCACATGAGCGAAAAGGCTTGAGAATTAACGATAAGGATCAGCATCTGGATATCGACAATAAGGGTGCTATTGAAAATCAAAGCAGGCAAAGTGTCTGGAGTTAAGGAATTAAAAAAAGTTGCAATCCGCTTTAAGCGAGTTGCAACTTTTTGGCCTTACGTCCATATTTCATGGTAAGAAATTTATTAAATAGCGTACGGACCATGTCGATTTCTTCCGAAGAGAGCTGCATGATCGAAAAATAAGTTTGGGTGTTTTTATCCTCAATAAATTGATTCCAAGTCAACATTTGCCCTTCATTCTTAGCTTGGTCCATAAGCAGGCCGATCCACTTCTTAATACCGCCTGTACATATTTTAAAATGGTTAGGAACAAACCGGCTATCCGATTCAAGTAATTCCGGCTTGAGCTTAACCAGCTGCGCTGCATTCAAGGCATCGTCCAATGCAGAGTGATGCTGCCCTATGGGCTCTAACTTGTGTTCGACTAAAGCCTGCTGCAGACCGCCCTCAAAGAAGGAGGTAAGGTCATACAAATTTACAAGCCAGTCGTTAGCTATATTATTTATTTTGCAATCAACAAACAGGTTGAAAAAGTCGCTTCCGCCCCAAGCAAGCAAGGCATAGTCCGTGCCGCAAAAATCAATAAACTTTTTCGCTACTTTAATAAAATTATCACTTTCCAATAAAGTGTTTTTGGAATGCCGCAAAATTGCAAAGCAAACCGGTTAATCGGATATTTCGGGCGGATATAGCTTTGAAACGTATCTATAATCTCAAGTTGCTCATTTAATTTCACAGCACCGATTTCTATTATTTCCATGGGGTAGACATTATAGTGTCTTCTCCCGTTAAACTCAAGATCTATTACAATATAGTTCATACTATCACTCCTTACTACTACCTTAACACGGCAGGCGCTGAATTCCTATAGATTTTCTTTACCACGAATGTGATAATTTTGATTTGGAAAATTTAATAGATTGTTCGTTCTCCGACCGTATGTTATATTATTAATCTGTCTCTTGGATCTGA
>CP085629.1:7367500-8483018 GCA_024704175.1 Paenibacillus sp. P25
TACCCTCAGGAAAAGAAAACAAAAGTGATTCCGTCAGTAGCGGCGAGCGAAAGCGGATTAGCCCAAACCAGGGGGCTTGCCCCTGGGGTTGTGGGACGTCAATGTGGGTTTAGCAGATTAGGTGAAGCGGTCTGGAAAGGCCGGCCAGAGAAGGTAACAGCCCTGTAGCTGAAAGTCTGCGAAAACCCTAGACGGATCCCGAGTACCGCGAGACACGTGAAACCTCGTGGGAATCCGGCAGGACCATCTGCCAAGGCTAAATACTCCCTGGCGACCGATAGTGAAGCAGTACCGTGAGGGAAAGGTGAAAAGAACCGCGGGAGCGGAGTGAAAAAGAACCTGAAACCGTGTGCTTACAAGAAGTCAGAGCCCGTTTATGGGTGATGGCGTGCCTTTTGTAGAATGAACCGGCGAGTTACGTTCCCGTGCAAGGTTAAGGTGAGAAGCCGAAGCCGCAGCGAAAGCGAGTCTGAATAGGGCGCTTATAGTACGTGGACGTAGACCCGAAACCGGGTGATCTACCCCTGTCCAGGGTGAAGGTGCGGTAACACGCACTGGAGGCCCGAACCCACGAATGTTGAAAAATTCGGGGATGAGGTGGGGGTAGCGGAGAAATTCCAATCGAACTCGGAGATAGCTGGTTCTCCCCGAAATAGCTTTAGGGCTAGCCTCGGGTTAGAGTCGCGGAGGTAAAGCACTGATTGGGTGCGGGGCCCGCCAAGGGTTACCAAGTCCAGTCAAACTCTGAATGCCGCAGACTTGATGCCCGGGAGTCAGACAGTGAGTGCTAAGATCCATTGTCAAGAGGGAAACAGCCCAGATCATCAGCTAAGGTCCCCAAGTGTGTGTTAAGTGGGAAAGGATGTGGAGTTGCGCAGACAACCAGGATGTTGGCTTAGAAGCGACCACCATTCAAAGAGTGCGTAATAGCTCACTGGTCGAGTGACTCTGCGCCGAAAATGTAACGGGGCTAAACACACCACCGAAGCTATGGGTCCAATTAAGGGCAGTAGGGGAGCGTTGTATGCGGGTTGAAGTCAGATCGTAAGGACTGGTGGACTGCATACAAGTGAGAATGCCGGTATGAGTAACGAAAAGATCAGTGAGAATCTGATCCGCCGAAAGCCTAAGGGTTCCTGAGGAAGGTTCGTCCACTCAGGGTTAGTCGGGACCTAAGGCGAGGCCGAAAGGCGTAGTCGAAGGACAACAGGTTGAAATTCCTGTACCACCGTGAACCGTTATGAGCGATGGGGTGACGCAGAAGGATAGTGACGCGAGCCGATGGATGCTCGTCCAAGCAGTGAGGCTGATGTGTAGGCAAATCCGCACATCGTAAGGCTGGGCTGTGATGGGGAGGGAAACTTACAGTACCGAAGGTCATGAGTTCAAGCCGCCGAGAAAAGCCTCTAGCCAGGGAGAAGGTGCCCGTACCGCAAACCGACACAGGTAGGCGAGCAGAGAATGCTAAGGCGCGCGGAAGAACTCTCGTTAAGGAACTCGGCAAAATGACCCCGTAACTTCGGGAGAAGGGGTGCCTCGGTAGGGTGAATAGCCCGAGGGGGCCGCAGTGAAAAGGCCCAAGCGACTGTTTAGCAAAAACACAGGTCTGTGCGAAGCCGCAAGGCGAAGTATACGGGCTGACGCCTGCCCGGTGCTGGAAGGTTAAGGGGAGCGGTTAGGGGTAACCCGAAGCTGTGAACCGAAGCCCCAGTAAACGGCGGCCGTAACTATAACGGTCCTAAGGTAGCGAAATTCCTTGTCAGGTAAATTCTGACCCGCACGAATGGCGTAACGACTTGGGCGCTGTCTCGACGAGAGATCCGGTGAAATTTTAATACCTGTGAAGATGCAGGTTACCCGCGACAAGACGGAAAGACCCCATGGAGCTTTACTGCAGCTTGATATTGGACTTTGGTACGATCTGTACAGGATAGGTGGGAGCCTGAGAAGCCGGAGCGCCAGCTTCGGTGGAGGCGCCGTTGGGATACCACCCTGATCGTATCGGAGTTCTAACCTGGCACCCTGATCGGGTGCGGGAACAGTGTCAGGTGGGCAGTTTGACTGGGGCGGTCGCCTCCTAAAGAGTAACGGAGGCGCCCCAAGGTTCCCTCAGAATGGTTGGAAATCATTCGAAGAGTGCAAAGGCAGAAGGGAGCTTGACTGCGAGACAAACAGGTCGAGCAGGGACGAAAGTCGGGCTTAGTGATCCGGTGGTACCGCATGGAAGGGCCATCGCTCAACGGATAAAAGCTACCCTGGGGATAACAGGCTTATCTCCCCCAAGAGTCCACATCGACGGGGAGGTTTGGCACCTCGATGTCGGCTCATCGCATCCTGGGGCTGAAGTAGGTCCCAAGGGTTGGGCTGTTCGCCCATTAAAGCGGTACGCGAGCTGGGTTCAGAACGTCGTGAGACAGTTCGGTCCCTATCTGTCGCGGGCGCAGGAAATTTGAGAGGAGCTGTCCTTAGTACGAGAGGACCGGGATGGACGTACCGCTGGTGTACCAGTTGTTCCGCCAGGAGCACGGCTGGATAGCCAAGTACGGAAGGGATAAGCGCTGAAAGCATCTAAGCGTGAAGCCCCCTCAAGATGAGATTTCCCAGTATGTAAGACCCCTTGTAGACGACGAGGTAGATAGGTTCGGGGTGGAAGCGCGGCAACGTGTGCAGCTGACGAATACTAATCGGTCGAGGGCTTATCCTACAGGTTTTGCGACAGCAAAACCCCATCGGAAGCATAAGCAATGGTAAAGCAAAAGCAAACATGATTACCTCAGCGAAAATACTTGTTTCGATCCAGTTTTCAGGGCGCAAGCTCTGGGATATTTTCTCGAAGCGGCTTCTGAAGAAGAAGCTTCACGAAAAATCCGGTTTGGTGATGATGGCGGAAGGGAACCACGCGTACCCATCCCGAACACGACCGTTAAGCCTTCCAGCGCCGATGGTACTTGGACCGAAGGGTCCTGGGAGAGTAGGACGTCGCCAAGCAAAATAAAAACACCACATATGTGGTGTTTTTTGCATTTTAGGTTGATTCCGCGATGTTGACAGCGTAACCTGAGAATTAAGCCGTTTGAATATTAATCTCCGCATTAATGCATAAAACCATTCTTTCCGTTAAACGATAGTACAGTAAATCATTAACTCGTCTAAACGGAGGCACCGTATGACATCTCCCATGGAACAAATTGCGGATCGGTTAAAAACGGCACTCAAACTATGCGATGTTTTAACCGCATCGGTTAAGGAAGCATCGCCTGTGATTGAGGGTGTGAGGACAAAGCTGGAAAACCTGATTTTGCAGCATGCCGGTTTTACTTCTGCATCGGCAGATGCTGCCAAGACGGAAGAGATTCGTTCGCAGCTTGTCGCCATTCGCATGGATATCCGGGAATGCAGCAATACCTTGGCCGGAATAAAGAGCGACTTCGCAGATCGTTACCGGTCTTTGCTTGGAACGGAGAAGGAAAGCTTCGAATACTTGACGGACACCGAACAAAAAAACCAAAACGCCCCGGCCTATGAGGCTAAAACGTCATTTCATCAAGTATCCCGGCTGCTCGAGGTTTTGGACTTAATAACGGCGGATCTCTTAAACTTAAGCGGCGAAATGGAGCATCAAACGCTACAGAATCGGCCGACCCCGGACATCGGACATTTCGAATATGACGATAACGTACCTGCTCCTTCTTCATTATCGCCATAACATGAAGGGCGTTAATGCAAGGATTGCGGCATTAATCAGAGGATTCCGAACTGACATCGAAGACTGATGTCGGTTTTTTATTTTTTACCAAACAACAAAAAAACCTTGATTTCTCAAGGTTTTTTAGGCAATCAGCGATTGGAGAAGGTGGTTTTTTCCCTGTCCCAGTTTTTCAACAGACCATGGTACAGAACTTCAACAACAGCCAGAACTACGGCGGTCAGCAGAATTTCCGTAAAAGACAGGCGCCAATTGAATAAGGTCCCTACAGCCCATAAATAAATTCCCGCAAGCCCGAAGTCGGCAATGGTGGCCACGGTATTATTGGTTTCCCGCAGGATCCATTGATCGCCGATATAATACGCAAGTACGCTCAAGACTACACTGGCTATGAGGATTTGCGTAACCGAAGCATCGCTTAACATATACAGCATCGGGATCATAACAACACCATTCAAAATCAGCTTAACAAGCAGTTTCATTGGGAAGGACCCCTTTCTTTTTTTATTATGGTTTCCCTTTTGCGTTAAGGGATACCATGTATTATTTTCCTACAGGCAACGTTTGTTTCCAGCGTAAAGTTCGCACGGGGAACCATACTAAGCAAAGACCGGTTGGTTGATTTCAAGCATAACGGAGGTCCTTGTGAAAAGCTGGTCGCTTCATATTCCCTTATGTATATTGCTATTGGCCGGAACAGTCCATGCAGAGCCTTTAAATTCCCGCGATCATACGGTTGGTTCCACAATAGAACGGACGGATGATTCATCCGTGCAGGAGCTTGGCTACCGATCCGGCCGAGGAGGCTATACGGGAGGTCGTTCCGGGTACACGCCAGGTACGCGTACAGGAGGAGGAAGCTACAATACGGTGCCCCGCACGCCTGCTACAGCTCCCGGCGGGGCGGCAACCGCACCTAGAACGGGTTATCCCGGCCGGACGGGCTGGGGAAGCTTCTTCGGCGGCCTTGCGGCAGGAAGCTTGCTCGGCGACCTGCTCCATCCTTTCGGTTTATTCGGAGGCTATGGCTACGGATATGGTGCTCCATTCGGAGGCTTCTCCATTATTGGGATCTTGTTCTGGGGAGCGGTTTTGTTTTTTATCATCCGATGGATTGTAAGAAAGCGAAATACCCGATATTAAATGGGAAAGCATTGCCATGAAGGAGGATGCAGCAAATGACGAATATTCAAGAAAACAGTCCGAACGAAGAACTGGCGGAGCTGGGCACCCATATGGCTGGAGCCGTAACCCTACACCGGACACGTACAACCCAGACGCCTGTTCAAATCGATCCTCCTGTCAGTCCGAATCCTTCGCCGATCGATAACAGGGACCGTAAATTTGACAACCATAAGAACGGACAGCCGATATAACTTTATTAGTTAATGAAGTTCCCAAACTGAATAAGGCTGACAAGGCTTTAGCTCGGGCAATAGCAGGGTGGGTTCCAGGCTGAGAAAAATTCAAAGCAGGGTAATCAGAGAAACTTAATTGCTATCGGACAAAACCGCCGGATCTTAGGGTCTTGGCGGTTTTTTCGTCTCTTAGATTCAGTTTTCCGGTTGAAAAAGCTCCTCCAGCATCTTTTCCCGTTTGTTCAAAAACTGCCGGGTGATGATATAATGATCGGTTTCCTCCAAAGTAACTTGCCGTATGCCTTCTTCGGACAATTGATAGATGATGGAATCCGGATAAGCCATCAGGATCGGAGAATGCGTGGATATGATGAATTGAGAATTTTTAAGGATGAGATCGTGGATTCTTGATAGCATCGAAAGTCGCCGAAAGGGAGAAAGCGCCGCCTCCGGTTCGTCCATAATATAAAGCCCGTTGCCTCGAAACCGGTGCATGAAAGCGGAAAAGAAGGACTCTCCATGCGACTGCTCATGAAGGGAGCGGCCGCCGAAGCCGTCGATGATTCTTGGCCCGCCGTCGGGTTCTTTGTCCATTTCCTCTATGCTTGCTGGCCAGGTTATAGTAGCTTTCCGCTCGGAAAAAGAAGCCGTCTCTCGGCCTTTGTGCTCCACGTACCAAACGGATATATTTGTACAGCTCCGAATGAGAGGCATAAGTCGAAAAGGAAAAGTTCATGCTTGCCGCCTTCCGCATTAAAGCCCCAGGCGACGGCTAAAGCCTCCAACAGCGTCGATTTGCCCGTCCCGTTCTCCCCTACGATGTAGGTTACTTTTTGGGTGGAGGGGCGGCTCTTCCAGGTAACGGATCGAGCTTAAATGAAAAGGATACTGATCCAGTGAAGGAATGTTGTCCCTCAGCGACCGAATCTCCCGCAAGAAGGAAGAACGCTCGTATATACTCATTTTAACGCCGCTCCTTTGCCCATCATTCGTTGATGCATCCATTATACAATGATTCGTTCCCCAATAAAAAAACAGCCTGCTGAATACCCTAAGGCATACAGCAAGCTGCAAAAGAGCATGTTATTTTCTTGATTTGGCAATCAGATCGGAGACGGTAAGGAACTGATACCCGCGCCGCTGCAGCTCCGGCAGAATTCGCTTCAGCGCCTCTACGGTCTGACTGCAGTCACCCTGCAGGTCGTGGAACAGGATGATGTCGCCGTTATGCACGTTGCTTAGTACCTGCGAGACGATTTTATCCACTCCGGGCTTACGCCAGTCCCTGGTATCCTGGTACCACGACCACATCACTACGGTCAGCTTGTCTTCTTTCATCGAATCGAGCAGAGCGTCGTTATAAAATCCGCCCGGGGACGGAATACGTGCGGCATCTGTTCGGTAATATCGAAGATGACCTCTTGGGTTTGACGGATCTCGTCGACGAGCTTTTGGGCGGGGTAATTCTTCAGAAAATGGTGGTCGAAGGTATGATTGGCGATTTCATGGCCCTCATTCACTTCACGAATGGCGATCGCCGGATACATCTGAACTCGTTTGCCGAGGACGAAAAAGGTCGCTTTGGCGTTGTACTGCTTCAAGAGATCCAGGATCTGCGGTGTATAAACGGGATTGGGACCATCGTCAAAAGTGATGGCAATCCATTTTTGATCCGTCTCGATCTTGGACACAACTTCGCTTCGAGGGGCTGAGACCGCCGCCGTTGTAAGCGAAGCGACAAACAGGGAGAACAGAAGCTTAAGAAAAATCCGGGGTTTCATTGCCGCTTCTCCTTTCCGGCCTGTTTTATAGGTTAGGTTGGACGTTTAAATAGAAAGTATACAGCCTGCGCAGGCGGCAAAAAAAAGCGACCGCTCCGCTTGGGAACGACTGCTTTTCCGGTTTTGGATGAGAATCATGATGTCAGTGTATGTTAGGAGCCCAGCAGCGATATTTTAACCGACTGCACTCCGAAATTGCTGGCTTTAGCAGGGCTTTCAGGCAGGAAGATGTCGACGTGGTTGCCTTTGATGGCACCGCCGATGTCCGTTGCGGTGGCATACATGCCGCCTGCGGGTAAGCCGTCGTAATTATAGCCTTCGATGTACACCTTCGATCCAAGCGGAATGACGGAAGGATCTACGGCAATGGTACCAAGCTTGAGCTTGTTACCCATATAATCAAGAGATGCATAACCGCCGTTCTCTTCAGGGGAGGCGGTATAGGCCGTAGCTTTGGCGCTGATCACTTTTTTGAAGGCAGGTGCTGCCTGCGCCTGCTTAGCCTGACGATACCAAGCCGGGGCGTGGTATTTGCCGTCAAGACCGAGGATGGCGATGCGGTTCGAGCCGTCCCATTGCGTCTGAATGCCGAAGGTATCCGCAATCAGGCGGAAAGGAGCATATACGCGTCCATCCACGAGCGCAATGGTATCGGGACTTGGGGTTGTTTTACCATCGATATCGACGCTATCGTCACCCGTTGTCATGGTTATGGTTTTTTTATCGTTTTTCAAGGTTACTTTGATTTCGGATCCGGCCGGTTCCCATTGGACCTGCAGTCCAAGCTTGTCCGCAACAATGCGGGTAGGAACCTGAAGCTTATGATTCTCATCCACGAACGGCTGGGCATCCGGAAACTGCACCAGGGCGTCGTTAACCTGCACTTTGACGTCTTGCGCCAGCTTTTGCGGCGCTTCGGCCGCAAATGCCGGGACGGCTCGCGGACGCGAAAGACGACAAAGCAAACATGCATGCGATCAGCATGCTTTTGAAACTGTTCATTCTGTTTTCCCTCCTATTGGCCTCCGAGGTTAGTTGTCGGGTTCGGGAAGAGGTATGCTCCCTAGCTCGCGGCTGTCATAGCCCGCAAACATTCACCCCATGGTGTAGATGTCCCCCGTACGTACACAAAAAACTGTGCGATTCGGCTCTTAAGAATTTACCACAGCTTGGACTGGCCGATCAATGCATAAAATCATCCAATCCCTTCCGCGCGCTGGAAGAATGCTTTTCCCTCTGCAGGGGAACTGCGGTACAATAAAAGAGAGTTCGGGGCGAAAGCCCGGTTTATGAGGGTTCGGAGGAAAAGGGGAGACGGATGTACCAAAGGGATACCATACTTAAGATGATCGAGCAGGCCGCAGGATATATTTATAGATCGGGTATTATGAGGCAAAACCGGCGGCTTCAGGAGGCGCTTGAGCTGCTCAACCAAGCGATTCGCCAGCTTCTCGGGCTGAACTCCAAGCTCCTGCAGGGACTTTCGGCCGTAGAGGTCCTGAAGCTTCTTTCCAAGAACGGAACGGCGGATGTAGGGAAATCGCTCGTACTCGGCGAGTTGATGCAGGCGCAGGCCGCGGTGCTGCAGGACGCCGGAGAGCAGGAGGCCGCCCGGCGGCTGCTGTTAAAATCGGCGGAGATCCTTCTGTCCGTAAGGGCATCGGATGAAGGCGCCGGATACCGGGAGGAGCTGGATCCCCGAATCGATGCTTTGCTGGACCAGGCGGGCAAGGCCCCGAGGAAGGCGGAGCTGCTGCAGCTGGAGTGGGCCTATTATATAGAAGGAGAACGATTCGGACGGGCGGAGGATACGCTGTTCTTCCTGCTCGGGGAGCTGGAGAAGGAAGGACGGCACGTGGAGCGCAATGCAATGCTCGAGGAAGGCATCCGGATTTATGAAGGCTGGCTCGGATTGCCGGCCGAAAAACTGGAGTCCGGGAACCTGTCAGCGGACGAAGTCAGGCAAAGCTTGGCGGAACTCAAGGATTTAAAATCAAATTTTTCGCGAAACCCGTGAAAATCTCGTGAACATCCTGTGAAATGCGAACTATTTTTTGGACCCATTTAAAAAATGTTCGTCTTTTCTAGTTGACATGATGTGTTAAACACTGCTAAACTGGAAGAGTGAAATCAGGCATTTTATTTGCTGAAATATATCAGAATAACTCGTATAATGTCGGGAATATGGCCCGAAAGTTTCTACCCGAAAACCATAAATTTTTGGACTACGAGGAAGCGTTGCAATGGGAGGTCGGCACATCTGTGCTTGGCCTTAGCTTGCGCTTCGGGCCGTTCTTGTCGTCCTTGCGGTGACTCCTATGGGGTGCCGTTCAGGACGTTTTGTTTTTTAATGATATAGAAAAAAATGGCGGAGGGTACGCAATGTCTGTGCTTGTTGGAGTCATTATGGGAAGCCAGTCCGACTGGGAAACGATGAAGCATGCTTGCGAGGTGCTGGAAGAGCTTGAAGTGCCATACGAGAAAAAGGTGGTCTCCGCGCATCGTACACCGGATATGATGTTCGAGTACGCGGAATCGGCGGCGGAACGCGGGCTAAAGGTGATCATCGCCGGTGCCGGCGGCGCGGCGCATCTGCCGGGTATGGTGGCGGCCAAGACAGTGTCGCCGGTGATCGGCGTGCCGGTCAAAACCTCGACGTTGAACGGGCTCGATTCGCTGCTGTCGATTGTGCAAATGCCGGGTGGTGTGCCGGTGGCGACTGTGGCGATTGGACATGCAGGAGCAACGAATGCAGGGTCGCTGGCCGTGCAAATGCTCGGCTCGTTCGATCCGGCGCTTCAGCGGAAGGTTAAGGAGCGGCGGGAACGGATTGCACAGACTGTCATAGAAAAGAGCGTGCTGGAATGACTCGGGAGACAAAGGCCTACGATCCGTCCAAGGTAATTGCCCCCGGCGGAACGATCGGCGTGCTCGGCGGCGGGCAGCTCGGCCGGATGCTCGCACTGGCCGGCCGGGCGATGGGGTACCGGTTCGTAACGCTTGATCCGACGCCGGATGCGCCGTGCGGACAAGTGGCGGACAAACAAATTACGGCGGCTTACCATGATATTCAGGCGGCGCGGGAGCTGGCTGAGCTGGCGGACGTCATCACTTACGAATTCGAGAACGTCGATGCGGAAGTCACTTCCCTGTTAATGAAGGAATCGTATGTGCCCCAGGGCAGTCAGCTATTGTATACAACCCAGCACCGGCTTCGGGAGAAGCGGGCGATTGAAGCCGCCGGAGTCCAGGTAGCGCCATACGCTGAAATTACAAGCTTGGATGGATTGCGGGAAGCGGTGGAGCGATTCGGTACGCCTTGCGTGCTCAAAACGGCAACGGGCGGCTATGACGGCAAAGGGCAGTGGGTGATCCGGACGCCGGAGGAAGTGCCGGAGGCCTACGATACGCTGAGCAAGGCGGGTACGGAGCTGGTCCTGGAGCAGTTCGTGCATTTCAGCAAAGAGCTTTCTGTTATCGCGGCCCGGAGTCCGCAGGGGAGGTTAAGAGCTTCCCTGCGGCGGAGAATGTGCATGTGAACAACATTTTGCATCTGTCGATCGTACCGGCTCGGGCTTCGGAAGAGGTGCTGGCGAAAGCGCAGCGTATGGCGGAGCGGATTGCGGAAGAGCTTGATGTCATCGGGCTGATCGCCGTCGAGATGTTCCTGACGCCGGAAGGCGAGCTGTATGTAAACGAGCTGGCACCGCGGCCGCATAATTCCGGGCACTATACGATGGAAGCGTGCCGGACTTCGCAGTTCGAGCAGCATGTGCGGGCGATTTGCAATCTGCCGCTCGGCGGAACGGAGCTGATGACGCCGGTCGTCATGGTCAATGTGCTCGGCGAGCATGTGGAGCCGCTGCTCGAATGGATCGTGAAGCCGGAAGCGGAGCGGGCCGTGCCGGGTGTGACGGCGAAGCTTCACTTATACGGCAAGGCCGAGGCCAAGCGGGGCCGCAAGATGGGCCATGTCAATCTGCTGGCGGATTCGCCGGAAGATGCTTTTCGCTGGATAGAGGCTTCGAAGGTTTGGGAGCCTAACAAATAAAAGGCAGTGCGATGCTTGTCCTGGGACAGGCTGGGATACGAGATGTGAACGAAATATACGGAGGATGGGGAAATCATGATCGATCGTTATACAAGACCCGAAATGGGCCGGATTTGGACGGAGGAAAACAAATTCAAGGCATGGCTTGAGGTGGAGATCCTCTCCTGCGAGGCTTGGTCCGAGCTTGGCGTCATCCCGAAGGAAGACGTAGTGGAACTGCGGAAGAACGCAGGCTTCAACATTGACCGGATCTACGAAATCGAGCAGGAAACCCGCCACGACGTGATCGCCTTTACCCGTGCGGTCTCCGAAACGCTGGGCGAAGAGCGCAAGTGGGTGCATTACGGGCTCACGTCGACCGACGTGGTGGACACGGCGCTCGGCTATCTGCTAAAGCAGGCGAATGAAATTTTGGAGAAGGACCTGCTGAATTTTATCGAGATTCTTAAAGGCAAAGCGATTGCTTATAAAGATACGCCGATGATGGGGCGGACACACGGGGTTCATGCGGAGCCGACGACGTTCGGTCTGAAAATGGCGCTCTGGTACGAGGAAATGAAGCGCAACCTGGAGCGCTTCCGGTTCGCGGCGGACGGTGTGCAGTACGGCAAAATCTCCGGTGCGGTGGGCACCTACGCCAACATCGATCCGTTCGTGGAGTCGTACGTCTGCTCCAAGCTCGGCACGAAGCCGGCACCGATCTCGACGCAAACGCTGCAGCGCGACCGCCACGCCGAGTACATGGCGACGCTGGCACTGATCGCCACCTCGCTCGACAAGTTCGCGACGGAAATCCGCGCGCTGCAGAAGAGCGAGTTCCGCGAAGTGGAGGAGCCGTTCGCGAAGGGCCAGAAGGGCTCGTCGGCGATGCCTCACAAGCGCAACCCGATCGGCTGCGAAAGCATCTCGGGCCTGGCCCGCGTCATCCGCGGCCACATGCTGTCGGCCTACGAGAATGTGCCGCTGTGGCACGAACGCGATATCTCGCATTCCTCGGTCGAGCGGATCATTTTGCCGGATGCGACGATCCTGCTGAACTACATGCTGAACCGTCTGGGCAACATCATTAAGAACCTGACGGTATTCCCGGAAAATATGAAGCGCAACATGCAAAGCACCTACGGCGTACCGTTCTCCGGCCGCGTGATGACAAAGCTGATCGACAAAGGCTTCAGCCGCGAGAAGGCATACGATACGGTACAGCCTCGTGCGATGGAAGCGTGGGAGACGCAGCGCTCTTTCCGCGAAATTGTGGAGAATACCCCGGAAATCCGGGAATACCTCAGTTTGGAAGAGATCGACGATGCCTTCAATCCGAGCTGGCATTTGAAGCATGTGGATACGATTTTCGAGCGTCTTGGCTTGAAATAAGGGGTAAAAGGAGAGGAAAACCATGAGCGGAACGACGACCACTGCCATATCGACCGCAGAGCCGTTTGTAAAAGCGCCATTGCTGTACAAAGGCAAGGTTCGCGAGCTGTACGACCTGGGGGAGCATTACCTGATCGCGGTAACCGACCGGATCTCGGCCTTCGACTGGGTGCTCAGTCCGGCCGTACCGGATAAGGGCAATGTGCTGAACGGCCTCAGCAAGTTTTGGTTTGAGCGAACGAAGCATTTGATCCCGAATCACCTGGTGCACGGGAACGTGGATCGGCTCGGCGATGTGGTTACGGACCGGGAGATCATGAAGGACCGTTTCATGGTTACGAAGAAGGCGGAGCGCATCGATATCGAGTGCGTGGTCCGCGGGTACATCACCGGCGGCGGCTGGCGGCAGTACCAGAACACCGGCGAAATCAACGGGCATAAGTTTGCCTGCCGGGATGCGCAAAAACGAGCGTTTCCCGCGACCGATCTTCACGCCTGCGGCGAAGAACGACGTCGGGCATGACGAGGACATCTCGATCGAGCGGATGAAGGAGCTCGTCGGCGCGGAGCTGACGGCGAAGCTGGAAGCGAAGAGCATCGAGCTGTACGAATTCGCCCGCGCGTTCTGCGAGGAGCGGGGCATTATTTTGGCCGATACGAAGTTTGAGTTCGGGCTGATTGACGGCGAGCTGATTTTGATCGATGAAATCTTCACGCCGGATTCGTCGCGGTTCTGGGCGAAGGAAAAGTACGAACTCGACATCGAGATCGACGGGATGGACAAGGAGCCGGTCAGAACCTATCTGTCCAGTACCGGTTGGGACAAGAACAGCGAGCCTGACCCGGCGCCGGCAGACGTGGTGGAAGAGACATCGCGGCGGTACCGCGATATTTATAACCGTTTGGTGCAGGGGTAGCGGCCTTCTATGAACGGATTAAGATAACGAATTTCAGGACTTATTTTTGGAAAATAGGCACGAATGAGACAAGGGCGGAAGAACGGGAGACCGGGCCGCATCTTTGCAGGGTGAACCCACACTTTTAGGAGGTACTTATTCCGATGTTAAAAGCGACCGTGTATGTGACGATTAAGCAAAGCGTTCTCGATGTGCAGGGCACGGCGGTGCAGGGCGCACTGCATTCGATGGGATTTGACGAGGTGGAGAAGGTCCGGATCGGCAAGTATATGGAGCTTGAACTGAATACGGACGATGTCGCAGCGGCGGAAGAGCGTGTGAAAGCGATGTGTGAGAAGTCGCTGGCCAACACGGTGATCGAGGACTACCGGTACGAGCTCCATCAAACCGAAGTGAAGCGTTAAAAGCTTCATTCCGAGTTAATTTTGCGGGAAAGCCCGACTTATCCCAGGGAGGACAGAAGAAATGAATTTCGCGGTACTGGTATTTCCCGGCTCCAACTGTGATATCGACTGCTACAAAGCGGTCGAGGATACGATTGGCCAGCCTGTAGATTACGTATGGCATACGGAGACGGATTTATCCAAGTATGATTGTATTCTCGTGCCGGGCGGCTTTTCCTACGGCGATTACCTCCAGCGCGGCGCGATCGCCCGGTTTGCTCCAGTGATGGGCGCCCTGAAGAAGGCGGCGGAGGAAGGCAAGTATGTGCTCGGGATCTGCAACGGATTCCAGATTCTGACGGAAGCGGGTCTGCTGCCTGGAGCGCTGATGCGCAACAACGGGCTTAAGTTTCGGCGCCACGCGGCGCTTCTGCAGGTGGAGAATGCGGCAACGCCTTTTACATCGGAATATAAGCAAGGGGAGCTCATCAACATTCCTATCGCACACGGCGAAGGCAATTACTTCTGTGACGACGCGACGCTGGCGGAGTTGAAGGCGAACAACCAGATCGTGTTCCGTTATAAAGCGGGTGAGAATCCGAACGGCTCCGTCGAGGATATCGCGGGCATTTGTAACAAAACGGGCACCGTGCTCGGCATGATGCCGCACCCGGAGAGAGCGGTCAGCGAGCTGCTCGGCTCGGCGGACGGCAAGCGGATGTTTACATCGATTTTGAGCACGTGGAGGGAACGACATGGCGCAGCAACTGTCAACTAAGGAACCAACGGCGGAACAAATCGCGGAGCAGAAGATCTATAAGCAGTTCGGCGTAACCGATGAAGAATATGCGAAAATTTGCGGCTTCCTTGGCCGGAAACCGAATTATGTGGAAATCGGCGTGTTCAGCGTCATGTGGTCCGAGCACTGCTCTTACAAGAATTCCAAGGCCGTGCTGAGAAAATTCCCGACGAGCGGGCCTCGGGTCCTGATGGGGCCGGGCGAAGGCGCAGGGATTGTCGATATTGGCGATAACCAGGCGGTCGTGTTCAAAATTGAAAGCCATAACCACCCTTCGGCCGTGGAGCCCTACCAAGGCGCGGCTACCGGTGTAGGCGGGATTATCCGCGATATTTTCTCGATGGGCGCGCGCCCGGTGGCGGTTCTCAATTCCTTGCGGTTCGGACGACTGGAGAACGACCGGGTGAAATATTTGTTCGAGCACGTCGTAGCGGGAATCGCCGGCTACGGTAACTGCATCGGCATTCCGACCGTCGGCGGTGAAGTGATGTTCGACGAGAGCTATGAGGGCAACCCGCTCGTCAATGCGATGTGCGTCGGTTTGATCGATCACGACAAGATTCAAAAAGGCGTGGCCAAAGGCGTCGGCAACCCGGTATTCTATGTAGGGCCTGCTACGGGACGCGACGGCATCCATGGGGCGACGTTCGCATCCGAGGATTTGACGGCGGAATCCGAAGCGAAGCGCTCGGCGGTGCAGGTCGGCGATCCGTTCATGGAGAAGCTTGTCCTGGAGGCATGTCTTGAGCTGATCAATTCCGGCATTGTCGTCGGGATTCAGGATATGGGCGCTGCAGGCCTTACCTGCTCGAGCTCGGAAATGGCAAGCAAGGCGGGCAACGGCATGGAGCTTTACCTGGATGAGGTGCCTCAGCGCGAAGAAGGCATGACGCCTTACGAAATGATGCTGTCGGAGTCCCAGGAGCGCATGCTGTTCGTCGTAAAGCCGGAGCATGAGGAGCAGGCGAAAGCGATTTTCGAACGCTGGGGCCTGCACTGCGCGAAGGTCGGCAAAGTAACCGACGACGGCAACCTGAAGCTGTACCACCGGGGCGAGCTGGTCGGGAATATGCCGGTAAAAGCGCTCGTGGACGAGTGTCCGATGTATCATAAGCCGTCGGCCGTGCCTGCATACTATGAGGCCAATGCGAAGGTGGATACGCTGCGGTATCCGGAAGTGACGGATTTGAACGGGGCGCTGGAGAAGGTGCTGGCTTCCCCGACGGTAGCAAGCAAAGAGTGGGTTTACAACCAATACGATTATATGGTTCGTACGAGCACGGCGGTTCAGCCGGGTTCCGATGCGGCGGTGGTGACGATTCACGGCTCCCGCAAGGCGCTGTCGATGTCGACGGACTGCAACGGCCGTTACGTGTACCTCGATCCGGAAGTCGGCGGCATGATTGCGGTAGCGGAAGCGGCGCGCAATAACGTCTGCTCCGGTGCCGAGCCCTTGGCCATTACGGACAACCTGAACTTCGGCAGTCCGGAGAAGCCGGAAATTTTCTGGCGGCTGGAAAAGGCCGTCGACGGCATGGCTGAAGCCTGCCGCAAGCTGAATACGCCGGTCATCGGCGGGAACGTCAGCTTGTACAACGAGAACGCCAAAGGCGCGATTTATCCGACGCCGGTCGTCGGGATGGTGGGCCTTGTGCACGATACGGATCACATCACAACGCAGGGGTTTAAACGGGAAGGCGACGTTATCTTCCTGCTTGGCGAAACGAAAGCGGAGCTCGGCGGCAGTGAATTCCAATACGTCATTCACGGCGTAACGGAGGGGCGTCCGCCGCAAATTGACCTTGACGTGGAGAAAAAGCTGCAGGATACGCTGCTTCGCGCCATTCAACAGGGCCTTGTCGCTTCGGCGCACGACCTTGCAGAGGGCGGTCTGGCTGTAGCACTGGCGGAAAGCTGCATCAGCGGATGCCTGGGTGCAAAGGTAGAGTTTGCAACCGAACTGCGCAGCGATGTGGCACTGTTCAGCGAAAGCCAGTCCCGGGTGCTGCTCAGCGCGGCTCCGGACAAGGCGGACGCTTTGAAGCAGCTGATCGAAGCGGCGGGCGTACCGGTTCAAGTGCTGGGCACCGTAGGCGGCGATACGCTGCAAATCGCGGTGAAGGGTAATTCGGTCATCCATGCATCTGTAACACAACTAGAAAAGGTTTGGAAGGATGCGATTCCATGTCTGATGAACTGAAGGCTGACGGACAAGGACGTTCTCCCCGGCTCTGGACCGGAGATTTCTATAATGAAGGCGTAAATGCCCATGCGGGTCTGTTCGACAAGCTGGGCGAGGAGTGCGGTGTCTTCGGCGTGTTCGGTCATGCCGATGCCGCCTCGCTCTCTTATTACGGTCTGCATGCCCTGCAGCACCGCGGGCAGGAAAGTGCAGGCATCTGCGTGTCCGACGGCCAAGAGTTCCGCTATCACCGCGGGATGGGACTGGTCAAGGAGGTTTTCAATCAGGACAACCTTCCGCAGATGACCGGCTCGACTTCGATCGCTCACGTCCGCTATTCGACTTCAGGCGAGAGCAAGCTGGCGAACGCGCAGCCGCTCGTCTTCAAGTACCGTGAAGGGGATCTGGCGATCGCCACGAACGGTAACCTGACGAACGCGCCGGAGATCAAGCGAGATCTGGAGAAGCAGGGCTCGATCTTCCAGACGACAAGCGATACGGAAGTGGTGGCGCATCTGATTGCGCGCTCCAAGCATGACGACATTGTGCTCGCCGTCAAGGAAGCGCCGCTGAAGGTCGAGGGCGCTTATGCCTTCCTGTTCATGACTCAGGACAAGCTGATTGCGGCCCGCGATCCGCACGGCCTTCGTCCGTTTGTGGCCGGACGGATGGGCAACGCCTGGCTGTTCGCATCCGAATCCTGTGCGTTCGATGCGGTAGGGGGCGCTTATTACCGCGATGTCGAGCCCGGCGAGCTGCTGGTGCTTGACATCAAAACCGGACGGGTGACGGAGGACCGGTTCTCGCCGATTAAGCGGCGCGCGATCTGCGCGATGGAATTTATTTATTTTGCCCGCCCCGACAGCGACGTGGATGCGGTGAACATCCATTCCGCCCGTAAGCGAATGGGCAAGCGACTGGCGATCGAATCGTTCGTCGATGCCGATGTCGTTACCGGCGTGCCGGACTCGAGCATTTCGGCTGCGATCGGTTTTGCCGAACAGACGGGGATCCCTTATGAGCTCGGGCTGATCAAAAATCGCTACACCGGACGGACATTCATCCAACCGAGCCAGGAGCTGCGCGAGCAGGGCGTGAAGATGAAGCTGTCCGCCGTGCGCAGCATCGTTGACGGCAAGCGCGTCGTCATCATCGACGACTCGATCGTGCGCGGCACGACCTCCCTGCGCATCGTCAACCTGCTCCGCGAAGCGGGAGCGAAGGAAGTGCATATGCGGATCAGCTCGCCGCCGTTCGCGAATCCGTGCTTCTACGGTATCGATACGCCGAGCCGCACGGAGCTGATTGCTTCGGTGAAGTCGGTGGAAGAAATCCGCAAGGCGATCAATGCGGACTCGCTGCATTTTCTGAGCAAGGAAGGGCTCTTGTCGGCGATCGGTCAGACGAATTCGGATGTCACCCGCGGCTACTGCACCGCCTGCTTCGACAACCGCTACCCGACGCCGGTACCCGATGAAGCCGCTCTGGGTCCGCGGCTGTGATTAACCCCTACAAGGAGGAACGAACGTGTCCGATGCATATAAACAAGCCGGCGTAGACATCGCCGCAGGCAATGAAGCCGTGGAACGCATGAAGAAGCATGTCAAGAGGACATTCCGCCCCGAGGTGCTCACCGATCTGGGCGGCTTCGGCGCGCTGTTCGGCTTAAACAAAGATAAATACGAGGAGCCGGTGCTTGTATCCGGTACCGACGGCGTCGGGACGAAGCTGAAGATCGCATTCGCGATGGATAAGCACGATACGATCGGCATCGACGCCGTGGCGATGTGCGTAAACGATGTGGTCGTGCAGGGTGCGGAGCCGCTCTTTTTCCTCGACTATCTGGCCTGTGACCGGGTCATTCCGGAGAAAATCGAAGCGATCATCAAAGGCATCAGCGACGGTCGCGTGCAGGCGGGCCGCGCCCTCATCGGCGGCGAAACGGCGGAAATGCCGGGCATGTACAGCGAAGGCGAGTACGATATCGCCGGCTTCAACGTGGCCATCGTCGACAAGAAGAAAATCATCGACGGCTCCAAGATCCAACCGGGAGACGTCGTTCTCGGTCTTGCGTCGAGCGGCGTGCACAGCAACGGCTTTTCGCTAGTCCGCAAGCTGCTGCTTGAGAATAAAGGCTACAAGCTCCAGGATGAAGTAGCGGAGCTGGGGGGCAAGCTGGGCGACGTGCTGCTTACCCCGACGAAGATTTATGTGAAACCGATTCTCGCGGCTCTGGAGCAGGTTCAAATCAAAGGCATGGCCCACATTACGGGCGGCGGCTTCCTGGAGAACATTCCGCGCGTGCTGCCTGAGGGTGTGAATGTGGAGATCGACTACGGCTCCTGGCCGATTCTGCCGATTTTCCAGCTCATGCAGCGGGAAGGGTCGATCAGCAACAACGACATGTTCCGTACCTTCAATATGGGGATCGGCATGGTCGTGATCGTACCCGAGGACCAGGCGGAAGCAGCGAAGCAGGTGTTCGAGCAGCATGGGGAAAAGGCTTATACGCTCGGCCGCGTCACGGCAGGCTCGCGCCAAGTGACGTTCAACGGGGCGATCGTATGAGAAAGGAGCCGTTACGCATCGCCGTGTTCGCTTCCGGCGGCTGGAAGCAACTTTCAAGCGATCGTGAACGCGGTGAAGGCAGGCAGGCTCGATGCTCGCATCGAGCTTTTGGTTTGCGACCGGCCGCAGGCCAAGGTCGTAGAACGGGCGCAGACGGCCGGGGTGCCGGTGTATACGTTCCGCCCGAAGGAATATCCGAGCCGCGAAGCCTACGAACAGGAAATTCTCGTACGGTCATGCGGGAGAAGGACATCGACCTCGTCGTGCTGGCCGGGTACATGCGGATTTTGACCCCTGTACTGGTCGACGCTTATTGGGGAAGAATGATCAATATTCACCCTTCGCCGCTGCCTTCCTTTCCGGGGCTGCATGCCGTCCGGCAGGCACTGGAGCACGGCGTGAAGGTGACCGGTGTGACGGTGCATCTGGTGGACGGGGGCTGGACAGCGGGCCGATTCTGGCGCAGCGGGCCCTTGACATTCGCCCGGAGGATACCGAAGAAACGCTGAGCGAACGCATTCATCCGATAGAGCATGAATTGTACCCGCAGGTGATTCAAGATATTGCAGCGGGGAACATCGATTTAGACCGTATTGCCAACAACAAACCGAAGGATGGGATCCAATCATGAGCCAGACGAAAAACGGCACGGACGTGCTGGAGCTGCGTTACGGCATGAATCCGCATCAAAAGCAAGCGAAAATCTATACCGAAGGCGAGTCGCCGATCAAGGTGCTGAACGGGGATCCGGGCTTTATCAACCTGCTGGATGCTCTGAACGGTTTCCAGCTTGCCCGCGAGCTGCGCCGCGCTACCGGTCTTCCGGGCGCGGCTTCGTTCAAACACGTAAGCCCGGCCGGTGCCGCCGTCGCTACTCCTTTGAACGATACCCTGAAAAAGCTTACTTCGTAGAAGGCCTCGAGCTGTCTCCGCTGGCCACCGCCTATGCCCGTGCCCGCGGCGCGGACCGGATGTCCTCCTTCGGCGATGCCGCGGCGCTTAGCGACGTGGTGGATGCTTCCACAGCGCAGTCGCTGAAGCGCGAGGTATCCGATCTGGTTGTGGCTCCAGGTTACACTGACGAGGCGCTCGCGATCCTGAAGGCGAAGAAGAACGGCGGCTACCTCATCCTGCAAATCGATCCGGACTATGTCCCGAATCCGGTGGAAACCCGCACGCTGTTCGGCCTTACGCTGCAGCAAGAACGCAATGATGCGGTGATCGACGCTTCCGCACTGGACAAAATCGTTACCGAAAATAAAGATTTGCCCGAAAGCGCCAAGAGAGACCTGCTTATCGCGCTTGTAACGCTGAAATATACACAGTCCAACTCCATCTGCTACACCCTGGACGGACAAACGATCGGCATCGGCGCCGGGCAGCAGTCCCGGATTCACTGTACGCGCCTCGCCGGCGACAAAGCGGACCGCTGGTTCCTCAGACAGCATCCGACGGCGCTGAACATGAAATTCCGCCAAGGGCTCTCCCGCGCCGAGCAGAACAACGCTATCGACCTGTGGCTCGAAGAGGAGCTAACGCCGGTGGAACAGGTCGCTTGGGAAGCCTGCTTCGACGAAGTACCCGCCCGCCTGTCGCGCGAAGAGAAGCGGGAATGGCTGAACAAGCTGCAGGGCGTATCCTACGGCTCCGACGCTTTCCTGCCGTTCCGCGACAACCTGGACCGTGCCAGCCGCAGCGGCGTGAAATACGTCGTTCAAGCCGGAAGCTCCATGCGTGACGAGGAAGTCGTCAAAGCCGCGAACGATTACGGCATGGTGATGGCTTACTCCGGCGTTCGTTTGTTCCACCACTAATCCGTTATTCCTTGGAGGGAAACCGACCGTGACTACGAGAAGAGCCGTTCAGGCGGATCAATATTTAAACACCTTGCAAAATAATGCCTACCCGGGACGGGGGATCGTTATCGGCCTGACGCCGGACGGATTGAGGCTCGTTCAAGTGTATTGGATCATGGGACGCAGCGAGAACAGCCGCAACCGCGTATTTATTCAGGAAGAGAACGGCTTTGTCCGTACGGAAGCCAAAGACCCGGCCAAATTGACGGATCCCTCGCTTATCATTTACTATCCGGTGAGGCATGTAAATGGCGCTCACATCGTGACGAACGGCGACCAAACCGATACGATTTATGAAGCGCTGCAGGCGGGCGGCTCCTTTGAAGCAGCGCTTGCTGCCCGGACATACGAGCCGGATGCGCCCAACTTTACGCCGCGTATCAGCGGGCTAGTGGACCTGAAGGACGGCCAATTCGCGTATAAGCTGTCCATTCTGAAATCGAGCGGCAACACGGAAGACCAGACGCTGCGCCATACGTACACCTATGAAAAAGCGCTGCCCGGCTTCGGCCACTGCATTCATACGTATCAAGGGGACGGCAATCCGCTTCCTTCCTTCCAAGGGGAACCGGCTCTTGTACCGCTCATGAATGATATTCAATCGATTGCGGACACGTACTGGAAAGTGCTGAACGAGGAGAACAAGATCTCGCTGCTTGTTAAAACGATTGAGATCGAAAGCGGCGAAACCGAGCTGCTGGTTGTGAACAAGGAATAGGGGGCGTAACGACGTGCGGATATTGGTAGTTGGCGGCGGCGGCCGCGAGCATGCGATTTGCTGGGCGCTGAAGAAAAGCCCGAAAGTAAGCGAGCTGTACTGCGCTCCGGGCAACGGCGGGATTGCTGAAATCGCCGAATGTGTGCCGATCCAGGTGAATCAGTTCGAGGAAATCGCGCAGTTTGCATGCGACAATGAAATCGATCTGGTCGTGATTGGGCCGGATGATCCGCTGGCGGAAGGCATCGTGGACCATTTGGAGGCGAAGCAGATTACGGTGTTCGGGCCGCGGGCAGATGCAGCCGAAATCGAGGGAAGCAAAGTATTTACGAAGAATCTGCTGAGGAAATATAATATCCCGACCGCGGCTTACGAGTCGTTCAAACATTACGAGGATGCGCGCGCTTATTTGTCGAAGCTGCAGCCGCCTTATGTTATCAAAGCGGACGGGCTTGCCGCAGGGAAGGGTGTCATCATCGCCCAAACCCTGGAGGAAGCGGAAAAAGCGCTGCATGACATTATGGTAGCCAAGGTATTCGGGGAGTCCGGTAACCAAGTGGTCATTGAGGAATTCCTGACCGGACAGGAAATGTCGATTCTTTCCTTCGTGGATGGAGAAACCGTTCGGCCGATGGTTCCGGCACAGGACCATAAACCCGTATTTGACGGCGATCAAGGCCCGAATACGGGAGGAATGGGGACGTACACGCCGCTTCCGCACATTCCGCAGTCGGTCATCGACGAGGCAATCGAAACGATCATCAAGCCGACAGCCCGCGCGATGGTGGCGGAAGGCCGCCCGTTCCGCGGCGTCCTGTTCGCCGGTCTGATGCTGACGCCAAGCGGTCCGAAGACGATCGAATTCAATGCCCGGTTCGGCGATCCGGAGACCCAGGTTGTTCTGCCACGGCTGAAGACGGATCTGCTGGACATTTTCCTCGCAACCGTGAACGGCCGTTTGAACCAGATGGATATTCAGTGGAGCGATGAGGCGGCGGTCTGCGTCATCCTGGCTTCAGAAGGATATCCGGGTCCGTACCCGAAAGGACTCCCGATCGAAGGGCTGGACGCCGTTCAGGATTCGATCGTGTTCCATGCCGGAACGGCGAAGAAGGACGGCGCGATCGTCACGAACGGGGGCCGCGTGCTCGGCGTTACGGCACTCGGGAAGGACATCGCCGAAGCAAGAGCCAAGGCGTATGCGGATGCGGATCGCATTCGTTTCCAAGGCAAGCATTACCGCACGGATATCGCGAAAAAAGCGCTGGTTTAGAGGGATGGATCGGAAGTCATCTGCAGGATGCAGGGGGCTTCCGTTTTTTTATTGTTATAACATCAGACTCTTTATGTTTCGCTAAATCCGGTCTGGCATCTATGAAGAGATTCCGATAAGGATTATTTTCTCCCAGTCGCCTTTTACGGTGATCCGGTCCCAGGCCTTGTAGACGAAGAAGGCGGCGAAGCCTGCGACCAGCAGCAGGAATACGGGCGACCAATAATGATGAAAAAGATGAGAAAATGCACGCATTGACGGACACGCTCCTTTCCCTTAAGATGCCCTAAAAACGCTTCACCTATGACCGCAAGCTCCGGGCTTTCCCAGCATAAAGACGGAGCAAGGAATGCAAAATAGAATGGGCTTAAAACCCCGACATTCTATTCTCCAGGGAGGATTCACGCCATGATGTTTAATGCGAACCAACAGCTGCAGCAGTGCCGTCAAACGATTCAGCAACTGATCCAGCAAACGCAGCAGGCGAGTGCGGTCTATGAACGTATGCTCCAACAGGAGCAGCAAAACGCGCAGCGGCTGCAGCAACTGGCTCAGCGGGAGCAGCAGGCTACCCAAATGATCCAGATGGCGCTTCAAGGCCACCAGACGGCCATTCAGCAAATGCAGCAGTGTGCCCAAATTTGCCAGCGGCTGGAACAAAGCGTGTCCCAAATCAGCATGGCGGGAATCCAAAATGTGCAAAATCCGTATGCGCGGGGTGCGATTTTTCAATAACCATTTAAGCCCGGAGATAGTAAAAATGGCCGGTTCGCGGATTTCGCGGCCGGCCGTTTCCTGTTCCAGGACAACTCTTAACTCGAAATCTGTTCATTTAAGCGGAAAGCAGAGTATGCGGCTGTTGATGCAGCTCCGAATTAGCCGCAAGGATGCCGGATGTCCCATAAGTAAACGGCGAGCTTCCGTCGATGCCTGTGACCCGGACGCCGGATTCCGTCAGAATGAGCGATCCCGCGATCCAATCATACAGATCGTCGCCGTACTCGAAATAGCCGTCCAGCCGTCCGCAAGCGACATAAGCCAGCTGCAGCGAGACGGAGCCAAGCGCCCGTACCGCGAATGCATGCGGCAAAGACCTCCGGCTGTACCCTGCCACGGATTGATCGGCGGAGCTGATCTCTTGATAAGACGCTACAGGAGGAGTGGTCGCCAGCACGCAGACCGACAAATCCGTCTTAGCCGAAGGCCGGATTCGAACCCCGTTCAAGAAAGCCCCCTCGCCCTTCAGAGCGTGAAAAAACTCCTTCTGAACCGGATCGTAAATGAAAGAAGCGACCGGCTCGCCGCCGCGGATCAAGCAGAGGGCTATCGAAAAGGAAGAGACGCCCTGTAAAAATTGCACGGCCCCGTCAATCGGGTCGCAAACCCAGAATTCCCCGGCAAATTCGGGCTTCTGCGCCGCTCAAAATCAAATTCGGAATCCGACCATGCGATGTGAGGGTAAGCCTTGCTAAGCGAAGTGCGTAGGGTGGAACCCGCGGTTTCATTTTCCCGGTCGAAGTACTCTGTAAATTCCTCCAAGGTGGTAAAGCGCTCCTGCCGCTTCCAAACCTCCTCGAGCCTTACTCCGGCCTCCGTCATCAACTCGCGAATCAAGGATACGTTTAGTGCAGTAGTCATCGTATAAAACCAACCTTTCTTTTAGTAGTATGATTAAATACTACTATTAACGCGTCAAAGATGTCAATAAGGTTTTTTCATTCGTTGGAATAAAACTCAAGGGGCGGATGAATTTTAAGAAGGGAGCTGTTGACAAAACGAACTGTAATTAATATAATAACAGTAAGCAAACGAGATGACAGGGAGGGGCTTCCGGTGAACAGCGAGTTTACGATAGCGGTACACAGTCTGGTGCTGCTCGCTTACCGTCCCGATCATATGGCCACAAGCGATATGATCGCCCATAATGTTTGCACGCATCCGGCCCGTGTACGCAAGGTGATGAGCTGTCTGCGGAAGATGGGCTATGTTGCGACGAAGGAAGGCGGCGGAGGAGGTTATCTTCTGAGCTGCGACCCTGAGGTTGTTACACTCGCCGAGATTTACCGGACGACCTCGATCGGTTCCATCAAGCCGGCCTGGTGTTCGGGAGACGTAGAGCAGGATTGCATGGTGGCCTGCAATATGGCGGAAGTGATGGAGGAAATCTTCACGGAAGCCGAGCAGCAGCTGCTGAATTATTTGCAGCACCTCACCGTTTCCCATGTTCTGGAAAGATTACGCGTCACGCAGCAGTCCAAGGGGTAATATTTTTATAGATTGGAAAGTCGAAGCCATAAGTGCCTGAGCTTCCTTTCCGGTCTTATAGAAAAGCTTCCATCAGGCATGTTCGAAAGCATTTATCGAAGCTTTTCTTGTATATAAACTGTTATCGGTTTTATAGCAGTTCAGAACTGTACCAAAGAAAGGGTGAGTGGAATGAACCTCGACAATCGTACGGCTCCCGAAGTAGGAGATTGGGTCAGCGGCACCTCACTGATGGATGAGCGTTTTATCGGGTATGTGGAACAAATCGATCAGAACGGCTTGGTCAAAATTCATGTGACGCAGTGCGACCATGAATCCGCCGTCGGAAATTCCGTTAAAGCCTGGTTCACCCATATTGAGCGTCTTCCCGAAAGTGCACCCTCGGAATATGAAGCGCTTCGCGGCTTAATGGATTTGGCCCTGATGACCCGCGACCGCGAGTGGTTCCAGGAACTGGCCTCGAAGCTGGCCGACAGCCGAATGAAGGCCATGGCTCATGCGGGCATGCAAGCCGCATCTGGGATCAGCGGACTGAACCGCCGGTTTCCCCGACGCGTGAATTTGGATTTCTAAGCGGATTCAGGATTTACCCCATATATCATAAACCTTACTAAGGAGTGGAGAGAGATGGCTATCGTTAATGTACAAGATTCCCATTTTCAAGAAGCGGTGAAAGAAGGCGTCGTACTGGTCGACTTCTGGGCGCCGTGGTGCGGTCCCTGCAAAATGATCGCTCCCGTTCTGGAAGAACTGAACGAGCGACTCGGCGATAAAATCACGATCGCTAAGCTGAACGTCGACGACAATCCGGAGACGGCCGGCAACTACGGGGTCATGAGCATCCCGACGCTGAAGCTGTTCAAAAACGGCGAAGTGGTGCAAACCGCCGTCGGCTTCAGACCGCTGAACGATCTGAAAAGCTTGATCGAACCGCATCTGTCCTAATCGGTGCATAGAGATGTGAAAAAACAGCCCCTGGAGGAGCATGGGAGAACCGGACGGTTTTCGATGCGCTTCAGGGGGTGTTTTATTTTTACGCGGTGATGTAGCTGACGTACCAAAAGCTGCTTCCGACAAAAATATCAAGGTTTTTCGCATGGGGCTTGAAAATTCGCTGCAGCTCTTCCTTGGAATAATAGTTTTTGACGATCTCGTGCTTCGAGCCGTCAGCAAGCTCTCTCAGCTTGAACGTATCCTCGCTGTCCTCCTTCACGATCAGCTCCCCGCCCCGGCCTTCCACATACACATTATCCGCCATAAAGACCGCGGCCCCGGTTCCGAGTCTGTCGTGGAAGCCGGTCAAGAAGTCGTCAATTCGGTTCCTCGGGATATGCGAGAACCAAAAGTTAGCCAGCCCCGCGTCGAACTCACCCGGAACGGAGGCCAGCTTGTAGGCGTCGCCCAGCTCAAACCGGACTTTGTCTTCCGGCGACCCTTTCTCTCTGGCGATTTGCAGCACTTCCGGACGGATATCGATGCCGACGATTCGCTTAGCCGCTTTCACCGCTCGTTCTGTCCAATACCCGGTTCCGCAGGCGACTTCGAGGACGGATTTATTCAATAGTGTGCCAGTCATCTGCTGCGAAAGAATAGCAAGCTCCTGCTGAAAATCCGGATCGTTCCGGTGATAGATGCGCTCGTATTCGTAGGCCCGGGCGCCGTAGTACTCCTGCAGCAGGGCGGTTTCCCGGTTCAAAGCGGCCATCTTGCCGGCGAGGGAATGACTTTCCCGGTGACGGGCATCGATCAATCCGGCAAACACTGCGCTCCCGCGTTCCTGGTAGTTTGCCAGCAGGCTGTGAGTCGCCATTACGATCAGCTGGGTCATGGAGAGTCCTGTTTGTTCCGCCATGCGGCTTAAATCACTTTTGACCCGGTCGGGTAAGTAAACGGTAAGCCTCTTGGTCTTGTCTTCTGTCATGGAAAGGTCACCTCATCTCATTTTCAGAAAATATAACACAAAATATATGTCATTAAAACATAAATTTTATGTTGATGATTTGGCGGGAGTCTTTTTGTGAATTTTTCGATATAATGGTTAAAATAAACCGGTGATGGGAGGTACGGCATGCTTCCTGCTTTATTCGTCGCCCACGGGTCGCCGACGCTCGTTCGGGAACACAGCAAGTATACGGAGTTTCTGCCAAGGCTGGCGCAGCGGCTCCCCGGCCGCAGGCGGTCATTGTCATCAGCGCGCACTGGGAGTCCTCCGTGCAGCTCGTTAGTACGCCGGTGCGGTATCGGACGATGCACGATTTCTTCGGCTACCCCGAAGAATTGTACGGCATCGAATATCCCGCCCGCGGGGACATTGCCCGGGCGCTGCAGGTTCGCGCGCCGCTGCAAGCGGCCGGCATCGCGTGCGAGACGGACGACGCGCGCGGGCTCGATCATGGAGCTTGGAGCGTGCTCAAGCTCATGTACCCGCAGGCCGACATCCCGGTCGTGGCGATGTCGGTGCAGCCTCGGCTCGTGCCGGAGGAGCAGTACCGGATCGGGCACGCCCTGGCTCCCCTCCGGGAGCAGGGCGTGCTGATCCTGGGCAGCGGCGGCACGGTGCACAATCTGCAGCGGCTCGAGTGGAGCGACCGCGGGGTGCTCGGCTGGGCGCTCGGGTTCGACGAGTGGCTGGCCGAGCAGCTCGAGACGTGGAACACGGAGGCGCTGTTCCACTACGAGGCGCAGGCTCCGCAGGCGCGGGAGGCCGTGCCGACGCCGGAGCATCTGGCGCCGCCGCTGATCGCGATGGGGACGGCCCACCGCGGCAAGAAGGCGCGGCCGCTGCACCGCGAATACCAGCTCGGCACGCTCTCGCTAAGTTGCTGGATGATGGGGTGAGCTGCAGCAGTCCTATCTTAATGTTCACGTGAACATTTTGTTATAGATTAAGTCCGAAGCTCCTGATATAATCGAATTGAAGCGTTTCAATTCATTTTAATCATGGGTGGAGGTTTCAACTGATGAAGCTGTCCGTATTTACCGTCGTCACCCCGGATTTGACCCCGGAAGAATTAGCCGCCGCGCCAAGGCCGCGGGTATTGAAGGCGTTGAATGGAGATTCAAGGAGATTCCCGAAGAGGCGAAGGATGAGAAGCCGTCGTTCTGGCGCCGCAATCTGTGCTCGATTGACCCGAAGGCCTCGGAAGAAGAGCTGGCCCGCTTTGAGCGGGTCACGAAGGAGCACGGGCTGGAAACGGTCAGTGTGACTCCTTATCTGACAACGGGCGACCTGGAAGGGACGGAGCAGGTGCTGCGCGTAGCGAAGCGGCTCGGTGCCCGGACCATCCGCGTCGGCGTGCCGCGCTACGACGGAACGCAAAATTATAACGAGCTGTTCGATCAAGCGGTTAAGTATTTGCACGGCGTGGAAGAGCTGGCGAAGCAGTACGGCATCAAATGCCTCGTAGAGACGCATCACGTGACGATCGCACCGAGCGCAGGGCTGGCGCACCGTCTGGTCAGCGGCTTCTCGCCCGACCATATCGGCGTGCTGTTCGACCCGGGCAACATGGTGCATGAAGGCTATGAGAACTTCCGGATGGGCCTCGAGCTCCTCGGACCGTACCTTGCCCACGTGCATATCAAGAACACCGGCTGGAAGCGTACGGAGCAGCGGGCCGACGGGTCGCAGGCCTGGACTTCCTACTGGGAGCCGGTGAACGAAGGCATCGTCGACTGGAAGCAGGTGCTCCGCGATCTGAAAGCCGTAGGCTACGACGGCTATCTCGGCGTGGAGGATTTCAGCGGCAAGTACGGCTCCAAGGAGTCGCTCATCAGCTACGCGAAGCAGGTACGGGCCTGGCTCGCGGAGATCTAAAGCCGCGGATCGCTGTGAGCCTAGCCGGATAACCGGCGGCAGACAGGTTTTAGAATAGATCGACCTTGAGACGTAAGTCATACGGCATGAGGACGCGGCCCAAGCGAACAGCGTGGGGTGCGTTCTTTTTTGCCGCACAAAAAAATAAGCCCTCCGAACGTATCGGAGAGCTTGCTTCTTATCTGTATGAATTCAGCTTGCTTTTACTTCGCTTGAATATAGCCTTCCGCTTTCAGCGGCTCGGCAATCAGAACGGCGCCGCCTGCCGCACCGCGCAGGGTATTGTGCGACAGACCAACAAATTTATAATCGTACAAGGAGTCCTCGCGCAAGCGTCCTACCGAAACGCCCATTCCGTTCTCGATGTCGCGGTCCAGTTTCGTCTGCGGTCTGTTCTCTTCTTCAAAATACGTGATGAACTGCTTCGGTGCGCTTGGCAGGTTCAGCTCCTGCGGCCGTCCCCGGAAGCTGCGCCAGTGCTCGAGAATTTGTTCCTTCGAAGGTTTGTTCTCGAAGTTGACGAAGACCGTAGCCAAATGGCCGTCCGTGACCGGAACGCGAATGCACTGCGTCGTAATTAGAGGCGAGCTGGCTTTTACAATTTCGCCGCCAGCCAAGCTGCCCCAGATGCGGAGCGGCTCCTGCTCGCTCTTTTCTTCCTCACCGCCGATGTAAGGGATGACGTTGTCGAGCATATCGGGCCAGTCGGCAAAGGTTTTGCCGGCCCCGGAAATCGCCTGGTACGTCGATGCGACCACGGTGGTCGGTTTATACTGCAGCAGTGCATTGAGTGCCGGAACATAGCTCTGAATGGAGCAGTTGGGCTTCACGGCAATAAAGCCGGTCGAGGTACCGAGCCGTTTTCTCTGAGCTTCGATCACTTCGATATGCCCCGGGTTCACTTCCGGAATGACCATCGGAACGTCCGGCGTCCAGCGGTGAGCCGAGTTGTTGGAGATCACGGGCGTGCCTGTTTTGGCATACGCCTCTTCCAGTGCCTGAATTTCATTCTTCTTCATATCGACCGCGCAGAAAATAAAATCGACCTGGCCGGCAAATTCCTCCACCTTCGCGGCATCCTGAACCACGATCCGCTTCACGTCTTCCGGAATCGGGCCGGACAGCTTCCAGCGGTTTTGCACCGATTCTTCATACGTTTTACCTGCCGAGCTGCTGCTGGCCGCAATGGCCGTTACCTGAAACCAAGGATGCTGATCGAGCAGCTGCACAAAGCGCTGACCGACCATGCCCGTTCCTCCGACAATACCGACTTTCAATTTTTCTGACATAGCTGTATCGATCCTTTCCTAAGGGTATGAATAAATGGCAGTCTCATAAATGATTATTCAAAAAAG
The DNA here is from genome assembly GCA_024704175.1 of Paenibacillus sp. P25. GTDB lineage: Bacteria > Bacillota > Bacilli > Paenibacillales > NBRC-103111 > Paenibacillus_G. The sequence goes on from CP085629.1 coordinate 7,397,901, forward strand.
CCGATTGATGTACCGATGATGACAAGACCGGTTTGCCGACGCGGCGGCAATAAAAAAATCCCACCCCCAAGACTTAGGTCTTAGGGACGAGATTTGTTCGCTCGTGGTACCACCCTAGATTCGCCGATATGTCGCCATAAGGGCCTCTTCGAGTACGGCATCATCCCAAGGGGATGCTTATACTCTAGCTCTGTAACAGGAGCTCCTGTCACACCATCCCCTCCCCGGGAGGTTCCGATGTGCTGCTCTGAGGCTTTTTTCAATAAAGAACTCTTCACTCCTTTTCAGCTGGCCGGAGCTCTCTGTACAAGAATTCATTTATTTACTCGTCTCTTCATCGCATTTGACTCTTGCCATTATCTTATCAAAAATTGCTTCAAAGGTAAACATCCTGTTTGCACCAAAAGCGGGGGCTGGCGGACGTTATGCGTACAGCTTCTTCATGTTATCGATTTTCAGCCGTATGTATTCTACCGCTTCCGCCGGTTCGATAATCTGGGCGTCTTCGCCGTATCCCCAAATCATATCCGCAAAGAAAGCCAGATTCTGTACCGGCACTTCCATTTGAATGTGACCGCCGCCGTCTTCATAAGCCACAATGGAGTCGCCGAACCAGGCGTTCGATTGCAGCGAGCGAACGCCGTTCGGCGTAAGCCGGACGAACAATGTGGTTTTTTCCATACCCTCGAGTTCCGGGGCGTTCCAGTCGATGACCGACCTCTTCTCGACTTCTTCGAGGCAGGGGAGGGCTTCGTTCAGAGCCGCGGAGCGAATGCGATCCGCACGGAATAACCGATAATCTTTACGCTCAAAGCAGTAAGCCGGACAGTACCAATAACCATGTGCCGCATAGATCCCGACAGGCTGAATATCTCTTCGTGTGATTCCATGGCTGGAGGTGTATTCGATTGTCACCGCGCAGTGCTTCATGACGGCCTGCAGCAGCGTTTCGAGGCAGTCCTTGGACATGGAGCGGTTCGGGTTCCAAATCACCACCTTGCTCCTCAGGCGGTCAATTTGCTCTTTCACATCGGCCGGCAGGTAGTGGTAGAACTTATTAAGCGCCGTGACCGCTCCGTCTTCAAAAGGCAGCGATCCGAAAAATTGCAGCGACTCACAGGCAAAGAACATGGCGACCGCTTCGCTCTCCGTGAAGCTGATCGGCGGCAGCATTCTCTCCTGCAGCGACCGGTAGCCGCCTCCGCGTCCTTGTACGGAATAGATGGGAAACCCCAGTACGCTGAGCTCCTGCAAATCTCGGGTGATCGTCCGGGTGGATAAGCCGAATTCATAGGCAAGCTCCGGAACCGTAAAATGTTTCTTGGCATTGATCAGCATAATGAGCCGGATTAACCGCTGCGATTTTAACAAACGAATCTCCCCTCTCCGCTTTATTTTCATTGTAACAGATAACAAGACAGGATATGTCTTGTTTGCGTGGTAAAGTGGGTTTGAAGTCAACTTAATCCCATGTTTGATGAAAGAAGAGGGGAAAACTCATGAAAAGCTATCATGCGAATTTAGGTGCGGGTCTGGAGGGACTTGTAGTCAAAGAGCAGGATGTACCGGTTCCGGGGCCGGGCGAAGTGCTGGTGAAGGTAAGGGCCTGCTCGCTTAACTACCGGGAGATCATGATCATTTTTACAGGGTTCTATTCGGTCGCCGATTAAGCCGGATGTGATCCCCGTTTCCGACGGGGCCGGCGAAGTGGTCGAGGTAGGCGAAGGCGTAACCCGTGTTGGGCCGGGGACAGGGTGGCCGGCGCCGTATTTCCGGATTGGATCGACGGTCCCTTCAGTTGGGAGCGCTCCGCGCAGCTCGGCGGATCGCTGGACGGCATGCTGACGGAATACGCGTCGCTTCCGGAACATGCGGTGGTTCGCATCCCCGATCACCTTACGTTTGAGGAAGCTTCGACCCTGCCCTGTGCAGGGGTTACCGCTTGGCATGCGCTGACGTGCGGCCAGCCTGTCATGCCGGGAAACACAGTGCTCACACTCGGTTCAGGAGGCGTCTCTCTCTTTGCGCTTCAACTGGCCAAAGCCTTCGGAGCCCGGGTCATTTCAACGACATCCAGCGAGGAAAAAGCGGAACGGCTGAAAGTGTTAGGGGCGGACGAGGTCATCGATTACTATCGGAATCCCGATTGGCATTCGCTTGTACGGGAATGGACCGATGGGAGGGGAGTCGACCGGGTGATTGAAGTGGGCGGCGGGGGAACCCTTGAGAAGTCCATCAAATCGGTTGCGGCGGACGGGCATATCAGTCAGGTCGGGTGGCTGGCCAGTGAGTCCTCGTCGATCAGCATCGGCGCCATCGCTTCGAATGTGTTTACGCTGAAAAGAATCGCTCTCGGAAGCCGCGCCCATTTTGAGGCGATGAATCGCGCGATCGCGGCCAGCCGGTTACGGCCGGTTATCGACCGGGTGTTTTCCTTCGAAGAAGCCGGGGAGGCGCTCAGCTATTTTAAGGACAATTCCCGTTTCGGCAAGGTCGTGATCCGTATGGAGCAGGGTAGGGCCTAGATTGAGGATGGCAGGTCGCCGATTCCGGCGACCTGCTGTGCTTTTTTTCAATCCTACCCATTTGTGCGTCGAGGCGTGTGTAGAGGTACTGATGATGAAGGCTGCACTCGCGGCGAAATGGTTCGCGGCCTCTTATTTTTTCCGAGAATCCTTTGCATATTTTTTACTTTTAAACATGACGTAAACCCCATGTTCATAATCCTTTCCGTCAAGAAGCAGGAATATCTCGGTTCCGTCGCTTCCGCCAATGTCCCAGGATGCAAAGTAGTCTAATGGTTCCGATGCTGCCGCAACGTCATCGTTACTCGCAGAACCATTTTTAAAGACAGGGTCCGACCCGAATATGGAATCGGTTGCGGGTGTGCCGTATTGTGTCGTCAATTCCTTTTTTAACGAATTGTAATCGGTTATATAGTCATTGTTGACCGTATGTTTATTCGATTGCGAATAAGTACCGGACACAAGTTTGTCATTAGAGAATTTATAGGCCACCGTCATATTTATATTTGAAAGGCTGACCCCTTCATAAAATATAAGATCCCTGGTGGAGCCTATCAAACTTGCCTCCTTTTCCGCCTCTTTTACTTGAGACATGGTCATCCCCCAATAGGTATTGCGAAAGACAGTCGGGGCTGTATTGTTTATATTCGCACCCGCCGCCGGATGAATGGAATCCGTGCTGGAACCCGCTTGAGGCCGCTCGCCAATTGTGATGCTATTCGTAACGCCGTCCCAACTCACTTGTTTGCCGGTAGCTTCCGCTACAAATCTCAATGGCACAAAGGTATTTCCATTTATGATTTTCGGAGCGATTTCCAGCTTCGGGAATTTGTCATTGACCAAAGCGGTCTTCAATCCAATAAATAATTTAATCACTAAACCTGATTTTTCTCCGACAACCATACTTGAATCCGGATTCCAAGTAATTTTAAGGCCGAGTTTTTCAAATACGGGTCTGAAAGGAACCATCGTTGTCCCGTTTTCAATAAACGGATCAGCGACAAATGAAAGTTGCTGTCCATCCAGGAATATTTTCACAGGTTGTTCGGCAAAGACATGGGTTGGTGCCAGGAGTGATGCCCCCAAGATCATGGGTACTAATGCCTTTTTTACTCTTTTAAACATAAATGACCGCCCTTATTATGATTTTTGTACGAATATATCATAGATCAAAAGTCCTATATTATTCTAGCATTATTTTCTAAACTGGCATAGATTCTTTTTACTATTTTCATTGAAGGATTGAGAAGGTTTGTGTCATATAAACTTACATAAATCAGAGAGAACAATGCCCTATGCATAAAAAGCCTCTGTCTTTTCGTGAGTTCAACCTAATTAATGTAATGTATATTTACATTTATATAACGCGAATTTTATATTGATCATGTAACCATAGGATCGTTTATAAATTAAAAAGCGGAGGTTGGAGTATGGAGAGATTCCCTGTTCTACGTTGGAAGCCCGCACGAAAAGGCCGTCAAGCGCTCGGTTCCATGATTGCGCTGGTACTTGCCGTCAGCTTAGCCGCCTGCGGAAGCAAAGAGCCGGCCAAGGATGCCGCGGCGAAGCCGCAGGAGACACCCGCAGCGTCATCCTCCGCCGAGAAGAAGGCGACCGAGGAGAAGAAAACCGTGGCGGTAACCCAGGTGACGAACTGGTTCGCCGAGCCGGAGCACGGCGGGCAATATGCCGCACTGAAGATGGGCTATTACAAGGACGCCGGCTTCGACATGACTATCATGCCGGGAGGGCCGCAGGTGTCGGCCGCTCAGATCGTGGTCGCGGGGAAAGCGCAGTTCGGGATGATCCAGGGCGACGATCTCGTAATCGCCCGCCAGCAGGGTGTGCCGATTGTCGCGGTCGCCGCCATATTTCAGAAGAACCCGCAGGGGCTCATTTTTCACAAAGGTCAGCCGATTAAGGACTTCTCCGATTTGAACGGACGGAAGGTGTACGTCGCCGCCGCCGCAGGCTACTGGGAATTCATCAAGAAGAAATACAAGCTCGACAAAGTGCAGGATATGAAGTATACCGGGCAGCTGGTGAACTTCATCAACGATCCTGCGGCGGTGACGCAGGGGTATTTGACGGCGGAGCCTTACACGCTGAAGCAGCAGGGCTACGATACCGAGATGCTGCTGAACGCCGATTCGGGATATAACCCGTATGCGAACGTGCTGTTTACGACGGAGAAAATGATCAAGGAGCATCCGGATCAGGTGAAGGCTTTTGTAGAAGCGTCGCTGAAGGGCTGGGAGTATTACAAGACGCATGCCGACGAGATCAATCCCGTCATCAAGGAGCAGAATCCGGATATGACGCTGGATGCGATGAAATATGGGGCCGAGAAGCAGGCGGAGCTCGTCTATGGCGGGGACGCCGCGACCGGCGGGGTCGGGACGATGACGAAGGAGCGCTGGAGCACTCTGATTAAGCAACTGGCCGACATTGGTGTATTGAAGACCGAAGAGGATGCGTCGAAGGTGTTTACGACCGATTTTCTGCCGAAGAAGTAACGGATGAACTCTGGAAAAAAGGGAGGGAAGGCGATGAGCACCGCTTTTGAAATCGTCAATGTCCGTCTGCCGCTGAAAGATGAAAAGTCGCTGTATACCGTGGTGGCCGCAGATGGCGACTGGACGAAGGCCCAGCCCCAGCCGGGGCGGATCGATTCCACGGACGCTGTGCCGCTGGACGGCTGGGACGGGCGGATGCCGCAGGGCGGAGCCGGTGTGCTGAAGCTGGATGCCGGGGAGCCATTATGCTGCCGGGGCTGGTTGACGCCCACATGCATTTGGATAAAGCGTTCAGTCTGCCGCGAGTGGGCAATGTATCCGGCACCTTGGAGGAGGCCGTTCGCAATTACTCGGGGGCGGCGCATCTTTTCACAAAAGAGGAGATTAAGTCCCGGATCGAGCGGTCGGCGCTGCAGGCGGTGGCTTACGGGACAACGGCGATCCGTACGCATTTGGATTTTCATGTCAAAGCGGGCCGCGATGTGGCGCTTCGTACGATTGAAGCGGCGCTGGAGGTCAAAGAGACGCTCGCGCCGTACCTTACGCTCCAGCTGTTCCCGATGTGCCCGTATAATTTGCCGAGCGAGCAAGGGCTGGAGGTGGCGGAGGAAGCGCTGCGGATGGGGGTGGATGGCCTCGGCGGGGCGCCCCATCTGTCGCCGACGCCGAAGGAGGATATTCAGGCCGTGTTTCGCCTGGCGGACCGCTACGATTGCCCCGTCGATCTGCATACGGACGAGAGTGACGATCCCGGTGTCCGGACGCTATCGTATATCGCCGAAGCTACCAGGGCTTACGGCTATGCCGGAAGGGTCACTGTCGGCCATTTGTGCTCGTTGGCGGCGATGCCGGATGCGGACGCGGCGGCCTTGATCGGGGAGATGGCGGAAGCCGGCCTTAAGGCCGTAACGCTGCCCGGGGCCAATATGTATTTGCAGGGCCGGCATGACGGCTTCCCCGCACGCCGGGGCGTTACGCGGATTAAGGAGATTCTGGCGGCGGGTGTGCCGCTGGCGACCGCGTCGGACAATATCCATGATCCGTTCCACCCGTTCGGGCGGGGCGATCTGATCCAGATCGGGCTCGTTACCGCTTATGCCGCGCATATGGGCGTCCCGGCCGATCTGCGGACGCCGCTGCGGATGATGACGGAGCATCCCGCGAAGCTGCTGGGTTTGGAGCGCTACGGCATCGAGGTCGGCGCCCCGGCGGACGCGTTGCTCGTCGATGCGGCCACGCCGGAGGAGCTGTTCACGCTGGTGCCGGAGCGCCGCTGGGTGTGCCGCGCAGGCAGCTGGCTGCGCACAGCGCCGCCGCGGGGCACTTGGCAGGACGGCAGGCTTGCGGCGCTGTGGGAAGCGGCTATGCAGGCGGTCCCGTTCGAGCCGCAAAGCGCTGAGGCGGTGAAGGAGGCATGACCCGGATTCTGGTCATTTATTACAGCGCCTTCGGCCATGTCCACCGCATGGCCCAGGCCGCGGCGGAGGGAGCGGGGCGTACGCCGGGCTGCGAGGTCCGCGTAGTGCGGATTCCGGAAATGACCGCCGAGGAGAACCGTGTCGCCCTGCTGGACCGGAAGCCGCCGGGAGAGGGGAAGCTTACGGGACGCTTCGATGTCGCCGCGCGGTTCCGCAAATACGAGGCATCGCTTGAGGAGCAGCGGGACATTCCGGTGGCAACGAACGACGACCTGCGCTGGGCGGACGGCGTCGTTTGGGGATTCCCTACCTATTACGGCATGATGCCTTCACAGGTGAAGCTGTTTCTGGAGTTTGCCGGCGAATGCTGCGCGAACGGGGACCTCGAGGGTAAGCCGGCCGGCGTCATGACCAGCACGGGATCGATTCATACGGGGCATGAAACCACGCTCGTCACGTCGATCGTGCCTCTCTTGCATTTCGGGATGATCTTCGTCGGCCTGCCGTATACAGAGAATCCGGAATATTTGACGGCCGATGCGATCGGTCCGCTCGCCCTACGGGGCGTCCACCCTGGCCGGTCCGGACAGCTCGCGGACGCCCGATCCCCGGGAGCTCCTCATGGCCGGAAGGCTCGGCGAGCGGGTGGCCAGGGCGGCCTCCGCCTTGCGTGCCGGCGGGTTCCGCTGATGCCTGTGCGGACGGAAAGCGGGGCCAAAGCGATGAGCAGGACGCTGATCCGGGGCGCAGCGGTGCTGACGATGGATGCCGCCCGCTCGGTTTATTTCCCGGGCTATGTACTTTACGAAGACGGCCGGATCTTAGAAGCGGGCGAATGGCCGGCGGACGGCAGCAAGGACGAGTCGCTCTCCGGCTGCTCGCATGTGATCGAAGCGGACGGCAAGGCGGTCATCCCCGGGCTCGTCAATGCTCATACGCATCTGGTGCAGACCTTTATGCGCGGGGTATCCGACGACATGCCTTTGGCGGCGTGGTCGCGGCAGGTGATCTGGCCGGCCTGCCTTGCGATGGACAAGGAAGACTTTTATCTGGCGGCGCTGGTGGGCTGCATTGAAAATTTGAAAACGGGCGCCACCTATATCATGGACCATCATTACATCCATACGTTCCCGGACAATGATGCGGCCGTGCTGCAGGCGATGGCGGATTCGGGACTTCGCGGCCATATGGCCCGGGGAGGTGTGGATCTCAGCTACGAACCGCGGCTCAGCGAAACGCCGGACGACATCTTCCGCCGCACGGAGCGTCTGCTCGAGCGCTGGCATGGCGCCGAATCCGGGCGCATCGAGGTGGCGATGGGGCCGCTGAATTTGTACGGGTGCTCCAAACCGTTCCTGGAACAGGCCGCCCGGTACAGCCGGGAGCGGGACATCATCTGCCACATTCATGTGGCGGAGACGCGGGAGCAGATTCAGAACACCATGGAGCGGTTCGGCCTCAGGAACTTGGAGCTGGTGGAAGCGGTGGGGATGCTTTCTCCGAAGACGCAGGTGGTTCACGGCATTTGGCTTGACGATAACGAGCTGGAGTCGGTCCGGTCGAGCGGGGCGTCCGTGGTCCATTGCCCGGTGTCCAATATGTACCTGGCCTCGGGTGTAGCCCGCGTTCCGGAAATGCTGCGCCTCGGCATCAATGTGGCGCTCGGGACGGACGGCCCGGGGAGCAATAACAGCCAGGATAACCTGGAAGTGCTGAAGTTCGCGGCCTGCCTCCATAAGGTGGCCAACCTGGATGCGGAGTCGCTGCCTCCCATGCAGGTGCTGGAGATGGCGACGATGGGCGGCGCACGGGCGATGGGCAGAGAGCGGGAGCTCGGCAGCATCGAGCCGGGGAAGCTCGCCGATCTCGTGATTGTGGATTTAAACAAGCCGCATATTCGCCCCGTACACCGCGTTTCGTCCGCTTTGGTGTACAACGCGAACGGCGGCGATGTCGACACGGTGATCGTCGGAGGCCGCACGGTGGTGGAACGCGGCCGGTGCGTGCTGATCGATGAGGAAGCGGTGCTGCGCCGGGCCCAAGTAAGGGTCGATGCGCTGCGCCGCAAGCTGGCTCCCGATTATCCGGCGTTTGGCGTCCGTGAGTAGCGGATAGGCGTGAGGAATATTTTTTGCAAAGGAGAGTGAATGATTTATGCTGCTGAAGAAGCTGTACGACCCGGTATTGGAGCAAGAATGGCATCCCGTATACATTGCATCGCAGCTGCAAGAAAAGCCGGCCTCCGTCACCTTGCTGGGCGAGCGGGTGGCGATCTTCCGGACGAGCGACAACAAGGCGCACGCTTTCCGCGATCTATGCATCCACCGGGGAGCGATGCTGTCCGAAGGCTGGGTGGAGGGCGATGCGCTCGTATGCCCCTACCACGGCTGGGCCTATGGGGCGGACGGCAAGTGCGTCTGCATTCCGGCGCAGGGCAAGGACGACAAAATTCCCGACCGCGCCAGGGCGCAGGTCTACGCCTGTACGGAGCAATACGGCTTCATCTGGGTATGCCTCGGGGAGCCGAGAGGACCTCTGCCGCTGACTGGACGAATTCGACAACCCGGCTTACCGGCCTCTGGCCTGCGGTCCTTACAAAGTGAACGCCGCCGCCACCCGGATCATCGAGAACTTCACCGATTTCGCCCATCTGATGTACGTGCACGGCGGCCTGCTCGGGCATCCGGATTATGCGGAGTCGCCGGACTTTACCGTGCACAGAGAGCCGGGGCGCATTTTTACGGGAGATGTGCCGATCTTCCAGCCGGTCGCCCATTCCGGATCGGAGATGAAGGACGGGACGACCTATGTGTATGTAAAAGAGGTATTCCGCCCGCTGTCGGCACGTTTGTCCAAGCGGGATGCCGCCACGGGGCAGACGCTTTGGATTCTGCTCAGCGTGCTGCCGGTAAGCGACACGGAATCGCTCGCTTTCATGTCCGTGTCGCGCAACTATGGGTTCGATGTGCCGGATGAGCAGTTCATCGCTTTCCAGAACGAAGTGTTCGCGCAGGACGCCTGGATCATCGAGACGCAGAAGCCCGAGCTGCTGCCGCTTGACCTGCAGGCCGAGCTGAACCATAAAGCCGACCGGCTGTCCGTCGCTTACCGCCGCTGGCTTATCGAGCTCGGCGTCAAGGTGGGAACGGTTTGAAGCGTGCCGGAGCGGGGATATCAAGACCGGAAACTATCCTTGTAGGGGATATGGTTTCCGGTTTTTATTGTTGTTTGGCTTTTTGGGGGATATTTTGAGCTTCTAAAAGGACAACTGCTAGAATATAGATTAGTAGAAGGCTCATCCGAATCCGAATGAACCCGAATGTGAAACCGAGGTGAACGCGAATCATGAAACGCAGAAGATGGAGATGGCGGCGCCTGCTCCGGCGGGGAGGGCTGGCCCTGCTGGCCGGCGGCCTCGCCTGCGCGCGCGGCCGGCTCGCGAGCTCCCCGGCCGCTCAGCGAAACAGCAGCGACCGGTCCCGGTGACGGCGGAGCCGCTGCCCGGCGGCGGCGAGACGCCCCCGCCCGCACCGGCGAAGGCGGTTTACCGAGCCCCGCTGACCGGGCTGGAAACGCCGGAGCCTGTAACCCGGCGACCGGTCATGGTCATGGTCAATAACCATCCGGCGGCCCGCCCGCAGAGCGGACTTTCCCAAGCGGATCTGGTGTACGAATGCCTGGCGGAAGGGGAGATTACCCGGCTTGTAGCGATCTTCCAGAGCCGTTCTTTCCCCGATCCCATCGGCCCGGTACGGAGCATCCGCCCTTATTTTATAGAGCTTGGCAAAGGCTTCGGCGCACTTCAGGTTCATGCCGGAGGGAGCCCGGACGGATATGCCCAGCTGGAGCGGGAGCATATTCCGGAGCTGGACGAAATTACGAATGCGGGACCTTCCTTCTGGCGGGAAAGCTTCCGCAAGGCGCCGCATAATTTGTATACGAATCTGGAGAAGATCGGGGCGGGAGCGGAAAGAAGGGGCCGCAGGGCAAGGGGCCGGAGAAGCCGGTATTTTCTTTTGCGAATGGGGGCGGGGAAGCGGTGCAAGCTTCGGCGCAGGAGGCCGGTCCCGGGCGGGATGCGGAAATCACCTTCCTGCTCAGCGCCTATAAAGTCGGTTACACGTATGACGAGGCCAGCCGGACGTATCTGCGCTCGATCAACGGGAACAAGCACATCGACCTGAATAATAACGAGCGACTCGCCGCCGCGAATGTGGTGATCATGGGAACCGACCATAAGGTGCTGGACGACGAGGGCCGCCGGGAGGTCCGGCTGACGGGAACGGGTCCGGCGTCTGCTGCTCCAGGGCGGGAAGGTGCGCAGCATCGAGTGGAAGCGGGAGCGGGAGGACGAGCCCGTCCGCTACTACGAGCAGGGGCGGGAAGCGGAGCTACGTCCCGGCCAGACGCATATCATGATCGTTCCGGTAACGCCTTCCTTCGAGGCGCATGTCAAAATATCATAGTCCCCGAAAAATAGCCGTGGAGGCATTCTTGTCTCTGCGGAACGATAGGCGGCGCCGGCTCTGCGCAGCGGATGCGAGAGGGCCGCTGTCTTTTTTGTGCTGAATAATAACGAATCGCTAAAGCCCCTTCACGCTTTTGTAGGATTTTGTTAATTTATGTCGAATTATATATTCATTCGAATCAGGTGCAAATGTAAGGGGAAGACGGATGCGCAAAATATTGCCGGTTGCACTCGCTATACTTTGTTTCATACTCATTATTCTTGCGGCGGGCAGGTTTTTGGAGAATCGAACTGCTGCAGGAAGCCCTCAAGCGGTTAATGGGGTATTGGATTTAACCGGCTGGAATTTTGCCGGGAACGGCATTGTGCGTTTGGACGGGCAATGGGAATATTATCGGAACCAGTCGCTGACTCCGGACGATTTTGGCCCGCAAAGGCACGGCGGCAAACCGCCGGAGCTGACAGGATTCGTTCATGTGCCTGACAGCTGGGAGCATTATGCAGTCGATGGACGGAAGGAGTCGCCGTACGGATATGCGACATTCCGGCTGCACGTTAAACTGCCGGAGGGCCATGGGCAGACCTATGGGATCAGGCAGATCAATATTAAGACGTCCCACAAATTATTCGTGAACGGCCGGGAGATCGGCGCCCGCGGAGTTCCAGGGACAACCAAGCAGGAGACGATATCCGTCAATGCGCCTTCCGCCCGTTTTTTTCGCTGGATGGCGCCGAAGCGGATATCCTTCTGCAGGTCGCTAACTTTCGATATTATCAAGGAGGAGTCACGCACTCTATTTTTCTGGGCTCCCAGGAAGACATCCAATCCGTGCGAGAGTTTGCAGTGGCGGAAGATGTATTGGCCGCGTCCGGCTTCTTGCTAATCGGCGCCTACTTTCTTGCCATGTTCCTGATGCGGGGACAACAGCGCTCCTGGCTCTATTTTGGACTGTGTTGTTCGGCCGTCTCCGTATATTTGGTGACGCACGGCGAGAAAATTGCGGCGATGCTAGTTCCGGATATTCCTTACGAGCTGTTTTGGAAAATTCAGGTGCTTTCCGGACTGGTCGCCGAAATATTTCTGCTGCTGTACACGAGGCATTCTTTTCCGAGCGTGTTTAAGAAAGCCGCGTTAATAGCATTTGGTGCGACTGGCGTTGTGCGGTTGTTCTTGATCTTATTTACCTCCGCATCGACCTTCAGTCCTTTCGGCACGGTTTCCTTTGCTCTGGCCTTTGTCGAAATCCTGTACGTCGCATTCGTTATGGTCGTCGGGGTGATACGGCGGATGGAAGGCTCGGTTTATATGCTGATCAGCGCCTTGTCGCTTCTGGTCATCGAAGTGGTAACGACCATGGATACCCTTGGCATTGCAACGGTCTTTTCCGTTCAGATGTTCGCGTGGTTGGGCTTCGTCCTTGCTCAGTGGTCGCTGTTGTCCAAACGGTTCGTGAATACGTTCGCCGCAGTGGAGAAGCTTTCGGAACGGCTGCAATTTATGGACCGGTTGAAGGATGAATTTCTTGCCAACACGTCTCATGAAATGAAAACGCCCCTGCACGGTATCATCAATATTGCCCAGTCACTGCTCGAAGGCGCGGCAGGGTCCATGTCACCGCAGCAGAAGACGAATGTGGCGATGATCGCGGAGACCGGCAAAAGGATGGCCAATCTGCTGGGCGATCTGCTTGACTTCTCCAAATTGAAGAACGGTGAGCTTGTTTTAAAACGGCAGGCGGTTGCCTTGCGGCCCATCGTTCATGTTATTTTCGAGATGTTCCGCTATATGGCCGGAGACAAGCCCGTACGGTTCGTTGATCTCCTCCATGATCGTCACTTTGTTTATGCAGACGAAGACAGGCTGATGCAAATTTTGAATAACTTGATCGGCAATGCGTTAAAGTTCACGGCTTCAGGCCGGATTACCGTCTCAGCTCGGGAGGAAAAGGGCTGGCTGGCGGTTTCCGTCTCGGATACCGGTATTGGGATTCCCGGTGATAAGCTTGAAGCTATCTTCGAATCGTTCGAGCAGGCCGGAAGCGCCGTCGCGAGGGAATACGGCGGGACGGGACTTGGACTAAGCATCACCAAGCGTTTGGTGGAGCTGCACGGCGGGAGCATTTGGGCGGAATCGGAACCCGGCGGCGGGGCGGTGTTTACGTTTACCGTTCCGCTCGCAGCTGGAGGAGACGAGAGGCTGACCGGTCCGGGGAGGAAAAAGACCAACGCGCCGGCGGAAAGGCCGGTCTTGCAAACCCGATTACCGAATAATGCCAGACTGGAAGGTCACGGCGGGTATACCATCCTTGTGGCAGATGACGATGCCGCCAATCGTCAGGTGCTGCTCAATCTTTTATCCGTTGAGAACTATACGGTCATTGCCGTTTCCAGCGGCATGGAAGCGATGCGCGAGATGGAGCGGAGCCGAAGCATCGATTTGGCGGTTATCGATCTGATGATGCCGGGAATGTCCGGTTACGAAGTATGCCGGAATATCCGCAAGCGGTACACGCTGTCCGAGTCGCCGGTATTGCTATTAACCGCTCGGAATCGTCCGGAGGACATTATGACGGCGTTTGATGCCGGAGTGAACGACTTTCTCGGCAAGCCGGTGGAGGCGGGCGAGTTAAAGGCGCGCATCCGGACACTGCTTGAAATGAAAAGGTCCGTCAGCGAGCTGATTCATATCGAGACGGCTTTTTTGCAGGCTCAAATCAAGCCTCACTTCTTGTTTAACACGCTCAATACGGTGATTTCGGTAAGCCATAAGGACGTTGGCAAAGCACAGGATTTGCTTGTCGAATTGAGCCAGTACCTGCGAAGCAGCTTCGATTTTCAAAACCGGGAACAGCTCGTTTCGATCCGCAAAGAGCTGGAGCTTGTGGAGTCTTACCTGTACATCGAAAAAGCCCGCTTCGGCCAGCGGCCGCAGGTGACCTATGATATGGACGAGGAAATTTACTGTCTCATTCCACCGCTGATCATTCAGCCGATCGTGGAAAATGCCGTCCGGCATGGAGTGATGAAACGGCCGGGCGGGGGAACCGTGCGAATTTCCGTGAAATTGGAACATGACGTTCTCGTCATTATGGTAGCGGATGACGGGCCGGGAATTTCCGAGGAAACGAAAGCGGCATTGTCGAAAGGACGAACCGTTACGAGGGGGGTCGGGCTCGCCAATATCGAAGGGCGCTTGAAGAAGCTTTACGGGACCGGTCTTAAGATCGACAGCGTGCCGGGACAAGGCGCACAAGTTACGATTCGCATTCCCATTTCAATCTAATGAGGTGAGCCTATGCTGCGTGCAATGTTGATCGACGACGAGCGACCGGCGTTGGATTTGCTCGAAAAGCTTCTGACCGCCAGCGGGCATATTGAAATCGTCGGAGCGTTTACGGAATCGGATGAAGCCGTGAATCGATTAAAGCAAGAGAACGTCGACATCGTGTTTTCGGATATCGAAATGCCCGGTATGAGCGGCATCGAAGCCGCCGAACAACTACTTACGATTAACCCTGGAATCGATGTTGTTTTTGTGACTGCATACAATCAGTATGCGATTGAAGCCTTTGAGCTTAACGCCATCGATTATATGCTGAAACCGATTACGGCGGGAAGGCTGGGCAAGACGGTCGAACGAATCGTATCGAAACGGAGTACCGTAAGGAGCGACCCGTTCCCGGCTCAAGCGCAAGCAGACAAGTCCGGGTTTGTTTGCTTCGGCCGCTTTGAATGGATATATGACGAGGAGCCGTCGTCTGCGCTGAAGTGGCGTATGTCCAAGGAACGTGAGCTGATGGCGTATCTAGTCCATCACAGGAATACCTTTGTTCCGAAAGAAAAAATTTTGGAGGATCTTTGGGCGAATTCGAACCCGGAGCAGGCTACGGCATTTTTGCATACTTGTGTCTACAGCATCAGGAAAAAGCTCAGGAACCTTGGCGGCAAGCATACGCTGGAGTTTAAAAGCAACGGCTATCATTTGGATACGGGAAGGTTATGGTGCGACGCCGACGAGTTTGAACGGCTTGCCTGCGGGGGAATGATGATCTCCTCCCATAACATCGGCGAATTCGAGCGGACAGCAAACCTGTATACAGGCGATTACCTGGAGGAAGACGGGTTTATTTGGGCGATCGATGAACAGGAAAAGTTCAAAGGCGCTTATATCCAGTTAATGAAAAGAATGGCGGACTACTATGTATCCGTGAAAGAGTTCCATGCGGCGGCAAACTGCCTGCGATTCGCCCTGAAGAAAAATCCGTTCCTCGATGATGTCAACGAAACGATGCTAAAGGTGTATGCGGAGATGGGCGATCGGTTGGCTATGGTCAGACATTACGAACGATTTACGAAGCTATTGCAGGAAGAGCTCGGGATCGCCCCCATGAAGTCTACGGTGCGATTATTTTCCCGGTTATGCAGCGGCAGCGCCGACGGTGAGTCGAAGGCGTAAGCCGCTCTTTTTTTTGCTCAGAATTTGCTCAGAACCGTATGGTATGGTGAAAAAGTCTCAGTGAAATTCGGGAAAATAGGACTATATTCGACAGAAAGGGAGTGGAATTGCGGAATTTGCCGGAAAATGTTGCCGAAACGAATTTATGAAGTTTCTTCTAGGGGAAAGAGAGGTTTTGAAAGATTTTTATGAAGAGAAAGAACCGAACATTACTCTCGTATGTCATGCTGTTTATTTTGTTGGTTAATATGATCGTCTCCGTTTTCCCTTCGGGAACCGCTCAAGCGGCGACAACCAAGTGGGTGACGTTCAAGTATGATGATTTTAGCAACGGTTATCTAAACGGCTTGCTTCAAATTAACGGACGCAGTGCCGTAAACGGGTCCATTCTTCGGCTTACGTCCGCTCAAAGAGCTCAGACAGGAAGCGTTTTTAACAAAAACCGGATATATAACAACGGGCATTATTCCTTCAGCACGTTTTTTGCATTTCGAATGAGCAGTCCCGGCAACGACCCGGGGTTTGCAGCAGGCGCAGACGGCATTACTTTCGCGATCCAAACGGTATCCAGCACGGCGGGAAGCGTAGGATCGGGGATTGGAATCGGAGGCGTCCAACCGAGCGTAGCGGTTAAATTGGATTCTTTTCGAAACCCTGAGCTGAACGATCCGAGTGATAACTACATCGGAATCGCAGTCAACGGCAATGTAAACAACACAAACTCGTCATGGTATAAGGATATTCCCAAGGCGTCTTATAACATGAAGGATGGAAATGTACATTATGCCTGGATCGATTATGACGGCGGCCAAAACGATGTCCGTCTATATCAGCAACACCACGGCCCGTCCGGCGTCGGCGGCATTGACGGCTCCTAATGTCGATCTGGATTCGATATTCAATGGAAGCGCCGGCGTATATGCCGGATTTACGTCAGCTACCGGAAGCGCATGGGAAAACCATGATATTTTACAATGGTACTTTACCAATAATCTGGATCCAATCGATACAGACAATAACAATTACACGTACAAACAAGCTCCCGCTAACATTACATTCGGAACGTCTTCCAGCGTACTGCCGGGTAAGACGCAAGTGACCGTGAATGCGCTCGATGAGAGAGGGAACGGCGTTGCGGATGTACCGATTACGTTTAAACCCGATAACGGAACGATTGAGGATCTGGACGGAAATCCGATTACGCCTCCTGCCAAAGTTAATACGGATTCGTTGGGGCAAGCGCGGGTCTTGTTGAATATGGGCACGGCACCCAATGTGTCTCCTGGAAATTTAACCGCTATTGCCGAAGGCGGGGCTTACAAATCGCTCGCTATTGCGCCGTCACCGACCAACTTGCGACAACTCAACGTGACAAGCACAAGCGCTGCGTTACAATGGGATCCGGCGGCCGGTGCAACATCGTACAAGGTGTTTGATAACGGAACGCTGCTTCCGGATCAGGTTGGTACGAATTATATGTTGTCGGGCCTTGAACCGGGAACAAGCCACAATTATATCGTAACGGCAGTCAACACTAATAATATACAGTCAGCGCCAACGCGGCCCGTAGGTGTTGTTACCCCGGTGCCTGCCCCGACAGTCGCCGGCGACACCGTCTCCGGGAACGAACCCTGGAACGACGAAAGTCACGGCGGCGGCGGGAACGGACAACCACCTTGTGACGAAGGTATCCTCCAGCCTCATTCCGACGCCGAATGCGGGAGACCCGGTGCCGACGGGAGCGGGAGTTACGGACCCGTATACGCCGGGCACGGAGATCAGCGGCGTGGATGCCGTCACGAACAAGTATATAGGCGTATACGAAGTGGACAGCAGCAATAAGATCGTCTCGTTCAAGCTGATTACGCTGACAAGCGGCGACATCAGGAATGACGTGCCGACAGCCGCCGGCGACACCGTCTCCGGGAACGAACCCTGGAACGACGAAAGTCACGGCGGCGGCGGGAACGGATAACCACCTTGTGACGAAGGTATCCTCCGGCATCATTCCGACGCCGAATATGGGAGATCCGGCACCGACGGGAGCGGGAGTTACGGCCCCGTATACGCCGGGCACGGAGATCAGCGGCGTGGATGCCGTCACGAACAAGTATATAGGCGTATACGAAGTGGACAGCAGCAATAAGATCGTCTCGTTCAAGCTGATCACGCTGACAGTTAGCGACATCAAGACGGAAGCGCGGTCGATCGTTGAACTGCTGGTGAGCCCAAGCAGCGGAGTGCTTCAAGCCAGAAGTACGCAGTCCGTAGTTGTACAAGCGGTTTACTCGGACCAAAGCGTGATCGATGTGACCTATAAGGCTGGTTACAGCACATCGGCCCCTGCTGTTGCTACAGTAGATTCACATGGCGTTGTTACCGCCCATGCGGACGGAACCGCCGCCATCACGGCTTCCTTCGGCGGCAAATCCGTGTCGGCGCCTTCCTGGTGCAGAGCGCTATTCCGGACATCACTCTAAGTCTTGACGCATCCCCGGATTCTGTTGTTGGGGACGGGAAGTCGCAAATCACGCTGAAAGCCAAAGTCGTCAATACCCGGGACGGAAGTCCGGTACCAGGCAAAACCATTACGTTCCAGGGCTTTGACAACGGTACTCAAACGGCGGTTACGGATTCGACCGGGGTTGCGGCCGTAACGTTTACCGCGCCTGCGATCGCAGGGGTTACTCCCGTTCGCAATACCATCACAGCCACAGCCGTCGATTCGAATGGACTGCTGGCGCGTAAAAGCGTATCCGTCCATTATATGCCTGCCTCCGTTCAGGGCGCCCTGGTCGACAAAGTGACGGGCAAACCGATTGCCGGAGCGATCGTTTCGGTGTCGGCTGATTTTAACGGGGATGGCATTGCGGATTTCTCCCAACAGGTAACGACGGGGGCCAATGGGGAGTATCAGATTTACGTGCCGCGCGGCAATTGGAACTATACCATGAATATCCAAACGCCTGTTCAGATCGGCAATCAAACGGTCATGCTGAATAGAACGCAAACCGCCCAAGTAGGGGATTTAACCGGGTCGGGACAAACGTTTGCTTCTGCGAACAAAATTAGCGGGCAACTGCTTATATCGAGCTCCGCGGCCAACAGCTCAGGCCCGCAACCGGCGTTAGACAGCCTGTTCGGAACCGGGAACGTCAGCGCATTCGTGCGCGGCACGGGCGGGAATAACTTTAATTCCCTCATCGCGCTTGATGCAAACGGCAACTTTGAAGTGAGTGATGTGCCGCAAGGACAATATACGATTGCGTACCAGATTAAAGCTCCGGATGGAACGATATTAGCCGGGCCATCGGCGACCGTGAACGTGGATCGCAATGGGGAAATGAGCATTATTTACTCGTTGATCGATCCTTACGGCATCGTCACGGATGCAGCCACGGGCCAGCCGATCAGCGAGGTAAGCATGAATCTGTATTGGGCGGATACACCGCTCAACAAGCAAAACGGCCGTACGCCGAATACGCTTGTTAGCTTGCCGGAACTGCCCCAGTTTGCGCCGAATCAAAACCATAATCCGCAAGTCACGGATTCGGCAGGAGAATATGCTTGGATGGTGTATTCGGATGCAGATTACTATATTGTGGCAACGAAGTCAGGGTATGTTACCTTCAGTACGCTGGATGCTCAAACCAGTGTACCTGCAGCGAGCGGTTCGGACAGCTATATTCAAAACGGGATAATTCACGTAGGGCATGCTTTGGTGAAATTTAGCTTTGCCATGCAGCGTCGTTCATCTTCCAGCTCCAGTTCCAGTTCCAGCTCCGGCGGCGGTTGGACAAGCAGTGCCGCTAATGCGCCTACGGGCTTGACAACAAGCAGCATTACACCAACCGGAGCGACAGTAAGCTGGGATGCGGTAACCGGAGCATCGTCTTACAACGTATACGACAACGGAAAACTCATTGCTACTGGCATCACGGGTACCAGCTATGTGGTGACGGGTCTTGAGGCGGGGACGAAGCACACCATTACGATATCAGCCGTCGTCAATGGAACGGAGTCCGCCCAATCGGAGGGTCAATCGTTTACGACAGAGCCCGCGCCGTCCAATCCTTCTCCTCAAACAGGTCATCATGAGAAATACGTTGAGGGTTACCCGGACGGCACGTTTAAACCGGAACGAAATGTAACCCGCGAGGAAGTGGCGGCGATGCTGTTCCGGGTCTACCGTCTTTCAAAATCCGGGCTGGACAGCATGACCTATACCGACGTATCGAATGCGGACTGGGGTGCGGAAGAAATCGCAGCCGTGACGAAAGCGGGAATCATGAACGGATACCCGGATGGAACATTCCGGCCGAATCAGCCGATTACCAGAGAAGAAATGGCTGGAATCGTTGCCAGGTTGAAGCATTTGCAAGGCAATGGAAAAGACGCGTTCTCCGATATTTCCGACAGTTGGGCGCGCGAAGCCATCAATTCGGCAACGGAGGCCGGTATCCTGAAGGGGTATGAAAATGGAGCCTTCCGTCCAAAAGCAAACACGACTCGTGCCGAAGTGGTCGCTATGATCAATCGTCTGACGAACCGCGGCCCGTTAACCGGTGTGGACGCTCCTACATGGTCTGATGTCCGTATGAGTTACTGGGCATTTGGCGATATTGAAGAAGCATCGACAGATCATGATTTCATCGTTCAAGATCAAGCCGAAAGACGAGTAGAGAAGAAAAAATAAGATCAGGATTCATTCAATAGACCATTCTTTCCATCCTTATAGGGATGAGGGATGGTCCTTTTTTTCGTGCGTCCGGCGATTAGAAGCAGCAGGAAGCCGAGACCGGGTGTGGTTCAAGAGACGCGGCGATCGATCAAAGCTCGATTTCGTTTATTCAGGGTGAGATGAATGGATCAGCGTGTATCGGGGGATTAAAAGGAAATAATCAAAATATGTTGACCGAGTGGTCAGCATGGGTTACAATGATGCTAACCGATCGGTCAGTAAGATAGGAGGAAATGAAGATTGCCTTTACAGCTGTATGAACGGGAGCAAGTCCTGGAGGCTTGTTTGACTGTATTTGCGCGCCATGGCTATACCGGTACTTCAACGGGGATGCTGGCGGAGGCCGCGGGCATTTCCAAGGCGCTGATCTTTCATCACTTCAAGAGCAAAAAACATTTGTATTTCAGCTTGCTCGAATATTGCTTTGAAAAAGCCGGGAAAGAGCTTCGGATGGATACGATTTCGGAGCAGGAGGACTTTTTTGAAGCCGTGGACCGGCTGAGCCGCCTGAAATTCGACTACTACCGAAAATTTCCGGATGAATACAAGTTGGCGTATGATGCGTTCTATTCGACGCCGGACGAACTGAAAGAGGAACTCGAACGGAAGTACGGACATGTGATGGCTGCCCGGAATGAAGTGCTGGAGCGGCTATTTGGCCGGGTTCCGCGCGGGAAGAGGTGGGCCGTAAACAGGCTTTCGAGCTGATCCTGATGACCTTCGAACATTTCGAGAAGAAGTTCCTGGCCGAGGTTGAAGACATGGAGGCGATGGATCCGGCGTATGCGGACCGTTACTTTGATAAGCTGGATCAGTTCTGCCGGATGATCCGTTACGGAATAGAACAGCGTTAGGAAGTTAATCCTGATGGTGGAAAGGGGCAGACCCGTGGAAAAGATAACGAGCGGCGACTTGACTTCGCCGGAAACGATGCGGGATTTCATTGCGTTCTACAAACGTCTTGCCGGTTACGGGGAGCCGCTCTGCCGTTTGGATGACTTTTTCGGTATGGGAGGCGCGTGGATCGCTTTTCATTACGACGATGTTGCGGCCATCCTGAAGGACCCTCGTTTTCTTAAGGATATGCGGGGGCTTGCTCCGCAGCAGGATCAGCAGGAAGCTCCCGGTGAAGATAACTCTGTAGGCAAACTCGTGGAATGGCTGAAGCAGATGCCGAATATGCTCACCGTCGATCCGCCCGATCATACCCGCTTGCGCAGGCTGGCTTCAAGCGCCTTCACGCCTCATATGATCGAGGGGCTTCGTCCCCGGATTCAGCAAATTGCGGATGAGCCGCTGGACGCCGTGGAGGAGCGGGGAGAGATGGATCTGGTTGCGGATTATGCCTACCCGTCGCCCATTATTGTCATCTCGGAGATGCTCGGGATTCCCGCGGCCGACCGGAACCGGTTTCGCGAATGGACGAAGAAGCTGGGGCAAGCGGCTCTGGAGCCCGGTCAGAGTGAGGCGGTTGAAGCGGCGATTGAGGAGTTCGTTACCTACATCAAGGCCTTGATTGCCGACAAACGCGAACATCCCGGCAACGATGTGACGAGCGGCCTGGTCCGCGCTCATGATGAAGGGGACAAATTAAGCGACAACGAGCTGCTGTCGACCATCTGGTCGCTTATCACCGCCGGGCATGAAACGACGGTCAATCTGATTGGTAACGGTGTGCTCGCCCTGCTGCAGCGGCCCGAACAATTGCGTCTGCTTCAGGAGGATCCTGCTCTCATACCTGCCGCCGTCGAGGAGCTCCTGCGTTACGCGGCTCCGGTGATGATCATCGGCCGTTTTGCAGGTGAGGATATGACGATGCACGGCAAACTCATCCGCAAAGGCGAAATGGTGCTGCTCTCTCTGGCCGGCGCCAATTTGGACCCGCAATCGTTTGCCAATCCCGAACGGCTGGATATCACGCGCGAAGAGAATGAGCATCTGGCCTTCGGCCGGGGAATCCACCTCTGTCTGGGGGCGCCGCTGGCCCGGCTCGAGGGCCAGATCGCTTTCGGCACGCTGCTGCGGCGGTCGCCGAATTTGCGGCTGACCGTCCGCCCGGAGGAGCTGGTGTACAACTACAGCACCTTGCGCTCCCTTGCAAGCCTGCCGGTGCGATTCTAACCGGCGAAGAAACAGAAACTCCCCAAGCTCGCCTTATGGGCAAGGGGAGTTTTTCGTCTTTGACCCAGCGCCCGGCCCTTGAAAGTCAAGGACGGCGCAGCGTGTTATCCCGGACACGGACGGAGGGCATCCCGGTCAAGCGCAGGGAAGAGCGGGATGGCTTTGGCCCGAAGCTTTTCTTACTTGCCTGAGGAACCCTTAGCCTGCGGCTTGCTCTCCTGAAGGCTTCGGCCCTTCTCTTTCCAGAGTCCGATGTAAGGCTCGGCGGCGGCCCACTGCACCATCACCACGGATTCGTTCGGCAGCGGCCCGATGGACAGGAGCGGGCTCGGCAGGATTTGTCCCTGCAGCGGGTAGACGACGATGTCCCGTTCGCCGACGATGGCGACCAGCTCCTGGTTCGGCGAGGAATACGCGTCCTTTGCACCCGGCCGGACCCGCTGAATGTCGCTCCAAGCGGCGTCCAGCCGGTCGTAAGTGGCAACCGATTCCGGCGGCGTCATAGGAAGCTCCTGCAGACGGTAGCGATTCGCATCCTGGCCGGAGCCGTCGCCGTATAAAGCGACCTGGGGAACCCAGCGGCCCTCTTTGCGGACGACGGCCCAGCTTTCCCCGTTGTCGTCGGGCGCTTGTTTCGCGGGGATGGCCTGGGCCGGCATCGGCGGCGAAGACACGTGCAGGCCGCGGAGCGCCGGCTGGACGGACTTTCCGAAAACATCCCTCAGCGTTACATGCTTTCCACCGACGCCCGGAAGCGAGCTTTTCATCCCGTCCTCCATCAAATTCTGCAGCTCCTTGACCCACACGTACCGGTACTGCACCGTACCGCCTTGATTGCCGACCTCGGCGGTCTGCTCCACCGTGAGATAGCGGTTGCCGGCAAAAAGCAGCTTCTCCGAAAGCTTCAGCGGCTTATCGGGCTTGGCAATCTGCACGCTGTCTATGGGCTCCCGGCCTGCCGGATAAGTACCGAGCGTACGGGTTTCCTCCGTCTTGGTCGCGATCCGTCGCGGAGCGATTAGCCAGAAATCCATCTTAAACGGCATCAGGATATTGTCGACTTCGGCGATCTTGCGCAGCTCGCCCTGCTCCGGACCGAGAAGAACGGTTCGATAGGTGCTGTATTCCGGGCCGCCGGCCGCCGCCGGATGATCCTCGCGCAGGCCGATCAGCATGGCGGAGCGAACCTGGCTCGTCTCCGCGCCGGCCGCCGCTGTCTTAACCGGCTCGTAGGCCTCCGGCGCCGGTTCGGCGGCCTGTTCGGACGCATGCCGCCCGAACAGGCTGTTCCAGCCGCCGCCGGCCAGGATGACCGCCGCCAGGATGAAGGCGACGCTGATACCGCTGAACCAGGGCATCCATTTGTTCGGTGTCTTGCTCTGCTCGTCGATCCGTTCCTCTATGCGGCCGCCGCAAGCTGTCGGAGAACCCGTTCCGGGTAAGCGGTTCGCTGGCCAGGCCCTTTTTTAACTCCTTGTCAATCGGATCCAAGGCTACGACTCTCCTTCATCTTCGAAATTTTATTCCGGGCATGAAACAATCTGGATTTTACGGTTCCTTCGGTGACATTCAGGATTTGCGCCATCTCCTTCATCGAGAGCTGGTAATGCGCGTACAGGATCAGCACCTCGCGGTATTTCACAGGCGGCTTCAGCACCATACGCCACATATCGTTGACAGCAAACTTATCGATCACCTCTTGCTCAGTAGACTTCTGCTCACCGGACGGCGCGATGAAATCCAGAAGGGTGACCTTGCGGTAAAAGGCGGCACGTTTAAAATCCAGCGTTGTATTGCGGGTGATGGCGAGCGACCACGTCTTCACAGAGGATTCGCTGCGAAACGTGTATAAATTGCGGTACACCTTAATGAACACTTCCTGCGTGATGTCATCCGCTTGATCCCATTTGCGGGTGATGCTGTAGGCATAATTCCATACGTCCTTGCCGTATGCCGTCATCAGCTCTTCCAAGATCGCCTTCTTGTCGGAGCTCTCGGACAAATATTTCAAGTATTCGAAATCTACCTTGGATTCCAACACGGCCACCTCAATCATTTGACGACCCGCAAGCCTTATCGGTTCAATGCGATGCCTGTCATTCATGCAAAAACCGGAATGCCCCTATGGCAGGGGTTCCGGCCCGCTGTTGTACGATTCCTACGAGTTAAAAGTGATCATGAAGCCTGTCTATGCTCCGTGCTGCCCGGCTTGGAGCAGCTCCGTTACGGTAACGAGCTTATAGCCCTCTTCTTTCAGGTAAGCGATGATCTCCGGTAAAGCCTGGACGGTATTATCCAAGCGGCCGTGCCTGCCGCCGAAGCTGTGGAGGAGAATGATGCCTCCGGGCTTGATATGCGACTTGATATTGCTTACGATGCTGCGGCTCGGGGATCCGGCCCAATCGCGCGGGTCGACCGTCCAGCCGACGAGCGGGCGTCCGGCCTGCTTCAGCTCATCCTTCAGTGCCTCCGGTGCCGCTCCATACGGCGCGCGGACCAGGCTCGGGGCTTCGCCGACCGTACTGCGGATCAGCTCGTCCGTCTCCCGGATTTCCTTGTCGATCTGCTCGGCGGAAAGCTTGGTCAAATCCGCGTGATCCCAGGAATGGTTGCCGATGGCATGCCCTTCCTGATGTATACGCTGCAGGATCTCGGGATATTTTCCGGCTTGGGTTCCGACGACGAAGAAAGTGGCTTTGACCTCGTACTTCTTCAAAATATCCAGCACCTGGGGCGTATACTTGCCGTCCGGGCCGTCATCGAAGGTCAGTGCGGCCAGCTTCTCGTGAGGCGCAGGAGCCTGGGGAGCGGGAGCTTGCGACGGGACGGGCTCGGGCTTCGGCTCTGCAGCGGCGGAGCCTGTCTGCGGGACGGCGGGCAGAGCGGCATGCACCGTCCCTGGCCCTGCGTCCGGTTCGCGCTGTGCGGCGGCCTGAGGCCGGACGGGCACGGCTTCCTGCGCGTTCACCGCGGGTCGCCGGGCAGGCGCGGCGGGAGGAAGCTCCCTGTCATCAGAATGCTGGCGATGGCGAGACCCGCCATAACGCCCACGGAAATACCGGCGACCCACCGCGGTTTGCCGCCTTTAAAATGCAATGCGCCCATCCTTCGAACCTTCTTTCTTCCGTCGCCGGGAATCGTAATCATTTCTTCTAAATTTGACGAAAGAGGGCGAAGGAAAGTTGAAGGAGCGCGGCATATTTTCGACAAGATTAGAGGGGTTTGTCCTGCGGTTTCGACCGGGTTCTAAAAGCTTTCGCGAAGGCCTTGATTCCAGCCTTTCTTTCCATCATAACATATTTAGGCAACGGGGCGGGAGGGGTAGGCAGAGGACGGCAGGGTATGTTATGATCCTACAAGCTGCGATTCGATGTTCATGTCACGCGCATACTGGTGTGGAGGGGGAACCCGCATGCGGATCCGGGCGATCGCGCTCGACCTGGACGGTACGCTCCTGAACGCGCAAAAACAAGTCAGCCCGAGGAACCTGGTCGCTGTTCTGGCCTGCCACCGGATGGGGCTTCGAATCATTGTCGCTACGGCGAGGCCGCCCCGTTCCGTGAAGCAGCTTTTGCCGCCGCCGGAGCTTCTGGATGCGGCCTCCGCGATTTATTATAACGGCGCCTGGCTCCGTTATGAAGGGCTGAACCGTCAGCTTGGGCTGACGGAGGAGCTGGCCCGGCGGATCGCCGTCTATTTTCGGGAGAGATGCCCTGACGCGATGTTATGCTATGAATGGGAGGACCGTCTGCTGAGCGATCGTCTTCCGGATGCGGAGCATATCGAGCTGCTCGGTCTTCCCGAGGACGGCTCGGAACCGGAAGTGCTGCGGGTGGAAGGCGGGGGCGGGCGGCATATTGCCAAACTGCTGCTGTCGAACCCGGATGAAATCTATGAGCGACTCGAGGCGTGTTTCGGCCAGGAAGCGCATGTTCTGCTGACGGATAACCGCCGGCTGATCCAAATCATGCATCCCGAAGCATCGAAGGAGCGTGCGCTTGCCCTGCTGCTGGAAGCGATGCATGTGTCTCCCGAAGAAGTGATGGCATTCGGAGACGATATGAACGATCTCGGCATGTTCCGGTTGTGCGGATACCCCGTGGCGATGAGCAATGCGGTGGAACCGCTGAAGCGGCTGGCCGTCCGAATCACCGGGCACCATGACCGGGATGGGGTGGCGATTGTGCTCGAAGAGCTTGCGGCGGGACTGTCTGTGAATCGCTCCGATGCTGAATGATTTGTGTCGAAATTGTGAAAAAAATGATACCCGGCATGAAACCATCCCGGGGGTCGCCGTATTACACCAATAGCGGCACATTCTGCCGCTGATTCATCCGCCGCGGACGGGTGCTCGCTATTGGGTAGGAGGCTATTCTAACATAGTTGTCAAAATAAGGAGGAACCCACATGAAAAAAAACATCATTTTGATCGCTGTCGTCGCCCTGGCTGTCGTTGCATCCGGTTGTCAATCCGGCTCTTCCACGAATAAAACGGACACTTCCGCTGCAGGAACGCAGAACAGCACCGGAACGGCTTCATCCGGCGGACAAGCCACCGCTCCCGGAACGTCTTCCTCGACGAACACTCAGACACCGACGGGCGCTTCGACGACTCCGGCTGCGAATCAGGGGAATACCGGCGGACAAGCGGCAAGCCCGGCGCCGTCGGCTTCTACGGGCCAGCAGAAGTCCCAGCGGCCCGCGCCTCCGCCGAAACCGGCGAATCCGGTGCAGACTCCGAAGCAGTTCGATGACGTCAGCTACGGCATGAGCCTCGCCGAAGTGCAGAAGGTGGTCGGAAGTGACGGGAAACTGTCCAACGAGAATACGGGCGACGATTCGGTGAAAGTCTATGATTTCAAATTGAAGGACGGCGCCACCATGAAGGTTACATTTAAGAACGACAAGGTTCTGAGCAAATCCACGTCCAACTAACGGCGATCCGCCGGTTCGAAAGCCCCTCGGGGCTTTTTTTGTGGGCAAAAGCGCGCCGTCGATCTGCTGCGAAGAACCTAATTCCTTTGATTAGTCGCTGTGGAATGTTGAGCTTTTCAATTTTTTGCAAAAGGAATAGGTCACCGGATTGCCGGATTGCTGCGCCAGATAATCCCCGTACATCCCTACAATATTTTTTCTGTATGCTTGTGGCGAGGTCCCGAATTTATCTTTGAAGCACTTGCCAAAATAGGCGCCGCTGTTAAAGCCGACTTTCTGTCCGATCAAGGAAACGGGGAGATTTGTGGTCTTTAACAGCAGACATGCTTCCTGCAGCCTGCGGTTCATAACATAATGACTGATCGTGCATCCCATTTCTTCGCTAAACAAGTGGGATGCATAATAAGGCGATACATGCAGGCTTCCGGCCATACGATCCAACGAAAACTCGTCTTGGTAGTGCTGTTCAATCCATGCGGTGATCCGTTCGACAAGATGCTGCGACCTTTGATTGAACATGATCGTTTCCGTTTTCTCCTCTTCTGCAAACAAACCGCGTATTCCACTAACCAGCGAGAACAGGAAAAGCACCAGCTGTTCCTCCGTCGGCAAAGATTGGCCATTTAGGTGAAAAGATTCAAACCGTTTCTCGAATTCTGCGAATCGTTCCGGGGCCAAATAAAAAACTTGCCTCTTGAGATTCCCTCTCCAAATCGTATTGAAAAAAGATTGAAATGCAGGTAATAGCGCGAGGTGCCGGTCAAAGAATTGCGCGTCGAATAGCAGGTACGATTCGATGTATTGCTGCCCGGCTTGCAGTTCCTTCCTTACTTTATGCAGCTGCAGCGGTTGAAAGAGGATGAGCATACCGGAACATACCGGATATTCTTTCTGATCAATGATTAGTTGTCCTGTTCCTTCATGCACCAGCATGATTTCCATGTTTAGATGCGAATGAATATGCTCGGTGCCGGTATCGGCCGCATCATTCCGAAATTTGAACATATAAGGTTGATTCGCTGTCCGTGTCCTTGCTGACGCTTGTTTGTTCATTTTCGAGCATCACCTCTTTCTACAACTATATTTTTGAATTGTAAGGTTGTAAAGACGGCCTTAAATGGAACGCAATGCGGTTATATGTTAAAGCAAATCATTTATATTGAGCCCGTCGTATTGAACAGAACCCGGACAGGATGGGGATAACCGCCGACAGACCTCCGTTGATTCGGACTTCTCCCGTTATTAACGAGAGCAATAAATTGATAGTATTCCTAAGAACAATGACACTGTTTATTTATTGCTTTTGTTAATCTGAAGTTGTTTGAGAAAGGGAGGGACCATGATGAGCAGGAGGATAAGAATGAATAAGGATCGTTTGGTATCCGGAGAAGAGGACATGAAGGTATCGGTTGCCGCAATAGCGACGTGGACGGAGGGACCAACAGCCGATCGTGAAGGCAATATTTATTTCACCGATGTGATAGGAAATCGAATTATGAAGCTCGGGGTCGACGGCAGGCTCTCTGCCTTTTGCAATTCGCTTTCGGCTAACCATCCGAATGGCATGGTGATCGATCCGGAAGGGCGTCTCCTTGTATGTGAGGAAGGCGATCCGCTGGCAGGATTGCCGCCGCGAATTACGCGAACGGATTTGAGAACGGGCTTCCAAGAAGTGCTTGCGGATCATTATGAAGGGAGGCGGTTCGGAGGACCGAATGACATTACCTTTGATTCGAGCGGACGCATCTATTTTACGGACGGTGACCGGCCTGTCTTCCTTCTTCCATATCCGGAAACCACAGGAATAGGAGTTCCGACGCAAGTCGTTGAGACGACCGGTGTGTACCGGATTGATCTTGACGGCGGCGTTACCAGAATATTGGCTCGACCCGATATTCAGCGGCCCAACGGTTTGATGATCTCGCCGGATGACCGGACATTATATTTGATAGAAAACGACATAAAGAGAAACGGCTTGCGGCGCATTCTGGCTTATGACCTTATGACGGATGGCTCTGTCACGAATGTGCGCCTGTTTTATGATTTTGGCACGGGTCGAAGCGGAGACGGAATGACCGTCGACAGCGAAGGCAATTTATACGTTTGCGCCGGATTGAATGCACCGCGCGGAACGGATGAAACTTTGGAGAACAAGGCAGGACTATATATTTTCAATCCGTCCGGCAAGAAGATCGGGTTTATACCGATACCCGAAGATTCCGTTACGAATGTTACGTTTGCCGGCCCGGATCTGACAAATCTTTATATCACGGCCGGTAAGACACTGTACATGGTCCGCGGCCATATGAAAGGTACGATACGATAAACCGGCCATAATGGATTCCGCCGGTCGGCGCGCCGGATAGCGCAACGCAAAATAATGATAGTAATGCCAAATGAATTGAAACCAGGCCATCCAGGCATCTGTTATTCTGATTGAGGATAGAAAAAACAAGATGGAGGATGAAATCATGAGTACTTTCGTTCTTGTTCACGGCGCTTGGCATGGATCATGGTGCTGGACAAAGGTTGTTCCGTCGCTGGAAGGTCAAGGTCATCGCGTGGAAGCCATCGACCTTCCGGGGCATGGGAGGAGCGATAGCATCCCTCCTTCGGAAATAACCATGCAGACCTATGTCGATCATGTCATCCGCGTGATCGATCGGCAGACGGAGCCGGTTATCCTTGTAGGCCATAGCATGGGAGGCAGCGTCATATCACAAACGGCTGAATATCGGCCGGACAAAATCAAGGTATTGGTCTATCTTACAGCCTTCTTGCTGCCCAGCGGGAAATCGATTTTCGATGCCGATCAAGGTGGTAATGTGCTCGAGCCCTACGTCGAGGTAAGCGAAGACGGGTACGGACTCACGTTGTCCGGCGAAGGCTTGAAGCCGATTTTTTATAACCAATGTGCCGACGAGGACATTGAGTTCGCCAAGACGAGGATGGTCGTTCAATCGACGATTCCTCCCGGCACGCCCTTGGCAACTACCGAGCACAATTTCGGAAGAGTCCCGCGTATTTACATCGAATGCCTGAATGATCAGGCGATTACGCCGGCTTTTCAAAAAGCATGTACTCCGACATCCCCTGTGCCCAAGTGCTTAGTATCGAAGCGGATCATGCGGTCTTT
Source organism: Paenibacillus sp. P25 (assembly GCA_024704175.1). Taxonomy (GTDB): domain Bacteria; phylum Bacillota; class Bacilli; order Paenibacillales; family NBRC-103111; genus Paenibacillus_G. Next base: position 7,428,217 of record CP085629.1, read on the forward strand.
TTCTCGGCGCCGAATAAGCTCGCCTCATTGTTAACCGTCTTGTAAAAATAAGGACTAAGGTGGTTTTCTGAGCCCTATACGAATGTGTGTACGGAACGGCGATGCTGAAAGAGGAGCCGGATGAACATGAGGTACTGATTCGTACTAAGTATAGTTTAATCAGTCCGGATACCGAAGTGACGCTATTAGTTGGGTAGGAGAAATACTCCTGCCCTTCCCCATAAGTTTGTAACCCCGATGGATCGTACACCTCAACTCGATCCTTGTGATGCAGATTGCCCTCTCGATTTGGTTTCAACATCAGTTGGAACCTGCATACTTTTTATTCCCACTGCACCAAAATGGCTTCTCCTCTTGAACATCAGATGAATTTCGATTAATATAATAAACATCAGATGAATTTATGCGGAAGGAGCAGACATGCCGAAAAAACTGACCTATGAGACCGTGTATGACCGGATCAAACGAAATATTGAAAGCGGTATCTGGCCTCCGGGGCACCGGCTTCCGCCGCTGGAGCAGCTGTCGGCCGAATTTGGCGTAGGCGTATCGTCGGTCAGGGAAGCGGTGCGGATCCTGGGCAAGCAGAGCATTCTGCGCATCGAGCAGGGCCGCGGCACGTACGTACAGGAGCTTCCGGCCAGTACGGCGGGCGGAGGCGGGCCGGATTTTCTGGAGCGGGCTACGTCGCTGCAGCTCACGGAGGCGCGCTGGATCGTAGAACCGGAGCTCGCGGCGCTGGCCGCGGAGAAGGCGACGGAGGCGCAGGCGGAGGAGATTCTGCGGACCGCCGAGGTTATGAAGCGGAAGGTGGCGAAGAAGCAGGACTTTTTCAAGGAGGATCTGCTGTTTCACGAGCTCATCGCCCGGGCGTCGCATAACGAGGTGCTCGTCCACATGCTGGAGCGGATCAGCGATCTCCTCACCGACAGCCGGCGGCGTTCGATGAAGTGGCCGGGGATGGACGAGAAGGCGGCTTCCTACCACTACTTGATCGCGCTCGCGATAGTGCAGCGCAACCCCACCCAGGCCCGGACGCTGATGAAAAGCCATTTGGAGGACATGCGGTCCGGTTTTGAAAAGGATTTCAATCATAATGATGCCCCGGAAGGGCGCACCGAGAGGATGGAGCAGGAATGAAGATCAAATCGATGGAGCTGTTTCAAGTACCGCCGCGTTGGTTGTTTCTCAAGGTTACGACCGAGGACGGACTGGTCGGCTGGGGGAGCCGGTCGTTGAAGGCAAGGCGGATACGGTCCGCACGGCAGTAGAGGAGATGAGCGACTTCCTGATCGGCAGGGATGCCGGGCACATCGAGGATTTGTGGCAGGTGTTGTACCGCGGCGGCTTCTACCGGGGCGGTCCGGTGCTGACCAGCGCGATCTCCGGCATCGAGCAGGCGCTCTGGGACATCAAGGGCAAGAAGCTCGGCGTCCCGGTGTATGAGCTGCTCGGCGGCCCGGTGCGTGACAAAATGCGGGTGTACGCCTGGATCGGCGGCGATAAGCCATCCGAGGTAGCGAAAGAAGCCCGCGAGAAAATCGCGAGCCGGCTACTCCGCGGTCAAGATGAACGGGACGGCGGAGATGGAATGGATCGATTCGCCGGTGAAAATCCAGGAAGCGGCCGAGCGGCTCGCAGCGGTCCGTGATGCAGTGGGCTGGAGCGTCGGCATCGGTGTCGATCTTCATGGCCGCGTGCATAAGACGATGGCGAAGGCGCTGATCAAGGAGCTCGAGCCTTACAAGCCGATGTTCATTGAAGAGCCTGTGCTTTGCCGGAAAATAACGAGGTGCTGCACGAGATTACGAAAGGCTCGGGTGTAGCGATCGCTACAGGAGAGCGTATGTATACTCGCTGGGATTTCAAGCGCCTCTTGTCCCAGGGCGGCGTCGATATCATCCAGCCCGACTTAAGCCACGCCGGCGGCATCTGGGAAGTGCGCAAAATCGCCGCCATGGCCGAAGCGTTCGATGTGGCCGTAGCGCCGCACTGTCCGCTGGGTCCGATCGCGTTGGCTGCGTCGCTGCAGCTCGACTTCTGCACGCCGAACGCTTTTATTCAGGAGCAGAGCCTCGGTATCCATTACAATCAAGGCTCCGATCTGCTCGATTATTTGGTCGACCCGGGAGTCTTTCATTATGAAGAAGGCTTCGTGAAAAGGCTGACGCAGCCGGGGCTCGGCATCGAGATCAATGAAGCGAAGGTGCGGGAGATGGCCGCCATCGGACACCGGTGGCGCAATCCGGTCTGGCGCAACATCGACGGTTCGGTGACGGAGTGGTAAGATGAGCCTGCCGCAGAGTAAACGGAGGACCCGGGTCGGGTTCTCCGTTTTTTGCATAGACCGGCCCTGCATTCCTTGAAATAGCCGTGTTTCCGGCTGTTTCACCGCATGGCAAGCGGCCCGGCAAGCATTGCGCCGCTGCAGGGCGGGTGGCCGTTCCCCTCCGTTATTGCGCCGGTCCGGACGGGTCGGCTTGAGCAGCCGGATAGACTCCCATGGGCGGAACGCTTGTCTCTCTTTCCCGCTCCGCTTGCTTCAGGGCGGCTTCTCTGTCCAGCATCGAGGTGTCGTCGTACCAGCTCAGCACCATGATTTTTCCCTTGTCCAGCTCCTTCTCATACCGCTCCGCTTCCTGCTCCGAAATGCCGAGCGATTGCATCTTGGCCCGAATCTGGTCTCCGCGGGAACGAAACAGGTTGGCGAACGCGGTGACGACGCCTTCCTCCATCAGTCCGATGGTTCGGGTATCGGTCAGCTTGCTGAGCCCCTCCGTCCGTTCCCCGTCGTGGGCGAGCACATAAATTTCGTTTAAGGAACGGCCTTCCTCCCGGAAAGTCCGGATGGCCCGCAGGGCCTGCTCCTCATTCGTCACCAATTTGATCTCCGTTCTCATGGTCTCTTTCCCCTCTCCCGGTATCCTCTTGGATTGGCTGCAGCCGGCTTGTCCCCTAATTAACCTGAAATTACCGTAATGAATCAAGACAATTCCTGTTTCATTTGCCTCCAAATTGGTTACTAACTCTTTAGAGCATTATAATAGAAAGGACGGTCCAGACTTTGGAAGTATTGGGGGCTGGACGAGGGTCGCACAATGAAAACGGGGGTTCGGACGGATTGAAGCGGGAAAAAGTCGCAGGAAGGTTAAGGAGCGGACGTGAAGCCAATGAACATCGCGATTGTCGACGATAACCCGGTGAACGTTATTGTCATAGAGAAAATATTGAAAAGCGCGGGATACGATGCATTCTGGAAGGCTTCTTCCGCCCGCGAGCTGTTCATGCAGCTGGAAGAGCATGCGGGGAAGGGTAAGTCGCCGCTCGATTTGATCCTGATGGATATGATGATGCCCGAGATGGACGGGATCGAAGCCTGCCGGCTCATCCAGAAGGACGACCGGTTCCGGGACATCCCGGTCATTATCGTCACTGCCTTGGGAGATTCCAATAAGCTGGCTGAGGCGCTCGAAGCGGGCGCGATCGATTATGTCATGAAGCCTGTCAATAAGGTGGAGCTGGTCGCCCGGATCCGGGTGGCGCTGAGGCTGAAATACGAGAAGGACTGGCACAAGGAGAACGAGGCCAAGATCCGCAGCGAACTGGAGCTGGCCCGCCAGGTGCAAACCGGCGTGCTTAGTCTGCCCTTCAAGAAAGAGAAGCTCGAAATTGATGCCGTCTATCTGCCTTCCTTCGAGCTGGCGGGGATATGTACGCCTGGCACCGCATTGACGACCACAGGTACGGAGTTATTCTTTTGGATATCATGGGCCACGGCATTTCCTCCTCTCTGGTCTGCATGTTTATCTCCTCGGTTATGCAGGATACCATCACCCGGTATGTATCCCCGGAATTTGTAATAACGGAACTGAACCGTTATATGAATCAGCTGAACGGGAAGAAGCATTCGGTCAGCTACTATTTTACGGCGATTTATCTGCTGATCGACACGGAGCGGAAAACGATCGAGTATGTGAATGCCGGACACCCGCCGGGGCTCCTCTTTGAAGAAGGCAAGCCTCCGGTTTATTTGAATCCGGGCGCCTGTGCGGTCGGGTTTTTCGACCAGATGGAAATCACCAAGCAGACATTCACCTACGAGAGGCCGATCCGCATCGTGCTGTATACGGACGGACTGCTCGAAGAGCTTCCGCTGCCCGAAGATTTTCCGGAAGAGGAGCTGGAGACCGGGGTTCTGGCTGAGCGGCTGCAAAGCCGGATTCATGAGGAACCGGACCCCGAGCGGATAGTAGAACTGCTGCTTCCCCGGAAATCAAGGAATCTCATAAAGACGACATCTGCATGGTCGTCATTACGGCTTCCTGACCGGCGGGTGGCGATAGGCGAGAAAGGGGAAACCAGATGAGAGTCCGTTCGAAGCTTTTTGTGGGATTCGGGATCCTGCTGATCGTGCTCTTTGCACTGGCGGGCATCGGCATCAACCGGCTCACGTCTACGGATTTAAATTTAAAGGATGTTTACGAGAACCGTTATCAGAAGGTCAAGCTGATGACCAGGCTGCGCAACGATACGGCCGATTTGGCCAAAGCGACGGTCAATCTGCTGACGGTTCGCACCGACGAAAGCGATACGAAGAATGGCAAAGTCATCAGCGAAAAGAGCAGGCTCATTGCCGAAGAGCTTCAAGAGATCGACGAACGGTTCCAGAGTCCGGAGGAACGCCAGCTGGCCGTGAACATCAAGCAAGCGGCCAAGCGGTTCCTGGATTACAAGGACACGGTCCTTCAATTGACCCGGAACGGGAAAATCGCCGAGGCCAACGCGCTGCACACCGGCACGGGGAATGATCTGCAGGACGCGCTGAACGAGGCGATCGCGAGCAGCTCTCAATTCCAGGAGAAGGCGATGGATGACGCCATCGGCCGGGCGCTGGAGGACAACAAACGGACGTTCCGGTTTACCGGGATCCTTACCGCTGACCGGACTGCTTCTCGGCTTCGCCATCATGTATTGGATCGGCCGGGCCTTGGCCCGCGGCCTGAACACGCTGCACGAAATGATCCGGCTGTTTGCAGGTGGTCAATGGGGCGATACCTCGTACCGGATTCAAGCCGATACGAACGACGAGTTCGGCCGCTTGGCTCATATCTTCAACCAGATGGCCGACGATCTGGAGAAGACGACAGCCAGCGAGCGGGCGTTGAATAAAATCAATGAGGAGAACCTTTGGCTTCAAAATCACAGCACGCATATCTATTACCAGCTTCAGGAGGCGGACCGTCTGGACGATCTGGGCCGGATCTTCATTACGGAGCTGTCCCGCATCGTCGGTGCGCAGAGCGGGGCGTTCTACGTCGTGGAGGCTTCCGATGCGGGGAAGAAGCTGGTTCTGGCGGGCAGCTATGCGAATTTCGGCCTCCGGGCCGAAGCGGAGCCGCTGGTCGGGCAGGGCCTCGTCGGCCAAGCGGCGGCGGATGGAAAGCCGGTGGTGCTGGAGGATGTCCCCGCGGATTACGGCAAGCTGGGTTCCGCGCTGGGGAAATCGGAGCCCCTCATGCTGAACATTCAACCCATCATCTATGACGGGGAGACGATCGGGGTCTTCGAGCTGGCCTCCTTCCGGAAGTTTACGGAGATGGAGCAGCGCCTGATCGTTCAAATCGGCGATATTATCGGAGCCACCCTCAATTCGCTTCTCGGCCGCGTCAAGATTGAGGAGTCGCTGCGCATCCACCAGGCTCTGTCCGAAGAGCTTCAGAGCCAGTCGGAGGAGCTGATGAGCCAGCAAGCACGAGCTGAAGGCCTCGAACGAGCGGCTGGAGGAACAAGCCCGGGCGCTGAAGGCTTCCGAGGAGGCCGCTGCAGCGGCAGCAGGAGGAGCTGGAGCAGGCGAACGAGGCGCTGATGCGCAAGACGGCGGAGCTGGAAGAGCAGGTCAAAGCGACGGAGGACTTCAACCGCCAAATCGAACAGGCCAATGCTTCGCTGGAGAAGCAGGCGCTGGAGCTGGCGATGGCCTCGAGGTACAAATCCGAGTTCCTGGCCAACATGTCGCATGAGCTGCGTACGCCGCTGAACAGTCTGCTGATTTTGTCCCAGCTTATGAAGGAGAACAAGGAAGGGAATTTAACGAGCAAGCAGGTGGAATATGCCGAGACGATCTATTCGTCGGGCAGCGATCTGCTGAAGCTGATCGACGATGTGCTGGATTTGGCCAAGGTGGAGGCCGGACGGATGGAGCTGCATCCCGAACGGGTATGCTTGCAGGAAATCGTGGAGCCGCTGGAACGCGCGTTCTCGCCGATAGCCCGTACGAAGAATATCGAATTTAAGGTGCTCGTCCGCGAGTCGGTTCCGGCCGAGCTGTTTACGGATTCGACGCGGCTTAAGCAGATACTCAAAAATTTGCTGTCCAACGCCTTCAAATTTACGCACAGCGGGTACATTCTGCTTGAGGTCGGCATGGTGAACTATCCGGAGAAGGCGGTCGCTTTCTCCGTAGAGGATACGGGGATCGGCATTCCTTCCGACAAGCGGCGGCTGGTCTTCGAGGCGTTCCAGCAGGCCGACGGGACGACGAGCCGCAAATACGGCGGAACCGGCCTCGGCCTGTCCATCAGCCGGCGGCTCGCCTCGCTGCTCGGCGGCACCATTGAGCTGGACAGCGAAGAGGGCAAGGGAAGCCGGTTCACCCTGTACCTGCCGCTGGCCCAGGAGTTTGCTCCGGCCCAGCCGCCTGCCGCGCGTCCGGATGCAGGAGCGCCTCTGGCCCTGGCGCAAGCGGGGGCAGGTATGCCCCGGCTGCAGCCGGCCTGCAGGAAGCGGCCGCAGGGGCCGCGGAACCTCTCGCGGCGCCGCTGGCCGACGACCGGGAGCGGATCGGTCCGGAAGATAAGGTGCTGCTCATCATCGAGGATGACGCAAGCTTCGCAGCCATACTGCTCGAGATGGCCCGCGACCGCGGGTTCAAGGCGGTTGTTGCGCTGCAGGGGATACGGGACTGCAGCTGGCGACGGAGCTTCAGCCGGATGCGATTCTGCTGGATATCCAGCTGCCCGTAATCGACGGATGGTCCGTGCTGGTGCAGCTGAAGAGCGATACGGCGACAAGGCATATTCCGGTCCATATCATTTCGGTTGTCGACGAGGTCCATCAGGGCCTCTCCATGGGGGCCATCGCCTGGATGCGCAAGCCTTCGAGCCGGGAGGGGCTCGATCAGGTCTTCACCCAAATCCAATCGTTCCTTGAGCGCGATCTGAGAAACTTGCTGATTGTGGAGCCGGATGACCAGCGGCGCGACAGCCTCGTCCGGCTGATCGCTCACGACGACATCAGTATTACGGCGGCCCGGGACGGGGACGAAGCGATGAAGGCGCTGGAGCAGCATCCGTATGACTGCATGGTCCTGGATTACGGTCTTACTTCCCCGAATGTGTATGAGCTGCTCGACCGGATCAAGGCGAAGCCCGAATTGCGGCGGTCGCCGATCATTATTTATACCGGGGACGCTCTGGAGAAGAAGGAGCAGCTCCGCCTCAAGAAGTATGCCGAATCGATTATCGTCAAGGACGTCCGGTCGCCGGAGCGGTCGCTGGATGAAACCTCGCTGTTCCTCCACCGGGTGGAGGAGCGTCTGCCGGAAGAGAAGAAGCAGGTGCTGAAGAAGCTGCACAGCATCGAGACCGTCTTTGCCGGCAAGAAGGTGCTGCTTGTGGATGACGACATCCGCAACGTATTCGCGCTGTCCAACCTGCTCGAGGGGCTCGATATGCAGGTGGCCTTCGCCGAGACCGGCCGGCAGGCGCTGGAGCAGCTGGAGCGCGAGCCGGACTTCGACCTTGTGCTGATGGATATCATGATGCCGGAGATGGACGGGTACGAAGCCATGCGCGCGATCCGGGGGGACGAACGCTTCGAACGGTCGCCGATCATCGCGCTGACGGCGAAGGCGATGCGGGAGGACCGGGAGAAGTGCATCCAGGCCGGAGCCTCGGATTATATTACGAAGCCCGTCCATACGGATCAGTCGCTGTCTTTAATGAGGGTATGGTTATGCAAATAGATGACGATTTTGACGACAAACAGAAAGAAGAAGTGAGCACTTTGCGGAAAATCAGCTCCGTGTATACGAATGCCGAGCGCAGCCAGGCCACGAAGGAGGAAGAGGAGCGGGAGCGGATTGAGGTCGGACTCCTGCTGGAAGGCCTCTACCGGCTGTACGGCTACGATTTCCGCAATTACGCTTATGCGTCGCTGCGGCGAAGAATATGGCACCGGGTCTACGCGGAGCGGCTCGGTACGATCTCGGCCCTGCAGGACCGGATGCTGCACGACCGATCGTGCATGGAACGGCTGGTCGCCGATCTTGTGATCCACGTGACCGAGATGTTCCGGGACCCGACCTTCTTCGCCGCCTTCCGGGAGCAGGTGGTTCCGCTTCTCAAGGCGCCGCCGGCCTTCCGGATATGGCACGCGGGCTGCTCAACCGGGGAAGAGGTCTATTCCACCGCCATTATGCTCCACGAGGAGGGCCTTTACGACCGCGCGCGTATCTATGCCACCGACATCAACGAAGAGGTGCTGCATACCGCGGAACGGGCTTCTTACCCTTTGAAGAAGATGCAGGAGTACACCCAAAGCTACATGAGGGCCGGAGGCAAGGAAGCCTTCTCCCAATATTATTCGGCGTCGGAGAACATGGCGGAATTTCACCCTTTTCTGCGGGAGCGGATTGTCTTTGCCCAGCATAATCTCGTCACGGACCGGTCGTTTAACGAGTTTCACGTGATCTTTTGCCGTAATGTCCTGATTTATTTCAATTCGCGGCTGCAGAATCAGGTGCATGATTTGTTTTACGAGAGCCTCTGCCATTCCGGGATCTTGATCCTCGGGCATAAGGAGTCGATCGCCTTTACCAAGCATGCCGACAGCTATGAAGCCCTGGACCTGCAGGAGAAAATATTCCGCAAAATCAAATGAGGTGTCACTATGGAAGAACCGATCCGCATCCTTCTGGTGGACGACCAGCCGGAGAACCTGCTTGCCCTGGAAGCGGTGCTGGAGGACCAGAATTACCACCTGGTGAAGGCCGGATCCGGAGAAGAAGCGCTTCGTCGCCTTTTGAAATATGAATTCGCCGTCATTGTGCTGGACGTGCAGATGCCGGGGATGGACGGCTTCGAAACGGCGCAGTGGATCAAATCCCGAGAGAAAACGAAGGCGGTGCCGATCATCTTCATCACCGCGGCGCCGGAGCAGCAGGACCAGGCGTTCACGGCCTATTCCGTCGGGGCCATCGATTATATGGTGAAGCCGTTCGTGCCGCGGACCCTGAAGTCGAAGATCGAAGGCTTCGTCAGTATTTATTTGGCCCAGAAAAAGCTGCAGCACCAGACGGAGCCGCTCAATGAGCGGACCCGGGAGCTGGAGCGCGCCAAGGAGGCGGCCGAGCAGGCGGCACTTGCGAAGTCGCAGTTTCTTGCGATGATGAGCCACGAAATCCGCACCCCCTTGAACGGAGTGATGGCAATGGCCGAGCTGCTGCTGGAAACGGATTTGAACGAGGAGCAGAAGGAATATACGGAGACGATCCGCCGCGGCGGGTCGGCGCTCCTGTCCATTATTAACGACATTCTGGACTTGTCCAAGTCCGAGTCGGGGAAGATGGAGATCAAGGAAGAGCCGCTCAATCTGCGGGCGAGCCTGGTGGAAACGTTCGAAATCTTCCACGCCGATTCCATGAGCAAGCAGCTTGAGATGACCTACGATGTCTCGCCTTCCATTCCCGAGTATCTTATCGGCGATGAAGCGCGCTTAAGGCAAATTCTAATCAATTTGATCGGCAACGCCGTGAAATTCACCGAGCGGGGCGGCGTGCACGTGTCCGTCAAAGGCAAGGAGCGGGAGGAGGGCGAGCTGGAGCTCGAGTTCCGGGTGAGCGATACGGGCATCGGAATTCCGGAAGAGAAGCGCCCGCTCTTATTCCAGCCATTCACCCAGGTGGATTCGTCGATGACCCGCCGGTACAGCGGAACGGGCCTCGGCCTTGCGATCTGTAAAAATCTCGTTCATCTGATGAAGGGAACGATCCGTCTGGAGGAGAAGAAGCGCCCGGGCGCGGAGTTCGTATTCACGATTGTCGTGAAAACGGACGAGGGATGACCGGTTCACAGCGGATCCCGGGCTTAGGGCGGTATGCCGGCAAGGTGCTATTTTGTGGAAATAGCGCCTTTTTTGCATTATAAAGCCCTCGAAAAACACCTCTTCGTTCAAGAGCGGGACGGATGATGGAAATGCTTCCGAAAAAAATTAAAAAAGGTAAAAAAAGCATGCCGAAAGGTAAAAATAGACGGATGAGCGAAGAACAAAAAATGTATAAAATCAATTTTGAAAGCGCTTTAAAAAATGAAATGAACAGGTAGGACCAGCAGGGCACATGAGATATACTAGAAGGGGAGAAAACGTTTACACTGCTCTTCTCATCTTTTCCGCCATCGACAGGGGGTATTCGTGTTTGATAAAGAGGGGTTTCTTCCGCAAGAGTCTGATCTTGATTCTGATCATCTCCAGCATTCCGGGTCTTATCGTAGGTATGGTTATTTATTGGTTCGCCGGCGTGCGTTTGGAGAACGAGCCGCTTCAGCTTCATAAGAATCAGATTCAACAAAGAGTCGCTCATATCGACGAGCAGTTTAATTATATCGAAGCGTCCATTGCTCACTGGGCTCTCGACCCGAAACTCAGCAGCGACTTAAAAACCATGAATTTCGGGAGGGAGTTCGAATCGACCCGAGACATCATCAAAACCTTAAAGGTGATGCAGGGATCAAGTCCGCTGGCAAGCCGTGTGGAGCTGTTCGTGAACGGTTCCGAGCCTTACCTGCTAAGTCCGGAATACGATATTCTAACGGGTAAAGCAGCCTATGACAGTTACAACCAGTTGCTCTCCCAAACGAACCTGCTTTTCTGGACGAAGCAGCGGTCGTGGACTCCGGACGAAGCGGATAAGCAGAATCTCGTTCTGGTTCATAAAATACCGGCCGCCGAGCCTGAATCGATCGGAGCCCTCCTGATTCGTCTCGATACGGACAAATTGTCGAGTTTGTTAAAAACGCTGACGCCTTACAACGTCGGCGATACGTTCTTCATGCAGACGGACGGAGACGTGTTGTTATCGAGCACCGGCATGGGGCCCGAAAGCTCTTTTCAGCGCAGCTTGAAGTATGAAGTGCTCCAGCGGGGACCAAGTCGGACTCCTTTCTGTACAAATGGGAAGGCAATACATACACGGTCTCTTTCGGGATCTTATCGCGCATAGGCACCGAATGGATTTATGTATCCGCTTCCCCGGTCAGTGTTATTGTGAAGCCGGTGGTGTTTATTTCCAAGCTGATTCTCATGGTCAGCGCGGCCTCTCTGCTCTTGGTCGGCGTTTTGTCCTGGCTTACGTCACTCAAGATTTATACCCCGATCGACCGGCTCGTTCACTTACTGGGAGCGGACCGCTTTTTCTCCAAAAGTCCAGCCGATTATCACGACGAATTCAACTTCATCGAAAGACAGTGGCTTCATTTGACGCGGGAAAGTCTTGCGCTTCAGAACAAGCTCGAGCATCAGCTCCCGCATGTGAAGGAAGGCTTCCTGCTGCAGCTCGTGCAAGGCTTTCTTTATTCGCATTCGGAAGAAGAATTGCTGGAACGAATGAGGAGCTTCGGCTGGGAGGTCGACGGGCGGCAATTTCTGGTCCTGCACGTTCAATTAACCGGGTTCGAAAATTTGGAGGGCAGGTTCTCGCCGGGCGACGAAGGCTTGGTTACTTTCGCGGCCGCGAACATTATTTCCGAGCTGGCGGCGAGCCGCTTCGAGCAGGCCAATATGATCAATTTTCACGATTTATCGGTCGGGCTGTTCATCATCCATCCCGCCGATCAATCGTATCAAGCGGAGCTGAAGGCACTTTGCAGCGAGCTCATGCAGGCGATCAGCCATCTTCTGAAATTACGGGTTTCGGTCACGATCGGCAAACCTTCCACTTCCATCGTCCAGCTGCATACTCACTATGAAGAAGTAAGGGAGGCGCTCATCTATCGTAATTTTGTAAGCGAGAACCAGATCATCGATTTGGAGTCGCTTGAAGAGGGGGAAACCAGTGAGTTTGCGGTACCCGTTTGCGCTGGAACGGGAAATTATCCAGATGATCCGCACAGGCCATCAGCAGGAAGCGCAGAGCTTTATTGCCGCTTTCCTGGATGCGCCGCTGGAACGGGGAGCGAAGGAAATCGACGTCCAGCAATGCATGCTCCAATTGCTCGGCAGCATTCTTCATTCGATCCGGCAAGCGGGCATGGATCCGAATCGCGTGTTCAAATCCAAAAATTTGTACGAGCAATTGGCGCAAATCCGGGAACCGCAGCAAATGCTGAACTGGTTTAACAGCAGGGTCGTGCATCCGTTTGTTCAAGAGCTGGAAGCGCGCCCCAACGTGCAAGTCATGAAAGTTATCGAAGCCGCTGTGATCTATTTGCAAAAGCATTATATGGAAGACATCTCGCTTGACAGCTGCGCGGAGCATGTCGGCATGAACCCGGTCACGCTCAGCAAATCGTTCAAGCAGGCAGTCGGCAAGAACTTTATCGATTATTTGACGGAGTCGCGGATGGACAAGGCGAAAGAGCCGCTCCGTGAGACGGATCAGAAAATCAACGATATCGCCGTGAACGTCGGGTACCAGCACAGCTATTTCAACCGGCTGTTCAAAAAGCTGGAATCGGTCACGCCGGGCGAATACAGGGAAAGGAGCCGCCGATCAGGCCGGGGAGCCTTGTAAATAACGAAAACTGGAGTAAGGGGCTGTTACCGTAAGCTGAAATTTGCTTGCTGTGCGGCCTCTTTTTGTGTGCGTTAATAAAGTCTTATCGGAAAAAAAGTGCAAATCGGACGTCTGCGGTCAGAGAAAAATTGTCTTATATCGAAAAAAATGAAAAAACGGCTGAATGGCGTACGATTAAAAAAGTCCGATTGTCGGAAAATTCCGGTTCGCGTACAGTATGAGGCATACCGGAATCCGAAATCGAATCCATAGTACTGCGAGGAGTGAGAACATGAATAACGTGTTGGATCCCGAACAAGCGGCGGCGCCGGTGCGGGCCATAACTTCCGCGAGAAAGCGAACGTTGCTGTACCGGATCCTTCGGGACAGGCATCTGATGCTGCTGCTTCTCCCGGGGCTGATTTACTTTGTCGTGTTTAAATATGTACCCATGTGGGGTGTCTTGCTGGCTTTCAAGAACTATTCCCCTTTCACCGGCTTTTTTCAAAGCGATTGGGTCGGGTTTGATCATTTCAAGCTATTTTTCGAGGATCCCGCCTTCTTCCGGTTAGTACGCAATACGCCGCTGCTGGGCTTTTACGATATGGTGTTTTTCTTTCCGGCGCCGATCATTCTGGCCCTGCTGCTGAATGAGGTCCGAGTCGCGTTTTACAAGCGCTTTATCCAAACGCTGGTTTACATCCCCCATTTTATTTCGATGGTGATCGTCGCCAGCATCAGCTATTTGCTGCTGACGACAGAGGGGGCGTCATCAATGAGCTAATGCTCAAGCTGTTCGGGCATAAGATCGAATTCCTGACGTCGGAGAGCTGGTTCCGGCCGCTGATCATCACCCAAAGCATATGGAAGGAAATGGGCTGGGGAACCATCATCTTCCTGGTCGCCCTTGCCGGTGTGGACCAGGAGCAATATGAAGCGGCTATCGTCGACGGGGCGAACCGGTTCCGCCAGCTATGGCACATCACGCTTCCCGCCATTCGGGGGACGATCATCGTGCTGCTCATATTGCGGATGGGGAATTTCCTTGACCGCGGCTTCGAGCAGGTGCTCCTGATGACCAATGCGCTGAACCGCCCGGTAGCCGAAGTGTTCGATACGTATGTCTATACGATCGGGATTTTGCAGGCTCAATTCAGCTATAGTTCGGCCGTGGGGCTGTTTAAAGCCATCATCGGCATAATCCTGGTATTTACATCCAACTTTTTGGCTAAACGATCCGGACACTCCGGGATATTCTGATCAAGGGAGGGGGAAATGCAGTGTTCGCTCGTCATCAAACTTTCAGCGAGAAAGCGTTCGATATTTTCAATTATGTGTTCCTGGCCGTTGTCGCCCTCTCCATGATTCTTCCGATCATGTATATCGTCGCGGGATCGTTTGCCAGCGATGCGGAGATCGGCAGAAGAGCGTTTTTCCTGATTCCGCAGGACGCATCGCTGAATGCTTACAAATTCGTCTTCAAAGACAATACGTCGCCTAGAAGCTTATTGAACTCCGTGATCATCACCGTAGGCGGAACCGCCGTGAATCTGTTCTTCACGCTAACGATGGCCTATGCGTTATCACGGAGGCGACTTACCGCCCGCGGCTTCTTTACCAAGATGGTCATCTTTACGATGATGTTCAGCGGCGGCATCATTCCGACCTATCTCGTCGTGAAGAATCTCGGGCCGCTTAACTCCTACTGGGCTGTGATGCTGCCGACGGCGATCAATGCTTTCAACTTGATTGTCGTAAAGACGTTCTTCGAGGACATCCCGAACGAGGTGATCGAATCCGCAAGAATTGACGGCGACCATGATATCGGCGTGCTGTGGCGAATCGTTTTGCCGCTTTCCAAGCCGGTTATCGCGACTTTCGCCCTGTTCTATGCCGTCACCCACTGGAACGACTTCTTCAATGCGCTGATTTATTTAACCGATGCCAAGATGTGGCCGATGCAAGTGCTGCTTCGGCGGCTCGTATTACTCGCGACGGGCTCGCTCGATATGGGAACTTACGACCCGACTTATGTGAAGCCGCCGGACCAGTCGATCAAAATGGCCGTCATCGTCGTAGCCACGCCGCCGATTCTGCTGGTGTATCCGTTCCTGCAAAAGCACTTTGCCAAAGGGGTTTTGTTAGGGGCCGTAAAAGGGTGACAGGTCAAGGTTTGGCTTAGGGCTGTGTTATTGCAGCGCCCGCAGGTTTGCCTATGACGGGTGCATGTTTCAGATAGATTCATACATGGTTTTCCAAAAAAAAGGAGGAAAAAGAAGTGAGCTGGAACAGAAAGAGAAGATGGAACACCGCCATTAGTGCCGTTCTCATGGTAACCGTGATCGCGGGATGTAACTCGGGGAGTAAGCCGGATGCGGCAGCATCGGCTCCGAAGACGGATGGGGCCAAAGAGAAGCCTTTCCCGATCAGTATCATGCTGAAAAGTTACTACAATGACACGACGACACCGGAAAGCAAGGTATGGAAGAAAATCGAAGAGTACACGAACACGAAGCTGGATCTGCAATTTACTCCCGATGCCAACTACACGGATAAACTGAATATCGCTCTTGCTTCCGGCGACCTGCCGACGCTCGTGTTCACCAACAACGCGAAGGATTCCGCGATTGCCAATGCTATCAATGGAGGGGCTTTCTGGGAAATCGGGCCTTACCTCAAGGATTATCCGAATCTCAGCAAAGCGAACCCGACCGTGCTGAACAACACATCGGTTAACGGCAAATATTACGGCATTTACATTTCCCGGCCGATCGGCCGCTACGGCATCATGTACCGGAAGGATTGGCTCGATGGGCTTGGCATGAAGGAACCGACTACGATCGACGAGTTTTACAATATGCTGAAAGCGTTCGCTAACAACGACCCCGACAAGAACGGCAAGAACGACACTTACGGCATGGTCGTAACCCGCTACGGCGGTCCGTGGGACATCATGCAAACGTGGTTCGGAGCCCCGAACAAGTGGAGGGATGAGGGCGGCAAGCTGGTACCGGTGCATTTGACGCCGGAATATATGGACGCGCTCAAGTTCTTCAAGAAGCTGTACGACGAGAAGCTGGTCAACCAGGATTTTGCGGTGTACGACTCGGCCAAATGGAACGACCCGGTGATCAATAACCAAGCCGGCGTCATTATCGACGTCACGGAGCGCTCTTATCAAATCGACGAAAAGATGAAGCAGACCAATCCGAAAGGCGCTATGGAGGTGATGGGCGCCGTAAGCGGACCGAAAGGCCTTCACAATATGCCGACGGCCGGTCACAACGGCATGTTCCTCATCTCCAAAACGGCAGTCAAAACGGAAGCCGACCTGCGGAAGGTGCTGAATTTTATCGATAAGACGAATGACAAAGAGATGCAGGCTCTGATCAGCCAAGGCATCGAGGGCGTTCACTACAAATTGGAGGACGGCAAATTGGTGCCGCTCATCCTTCAAACCGACCCGATGACACCGGATATCAACAACAAGAACATGATCCAAATCTTGACTTCCATCCCGTATCTGACGCTGGACATGTTCAAGCCCGCTACGCCGCTTCGGGCGAAGTCGCTTGAAGTGCAAAGGGCGAACGAGAAAATCATCGTTACGAACCCGGGCGAACCGCTCACAAGCCCGACGTATACGAAGAAAGGCGCGCAGCTGGATCAAATCGTGGATGACGCCCGTACCAAATTCATCGTAGGTAAAATCGACGAAGCGGGTTGGAAAGTGGAGATGGAACTCTGGAAAAAGAGCGGCGGCGACGATTACATGAAAGAGATGAGCGAAGCCTACGCGAAAAACAAAAAGTAAGAGAAAGCGATTGACCCCCTTGCGGGGTAAGCTCCTAACCCGGCCGCAGGCCGGGTTTTTCTTTTGTTTGATAAGAAAGTATAAGTTTTCCATGACTTATTGCTTCGCATCAAACTTGATAAACGCGCTGGTCCTTGTAAGACAAGGACGGCGTAGCCGTTTATTCTGGCCCGAATGCAGGAAATATTTTTCGTAATTTATGGAAAAAAGTGTTTCAAGATCCTGGGACAAGGTTAACAATATCATATCGAATTCATCGCATTCATCCTATTCCAAACAAAGAAAGGTGCAGGTGAGTTTATGAGCTCCCAAGCTTGTGTAGCCATGCTGTTGGCCGGCGGAGAAGGCCGCCGTCTCGGTGTGTTGACCCGACGTAAGGCAAAGCCTGCCGTGCATTTCGGCGGGGCGTACCGAATCATTGACTTCAGCTTAAGCAACTGCAGAAATTCGGGACTGACCGCGGTCGGCGTGGTCACTCAATATCAATGGAACTCCTTGCATGAACATATCGGGGATGGTTCGATCTGGGGAGGCTCTTCGTCAAGCGCTATCACCCTGCTGTCTTCGGAGCAGTCTCATGTGGGGCCGGATGGGTATACCGGCACGGCGGACGCCGTCTATGCCAACCGCAATTTCATCGAGCAATACGATCCGGAGCACGTTCTGGTGCTGTCGGCGGACCATATTTATCAGATGGATTACCGTTTGCTGCTGCAGCGGCACCGGGAGACGGGCGCTGATGCGACGATCGCCGTAACCCCGGTCGCCTGGGAAGAGGCTCACCGCTTCGGGATCATGCGGACCGATGAAAGCGGACGGGTCATCGAGTTCGCGGAGAAGCCGGCGAAGCCGAAGAGCAATCTCGCTTCTATGGGCATTTATATATTCAAGTGGTCTTATCTCCGGGAGATGCTGGAGCAGGATGCGCTCAATCCGGAGTCCAGCCGCGATTTCGGCAAGGACGTCATTCCGGCGATGCTGGCCGCGAAGGCGAACCTGCAGAGCTATGCCTTCGAAGGCTATTGGAGAGATGTGGGCACGATCGAGAGCCTGTGGGAAGCGCATATGGATCTGCTCGGCAAGCGGCCTGCCTTCTCAATCGGCGGATCCCGGTGGCCGACGCTGACGCCGAAGTCGCGGACGGGACAAACCTACGTCGATCCGGCGGCGAGCGTGTCGCAATCCATGATCGCAGGCAACTGCATGGTTTACGGTCATGTCGAACGCTCGATCATTTCCAACGGCGCACAAATCGGACAAGGCGGCGTGCTGCGGGATTGCGTCGTCATGCCGAATGCCAAGATCGGGCGCAACGTCTTCGTCCGTAATGCGATTATCGGCGAGGGCGCGGTGCTGTACGACGGAGCTTCCGTGGGGAGCTTGTCCGACTCGTCCATCGAAGTCGTGGGAGACGGCGAGCGCATTGCGAAGAAGCAGGAATCGCGTTCCAAAATGTATATCCCGATCGGACAGCTTCAGTTTGAGCATGCCCGTTAATTACGGTTTATCCTAAAAGGAGGCATCATCTATGTATCATTCCATCGTAGTGGCCAAGGGCGAGCAGGAGGTCAAGGATGCGGTGCGGGAGCTTCATTCCGCGGGACGGGACGTGCACCAGATTCAAATTCTGGCGCATGAGAACGCCGAGACCGGCGAGCTGTACAAGCCCAAGGTCGTCAGCCGGGTGGGAATGGCCGGCGAGGATATGATTCATACAGCGGCTCCCTTGTACCGGGGAGGCGGACCTGCCTTGAGGGACAAGCTTCGGGCGCTCGGATTATCCCCTTCGGCGATTGCCTACTACGAAGAAGAAATGGCTAAAGGCCGAATTGTCATCGCGGTGGACGAGCGATCATAAGTCCGGCCGGGGAAGCTGGAGAGCCCGGCTGAGAGGAGGGAACTTCCATGAATAAACGAACCTTGCCCTGGATCCTCTTAACGGCTGTCATCGGCCTCTATGGAGGCTCTTGGCTGGCCGGCGAGCCTCTGGTCGCGGGTAAACCGGTTACCGCTTCCTCGGCGGCGCCGGCTGTGACGGATGCAAGGGAAGACGTCAATGTCCTTCAGGCGTCATGGCCCTCGGCCAAACCGGAATATCGGCTCGAGAGAGTTAACGGCGTATCGGTAACAGACGACCTGAAAACGCTTTACGAGATCAAAGGCGAGCCTTCGCGCATCGAAACGGACCCGCTTGCTGAAGCACGAGCGAGTGTTCGTTTATCCGGACTGCCGGATCGGACTGTACGATAATTTCATTCAGTACGTTGTGGTGCCGGGAGAAGCCGGTACGATCGAGATCGACGGCCGTGTGCTGGAGCTGAAGCCGGAGGTGCTAAGGAAGGAGCTCGGCGAGCCCTCGCTGGTGGCGGATGACGGCATCGTGTACCGGCGCGGGCAGAACGCCTTGAAGATCTTCCTTGACGCGAACGGGAAGCTGACCTCGGTGCACCTGTTCTCGGCACTGGCGGACTGAAGAGCAAAAAGACTTAAGGGGCTTGCAAGGCAAGCTCGCTTAAGTCTTTTTTGGTCCTCCGATGAACGAGGCTATATCCGGTTCGTCGGCGAATCCCCCTTCGGGCGGCTGTTCGGTTCGGTCGCCCGCCATCGGCGTTTCCATGAGCCGCTTCACTTCACCCGGATCCGCCGTGCGCCCGAGCGCCCACATGAGCTTGGCGACGGTCGCCTCGGTGGTCATATCGCCCGTCCCAATCAGCGACGGGTCTTCCGCGAACCTTCCGACTTCATATACGGATAAATCCGTATCTTCCTCAAGACACTGCGTGGTGACGGCTACGGCGATGTCGGCCTCGATCAGCTCTTTTATTTTCGGAACGACACTCCGGCCGGAGGCGGGTACGCCGCCAAGCCCGAAGACTTCAATGACGACTCCCTTGTAATGGGTCTTAAGGAAATCGAACAGCGGCGGCTTCGTCCCGGGATGCAGCTTCACGAGACCGACATCCGGGCAGACGGAGGATTCGAGGCGGAGCACGGAAGCGGGCGGCGGTGACGGCTGAATCCCGTCCCAAACCACCATATCCCCGTCGATCCGTGCCGCATAAGGGGCATTGACGCTGCGGAACGCATCCCGGTCGCGGGTTCGCCATTTGACGGCCCGGGTCCCCTAATCGCTTTGCCGTCAAATATGACGAAGACCCCGGGAACCGACTCGCATGCGAACCGCAAGGCATCGGCGAGGTTCTTCCTGCCGTCGGACTGCTCATAGCCGATCGGAATCTGAGAGCCGGTCAGAATGACCGGTTTGGCCAAAGGTCGCAGCATGTAAGAAAGTGCGGCGGCCGTATACCCCATCGTGTCGGTGCCGTGCGTAATGACGAAGCCGTCGTAAGCATCGTACGCTCGGTAAACGGCTTCCGCTATGCGGGGCCAGTCCTCCGGCTGCATACTCGAGCTGTCCAGCTGCATGAGCTCTACGCAGTCGACGTTGTACAAGCGGCCGTGCTCCGGAATGTAGCGGAGCAGGGCATCGGCCGACATGGCGGGGGCAAGCCCGTCCTTGCCTGGCACCGAAGCGATCGTCCCGCCCGTAGCCAGTAGTAGAATGTTCTTCATGCGGTTAACCCCTTGTGAGAAAACTACAGTACTTTACTGAGAAACGCCTTCGTCCGTTCGTGCTGCGGTGTATCGAATATTTGCTGCGGCGGGCCTTGCTCGACAATATAGCCGCCGTCCATGAAGATCACGCGGTCCGCCACTTCGCGGGCAAATCCCATCTCATGGGTGACGACGACCATGGTGATGCCTTCCCGGGTCAAATCCTTCATCACCGCCAGCACCTCGCCGACCATCTCGGGATCCAGGGCCGAGGTCGGTTCGTCGAACAGCATGACGCGCGGATTCATCGCGAGAGCTCTGGCGATCGCCACCCGGCGCTGCTGTCCGCCGGACAGCCGTCCCGGCGACTCGTCGCGCTTGGATTCGAGCCCCACCTTAGCCAGCGCCTTCATCGCCTGCTGCTCGTTCTGCTTCTTGTCCAGCTTCTTCAGATATTTAGGCGCAAGCATAATATTTTCGAGGACCGTCAAATGGGGAACAGATGAAAAAGCTGAAAAACCATGCCCACGTTCTGGCGGAGCGCGTCGATGTTCGTTTTGGGTGAGGTGACTTCGATGCCGTTAATAGTAATATTCCCGGAAGTGACTTCCTCCAGCCGGTTCAGGCGGCGCAGGAAGGTGCTTTTTCCCGATCCGGACGGGCCGATGACGCAGACGACCTCCTTCTCCTCGATAGAGACGGAAATATCCTTAAGCACTTCGAGCGAGCCGAACTGTTTGCGAATATTTTGAACGGTGATCATTTGACGACAATCCTCCTTTCAAGCCAACGGGACAGGTTGCGTAAGCAAATAAATCATGATCAAATAAAAGACGCCGACCGTTCCCCAGATCTCGAAAGCGCGGAAGTTGGCGGAAATAATGATCTCGCCGCTTTGTGTCAGCTCCCGGATGCCGATGACGGACAGCGCCGACGTATCCTTGATGCTGACGATAATTTGGTTCACGAACGCAGGCACCATGCGGCGTGTGGCCTGGGGCAGAATGACGAGCCTCATGGTCAGGTAGCTCGCTGAGTCCGAGCGAACGGGCCGCTTCGCGCTGGCCTTGATGAATCGAGATAATGCCCGCCCGGAAAATTTCGGAGATATAAGCGCCGGCATTCAAGCTGATCGCGATAATCCCCGCCGTTTCCGCGGGAATCCGGATGCCGAGAAATACGGGCGGCCCGAAGTAAATAAAGAACATTTGGACAAGCGGCGGCGTTCCGCGGATCAAATCCACGTAGACGGTCGCCGCATAACGCAGCAGACTTGTTCGCCGAAGCGCTCATCAGACCGGAAACGAGACCGATCACAAACGCGATGCACAGCGAGATGGAGACGATTTTCAGCGTGATCAGGCGACCTTGCAGCAGCATCGGTAACGATTCCAGAATGACTTGCCATGCCGATTTCAATCCATATGCAGCTCCTTTCTTTGCAAGCAAGCAGCACAGGTCGCGGAGAGCCTGTGCATGAAGAATGAGATTTACTTGGAGGACGTGCCCATATAGCTGTTTACGATCTGATCGAGCTTGCCGCTGTCCTTAAGTTTCTTGAGACCGTCGTTGATCTTGGCGAGCAGTTCCGGATTGTCTTTGCTGACGGCAATGCCGTAGTAGTCACCGTTGAGCCGGTCCCCGACGATCTTCAGCTGGGAATTCTTGTCGGTGGCAATCTTGTAGGAAATGACCGGGAAGTCTTCCAGTGTCACGTCGGCATTCTTGTTCACGACCTCTTGGAACATGGACGGGCTGTCGTCGAAGTAGTTGACTTTGGCGTTGTACTTCTGAGCCAGCTCATCCGCGAACTTGGCGCCGGTTGTGCCTTTCTTGATGGAAATCGTCTTGCCCTTCAGATCCTCCGGCCCCTTGATGGAGCTATTGTCTTCCCGCACGATCAGCGATAAGCCCGCCTTGTAATACGGCTCCGAGAGAGCGACTACCTGCTTGCGTTCGTCCGTGATGCTGATGCCGGCTACGGCGCCGTCAAGCTGTTTGGCCGTGATGGCCGGAATAATGCCTTTGAAGTTCATCGGCTTCAGCTCCACCTCGAAGCCTTCCTCTTTGGCGATGGCGTTCAGCATGTCGATATCGATGCCCGTGTATTTGCCGTCTTTCTCAAACTCGAACGGAGGGTAGGTTGCGTCCGTACCGAAGGTATACTTTTTCACGCTCCCTTTGCCGCTGTCCGCCGCGGCGCCTGAGGGACTCGCCGAATTTCCGTTTCCGCATGCGCTGACGGCAAGCGCGAAGGTCGCCGTACAAAGGAGTAAGCCTAATTTTTTCATTCAAATAACGCCCCTTTAAGAAAATTTCAATTCTTGTTTGTAATCTTATGGGGTCCTACAGAATCCTACACAATCCTACAAAATGAATTACACAAAAAGATAAAAAATATCACATCAAAATCTACTCGCGTAATAGTATACGCTTACAACAAAAATGTATCCGCTTACCAAAATTTAGTTCTGCTTTGGTATGTCATGTTTTATGACGTTGATCCCCAAAAATAAGACCCTGGCCGGGCGCTTTGCCGACCAAGGTCATCATCCCTGCTTCATTTTCTCAAGCAGATCAAGGTGAAAGACTTGCAGAAACTTCTTAATATTGATTTTTCCCTTATCCGGAGAAGCGTCTTCGTCCACCTCCATCGTCCGCATGCGCATGCGCACCGCCTGGAAATCAAAATATAACGGCGCGTAATACTCGAATTTCGGATTGCAGTAATCGGTCAGCCCGATCGATGCCAAATTGCTTAAAGCGGCCATAATGGCACGCCGGATGCGCTGCTCGATCGATTTGCTTTCTTTTTCAATCTCCTGCTTGCCCTGTTTGTACGTTTGCGCCGTCGCTTCGTACAGCTCTTTCAGCGAAGGAAAGTTTGCCGTCCCCGTATTCCGCGACCAAGTATTCCATCATCGAGAGGATATCCTTCTTTGCCGTTCTCGCCGATAATCCCGAGGTCCATCAAGATGAGCTGGGCTTGCTCGCGAACGGTACGCTCTTTACGGACCACCGTGCGCTCGACGAGGTCCAGCTTGGCCAGCGACTGCTTGATTTCGTGGATATGGCGTTCATATTGGCGCCGCTCGGCCACCTTCTGCAGGACCGCCTCCACTTCTACGCGGTTAATCGGCTTGTGAATGAAGAAATCGATTCCCGCCTGGTAGGCCTGTCCGACCATCTCTTTATTCACGATTTGCGAAATCATAATAAATTTGCCGGAGAACCCCAGCTCTTGCAGCTGCTTGATGGTTGCGATTCCGTCCTGGTCCGGCATGAGCAGATCGATAAGGACGACATCCGGCTTCGTCTCCAGGATCAGACGAACGCCTTCCGTGCCGCCAGCGGCAATGCCCGAGACCGAGCCGAGCCCGCTCCGCTCAATGACCGTTTGCAGCATCCGGCGGCTCACGGCGTCATCGTCAACGATAACGAAAGAAAGATTCATCGGCCTGACCTCCCGTCTGTAATGTGCGAATCGGAAGACTCACAAGGAATTCGGCGCCGCCTAACGGCCCGCTCCGCCCCGCTTCAATGTCCCCGCCAAAGAAATGCACGATATCCCGAACGTGCGACAAGCCGATCCCGGTTGCGGCAAGGCCCTGTTCGTTAAATTTGGTCGTAAACCCCGGCTCGAAGATAATCTCCCTGTCCTGCATTTCGATCCCGGGCCCCGAATCCGCTACCCTAAGCTGCAAACGGCCGTCTTGTTCGGTCTGCGCCGATATGAACCGTACCTTCTCCGTCGATGGACTCCACGGCGTTGGCAACCAAGTTGTTCAGAAGCGTCAGCAGGGGAATAAAATGGCAAGTGACGAGGTCCGAACGGATGTCGCTTTCGATGGCAATGCGTTTGCACAGCATGCCGGCGTACTGCTGATTGCCTTTGACCGCAAACCGGATCATCTCCGGCACGCTCATCTCGCCCGCCGTTTCGCTGTCCACCAGCTTGACGAGCCCGGCCAGGATGCGCTGGGAATCCTTCTTGACCTCGTGAATTTGCTGGGCGATCCCGAGCGCCTGCCGGCCGTAAATGTACTGGCTGCTCGCCTGCAGTTGCTGATACAGCTCAAAGCTGTTCGCCGCAATGCGTTCGATCGTATCCATCGATTTGCGCAGATAAAACGCTTCGCCGTACAGACCGGAGCCCACCGTAAGCATTTGCTCCATCCGTTTCTGCTGCTCGGCGTGAAGCGAGCGCATCTGGCTGATGGCTACGCCGCTGTAGAGCCCGGTCACAAAATAGCTGCGCACGAGCGCGACAAGGGCAAGATAAAACGTCGTGTACAGAGAAAACGAGTGCGTCCCGACGATCAGACTGCGTACCAGGAGCTCCGCCTCGTTCGACAACAGATCCATTCCCGCGACAGTGGCGCCCAATACGAGCGGCGGCAACTCGCCGATCCGGTGCCGAATGCGGCTCATCCCGAGGGAATATACCACGTAATAAATGCCGGCGGCGACATTATTCTGCAGGCCGGCGATCCAGTCGGATGAGTGCGTGTGAAGCGACCATTCGCCGGTCTGAAACAAGACGCTGGTCGCCCCGGTGAGTGCGCCGACCCTAACGAAATTCAGATGATTGCTGAATAACAGCAAAAACAGGAAAATGCTGACGCCGAGGCCGATGCGGAAGGAATCTCCGCTGAACGGATTGATCATGAATACCTCGCCGACGGCGGTGGCGAAGGCGATCACGAGCATTTGCGCCTTCTCATTTTTTATCCAATGCTGCACAGGCGATCCCCGGCTTTTCGATGCGTGAATTAGAATATGTGAAAAAATAATATCATAAAAATCGGAACGCGCCTATGCGGCCGGGTACGTTAATCACTGGGAGTTATCCCCGGGAGTTTGCGGGGCCCGTTCCGCCCTCCGCGGATCCGACAGGATGTTCCAATTTCTTGGTGCCAGATTTCAGCAGGAATCTCATCTCTATTATCCTATCATAGAGCTATCCGGGAATAGATAGGGAGGAATCCGAATGAAACATATCCTGCTCATGTCGTCCGTACTGCTCGCTTTAGCCATGTCGGGGTGCAGTGACGTCAAACCGACAACGGCAAGTTCGAACGAGAATCCGGTACAGCCCGCCACCGCAGGCGATTCGGCGGCCTTCTGCCGCTTCGGTCGGAACCGCCGGGGCAGCGGCAGAGAGCCGGTAAAAGCCACAACAGCTTCCACAGCTCCTACAGCCTCTACGATGACTACGACGGCAAAGACGCCAACGCAGCAAGCGAACACGGTGAATGCAAAAGAAGAGGCGGCGGCCGAAATCGAATACGCATTTACCAGGGCTAACGGGCAGCCTGAGAAATCGCTTCTCCGTTTGATTAACGGCGCGAAGAAAAGCTTAGACATTGCCGTATTCAGCCTTACGGATAAGAACATCGTGAACGCCCTAATCGAGGCCAAAAAGCGGGGAGTCACCGTCCGCCTCATTACCGATCAGCAGCAGGCCAAGGCTTCAGCGCAGGCCGCTCAAATGAAAGCCCTGAAGAAAGCGGAAATTCCGATCAAACTCAATAAGCATGCCGGGAGCATGAATCTCAAGATCTCGATCGCGGATGGTTCCATCGTCACCACCGGCTCGTACGATTACACGGTTTCGTCATCGAAAACGAACGATGAAGTGCTGGTAACGATACACGATGCAAAAATATCCAAAGAATGGAATGACGAGTTCGATAAAATGTGGTCCGACAAAACGAATTACCAGGACTATAAATGAGGTCTCTCCTCCAATTTCCGCTCTTTCCTGCAGGAATGAAAAATCCCCTACGGCGGCAGTGCCGTAGGGGATCGTCAGACCGGTCGATTAAATTTCCACTTTGCCTTCGAAGATGACGCTGCTCAGCGGGCGGCGCTGGTTCGGGACTTCTCGTTCCCGGGCGCCTTCCGGCGCGCGTTCTTATCTCCCTGGTAGCCGAGGGCGATCACGGCATGAAGCTCGAAGCGCTCCGGCACATTCAGCGACTGGCGCGCCTTATCACGGTCGAAGCCGCCGATGGCGTGAGTCGCGAGGCCGAGCAGCTTCGCCTGCAGCGCAAGGTATCCCCAAGCGGTTCCGCTGTCAAAGGCATGGGCGCCGTTCGGATCGCCGTTCTCTCTTTGCTTGTCCGATGCGACGAGCAGAAGTACAGGTGCCTTCGAGGCCCAGGAACGGTTGAATTCATTCAGAAACTCATGGAACACGCCGAGTCGCTCGTCCGTTTTGGCGACGATAAAGCGCCAAGGCTGGTCGTTGTAGGAGGAAGGCGCCCAATGAGCCGCTTCCAATACGGCATACAGGTCCTGGTCGCTGACTTTCCTGTCCGAGAAAGAGCGGGGGGACCAACGGTTTAAAAAGAGCGGATTGACGCCGTACTCGGGCTTTCGGTGAGGCTCGACCTCCGGAGAGATTTGGCGGAACAGCGCTTCGTTCGTACTCATGAATAAACACAACCTTCCATATGGGAATTTACTAAATTAAATATAGCATAGCGGACTCCGGCTTCGCAACGCTTACCTGGAGGAGCGGCTTTTCATCCCCGGGCACAGCCCTTTGTTCCGGCTGCAGACCTGGCGCGCGTAAGTCTCGTTCTCGGCGGCCAGCCCCTGATAATACCCCTCGATGCTGTGGTCGCCGATAAAGGAGGAACGATGGGAAGCGAGAGAATAGCGCGACTCGACATGCTCATACACTATCCCGCTGATCGATACCGGCAGCATGGTCACAAGGTCGTTCCGTTCGAAGACGTTCAGGTCGCGGCGGATGCGCCGGTTGAAGGCGCGGACGAACGAGGGATCTCCGACCTTCGGTGCGCCGAAGGTGATCAGGACCGGTCGCCTGAAAGCCGTATGGTAAGAGGCATCAAGCGCGCATAAGGTGGCTAGAGACCCGCCCACGCTGTGTCCGGTGACGTACAAGGTCTTGGCGGAACGCGTCTTGGATAAGGCGGCCAGGACCGGTTCGCGAAGAAGGGACGAATAAAGACCGGTCAAGCCGTTATGAGTATAACCGGCCCGCGGTGCGAAGCGGAACGGAGTTTGATCGAACTGCAGGTCCCGGATAAGATCGTTGAGATCCTCGGTTCCGCGGAACGCAATGATCACCGAATCGTCCGATTCGATGATGAAGCCCCAGTAGGGGAGTCGTCGCCGCCGAGCCGGGCACGCAGACGAAAGCCCTGCGGCAGTGTAAACCGGCCCCGTGTCTTGTACTGCCTTACCGCCTGGTAGACGACAGCCGCAAGGAATACGGCTTCTTTGTGCAAATGGGACATGTTCCACCCCGAATATCCAAATGATCGTACATTGTATTCGGAGGGACGGGGAGTGGTGAGGTGTTGAATTTTATTCCATTTTAATGAAATCTCGGGTATAATTGTTTACTTTGGAGGTATCCAATGGAGAAAAAATATGTAATGATTAACCATATAACCGAAGCGGGAATCGAATGCTGAACAAGGATGAGTGCCTGGCGATTAACCCTCGGGTCATGAAGCTGTTAGAGGACAGGTGCCGAATGGATAAATATCACTGGCTGGTTTCGGAAAACGGAACATTGAACGAAGCAAGTCTACTCAGCCGGGAGCCCATCTATACGGGCAGAAATGGAAAAGTCGTGGAGAGGATCGTGGCTATGATGGATGGCGTACGCCAATCCCTCATCTTTAAACCGCTTACAAATAACGATACGGCGGGCAGGGAGGAATGGGCGAACCGCAACATTATCCCGCATCTGACGACCATTCGGGTTCCCCGCTTGATCGGAGCGTCGGAGAATGCGGAGCCGGAGCGGCACTGGCTGATTCTGGAGGACCTCGGCATGCCGCCGCACGGCTTTCATGAATCCACGCTCGTCTTAGCGGCGAAAGCCATTCCTCACTGGCATCTTCTCCCCCGCATATGGTGCCCGAAGCTTTTGCCGGCCATAGTCCCCGCTTGGAAGCTGTGCGGAGCCATGTGATGAACGAGGAGGCGGTCATCCTGGGGATTTTGCGCGAAATGGGATTGACGGACGAGAGGATCGCTGCAGCCGGGGACATCCTTCGGGAGAGCGGGCTTCGGGGGCTTGCATCGGAAACCGTTATTTCACACGGCGACTTGTATCCGCTCAACGTGGTTTCCCGGGAGGGCGAACTGATCATTCTCGACTGGGAGTATATTCATCTGAACAGCGTTTACTGGGATCTTTACAATCTGATCGATATCACGAGCCCTTCTTACCGCAGGAACGTGGTAGGCCGGGAGAACAGGGCTGCGATTCTAGGCGACTACCGTTCGGAAAGGGAATCGCTCGGAAAGCGGGTAAGCGCCGATTTTGTACGGGGGTACCATTATTACTGCGCCGTGTACTCGATGTGGATCCTTCTCCTGATCGAATCGGATATGAAATCCAGGCGGTTCGCGGAAGGTGCGCTGGCGGAACAGAGGGCGGAAACCTTTCAAATCCTGCAGGAGATGCTGGATGTTCTTGCGGAGCCGGAAGGTTAGCCGGATTCACGTTCATCCGCCGGGAAACGATAAATCGCCCTTGAACCTCCGGAGAGGCTCAAGGGCGAAACGTTTATTTCCGGAGAATCGATCCGAAGCCTATATTACCAAGTGCGGCTAGGTGAATCCTGAAGCTCCGTCCGCACCTGCAGGAATTTGTAGAAGGCCGCCGCGGCTTCGGCCCGGGTAACCTGAGCCTGAGGCTTAAACTGCCCGGCGGTGTCCGCGGTCATGATGCCCAAGCCGCTGACGAGAGCGATTTCGGCCTGATTCTTTACGCCGCTCAGATCGGTGGCCTTCGGCGAGAAGAGGCCTTCAACTTCAGCGAGCTTGCGGTAGCCCAGAGCCCGGACGATCAGGCCGGCCAGGTCGGCGCGGGAGAGCGTGGCCTCCGGCCGGAATGCGTCGCCGCGGTCAATCAGCCCCCGGTCGAGGGCATTCTCCACGTAAGCGAAATAAGGGGAGCCCTTCGCGACATCCGCAAAACTGGCCGCCCGGGCCTCATAAGCGCCGCCGAAGTCTTCATATCCGCCGTTCAGGGAGAGCAGCAGCATTTTCACCATCTCTCCCCGGGTCATGAGTTCGTCAGGACGCACTTTGCCGTCCGTCACATCGATCGCCTGGTAGTCGATCATCAGGCGCAGAGCGGCTTCCGCCCAGTGGCCGTTAATATCGGTCGGAGGCGAAGCCAGCGGCTTCACGACCTGGCCGTTGTCCCGGTTCCTCCATTCCCCGTTACCGCATCGAGAAATACGGGACCGCGCACGGCGAAGGTCGGCTTCAGCGCATAGACGAGCCGCACCTCCGGCGGGGCCGGCTTCTCGCCGGGCTTAATCTCACCCGCCGCGACCATCACGTTGTATTTTTCCATAGGCATGGCCCCGCCATAAGGAATCACGCCATTGTCTTTCGTGTACAGCGCATACTGCAGCTCGATCTTGTATTGGGACAGAAGCTTGCTCTTCGCCTCGTCCTCGGAGAGCAGGGCCGGATGCTCAGCGGGATAAGCAAACGGAGACAGATTGCTTCCGTAATATTGAAGCTCTCCCGTGGTCCGGTTCAGGCTCAGGTGGACCGAATCGTATTCCGTGAAGATGCCGCCGACCTTCCGCCGGAAGTCGAAATTAAACGCATTCATGTGCGCCAAGGCTTCCTTCGACATGCCGCTCAGCTCCAGATCCGATCCGTACAGCTCATGCGCGTAAGCGGGCAGCAGCTGCTTCACATACTGCAGCGCCTTCTCCTTCAGCTTGGAATACGTCTCTTCGGCGTTGTCGGAAGAGAAATCGGCGTCCTGTACCGGCTTGAAATCATATTTGGAATATTGCAGAATCGCGCCGGTGTTGCTGTTTACGGTCGCCGAAATGCCAGGTCCTTTACCGCCGCCGTCCCCCTGCGACCACTGCGGCTCCCACACCGTGGTGGTCGTCCCGAGGCGGGGTCCGTATTCTCGCGGTAAGCGGCGTT
The DNA here is from genome assembly GCA_024704175.1 of Paenibacillus sp. P25. Lineage (GTDB taxonomy): Bacteria > Bacillota > Bacilli > Paenibacillales > NBRC-103111 > Paenibacillus_G. Next base: position 7,458,306 of record CP085629.1, read on the forward strand.
CTCCAGCTTCGCTTCTTTCGGAATCGGCAAGAGGGAGACCGCCCGCTCGACCGCCTGCTCCTTGGTCAGCTTGAGCGGTGCGGACGGCGGCTCGGCCAGCGGCTTGTCGCTGACGGGAATCCACTGCGGCTGGCCCGCCTGCTTGGAGCCGTTCGGAAGGACGACTTCACCGCTTACGGCATCCAGTGTGAACGGATTCATTTGGTAGGTGATCATCGGTACGGTGATGTTCTTGGCGTTGTAAGGCAGAATATACTGCAGCTCCGGAGCGGCCTGCTTCTTGAACTGCTCCTCCGCCTGCTGGGCCGTAATCGTCTTTCCCGGCGCCGGGAAAGTCAGCGTGTCGTCCCACTGCAGGTTATACCCGACCACCTTGCCTTCATCGTCCACGGTGACCGAGACGGAGTTTTGCGGGAAAACGACGCCGTTCACCACCCGGTTATACCGGAGCGGATACTGCTTGCCGGCCGCCCAGCGCGGGACGGTAGCTGCGCTCGTACTCATCATCGTACTGCAGCTGATCCTTGATGTCGGAATTCATCTTGGCAATGTAAGCTTCGGCAATCGGCTTGGCCTGCTCGAGCTGCACCTTGGGAGGGAATACCGGTTTCTTGTCGGGATCGCTGCTGCCGAAGTAATAGGACAACAGCTTGCCGGTGTCGGCGTCGATGGAGATGCTCACATTGCCGTAATACCGTCCCTGCTCCTGCTTGCTGTAGTTCAGGCTCCAGGAGCCGCGGCCGCCGCCGGCGGGGTACATGAAGCTCTGGTAGCTGACGTTCTGCAGCTTGTAATCGTCCGGGACGCTGACATACTGCTTCGCGAGCTGGGTGGCGCGTTCGCGGCTGATCTTCGTATCGACGGGCGCTTGGCCGGTGTCGGGGATGCCGGCTGGCTGACCGCGGCTGAGGCACCGGCGGCCTGATCCGTTACGGCTCCTGCAGGGAAGGTAGCGGCCTTGATCGGCTCCGCAGCGTAGGCGGGCGTTACGGCACCGAGCAGCATGGCGGCGGCGAGCCCGGCGGCGTACTTTTTCGTAGGCATGAATTGATCTCTCCTGTCGGGATGGAATGGGTAATTTAACCTTTTGACGACGCCGGGTCCGGAAAGGTTGCAGTCTTGGTTAGCGACCCGCTGTTTTTACACAAAAATAAAGAGAACGCCCTGCAGAGGACGCTCTCCCGTTGATGGTGGGTATCGCTAGCCTTGATTCAAGATCTTCATCGGTCTTACCGGAACATCGGAAACACATAGCGGATCAGGAAGTAAAGGAACCCGAAGAAGATCACGATGTACGCGGCATATTTGATGAAGGTCGAAGCGACCATGCCGGAGTCCATTTTTTTCTCAACATGCTTCTGTTCGATGTCGATATTTCTTGACGGATCCATGGGTATCCCTCCTTTGCTGGTTTGTTTATTCGGCATCCGATGCTTAATTTTACTTACCCGGGCCTAGTCGGGCTGAATCAACGGGCAGGGTGCAGGAAAAGCCGCTGCAGGCGGGAAACGAGCGCCTTGAACTTCAGGGACAATCCGGGTCTGCGAACGTGAAAAAAGGGCGGAATTTTGGTATGCTAAGAAGACGGAAACGATGAGGACGGAGGTTGATGAGCGCATGACCCTGGATTCGCGGAAGTTTCATCTTAAACTGCTCTCCACTCCGGAGGCGAACGTGCTGTATGTGGAGGGGGAGCTGGATCTCGGCACGGCGGAGGAGTTCCGTTCGGCCCTTGAACCGCTTGCGGCGGATACGGAGCGGCCGCTCAAGCTGAATTTGCGGGAGCTCAGCTATGTGGACAGCACGGGAATCGGCATTTTCGTTGCGGCGTTAAAAGTGCGCCAGGCGGCCGGCAAGGGCCTAAGCGTACAGGAAGTGCCGGTCAAGATCCGGCGGCTTTTTGATATGACCGGGTTATCCCGATTTTTAACCATAGAGGGTGGCGCAGGATGACCGAAGCGTCTGGAAAAGAGGTACAGCTCGTCGTCCCGGCGATGGCGGAATACTTGGATACGGTCCGGCTGGCGCTTTACGGAGTGGCGGTTCGGGCCGGATTTTCCTATGAATCCATCGAAGATTTGAAGGTGGCGGTAACGGAAGCGTGCACCTTCGCGATCCTTAAGCAGGGCGGGCCGGATGCAGCAGGAGAAGGGCCGCTTCGGCTCAACTTCTCCATGACGGAAGATGCCCTTCGCGTAAGCGTGCAGGCAGGCGGGGAAGGGGTCGCCTTTGCCGAGGCGGTGGAGCAATCGGGTCCGCTTGAAGGAAAGAAGCTGAACGACGTTACGGCGGATTCGCTGGGGCTGTATCTGATGCAGGCCCTGGTGGACGAGGTGCAGGTGGAGAAGGACCCGGCCGTCGGCTCGGAAACGGTCGTGCTGCTGAAGAAGCGCGAATAGCCGCGGAACGGGCGGCGACCGGAGCAAACGCGAGTGCCCGGGTACGGGCGGCAAAAGGTGCATCGCAAAGCGAACAGGGACGAAGGCGGAAGGTACGGGCGGGAATACCCTGGGTGCGGCGCACAAAAGCAGATAATGGCCCGGGTGCGAACGGGCGGGAAGAATAGGCGCGGCGGCTCACGTCATGCGGGAGCTGCGGTGCCTATTTCGCATGTGACGGGGCTTGTAGACCCGCGCGAATGCTTTATCCCGTGCCGGGAGCGCCGCCGCGCGAAGGGGCCGGACCTTTCGGAACGGGGCCGCAGGGGCGGCCGGGACGCAGTGATTTTAAGCTCAGGTTAAGCCCATTTTCAGCTTATTTTCAGGTTCGCGTCATCTTTTCGTCATGAATTGTTGCCATACTGGGGAACAGACAGAGAATTACAGAACAGATAAAGAAGAGGAGAAACGAAAGAGAACGGAGCCTGGAGAAGAATGAGAGAGAAACAAAACCTGGTGTTCGTGCAGGCCGCCCGCGGGGTTGCCGTTGCCTTGGTCATGCTGTTTCACGCTTCGCAGGTCAGCGATCACTATTTCGGATACAATTATCTCGGCGTCAGCGGAATGGGGAGGAGCGGGGCGTATACGTTCTTCTTCGCGCTGACCGGCTACTTGATGTTTACGCTGTACCGGACGCGTTTCGGAGATCAGAGCGCTTTTGTTCCGTTTCTGGCCAAGCGGTTCACCCGGATTTACCCGTTCTACTGGGTCATGATGGCGGCGGTCGTGCCGATGTACTTTCTCGTACCGTCGTTCGGGTTCGGCTATGAGCGGCGACCCTCCGTTATCCTGGAGTCGCTTCTGCTGTGGCCGCAAGCGCATGCGCCGATTCTCGGCGTGGCCTGGTCGCTGACTTATGTGGTGTGGTTTTATTTGATGTTTTCCCTGTTTTTTATTTTGAGCGAAAAAGCGGCGGCGGCGCTGGTTTCGTCGTGGGTGACGATCATCGTGCTTAACGCCGTCGGCCTTATCCATGTGAAGGACGGGTCGCTGCCCGGTTTTTTGTTCAACGAGATGCATTTGGAGTTCTTTGCCGGCATGGCGGTCGCTTATTGGGTGCAGCGCCGGTGGGTCACGGGCGGCCCCGGATGGATCGCGGCAGGTATTTTGGTGTATCCGCTTCTCTGGTCGCTGCGTCTGGCCTGGCCGAATCTGCCGTATACCGATCTGCTGCACACGGCGGGATCGGCGCTGGTTCTTATCGGCGTGGTCACCTGGAAAGGCGGGGAGCCCCGCTGGATCCGGCCGCTGGTTTACTGCGGGAATGCTTCGTATTCGATCCTGCTGGCCAGCCTGCCGATGATGTCGGTCACCTTCAAGCTGGCGCGGACTGTGCACTTGCCCCAGTTCATCGGACCGGCGGCGACGGCTACGTTCTGCTATCTCTCGGGCCTCTTGCTCTGCCTCGCCGTCTACCGGTGGGTCGAAGCGCCGCTTGTCGCGATGCTGAAACGATCCGCGCTGATCACCGGCCTCGCGGCCAAACAGAAAGCCGTCACCCCTTAGGGGTGCGGCTTTTTTTTGCGGTACCCTCTACGCTGTCTGCAGCGGCAAGTTTTGAAAGAAATGGGCATCCTGCATCCGGATAGCCATCTGCTTGTAGCTGTTACTGGTTCTTGTATTTCCCGTCTGCTTCTCGTAAACCCGAATCCCAAGACTCAGGCGGTATCTCTTCGTACAATTCGATTAGATTCCCGTCCGGATCACGCAAGTGTGCTGTACGGATTCCCCAATCTGGTCGTACTTGGGGGTCGGTAATCATCGACACACCTTCCGACGATAACCTGCCGACGACCGCCTCGAGATCATCAACCTTCAAGACCAACGCGAATCGGTCCTGAGCTTCAGCATATGACGGCAAATGAACCGTACCTGCAACTTGCGCCATTTCGGTGCGCGGGAAGATAGCAAAGGATTCTCGATTGGCTGTTCCAAAACTGGCGTAGCCTCCCCCCAATTCGCCCCAGAGCACTGGGAAACCCAGCTTTTCATGATAAAACTTAAAGCATTCATCGAAATGGGTGACGAGAAGCCGGATGTTATCGAATTTCATTCCATTTTAGCCTCCTTTTTTTGTTCAGCTCGATTATATTTGAGTAGACTTCACATTCTTACCGTCAATGTTTGCAGCTTCTCAACCGATGTTCGTGCATTTTCACTCCAGTAACAGGCATTTCCCCAGTCTTCATTGGCGGGCGCGGTATGCTTGCCGAAGCGGCAAAGAAATGGTCGCTTTCTCATAAGCAAAAGTCATGATGGGATGGATTGGAGCGGCGGCGTTATCATATACTCAATGGAATGATCTATATGGGTAAAGATGTATTTCTATTTATCAACTATCTGATCTACAATCCATTTATGCAAGCGAAATGAATACTTCCCGGGAGGAGATATTGGATGAGAGCAGCAGCATTTGCTTCGTTTGGAGGACCGGAAGTGATAAACGTTATGGAGTTTGCGGATCCGCAAGCAGGTCCCGGTCAAGTAAGGGTCCGTGTGAAAACAGCGGGCGTGCAGCATTACGATTGCGCCGTGCGCGGCGGCTGGACGCCGGCAGGGGTTACAGTGAATCTTCCACAAATCCCGGGCAATGAATTCGCAGGAATTGTGGATCAGGTCGGGGACGGCGTAACCGGTTTCTCCGTGGGCAGCGAGGTGCTCGGCTTCGCAACATTGAATTGCTACGCCGAATATGTGGTTGTCGGCTCCGATCAACTCGTGAGCAAGCCCCGGACCATGACCTGGGAAGAAGCGGGCGGGTTGACCGGGAATGGTCAAGGTGCTTACATCGGTCTGAAGGCGATCGGCGTGGCGCGGGGAGAAACCATCCTGATCAACGGCGCGGCCGGTTCGCTTGGCGCTTTCGCCGTACAGCTGGCGAAGGAATGGGGAGCGAAGACCGTCATCGGTACAGCCAGCGAAAGCAACCACGACTATGTCCGTTCTCTGGGTGCCATACCGATTACGTATAACGAAGGATTGGCCGAAAGGATACGAGCGATCGCACCGGACGGAGTCGACGCCGCTTTCGACACCGCCGGGGGCGAAGGGCTTCGGGCGGCTGTGGAAGTAGTTCGTGACAAAAACCGCATTTGTACATTCTACGCCTATGACCTCATTGAAGAGCTCGGACTTCGCGTCGTCCGAGGTGAACGTTCCGCGAATCGCTTGAAGGAACTGGTGGATCTTCATACAAAAGGTAAACTGCGCATCCATATCCGGCAGGTATTCCCGTTGGACCGGGCGGATGATGCACATCGGGCTATCGAATCCAGACATGGCCGCGGGAAGATTGTTCTCGTTATCGATTAAATAGGTCGCGTCGCAACGGCCGCCTCGTTCCCTAACGGAGAACGAAGCTCAATAAAAAAAGCGACAATCATGGACTTTTATTTTCTGGTCCAGGGCTGTCGCTTTTCCGATTTCCGGGGTCATAATACAACTTCCAGCAAGCTTACGATTTTGGTGGGCCACTACTACAGCGTCACACCCGCCACAAGAGCCTGCTGGACGCTAACGCTTGCCCGGGTCGTACGGCTCGCCGAGCGCGGAGGGAGGATAAGCGCGGCCGACCGCTCCCGCCAGCACGAGGATGGTCAGGATGTACGGCAGCATGTACAGGAATTCCATCGGGATCGCCTTGGAAATCTCGAACAGCTGCACGAAATTCCTCAGCGCCTGCGCGAAGCCGAAGAAGATGGCGGCTCCCAGAGCGCCGAACGGATGCCACTTGCCGAAGATCATGGCCGCGAGCGCGATGAAGCCCTGCCCGGAGATCGTGTTGTGCGAGAAGTTGCTCGTCGTCGTCAGCGTGATCGTGGCGCCGCCCAGGCCGCCAAGCGCCCCGCTCAGCAGCACGCCGATGTAGCGGATGCGCGTGACACTTACGCCGAGCGTGTCGGCCGCACCGGGATGCTCGCCGACGGCCCGGAGACGAAGGCCGAACGGAGTCTTGAACAGCACATACCAGGCCACCGCAACAAGCACGAGGGCGAGGTAGGTGGTCGGATAGGCGCTGAATATTCCGTAACCGAGCAGCGGAATCGCGGACAAGCCGGGGATCGCGACGTTATGGAATACCGAGTTCAACGTTTCCGTTTGTCCGGCGCCGCTGAACAGGATTTTGACCAGGTACACGGTCAGCCCCGCTGCGAGAAAGTTCACAACGACGCCGCTCACCACCTGATCGGCCTTAAAGGTGATCGACGCGACGGCGTGGATGAGCGAGACGAGCACGCCGAAGAGGACGGCGGCGAGGACGCCGATCCACGGCGCGCCGGCCGTCATGCCGGCCTGCTCGGCGTAATAGGCGGCTACGGCTGAGGCGAAAGCGCCGGAAACCATCAGGCCTTCCAGGCCGATGTTGACGACGCCGGAGCGCTCGGAGAAGATGCCGCCGAGCGCCGTCAGAATCAGCGCGGTCGAGAAGACGAGCGTCGTATGGATCAGCTCGCCGATAATGCGCAGAACGTCCATGGTCTTAAGTCACCTCCCCGGATTTGCGGCGGCCCTGGAACGGGCGAAGCGTACCTGCGGACAATACCGTGCGAGGCGACGAAGAAGATGACGGTGCCGATAATGACCCGGACAATCTCCGGCGGCACATCGGCCCCGAAGCTCATCCCGGCGGAGCCGTAGGAGAGCGTGCCGAACAGCACGGCGGCCAGCACGACGCCGAGCGGATGGTTGCCGCCGAGCAGCGCCACGGCGATGCCGTCGAAGCCGTAGCCGGGCGAGGCGGCTTGAACGACCTGGTAGTGAAACACGCCGAGAATTTCAAACACGCCGGCCAGCCCGGCAAAGACACCGCCGATGAACATTGCCCTTATGACGTTAGCGTTCACGTGCATGCCGGCATACTCCGCCGCCGACGGGCTGTGGCCGACGGCGCGAAGCTCGTAACCGATTCGGGTCCGCCACAGCACGATATAGAACACGATCGCCGCCAGCAGAGCGATGGGGATGCCGGCATGAAGCCGGGCATTGCCGAACAGCTCGCTCAGGCCGGGGAGGCTGACGGACGCCGTATCGCGGATAAGGTAGGAACGCCGCTGTCCGGGCTGCAGCAGGAACCGGGCGACAATATAATTGCCGAGATAGAGGGCGATCCAATTCAGCATGATCGTCGTGATCACCTCGTTGACGCCCCGTTTGGCCTTGAGATATCCGGCGATGGCGCCCCATAGCCCGCCCGCCAGGGCACCGACGACAACGGCCAGCGGCGCGTGAAGCCAGAAGGGGAGGCTCAGCTTAATCCCGACGACGGAAGCCCCCGTCATGCCGACGATGAATTGGCCTTCCCCGCCGATATTGAACAGCCCCGTCCGGAAGGCGAAAGCCACGGATAGTCCGGTCAGGATCAGAGGCGTTATTTCACGGATCGTTTCTCCCAGATTGTAGGGGTCGCCTACCACCTTCCCGATCAAGGAGCTGTAGGCGGCCGCCGGATCGTAACCTCCGATGAGCATGATCACCGCACCGACCAGCAGGCCGAGCACAATGGCGACCAAAGGGACCAGGGCATTATCTTTCATCAGCAGACGGGATGCTTTCGTCATGGGATTCACCTCCTGTCGGGCCTTCCTTGGTGTAGCCGGAGCCCGACATCATCAGACCGAGCTCGCGGTCCGTCGTCGCGGCCGGGTCCGCCTCTCCTACAATCCGGCCTTCATAAATCACGGCGATACGGTCCGAGAGCTTCAGAATCTCATCCAGCTCCAGCGACACCAGCAGCACGGCCTTGCCTTTGTCACGCTGCTCGAGAAGCCGCTTATGAATGAATTCGATCGCCCCGACATCAAGCCCCCGGGTAGGCTGTGCGGCGATCAGGAGATCGGGGTCCTGGTCGATCTCCCGCGCAATGATCGCCTTCTGCTGGTTGCCTCCCGACAGCGCGCGGGCCGGCGTGCCCGTTCCCGGCGTGCGGACGTCGAATTCCGCGATCAGCCGCTGCGCCTGGCGGTCGATCGCGGCGTAGTCCAGAAAGCCGCCGCGGTTATAGGCCACCTTGTAATACGACTTCAGCACCATGTTCTCGCTCATCGAGAAATCAAGCACGAGGCCGCGTTTGTGGCGGTCTTCGGGGATGTGCGCGACGCCGCTTTCCGCAACGGGCCGCGGCGCAAGATTTGCGATATCCGTGCCGTTCAGCAAAATACGGCCGCCGTCCACTGGGATTAGCCCCGTGACGGCCTCGATCAGCTCGCTCTGCCCGTTGCCGTCGACTCCTGCCAGCCCTACGATCTCGCCGCCGCGAACCTCGAGGCTGATGCCGCTCAGCGCCTGCATGCCGGAGGAGCCCCGGGCCCTCACGCCGTCCAGCCGGAGCACCACCTTGCCAGGTGCCGCCGGCTTCTTCTCCAGGCGGAACGAGACCTCGCGCCCGACCATCTTGGCGGCCAGCTCGTCGGGGTTCGTCTCCTTGACGTTCAGCGTATCGATTACGCGTCCCCGCCGGATGACCGTCACCCGGTCCGCGATCGCCATAATTTCCTTCAGCTTATGCGTGATCAGGATGATCGATTTGCCCTCCGCCGTCAGCCTCCGCATAATCTCCGTCAGCTCGTGAATTTCCTGCGGCGTCAGCACGGCCGTGGGCTCGTCGAAGATGAGAATTTCCGCGCCGCGGTACAAGGTCTTCAGGATTTCCACCCGCCGCTGCATACCGACCGAGATATCCCGCACCCTGGCACGCGGATCGACCCGCGACCCGTAGCGGGCGGACAGCTCCGACACCTGGCGCGCCGCCTTCGTGTAATCCATTCCCAGCCGCCGCCTCGGCTCCATCCCGAGAATAATATTCTCTGTCACCGTGAAAGGCTGCACGAGCTTGAAATGCTGATGCACCATGCCGAGCCCGAGCTGAATGGCCGTCTTGGGTCCGGTAATGAACACCCGCTCGCCGTTCACATAAATTTCGCCTTCATCCGGCTGGTACAGCCCGAACAAAATATTCATCAGCGTTGACTTGCCCGCGCCGTTCTCGCCGAGAAGGGCCAGGATCTCACCCTGGCGCAGCGTCAGGCTGATCCCGTCGTTCGCCACAATCCCGGGAAAACGCTTGGTAATGCCCCGCATTTCCACCTTGACGCCGCTCATTTTTCCGGAACCTTGATTTCGCCTTTGATGATTTTTTGCTTGTAATCCTCGACTTTCTTCAGCACGTCGTCCGGCACGTTCTTCTTCGAAGTATCCGGCAGGCCGACGCCGTCGTCCTTGAGCCCGAGCACCTCCGTTTTACCGCCTTCGAATTTGCCGTTGATCACATCCTGCGAAATTTTGTATACCGCGTTGTCGACGCGCTTAATCATCGATGTCAGCGTTACGTCGTCGCCGAAGACAAGCGATTGGTCCTGGTCCACGCCGATGACCCACACCTTTTCGCCGGACTTCAGCCGGTCCTTGGCCTCGTTGAACACCCCGCCGCCCGTTGCGCCCGCCGCGTGGAAAATGATATCCGCGCCGCTGTTATAGATCGTCGCGGTCGCCGCTTTGCCGAGGTCGGGTTTATCGAAGGCTCCCGCATAGTTGACCGATACGGTGGCTTTCGGATTGGCCGCCGCGACACCCGCCTTAAACCCGGCCTCGAACCGCTTGATGACGGGAATGTCAATCCCGCCGACGAAGCCGACTTTGTTCGATTTGGTCATCGATCCGGCTACGATACCTACCAGATAAGCGCCCTCATTCTCGGCAAAAGTCACCGACTCCACATTCGGCGCATTGACCACATTATCGATAATGGCGAGCTTGGCATCCTTATTCTGATCCGCCACCGTCTTCACGGCGTCGGCCATCATGAAGCCAATGCCCCAGGTCAGCTGGAAGCCCCCCTTCACAAGCTGGTTCAGATTGGGGATGTAATCGGCGTCGCTGGAGCTCTGAAGGTATTTAACTTTCGCGCCGGTGTCTTTTTGCAGCTTTTGCAGCCCGGCCCAGGAGCTCTGGTTGAAGGAATTGTCGTTAACGCCGCCGGTGTCCGTAACCATGCCGATATTGAACTTGGCCCCGGCTCCGGCCTGGGTGCCTCCTGCTCCGCCTCCGGCCGCCTGATTGCCCCGCCGCCGCCCGCCGGCTTCTTGCCGCGACCGCTGAAGGTGAGGGAAAGGGCAAGCAGGCCTGCCGCTCCTATCGAGATCCATCTTTTCATCAAATGAGTCACTCTCCGATCCAAAGGTTGTCATGGGACTGCACGAAGCGTAGTATTTACCAATGCATTACTCCTTATGACAACTTTGGCGCGGGTTCCTTGAGCACACACAAAAAAAGACAGCCCCTCAAGTCCATGGACTTGAAGGACTGTCACTCGAAGCGGCCGGGCTTATTTGCTCACATAGGAACGCAGCATCCAGACGTGCTTCTCCAGAGCGGTGCGGATTTGCAGGAGCATATCGGCGGTGCCGTCGTCCCCGCGGCTTTCCGCGGCATCCATCGTTTCACCCATCTCGTCGATCACGGTGGTGAAATCCTGAACAAGGGCTTTCACCATTTCTTCGGCGGAGGAGAGAGGCTCGGTTTCCTTAATGGAAGCGGCCTGCAAATATTCCTTCATCGTGGACAGCGGCTCGCCGTCGAGCGCCAGGATGCGCTCCGCGATTTGGTCGAAGTATTGGTCGGCTTCCTTGTAGAATTCCTCGAATTTGATGTGGAGGTCGAAAAATTGGGATCCTTTCACGAACCAATGATGCTGATGGATTTTTATGTAGAGCACGGCCCAGTTCGCGACTTGTCGGTTCAGCAGTTCGGTTAAAGTCTGTTCCTGTTCCTTCTTCGCCGTTTTCGTAGCCATTACGGAATCCCTCCCAAAGGTTTGGTTTCGAGTGGAATGCAGACGGCCGAACGTCAGGTGTGGTGCCGTTCGGACCGTCCGTGGAACAACAGGCTTATGATGCCTGCTTGTCTATTTTTACACCCGTCTTCCGGCCGGTGAAACACCTTTGCGAAAGCCCCGGTTTTTCGTTTCAGGTCCGCAGCTTCAGGGTAATAGAAGGGCAAGCGAGTGACGAACAGAAAGGGTGAGCATGGTGATCATTCAAATCAGCGTGGCCGTGATTGCGGCGGCTTTTGTAGCCTTGGTGGTTTACCTCATTCAGACACTGAAGAACGTATCCTCCCTGCTGACTCAGACGAACGATACGATCAAAGAACTTCAAACGCAGATCGGCGGCATCAGTGCGGAAGCGACGGAGCTGCTCCGCCATACCAATGAAGTGACGGTCGATGTCCGCAATAAGCTGCATTCGCTGGATCCGCTGGTCTATTCCGTCAAGCATATCGGAGATGCCGTTTCCGAGATTACGGCCTCCTTCAAGCAGGCGTCCGCCACGGTGGCGGGTACGATTCGTACGCAGGTCGAGAACAGCCGTCTGCTGAAGAGCGGCAAGGCCGCGGGACTCGTTCAAGCGGTACCGATCGCTCTCGGCCTGTGGGAAAGATTCCGCAATAAGGACAAGCCTGCTGTTTCAAGGTGGAATTAATCGGGTAAAACAGAACAGATGGGGAAACTGGGCGCGCGGTTGGGCGCTCGCTCCATTTCCGGGCCGCCGCGTTCCGGGAGACAAGCCCCGGCCGGCCGTTTTGTCTCTTGCAGGTGCAGATCCGTGATTCGGACAAAACGGGGCCCATCTTATGAAGCCGTTTTGTTTCAACAACCCTCAATGGGTTGTTCACAACAAAACGAAGCCAATGCTTACGAAGCAGTTTTGTCTCAGCAACCCTCAATGGGTTGCTCTCTACAAAACTTGGAGGAGGAACCGGATTCATGGATAAACCGCTGCAAACCTTTGAAGTGTTCACACGAAGAATGGGTGACGATAACGTGGTCTGGCTGCAGGGCGAGCTGGATTTGTCCAAGGTCGCGGAGCTCAGGGCCACGCTGGATCCGTTTGTTGCGGATACCAAGCGCAAGCTCATTCTGAATCTGAAGCATCTTCAGTACATTGACAGCACCGGCATCGGTGTGATTGTATCGGTATTAAAAGCACGAGAACTTCTTCATGCGCCGTTCGCCGTTGAGGATATCCCCCCTAAAATCAGCCGCCTGTTCGATCTGACCGGCATTACTCCTTTTCTGCAAACATCTCCGACGCATGCACGAACCATTAACGGATAGAAAGGAAAGAAGCGAACCATATGAAACCGGAATCTCATGTCGTTAGTCTGACCGTTCCCGCCGAAGCGGAGTACATCGATTTGGTTCGTTTGACACTCTATGGAATCAGCTCCAAGCTCGGATTCTCCTACGAGGAAATCGAGGATATGAAGGTAGCGGTCGCCGAAGCATGCAACAATGTGGTGGTGCATGCTTACGAACCGGGAGCCGCCGGCGAGATGGAGGTTCGTTTCGAGCGGATCGAGGACGGGTTGCGCGTTTCCGTGAAGGATCACGGTCCCAGCTTTGATTACGAGGAAAAATTCAGCCGCGCCGATTCTTTGCATGATAAAAGCTTGAGCGAGATCAATATCGGGGGTCTCGGGATCTATCTGATGCAGGCGCTGATGGACGAGGTGGAGGTCCGCACGAATGCCGGCACGGAGGTTCTACTAACCAAGCGGATCATCAGGAGCGAGGAAATGGTATGAAAATCAATTCGGAGCGATTTGCGCAAGTGAGTCCTGAGGAGCTCATCGTCCAATACCAGCAAACCGGGTGCAACGAGACCGCCACCGTGCTGCTGCAGCAATATGAGCCCATGGTGAAAATGGCCGCCGGCAAGATGTCCCGCAATCGCCCCGATTTGTTCGAAGATTTGTATCAGGTTGGACAAATGTCGGTGCTGAAGTCGCTGAAGCAGTTTGACCTGTCGCTTGGCGTACAGTTCGAGGCCTATATGATGAAGAGCGTCATCGGGCACATGAAAAACTATTTGCGGGACAAATCCTGGTACGTCCAGGTGCCGCGCCGCATCAAGGAAAAAGGCAACCAGGTGCAGCATGTCATCGACACGCTGACCGTGAAGCTGGAGCGGTCCCCGAACGTAGAGGAAATCGCCGCGGAGATGGAGCTTTCGGTCGAGGAGACGATCGAAATCCTGGCCGGCCGCGATTACTACCACTATGTGTCGCTGGACACCCCGCTCTCCTCCGAGGATAACGGCTCGACCATCGGAGACGTGATCGGCGACCCGAGCGACGCTTACCTGCAGGTGGAGAACCGGCTGGCGCTCGAGGAAGCGCTGACCCACCTGAAGCCGGAGGAGCAGAAGGTGCTGCATCTCGCATATGTGGAAGGGCAGTCGCAGCGGACGATCGCCCAGCAGCTCAATGTATCGCAAATGAGCGTCTCGCGCATCCAGAAGCGGGCCCTCGATAAGCTGAAAGCTTATTTCAAGGAGCCGGAGGACGGCAAAGACGCAGGCACAGGCTAGAAACGCGCCCGGACAGGGGCGCGTTTTCTATTTGTACTGGGTTGGTGAGTTTCCCCTCGCCGTAAAGCGGCTTGGCCCCGGCCGGTCAACCCCGGCGCTGGCAGGAGAGCGGGCCATCGGCCATTAAGGAGTACCTGAGGCCTCCGCGGCTTCATAGGCCCCTAGATCGACGGTCGCGCCCTGAACCCGGGCATTCCCGTCATAATCCGCCGCGCCCAGGTAGGCTTCATTCTGCCCGGCGTTTATGGCGGGCGAGCCCGGCTGCAGATGCAAATCCGGCGCGGCCGGATCCGCGAACAGCGGGTCGGCGAACAGTGAATGCGCATCGTTGCCTGTCGCGCTTTTATACTTGTCAAAGCCGGTATAAGTCGCGTTCTTCCAAGTCCAGACGCTGTTTGCGCCGCCTGCCGCCGTATAGTACAAATTGTAATCGACGACGTTGCCCGTATTCGCTTTATAATCGTTGCCGATCAGGACAGGGGAGGTACCCGCATAAATAATATTGTTTTGAATGATATTATTTCGGGTGTCATATTGAATGAAGATTTGGCCGAAGCCCTGGTTTTTCTTATCGTTGTTGTAGAGCGTGTTGTTGACAATTTTAGAATTCTCGGTATACCCGCGCGACGTATCGTAGCCGCCCAGCGAGATGCCCATGATATTGTCGTGCACGAGATTGCTCCGAACCGTAATATTGCTTGCGGACTTCGATTTATGCTCGCTCGTAAATTCAATCCCGACATCGTTATGATGCGATACGTTCCTTTCGATCACCGTATCCTTCCCGCCGTCCACATAGATCCCATCCGCAGAAGTGTCCGTTCCGTAAGCGGGGTTGCCGTAAGAGGTCGTATTGTAAACCGTATTGCCGCTGACGACACCGTTGCGAGCCTGATCGTACGCCGGGTCCGGGGAGGTTCCTTCCCAGCCGATGACGCAAATCCCGATATTATTGTTATCATGGACTATATTGTTCGTTATTTGGAACGTCTCGACATTCCCGTTAACCACGAGCGCTTCACTGGACCCTAGCTTCAGGTTGGACAGATGATTGCCGTCAATGACGATGTTGTTCAGCGAAGCGGGAGCGGCGGTTCCGTAAAAGGCGATGCCGTGCGCGTCTCCTCCGTCCGCAGCCTGGACATTCGTTTCAATGTGGTGGATATTGTTGTTTCGGATCTCGATATGGTCGCCTGCGCCGGATACATAAATGCCCATCGGTGTCCGGTATTGAACGGCCGTTTTCAAATTTCGGAGCTCGAACCCCCGGATGGTGATGTAGCTCTTGTCCTCGAGCGTAAATAGGGCGCTGCTCGCATCGGTAACGGAGAGGCCCGTGCCGTCGACAATAGCGGTTTCACCCGGATAGCTCTGGAACACGATCGGTCCAGCGACCGCACTGCCGGATTTGGCGAACACCACTTTTTCTTTGTATGTGCCGCCTCTGACGTTAACGATGCTGCCGGGGCCTGCGGTTTTCGCGGCTTTCTGTATCGTGCGCCAAGGGGCATTGATCGTTCCCGGATTCGTGTCACTGCCGGAAGGGGAAACATAGTAATTCGTCCCGGCGGCATAGGCACCGTTTATAATCCATCCCCCATTTCCGGCCCAAGGGATGAGCAGGGCAAGTCCAAGGATCAGCATCACCCTCATCCCAAGCTTTGAAAAACTGCGCAGCACTTTCATTTCGTTCACATACCTCCCGGATAACCCATAATTTGGATAAGTCTCCGCAGCAAGCATAATGCATGGCTCCGCTTTTGACAATCGTCGTTTTCCAAAATTGGATAAACGGGCAAGCGGCGGGCATCCTCTGGGCAACATTTTCCTGTCATTTTATTCATCTAACGTTTTGAAATAACGATAGATCTTATGTAATTTCTTCTCGTGCCTGCCCCGCGGACTTTCCATGCTGCCGAATTCAAAGAACTTCACCTTTTTGATTCCCACAAAGTTCAATAGCGCCTTGCGCATCAAGGTTTTATGGGCGTTATTCAGCAACAGCAGCGGATAAAGAGCCGGTCCCTGCATGGTCGAAATGCAAACGACCGATTTCCCCTTGAGCAGACCTTCCGGAAATAGTCCGCCGTTCTCTCTATAAGCAAATCCCGAAGCGAAAATCCGGTCGATATATCCCAGGAGCATAGCCGGAGGACGTCCCCACCAGATCGGATATACAAATACGATTTTGTCGGCCCACTTCAACTGCTCTCTGTATGCAGCAAGATCCGGGTCGGCGTGCATATCTCTCCTGCGTTTGTGCTCGTTAAAAATCAGAACCGGATCGAACCCTTCCTCGTACAAATCCAATACTCGTATGTCTTCGATCTTGGTATTCTCCCTGCATCCCCGAACAACCTCCTGCAAAAAAGCATAATTTAAGCTCTGATGATTCGGATGCGTGTAAATAACCAGCATTTTCATTTCAAGCGGCCCCTTACTTATCAAATGATAAGCAAAGGGTAGCATACAATCATTTTAGTTGTCAATTGATAATTGTTTTATGATAAGTATTTTGTTATTGTGACGTAAGAGGTGATCTTGTGGATAAGCACGCACTGTTCAACCAATTCGTGGCCTTCACGGCCGCAGTCCACCAAGTAACGGATGAAATGACCAAGGATGTTCGATCGGAGACGGTTACCCTTGTGCAATATAAAATTCTTGAATACCTTGCCATACGACAGCCGCTTACACTTAGCCAAATCAGTGATTGTCTGCACATGTCCATGCCCAATACGAGCCGCGAGCTGAGGAAATTAATCGAAAAGAAGCTGTGCGTCAAAGTAGCGGACAGCGAAGACCGGCGCAAGCGCTTATCCGGCTTTCCGAACAAGGGGAGGCAATGATGCACGAGGCGTTTCAGCGGATTGAGGCCCGGTTTAGTAGGCGCATCGAAGCTCTTTCCGATGAAGAACTGAAGGACGTGGAGCGTGCGCTCGAGCTTCTTCATAGCAAAGTATTCGCTTGAGGGCATTGCCGTATCTTTCGATCGTTCTGTCTACGGTTACACCCGATCGTTCCGCAGAAAAGCCAGCATTCGCTCAAACGCTTCGTTAGCCGATGCTTCGTCATACTTGGCGGAGAACGGATCGCTGAATCCATGGCGGCCCGTCAGCTTACGGGCTTCCACGTTCGCCTTATGATCTAAGGCTGAGAGCGACTCATCAACCTGAAAGGATGCTTCTTCCTGCGGGAAGAACAGCAGTACGGGGCACTCAGGCGAGATGTCGAGAAAATTCCGGACGCGCGAACCGTAATATCCGACGACCCCGTCCACCCGTCGATCTTCACTGCACAGCCAAGCGGCGGTAGCTCCTACACTGAATCCGACCACAAAAATGTGCCTATATGCACTCTTTATCTCCGCTAACGCATCTTTAACGGAGTTCAGAGCCCTTGGAAAACCTACGCGATTCATAAAATAAGAGTAAGCCTCCGGCTCCTCGGAATAATCAAAGGGCGCTTCTCTGCCTAACAAATCAGGGCACAGGACATCAAAGCCGTTCCCGGATAAAGACTGGCAAATCGATTTCATATGCTCATTGATTCCATAAATCTCGTGAACGACGATAATGGCGGTATCCGAACCTTTTTGTATGCTGAACATTAGATTTCCTCCCCGTCTACTAGCTGTGTATCATTATAAGAGCCCCTGGCTTCTATGAAAAGGAACCGTTTGCCGCCGCGATGCTGCGGTGTTCTTCCCGGTTTCATACTCCGTTCGCGCCGATTCAGGAGGACAGGGGCCGGGTAATTATACTTATCACTACTATCCAATTCTACTACCCTATTCCATAAAAGAAAGAGGCGGTGGATGCGATGACAGTCAAACACAGCATCAAATGCCAAGGCAGTGAAATTCTGGTACGGGAGACGGAAGAAGGTCAATATCATGTAGCGATCCAGGCTTCGAACAACCCGCTGGGTTACGGGAATGTGTTGGAAACGTTTGCAGATCAAGAAAAAGCCATCCGGGCGGCGGAGCAGTTTTGCAAACAGCTCGCGGCGGCCAAGGAACGGGGCTACTACCTCGAGGAAGGCCACTTCGTTAAGCCCGAGCGGGAGAAAATCCCGGTGGCGGCCGGCCTGAAGGAAGAGATGGAAGTGGAACAGTGGATCGAGCAATATATCCGGGGATAGCATCTCCGGTTTTTTTTGTGTGCTTGAAAATGCCCGGCGCCTCAGGATAAACGGCTGCACCGTCCTTGTCTTCCAAGGTTATTCCACATGAAAAAACCGCCCTTACCGGGCGGTCGCTGTCAGAAGCGGATCAGTTATAAGACTTGACCGTCTTATCGGCTTGATCCAGCGTCCGGTGCGCGGCGTCGGAAGCGCCGTCCACCGCTTGATGCGTTGCGGATGCGGCCTCTTGGGTCGCGCTCGAAGCGCGGTTCAGGAGGTTATGCGAAGCATCCGCCACACGGTCGGTCGCTTCATGGGCCTTGTCCACCAGTTGCGTGCTCTGTTCCTGGACGACCTGCGCCGTCTCAGAAACCTTTTCCTTGGCGGTTTGCAAGAGCTCCGAGCCTTTTTCCTGGAGGACCTGCAGCTTCTCGGCCAAATCCTCGCGGAGCTCTTTACCGGATTTCGGTGCGAGCAGCAGGGCGAGCAGCGCGCCGGAGGCGGCGCCGATCACGGTACCGAGAAATACACCGTCGCGTTTCGTTTCTTCCATCGTTTCCATTTCTGCTGTTGCCATCTGGATCACTCCTTTAATTAGTTATATGAATAAAGTAAGGTTTAAACGGTTCTTTTGCCGAAGGCGCGCGCCAGCGACCCGAGAAGGAAGACGAAGAGCGCCGCCCCGATGATAGCGGGAACGACCGCGAAGCCTCCGATGACAGGCCCCCAAGTACCCAGCAGCAGATAGCCGAGCCATGCGCCCACGAAACCGGCGATCATCGAACCGATGATGCCTCCCGGCATGCCCCCGGAGCAATGGCTGAGCCGATCGCGCCGATGACGACCGCCATAATAATGGTGATCAGCAAGCCTAACATGTTCATCAGCTCCTTTTCAATTGGGTGAATCGTTGCTTGTCTTTTCTTACCCTTGGGGATTGGGCGTGAAACAAAGGGGAGGGAGGCGGGGCATGCCTGGTAATAAAAGGGTTAAGACGCACCGATGGAGAATTTCATACATAGCCGTTTAGATGGATGTCTACAATGCATACTTCATAGGCCCTCGCAGGGATTAGAAGGGCGATTCGGGTGAAATTTGTTGCTGTTCTGGCGAATTCCGGACGGTTGATGCAACACAATTACCAAATAGGATGAATTATATCTGGGAGGGGACCCCGTTAATCATGCTTGCCTGTCATGACGGAAGCGTTGGCCCGGGAAATCGAGCGGGCGGAGATCGACTATGTGACGTCGCGCATCCGTTCCATCGGTGAACGGAGCGGAAATCCGGAGGGCGTGGACATCCGGAGCTTCGGGAAGGCCACGGCATTTTATATCAAGACGATGCCATGGCGAACGTTCAACTGTGTTATGGGGCTGGGGCCGGAAGATACGGACAAGCTGGACGATATTCTGGCGTTTTACCGGGAAAGAGAGAGAGGTTTTGATCTTCAGATCAATCCTGCCGGCGCGAGTCACGAGCTGTTGAAAGAGTTAGCCGGGCGGGGGCTGTATCAAGCGGCTTTTCATTCGGTGCTGTACGGTCTGCCGAAGCGGGAAATGCCTGTCCTCCCGGATGGCATCCGGATCGTAGAGGTCCAGGACGAGCAGGAATTCGATCGTTATGCGGAGATTCACTGTATTGCATCGGGGATGTCGGCGGTCCATAAGCACCATTTTGTGAGCAACAATATCGGGCCGCTGCACAGGCCGGGTTGGAAGCTGTTCCTGGGCTATTACGAAGACAATCCGGCGGCTGTCGGCGTGATGCACCTCAGCGGTCGCATCGCTTCCTGCACTCTAGCGGCGACGGTCCCCGAGTTCAGGGGAAGAGGGCTGCAGACCGCTTTGCTGCACAGGCGGTTGTACGAGGCCGGCAGGGCCGGCTGCGAGCTGGTCACGGCACAGGCGGCCTTCGGCGGCACGAGCCAGCGCAACATGGAACGGGCGGGGCTGAGGGTCGCCTGGACTAGAGCCGTGTGGACAACGCTGGATTAATCAAGAAGAATGGTGTTGCCGAGGAGGGTATATGGGATATACATTTCGTTTTGCTCAAGAAACCGACTATGAAGAGATTGCCGCATTAAACCGTCAAATATTCCATATCCATGCCAAAGCCAGACCCGATCTTTTCAACCTGGTCGAAACCCCTTTGGAGAAAATCCAATACGAGGAGCTTCTGCAGACCGAGCATACCAAAGTTATCGTTATGGAGAAAGAGTTCGCCGCCGGCATTCTTGGATATGCGGTGCTTAAAGTGAAGCAGACACCGGATAAGCCAGTGCTTAAGCCAAGACGGACCGTTTATATCTCTGATTTCGGAGTGGATGAGAGGATCCGCCACCAGGGATTAGGCTCGTCGCTTATGCAGCATGTGGTTTCACTGGCCGGGCAGTGGGAAGCGGATTTTATAGAGCTGAGTGTTTTCGAGTTCAATACCTCGGCCGTCCGCTTTTACGAAAAGCTGGGATTTTATACAAAAAGCCGCAGGATGGAGATTAGGGTGAACAACGAATCCGATTAAGGAAAAAAATAGGCCAAGAACCTCCCGGGCTGGGAGCTTCTTGGCCTTTTACTTTTTACAGTCCCATGCGGGTTAGCGCGCCTTCGAACGAGACGTCCACCTTGTTGTCCCCGCACAGATAGCGCCAGAACTTGGCGATCTGGATCTGGTTCACGCGGCCCTCGTCGCCGGCCCAAGCATGATGCCCCGCCTTGCGAATGTAGTTCTCGACCTCCGGGCTGTTGTAGCCGTCGGTGTTGAACAGGTCTGCCGCTCCTGGCCCGGACGCAGGCGAAGCTTGAACACGTACCGCGTCGTGTCCGTGAAGTTCGGCTGTGCGCAGTGCCATATGGCGTGGTGCAGGAACGCGATCGTTCCGGCCTTGGAGACGAGACGGCGCTGGCCGATGATGTTCTTGTAACGGCCGATGCCGCCGTTGCTGACCTTGCGCAGGTGGGAGCCCGGCAGCACGAGCGTCGGTCCCATTTCGTCCGGGGCGTCGTGCGAGAAGTAGAAGGCCTGGATGTCGTAGCCGAACGGGCGCGTATCGATCACGGAGTCGGCATGGTAAACCTGGCCCTTATGGTGCTGAGCCCTTACTACGTGCAGGAACGAGTGGTCGTAGATCGGGCTCGTACCGACGAAGCTCTGAACCGCGCCTTTCACCTGGGGCAGCTCGAAGATGTCGCGGATCACTTCGGAGTCGTACCAGTACCGTCCGCCGCCGCCTTGATATTCGCGCATTTCCCTCGCTGCGCGGTCGTTATATTCCTGCGGTACAACCTCATTCAGCACGAGGTACCCGTTGACTGCAAAATCCGCCATTTGCTGCGCCGTCAAAAGATGCTTTTTCTCCACTTGTCCGCTCATTCGACCGTCACCTTTCTTTCCAGTACATATTCGTAAGGCAGGTGGCCCTGCTCGAATTCATGCCCGCTCAGGAACACCGGCATCGACGGCACTTGAATCACATTCCAGCCGTCGCGCATAGCGTCGAGCACCGATTCATACATCGGTTCGTTCGAATCCCCGGTTTGCATTTGCAGCTCATTCTTCGGCTTCGCCCCGTCGTACAAAGCCCAGGCCACCGTCCTTGATTCCAAATCCGGCAAAGCCAGATGCAAAATTAAAATTTGCTGGCGCGTCACGCTCATCCGCCTTCCATCCTCCCTGTAACCCTTAAGTTTTTTTGACTTCTGAAGCTATTGTAGTATGCAAATCCGGCTTTGAGGATGTATGATAATAGTACAGGTTTGCAGAATTCTAAGGAGTTATCGTTTAAAAGGGGTCGCAGATTCCGAAAAAGGGGGAAAACCGGATGGAGGGCCGCCAGCTTCAGCTGATGCGCAGCTATTTGGAAAATGCACAGATCAATCTCCAGACGGCGCACTATACGAAGGTCGCCGCGAATTGGAAGGAGACGAACTCGGTCGCCGGATTTCACCCGGCTGTATTACATCCGCGAGGGCGAAGGCTGGATCCGGCTGCGCAACCGGCTGTACCATCCGAAGCCGGGGCGGCTCGTGCTATTGCCGGCGGGGATGCGCCTGTCCTACGGGCGGCTGAATGAGAACGGTTTCGGCAAGTATTGGTGTCATTTTACCGCGGCCGTGGGGAAGTGAATTTGTTTCAAATGCTCGATCTGCCGCACTGCATTGACGTACGGGACGAGGCATGGATGGAGAACAGGTTCCAAGCGCTGATCGAGCAGTATAAGAACCCGTCGCTGACCGCGCCTCTGCGCATCAAAGCGCCGCTGCTCGAGATTGTTTCCGCTTACATGGAGGAGGCGCTGGCGGATCAGGGACTGAAGCTGATGCCGACGACCGAGACCGGCAAGATCAACACGGTGCTGCAGTACGTCGAGGAGCATCTGCAGGAGCAGATGACCGTGGATGAGCTGGCGCGGCTGGTGCATTTTCACCCGAATTACTTCATGCAGTACTTCAAGACGATGCTGGGCCTGTCGCCGATCGCCTACATCAACCGCAAGCGGATGGACAAGGCGAAGGAGCCGCTGCAGGATGCCGGTATGTCCGTTACGGACGTGGCCGAGCAGGTGGGGCTGGAGCTGTACTACTTCTCGCGTCTGTTCAAAAAGCAGACCGGCCTCTCCCCGAGCGAATACCGGAAATCGACGGCTTTGCTATAAAAACCAATCCCCCAAGCAGGGAGGTGGACCTTCCTGTTTGGGGGATTTGGCATTCCCGGGCGGCATCCAGGCCGCACCGGACCTCTTCAAGCCTCGTGAGCGTCCGAGGCCCGCCGCTTCTTCTTCGTATAAAACTCAGCCGCTTTGTGGCGGTTCCCGCAGCGCTCCATGCTGCACCAGCGCCTCTTGCCGCTCTTCGACGTATCCAGAAAATGAAGGATGCACTCTTCATGCTCGCACTCCCGGATTCGCTCCGGCGCATACCGTTCCAGCGTATCCGAGAGGGAGCGGATGATTTGGTATTCCACATGATCGATCATGTTCTTCCCCTGGTAGATCATAGCGGCGGTCGGAAGAATCGTTGCCTCTAGAGCCAGGCTTTCCGTGCGCTCCTTCAGCCGGGCATGCGTCTCCATGGACATCGCGCCGCGCTGCTTCAGATCGTCCAGCACCTGCCGGCACAGCTCGCGAAGCGAAGCCAGCCGGGGATGAGCTGCGCAGGCGGCTCCGGTTCCGGCGTCAGGCCGTCCTCCTGCAGCGACTCATTGGCCTCCAGCCACGGCATCACGGCGGCCGGATCGGACAAGAGATCCTGTTTCATTTTATTCTGCATGAAATGCGTGTTCAGCAGGTTGATCCAGGCGCTTCCGCCCAGGGTGAGCCGTTCGTTGTTCACCTTCATCCTCTCCGCTTCCTTCCTATTCGGCGAAACGGAGGCGGTGTCGGATTACAAAGCCATCCGGCCTTTCGTCTCCAGAATCGTCAGCTTGATTATATCATTCGCGGCCCCTTGCAGGCGATCCATGAGATTCGGCGTTTGGTTGTACACCGGCGGATGATGGATACCGTAATGGATCGGCACCAGGGTTCCGGCTCCCAAGAGAACGGCGGCGGATACCGCCTGCTCGGGCGACAGGGAGATCGGCTGGCCGCTGGGCCGCACACCCGGCCATTCGAGGACCGCTCCGTTGACGGGCAGACAGGCTGCATCGAACGGGCCGTAGGCGGATGCTATTTTCCACCAGTAACCGTGCCACAGCGTATCGCCGCAGTGAATGATTTTCTTGCCGCCGCCTTCCACAATCCAGGCAATCTGCGGGTCGCCCATGCCGTCGACCGAGTAGGTGGCCGTCGCTTTCAGCGCCCCGATCCCGAACGACTCCCCGACCGACACGCCTTGCACCGACTGAAGCCCGCTTTCCCGCGCCAGCTCTACCGACTCCTTGGGCAGATAGACAGGGATATCCTTCCCGTAAGAAGCGGCGATGGCTTCGGGATCGAAGTGGTCCCCATGATGGTGCGTAATCAGAACGGCATCGACAGGCCCGAATTCATCCAGCGGGTAAAAGGGCTCCGGAGGCGCGCCGAATTTCTCCGGCAGATTGAACAACGGATCGATCGCGATGCTTGTGTTTTCGTGCTGGATACGGATGCCGGCCCAGGGAAGCTTTTGAATGATCATGGAATACCCATCCCTTCGTTAGAAACATTTGTGATTATAACCTGTAAAATTACTATTAACGGTTACATGAAGATCATAACAGGTTGTTTATAACTTGTAAACAATAATTTTAGGGGTTATAAACCTTTATCTCGGGATTTTCTTTCCTCGAACACTTCCCTCGTCGCCGTCAGAATCGTATTCAGCGCGGCGGGGAATCCGGCATAGATCAGCATTTGCAGCATCACCTCCACCAGCTCTTCCTCCGTCCAGCCTGCATTCAGCGCCCCGTTCAGGTAAAATCGCAGGCCGCTGCGTATTGCCGAGCGCCGTGAGTCCGGCCACCGATGCAAGCGACCCGCAGCTTCAGGTCCAGCCCGGGACGGGAGAAAATTTGCCCGTAGTTGAACTCGACGGCCAGCCGGCCCAGGTCGGGAGCCGGCGAATCCCGGAAGCTGTCCACGATGGCCTGGTAATGCTCAGGGTCGATGCGGGCCAGCACTTCAAGCCCTTTTTGATAGTTGTCTTCGCTAAATGCCATTATGCATTCTCCTTTTCGCTTATTGGTTTTTCCCGGGGAAGGCCGCCCGATCAGGCCGCGCTGATCAAGCTGTTATGGGCTGGGTTAGTCATCATGTCAGCCAACAAAAAAGCCGCCAGCGTTACCTGGCGACTTTTTAAAGCCCTTTATTTATTACTTTATAAAATATTGTTATTGATATTAAAACAACTATTATATGCGGTAGAGAAATCAAAATAGGTATATAAGAAGGGAAGCTCTGTTTTGTCGCATACCACCAATAAATAGGGAACATCTGTAAACAAATAATACCTAACATGCCTATATTAAATAAGATTTCAATGGTAAAACGATAAATTCCCTTAATTTTTTTTTGCTAAAAAAAACTAGTATCCACTGCAGTAAAATAACCGATAAAGAAAATATTATCCAAGTTGTAATCGCATTATCCATTCCGCGCTGCTCCGGACCGAGGGAAAGAAAGGGGTTGAAGCTGTGTATAGAATATATTAAACATAAAAATAGGATGATAGCTGCGTTTATTTTATAATACTTATATGCATAGGAAAAAATTTCAATCAACTCCTTTTTTTGCTTCATTTATTATTTACTCAATATAATAAAATAATTAGACTACTGAATGCAAGATATTGCATCCAGTAGTCTAATTTGACTATTATTTTGATTCTTCAAGTTTATGATAGAGGCCCATTGGCTCCCATTGCTCATCTTTTATTTCGATAGCAAACACTTCTTTTGCATCTTTTAGCCGTTTTAGGTTGGATGTATTATCCAGTCCTTGAACTTGTGTGATGCCTTCTAAATTGAATTTTTGTTCATTTGCTATCTCGCTAATTCCATCAATGGTTTCTGCAAAAATACTAACATTGATGCCTTCATTATTTGTTGCTTTAGCGTAGAACACATGTGATTTTTCCAAACCATATTGTTTCGCTAATTCCTTCGCGTCTGAAATATTCAAAGGTTTATTGAACGTTGTAATATGAATTGCTTGTTGCTTCGTTGTTTTTTCTAGCTGTTCAAGTGCTTTCTGTTTGTATTCTGTTAAGCTTTCTTGATTTTTAATATTTTCATAACGTTGAATGCTTACTTTAGAACTGATTTTATCCGAATTATTGTTCTTGTTTGGTTTGACCTCTTTTTTGCAGTGCCATTTATTGGGTCGCTATCCAAAGCAAATGAATTTGGGAACAAGGAGTTTTTCATAAAAGAACCAATAAATATGGGGGTACCGACAGTATTATAGTCACAACTAGAGCAAATAGGAGCACTGCTTTCCCCTGCGTAAGCAATTATACCCGAATCATTAGAACGAACAACGTTAAAGACAGCACCGAAACTATAACGTACATCTGCCTGAATTTGCGATTTGTCGGTCCCGACAATCTCAATTTCGTCGTTTAAAGTATCAAAATCGCCCTCATACCATGCTGAATCTTCAACATCAAGTTTAGCTGCAGGTAAGGTAGTCCAGCCACCCTGTCCATCAACATTTCCTGAAGAATTATTATCATGAACGTCAATTGTTGGATAGTTACTAGAATTTCTCATATTAGATATTTGTGTGGAGTTCCAGTAGAAATTTTCAACCCTAGCTTGGAATCTTTGTGAACCACTTGAAGTTGATAGTGCTTCACCTCTTACGTTTCCACTAACCGGCATAGACCAATTTGCATTAGGATTGTCATTTGTCCAAGCCCATGCCGAGGATGTAGCAGAGAGCACACCTCCTAATACTACCATGGTGGATAATAAAACTTGTTTTTTCATTCCTCTCATCTCCTATAAAAGTAATATTCTGTAACTTGCAAATCTGATAATATACAACATTTTCCATTTAGTTAATATTACTATATAACTAGGATATTTATGGAAAAAATATGTCGAATTTAGATCTTAAGTTATAACCACCGGCCTGACCCTGGTGGCCATTCTAAGCTATTTTCAAGAAAAATCGGTACCCCAGCCCACGACGCCACTTGCTAGAACCTTTGCCGTGCTTTTTGGCTTTAGCCAGCGATGCCGAGCGATGCCGAGCGATGCCGTCAAGGGGATGATGATTGAGGGCTTGCCCAGCGCCTGATCGCTGCGTTTCGCGCAACATGCACCCGGTTCGTCGGGGAGCAGTTGTTAAAGGAGCTGGTGGACGAATTGACCCGTCACAGTCCGGAATTCCGCGATTGGTGGAGCAGGCACGACGTCTCGGGCACACCGGCCGGCAGGAAAGTAATCCGCCATCCGGAGGCCGGAACACTGATCATGGAGCATTTGACTTTCCAGGTTTATGATGATCCGGATTTGAAGTCGCCTCTGTACCGCCCGCTTCCGGAGCAGGATACCGTGGAGAAAATAAACAAGCTCCTGCAGCAGAGGAAAGGGTAGACGGAGAACCCTTTCCTTTGAGCGGGCCGAACACGCCTTCTAAAATTCGTTGTTGACAGAAAACGGAATCGGCTTTATTCTGTAAATGAATGAATCATTCATTCATAAATCTAAACGAATTGAGGTCGACTCATGATGAAGAATATAATGAAAGATAACCAGTGGACAGCAGAAGGCAAGTACATTATCATTACCGGAGCTACCAGCGGCATCGGGCTGGCGGCGGCCAAAGCGCTCGCGGCCAAGGGCGCAAGCCTGGGCATTGTAGCCCGCGCCGAGGCCAAAGCGAAGGAAGCGGCGGTGCAAATCAAGGCGGCCGGAGGCGGCACGGTCGACGTGTTCCTGGCCGACATGGCATCCCAGCAGTCCATTCGCCGGGTGGCGGCCGACATTCTGGCCCGGTGTCCGAAGGTGGATATCCTGATCAATAATGCCGGCGCCATGTTCGACACCAGGAAGGTGACCGAAGACGGAATCGAGATGACCTGGGCGGTCAACCACCTGGCCCCGTTCCTGCTGACTTCGCTGCTTCTGGACCGGCTGAAGGAGAGCGGGGAGGCCCGTGTGATCACGACCGCCTCCCACGGGCACAAGATGGCCCGGAAGGGGATCCGCTTTGACGATCCCGGCGCGGAACGGATCTATAGTCTCCTGGCCCGCACCTTCGGCGGCGCATCCATCCGCTACGGCGAGACCAAGCTTGCCAATATTTTGTTCACCTCCGAGCTGGGGCGGCGGCTCGAAGGGACGGGAGTGACGGCGAACTGCTTCGATCCGGGGCTCGTGGCCACGAACTTCAACCAGAACAACGGGGTGGTCGCCCGGGCCACGATGGCCGTGTTCAACCGGTTCGCCCGCACGCCGGAGAAAGGCGCCGAAACGCTCGTATGGCTGGCCGATTCGGCCGAAGCGTCGGGTTATAACGGACGTTACTTTGCCGATCAAGAGGTCCGGGTTCCGTCCGTGCCGGCTCAGAGCATCGAAGCGGCCCAGCGGCTGTGGGAGGTCAGCGAGCAGCGGCTTCGCCGCTAGATTTTGCCAAATAAAAACGAAGTTTGGAGAGTGAGTATCCGTTGACACCTACCCAGGGGAATACGCCCGATCCGATTTACGATGAACGCAGGGAACAGATTAAGCGCGCCGCGATGAAAGTATTCGCCCGTTACGGCATCGCCGGGACGAAGATGAGCATGATCGCCGCCGAAGCCGGCATCAGCCAAGGGCTGTCCTACCGCTATTTCAGCTCCAAGGAAGAGCTGTTCACGATCCTCGTGGAGGAAGCGCTGGAAGAAGCGCAGACCGCCTTGAGGAGTACTCCTCAGCTGCCCGGCGGCCCGAAGGAGCAAATCCGGGCGCTGACCGAGAGGATGCTGGATGAAGAGCATAAACATAACTTCATGCTGCTGCAGCAGGCGCAGACGTCGGAAGACGTGCCGGAGCAGGCGAAGCGGATCCTGGAGCAGTATTCCATGCAGGATGCGTCTGCGGGAATTGGTTCCCGTCTTCGTGAAAGGGCAGGAGGCCGGCGAATTTTGCGAGGGGGACCCCTTCCGTCTGCTGCTTCTGTACTTTACCGTCCTTACCGGCCTGATGCTGCAGGATCTTCCCGCCGATTGGCTGCAGGAGACGGACCTCTTCATGAAAATCCTGGCGAAATAAGCCGCCGCCGAGCCCCATAAGTCTAACAACCCGCACTCGCAGTAAAAAGGCCTGCGGCCGGTCTGCTCTACAGCAGGAGCCGGCAGACCACAGGCCTCAGGCATTTTATATATGCGACATTGCTTCGGAAATATATTTATACAGCGCGCCGTCGATGCCGCTTTGAAGGGCGCGATCCGAGTTCTCTTTATACATCTGCTCGGCGGCCTTAGTGATTTCCGGATCCCCGCCGGAGAACATATTCACGAGCTCCTTCCACCGTTTGGCCAGCTCCACGACGACCGGGCTGTCCGGCGGCGTGCCTTTGTCGAGCTCGGCCCGCACCTTGGCGATTAATTCCGGCCATTCGTTCTCGACGGCCCGGATTCGGTCCGGCCCGAGCATTTCGGCCTGCTTCTTCAGCTTCTCCAGCTGCTCCGGAGTAAAGTATTGATTCGTATCCATGGTTCTCATCACCTCGATAATTTGAATAAACTGCTCTGCATCCACATCCTGACGGGTACGGATCAGGAGGTGAAGCTGCTCCAGCCGGCGGCGCAAATCCTCCTGCATCCGGATCTGCTCATCGAGCCGCTCCAGCTGAATGCGTATGACTTCGGCCGGGTTGAAATCGGGGTTCCCGATCAGCTCCTTGATCTCCCCGAGTGGCAGACCCAGCTGCTTCAGCGACATGATTTGCTGGAGCCTGGACAGATCCTCCTCGGTATAGAGACGGTGGCCCGATTCCGAATACCGGGATGGGGAGACCAGCCCGATCTCATCGTAATGATGGAGCGTCCGCACCGTGAGTCCGGTTCGTTTGGCCAGCTCCCCGACTTTCCAATGCTTCTTGTTCGTCATCCTTCCCCTCTTTTCGCGCGAATGGTGGATTTACCGGTAACTTTACTATAAATCCTCACGCTGCGTGAGGTGCAAGCACTTTTTTTTGAGAGCCGTTTACATGGATATCGAGAAGTAAAAAACCGGCCGGCCGGGCCGTCTGCGGCTCTCGCTCCGGCTTCCCGGGACGGGACTCTGTCTGCTATGTTTTAAAGAAAATGAAATGTATAATATTAACAATAGGATGCTTGAATAGGGTTGGGAGGTGTTCGAATGAAAAGGAAGTCATTTATCGTTACCTTTGCAACGCTTGTAATAACGACAGGTCTGCTTTACTTCATAGGACATCGGTTTACGATTCCTTTCTTAATGTTTCATCACGAATATACAGCTGATGCCAATGGCTTCTTCATTACCACAGGGTCCCTTGTTCCTGTAATTATGGGGCTGATTTTTAGTTATTTTGCAGAAAAAATCTATGTATATAGGCACCGGCAAAAACGGGGTTGATAACACCGATTTTTTTATGCCTACTCCTTATTCAACCGGCTGACCGCGTTGACGAAGACCGAGACCAGCGTGGGATCGAACTGCTTGCCGGCATGGTGCTTTAACTCGATCAGCGCTTGTTCCAAGGATTTGCTTTCCCGGTAGGGGCGATACATCATCATGGCGGAGAAGGCATCGGCGATCTGCAGGATTCTTCCTTCGAGCGGCGTGCCGGTTCCAGGGATCCCGGACGGATAACCCTGTCCGTCCCACCGTTCATGATGGTACGCAATGCAGTTCGTTGTCACCTGCGGGAGCCGCATCGATCCGAGCATGTCGAGGCCGTACGTCACGTGGCGCTTCATCGAGGCGTATTCGTCTTCCGTCAGCGCGGAGGTCTTCTTCAATACGCCGGCCGTCACCATGATTTTCCCGATATCGTGAAGCCAGGCGCCGGTGATCAGATGCTTCAGCTCCGCCTGCGGGAAGTGGACCGCTTCTGCGAGCAAGGCGGCGTAGCCCGCCACCTGCTGGGAATGGATGTACGTCGGCAGATCCTTCTCCTTCAGCACCTCGAGCAGCTCCCGCTGCTCCGGCGACAGTCCGCCGTACACCTCGGTATGGTTGTTCATCAGGCTTTTCATCGCATGCTTGTTGACATACATGTCCATATCCGCCAGATGCAGCGGACTCGTGGATGGACAGGCTCTTATCCGCGCTCGACCTCGCTTCGCCGACGGAGAACGACAGCTGGATCCGCTGGTTCCCATCGAGCTGGAAAGGCTCGCTCTACAATCGCCCGCAGCAGCTTGTCCTTGAACGAGACCAGCGGCTTCCCAGGGGCGCTTCCACCACGGCCAGGAACTCGTCGCCTCCGAGCCTTCCGATCACGCCGATAAAGCCTTCCAACTGCTCGCGCAGCACTTCCGGCCACATGAACCAGTACCTCATTGCCGATGAGATGCCCGTAAGTATCATTAATCTGTTTAAAGCCGTTCATGTCGATCAGGTACAACAGGATGTCCTTACCTTTCTCCCGCATCATGGCCTGCCCCGTCTGCAGCGTATGGTCGAGGGAATAGAGACCGGTTAACGAATCGGTAATGCTGAGTCGCCGGTAACGGTCCCGCTGGCCGATCACACGCATCAGCGGCTGCGCCGCAAGTGTAATGACGAGCGACGTAAGCAGAGAGGAATAAACGAGATGAAACGTAAACGAGGCGAACTCGTGCTTGCGCCCCATAAAGACGGCCAAGACAATCCCGATGACGACGAGCGAGAAATAATCGTACAAAAGAAAAGCATACATAAGCAGCGGCGGAGTGATCAGCGGACCGATATCCGGCATGCGATCCGGGTGGGGGAACGGACTATGGAACGGATCAGGGGACGGATCCCACCCATGGACGCCCATCCAGCAGATCAGCCCGAGGGCGGACAAGACATACCTGCGGACCGATCTCTCCGGAGACAGCTTGGCGGCGATCAGAAATCCGAGATAAGGAACAATAAAGATAAAGACGGCCGCGGGCGTCCGGGAATCCAAAGGGACGTGAACCGACTCCACGAGCAGAATCAGAAATACAATCCACCGCCAAGAGCTTTTCCATAAGCGGAAAACGTGGACCTTCCACTGGCTTATCATGAACATACCTCCGGTACCCTATGTTTTAAACGACTTTATTCGACATATTCCAACATAATTCAACGCATCGGGCAAAAATCCTACCTAAAAAATAACAAAAAGAAATAGGACCCCTTCTTGCCATCGGAGGATGGAAGAACGGATCCTATTCGTCGGTGTTCCGGTTAAGCTTAAAAGTGACTCAGCAGTCCCGGCAGGACCTGGCGGATCGGCGACCAGAAGCAGAGGCACACCAGAATGAAGCAGAAGAGCGATTCCATCGGCGACCCCGTGTCGATAGCCATAAACTTGGGAAGCGACCTTACCTTCTTCTTCACCGGCCAGAACAGCGCCACGCCCTGCTCGTTCAGGAGATCGATCAGCGGATGGGAGGCGTAGGCCAGGAGGAACGTCCAGTAATAGAGCGGGGAATCGGAACCGCCGCCATCGCGATCAGCGCCATAAAAGCAATGGAATGGGTCAGCGTGCGATGGTGGATCTGCAATAATCGGAGTAACGAGGATAAGGGAAAAAACAATTTCGCCATGACCGAGCCCGGCTTGTCGATATCCGCGAGCGGTCCGGCGAAGCGACCGACGAGCAGCGCTCCGGCCGTTTCCCACGAGAGCAGCGGCACGTCGTAATGATGCAGCACCCATTCCGCCGCCAAGACGCCCGCCGCCCCGTGTGTACGTTGCAGCATGAAGTTCCAACCTCCGGTAGTCTGTCCCGAACCTGCCGTTCGGGAGAGCGCCCCGCCCAGGGCCTCATTACATTTGCACCCTGGCGGCGGCGGCCGCTCTTATGTAGAGACTCTAAGATGTGGCGCACACATGTTCGCCATTCCTTAGCTTACCACAGACGGGACCGGAGGTACATCGGCCTCAAGGCTCACTCTGCCGCCCTCGTTCTTCATGCGCTGCTTGAATTCCTTCGGGGAGCAGTGGTTGTACCGCTTGAACATTTTATAGAACTGGGCCATGTTGGGGATGCCGACCTCGAAGCCGACCTCCGTAATGCTGATATCCCGCGTCAGCAGGAGCCGCTCCGCCTTCTTCACGCGCCGGTAGTTCAGATAATCGACGAAGGAGAGGCCCATGACCTTCTTGAAATACTTGATAAAATAATGATAGCTCAGGTTCAGCTCGCGGCAGACCGCGTCCACCGAAATTTTCTCCCCGAGATTGCGGTCGATATAATCGAGCGCCGGCCCGCGACCGCGTCAGCTCCATCTCGCCCTTGCCGCGCAGTACGCCCCGCGTATCGCAGCGCAGGAGGAGGAGCAGCGACCGCTTAATCGCCGCACTGATGGCCAGCTCATAGCCGCGTCCGCGGGTCTGCGACTCGTCGAAGATCTCCAGAATGAGCGAGCACGCTTCCTTCCGCGCCGCCTCGTTCTCCCGGAAGATGTAGTTCAGGTCGCCGAGCGGCCGGGTCAGCTCCGAGAAGCAGTGCAGGTAAGGCATCGTGCTCTGGTCAAAATGCTGCGCCAGATCCACCTGGAACACCACATACTGCAGCTCCGACGGCGGCTCCTTATACGTGCGGTGCAGCTGGGATGCGCCGAGGATCGCGACATCCCCCTCCCGCGCGCGAGTGGAATTCGTCCTTCGTCTGCAGCACCATGCCGCCCCGCCGCATCGCAAGAAATTCAACTTCTTTATGATAATGCCAAGCCCAGGGCTCCGGACAGCCGCGACCCTCATTCTTCGCATGAATCTCCCAAACCTTCAAAAACAGCGGCGGATTCTGGTAAACGACTTTCTCTTCTCTCACCGCATCATTCGTAAGGCTTTCCATCACCGACGGCATCGACCCCGCGCACCTCGCTTGTCTACTTGGAAAAGAAACCCTGTTTTGCCAGCCGTGATTACGCTTTCGGCTCCCTTCAAGTATAGCACGAACCTGGGCAGGATGGCAGTATTGGATAAGGAGGAGGCAGGATTGAGAATATCTTTTTACCGGGCAAGTCACTATACTCATAATTAAATCCGATCCCAATCCACTGGAGGAATGAACTATGGCTGAGGCCTTAAAAGTTACCGTATGGAACGAAT
This sequence comes from Paenibacillus sp. P25, assembly GCA_024704175.1. Lineage (GTDB taxonomy): Bacteria > Bacillota > Bacilli > Paenibacillales > NBRC-103111 > Paenibacillus_G. The sequence goes on from CP085629.1 coordinate 7,491,901, forward strand.
TTCGTCATGAGAAGGAGAGCGAGAAGGTCCGCTCCGTGTACCCGAACGGCATTCACACTGCCATCGGCGAAGGGCTGGGCGCAGACGTAGAAGTGTCCTACGCCACGCTCGACGAGCCGGAGAACGGGCTGTCTGAAGAGAAGCTGAATAACACCGATGTTCTGATCTGGTGGGGGCATAAGGCGCACGGCGATGTAGAAGAAGCTACGGTGGAACGCGTGCACAAGCGCGTGCTGCAGGGCATGGGACTGATCGTGCTGCATTCCGGCCACTTCTCCAAGATCTTCAAGAAGCTGATGGGCACGAGCCGCGATTTAAAATGGCGCGAAGCCGACGAGAAGGAGCGCCTCTGGGTCGTCTCCCCGGGCCATCCGATCGTGGAAGGCATCGGCGAGTACATCGATCTGCCGGCCGAAGAGATGTACGGCGAGCATTTCGACATCCCGGCGCCGGATGAGCTCATCCTGGTCAGCTGGTTCGAAGGCGGCGAAGTCTTCCGCGGCGGCTGCACGTTCCACCGCGGCATGGGCAAAATCTTCTACTTCCGGCCGGGTCACGAAACGTACCCGACCTACTACAACGAGCAGGTGCGCCGGGTGATCCGCAATGCGGTGCAGTGGGCCGCTCCGACGACCCGCGAGTACCCGAAATACGGCAATCACAAGCCGCTGGAAGAGATCAAGGCGAAGGCCCAGGTATAATCTGATCGGCACAGCGATAAGGCTCGGACGGTCCCGCCCCGCAAGGCGGCCGTTCCGGGCTTTTTCGGTTGACGTTATAAGTTTTCGCGGGCTTATAGCTTCGCACGGCCCTCGATACACGCGATGGTCCATATAGGACAAGGACGGCAGCGCCGCTTGTTCCAGTCTTCATTTTCCAATAATCACCGGGGAATTTATTTTATTTTTAAGGTTAGGAAAATTGTTCCAAAGGGGTAGGAAATTTCATCCTCCTGTCGAATACATGTAAGTAGCATTTTTTTACAGCCGGCGGACAGGAGCGGAGTTTTCCATTGGTTACCAACCTTTTGTGCAATCTTTTATTTTTGATCTTTCCGATTTTTTTGTACCAGTTGTTCTGGGAAGCGGGACGCCGCCGCGATCTGAATAACAAGCCGGTTCTTCTGCTGATGTCGGCCTTATCGATGATCCTCTGTTTGCAGTTCCCGATGAAGCTGTCGCCGTGGCTTCAGCTTGATTTTCATCATATACCCCTGATCATCGGCTCGTTGTATGGCGGGTTCGGCGTGTCGGCCGTGCTGACGGCGGTGCTGCTCCTCTTCCGGTTCACGATCGGCGGGGAGGGTCTGGCCGAGCAGCTGTTCGTTCTTGCACTGCTGTATCCGGTGCTGCTCATCCTGATCCCCGCTTCTTCACCTTCGCAACGGCTCGCCGGATTCACACCATCAATTTTCTGTCTGTGCTGACCGTCGTTTACCTGGTCGTGGGCCTGTGGCTCTTTAATCCCGACCGGGCGAGGGAGGCACTGCTGGTGGAGTCGGCCTCAGGCCTCCTGATTCAGCTTCTGAGCACCTGGATGGCGGCCTTCTTCATCGAGCTTCTGCTGCGGAACCACAAGCTTCGGGAGGAAGTGCTGCAGATGGAGAAGCTGAAGGTCATCAGCGACCTGGCCGCCAGCGTATCGCATGAGGTGCGTAATCCGATGACGGTGTCCAAGGGCTTCCTCCAGTTGCTGCAGAACGGCAAGCGGGACGAGCAGGAGAAGCGGTTCCTGAAGCTGGCGCTGGAGGAGCTGGAGCGGGCCGAAGCCATCATTACGGATTATTTGGCGTTCGCCAAGCCCGAGCCGGACCGGGTGGCGGGACTCGACGTCAAGGAGGAGATCGGCTACGTGACCGGGGTGCTCCAGCCTTATGCGGCCATGGCCCAGGTGGATATCGAGCTGCGCTGCGAGGAGGGCCGGAGCGTGTGGGGCGACCGCCAGAAGTTCCGGCAGTGCCTGGTTAACCTGATGAAGAACGCGATCGAGGCGATGCCGGACGGCGGTATGCTGCACGTGGAGTCGGCGCTGGAGAGGAAGAACATCGTCATCCGCATCCAGGATACGGGGCACGGGATGACGCAGGAGGAAGTCCGCCGGCTCGGCACGCCCTACTACACGACCAAGGACAAAGGGACGGGGCTCGGTACGATGGTCGCCTTCAGCATCGTCAAGGCAATGAACGGCAAGGTGCATGTCAGCAGCGAAAAGGAAGCCGGGACGCTGTTCACGATTACGCTTCCCGCGCAGTTTTAAGAGCATGGCAAGAAGCCCCTCCTTTCACCGGTTAAGGTGGAAGGAGGGGCTTCGTTCGTGCGCCGGGCTATACGGCGGCGGCGCGTTTAGAGGAGCCGGGGCGCCGGTGCCCTGCGGCAGGTACTGGGGCGCGGCCGCCCTTGCGGAGGCTGCGCGACTTACCAGCCGCGGCGATAATGCTTCGGCGCCTCCAGGGCGGCTCCGAGCTTCTTCGCCGCGGTGCGAGGCCAGTATGGATCGCGCAGGAGCTCTCGGGCGAGCAGGACCAGATCGGCGCGGCCGTTCTCCAGGATCTCCGCGGCGTGCTCCGGCTCCGTGATGAGACCGACGGCTCCGGTGGCGATACCGGCATCTCTGCGAATCTGCTCGGCGAAGGGCACCTGGTAGCCTGGGAACGACTTCGGTGCTTTGCCGGAACGAGGCCGCCCGAGCTGACGTCGATCAGATCGACGCCTTGTTCCTTCATCAAGCGGGCATAGTACACATAATCCTCCGGATGGTTGCCTTCCGGATGGTATTCATTCGCCGAGACGCGGACGAACAGCGGGCCCTCCCACTCGCGTTTGACCGCTTCGATCACTTCCTTCAGGAACCGGTAGCGCTTGTCGCGGTCTCCGCCGTAAGCGTCGGTCCGGCGGTTGGACAGCGGAGACAGGAACTCGTTGATCAGATAGCCGTGGGCTCCGTGAATCTCGATCACGTCGAAGCCGGCGGCTTTCGCTCGGCGGGCGCCTGCCGCGAAGGCCGCGATCGTCTCTTCGATCTGCTGTATTGTCATTTCGTCCGGAGTCTTCGACTTCTCGTCGAACGGGATTGCGGACGGAGCGACGATCGGGCCGTCCAGCACCGCCTTGCGTCCGGCATGCGCGAGCTGGATGCCGATATGCGAGCCCTGCTGGTGGACGAGCCGCGCCAGCTCCTTCAGCCCTTCCACATGCTCGTCTCCCCAGATGCCGAGATCCTGAGGCGAGATGCGGCCCTGTGCCGTTACTGCCGTGGCTTCGACGATGATCAGCCCGACCTGTCCTACCGCGCGGGTAGGATAATGCACCTTATGCCAGTCGTTCACCCGGCCGGTCTGGTCCTCGCAGGCATACATGCACATCGGGGACATGACGATGCGGTTTTTAAGCGCAAGTTGCTTTACAGTATAAGGAGTAAACAGCATGAACAATCCACATCCTTTTTATTTATATATGTAAGTGTTCCAAGTTCATCATACTAAACATTTACGATAATTGTAAACTAATCCGCCCCCTATACAAGGATAAGTGCTTTCTCAAGGAGGATGCGAAAACCATAAGCCGCTTAAACTTACACATCCTTACGAACCAAGGAAAAACCGGACGTTCCTTACGGAATCATCCGGTTTTAGAGTACCCCGCCCCCAGTCGGGTTATTTGCGGGTGCGCCGTTTGCCCTGAACCGTGCTCTTGCGGCGCTTTCTTCTTCTGCGGCGTACGGGAGCGAGACCGTCTCCGTCCGAGCTGTCTGTCTTCCTCTTGGCAAAGGAATTCATCAGCGGCTTCAGCATGGGCGCGACCTGCGAGACGCTCTGTACCACCTGCTGCACCTTGCCAAAGGTGCTTACGATCCCTTCGATCCCGCCGAGGCGGTCCACAATCGTCTTCAGCTGGCCGATGTTGAAGCCGGCGCCGCCGGCCGCTCCGGCTCCGGCGCCGCCGAATAGGTCAGCCGCTCCACCGCCGCCGCCTCCGAACAGCGAGCCGAGCCCGCCGCCGGTCTGCGGCTGGGCAAACGACTGCACCGCCGGCGGGAACTGCGTCCCTCCGGCACCAAGACCGGGATATCCCCCTGTAAAAGAATTCAGGTCGCCGAATTCGGCTCCCCGGCCGGCGTTATGCTGCGCGTCTGCGCCGGGACGACGTAGGTTTGCGGGCGCGTTTGATACGGTACGCCCCGATTGCCAATCACTGGCTTCTGGTAACTCATTCTTGTCACAACCCTTTTTATTCAGAATAGGATCGCATGGGATCCGGCTCTTAACTCAAGCGAACATGCGGGCATTTGTCGGCAGTCGTTTACCTAGTTATACTGTATGTGCTGGGCATTTGATCGGATTGGACTCCTGTCACGGGTACCCGTGGATTTTGCCCATGGGCCGGGCGGGCCGCGGTGAAGAGACTTTGGGATAGGGCATGGTTTAGTCCGCTACCGCATAAATATTGTAAAGTTTTGCAACTCTAAAGGAAGGAATCCAGGACCCCTGTGTCGAATACAACATAGGTATCGGTTAATGAAGCAGATCATCAAGGGGTTGAACCAATCATGCAATTAAAGAAACTTAACGATAAGGCGATCGACCAGCTGTTCGAGGCGATCCTGACTCTGAAGGATATTGAAGAATGCTACGTTTTTTTCGATGACCTGTGCACGGTGAACGAGATTCAGTCGCTGTCCCAGCGGCTCGAGGTGGCGCGGATGCTGCGCAAGGGCAACACGTACAACCAGATCGAGGCGGAGACCGGCGCGAGCACGGCGACCATCTCCCGGGTGAAGCGGTGCCTGAACTACGGCAATGACGGGTACAAAATGGCACTGGAGCGCCTCGACCGGTAAAACGTTAATTTGCATGTCTGAAATCCATAATGAACTAGTTCCGATAAATCCTTCTCTTCCATCTAGGTTGAGCGGGATTTTTCATGTTATAATGAATAGATGAAACCATGGATGCAGCCTTAAGCGGCTGTCGGATGGATAGACCACGAGCGGAAGAGCGGCGCTGGGAACGAATGCGCTTCAACAGGACAGGGGGATAGGGAGTGGTAAAATACGGCATATTAGTCATTAGCCACGGTTCGCGGAGCGAAGATTGGGTGCGGCTCGTGGACGAAGCGGTCGCTGCGGTGCGGCGGCCGGCGGATGTGCCGGTATTCTCCTCCTTCCTCGAGATTGTCGAAGGCCGGCTGATCCAGGACGGGATCGATTGGCTCGAAGCCCGCGGGGTGACGGATATCATCGTCGTGCCGCTGTTCGTTTCCTCGGGCAGCACGCACATCGACGAGATCAGCTACGCGCTCGGCGTGAAGCCGGAGCCGCAGTCGCCGACGGACATGGAGCCTTTTGCGATCCGCGCACGGATTCATTTTACATCGCCGGTCGACGACGATCCGGTCATTGCGGACATTCTGTATTCCAAGATCAAGGCGCTGTCGGAGGACCCGGCCCGGGAGATCGTGCTGCTGATCGGCCACGGAAGCAAGGAAGACGGCTTCCATGAGCTCTGGCGGCAGGGACTCGAGCGGCTGGCGGAGCGGGTGAAGGACCTCGGCGGCTTCGCCGGAGCGGACGGGGCGATGCTGCTGCCTGACGAGGCGGCGGCCGTCATGGACCGTCTGCAGCGGGAGAAGCCGGACCATGCGGTGCTGGTCGCTCCGCTGTTCCTGAGCGAGGGGTATTTTACAAGCGAGGTTATTCCCGAACGGCTTCGGGGTTACATATACCGCTACAGCGGCGAAGCGTCTGCTGCCGCATCCCGGCATCGCCCGATGGATGGAGCGGCAGATACAGCCATGGCTCCGGGAGCTTGAAACCGGAATCATTCATTATCAGGATACGGACGGGTGAGAAACACAATGGCAGAACGGGCCAAGAGGGCAAGACTGATCTACAATCCGACCTCCGGCAGGGAGGAAATGAAGCGGCGGTCGCCGGACATCCTGCAGCGCCTGGAGCGCGGCGGGATCGAGACGAGCACGCACGCAACCATCGGCGAAGGCGACGCGACCCTGGCCGCGGCCGAGGCGGTCGCCCGCGGCTTCGACATCATCATCGCGGCCGGCGGTGACGGCACGCTGTACGAGGTCGTCAACGGCATGGCGGAGAAGGAGCACCGTCCGCCGCTCGGTATCATCCCGCTCGGGACGACCAACGACTTCGCCCGCGCGCTGAACATCCCGCGCCACTGGGAAGGCGCCGTCGACGTCATCCTGCAGCAGCATACGCGCGTGATCGACGTGGGCAAGATGAATCAGCGCTATTTTATCAACATTGCAGGCGGGGGTCCCTCACGGAGCTGACCTACGAGGTCCCCAGCAAGCTGAAGACGATGATCGGCCAGATGGCCTACTATATGAAAGGGCTCGAGAAACTGCCGCGGCCGCGCCCGATCGAGCTGTACATCCAGACGGAGCAGGGGGACCTGCACGAGGAAGTCATGCTGTTCCTCATCTCCAACAGCAACTCTGTCGGCGGCTTCGAGCGGCTCGCCCCCGACGCCTCGCTCAGCGACGGCCTGTTCGACGTCTTGATTCTGAAGAAGTGCAACCTCGCGGAATTCATCCGCGTCGTCTCCCTGGCGCTGCGCGGCGAGCATATGAATGACCCGAACATCATTTACATGAAGAGGCGGTCGATCCAGGTCACTTCCCCGGACTACGTGCAGATCAACCTCGACGGCGAATTCGGCGGCACGCTGCCCTGCCTGTTCACCAACCTGCCGCAGCATCTGCAGATCTTCGTGGACGAAACCGGCCAGTCGACCTACAAGACGCCGGCGATCAACCTGATGAAGTCGCCTTGGAAAAACAAAATCGGAGTGGAAGACAACCATGAGTCAGACGAGCAGTAAGCGAAGCGGCAAGCGCCGCTCCCCGGGCGGAGCAGCAGCTGGCCGGCGGCCGGACGGCGGATCTCAGCGGACTGCCGGTCGCGAAGAACGAAGAATACATCGCCGATATCGTCGGTATCGGCCACGAAGGCGAAGGGGTAGGCCGGGTGAACGGCTTTACCCTTTTTGTTCAGGGCGCCCTGCCGGGCGAGAAGGCCCGCGTCAAGGTGCTCAAGGTCAAGAAGCAGTACGGCTACGCCAAGCTGCTCGAGATCGTAGAGGCAAGTCCGGACCGCGTAGCGGCGCCATGCCCGATCTATCAGCAATGCGGCGGTTGCCAGCTGCAGCACATGAGCTATGACGCGCAGCTTCGCTGGAAGCGGCGACTCGTGGTGGACAGCCTGGAGCGGATCGGCAAGCTGAAGGTGCGGGAAGCAGCGGAGATCGGTCCGGTCGCGGATGGCCAGGAGCAACTGTCTGGTTCAGGTGATGTCCGTTCGGGTGAGGCTCAGGCGGAAGCAGGAATTGAAGTGTTGCCTACGCTCGGCATGAGCGGGCCTTGGCGCTACCGCAACAAGTCGCAGGTGCCCGTTGGCGTCGATCTGGAAGGCGGCCTCGTCGCCGGCTTCTATGCCCAGGGGAGCCACCGCATCATCGACATGGACGAGTGCCTCATCCAGCAGGAGAACAACGACGCCGTCGTAGCCGCCGTCAAGCGCGTGGCGCGGGAGCTCGGCATCCGCCCTTACCGCGAGGAATCGCACACAGGCCTGCTCCGCCACGTCGTCGCGCGGTACGGCTTCAACACGGGCGAGATCATGGTCGTGCTCGTGACGAACGGGGCGTCCATCCCGCATGCGGATGAGCTCGTGGGCCTGATCCGCGAAGCCGTCCCCGGTGTACGCAGCATCTGCCAGAATATCAACCGCGAGCGGACGAATGTGATCTTCGGCGACGAGACGCGGGTCCTCTGGGGCAGCGATGTGATCTACGACACCATCGGAGACATCCGCTTCGCCATCTCGGCCCGCTCGTTCTACCAGGTCAACCCGGTCCAGACCGAGGTGCTGTACCGGACTGCGCTGGACTTCGCCGGACTGAACGGCGAAGAGACCGTGATCGATGCCTACTGCGGCATCGGAACGATATCTTTGTTCTTGGCCCAGCGCGCAGGCCAAGTCTACGGCGTCGAGATCGTCCCCGAAGCGGTGGACGATGCCCGGCGCAATGCACTGCTGAACGGCATCCGCAACGTCCAATTCGAGACCGGCGCGGCGGAGGTGGTCATCCCCGCCTGGCGTCGTCAGGGCATCGCCCCCGACGTCATCGTCATCGACCCGCCGCGCAAGGGTCGCGACACCGCGTCGCTGGAGACGATCCTCGCCATGCGCCCCGCGCGCGTGGTCTACGTCTCGTGTAACCCGTCGACGCTGGCCCGTGATCTGCGCGTGCTCGAGGATGGCGGCTACCGCATCCTGAAGGTGCAGCCGGTGGATATGTTTCCGCATACCGTTCACGTAGAATCGGTGGCTTTGTTGGTGAGGAATGGTACAGAAGGCTGAGATTGCAGTGATGGAGCGGGTTTGGTGAGTAGTACAGATAGAAAAATAAATGAATATAGAAGAGTGATTTAAGTAGAGTCAACTGATTATGACGAATTCGATAGGTTAGTTTTAATACATTTGACACTAATTCCACTTGATGTAGGAAAGGTACACCCGATCAATAAGTATGGAGGCTGTGCCTTTTTCTTGTATTATTAAACCATCACGATGAACAGGCAAGCCAATTACAACAACCGCAATAAATCATAAATAGATCATTAAATTTTCCTTAGTAGATGAGAAGTCAATCTTGACTACTTCCTGACAATGGAAGAAATGTGTTTGACCCTTAGGATGTTTAATATTTACTGCTTGAAATTATTTTTGAATTTTCCGACGCTGATATCGCCGATTGCTTCAAATACAACATGAAGTTCAAGTAATAGGGGGAACTTATTTTGTCAATGGAACCATTATTGCATCCAGAAAATTATACTATCGAAAAATGTAGTATTGACTTATTACACTATCTTAGGCAGTTTAAAATAGAAGATGTATTTCGACTTATTGGTTACTCCTACATACGCTTAAACCATGAAGCGCCTAACTCTAGTGGATATAAGATTTCACCTAAATTAATGATTAACTTACCGTTCATGTATGCTGAAAACGCATATAATGGAATGGATAAGATTAGTGACTATGACTCTTCTTTTAACCATTTAGTAGATCTGTTAGAAGACCTTTATTACTGTCACTACAACGAGGCAACTACAGGAGCAAATAAAAATCACTTGCATGAAGACATAGCTTCAAATATGTATATGAATTTTCACTTCAACTTCCCTGATATTTCTATAAGACAATACTTGGATTTTTTCTATAAACACGTTGATATACTAGAACACCATTTTAATATGGTTGAATTATCCGGAGATCAGCTTATCAAGGGCTTCTTAATAGTGTTGAATTACGAAAGGGCATGTAAAAAATCTTTATTACTAAGGATGCAAAAAAAATGGCAAGAAATAAGAAATAGCCATTGTTTTGTTGATATTGATGCACCAACGAGCAATAAGGTACGGACACATTTTACTTCAGATTGCATTCGTATGTTATTAAATAAATTCGGCATTCCTGCAGACACGTTTATTGATGCTATGTTCTTTAAAGTGCAGCATCAAGATGTAATTTCCTTTGAGTATCCAACAAATATATATAAGAAGTACAGACGTTATTTGGGGATAAAATATGATGAGTCGATCTTACTACCACGAAATCATTATATTTTAGATCGTTTGTTTAATATTATTGAGGACAGTGAATTATATATAGATAAAAGAAAAGGTGATTACCTAGAAAATAGAGCTTACGAAATTATTTGTAAATTTTTTGGGAAAGAGAACGTTTATAAAAATTTATTTGATGAGAACGGAGATGACCAAGATATAATAGTTTTATATAACGGATATCTTCTATCCATTGAATGTAAAGCAACTAAATTAAAGGAACCTTTTATTAACAAAGAGAAATCAGAAACAAGATTACAGCGAAACTTTAAGCCTTCATTGCAAAAGGCCTATGAACAGTCTGAAAGAATTGCTGTACACATGAATAAGGGTACTGCAAAGTTTTACAATTCTAGTAATAGAGAAAAAAGAGAACTAGTTATAGACTTAGCAACAATCAACATTACTTCAATTAGAAGCGTAGCCGTAACCCTAACTCCATACCTAAATCTTGGTACAGATATTCATTTAATGCTAAAAAAAGAAGGTGTACTAAAGAAACCTTGGGCAATTGATATATTTTCTTTAGAACAGATACTATTAAAATGCATGCACAATTATAATATCGATTTTTTTATGGGGTTTCTTGAAAATCGATTGGAGTTATATGGTTCAGTCTTTTCGGTATCAGGTGATGAATTAAGTCATTTTGGAAATTACATTAGATATCGGGAGCTATTTAACCAGCGTATAGACGGAGTTACTACTCATTTAGGACCTGGATACAGGAGTTTTGCCAACGACTATGTAGATTTAGACAATTATATGGTTTTTCGTGATTACTTGGGTATTTAAAGCAAGTAATTATATCTATTTAAGATAGTTGTTGTGAAGTATTGACTTGTACTAACGTACGCAGGTTCCTATCGATTGATTGAACTCTTTTTAAAAAGTTTCTGGCATCCACAGGCACAATATATTTATCCAAGTACTGTTTGTAACCTCTCGTTCAGATCAACTCCTATAATTAAAATGCTTAAGATGGCTTAAATGAAGAGTTTCACATATCACCTGTATCCGGTACTTAAACTGTTGAGAAAACGTCAACAGTTTATTTTTAGTCCAGTTTCTTTATTTAATACATCGCGTTAATGCCATATAAATTAATTGATTAAATATTACTAATCCAAAGAAAATGTATTGGTAATAGGACTAACCGCAACAAAAGAGGAGAAGACTCTGCTGAAGTAAAGTTTCTACTTTAGTCTTAGGATCTAGCGTCTATACAATTGTTTTTTGTGGTAGCGTTAATTATAACCTTATTTTAATTGCTAAAGTAAGTGTGCAAAATAGACCCAAAGGTTATCTCAACTAACTCAAAAATGTGATGTGAAAAAGTTAAGGACCCCCATAGGTTATTTCAAGTCACCGAAATATCATTCTCAAATGGATTTTATACGACAAAAAAGGTTATTTTCAAGGGACCTTTGTCTACAGACGAACTTGAAGGAGACAGTCATTTTTCGTCGAATTATATACAGAAAAACATCATATAATTGATATTCTATGTTTATGGGGTTGGAAGAATTGGTACAAGATATTAAGCAACATACATATACAGTAGGAAGTTTGTTTGCGGGAATTGGTGGTTTTTGTAGGGCCTTTAAGAACGAAGGCTTTAAAGTGACATGGGCAAATGAACTGGATCCTTATGCTTGTCAAACATATAAACATAATTACCCAGAAACTAGGCTATATGAGAAGTCCGTTGAAGACTTGTCTGTAATAAGTGATAATTTGGAACCAGTAGATATCCTTACTGCAGGATTTCCCTGCCAATCCTTCTCTCTTGCAGGGAATAAACTTGGCTTTGAAGATCCGAGAGGCAAACTTTTCTTTGAAATAATAAGATTGTTGAAGGAGTTTGGGAGAAATAAACCCAAGATAATTGTACTTGAGAATGTAAGAAACCTTCTATCCCATAATAAAAGTCAAACTTTTAAGAGAGTAGAGGTTGAGATTCAAAATGCGGGTTATTGGTTTAAGGCACCAGTGGATGAGAAGGGGAACCTTCGGTCGCAATTTAGTAATGCAAGGATACTTAATACTAGAGAGCACACGGATATACCTCAAAACAGAGAACGACTCTATATGGTTGCCTTTTCGAGAGATTATTTTAATAACAATAACTTTAATTTTCCAACAATAAATGAGGAAGGTTTAAAAGACGTTAGAGAATTTTTGGATTTAGAAATGAAAGCTGATCCTGCTTTTTATTTCGACGAGAGTTCTAAGTACGGGAAAATGTTTGCAGAAAAAATAGCAAGGGGAGATAAAGAATCTGTTTATTTGTTAAGAAGAGCCTACGTTAGAGAGAACAAAAAAGATTGTACTTTCACTCTTACGGCAAATATGGGTGAAGGCGGGCACAACGTACCTGTCATACAAGATGATTGGGGTATAAGAAAACTGACACCCAGAGAATGTGCTCGTCTGCAGGGATTTAAAGATAACCAGTTTTCATTTCCAGAAGGGATGCCGAAAGCTAAACAATATAAGCAGATCGGAAATGCTGTTACGGTCGACTTAGTACAAAAGTTAGCGGCGCAATGTCTGAAGACCTTAAATAATGCAAAAAAATAGGAGATCACCATGATATCTTGGAATTTTCCACCAAACAATTATGGCCAGATAACGGGTTTAAACGATGCGGGAATTGAAACATTTCGGGGAAATCCTTTGGACTCTTTGGCAAGAGAAATTAATCAAAACTCTTGTGATGCGAAGGATAAAAAAAACAACGGCCCGGTAGAGGTTCATTTTAATTTGATATATGTACCCACTGAGATCTTCCCAGAAAGAGACAGATTTATAAGTATACTTAATTTATGTAAAGAGTATTGGCAAGATAACGCAAAGACCAAACAGTTTTTTTGAAAATGCTCTATCAATTATGGAGCTAGAAACAATCCCATTCTTGAAAATTAGTGATTACAACACAACAGGATTAACAGGGGTTAATGAAGGACAGAGAGGGGGATGGCACAACCTTATAAAATCGGTAGGCTCATCAGATAAGGACTCACATTCAGGAGGATCATTCGGAATCGGTAAACATGCTCCTTTTGCATGTTCTGACTTAAGAACTGTGTTCTACGGTACAAAAGAAGCCGATACTGGAGCAGAGGCCTTCCAAGGTGTGGCCAAGTTAGTAACTTACATAAATGAACATGATGAGCCGACGCAGGGTACAGGGTATTTTGGAATGATTGAGAAAAACAGACCAATTACTGAAACGGTAGAGATCAATGAATTTTTCAGAAGAACGGATATAGGGACGGATATATTTATTGCTGGTTTTAATGAGAAGGGTAGTTGGGAAGAAAAAATAATCAAATCTGTGCTTGAAAATTTCTTTATTGCTATATTAAATGAAAAATTAATCGTCAAAGTCGGAGACACAACCATAAACGCTAATTCACTAGCAGGATTATTAGAGAAGTACACAAAAAATGACCCAGAATGCCTCTCATATCATTACTACGAAGCATATACCCTTTCAAATCGATACCACTTCCCTAATAAGGACTTTTTGGGTCTTGGAGAGATAGACTTGTTTGTTCTCCCAGGCAAGGACCTTCCTAAGCGGGTTGCTATGGTCAGAGGGACGGGAATGAAAATATATGATAAAGGGAGTTTCCGAACACCCTTTAAGTTTGCTGGTGTCCTAATTGCAAAGGGTGAGGGCATAAACGATTTTCTAAGAAAAATTGAGCCACCCACTCATAGCGCTTGGGAGCCTGATCGACACGAGAATCCGGAAGAGGCAAAGGCTATTATTAGAAAACTTTACAGTTGGATAAATGAACAGGTTCGATCAATAACAGTAGTTACTGATGAAGAAGAATTGGATGTAGAGGGATTAAGTCAATACTTAGCAGACAAAGATGATCCTTCTTTAGAAGTTCAAGCCCAGCAGGAAATTGTGCAAAACAGTTCTGAGGGAGAAAAAGCGGCTCCCAAAGATATTGAGATTGATATTAATTATAGAACAGTGAAACAAACAGTATTTGTAGGAATTAACGAGAGTTTTGACGTTTATCAGGAAACTGCAGCCGGTGCTGAAGACCCGGAGGATGTGCAAGGAGGTGGAGATGGTTCCACTGAAGGTAGCGTTAGGGGATCAGGCGAAGAAGATAATAAAGGACAAGATACAAGTGGTCATAAAGAACAAACAGGAAGTTCCCAGGGAAGGGAAAAGAATGAGGGGAATAATTCAGCTGCACCGAGCAAAAACATGCGGTTAGTACGCTCTCGAATTTTCTGCATAGATCCTAATACTTCACTTTACAAAGTATCCATACAAACAGATGTAGAAGGCTCTGGATATATCGGAATTAAAGTTATTGGTGAAGTAGGTGGGGAGCCGGCTCCTGTAAAATCGGTAATTGTACAGCAAACTGGTGAAAGTGTGAATATCGGGAAAAATGGGAAAATCGGACCGGTATCTTTTTATAAAGATAAAAAATCTGACTTATTAGTTACTCTTGAAGGTTCTCTTCGCTGTGCTCTGGAGGTGGCGATTCATGCAAATTAACTATCGTCAATATCCACATCCGGTCTTATCTTATTTTGCGGATGATGTCATCGATAGCGATTTTCAGGCATCAATTAAAAGCAGCAAAACCCAAAATACCTATATTTTCGAGGCACAATGTATAACTAGCAGTAATGGAATCAGCCAACTTATAGAAGAGAAAAGGCCTGCTTCGCATTTCATTTTGAGTGCTCGACAACACGGTATCGTAAAATATTTAAATCGTTTGACTCCATTTTTACCTTTCAGTCGCCTGCCGATTCAATAGAAGGAAAAGTACAGATCTGTTCTTTTATATTAGCTGCAGAAAATATAGAGCATTATTCATTACCCGAATTCCACCCGGATTATGAAGGTCACACCTTTTTGTAAAAAAGGGTGATGTTTTAGCGATTGATGCCGAAAGGACGTTCTTCGCAGAAAAAGAGTATGATCCGTTAAGAAGGGTTCCTTCCATTTTTTCTGTTCAGCCTAACCGCGGCGAGAATGCGCCGTCATTTGACATGGATTCTTCTGGTCACAAAATTATAATTAAGCTATCTGAAGACAACTTTGAGCACTATAAAACGATTTCTTTAAACCAAAATCTACAACCTTTGTTATCTTCGTTAATTATAATCCCGGCGTTAGTATCTATATTAGAAACAATTAAAAACGCGGGTGATCAGGAATTTGATCTGGAAGAGTGCCGATGGTATAGAGTGATTAGAAGCAGACTTAAAGAGTTAGGAATAGATATTGAAAATAAAAGTACTTTTACAGACTCGACTGTAGCTTTTGCTCAAAAGCTTATCGGAGAACCGCTTAATTCTTCGCTTTTAGCTCTTGTTAATTTTGAGGATGAAGACTGAGGTGTCTGGTTTATGGAATTAAGTTATATTCGTGATAGTTCCCTAGAGGAATTAAAAGTTAATATTATAAATAATCTCGAAAAATATAAAGGGGAAGCAGTTTGGGTTGATAAATATTTTGGAGCAATTACTTGGAATTTTCCTTCCAAAATCAGAACAGAGAATATAGATTTACATATTCCTCAGAGCAGTACGATCCATTTTGATTTTGAAAATACAAAAAAAATATATAGTGCCTTAAAAGGACTTTCAATTTTACAAGCTACAGATGAAAGATTATGGGTTTACTTAACACACACAACCTTTTGGAAGTACATGAGGAATAGATGGCCGGTGGAGTCGTATTTAGATAAAGATAAACCGGAAGAGGCAATAAAAGAACGTTACTTCTTTATGGCGAATCGAGATAGAGCTTTAATCCGAAATGGAATAGCGCGTTTATGGTGGTATGGCTACGTTTCTTATGATGAAAATAGAGAAGATCCCTTTGAACTTACGAAAGTACTTCTTTCTAAATTGGATATTGCCCAGAGTCTTCTTGAACGAAGTTTCTCAAGGAATCCAGATATAACTAAAGCAGTGCTTTCAGTACTGAATCAGAAAGAGCAGGAGTCTTCATTTATTGATAGAGAGAATTTTAGAAGTTTGATGATGTACATTAATCAGCTTGGTGGTGTTACAATCTTAGATACCTTGGATCCAGAAGATTTAGAGGAACTTGTTAGAGAGAAAATCGAAACTTTGATGTAATAATAATCCTACCCAACAAACATGGGTAGGATTATTATTTTTGTATAGCATGTTCCTTCGAAATGTTGTATTCTAATGATTTACGAGATGCCACTTGAAAAATAATCTATGAAATGTTAAGTCGCTTATATAGAACGGACGTTCGTGAATAGAAGGTGGGGAGTACAATGGAAAGTAAAAAGCTGTTAGCGGTCGATTTGTTTTCCGGGGCAGGTGGGTTAAGTTTAGGTTTTTTACAAACAGGTCAAGTGAAAATTGTGGCCGCGGTGGAAAACAATGAGTCCGCCCAGAAAACATATATAAGGAATCATAATCGTTATAATCATGAGAGTGATGGAAGAGATATTGGGTATCACAAGGATATAAGAAAAGTTAACTTTGGAAAGATAAAAGATGATTGGCAGAAGATAGATCTCGTTTTTGGTGGGCCACCTTGTCAAGGATTTTCAAATGCAAACCGACAGAAGTCAGAGCTCATTTCAACTAATAATCAATTAGTTAAGGAATATGTCAGAGCTATAAAAGAATTGGAACCGGATGCCTTTGTAATGGAGAACGTCAAGGCTATGAAATCAGACAAGCATAAATTTTTCTACTCATCCAGGGATCAGAACGAGATTGTGGAGGAATTAGGAATAGAATTAATCCCTGACAAAGTTATTTTAGGAAAACAGAATAATTTATCTGATGACCTTGTTTGTTTCCTAAGAAACTGCATTGACAACAACATTGAGTTGTCTCCATTTATAATTAATGATAAGAATTTGTTTTCTAAGATAAGTCATATAAGTAGAAAAGAGAAAGAGGCTCATGTATATATTGCAAAAGCTCAAAATGCCTTACAGAAAACATTGTTGAAATGGAAGGAACAGCATAACAGTTATTGGAGCACTGCTTATGAAGAACTGTGGCTGAAGCTTGGGGTTTTATTATCGAGTAAAGAGCTTGCTGATTCCTCCCGAAACGATTTATTTTTAATTTTAAATGATATTATTGAAGTTCAAAAAGTCCTGATGAAGATGAGCGAAATTCAATCCAATAACATTGAGATAGTCGATATTTTACTCGAACATAAGAATCTTTGTGTTAGTGTGCAGACGTATGGTGTTATGAATTACTTACTCTCTAAATTTAAGAGCCTTGGTTATGTAATAAATGAAGATCATATATTAAATGCTGCTCATTTCGGTGCGCCGCAACTTCGAGAGCGCCTCGTTCTTATCGGAGTTAAATCAGAGTTCGTAAGAGATAATTCCGTAGCCCTTCCGGTTCCGATTATTAAGGATCCAGAACAGTTTTATAAAGTACAGGATGCTATTGGTGATCTTGAGGAAATTGAACCATTTACAGCAATGGAAGCCGATCAGCCAATTAATGTGCCACCTCTTAAAAGCTGTAACCCGCTTCTTCAGTATTTACGTGGAACTACTAGTACAATTCAAAATCATGTTATGACGGAGACGACTGATACGGCCTTGGAAAGATTTAAAGTATTAGCGCCGGGTCAGAATTTCCACGATCTAGACGAATCCTACAAACAAACATATTCTGATCCTGGTAGAACTCAAAATACTGTATATTTGAGGCTTGATTATCAAGCTCCTTCTGGGACTGTTTTGAACGTTCGAAAGTCAATGTGGATACATCCGCGTAAAAATCGGGCAATAAGTATTCGGGAAGCGGCCCGGCTTCAAACTTTCCCCGATGATTTTGTTTTTGAAGGTTCTAAAGATTCACAGTATCAGCAGATTGGAAATGCTGTCCCTCCACTTTTGGGCAGGGCAGTGGCTGAACAGGTGCTTAAGTACCTAGGAGTAAATGTCCAAGATGCATTGAAAAATTTAATATCGCCACAAGAAACAGCTATCGTTTAAGTTTAGAGCCTCTGCTCATTGAGTAGGAGGCTCTTTTATTTTGAAAAAAGGATAACGTTGTTACATAAAGGATATAGGTCTTCTATGTCGAATATTGCTGTATATATAATAATCGGAAAAATATTAATTAAACATAGGAGTACCCACTATGAGTATAGTTATATCTCAGCCATCAGCTACCCCTGTCATCCATGCACTTCGTTCTCTAGGGTATAATGCAGGGACTGCAATAGCAGATTTGATTGATAACAGCCTTGATGCAAAAGCGACTAAAATCACTCTCCAATTTATGTGTTTTGGAAACGATGGTGCCATAATTATTGCGGATAATGGTCATGGAATGAATGAAGATACGCTTCAAGCTGCAATGAATATTGGTTCCAAAGACCCGCGCGCAGATAGGCGACCAAATGAACTCGGAAGATTTGGTATGGGGCTGAAGACAGCCTCATTTTCTCTAGGTAAGCGCTTGAGTGTTCTTACAAAACAGAATGGAATTTATGCGCAGCGCTGTTGGGATCTAGATCATGTTTCCAAATGCAATGAATGGCGGCTGTTTACGGCGATTCCGGATGAAGTTAGGCAGTACATGTGCGATATTGAAGGAGATAGCGGCACAGTAATATGTATTGATAAGCTGGATCGGTTTATGGGAGCGGGAAGCGCAAACACGATACATGAAAGCAGCTTTTTCGCCAAAGTCCGTCGTATACATCATCACTTAGAGTTTGTCTTTCATTCAATCATAGAAAAACGGTAAGGTTCAGGTTATCCTAAATGGAAACGAGCTAGATCCCTGGGATCCTTTTATGGTTAAACATCCGTCTACTCTGGAAGGTTAAACACAGGTACTAAACATAAATGGAAACAAAATTAAAGTAAAATATTATGTTCTTCCTCATGCATCATTCTTAAATGAAATGGAATACAAAAGGGCAGGGGGAGCCGAGGATGGAGAGATCACCAAGGTTTTTATATATACCGTGAGAATAGATTACTTCATTATGGTGATTGGTTGGGTATGTTTCAAAAGGATACCTCATCTCAACTGGCAAGAGTCCGAATCGATTTACCAAATACTGCAGATGAGGATTGGCAGGTAGATATTAAAAAGTCTGCAGTTATTCCTCCAGATAATGCAAAAACAAGACTTGAAACAATTGCAAGGTTTGTTCGTAAAATTTCGCGCGATGTCTTTTATTATCGGACTCAAGGATCCCATCCTAGTCAAACCTTCAAAGGGAGTCTTAATACTTGGGAGTTATCAGGTAGCGATGAAGGGCAGCAATTTGTATTAAATAGAAATCACCCTATTTTATCAGAAGTTCAGAAAAGAATAGATAATGAAACCTCGAAGTCGCTTAACTTGTACTTAAAATTTGTTCAATTAGGGTCACCCAGTAATATAACCGATTCACCCAAAGTAGAGGAAGAATCAATTCAAATAGTTACCGATGCCATGAAAGAGTTAGTGATCCAGTTTGCTTCTACCTTAATTAAACTTCAAGTTGTACAAAATATGCAGCAGTTGATAGATGCACTTGTTACTCAACCTGCTTTTGATGGTTTAAATCGAAAAACGTTGAAATCAATTATAGAAGAGGCGAATATCAGTCATGAATGAAGCGAAAAAGTTATTCGAGCACACTTTTGCGACTAATTATATGAATTTGAAGTCTATTTTGCCCAGCCAAGAGAAAGCAACTGAGCAGGCATTAGAATTTGCGAAGCTTGTTATTCAAGGTCAAAACATTGGAGAAAGTTTGGTTGAGCAGTGGTCGTTAGAAATGTATATGAAGTTTAATGTTGGATTTGACATTATAAAAACATCTGTATTACGTTCGGATGAAGTGGGAAACTGGTATAGCCCCAAATTACTCTTTGGAGCTTTTTTTTGGACTCGCTACAGAGACTATTTAATCAGAGTCAAGAATTGGGATCAAGAGGCCGTTGACTCCATTGATGATTCAACAAATGAAATTATGCGATCCTTGGGTAACCCGGAGGATATTTATCCTTTTGACAAGCGGGGGCTTGTTTTGGGATATGTGCAATCAGGGAAAACTGCCAACTTCACAGGGTTAATCAATAAAGCTTACGATGTTGGATATAAGCTGATAATTGTACTATCAGGGGTACATAATGACCTGCGAGCCCAGACACAGCTCAGATTAGATGAAGAAGTCATTGGCAGCAGAGTTGATAAGACTGGAAAACCGGTCGGAGTTGCCCAAATCTACGCAAATACACCTAATCATATTATTTCTTCATGGACTACTGTGGAACGTGATATTTCTTCCGGAACCAAGCGGTATTTTTAATTTGAATCAAAGAACCCTTATGGTTGTTAAAAAAAAATAGTATTGTTCTGGAGTCACTGAAAAATCAGCTCGAATACCAAAAGAAGTTATTTAGTTTAGATATTCCTGTTTTAATCATTGATGATGAAGCCGATCAGGCATCGGTTGACACTTCCAAGGATGAAGATCCTAAAACTATAAATAAATTAATAAGGCAGATCTTGGAGGTGTTTGACAGGAGGTGTTATGTGGGTTATACAGCTACACCTTTTGCAAATTTATTAATTAGTGCTGAGGCCAAAACTGAAGATGAAGGTAAGGATCTTTATCCAAAGGATTTTCTTGTTGGGCTCCCCAAGCCTAAAGAATACTGTGGTCCGGAAGAATTCTTTAATGTTGAAGAAGAAGCAGACGATCCACGCCCAAGTTTAATTCGTCCTTTAAGGGATGCGGATATAGAAGTCTTTACTGGAATTAAAACAAAAGGTGATGCTGATAAATTTGAAGAGGTTCCTCCTCAGATGGAGGAATCGATCTTGGCATTTCTTTTAACGATCGCTGTACGAAATCTGCGAGGTCAGCGGAACAAGCATAATTCAATGCTAATTCATACCTCACGTTTTAAAGATGTTCAGTCGAGTGTAAAAGACGGAGTTGACAAAGTATTCAGAGAAATTATTACGCAAATTCAATATAACGAAAAGAGTAAGATTGTAAACGCACTTAAGGAGCTTTATGAGACAGATATAATTCTAACAAGCAGAGCATGGCCTGGTGACATAAAAGAATACAGCTGGGATGAGGTTTATCAGGAGCTTAAGGAAAGTTCTAACAAAGTCAGTGTTTTTGAAATAAACGGTAATAGTAAAGATGCATTAGACTATCACCAATATAAAGAAGACGGTTTAAACGTGATCGCAGTTGGTGGTGACAAGCTATCACGTGGACTTACGCTTGAAGGACTCAGCATAACCTACTATTTTAGGAATTCGTTAATGTACGACACCTTAATGCAAATGGGACGCTGGTTTGGTTATCGAAAAGGATATATGGACTTATGCAGAATCTACACTACCGCAGAGATTGCTTCTAATTTTGAACATCTTGCCATTGCCATGATTGAACTGCGGAGAGAATTTGATAGGCTGGCAAAAGCAAAAAAGACACCATTGGAATACGCAGTAAAAATGCTGAGTCATCCAACTATGACATTAACAAGTCCGTTAAAAATGAGAAATGCCTCAATAACAAATGTAATTTATAGGCTGACTCTGCAGCAAACACGTATATATGAGAACAAGGAATCTTTTTTTTCTCACAATATGAAAGTAACAGAGGCATTAATAAATAAATTATCCTCCGATTTCAAAAAGATACGTATAGGCTCGGGGAAAACGGGTTATTACATGGCTCAGAAAGTTGGAGTTGATAAAGTATTAACATTCTTATCTGAATATAAAACCAGCCAAGGGGCTGATAAAGTTGATAGCACCAAGATTGTAAATTATATTCGGCAAGTTAATGATATTGGAGAGCTATTATATTGGACCGTAGCAGTAGTTGAAGGAGATCCAAGCGATAAGAGTGGTCTTGAGAAGTTTCCAGTACGTCTTGGGACATTAGAGATAGGCTCAGCTGTAGTTCGTGGTGTTAATGCGGAAGAGTATAATAATCAAGGACAGGCGAAAATTGATATACGGGCTATAGTTGCTTCGCGGCAGGAATTTATTGATCTCAATCAAGCTGAAATAAAGAATATGAAAGACAAGCAGGAGATTAGAAAACTGAGACCAAATGAAAATGGGATGCTTCTTATATACCCGCTTCACCCTAAAGTAAAAGTATTTGACGACTTAGGATTTGCCTTTTGTGAGAACATGGTACCGATTGGAATCGGAATCTCGTTTCCTGATTCAGTTTTAGATGATTCTAAGATTTATGAAGTAAATAAAACTATTAAGTAAGTATTCTCATATAGTAAGGAAGATGTGCTGAATGCTGAATCTTAAATTAGAATATGAGCAGATGATTAATGAGATAAACAACAAATCTCAGCAGGAAGTATACAAATTGAGGGTCCTAACGGCTGAAAATCCTATACTTTTTGCAGGTGTAGATACTGCAAGTATGACTAGGCAGTTGTATATTGATTTGGGTTTCGAATCTTGGGAGACAGATCAGCTTAAGGCACTTCCAAAATGGCGGGGTTTATCTATTCAAATTGAGTATTACGAAAAGTTGGCTTTATTGAGGGGCCATTATTTTCTTGTATTGAGGCAAGAGGCTGAACATGGTACAGAGATATTTGAAGTTGTACTGCAGAATGTCGTGGATCATTTGCTGCTAAGGGAAGAGAATGAATCGATATTTTCGGTAATATACAAGGTGCTTGAGAGATGGCGTGTATTTTTTCAAAAAGGCGGTTACCGCAAACTAACCGAAGAGCAGCAACGGGGGCTTTTTGGGGAACTATGGTATATACAGGATTGGCTTAACCGGTTTCCAAATTCTCCGCCACTTATAATTGAACAATGGGAAGGTCCAACTAGTGGTCGAATTGACTTTAAGCATTCTAAACGCGGTGTAGAGATTAAAACGGCATTAAATAAGTTAAACAAGACAATTAAAATTTCAAACGAGAATCAGTTAAGGTTGACCAATGCAGTTACTAGTATATATCTCTATGTTTGCTTTATAGAACCAAGCAAAACTCATGGCATTTCTCTACATTCACTTGTTAATGAGGTTCGCAAAGAAATTGCAAGCCGCTCAGACCGCATGTTATTAAAGTTTAATGACCTTCTTGAGGATTTAAGGTTTAAAGAAAATGATTATACCGATGATTTCTTTTTTGTAGATAAAGTAGAGGTATATGAAGCCGCGGCGAACTTTCCAAGAATATTACAGGAAGATCTCCCAAAGGGAATATCCCATGTTAGCTACAGTATAGACCTTACACATTGCACTGATTTTGAGAGAGAAGTAGAAGAGGTATTTGATTTGTGATGGGGACTTTTAAATGCTGGAAAATAGACAAAGAAGTGAATTCATGAAGGAATTTCTTGAAGAAATAGAAGAGAGGGCAGCGAAAACAGGTGTTTACCTTGTGCCTTTTCTTGAAAAAATGCTGTTGTTTATAGAACGAGACGTCGAACCTGATATTCTAATTCCTCCATTTATAGATACACATAAGAAAATCGCTGTCAATGCATATTCGTTTGATGAGAGCCAGCGTGTTCTTGACTTGTATGTTGCAAATTATAACTTTGACCAAAATGAGCACGATTTACTTTCGATTAATATGACAATGCTGACTGATTTGGCCAACCAGGCAAAACGGTTTATTACGAATGCTAAAACATTAGCTCAGACAATTGATCATTCCCTTCAAGCTCGAGAATTGGCTGTACTCATATCCGAAAACATTAGTGATATTGATGAAGTGAATATATTTGTTTTAACTAACATGTTCTATAATGCGAATAAACCAATTGAGCTATCGATTCCTGGAATCGAAACGGTTAATGTTCAGGTTTGGGATATAGATCGTATTCTTCAAATGATCTTGGCTGAGCAAGGAATTCAAACAATTCATATTGATTTTGCAAATGAATTAGGACAGACATTTGAAATGATGTATGTTCCTAGTACTCAACAGGAAGGAACCAAGAATTACTTTTCATGTTATGTAGGTTTTATACCTGCTGAGTCGCTTGCGAAAGCATACGATCAATGGGGATCTAAACTCGTTGAGCGAAATGTCAGGTCTTTTTTGCAGGCAAAAGGTGCTACCAATAAGGGGATTTTGAAGACACTAAAAGATCCAAATGAGCGGCGAATGTTTGTCAGCTATAATAATGGTATATCTAGTGTAGCTCGTGCAGGGGATATTGAGAAAATAAATGAATACATTAATCTTTTCCGAATTCAAGGATTGACGGGCTGGCAAATTGTTAACGGTGGCCAAACGACTGCATCCATCCACCAGGCTTATAAGAGTGGAGTCGATTTAACGGATGTGTATGTTCAGGCCAAATTAACAATTCTACATGTTGAAGCAAATCAAGAAAAAGATCAGCGACTTCTTGAAGATGAAATGGTATCAAATATTTCAAAGTATGCGAATACACAGAATAAAATAAATAACTCTGACTTGCTAGCCAACTCTAGGTTTATGTCTGACTTAGAGAAATTTTCTAGGGATACATGGATACCGACTAACGATGGACGTAAAGCAGAGAGTAAATGGTACTTTGAGCGCGCGAGAGGTCAATATGCAGTTGATTTGAATAGACGTAAACGTGGTAAGGAACAGAATGAATTTAAAAAGCAGTACCCAAGTGAAAAGGTGATTACCAAAGTTGACTTAGCTAAACATTATATGTCATGCGAAGGTTTTCCACACATATCAAGTAAAGGTGGAGAAGAGGCCTTTAAGCGGTTTATGGAGCAAAACAAGCAGTATTGGAAATACGATAAGGATGAAAACGATGAGCTCATTCCATTGAGTGAAGTAACAATCGAAGTCTATCAGAAACTAATAGCAAGAACGATTATTAATTTCCATGTTACTGATATTGTGGAATCCATGCGACTGCAGGGGTATAGAGCAAATGTAATTTATTATACTGTGGCTATGCTTCATCATATTTATGGAAAAAGGATAGAACTGCTGGATGTATGGAATAGGCAAACACTTTCCGATAAATGGGATGAAGTTATACGGATTATAGCGGATAAAGCATTATTCTTTCTTCGCGATTCTGCCGGTGATCGAAATGTAACTCAATGGGCTAAGCAGGAAGCCTGCTGGGTGCAGTTTAAAGATGAATATACGAAGCAATTGAGTAATATCTTTTGATTCAAAATCAATAAAAACACTCACTACCGGGGAACTGGTATGAGTGTTTATTAATTATTATGTGTTAATAATCGGTGAGAATTTATAAGTCAAAATTATGTACGCTGCTGATATGGGTAAGAATAGAACATAATACGAAAAACAAAAGTGGTGAAAAAATGAGAAAAGACTCTTTTTTCTGGGAAAGTTTACTGGCATGGTATTCCGAAAATGGTCGGCATCACTTTCCGTGGCGAAATACAAAAGAACCTTATCGAATTTTATTGGCAGAATTTTTGCTTCAGCAGACACATGTACGGAAAGTTCAGGAAGTATATGATCAGCTTCTGCTAAAATATCCTGATATAAGTGAATTAGCAAGCGCAAATATTGAAACAGTGGAAAAAATCATTGCTCCTATTGGGCTAAAATACCGCGCAGAAAGACTAATAAAAACAGCTGGGATTATTTGTAGTCTATATGATTGTAAAGTTCCGAATGATTATAACGAATTAAGGAAGCTTCCGGGGATTGGCGATTACATTGCAAATGCTATACTGTGCTATGCATTTGATCAACCGGTTGTTCCTATCGATACGAATGTTATTCGGCTCTTTTCAAGATACTTTGGATATACATCGACGAACCCCAGACCTCGAATGGACAAGGAGTTGGCTTCTAAAATTAGAGCCCACTTTGAGGGAATGGTCAGCACGAGATCGGCTAATTTAGCAGTGCTCGATTTTGCGGGTGCAGTATGTACTGCTAAAAATCCAAAATCAGTAGAATGTCCATTATTAAAGTATTGCTTTGATTATCTTGGACAAAAGGGACTTTCTTAGCGCATCATTGTTGATGAACGTATAGTATAGAAAGTGATAAAAAAATATTTTGTTAGGGAGGTTATCTTATGGCATACCATAAGATAACCTCTTTTTACTTTTATTTTCAGTCTAATTGTAAACTTTCAGCCAATGGGAAAAGGAGGAAATTGTATGTTGATGTAGAATATTGTCTTAGTAGGACTTTAATACTAGCATAGTAGGTGATAGTATGGCTTTATTATGTCACAAACAAATGACCAAACTAAATAAAACGAGAATCAGTGTTCATCAGACTGTTAGGGCGACATATTCAACCTTTAAAGATAGTAGTGGTAGAAAGTTTTTTCAGATAGATACTTATGGTTCAGAAGATAGGGAAATACCAAATAAAATAAGTCAGTCACTGCAGCTCGACGAGGAAACAGCACTGTTTTTGCTCGACGTAATAAAAAACGAATTAGAATTAAAATAGTTTATGTCACAAAAGTACAACGTTTGGGAGTGATATTTTAATGGCTTTATTCTCCAATACAACCGTTCCATTACCGAATGGGCTTCAAGAACACGAGAACCTTGGAGGCCATTTGATAAGAAAGCACGTTGATGTTTCAGATTCAGACTTAACTCAAAGATTAATTGATGAACCTGAAATAAGTGGAGCTTCAAGATTTAATGATTTAAATACTGCAGAAAGTGTAGTCAGTGAATTATTGATATCAAATCAGCAAAAAATTGAAAACTGGTTAAAAAATAGACCGGGTCAATATACGACTACAATTAGACATACAAGCACTGATATAAATGGGCGTGGTATTTTGCGTGGAAATACATCATTTGATAGTCTACATAATTTTATGATAGTGTTACGTCGTGTGGGGACAGATGGCTTTATTTATACTGGTTATCCAACTTGGTAAAGGGGTATTTAAATGGAACAAATTGATTGGTATGAGGAATTACAAGACTTTCTTATGTCCTATTTCAATCAAGATATGGGCTCTATAAAAGAAGCTATAGATATTTTTCTTGAGAATAATGATATATATTATAAACGTATTGTTATTAATTCGTTAGAGGCATTTATGGCGGCTGACTGGACCTTAGAACAGAAAGAGCAGTTCGTATTAAATAATACCTTTATATATTTCCCTGTTATGAAACTCTCACCTGTTGCATGGATTGAGAAAATATATTCTATATTGAAAGATGATTTGAACACTCAGCAAGCTGAAGTTAATACTGAGTTATTCAAAAAAGCAGTAGGAGCTGCAGAGAATTTAATTGATGAGGATCATGTAAGAAAATTCGGTGCTGTCTTTGCAATAAATGAAGCTGTGGAAGTTTTAAAGTCAATTCCTAAATTTTCAAATGTTGATTTCTATAAGGTTCAAGAACGTATGCTTGACTATTATAATTCTTCGAATACTAGTAGTAACATAATGGTCAAAGATAAGGATTCAGAGCCGACATCATGGTATACCTCAGAATATAGTAACATTACATGGAAATTTTGGAACAGATACAGGAAATACTTGCTAGACACGAAAAAGTGGGATAATAAAACAGTTAATGGACTTGATATTTCTACCGAGGGCATTTTAAGAAGATTTGAGCACCCTCGATATAAAGAGGATTATGATATAAGGGGTCTTGTAGTAGGAGAAGTACAGTCGGGTAAGACTTCAAATTATACCGGACTTATTTGTAAATCTCTAGATCTAGGTTATCAATTAATTGTAGTATTAACTGGAATTCATGATGACCTTAGAAGTCAGACGCAAATTAGGCTTGACGAAGAAGTAATAGGTAGAAAATCAGGGGAACAAAGTAAAGCCTTAATTGGTGTCGGACTAATCGAGGATTTACCAATTCAGTGCTTAACATCACGTGATGAGGGAGGGGATGTAAACAGCAACTTATTAAGTCGAGTAGGGGTTTATCCATCAGAAAGTAATCCTCTTATCTTAGTTGTTAAAAAGAACAAATTTATACTAGAAGCAATAAGAGACTATTTCAAGAATAAAACTTCTAATATTTCCTTGTTAATGATAGATGACGAGGCAGATCAGGCATCGATTGACACTAATTCCTCCGAGAATACCGAAAGTGAAGAATATAATCCTACTACTATAAATGCTTTAATACGTGAAATTTTGATGCAGTTTAATCAGAGAGTCTATGTAGGATATACGGCAACTCCATTTGCAAATGTTTTGATCAATCATGAAGTAAAACACGACAAGTATGGTCCAGACCTATTCCCTAAAGATTTTATTGTATCATTAGTAACGCCATCAAATTATGTCGGGCCAGAAACTATTTTTGGGACCGATGGGTATCCAATTCTTCGGGAAACTAGAGATGAAATAGAATTTAACATGACTGAGGAAGGTCTACCGACGAGTTTGCCGAACTCTTTGCAAAAAGCAGTAAGATCGTTTATCTTATCAACCGCAATAAGAGTTTTACGTGGACAAACCCATGAACATAATTCGATGTTGGTCCATATAAATCGATCAGTTAATTTTCAAAAGATACTAACTGGATTGGTTCACGATGAGCTAGAGCAAATTAAAATATATTTTAAATATGATGACAATAAGGAACAGAAGAGTAGAATAATTAATGAGTTGAAAAATTTGTGGGAAGAGGACTTTATAAAAACGACAGAAACAATTTATGGAACTAAAAGCGAAAAAGTGTGGAATGACATTGCTCAGGTAATACATGAAGTAATTCAAAGAGTTACTGTTCAAATGATAAATGGTCAATCTACGGACAGCTTAAATTATAAAGAAAATGTTGAAAACGGACTATATGTAATTGCAATTGGTGGCGATAAGCTATCTAGAGGTTTGACATTAGAGGGACTCACAACAAGTTACTATTTAAGGTCGAGTAATATGTATGATACTCTTATGCAAATGGGCAGATGGTTTGGATATAGAGATGGGTATGTCGACTTATGCAGAATTTATACGTCACCTATTCTCATTGAAAACTATCGATATATTGCCAAAGCTAGTAAAGAGTTAAGGGAAAATCTTAAGCTAATGGAAGTATGGGGAAATCGCCTACTAGTTTTGGTTTAAAGATTTTATCACACCCTGATCTGCAGGTTACTAGTCTGCTTAAAATGAAGGATGCAATTCAGGTTACTGAATCATTATCTTTTTCGGGCTCGACTTCTCAGACTGTTGTTTTTGAAGAGAAAAAGGAGATAATTGAAGGTAATTATATTGCCACCCTATCATTTATTGATCAGTTAGGAAAACCTATAGACCAAAAGTACGGAAATTATTTGTGGCAAGTAAAAGCAGAGACGATACTTGAGTATTTATCTAAGTTTACTACTCCTGAAAAGGCATTAACTGTAAAAACCAATTTATGGTCAGATTATATTAAAGAGCAGTTACAGCATGATGAATTAACTAATTGGACTGTTGCCTTGATGTCAAATCAGCAAGAAAACGAGAACAGTTTTAAAGTGACTAGCGAAATTATTTGTAATCCAGCAAGCCGACAATATCTCAACAGAATTGATGGAATAATATCGATAGGCACACTTTTGAGTCAAGGAGATGAATTCCTTGATATTGATGTTCAGCAAGAAGCTTCAAGAAAAATAAAAACTTTAAGGGCTTTGAGACGAGAAACAAATGGATTGCTGTTAGTATACCCATTAACAATTACAGATAAATTTGCAGTTGATGGGAAGAAACCGGCAATTAAAAACTTAGATCAGAGAATTATTGGTTTGGTCGCTTGTTTCCCTTACAGTGAAACTGCTCAGACAATTAACTATGTTGCAAATACAATTTATATTAAAAATAACGAGTAAGTTTTGAGACCAGTTTAAAGGTTTGTTGTTAGATGGTATCACATTCTAAAAGGGCCTACTTCTTCAGATGCAGGCCCTTTTTAATATTTTGAAAAATTTTGACGATACATCCATAAAAACTAATTTTACTTTTCAACTAACTTTCCTTAAAGGAAATTGTTAAAGGAAACTCTTTTCTGTTGCTTAGCAAATGACATTAATAAGAGTGTTAAAGTATGTGGAGGTGGAATTTTGACAATAGCTGAAAGAAAAGAAGCATTTTTTGATGATTTACTTAAAAAGCCATTGTCATTTGTTGTTTCAAAATGGATTATAGACTGCCCTCCTTATATTTTTGAAGATGATATACTTGAATGTATTGAGTGGAAAGAAAAGCTCTCCTCTGTAATTGGGATAGATAGTAGATCGATTGTTATAACAGGAAGTGCGGGCGTAGGTTTTAGTCTAAATCCCTCTAAAGACTTTAGAGAATATCGAAACCAATCAGATATTGATGTAGCCGTAATTTCAACTCACTTTTTTGACATTTCTTGGCATGCCCTTAGAAATTTAGGATCACGAAGACATCGATTAACTGAAGAACAGAAAGAATCAGTCAACGATCATGTTAATAGACTTATTTATTGGGGAACAATTGCTACTGATAAGATACTTCCCATACTACCATTTGCTAAAGAATGGGATCTTTGCTTTGGTTAAAATGAAGCAAGAATTAAAAACCTTGGATAAAGATATCAATATTCGCA
This sequence comes from Paenibacillus sp. P25, assembly GCA_024704175.1. GTDB lineage: Bacteria > Bacillota > Bacilli > Paenibacillales > NBRC-103111 > Paenibacillus_G. Next base: position 7,522,123 of record CP085629.1, read on the forward strand.
TATACAAGGATTTTGAATCATTGAGATCATACAACATGAACAACCTAAAAAGTCTAAAGAATAAACTAATTGAAATGCAATTAGGAGGTAGAGAAAGTGAAAAATTACTTAAACACCACCCTTAGAAACGTGTTCTGGTTTAAAAAAGTCAATGATAGTATGGAACTTGAAATGAAGCCTCCATTTCAGAGGAATCCAGTTTGGGTTACAAAACAAAAAAGTTATTTTATCGACTCACTATTAAATGGCTTCCCTGTCCCGGAAATATATATGCAGGAAGAAATACACGGAATCAGTGATGTAAAATATATTCTGGTTGATGGCCAACAGCGAATTAGATCAGTGCTCGAGTATCTTGAAGGCGAATACAAAACAGATAATGGCCCTACAAGTTGGGGTGGGAAATACTATGAAGATTTGGATGATCAGGATAAACGAACACTTCTCGAGTATAATTTTGTGGTTAGAATATTGCCAAGTATGGATGATGACGAAATAAGAACTATATTTCAAAGATTAAATCGTAATGTTATATCACTTAATAAACAAGAATTAAGACAAGCAACTTATTGGGGGCCTTTCATTCAATTAATGAACAAAATCTCCGATGATCCTATTTGGACAAAGATCGATATTTTTACTCAGAATGATATTAGGAGAATGAATGATGTAGAATATGTTAGTGAACTTACTGTCGCTTACCTCCATGGATTACAAAACAAAAAACAAAGCCTTGATAAATATTATTTAATGTATGAAGAAGAATTTGAGAAAGCCCAAGTAGAAAACATTTTTAACCTTGTGTTTTCGCAATTACTGGATATAGTCCCGGGTATAAATGAGACCAGATGGAGTAAAAAGACAGACTTTTATACTCTGTTCCTCTTGTTAGCAAAGTACGAAGATATGTTGCCCTTGGATGAATCAAGAGTTTATCGTGTTAGAGATCTTCTTCTTTCATTCGGTAGAACAGTAGATGAGCGAATGAAATCAGCTGGATTACAAGAAAGAGAAGCGACCGATGATGAGTCTAATGAAGTTGAAATAGATCAAATAGAATACGCTGATGCAGATAGTATATCAAAATACATGTCAGGTATTCGCGCTTCATCGGACTTAGGGAGTAGACGAAGACGCGAAGAGGCTTTGGAAAAAGAGTTTCTTGCTGTATTAAGGTAAATAAGATTTAAGTTGATTTAAAAAGCTATTTGGCAAGTGTATCGATAAAAAACACAGGCCTCCGCTAGGTTTTGGCACTAAGCCTGACATTATAGTACTAATGTGGTACGGAGAGAGTATTGGATGGATGGTACTGATCTTCTTCTCTTTTGAGAATGCACACTAAGTTAAATGTCTGTTGACACCTTGTTGACGAACCTCGTCAACAAACAATAAAATTCGAACAAAAAGAACAATACTAGTTGGTTAAAACCCTTATAAATCAAGGGTTTTGACCAACTAGTACAGAACCCAACCAACCCCCACATGTTCCCGCATACAGTACATGTACCTTCCCTGGGTTAACCAAAGCGCCAATCTAATCGTTGGCGCTTTTCTTTTCCTGCCCGGATCGACCAATCCGATAGAGCAGTTTCTGGATCACCGGAAAGTGACGTCTGCAGGCTGAGTTGACCCAAACGATTTTTACTATGGAGAATATCCAACTTATTGCCGATAAGGTTAATAGGATCAATACTACCGATCCTAAGGTAAGGGCGGAGCATGTTGAGAAGGTAAAGGGGAGGAAGGATTGAGAAAGCAATGAAACGGGGGACTCATTTATTGAAAAGACATAACACAGCAGGATTAAGAAATTCATTTTTCTGGAGCTTATTATTACTATTACTACTCATTAGTCCGGGCACAATCCTAGCGGATTCAGGGATAGGGGTACACATCGAAGATCCGGCATTAAACGCATTAATACATAAGAAGCTTAACATCCCAGAGGGTGATCCCATTTCTGAGGAGACCATGCTCTCTTTACAGAGCATTTCCAAAGCAGACTGGCTGGGCATTAAGAGCTTAAAAGGGTTGGAACATGCCGTTAACTTGACCGAGCTTTATCTAGGGGAGAATAAAATAAACGATATTTCGCCTATCGCCGGGTTAACGAAGCTGCGGACTATTGATTTGAACCATAACGAAATAACGGATCTCGCTCCATTAAGCGGGCTGGCTAACCTGAGAATCCTCGCCTTGGATAACAATAAAATCAGCAGTGTAGAACCGGTTCGTCAACTCGTCAATCTACAGCGGCTGGATATCTCTAGTAATGACATAGCGGACCTATCGGCCATTCAGAATCTAACGAAATTAACTTCTTTGGTCGCTTCCTCTAATCAAGTGAAAGATATCACTCCGCTCGCGGACCTGACTAATTTGACCAGTATATTTTTAAGCAATAACTTGATAGAGGATATCAAGCCGCTTCGAAATTTGACGCAACTGTCTGCCTTATCTATCAGCAATAACCAAGTTAAGGATATTCAAGTGCTGGAAAACATGCCAAGCCTTCGAATCGTGAGCTTTGAACGCAACCCGGTGAAGGACTTTACTGTCCTGCAGCGGCTCAAAAAGGTGGAGTGGCTTGATCTCTCGGAATTTGGTATTGAAGACCTCTCTTTTCTAAAGGACCTGACCGGATTAAAAAGACTTGATTTATCTGGCAACAAGATTCAAGATATCCGACCTCTTGTAAAACTGGCGAATCTAACGGATCTCAATTTGATGGATAATAAGCTCACCGATTTGAGCGTACTATCGCAAATGAACAATTTGTCCGCGGTTATGTTGAGCGGCAACCCAATAAAGGACATTAGGCCTTTACAACAGTTAACCAAGCTCTCTACGCTGTTCCTGGATCATGTGGAGTTGAAAGATTTCTCCGCCGTAGGGCGCTCAATTCGTTAAGCTTTCTGACGTTAGGGTATAACCATATCTCTGACATCGGATTCCTCTCGAATCTAGAGCATCTTAGCGTTCTATTTATAGAAGGGAATGAGATTCAAGACATCACTCCTCTTCGAGGTCTCAAAAGGTTAACCACTCTAAGCCTGTCCAATAACCGAATCACCGATATTCAGGCTTTGCGGGATCTTGTCTCTTTAGGGGAGCTGAACCTGAGCTATAATCAAGTGACCGATATTTCAACGCTATCCGGCCATAAGAGAATAAGCAAGCTGAAGCTGTCCAACAACCGGATTAGCGATCTGAGTTCATTAAATGACCATCCCGCCTTATGGGAGATGGACGTCCGCAATAACCCGTTGGATGAACCATCGCTCGAATTTATTCGTGGGGCCCAAGGCCGAGGGGTTGTTGTTACCTACGGGAATGAAATTTCCATTAAGGTAAATGACGATTATCTTCTGTTTGATAAGGATGACAAGCCGATTCTCCAGAGCGGAAATGTTCTAATTCCGATGCGGCGTATTTTTACTGCGTTAGGGGCTGACGTTTCGTGGAACCAGGAGACTCGAACGGTGACCGCCACCAAAGGAAAAACGACCATTAAGCTGACCATGGATTCAACGGAAGCTACGATGGACGGCCTTACAAAGCAACTGGAGATCGCCCCCAGCTCGTGAATGGAACTACATATGTGCCTGCTCGATTCATCAGTGAAGCATTGGGAGCCAACGTGACCTGGGATGAGCAGGGGCAGACGGTAACTATCAAGTTTGCGAATTAGGAGAGAAGATATGCTAAATAAAAAGATATGGATCATCTTGCTCGTCGTTTTATTGACTTATGTCAGCTCTCCAGCGTCGAAAACGTATGCTGAAGCGGGAGGGGGCCGGTTCAATTCGAGGACCCGGTTCTGGAACAAGCCGTACGTAACGAACTTAAGCTGGATTCGGACGCTGTCCTGGATTTCAAAGCGCTGCAGAATCTAAAATCCTTGTACCCGAGCGGCAAGGAGAAGATACGCGACTTGAAGGGCTTGGAACTAGCGTTTAACTTGAAGGAGTTATTTCTGCCTAACCAGGAAATCTCTGATCTGAAGCCGATCAGCGGCCTTTATAGCCTAACGTTCCTAGCCTTGAACCATAATCAGATCCGTGATGTTTGTCCGTTGGCGGGTCTATATAAGCTGCAAAAGCTGGTAATAAGCGACAACCAGGTTGAAGACATCGGTCGCTTGTCGCGAATGAGTTCTTTGACCGACCTGCTCATCTCGAACAATCATCTCACAAGTGTGGCCCCGCTGGCTAAGCTGAATATCGGCTGGTTGGATGTTGCGAAGAACCCTATTGAAGATATTACAGCCGTAAGCACGATGAAAAAACTGCATCATCTCTACGTAGACCAAGACGCCCTCAATGAGCAGTCGAAGTCTCTGGTTAGTCTCCTGGAGCAATCCGGCGTGGCCGTGAACCGGGCTCAGGCCGCAACGAAATCCAATTCCGGAATATCCATCTTTGTTCAAGACGACAGAGTGCTGTTTGAACGGGCCCCGATTGTCATTGAAGGGACGACCTTGGTACAATTCCGACCTCTTTTTAATAAACTGGGTTTTAATATTCGATGGGATGAGAGCACAAGAACGATATTGGCTGACAAGCCGGGGACCCAGCTCTCCATGCAGGTTGATAATACGACGGCGACTTTGAATGGCGCTCCTGTTACATTAAATGTTGCACCCCGGAATGTTGACGGCAGCATCATGGTACCCGTTCGATTCGTAAGTGAAGCTTCTAAATTAGAGGCCACGTGGGATAGCAAGACCAAGACGGTCTACCTGCTGCCTGAGCGTACGTTGACAGCTCCAAACGGTCTTTTCCGATTTAAGGTGAACGGCAAATGGATCGACAAAACGTCGACGATGGGAGGAAAGTATGGGATATACTTAGAAAATGGAAGCAGCATTTTGGCTATGTTTGCCGAGCGGAAATCCGATCTAGGCGATAAGATGAATCTGGATGATTACGAGACGGCAATAAAAAAATCCTTGGAACCATTAAAAATTACTCCATCCTCCGAGTCGAAGTCACTGATCGTCCATGGGATGAACGCGAAGCAGATTTCGTATTCACTTGACGCGGGTAACGGGGCAAAGTATGAATATGTTCTGACGATAGTAGAGGGCCAGTATAACTTTTTCCGAATTGTTTTGGGTAATATGAAGTCATTCAGCTCTGAAACGCTGGAAGATTACCGGAACATTCTGCAATCGTTCGAGGAGCTGAAGACAGCTGAGCAGCTAAGTGAAGAAAAATTCGGTAAGTTGAAGCCGATCGAACGGGTTCTGGAAGCAGCACAGTATTACCGGAACATAGGATTCTTCGCGGGCGATAAATCGTTATCCAATCAGCAGTTTGAGGAGAAATTTAAAAAGTTTTATTCCGATTTCAGAGGGGAAGATTGGGATCCTTTCGATTCCTCTGAATATTACGATGCGCTGGCTGAATTCTATGTACTTGGAGAAGACAAGCAGCGAGTGTGGCTGGAGGATACGGAAGCGGATGTCGGTTCAGGCAATGAAGTTTATGTTAAGACGCTGAAGGAATGGAGTTCAATTTCACGAGGGGCATTCCAGCCTTCGGAAATAAAAGAGTCGTGGAAAACAGAGGAAGGTCCGATCGAGGTTAGTTTTACTCTGAACGGGACAGAACGTACGATTCATCCGGAATATTTGAATGATTTTATAGACACCGGAGTTCTGGCAGAAATCAATGAGATGATTAAAGACAGCGGATATCAGTTTGTCTTGGTGGAAATCGATCAAACGGTCTTTGTAACGGTACTGAACGATTCGGAAAGGGAACAAATCCAAAAAGAACGTTACTGGCCGATGAATTAGACCTATGTTTGCAGAGAGGCATTTATAGCAGATTCAATCGGAGCCGCGGCGCAAGCCGTGTGCATATATGTGCCTTCTCTGGGTTAACTAGAGCGCCAATCCAATCGTTTGGCGCTTTTTTCTTTGTTCGGAGATAATTTGAAGGTATCACTCTTTTGAAAATATAGACCCCCATGCCGCGAAAGCGAACTGAGGGTCTAATATTTTATTTATAGAGAATCTTTATTCCCCAGTCGTAATACTTTCGCCATGTTCGTTTGAAGGGAATCGCTTTAAGATACATATAGGTTCGCTGCACGGACGGTGTACGAGGGCTGGGACTTCCAAGGTTCCGCAGTGCTCGCGTCAATAGGCGCTTGTATGCTGTATGATCGCTCCGGCATGAATCTGCCAATAAGGGGTTCGAATCCCCAATCGTTACGCACGATACGCTCAGGGTAGAGCACTCGACTTCCAATCGAGCCTATTATGAAGAAGATGACGGGTACTGGGAATTCCCGGTGGCTTACCATGCACACTGCGGCAGGGCCATGCAATCCGCGGATACCGAAACGGGCATCCGGAATATTCCTCGCAAATGAACATGAACGCGCGGCAGGTGCAGGTTGGCCTCTCTTGCGGGTCATGGGATTTTACGGGGGATGCTCAGGGTTAGCCTGCTTCTCAAGCGCGATTCCGCCTTTTCGCTGCAGGGGGATTCCTATTATTCAGGTCAAGAGGAGGAGTACCAAGTGTTTAAAAAAATGACGATACATAGCGACGAGCGGGGCCTGCTGTTCCGACAAGGGAACTACTTTAAGCTGCTCCAGCCGGGGATCTACCGCTTTGCCCCTTTTTCCGAGGATACGGTCGTTGTGCTTAATATAGCGAAGCCCTTTATGGTTGAGGGCAAAGACTTGCAGCTGTTCCTGCACGATGAGAAGCTGCTGCAGGAGCTGGATGTGGTTCGGGTTCTTGACCATGAGTATGTGCTGCATTATGAGGAGGGCAAATATGCGGGGCCGCTGATGTCCGGTACCTATGCCTTCTGGAACGTTCTGAAGAAGCACACGTTTATTCATATCGATATTCGGAATCCGGAGCTGCCCGCAGAGATTGATCTTGCCGTTCTTCCAAAGTTGGTGAACTTCTATCAGGTTCATGAGGTAGCAAGCCACGAATCGGGGGCTTTGTTTTACAATAACGTTATGCAAAGAGAGCTGGGCCCAGGAAAGTACTATTTCTGGAAGGGGCCCGTCTCGGTCATGGTAAAGACTGTCGATCTGCGTCAGCAGCAAATCGATATGACCGGCCAGGAAATGATGACCGAGGATAAGGTGACGTCGCGGCTCAATTTTGTTTGCCAATATAAGATCGTGGATCCGCTCCGGATCATGACCATCAAGTCGTTCGAGGAACAGCTGTACATCCAGCTGCAGCTCATTTTGCGGGAATACGTCGGTACGTTGAAGCTCGATGATTTGCTCAAAATGAAGCAGGAAATCGCTGCTTTCGTCCTTTCCCGTCTGAAGGAGAAGAGCGACGATTACGGCGTGCAGTTCCTATCGGCCGGGCTCAAGGATATTATCCTGCCGGGCGACATCAAGGAGATTCTGAACACGGTCCTCCTCGCCGAGAAGAAAGCTCAGGCTAACCTGATTACGCGCCGGGAGGAGACGGCTTCAACGCGCAGCCTATTGAATACGGCCAAGCTGATGGACGAGAACCAGACGCTCTTCCGCTTGAAGGAGCTCGAGTTCCTCGAGAAGATTTGCGAGAAAATCGGCACCATTTCGGTGACCGGCGGAGGCAATTTGTTGGAGCAACTGAATTCGGCCGCTGGGGGATCGAAGCGGGAAGAACGGCGGAGGAGCGACCGTATAGGCTATGGAGTGTTTCGACGGCCACATGGTGTTGACACGGACAATCCGCCTCGTATAAGATGGTACAAATTACTTTTTTTGGAGAAGGGAGCGGGAAGACATGAAGACGAGCTTGATTGGGTTAGGATACGAGAGAAACGATCAGTGGAGCCACAACCAGGCATCCGCCTCCTTTCCTATGCTCAAAAACTCCATATCCCGTATCGCGGACCCTTCTCCTACCAACGACGGACGTTGTAGCTTGTAGTCATCATTTGAGATCGAGTGGGCCGCTCTTAGCGGTCCTTTTTTGTTTTCCAAGATCCGTTTCGCGACCTAAATCCATTTTAACTCAAAATTTAAAAATAATGTATTGACAGTATAAAAATACCATGATAGTATAAGGCACAAGCAAGAGACGTAAGGCAAATAAATGAGGATTTGGAAGGCAGGTGTAGGACATGAGTAAGCAGGCATTCAAGGGATTTTTCGAGCAAAAGGATTCGATCAATACTTGGTCTGAATGCGATCCGCAAGGTGTTGCAGCGGCACATGTGTCCTACATTCAACCGAAACCTTGTAGCTTTTCCGTACACTCAAAGGGCGGGTGGCCCCAGCTTCATGCGGCGCCCTAATGAGAATCATGTTTCTTCTTTCAAAGAAGCATACAGTACGTACGTGAAGGCTACTTTCCTCAAGTAGTCTTTCTTTATGCCCAAGTGGGGCAGGAGAAGGGCTTGAGTGAACGGTAGCTTTTATTTTTTTAGTTGAAACGGCAAATTTCTTGGAGAAAGGACGGTGCAGACCATGAGTGAACAGGCGATTCCATACATGCATAACGAGCAGCGGCTCCTATCCGATAGCTGGCAACAGAGCTTTCCGGAGCGCAATATTAGCGAATCCATGGCTGCATCCAACCGAATATCCGTAGCTTTATCGTATGCTTCAGGCCTGCTTCCCTCAGGTGGATCCGATGGGAGGAACGCTTGAAAGAATTATGCAAGATTGCAGGCGAGCGCCGGCAAGCTTCATAATAACGTACGAGGGCCGCTTGATCTCAAGTGGTCTTTCTTTATGCCTTAATCGGGTGGAAGGAAGACTCAGGAGAGGAGTGGCCTTTCTTTATACCTATCAATGGAACGTATGTTCCTGTTGACTAATTTTGTTTAAGCTTCCCGCAGCTCAAAGGCAGAGCATCTGACTTTTTCATCAGTTGATTGTGAGTTCGAGTCTCACCGGAGGCACCATCGATATTGCGGATAGGTTTATGACTGCCATGCAGGCTGCAGCTTTGAAGCCGGTCTGGAGGCATCCCGGTATAACGATTCCGGCCTATCCTCCATGGCGCATTCGGCAAGTGGTTAAGCCACAAGGCTTTCAACCTTGGAACGGCGGGTTCGATTCCCCATGCGTCACTAGGTCTCATAGTTCAGTGGAAGAACGCCGCGTTGTCAGCGCGGAGGTCAGGGGTTCAATCCCCCTTGGGACCGCCATACGCTTACGTAGCTCAGTAGGGAGAGCACTCGGCTGATAACCGGGAGGTCAAAGGTTCGAACCCTTTCGTAAGCACTGATTCCATTTATAAGGGGCAATGCCATGGCGGCGAGAACGGCTCCAAATCGTTCTGCGGTGGGTTCGATTCCCACGCCCCTTGCCAATATCGGGGTATCGACTAGCGGCCCAAGTCACGGGACTTTGACTCCCGCATCTCCGGTTCGAATCCGGATATCCCTGCCACCCGAGACGAAGCTAATGTTCAGCGCCTCCATTTTGCAGGAGAAGCCGGTTCAAAGCCGGTCGTCTCGGCTCTTACGGGCTCGTAATTTAACGGTAAAATACCCGACTCTTCATCGGTGATAGTGGAGGTTCGAGTCCTTCCGGGCCCATGTTTCTATGCATCTCTGGCGGAATGACAGACGCGGCGGTCTTAAGACCTGCTTTTTCAGGCGTAAGGGTTCGATCCCTTGGGATGCATGAAAGTACATAACCGGGAGTTTTGATGGGATCAAGGCTCCCCCCAAAAAATTACTCTGAAAGGAAGAAGCTAACCTTGCGTTACAGGTGACCCTCATGAAAAAACAAAGACGACCCATCCCTATGATTCACGAAACCACATTCCGGAATTTCTCTGAACAGCATCTTCACATGCATGATGTGTTTGACCGGATCGCGCAGTTTATGAAGCAGGAACCGAGAGCTGTATACCAAATCGTCATTACGACCGACTCCCAGGTGCATAAAGGACTGACGAAATTTGTTACGTTCCTCGTCGCCTACCGGGTAGGCCACGGTGCTTGGCTCTGCAGCCGGCAAATCATCATCCCTCGTGAGATGGATTCCGTTCAAGAAAAACTGTCTCTGGAAACCATCTACAGTCAAGAAATCGCAGGCTATCTGGATGAACAAAAGCGCGCGGCGCTCGAGGATATTATCCTTCCTTACGTTGACCAGGGGGCTGATATTAAGTTCATGGTCGATATTGACGGCGGAACGGACAAGATCCGGAATAAAACGGCCGCCTACGTAGGTGAAATGGTTCGTCGGATCGAATCCATGGGATTGATCGCACGGGTTAAACCTGAATCTGTGATGGTGAGCGTTGCGGACCGGGAGACGAAAAAACCATTCCGGCCGAAATGCGAAGCTTCGATTCCTTAAGTCATGAATAGACCCGGTGACGGGGCATGGACAGGCGCGGCTCTTGACACCAGATGGAAGCCGCGGCGAATCTGTTCGTTGAAGTCGATAAGGAGAATATTTCAAAACAAGAGAAACCGTTCCCTTGGTAAAAGGCCACCCGACAAATACCAGAAAGGAACGGTTTCTTTATCTCCCCGCGCTTTTCTGCACTTTCGATCCTTTTTCCAACGTGAAGAACGTGACGAAGTACATTATTCCCGACGAAAATGATAGAAATATAAAGATTTATACTTTCTTCCGCTTTGCAAAAAAGCTAGAATCTGATAGGATATAAGAAATACGATAGATTTAGTGCGAATTAAAAGGAGGCCCCTTTCCATGCAAAAACCGATGCTTGATTCCATACAAGAAATGACGCATCTGGATCAACTCGAGGCGGAAGCGATTTATATCATACGAGAAGTAGCGGCGGAATGTGAAAATCCCGTGATGCTGTATTCGATCGGGAAGGATAGCTCCGTGATGCTGCATTTGGCGCTGAAGGCTTTTTATCCCGAGAAACCGCCGTTTCCTTTCATGCATATTGACACAACGTGGAAGTTTAAAGAAATGATCGAATTCCGCGATCGCAAAGCGAAAGAATTTGGGATCGAAATGATTGTTCACTCGAACGAGGAAGGCATTAAACAAGGGATCAACCCGTTTGATCATGGGGCCGCGTATACCGATATTATGAAAACCCAAGCCTTAAAGCAGGGATTGGACAAATACGGATTTACGGGCGCGTTTGGCGGCGGAAGACGTGACGAGGAAAAGTCGCGTGCGAAAGAGCGGATTTTCTCATTCCGGAATAAAAACCATGCGTGGGATCCGAAAAACCAGCGGCCGGAAATGTGGAAGCTGTTCAACACAAGAATTAATAAAGGCGAAAGCATCCGCGTCTTCCCAATATCCAACTGGACGGAAAAAGATATATGGCAATACATTCGCAGAGAAAACATTGATATTGTGCCTCTCTATTTTGCAAAGGAAAGACCTGTCATTGAACGCGATGGACATCTCATCATGGTGGATGATGACCGGATGAAGCTCGAGCCCCATGAGAAGATTGAAATGAAGAAGATGCGGTTCCGCACATTAGGTCGCTATCCGCTTACCGGCGGTGCCGAGTCAGAGGCGGATACGCTGGATGCTATTATCGAAGAAACGCTGGGTGCGGTTTCATCCGAACGGACAACTCGGGTTATTGACCAAGAAGCGGCTGGAAGTATGGAAAGACGTAAACGGGAGGGCTATTTCTAAGATGAAATCTCTGCTTAAATTTATTACCTGCGGAAGTGTAGACGACGGAAAATCCACCTTAATTGGACATATGCTTTATGATGCTAAGCTCTTGTTCGCCGACCAGGAAAAAGCATTAGAGCTGGACAGCAGGCTTGGCGACCGCGGCGGTAAAATCGACTATTCCCTGCTTCTTGATGGATTACTGGCCGAGCGTGAACAAGGGATTACGATTGATGTGGCCTATCGGTATTTTACGACGGATCACCGTTCCTTCATTGTAGCTGACACGCCGGGGCATGAAGAATATACACGTAATATGGCAGTTGGCGCGTCCTTTGCGGATCTTGCGGTCATTCTTGTGGACGCAACCAAAGGGGTGATTACCCAGACCAAACGCCATGCCCGGATTTGCGCTCTTATGGGAATTAAGCATCTTGTATTAGCTGTTAATAAAATGGATTTAGTGGATTTTGATCAAAAGAAATTTGATGCGATTAAAGAAGATTTCTTCCGAACGACCGCTGAATTTAAGCTTCAAAGCATACAGGTGATCCCTGTTTCTGCTACGGAAGGGGATAACATTACCAAAAAATCGCAGAATACCCCGTGGTATGAAGATCTTCCTTTATTGGCGTATTTAGAAAATGTAGATGTGCATACTACGGATGATGCGAAGCAATTTATGATGCCCATTCAGCGTGTATGCCGGCCGGACCATACATTCCGCGGTTTCCAAGGCCAGATTGAGGCCGGAAGCATCGCGGTTGGCGATGAGCTGACGACGCTGCCCAGTCATGAGAAAGCAAAAGTCAAACGGATCTTAGTGACAGACCAGGATCGGAATTCAGCTCATGCCGGACAACCCGTCACCATTCAGTTGGATCGTGAAGTCGATGTTTCGCGGGGCTGTGTATTCACGAAGGACGATCAACTGCAAGAGGCCGATAGTTTTACCGCCACGATTCTTTGGATGGATGATTCCGTACTGACTCCCGGTAAAAATTATTTGGTCAAAGTAGGGACGAAAATTCTGCCCGGTACCGTGACGGCCATTAAACATAAAATCGATATTAATACGGGAAAGACGGTTCCAACCGATCATCTTGTCAAGAATGAATTGGCCAAATGTGAATTTTCTTTATCGGACAACATCGTTATTGATTCGTTTGAACAAAATAAAAGCATTGGCGGATTTATTCTAATCGATCGTGTAACCAATATGACATCCGCTTGCGGTGTGATTGAACAAACCCTTCTAAGCTCCGAGAGTCTTGTACGGCTGGAAACGGAAATCACCAGAGAGGTTCGTGCTCAGCAAAAGGGTCAGAATCCATTAACCCTCTGGTTCACCGGTACGGTTCCGGATCAATCGACCCTTGCGAAGGAAGTCGAAAAACGTTTGGTCTCGACAGGCCACCATACCATGTTACTGGGGAATGGCCAGGGAGAATCGGTGCAGCGGATAGCCGAAGTTGCAAAATTGATGAACGATGCCGGACTTATTGCATTGGTATCGAATGATTCCCCGATCGAAAACGACCGAGAAACCGTGCGGGGCATCATTGGCAAAGAATATATTGAAGTCTATGTAGGCAGTTCGAGCACAAATGATGCGTCTGGGAACCCGGTAATCCAAATCGATACAAGCAGGAATTCAATCGAAGAAGCTGCGAATTATGTAGTGAAACGAATTATCAAATATTTGATCAATGAGAGTAGTCGTGGGCAATTCCTTAATTTCTAATGTGAACATGCCAGTCCATTCATGGGCTGGCTTTTTTGCGCTGTGCTGACTGTGCTATTTGGCTGGAACACATTGACAACGGGCGGGGATATACATATACTAACGAATAGATAATAACATTTTGATAATAACAAATTGATTATTGGATATCAGGTGATCTTATGAACGAACCATCCATCATCCGTGACAAGAACGGCTTGACTGAACAAGAATATTTGCAGTCTTATGATGTGACTATTTATGAGCGTCCTTCGGTTACAGTGGATATGCTTATTTTTACAGTCATGAATCAAGAGCAGGAAAATTACCGGAAGCTCCCGGAAAAATCGCTGCAACTTCTACTCATTAAGAGAGGGGAGCATCCTTATATGGGCCAATGGGCTTTGCCCGGAGGGTTCGTACCGGTTCATGAAAGCTTGGAGGATGCAGCGCGAAGAGAACTAAAGAGCGAGACCAACATCGACCATATTTACATGGAGCAGTTGTTTACGTGGGGAGACGTTGGCCGGGATCCGAGGACGCGAGTCATCAGCTGTTCCTATATTGCCTTGGTGGACCATACTGCGTTGCAAGTTCAGGCAGGGGATGATGCGGCCGACGCCCGCTGGTTTGATGTTACGCACCAAGTTCTGGAGGAGAAGAGAACGAACCGGGACGAAGGGTATGAAATCGAATGGCTTGTGAAGATTACTCTTCGAAACGAATTAGAGGAGCTCACGGCAACGATAAAAATCAAAGAGACCGTCTCCGGGCGGTTAACCGAAGTAACCCGGGAGATTGTGGCTTCCGAAGGGATTGCTTTTGATCACGCCAAAATCATTGAATATGCCATAGAACGATTGCGAAACAAGATCGAATACACGGATATTGCTTTCAATCTTATGCCCCCGTTATTCACGTTATCGGAACTACAGCAGGTATATGAAGTGATTCTTGGCAAGGAGCTACTGGCGGCGGCATTCCGGAGAAAGATCGCAGACATGGTGATGGAAACGAATCAATTTACGAAGGATGCGGGACATCGGCCCTCGAAGCTCTACCGCTTTAATCCGATGTGGAGACGAAAATAGAACGGGGGCAAGGTATATGCCGGTTCATATGATTCATGGCGATTTGATGCAGGCAACAGAGAGCATTATCGGACATCAAGTGAATTGCCAAAGCGTAATGGGTTCGGGTGTTGCCAAGCAAATTAGAAGCCGTTTTCCGGTCGTGTATACGGAATACTTGCGATTTTGCCGTGATCATCCAAACAACCTGCTTGGTAGATGTCAATTGGTCCGAATAGATCCTGGAACGGAAAAATACGTGGCCAATTTGTTTGGCCAGCTGTACTACGGATTCGATGGTAAGAAATACACGAACGATGATGCCTTAAGGAACGCTCTTAGTGAATTATATGCTTTTGCCAAGTCCAATCAATACTCTGTTGCCCTTCCCTATAAAATCGGCTGTGATCGTGGGGGAGGAGATTGGGACATGGTCTCTAAGATGATCGATGGCATTTTTACCGATGTTGATGTGACGCTTTATCAATTTATTCCCGGCAGTGGAAGTTCAGGAAGATAGGTGTGATGAAAAAGCATTTAGTTGATAAGCGCTGAGGATTCTTCAGAATCAGGGGAGATGGTATGAAACTTTACGATAAAATTAAGGGCGGATTATACGGTGTCGCGGTAGGAGATGCCTTAGGCGGAACAACGGAATTTATGACCCGACAAGAAATTCAGCGGAAATATGGCTATCTCACGGAGATCATCGGAGGCGGGGTATGGGATTTGGATCCCGGGGAAGTTACCGACGATACCATGATGACACTGTGTGTGGCGGAAGGGATATTGGAGAATCCACAGGAACCTAAGCAAGCGATTGGGGATAAATTTTTGGATTGGTATCAATCCGATCCGAAAGATATCGGGAACATCATTCGCAGGGTTTTAAGCACATACCGTGGAGACTGGTTTGAAGCTGCTTTTCTTGCGGACTTGGATTTGGGCCAAAGTGCCGGCAATGGTTCTCTGATGCGCTTTGCCTTCCTATTGGATTAATCTACTCCAATCTTCCGGATATTGAAAAGATGTCACGCGTGCAATCGAAAATGACCCACTACGACGAACGATGTAATGAGGCTTGTGAAATATATAACCGAATCGTGTTTCGGCTTTTGAACGGAGAAAACCTTACTGAAGCTATAAAGCGTGAAATTCTTGGTACGGACTATGAAGACGTACTGGCCAAGGAGCCTGGTTGTGAACCGAGCGGTTTCGTCGTACATACGTTTCGCTGGGTTCTTTATATATTGCTTAACACCGGATCCTTCTCTGAAGCTGTTCAGCAGGCTGCGAATTTAGGAGGAGATACCGATACGATCGTCGCCATTATAGGAGGACTGGCGGGCGTATTTTACGGATTCGAAGGCATACCCAGTCATTACTCGGGTGTGATTATCATTAAAGAACGTTTAGATCGACTGTCCGTGCAAATCATGGAGCTCAGAGAGTTATCTAAGCAGTCTGGGTAAGTATCGGGTGAAAAAAGCTTACGAATGCTCTACCCGCCGCGGATATTTTTAACTACGAACAAGCTTATTACGATAGATGTTAAAATTCTCCTCATCGAAGCAGACAAAATAAATCCGCTCGATCGTTCCCTGCCGGGACGCTAAGGAGTTCAAATAAGCCTTCACTGACTCCAGAGCAGTTTCAGTCGCCAGCTGCTTGGGAAAGCGATAAATGCCGGTGCTGATATTGGGGAAAGCGATGCTCTTAGCCTTGTATTCCGAGGCAAGCTCCAGTGATTTTTGATAGCGGCTTCTAAGTTTATCGATCTCGTTGTTGTTTCCTCCGTTCCATATGGGGCCAACAGTGTGAACGACATAGGAGGCAGGCAGATTGCCCGCTGTAGTAATAACGGCTTCGCCGACTGCGCAGACCTCCTTGCCGTTCTCTGATCTTTATGCACTTTTACCGCCGGCTTTATGAATAGCGCCATCCACGCCACCTCCGCCCAGCAAACTTGTATTTGCGGCATTGACGATACTGTCAGCCGTAACTTTCGTAATATCCCCTTTTATCAAGGAAAGGGTGGTTTGATTGATCTTCGTGCCGTTCTCCATATTACTCCTCCATCAGTTCATCTTGGCTTAAGTAATCGCTTAATCCTCGATTCGGACCATCTTCCTTCATTGTAGCAGACGGCGGAAGCTCGTTCTACGGGCAGCTAAGACTCTACCTCCCAAAGTGAATCGGGATGCCACCGTCATTAAATTTTCCCGTTGTAAAACCGAGTGGAAATTTGCCTATATAAGTGAAAGGGACTTCTGGCCAGAATGATACCTTATCTTATATAAAAAGGCGGTAATTCATTATGCCAAGTATCAGCGGACGTTCTTTTATTATTGACCCAGGACACGGTGGGCGCTACGATGGGGCAACCTATGGCACTCGGAAAGAAAAGGATGTTGTATTGCGGTTCAGCCGAATTCTTGAATCCAAACTAAAAGCTAAGGGATGCACGGTTTATATGACTCGTACGACGGATGTCGACTTCGGCGGTTCTACTGCAGATGAAGATGTCAATAAAAGAGTGCAGTATATTAACAATAATTTCCCCGGGGTTAACGGCCTGATTAGTATTCACGTGAATGCGGCTTTCGGGCCGCCGCCGCATAAATACGGTCCATTTTACCAAACCGGCACCGTTTCTTCCAAGGCCTTCGCAGAAGCAATTGCGAAACGATACGGTACTGCTGCGCATGAAGGGGACTTTGCAGTAATTCGTGATACCAACCGCGCTGGTCAGAAGACACTTATCGAACTGGCTACTATCGATGAGTCTTGGTTGGATAATCAAGCCTCTTTGGAAAACACAGCAAACTTCATTATTCTTGGTCTTGAGGACTACACGGGTTATTAATGACAAAAAGGGTCGGGCAGGGTTATCCTGCTCGACCTTTTTGCATTATTTCATATGAACTGTATATTTGTTTAATCTGTCTTTCAGTTCTATTATTTCTTGTGGTGTTGGTATCTTTAAAGAGGCTTTTGCTTCCGAACCGGGAACATAGTAGGTTTTATACATTAAAGGGACCAAAGTTGAAATTTCCTTTTGAAGCATGGAGTACCTTTCTTTGTCGCCCTCTGTTAAAGAACCTTTGTTTTCTTTTAAATTTGATTTTATATCTTCAGTGATCTTAAACATGCTACCAGCAATTGGTTCTAATAAATTATAATTCACTGCACGGTCAATGATACCGGAATAAGCTTCAATCCGTGCCAGAGTTAGGCTCATTTCATTTAGAGAATCAAGAGAAGGTTTCTCATTTTTATATTTGGCTATTTCATCGTACCCATTAAAAACCATATTGAGCGAATAACCAGTGATGCTTTCTAATTTTAAGTCCTTGTTTTGCTGTTGGGAATAAATAGCCGCTACTACAATTAGGAATAAGATAACAACAACGGATATTTTTATAATGTTCTTCTTCACGGTATTCCCCTCTCTATTAGATTTATTACATCGCCGATACAAGAGTATCATAAAAATGGATGGTGATCCAATATTTTATAATTTCCAGCCGAAGTCGTTTGAGCTTCATAGACTATGGTGGCCTACCAAATGTTACCTACCTGAAAGGGGTTAACAATTCTTCTTACATCCTTAGATTTACTAAACGAGTGTTTGGCATCTATCGAATCCGGACATTCGATGCAAAGCTCCGGCAGGTTGGCCCTAACAATGGCATTCGACAAACAATTAAACATCTGCGGTTGGTTTAAAGGTCGACTTCAAAAAGATAAATATGAGTTTGACTAGACCCTGTCTTTAGGATAGGGTTGTTTTGTTTTTTGACGAATTTTTAGCCCTAACCAAATATTCCCGTCCCATGAGCAAGCGTTATGGTTATAATGCAATCATAAGGAAGATAGAAGTCAATGCAAAGGGAGCATTCAAACATGAGTAATC
This sequence comes from Paenibacillus sp. P25, assembly GCA_024704175.1. Classification (GTDB taxonomy): domain Bacteria; phylum Bacillota; class Bacilli; order Paenibacillales; family NBRC-103111; genus Paenibacillus_G. Next base: position 7,540,403 of record CP085629.1, read on the forward strand.
GAATGATTGATATCGGCGTTAATTTAATGCATCGTACGTTCCATCAAGATCGTGAGCAGGTTGTCGAAAGAGCGGCGGCGAACCAGGTTACCCCGCTTGTCATTACGGGAACGAGCCTGAGGAGCAGCATGGAAGCGACCCGCTATGCCGGCCGTTATCCGGGGAAACTTTATGCTACTGCAGGAATACATCCCCATGATGCGAAGAACTGCAACGAGGAGACGATCACCAAGCTTAAAGAACTCGCGGCTCAACCCCAAGTGGTAGCCATCGGGGAATGCGGCCTGGACTATAACCGGGATTTCTCGCCGCGGGACGTGCAGCGTAAATGGTTCACTGAGCAAATTCGATTGGCGCGTGATCTGAATATGCCGCTGTTTTTGCATGAACGGGACGCATTTTCAGATTTTATTTCGATTCTTAAGGAGCACGCAGTCCAAAAAGCGGTGGTCCATTGTTTTACGGGCACTCTGCCCGAGCTTAGGATGTATTTGGAAATGGGCTTCCATATCGGAATAACCGGCTGGATTTGTGATGAACGGAGAGGCAAACATCTGAAAGAACTAGTCCGAATGATTCCGCTGAACCGGCTTATGATCGAGACGGATGCACCGTTCTTGACTCCGCGGGACTTAAAGGAGAAGCCGACGGATGGACGGAACGAGCCTGCGTTTCTGCCGCATATTCTGCAAACCGTAGCACGATGTATCGGGAAACCGGAGGAAGAGATCGCTAAGGCTACGACGGAGACAGCGGCGGAGTTTTTCGGTTTGACTAGAAGTTTATAAGGTATAAAGGCTGACTGCCTTGACGATATCGGGAAGACAATACTTGAGATTTGGGTAAATCAATTATCACGACGAATGATCCACAATGGTTATGATATAATAATGGAAAGGCTGTACAGGTGGAAGGTGAGATGTCATGAAACGTATTCCGGACTTAAGTAAATTTATAAAGCTTACCGGCGAACGTGCAAAATTGGATGCAAAAGCAAACGGGACTTATATAGTCTATAAAACGAATCAAGGCCAAATCGTCAAAGAATATGCAAATGGTGAAATCATACCAATAAAAGATTCAGGTGCAACTCATGAATGAACCCTCGGCAGTGATGTATGTATTTGCTGGGAATAATGGCGGCGGTAAAAGTACAATTCGAAATTTGATTGTAGATAGGCTTGGTATAAGTGTTAATATTGATCCTGACGCATTGGCCCGAAGTTTTGATGCCGATGAACCGGATCGTCGCAAGGTATCAGCGGGTAAAGACGCGATCAAACTTGCTAGGAACTGTATTCTCCATAATCGTGATTTTTCTATAGAAACGACATTAGCCGGCGGAAATGCTATTCGACTTATGAAGAGTGCTAAGGCTAATGGCTTTGAAGTGACGATGTTTTATGTGGGACTCGGTGATTATCTGCTAAATATCGAACGTGTTGCTGCAAGGGTGCGAAATGGTGGTCACGATATTCCAACTGAAGACATTATACGAAGGCATACAACTTCAATAAAAAATCTTTTATCTCATATAGATCTTATCGACCACTTGGTAGTAATAGATAACAGCAAGGCAACCGGTGAAATCGTATTGCAAGTAGATAATAGTATCCTCGGCTATCAGATTCATCCACTTCCTTTATGGGTTCAGAATATTAAGGATCATCTACAAATTTGATCGGGATCTCTGCTTAATTAAGGAAGCTGGAAGCGCCCGTCTACCCCATTCATAGCAACTAAAAATATACGGCCCCCTGAACCGTCATAGCTTCAAGGGGCCTCTAGATAGACTCAACTATTCACCATAAGTTGTCGGTTCCAGACGAAACGCAAGACCTTGCCAGTTAAAGTCCCCGCGTTCCATCCTTTGGCGGTTATTGTGCGCAATCTCCCGGTAAAGCTGCAGAGCAACGCGGTCGTCCAAATGCCCGGTATCCTGGCCCAGATGCTCGGACAAAAGTCGCCGGCGAAACGCTCGCGTCAACTCCTCATCCCATATCGCTGCGTTCATCTCCGAATGGCCGAAGAACGAGTTCGAGTGCAGGTTACAAGAGCCGATCGTCATCCATGCGTCGTCGACTAACATGACTTTGGCATGCACGTAAATATTACTGCGTCCTCCTTGGCCGTCAGGGCCGGCAATCCCGGCCATAGTGAAATTCTCATATTTGCCGAGCGCTTCGATATGAGCGAAGAATCCTTTGCGTTCCGGATTCCTTCGTGCAGCCTTTACATGCTCTTCGGGGTCGGCAGGAACGAGCAGAACGATATCTACACCCCGCTTCAGGGCTTCCTCCAGTCTGGCCGCGACCTCGCGAATGGGGATAGCCTGATTCTCAATGTAGATGGAACGGCGAGCGGCATCAATCGCCTGTAAATATTGCTCGGAAACGGAATGCTCGCCCGCGGCGATGGGGAACGGTTGCCCTTCTGGCGTGGGGTAATCATTGTGCAGGCGCCCCTCATAAATATTCCTTTGGATTTGTACCGGCGTATTTCCCCGAGGAACGGATACATGGGTGGGAAAGGGCAATTCGTCATCGCCGGTATGTCCCCATACCCCGTCAGCTTCGATCCGCTCGCTGGCTTCATTCCATCTTTGAACGAAATTATGGTGCACATCGGTTGCAGACGGTCCCGTCACTTCGACATAAATGTCGTGACGCTCATTTTCCCCGATATGACCGGGTTCGAAGGTCTTAAAGGTCGGATTAATGCCCCCGACAAAAGCCGTCTCGGACGGATGTCCCGCATCGATCAGCCAAATTTTTTGATGCTGACAATAGTACCCGTAAGCCCGATCCCAACGGGCGCGAAATCGCGAGCCCCGTGCGGCAAGCAATTCATGGTCTTCCTTGGATCCTGCAAAGGCTTGTCCGTAACCGTCGCTCTCCGGATTGGGGCGCCAGAATATAACCCGGGCGTCCAGCCCTCGAGCCGCCGCGCGGTCCAGTACATCCAGAATGGTGCCGCGGCCGTCCGGCATCTGGAAATCGGGTGCCATGAAAGTAACTGTGAACCAGACGCTATACTGCGCGGCTTCGATAGCTTCGCAGATGCGTCTAAATGTCGGAGCGCTATCGACAAGCGGATGCACGGCATTTCCGAACCGAACGGGGTAGGATCCGAATTCAATACACGGGATATGCGACTGCAGATTGGCAAGGGTTGACACAGTGACTCCACCTTTTCCAAAAGGATGGAACCATCTTATCATAGCTTGGTAAGGGGAAAATTTATAATTATATTAATTTTATGTAAATTAGGATGACTAGCAAGTAAATGCGTAGAAATGGTTCAGCCCTATCCGGCATTGGTTTAGCACTCTTTAAGTCAGATTCGCATTGGATATAGAGAATCGGTAGGAAAAGAGGTGATAGCCATGGCTCGGATTCAAGCTGTTCGTCAACCTGATTTGGTGCTCATTAGCTGGACAAGAAATCCGCTCGTCCCCGGTTCTCCCCGGAGAATTATCGCTTCCCGCGTAATCGGCAGCGCTCAGCCCTGCACCGCTTTGCTCGCTCCCAATAGACTGCTGATCAATGCCTTAAGATGCCTTAAAAAGAATGGTTTCTTCGTCGTCGTCAGCCGGAAGACATCCAATATTAGCGGCTTTATTTTGCTGCAGCGTAACCGGTAATCTCCTGGATGAACAGTGAAATATGTTGATCGTGTTGACGTTTCTTGCATAAAAAGGCTCAAGCGCCGGGCTTCCCTGACCGGCGTTTGAGCTTATTTTCTTCTATAAAGCTTTTCCCATTTGTTAATGACTTCGGCCCGAGATAATAGTCGCCCCCGCGGCCAACGGAATGTTTCCCATTCGGTTATTGCTTGCTGCTTGGTTTGGAAAAAACGGTAGTCGCAAATATTCCAGGAACAATACAATTTTCGGTACCACTTGCCATTTTGAACCTCGCCCTTGAAGTGGTGTACGGCTTTACTTGCTTGTCGCTTGCTCCAGCAAGTCCCGGGTGTACGGTGGTCGGTCCATACCGGCGATTTTTTCACACTTCTGCTCATTGAGTTCTCTAACCTCCTGTCGGGAAGCTAGAGACCGTCTAATTTCTTCATATCTCACCTCGTCAGAAGTTGATGCTGTATTCCATATACAATAAACGCCTGCAACGTGGAAATGTTTCTTTAAACTGGAAAAAGATCGTGTGATAAAATCCACTATACAATATTAATCCCCCTTAAGAGCAGCGAAATATGGTACGATTTGGTTAGGCGTTAGGCGTTATTTTGTTGTATGGAGGACAGTGAATGAAGATCTTGTTTTGTTCGGATCCTTTGAATCGCAAGATTGTGGATAGGGAATATGAACACGAGTATGAGTGTGCCAGAAGGTTGGATATGGATGCGTTTTTGATTTCTCTGGAATCGGTCTTGGCCGGAAATTTGACGCAGGCAGTGAAACAGGTTCCAACATTGGAAACTCCTGAAAGGTTCATTTATAGAGGATGGATGATGAAGCCGAATGAGTACGAACGTTTATATCATGCATTGCTCATGAAAAATGTAATCTTAATCAACTCTCCGGCCGAATATAGAAATGGTCATTACTTCCCATATTCATATGAGGCAATCAAAGAGGCAACTCCCCATAGTATTTGGCTTGAAATAGAGGAGCTTTCCCAGGGGTTTGACGCATTGTTTGAAAAGATGCGTGTATTTGGTAACAAACCGGTCATTGTTAAGGATTATGTAAAGTCCAGAAAGCATGAGTGGGAAGAAGCCTGCTATATACCCGATGCATCCGATAAACAAAGGGTTCAAACGGTTCTTCGGAACTTTATCGATCGTCAAGGCTCGGAGCTTAACGGGGGAGTTGTGATTCGGGAGTTTGTTCCACTGGAGCAGCTTGCGAGACATCCGAAGAGCGGTATGCCTTTATCGAATGAATACCGTTTGTTTTTTCTTGATCATCGGCTGATCGAGTGTACGGAGTATTGGGATGAAGCGGTCTACGAGCAGAATATTTCGGGGCTTGAAACATTTACAGAGTTAGCAAAGGGTGTGCAAAGCCGCTTTTTTACAATGGATGTTGCTAAAACCATAAACGGAGAATGGACGGTCATTGAAATTGGGGATGGGCAGGTATCGGGGCTTCCGAGTCACGCGGCCCCTGAACCTTTTTATAGATCGATATTGAATTCGGACGTCAGTAGGAGAAGGTAAGTGCAGAAAACAAGAGCTCGCTGCTTCAGATGAAACCCGAGAACGGGTCATAAAGCCTTCAGTAGAATGGAAAATCGATGAAGATGAGGATTAAAGATGGCCGAGGCGGATCGGTGTATCAGCTAAAGGATAAGGTTATATCGCCCTCGTGGTAGAACTCAATAACGTAATGCGATGGGCAGTAGACATAGGTATCAAAGTCGACTGCCAGAACATCGTCCATTGCATTTATGAATTGTTGTAACGTTGTTTGCAGCACCGGATGATTTCCGCTCCAAAGGATATAAATAGGGATTTCGACATGTAAACCACAGGATTTCAGAGCAGGTAACACTCCGTTGACATTGTTTATTTTGTGCTTCTTGGTCATTTGCTCCCAATCGATTTTTCCCCACGAGGTGAAGGGATAGACATTAATCATTTCTTTTATCATGGAAGCACTTGCTTCCTCGGACATAATGATGGTGCCTTCGCCCAATGCTTCGACACACTCTTCGAATAATTTTCTTTCACCTTTAAACTCCATTCCGTCACCTTCTTTTTTTCTATTTTGACTCGAATTCAATTTAGTCATTTCCTCAGTTTAATCTGTGTCTACTATTTAGTCTAGCGTCCGATTTTTAACGATCTCCTCAAGTGCTTAGTCCAAGGAAGATCACCAATCCTACTTGCAGAGTGAACAAGACATGTAAGGCCAGAAAAACGAAAATGACCCCTACGCTAGTAATTTAAAAAGATATAAATTAAATCAGGCATCTATGCCGATATAAGAATAAGCGTAATACAATGAAAAAATGGGATGAAATGATCCCTGATTCCGGCCCAGCATTAAATGGATATGCAACAAACCAGCCTAGGGCTATTATGAAAATGAACCGGAAAGGCGTTGTCGATGAAAAAAATATTATTGTCTTTGGCAGGATTATTATTTGTTAGCAGCATGTCCGTGTCACTGGCTCTTGCTGATTCCCAAGAATCTGATCCCATTGTTTTACCAGTGCGGGACGATGCAGGGCAGAATTGGGTCCTTAAGAATGAAGGTGCCCAATATCGCCTGAAGTGGTCATTTACCAGTGATAGCCGATACGATATTTTTGATGCAAAGAAGTTAAATGATCAAATGGTTGTTTTACATAATTTTAGCAAAGTGCTCGCGGTTAGTAACGAAGGACAAGTGATATGGGAGCAGGACGGAAAGAGTAGTGAGCTGATGACCGGCGCGGACGGGAGTCTTCTTACGTTCTCTGGCGATTACAATGATCTTGACCCAAATAAGACTACTTCAAAAGCTGCCGTAACACGGTTCAATCCGGACGGGACGGTGCTTAGCCGGTATAAAGATCTATCCCTTGCGCTGGTTCGACGAAACCATCCCACTTATATGGCTGACAGGTTTTACTGTGTGGATTGGAAAGGTAACCTTGTAGCCTTGACGGATCATGGACTTACCTCGTTTCGCGCTGATGGCACCCAGAATTGGCAGATTAACGAACTGAAAGTTAACGACAAGGCCTTCGATGTATTTGCAATGAACACCCTTCTTGCGGACGTCCAAGGAAATTTGTTGGTTGGAATCGATAACCAGCTCATTTGTCTTAACGACGAAGGTAAGGTGATTTGGGCTATTCCCAATATCTCGCCGAAATCCCGAATAAAATGGTCAGGCTGACTACCTTTTGATGAACGAAAAGATATACTCGGTTACTTCAACAGGTCTTGTAGAAGAAAAGAAACCGGAGATCGTGTACAGTCTAAGCGGAAAACCTATCGATCATCAAGGGGGCTTCTACCAGGTCGATGAGAAAACCTCCACTTTAACGGATAACGATTTCCAGTCCGGCCATGTTCTATGGAGCTATAGGTTAAGCGCCGCTGAACGCTCGGCTGGATATCAATGGGCTGCGAATTTTAAAGGGAATTTTGTGTCAGACGATCAGGGGAATGTTTACGTTTCGACCAACGGTGGTACCGTCCACTCCCTGGACCCGCAAGGGAATTCGAGATTTACGCTGCAGATCATGAATAAAATATTTGGCTACTCGCAGATCATTCCTCTCACGAAGAACTCCATTGTCATCACGAACAACAGGAATGTGGTTTGTCTGGAACAGGTAGAGGACGACAAGGGCGGCATTTCATTATGGCTGAACGGACAACAGGCTGCACTTCAGTATAAGCTCATCATGCAGGATGGCCGCGTGATGATCTCATTACGCGAGATTTTCGAAATGCTTGGGGCCCAAGTTACCTGGAACAAAGAAAATCAACAAATTACAGTTGAAAAAAATAACAAAAAGATGGTCATGCAAATCGGTTCAAAACAGGCGTACATCAACGGAGTTTCGGTGATCTCTGATACGGCGCCGGCACTTATGGACGACGTAACCTATGTGCCCATCCGCTATGTTAGCGAAGCTCTCGGCAGTCAAGTGGAGTGGGACGACGCGAATCGTATCGTTCGGATTACAGCCTCAGCAACAAACGGATCGAAGTAAGGGCGCTACTGGATTTTTGTCGCGAAGCAAAGAAAATTTTAAATGAATTCTGGAATAACGAAAACGGAGTCACGCGGTTGTGGGCACCGTTTTCTAATTCCCCGTAGTTTTAGAAAAAGAACTGGGAAAGCTTTAAAAATTCAGATAATATGAGATTGCGGATTGGAATAGAGCAGCAAATATAATAAGGCTTGGGGGTCGCCATGAAACGCATACGCTTAAGCATACTTAGCAGATTCTTTGCCGTCTGCTTACTGTCGGCGGTTGGTTTTGTAAGCGGTTGCATTTATCGTTCGTCCGATTCCGGGTTTAAAGTCATTTACAACAATGAATCGAAGGGGAAGTCGACCGTTCATTCGGGGCAAACCGCTCCGGTGAAAACGTATAAAGTGGCGCTCGTGTCGAAAGTGGCCACAATCCCGTACTTCAATCTCACGGAAGAGGGGGCGAAGGAAGCGGCGGACGATCTGGGCGTCGACCTGATTTCCACCGGGCCGCAAATAGCGGATGCCGAGCATCAGATCGAAACGGTGGAAAGGCTGATCGGGCAAAAGGTCGACGCCATAGCGGTAGCGGCCAACGACCCTGCCGCCCTGGTGCCGGTACTGCAAAAAGCCCGCCAGCGCGGAATCGACGTCATTACATGGGACTCGGATACGCGACCGGAAGCCCGGACTTTTTTCGTGAATCAAGTCGATGCGGAGACGTTCGGGCGCCATCAAATGGATTTGCTTGCATCCGCGCTGAACGAGCGCGGCTCTTTTGCGATCCTGACCGGATCGGTGACCGCCATGAATTTGAGTGAGTGGGTGAAGTGGATCAAGATGCAGCGCGAGACGTATTACCCTAAGATGGATCTGGTCGACATCGTGGCCAACGACGAAGACCCGCAAAAAGCGTATACCCTTGCGCTGGAGCCGCTTGACCGGCATCCGGACCTCAAGGGAATTATCGGCGTCGGTTCGATCAGCCCGCCGGGAGCGGCAAAGGCGGTAAGCGAGCGGGGGCTCGAGGGCAAAGTGAAGGTGGTCGGCGTATCGACGCCAACGATCATGCGCCCTTATTTAAAAGAAGGCTCAGCGCAGACCGTTACGCTTTGGAGCCCGAAAAAGCTCGGCTATTTAACCGTTTATATGGCAAAGCAGTCTGCTGGATGCGAAAATGCCTTATGATGGGCAGAACATCCCCAACGTAGGAAGCATACGCGTCAAAGGAGATGAAGTGATCATGGGCGAGCCGCTTGATTTTACGAAGGATAATGTGGATGAATATGATTTTTAGACGCTTTTTCAAGCAATACCGCTTTACTTCCAAGCTGATGATCACTTACCTGCTGCTCACCGTTGTTCCGATGGCGCTGCTCGGCTACTTCTCGTATGTCCGGTATACCGGTTCGATCGAATCCCAGGTCGGGAAGTATGTCCCGCGAATTTTAAGCCAGGCCGGCGGGAACATTGACAGGAAGCTGGACGAGCTGCAAAACTTGAGCGAGCTGATCTACAACTCGAACGAGGTCGTTTCGATTTTGCGCAGAGATTCTGGCCCCTCCCTATCTCAGTCTCGTCTGCGGCAGGATCAATACACGGTCGAGAGCTATTTGTCGCGAACCTATTTGAGCGGTAATTACAGCGACGTGCTCGGCGTGTTTGTTTTATCGAAAAACCGCGTTTTCCAAAATGCCAAGCGCACCTATCGCGATTTTGACCCCGGCGCGTTTGCGAACGTCCAGGACGCTACGGATGCGTACGCCCGCGGTAAAATGAGCATTATTTTGCCCTATGACTCCAGCCTGCGGTTTGAAGGCAATGTGCCCTACCTGCTCATTGTCAAACCGATCAAAGACTTCGATAACCGCAAAAGCTTGGGGACGATGATCATCGCCGTGACGCTGACCTTTATTCAGGACGTGCTGGCGGAGCTGGCGGAAAGCGATTCGGGCGAGTCGTGGATCATGGACGGCGGCGGCAAAATCGTGTACCATACCGATCCGGAGCAGATCGGGGGACGTTACCCCGATGCGAGACGCTTTCCCGTGACCTACGGGAGCTTCAAGCGGACGGATGCCGCTGACGGAGGGCTGTTCAGCGTCAGCACTTCGGCGTTTACCGGATGGATGCTTGTCCATCGAATCCCGGCCAAGGAGCTGACGGGTCCCGCTGACCGCGTGCGCAACGCAACGATCGCGGCGTTCATCCTGTTTGCGGCGGTGACGGGGGCCATCTCCGTCCTGCTGGCCTGGAATTTCACCAGGCCGCTCAATCAATTGCGCAGGCTGATGGCGGACGTGCAGAAAGGCAATTTCGAAGTCGACATGCGCATCCGCAGCAGGGACGACGAGATCGGGATGCTGGCGCACCGGTTCAACTCGATGGTGCGGGAAATCCGCGAGCTCATTCGGGAAAAATATCAAATCGAACTGAGGCAAAAGGAAGCCGAGCTGTATGCGCTGCAGTTTCAGATCAACCCGCATTTCATGTATAACACGCTGGAGACGATTTCCATGGCAGTCGAAGAAGGCGAGCGGGAGCAGGTGGTTGAGATGGTCTTCCTGCTCGGCCGAATGCTCCGATTTTCGCTAGGCAACAAGCGGCGAATCGTGGCGATTGCCGAAGAACTGCAGCACGTCGAAGATTTTTTGCGCATTCAGAAATTCCGGTTCGAGGATACGCTGGAATACGATGTACGCACTTCGGTGGACACAGAGAAATACGGCACGCCGAAATTTATCCTGCGGCCTATTGTAGAAAACAGCATCAAGTACGGCCTGGAGCACCGGCAGAAGGTGCGTATCGACATCGGCATTGAGCAGGTGGAGCGGGACGGACATCAGACGGGCGCGATCCGTTTTACCGTTCGTGATAACGGGGTTGGCATGAATGCCGCGAAGCTGGAGCAAGTGCGCCGCATTTTGCAGGATAGCCCCGGTACGCCGAGAGATTCCGGCTTCGGTCTGGTCAATGTGCATTCCCGCATCGCTATGAAGTTCGGCGTCCCGTACGGTTTGAGCATCGACAGCGAAGAGGGAGCGGGGACGGTCACGGTGCTTGAAATTCCGCTTCTAGCCATGGGGGTGAGCGAATGATGAATCCGTTTCGCGTCGTCATAGCCGACGACGAACCGATGATCCGCCGAGGAATGGCGCGGCTGATCGAGGAATGCGGGGACGAATGGAAGGTGCTTGGGCAGTTTGCCAACGGTCGCGACGCTTTGGAGTTCATCAAGACTCCCGGCAACCGGCTCGACCTGCTTGTGACGGACGTTAAAATGCCCATGATGGACGGCCTGGCCCTCATTCGGGAAGCCCGCCGCCATCAGGATTTTCTCCCGCTGGTCATCAGCGGATACGACGATTTCGAATACGTCCGCGCGGCCCTGGTAGAAGGGGCAATCGATTATGTGATTAAACCGGTGAATCGGCCGCTTTTCCGGATGCAGATGAAGGAAATCGGGGATAAAATTCGCCGGCGAAAGCGGCAGAAGGAGCTGGACCTGCTCCGGCAATGGATTCATGGTGAAGAGTCCGGGATGACCGCTTCGGATTGGCGGGACACGTTTCCGGAAGGCGCTTACCGTCTTCTGGGTGTATCCCTGGATGAACCGCCGCACAAAATGCGGGGCTATACCAGGAGAGATTGGGATTTGGTCGCCTACGCGATAGGCAATATGCTGGAGGAAATTGTGGGGGAACCCACGCAGGCCGGATGCGGCTGGACTTGGCAGGGCGGCCGGAAATTGTTCTGGATTCTGCTGTATGCCCCGAAGGATGCGGAACAGTTGGCTGAAACTGTCCGTTCGTCCATACTGCGTTATACGAGCCAGACTGCTTGCGTATCCGTCAGCGGCGAATTCGGCGATTTGCACGCTTTGCCCGATATGCGGGACGAGGCCATCTCTCTCTTGTATTTGCGCCTCGTCTACGGCGGCAACCGGGTCATCGCGGCCGATAGGACGGCTTCCTTGTCTTCCGGGGCTTTGCCGGTCCAGTCGCTGCAAATCGGACAGCGGCTTCGGCTCTCGATCGGCCGTGATTCGGACGAGGAGACGGGGAAGCTGCTCGACGACTACTTACGGCACATTGAGTCATTGAGCTCGGCGGATGCGATTCGGCAGGCGATTCAATATTTGATCCTGCGGCTGTTCGGCGCTTCGATGGAGACCGGCCACGAGGATGCGAAGCGGCGGATGCTGTCCGAACTGGCGCCCGCCGATGCCCACACGGCCAGCTTTCACCGGGCGCGGCAGCAGCTGCACCATACGGCGAAGCTGGTGTCGGTCGCCCTTCGCGAAAAACGGCAGGGTTCCGACCGGACGCCGGTCGAGCAGGCCAAGCGCTGGATTCGGGATCATCTGCAGCGACCGCTGACCATTCAGACGATCGCCGCGCAAATTCCGATGAACCCGACTTACTTGTGCGAGCTGTTCAAAATGCATACGGGGAAACCGTGCTGGACCACATCAAGCGGTCGCGTATGGAAGAAGCGGCACGGTCGCTGCTGGAAGCCGGAGGCAGCAGCAAGCTTAGGCTTCATGAAATCGCCGAGAGGGTCGGATACAAAGACGTCAAATATTTCAGCAATCAATTCAAAAAGCATTTCGGCGTTTTGCCCTCGATATATAAAACATCGGCCAAGCCGCTTGCGGATTAGACTAGATACGTTGATATGCGCTGACCCGAATATAAACCGGCGGCGGCCTTTGGACCGAAAAAACCTAGGTCGCCGCTGGTTTATTGAATGCAGGAATACTCTCCAAATCAGCCGTCAGGATTTTCAAGCGTTCAAGCTTGCTTAATCCCGTTTAATGGGGATGCCCCAGATGGAGTCTTTTCGGTAATAAGCAAACTGCCGAAGGGTTTCCAATCTAGCGTCTTCCGGATAGTTCTTCTCCAAATATCCGGTGAAGGCCTGAATGAAATGAATATCGCCATTCAGCTTGTTGTAGATGCTTGGGTGCCGCTCTATTACAGACAACGCTTGTTCCCAAGCGGTCAGATCCTCCGGCGAATCGACACTGCCGTTGTATGCTTGGCTGAGGCGTTTCAGCTCTGCAGCAACCTGGCCGATAGGGCTTACCGCTTTCAATTTCTTTCTAAGCCTTATCCATACAATCAAAGCGGCGACCATTCCGATAATAACCCAACTCTGCATAATAAGATCCCCGATCTATTCTAAATAATTTTCAATAAAAAGGACGCTCCCGCGCCTTCGTTTGGGCTAAGTCCTCCTCACTATATTACCATTTCCCATGATGAATTAAATCCCATACGCGGGCGGCATGTAGTGCTTTAAAAAGATCCCGAAGAACGTCCCCTTACCCGAAAGATGTCTGCTTTGAAAGGGCTTCCATTCGAATTAGAATGAAGGCGTACAATTTTAAGGGGAGTGGACGAAAGTGAAATTGGGGATACACGCCTATGCGTGGTGCTCGCAGTGGAGCAACGAAACGCTGCATTTGATCGACCGTGCCAAAGGGCTCGGCATGGATTTTATCGAGTGCCGCTCATGTGTCTGGATACGTTTGATGCGGGAGCTGTTCGCAAGCGGCCGCAGGACGCGGGGCTGGACAGCTGTACTTCGACGGTGCTGCTGGAAGGCATGGATTTGACGTCGGAAGATCCGGAAGAACGGAAAAGGGCAGTCGATTATTTAAAAACGTGCGTCGCCATGACAAGCCGCGTCGGCGCACGCCAGCTGAGCGGAGTCATCTACTCGCAGCACGTCAAGGCGGCTAAGCGGCGCCCTGTGGAAGCAGAGTGGCGGATGGTCGCGGAAGGCTTGCGCGAAGTGGCCGAATATGCCGCGAGTGAAGGGGTGAGGATCGGGCTGGAGCCGGTCAACCGTTATGAAACCTATCTCATCAATACTTCGCAGCAGGCCATGAGCATGATCGATAGGATCGGCATGGACAATGTGGGTGTTCACCTCGATACCTATCACATGAACATCGAGGAAAAACGGTTTTCCGAAGCGGTCAGGCAGGCCGGACCGAAGCTCATGCACCTTCATTTGTGCGAGAACGACCGCGGCATCCCCGGAACGGGGCTTGTACATTGGGACGATTTGTTCCGGGCCCTCGGCGAAATTCATTACGACGGATACGCCGCACTAGAATCGTTCGTCGACGTAACGGATAACATGAACACTTGGGTATGGCGCCAGCTCGCTCCCGACGGAGATACGTTAATCCGCGAAGGCGTATCGTTTATCCGGTCGATGCAGGCCAAATACGGGCTCGTCTGAGGGACAGGCGCACGTCATAAGGAGGAGGGGTATGATGGACCCGTCACCACTGCTGAAGATGACAGACATCAGTAAAACTTATCCCGGAGTGAAGGCGCTTGACCGGGTTTCGCTCACCGTACGGCAAGGGGAGGTCCATGCTCTTGTGGGGAGAACGGAGCCGGCAAATCGACGTTGATCAAAATTTTGGCCGGTGTCCTTGGGCCGGATCCGGGAGGAAGGTTCGAAATCGCCGGCAATCCTGTGGAGCTGAACAGCGCGATGGATGCGATTCGCCGCGGCATTTCGGTCAATTACCAGGACCTCAGCTTGTTCCCCAATTTATCGGTGGCCGAGAATATCGTCATTGGGCACGTTGCGGGCGGGAAGTACCGGGTGAATTGGAGCGAGGTCCGGCAAACGGCGAAGCAGGCGCTGGAGAGGCTCGGCGTAGAGCTCGATCTGCAGTCGCCGCTGGAGAGCCTCAGCATTGCCAAGCAGCGACTCGTCTCGATCGCGAGGGCGATTTCCTTCCAGGCCAAGCTGATCGTGCTGGATGAACCGACGTCCTCGCTTTCGGCAGGGGAAGTCGAACTGCTGTTCCGCATTATTCGGGAGCTGAGAAGCTCCGGTGTTTCCATCCTTTTTGTCAGCCACAAGCTGGATGAATTGTTTGCCATATCGGACCGCTTCACCGTATTGCGGGACGGAAAGTTTATCGGCCGCTATGACAAGGCCGAATTGGATGAGGCGAAGCTGATCTCGCTCATGGTAGGAAGAACGGTCGAATACGAAAGGCACAACGCAAGGCCGCCCGCGGGTTCCCCCATGGTGCTCGAGGTTAAAGATTTATCGAAAAAAGGCCATTTTCACAACATTGCTCTCTCTGTTTGCGCCGGTGAAATTGTTGGGATCACCGGACTCGTGGGAGCCGGCCGGACGGAGCTCGCTCATGCGCTCTTCGGCCTTCAGGAAGCGGATAGCGGGGAAATCCGGCTGAACGGCCGGCGGGTCAAACTCAGATCCACGCAGGACGCGCTTCGGCACGGCATCGCGTATGTGCCGGAAAGCCGCCAGCTGCAAGGGCTTGTGCTGCCTCAGACAATCGCGCGCAACATTTCCCTGGCGGTGCTGCCCAAGCTAACGAACCGGGTGCGCTTGATCCGCCCGAGGAAGGAGCGGGAGCTGGCGGAGCAGTACATGTCCAAGCTGGACGTCAGGCCGAAGGCGCCGGATATGCCTGTCAGCCAGCTGTCCGGGGGCAATCAGCAGAAGGTCGTCATCGCCAAATGGCTGGCTTCGCCCGCCCGCGACTACTGATTATCGACGAACCGACCAACGGCATCGACATCGGGGCGAAGACGGAAATTCACCGTTTGCTGCGGGATTTGGCCAGTGAGGGGATGGCCATCCTCATGATCTCGTCGGAGCCGCCGGAGGTGCTCGCTTCCTGCCACCGCATCCTGGTCATGCGGCGCGGCCGGCTGGTGGGCGAATTTGACGGCAGGCACGCCACCCAAGTGGACATCATGAGCAAAGCGCTCCTCGGCACGCCCACGGAGGCCGCCGCTGCAAAAGGCGGGGAAACGGGATGAGACTCATCAAATCGAAAGAGGGCGGCATCCTGCTCGTGTTGGCCCTGCTCTTCGTCGTATTGTCGGCGGCAAGCCCGGTGTTTCTGACGGCCGACAACCTGATCGATCTGGTACAAACCAACGTCGTTCTAAGCATTCTGGCCGTCGGCATGACGCTTGTTATTATTATCGGCGGCATCGACGTCTCCGTTGGGGCGATGACCGCCGCAATAACGGTGCTGATCGGCAAATTCATGGTTGCGGCGGGGTATTCATTCCCCATTACGTCGCTGGTGTCAGCGGCGAGCGGGACGCTGCTCGGTGGGTTGAACGGACTCTTGGTATCGAAAATCAAAGTGCACGCCATTGTCGTAACGCTTGCTACGCTATCCATTTTTAACGGGATTACGATGTACGTCACCGACGGATCCTGGATCAATAATCTTCCGGCGTCGTTTATCGAGTTCGGGCGTTTGAAGCTGTTCGGGGTTATCCCGGTGCAAATCCTGTTCCTCATTGCGGTCGCAGCCGGCACGGCTTATATGCTGAAGTATTTGCGCATCGGGCGGGCCATTTATGCCATGGGCGGAAATCCGCTTTCCGCGGAAAGGTCCGGCATTCGGACCGATCAGGTGCAGCTGTTCGTCTACGCCTACATGGGCTTCCTGGCTGGAATATCCGCGTTCGTGCATACCTCCATCTACCGTCAGGTCGATCCGAACGCTTTTACCGGCTTCGAACTGCAGGTGATTGCCGCGGTTGTTCTTGGGGGGCCAACATATTGGGCGGCGCTGGCAGCCGTCGCAGGGACGCTTCTTGGCGTCGGACTGCTTGCTCTGATCGGCAACGGCTTGACGCTGGCGCATGTGCCCAGCTTCTGGCACAAGGTGATTACCGGGCTGTTTATCGTCGTCGCCGTTTCGATCGACGTCATCCAGCGAAAATATCGGGAGAAGCGGCTTGCCCGAATCGATGTGATGTCATAGAGGGGGAGGGAGTAAGTTTGAAACTATCTTTGAAACTAACCGGCTATGAGAAAACGTTACTGTGCCTGTTTGCGGGATTATTTCTACTGTTTTCTTTCACCGCTCCGAACTTTATGTCGGAGGCCAATTTGCAGTCGATGATGGCGCAAATGCCGGAATTAGGCTTGATCTCGCTTGGGATGATGGTTGTCGTGCTGACGGCAGGCATCGATCTTTCCATTACGTATATGGCTTCCTTGTCCGGCATTGCCGTTGCCTGGGGGCTCGTCCAGGGCTGGCCCGTGCCTGCAGCTCTGGCACTGGGCCTAATGACAGCGCTCCTGTGCGGCTGGATCAACGCCCTCTTTATTGCCTACATCGGCATTTCGCCGATCGTGCTTACCTTGGGAACGATGATCTTGTTTGAAGGGATCGCGCTGAAACTGACGAAAGGAGGCTCGATCTCCGGATTTCCGGATTCCTACGGCTGGATCGGCGGAGGGACGATCGGTCCGATCCCGGTTCCTATGCTGATCCTGGCGGCGGCGGCAGCAGTGGCCGCACTGCTGCTTAACCGGACGGTTTGGGGCCGCAGCGTATACATGATCGGCAGCAGTCCTACGGCTTCGGCCTTTTCCGGCATCAGGGTGAGGCGCGTGCTGATTCTTGTCTATTTGTTTGCCGCCTGCATGGCGGCGGTGGCGGCGGTCGTCATGACTTCGCGGTACAACTCGGCCAAAGTCGATTACGGCTCCTCCTATTTGCTGCAAAGCGTAGCGGCGATCGTGCTCGGAGGCACTAGCGTCAAGGGCGGTTATGGGACGGTGAAAGGCACCTTGCTGGGCGTATGCACGTTTCAGATTCTGTCAAGTGCGCTAAATTTGTACGGGGTTTCCCCGCATATCGTGGGCCTCTTGATGGGAGCAGTCCTTATCGTCGTCCTGCTGGCCAATTATTGGGCTGAGCGATTGCAGCTGGCGGCGAAACTAAGGCGCCGGGCGACCGCAGGGGAAAATTCGGCCAAAACGGCCTAGACCGAATCGTCGATGCGTTGACTTCGGCCGAATAAGGCCGGTTGACAAACATAGATCGAACCAAAATAAGGGAGGAACATTCAGATGAAAAAAGGTTGGTTGTCGGCATTTTGTCTTGTGCTGCTGATGTCCATGTTCTTGGCCGCTTGCGGCACATCGGGACAAACAAAGGAGACGGGCGCACCCGGCGGCGGAAAGCAGGAGGAAGTTGCGACGGCGAAAAAGGCAAGCTGACGGTTGCGGTCGTGCCCAAGCTGGTCGGTATTCCTTATTTTAACGCTTCCGAGCAAGGAGCAAAGAAGGCGGGGCAGGATCTAGGGATCGATGTGATTTATACCGGACCGACCGAAGCGGACGCACCAAGCAAGTGAAAGTGATCGAGGACTTGATCAGCAAAAAGGTCGACGCGATCGCCGTAGCGCCGAACGACGCGGCTGCGCTGACGCCGGTGCTGAAAAAAGCGAAGGAAGCGGGAATCAAGGTGCTCGACTGGGATACGCCGGCCGATCCGTCGCTGGTCGAGCTGTCGGTGCATCAAATCGACGATAAAGTGTATGCCGAACATATCATCGACTCGCTTGTCGGCTTGATGGGCGACAACGGCGAATACGCAGTCGTCACCGGCGGCTTGTCGGCCAACAATTTGAACACCTGGATCGATCTGGGCCAAAAGTATGCCAAGAGCAAATATCCCGGCTTAAAACTGGTAACCGACCGCGTACCGACCGACGAGAAGCAGCAAGTCGCTTACCAGAAAACGCTCGATCTGATCAAAGCGTATCCGAATCTGAAAGGCATTGTAGGCTACAGTACGCCGGCCCCGCTCGGTGCGGCGCAGGCGGTTCAGGAGAAGAAGCCGCAGGGTAAAATCGCGGTCGTCGGCACGGCGCTTCCGACAGACTCCGGACCGTTTCTGGAGGACGGCTCGCTTAACGTCGCTATATTGTGGGATCCGGCTAAGCTCGGTTATTTGACCGTCTATTTAGCCAAACAGCTTCTGGAAGGCAAGAAAATCGAGAACGGTGCAGACATTCCAAACGTCGGGAAAATCGAACTGAAGTCTGACGGCAAGACAGTCATTATGGGCCCTCCGACCGATTTCAAAAAGGATAATTACAAAAAATTCAATTTCTGAGTTTACCCTAAAAGCCTAAAAATAAAACTTCCGATAGTCTATAAACATCGGAAGTTTTTGTTATTATTCTGGAAATTCCTCAAAGTATTTTCCTCTTTCGAGGGATTGGCTCCTTTAGACGAAGTAATCCTTATTCCTTCCCAACCTCGATCCCCCGGTCCTGGAACACTTTCCGGGCGGCCTCGAGGGCGCTGCAGGCTTTGGGAAATCCGGCATAGCCGCCGCAGTGGAGGATGATTTCCAGAACTTCTTCCGGCTTCATTCCCACATTCAGAGCGGCATGAAGGTGAAACGGCAGTTGTTCGAAGGCACCTTGAGTAATCAGTGAGGTGATGGTGATCATCTCGCGCTGCTTTAAATCAAGGACCTCCCGCGAGTACAGGTCGCCGAAGCCGAAAGCGATCAGGGTATGGCCGAAGTCCGGGAAGAACTTGCCGATTTGTTTCAACATCTCGACACCGTTGTCCCCGACCATGGTCTGCAGGGTGCTTATGCCGGTTTCGTATCGCTCGCTGATTCGTTTGATTGGGATTCATGCGTAAAACTCCTTTTAGCCCCTCTTCATGGTCGGGGGAATTTCTTCGGGATCCATGATGATATCGATAACGCTCGTTTGGTTATGCTGGAGAGCTTCCTGAATGGCGGCTCGAAGCTCCGCCGCTGTGGTGCAGCGGTAACCTCTTGCGCCGAGGGATTCGCCGAATTTCGCGCCGTCCAGCGATGCTGTGTATGTAGTGCCGACCGCCCGGCCCAAATGCCTTGCCATTCCTTTATCCACCATGTCGAGACTCCCGTTGTTCGCAACGAAGAAAAGAACGGGCGCGCCATAGTTGACCGATGTGGAAACCTCTGTACCGTTCATGAACATGCGGCCGTCGCCGGTCAGACAGGCAACCGTTCTTTCCGGCGCTCCGAATTTAGCCCCGACGGCGTAACCGATGGCCCGTCCCATAGTGGCATAGACTTCTTCGAAATAAAACGTTCCCGGCTCGATAATGTCAAAATATTTGATCGCATAGAACGAGTGGTCGCCGGCATCCCCGTAAACCAGCGTATCCGGAGGGAGTTCTTCGCGAAGCACCTCCATGACCTCTTTGCCGCGCAGATAGCCGGTGGGTTCATAGGCCGGCTCGCTTTCGATAACGACAGGAATATCTCTCGCGCCGTTCTAGGACTCGTATATTTGAGCAGCGCCTGCAGATTGCTTCGGATGCTGCCGAGCACGGCTGTAGTGGGTATCGGCAGTGCTTTGCCAATAAAGCGGGGAGCATAGTCAAAATGGACCATATGCTTGGGGTACAGCGCCGGGCTCAACCCCGGAATCTCCAGATCGCTCAGCTGGTCGCCCACGACGATCATCAGATCGACGCCTTCGCGCAGATATGCTTCCGTTAGCGCATTGCCGCCAAGTCCGTAAGGGCCCAGATGCAGCGGGTGGTCCGACCGGATCACGCCCTTGCCGCCCGGAGTCGTTGCCACGGGAATCGACCACCGGCTGGCGAAGGCCTCGATTTCTTGGTACGCCTTCTGGGCATGAAGGGCGCCGCCGAGGAATAATAGGGGGCGCTTCGCCTCGGCCAGAAGGGAAGCGACCTGATCCAAATTCGAAGCGATCGCTTCCGGATAAGCATCCGGGAGCTCCAGATCGAAGTCATCGATTTGCTCCGACAATACATCAAGCGGGATGCACAAATGGACAGGTCCTCTGACGCCGGTAAAGGCTTGCTCGATGGCATGCTCCAGATAGCACTTGAAGAGTTCGCCGCGGTCGACCCGCGCACTGAATTTCGTTACGGGTTCGAACATCTTGACCAGGTCCGTACCGAACATGGTGCTGTCTTGGCCGAGAACTTTGCCCATTTCGCGAATGGGCGGCGAACCGGTCAGGAAGAGGACCGGCAGATTCGTATACAGCGCCTGGCCGGCTCGCGTTCAGCATATTGATCCCGCCGGGTCCGGCCGTGCCAAGTGCGACCCCCAGCGTGTGGCGTGCAAAAGCATAGCCCGCGACCTCCAGGCCGGCCCCTCCTTCATGTTTGCTTAGTACAAAAGTAATGCCGGCGTTGTCCATATCCAGGACAAGCGGAGTTACAGGCTTGCCGGGTATGCCGAAAACATGTGTAACTCCCCAGTTCTTGAGTAGTTTTACTAATATACTGCTCACCGTTGACATAAGGTGGAATCCCCCCGAGGATTAGTGTAACGATTTCATTTTGGAACTCAGTTCGGAAAAGGATGCTTCGAACTCCTCGGCCGGAATGGGAGGACTAAAATAAAAACCCTGCACTTCATTGCATTTTTGAACCTGCAGAAAACGGAGCTGATCTTTCTCCTCGACCCCTTCGGCGACCACTTCCAGATTCATGCTGTGAGCCATCGCTATGATGACGCTGACGATGTTCGTCCCATTGGAGCCTTTCGAAATGTCGCGAACGAAGCTTTGGTCGATTTTCAACCGGTCGATCGAGAAGTTTTTCAAATAATTGAGTGAGCTGTACCCTGTCCCGAAATCATCCATGCTGATTTGAATGCCCAGCGAATGCAGTTTTTTAAGCATAGGGATCGCGTGGTTCACATTCATGGTCATCGTTTCGGTAATTTCCAGATCCAGGTATTTCGGCTCCAGCCCGGTCTCAAGCAGAACTTCCTTCACCAGATCGGTAAAGGATTCGTCGTGGAACTCCAGCGAGGAGATGTTAATCGAAACCCGGAACGGGGGCGACCCCTGATCCTGCCACTTCTTATTCTGGCGGCAGGCGGACAGCAGGACCCACCGGTCGATTTGATTGATCAGGCCCGTCTCTTCCGCAATCGGGATGAATTCGCTGGGCAGGATGAGCCCCTTGCCGGGATGCTCGCCACCTGAGCAGTGCCTCTACTCCTTTAATCTCTCCGCTCGCAATATCTACTTGGGGTTGGTAGAACAGCCGAAGCTCCCCGTTATCTATGGCTTTGCGAAGCGAGCTTTCCAGCACGATTTTCTCGCGGGTCGTTGCATTCATTTCGGGAGAGTAGAAGGCGTACAGGTTGAGCCCCCGGTTCTTCGCGTTATACATCGCCGTATCTGCGGAAATCATAAGGCTTTCCACACTGTTCCCGTCTTTCGGATACATGGAGATCCCTGCACTGGCTGTTAAATGAAACTCGTAGCCTTTCAAATCGAAGGGCTCTTTAAAAATATGGAGTATCGCTTTCACCCTTTCCAAAACAGCCTTCTCATCCCTACTATGGGGAAGGCAAACATAAATTCATCGCCCCCCATCCTTGCAACAAAATCGCCTGGCGCGAGCGTCTCGCGGAATCGGGAAGCAACCATAGTGAGGAGCAAATCGCCGCTGGAATGGCCTAGCGTATCGTTGATAATTTTGAAACGGTCCAAATCGAGGCAGACGACCGCGAACGGATCGCCGCTTTCCTGTGATTGCCGGATGAGATGATTCACCTTATCCTTGTAGAAGCGCCGGTTAGGCGGCTTGGTCAAATCGTCATGGTTGGCGAGATAATTGAACTTCTCTTCGGCCTTAACCCTCTCCGTAATGCTCCTAAACTGGCCAAAGGCGCCTAGAAGCTGCTTTTTCTCATCATAAAGCGGATAAGCGTCGAACAAGCATACAAGCCGGTCGTCGGTGGATTCCTGCTCAAAATCCATCTGGATGTCTTCAATCGTCTTCCCGTTCTGGAGGACGTCGTAGATATAGCCGCCCATCGAGGTCAAGTGCTGTACCTGTTTGCCCAGCATTTCCGATTTGGATTTGCCCGTAAATAATTCGGCGTATTGGTTGAACTCAATAATTTCCCCTTCCCGGTTGGTGAGTACGATGCCGTTCCGGGTGTTGTCCATAATAATTTGATTCAGAATATTCAATTTCCGGTTCTGCTTGCGAAGCAAGAGCTCTCTTTCAATCGAGTCGGCCACCGTAGCCAGCAATGTGATCAGCATCGGATTCTGCAGGTCTATGGCCGTCATGATAATTAAGTCGCCAAGCAGATCGTTCACGTCCGTATAATGAAAGGCAACGCCATAGCAGGCACTTCCGTGCAGGTACTCGTGATAATGATCGTCGCCGATAATTTGAATGGGGGTCCGGTTGTGTTTTAACGACAAACTAACTACGTTCGTTCCCATACTGTCTTCGGTAAACTGCACACCCGGTCTGATACCGAGCTCGTTGATGGTTTTTTTGATCGTCTCGTCACCCATCATATGCAGGATAAAGCCTTGATCGTCGGAAACGGATAAGAGGATGGGGGTACCCTTTAAATAATGAAGGATTTTCTGGCCGAAGAAGCTTACGACGGATAAAATTTCATCATACTCTTCTCTCTTCTGATCCAGTTCTGCGGGCGTCAGTATCTTCTGGGGGAATGGAACCTTTTTGGGATCCATGCCAAGGTCTTTACACAATAGATTCGATTGTAAAATAAATTCAGGTTTATCCGTTGAAATCATATATGTCCCCCAGTTCATCTCCCGGTCGTTATACTTATTTTTATTCTAGCAGATTTTTGTAATATAAAAACTGAATTTTTTACAATATTCGTGAGATTTTTCTTAATTGGCAGGTTTTTAGGGAATTCATTTGCGGGGCTATGCTACTTTTTTGCGCGATTCGGTATCGGAGGATGAAGTATACTATGGGAAGAAGTTTTCCTTAACGTCAGCAAAGAGGGGAAGTTTACGGTTATGGGACCTTTGGAAGATGTGATTCAAGGGGCGGAGCAAGAAAGGCCGGGTAATCGTGCAGCGGCTGACACGGCCCTGCGGCAGGATGAGAAGTACCGGATTGTAGCGGAAAATACGATTGACGCGATGGTCTTGGTGGATGACGAAGCTCTGGTTCGCTATATCTCTCCGTCCTTCGAGTCGTTAACGGGTTATCCGGTGGAATCCTACGAAGGCCGGGATGCATTCGACATCATTCACCCGGAAGACCGGGACCGCGTACGCTCTATGCGTGCGGAAGTAGTTCGAACGAAGCGAGCCGATGCAGCTGGAATACCGCCTGGTTCATGCCAAGGGCCATACGTTGTATGTCGAAACCCGGGTGAAGCCGGTAACGGATAGGGAAGGCGGCAAGCCATACGTGGTGGCCGTGGCCCGGGATGTGACGGAACAGAAGCAAACGGAGCAGCTGCTTGAGAATATATTGGAGAACATCAATGCGGCGGTGATCTCGACGGACGCCGGCTTTTCCAGCCTGACCTATTGCTCGGCCAGCATTGAGAAGATCTTTGGACTCTCCAGGCAGGAAGTCATGGCAAGACCTATCCTGCTGCACCGTCATATGCACCCGGAGGATGACGCCGCCCTCATGTATGAGGTAAAACAGCGACTGGATAGGGGGTTCCGGTTGTAAAGACCTTCCGGTCTGCTCCATGAAGAAGGAACCCGGTGGATCAAGATGACGATGCATCCTTACAGCGACTATACCGGCGCCATCGAGCGGATCGACGGGATTCTGATGGACGTGACGGAGAAGAAACGCTCCGAGCTGGCGCTTGAAGAAAGCGAGCAGCGGTATAAATCGTTGTTCGAGAATAATTTGGACGGCGTTTTTTCCATCGATTTGAACGGATTTTATTTTGTGAACGCCAACCGTTCTTTCGAGAAGATAACGGGTATCGAATTCGATAAGCTGAACGACCGCCGCTTCATGGGGCTCATTATGGACGAGGATCATGCGCAGGTCTATGAAGCCTTGTTCCAGGTTATTCAGCGGCAGGAGTCGAGGGACCTGGAATGCCGGATCGTAAAGTCCGCCCACGGCGAGAAAATCGTGCAGATCACGTTTGTGCCGATTTTTATGTTCGGGCAGCTGAACGGGATTCATGGCATCGTCAAGGATATAACGCAGCGGAAGAGAGAAGAGAGGGAGCTGATCCGGCGCGAGAAGAGGTACAAGACCCTTCAGGAAAGCTTGAGCCGCTTCTCGAACGATCTGGCGAACGTGATGAAGGTCTCGGAGCTCGAGGAGCGGCCGCTGGCCGAGGTTCGGGAGGTGCTGCAGGTAACGGATGCAAGCATCGAAGAGGTGCCGCGGGGGCGGGAGCAATCGATCATGAACTCGCGGGACATGTGGATCCGAATCGGCGAGAAGCGGCGGACCGGTTTACCTGCGGATCTTCAAGGAAGATGCCATGCTCGAGATTGAGAAGGAATGGCTGGAGACGTCCGTCCGTTATGTCACGATACTTTATGACAATCTCCACCTGCTGGAGGATTTAATGAGGCGGCTGGAGGAGTCGGTAAGCGGCGGCGAAACGCCCAAATGGATGTTAAGGTCGCTGTTTAATCTGTCCGAGAAGGAAAGGGCTTCGCTGTCGAGCGATTTGCACGATTCGGTCCTGCAGGATTTGATCATCTGGTACCGCAAGCTGGAATCACTTCGCTCCTCCGCGAAGTTCACGGGCGAAACGGAGCTTGAACTCAAGCGGATCGAAGAGGGGCTCGCTGGACGCTATTCACCAGATCCGGATGACCTGCAACGAGTGCGTCCTCCTTTTCTGCTTAAAATGGGGCTGGTGGAGTCGCTGAAAAGTCTCTTCTCCTATGCGCGCATGTTTTCCAATTATGAAATTGAATTTTCCGCGGAGACGCTCGGGGTTACGTTAACGGAAGAGCAAATTCTCGGCGTCTACCGGATCGTTCAGGAGCCGCTCCATAACGCAAATAAGCACTCCCAGGCAAGTAAAGTAACGATGACTCTGAGCAGCAAGAACGGGCGGATTCATTTTGCTTATTCCGATGATGGAGTCGGGATGGAATTATCCGGTTTGAAGGGGTCGTTTGAGAATATGGGGATTGCCGGCATTGAAAAAAGGGTGCTGAGCCTGGAAGGACAGGTAGAGATAAGCTCGGCTCCCCGGCAAGGGTTTCATGTCGACCTATCCCTTCCGATATTGTCCCATCCTGGAGGTGAATGCCATGGAAATCTTATTGGTTGACGATCACCGGTCGGTCGTCGAGGGTACCCAGATGCTGATCGAATCGGAGCCGGGGATGAAGGTGACGATCGAGACGGATGTCTACTGCGTGCCGGACCTGGTGCGGCTGAAGAAGTTCGACGTCATGCTGTTCGATCTGTACATGCCGAATACGAACGGTGCGGATTTGACGCGCAAGGTTCTGGAATATGTGCCGGATGCCGTCATCCTGATTTATTCGGGATTCGATATCGCACCGCACTTTAATTTGCTGATGGAATCGGGAGTATCCGGTTTTATTGCGAAGACGTCCACTCGGGAGCAACTCATTCAAGCGATTCGCTGCGCCGGAAGGAAGGAGGCCGTCATTCCGATGCAGTCGCTGAGGCAGCTGAGGCGCCAGGAAATTGTGGTGCCCGGCGACACGGAAAGCGACCGGGCGGTCATTACGCCCGAGGAAGAGAAGCTGTTAAGGGAGCTGGCCAAGGGAAAGAGCAACAAGGAGATTTCCAAAACGCTCATGATCAGCCAGCGCTCTCTCGAATACAGCCTCACCGAGCTGTTCCAGAAGCTGCATGTCGGCTCGCGGGTCGAGGTGGTTAAGAAAGCCAAGAGCTTAGGAATCCTTCCGACGGAAGATTTATATTAACCTTTGGCCATGTGGAGACGGACTGCCGGGGTTGTACGCGGAGTCGTGTGGATCTGAAGAAAAAGGACGGCCGCCCTCCAGGGGCTGCCGTCCTTGCGCGCTGCGGGGACTGCTAATCTTTCGGAATATAAAAGCGGTTGCTCCCGATCTGGATGTTGCTCAGCCGGTCTTTCCCGTCAGGATAGTGGTCGAAGAAGAGGCTGTGAACGACGGTTCCGTCCCCGTACGTGAGCGTGATGGTATTGCCCGAGATTTGGTAGGTTCCCTTATCGCTCTTCGTTCCGGACGAATTGGTTTTGGAGACCTGCACATCGAGCGATGACAAAGAGAGGTCGGTGCTTTCAAATGTCCCATCGCTCGAGAAGGTGAGGTATTCCGTCCAAGATGTGGAGAAGGCGTTAATCCCGACCAAGCCGCTGTATCCGATATATTTGTAGGTTCCCTTAAGCTTCAGGCCTTCGGCCGCGGGTGTAACGGAAGTCATATACACATCGTTAATGAACAATTCTCCCTTGTCGGATACACGGATGGGGTAGCTCTTCCCGTTACTCAGCTTCAGCTTGCCTTCGGAAATCGTATAAGTGCTGCGGCCGTCGCGGGTGCAATCGATCGTTTCCGGCCCGCCTTTCGGAGGAGCGCCGACGAAGATATGCTGATCCGGAAGGAAGGTATACAGATCCCAGCAGGCGCCCCCGCATTCGTAGCCTCCGAAATCATCCCGGAATCCGTAGTACATGCCCTTCAGGGCCGTCAAATCGATCGGTTTATTAGCAGGGCTTTCCACCTTGTCCGGGGCCGTCGGTGCTGCCGGGCTGGGCTCGGAAGACGAAGGAGGGGGTGGTGGCGTCGGCGGCGAAGTGGTTGCTGCAGGCGATGAACCGGACGTCTGCTGCTGCTTGGCCGTATAATCGGCCAGCCGCTTCTGCATCTCTTCCTTGCTCATGCCAAGGGCGGTCAGCAAACGGTCAGTAACAACCGTGATTTCCCGGTTGACCTGGTCCCAGTGGACGATCGCCCCTGTGGCTTCCCCGATAAAACGCAGCGGCACCATCGTGCTTGCCGCTAACGATCTGCGCGCTTTGAGCGAGATCCATCTGCTTGCCGTTTACCGTCGCATGCGGATCGTCAATGCGAAGCGTGATCTGGAGCCCCTCCTTCGAACCCGTCACGATACGGGTCGCCTCGTCCCATTGAACCTTCATCCCCATAGCTTCAAAGAGAGGCCGGAACTGTACCAATGTGGTGCCTTCGACCACAACCGGCTGGACTTCGAAGCGGATTTCCGTCGTATCGACGAAGACTTTAATGGGGTTCGCTCCTCAGCGGCAGTGGCTTTGTCGGTCATTACAGCGAAGAAGGCGATAAGAAACAGCATACCTAGTAATACCGATCGGTATAACTTCAACGATATCCCTCCATGATCCTGTTTTGATGAACCAACAATAGGCTACCTGATACACCTATATTTTCCAAGGGGCCAAAGTTACAATTTCCGGGCCAAAGTTGTTGTATGTCGAGGGATATGGGGAAGGTCGGGGAATATAGCGGTATGGAATAGTAAATGTATGTTATACTAAATAAACTGTAGTGAAGAGGCTGAATGATACGAAATGGTCTGAATATTGTGGCCATTCCCCGGAGGCGCAGTACAAATCATAATGGAGTGATGAACCTGAGTAAAGCTAAGGGCAAAGGCGGTACAGGCAGGGGAACAGACAAAAAGGGCTGGAACCGATGGCAAGCCAGTGCCAACCGAGCAAAAAACGCACCCAAACCTTATAAGAGCAAAGGCACGAAAAGTCAGGATGGCGCAGCGACTTCCAATCAGCATAAAGGGCAAAAATCCGGCAAGTAGTACAGCCTGCGGCCTCTTTTATGAAAATTAATTAATAATATGACGGGATGGGATCGTTTGAGTAAAAATGAAGTGAAAAACGAATTGCCTTCAAATTACGAGCAATTAAAAATATCTGCGAATCGAGCATCCAATTGGAGAGAGCGTTTGAATGCTGTGGAAGAGTTGGGTCAGTGGAGGCACGAAAAAACCATCGACGTCCTCATGCATCGAATGTACAATGATGCCTTGTACAAAATTCAAGAGGCTGCATTCCAGAAGCTCAAGGAATTTGGCGAAGATGTTGAACGGCCGCCAAGGAAAAAAGGCGACTTGATTAAAGGGGTTACCAAAATTTTGGTAAGAATTAAGAAAAGCTTGCCGGAAGGTCATTCCTTTGAAGAGTTTAAAGAGAAGTTGAAAAAGATGAGACTGGATGTATATGATACCCTCGAAGGTGAAAAAGGCGATGACTTCGATAAGTGGCTTGAAAACGAGTGGGCTTCGTTATCGCGAAGGTAGGCTGGAATCTATAAAACAGATGTAGGGGTGGTATTCTGAGAAAGCACAAGCCAATGTCATTTGATGAGTCGCTGAAGGAATTACAAGGGCAGAAAACGATTGAAGAAGATCCGAATCATATTTCATTAGGAAAGCTGTTTAATGAATCATTCATGAGTAAGCATTCCGGCTTTAAGAGTTTTGAAGAGTTTTTGGATAAAGGGAACTTTCAAGCTAAGACACATGAAGAGATCAAGAACATTTCCGGCGAGCTTTTAGATAGGCATGTTGCAAGAGAGACGGATTTTGCGAATTGGAAATCCATGCTTGATTCAGCGAATAGGGAATATGCTGATCAATAATTGACATAAGAATGAAGCTAGAAGCCCAAGAAGTACATGCTTGGGCTTTTCTTTTTGCAATCCCGGCAGTGTTGGCCGGCAGAGATTTATTTGGCTGCGCTCAAACGGGAACAGGGAAGACGGCCGCATTTGCCGTCAGCGGCGGATGCTTTATCGGTAAATACGGCGAAGACGGTAATGAGATATAGCATACCAAGTAACACGGAATGGTACAGCTTCAACGAAATCCCTCCATGATCCTATTTTGATGAACCAACGATAGGCTACCTGATATGCCTTTATTTTCCAAGGGGCCACGTTACATTTTGGATACCCGATGCTTGGGTGGAGCGGGGCTGTATTAGTCATGAACAGCCGAAACACCATACCGTTCCAGCGCCTTGACGGAGGATTCCAGCATTCTTTTTCTGAGATAATCCCCTTCTATGATCCGGACTCGTTTGCCGAGAAAGCGGATTTTGGAGAGAACATATTCCCGTTCATTTGCTAGAAAAGTAAGGTGTACCGTGTAGGTGTCCTTCTCCGAATCGTAAGCAACTTCCTTCTCGAAGCAGGAGAAGGCATACAGGATCCTGGACAATTCCCGGTTATAGCTGTTCACGACCTCAATGACGGCCGTTTCTCTTCCGCTCTCGATCATCCGCTCGATCTTCTCCAGTAACTGTGCGGGATCCGTGGATCGCAGATCCTCCTCCACTGCCGAGACGATATTGTCGAGCTTCGTGATCATGAGCGCATGGTGCCTTAGATGGTACCAAATCAGGTACCACTCCCGCTTCACCATCGAATACTCCAGCCGGTAAGGAAACCCGGATTGACCCGCATGGGTCCGGTTTCCTTTCACGCTGTACGTCAGGCGAACGGCTCTCCGGCTCATGATCGCGCGGCGGAGGGCGCAGCGACGGATGATAGATTTGCCGTTCCACACTCCTCGCCTTATGTGCAAAATGCTCCGAGACATCCATAGCCGAGGCTTCTTCGACGAAGGCATGCAGCTTGAGCAGGGTATCCGGGCTGAGGGCCTGGGAGGCGGCCGGATGCTGAAGTACGGCTTTCAGCCATGATCTTTCATGAGCGGTGATCATGAAGGTACCGGAGTCCTCGAGGCGGGAGAGGATTTGGTAATTGAAGATCTTCTCAAACGGATTCATAGTAGGCGTGAATCTCCTTCCATTCCGCAATCATTTCGCGGCGGAACCGGACCGGTTCGAGCACTTCGCAGCTGGACCCGAAGCTCCCGCGACCACGGCTTAATCTCTGTCGTTCCGTTGACTGTGATTTCATAGACAAAAGACTCGGTGTCCTCCTCCACGATCCGGCCCCACTGCCCCTGCGCCAGCACCCGCTCCTTCACAAAGTTGCGCCCCGGCTCATCCGGGTTATAGAAGCGCGCACGAACTGTGACCGGCACGCCGGTGTCCACCAGCCAGCTGGTTGCGGTTTTATCCTCCAGCTCGCGCCGCCTCGCCAGAAACTGCTCCTCGCTAACCGCCTCATCCTCTTCCAGCTGTGTGATTCCTTCCATTCTGAATTTGGTGATCCCCTGGCGGCCATGAGCGAGCAGGTACCACCTGCCGTATTGATGATCGTAAACGATCCGGAGCGGCAGGACGGCGACCTGATTGCCGGAGGCTTCGCGTTCGAACAGGGGATTCGTGTTCTTCGACGTGTAGCTTTTCTCGGTCTTCGGCGAGAAGTAAATAAACTTCACTTTGCGGCGTCCGGAGATGGCGTGCAGCGGCGAGAACAGGTGAGCTTCATCCAAAATGCGGGAATAATAATGATATTTATAGAGAAAAGGCTCGAGCGCCTGTTTATCCGCCTGCTCCCGGCTCAGATGCTTCTTCAGGCCGTCGCGAAGCAAATAGCCTTGGACCGACGGGACCTGCGTATTGGCCATGACATCTACGAAGTCGTAAAGGTCGAGCAGTTCCTCATGCGATAATTCCTGGATCAAATCGTTATAAATCCGGTAACGGTAAGGCCGCGGTCCGGGCTCCCTGCGGATCACGCCGACCTCTTCCAGGTACTTCAGGTCGCTGCGCACCGTCTTCTCGTCCGGGACGGGCAGGTCGGCGGACAGGTCGCTGCAGCAGACGTCGAGCAGCTCCATCGCCGTCAGCGGCTTGTCGTTCATTGCGGCGAGCAGCGGCGACAGCCGCTCGCTCTCCGATTCCTTCAGGGACTTGGCGCGGAACAGGAACAGCAAGCATGGGATCCGCCGAGTCGAAATAGCTGTAGCGCATAGCGTCGGCCAGCTCCTTGCTCTCCCCGGCCGCGAGCTCGCGGTACAGCGATTGGACGATTTCTTTGAGCTTCTTCAGCGTTTTATCGAAGGTATGCACGGAAATGCCGAGCCGTTCGGCAAATTGCTTGCCGGTTATAGGCTCCGCTGGTCAGGACCAGCATACGCAGAAATTGGATCTCTTTATCGAAGCTTTCTTTGGCCATACGGCTCCCCGATCTGGAAATGAACAGCTTCTTCCATTGTAGCAGGAGTGCGGCGGGGAGGGAACGGGAGGCTTTTTTCGCCCGTCGTAATACTTCCGCCATGTTCGATATGCCTGAAATAGGAGAAAATAAAGCCAGCAGACGAAGTACAGGAGGTTATCCTCATGACGGATATTCAGCAGCAAATTCTAGACGAGTTAAAGACCATCGAGCGGGAAGAGCAAGTCCGCATCCTCTATGCCTGCGAATCGGGGAGCCGCGCTTGGGGGTTCCCCTCGAAGGACAGCGATTATGACGTACGGTTCCTCTATATCCGGCCGATGGATTGGTATTTGTCCCTATTCGAGAAGCGGGATGTCATCGAACGCCCGATCAGCGACATGCTGGATATTAGCGGCTGGGATCTCAAGAAAGCGCTGATTCTGTTCCGGAAGTCGAACCCGCCGCTGCTTGAGTGGCTTCAGTCGCCCATTCGCTATGTCGAGAAATACTCGGTCGCGGAGCAAATCCGAAGCTGCTCCCCGCTGACCTTCTCGCCCAAATCGTGCATGTACCATTATCTCAACATGGCCAAAGGCAACTATCGGGATTACCTGCAGAGGGAGCAGGTGAAGATTAAGAAATATTTTTACGTGCTGCGCCCTATTCTGGCCTGCGGCTGGATCGAGAAGCATGACGGGATGCCGCCGATGGAGTTTGACCTGCTCGTTGAAGACTTGGTACCGCGGGGGCGCGCGTTGAGAACCGTCATCGACGACCTGCTGGTACGGAAAAAAGCCGGCGACGAGCTCGATTACGAGCCCAGGCTGAACCCGATCAACGAGTATCTCGAGGAGAGAATCGCTTATTATGAGCGGACAGCGGCTGGCTTGAAGCTTCGGGAGGGCCTGCAGGATGAGCAGTTGGATGAACTCTTCCGCTCCGCGCTGAGGGAAGTGTGGGGCTGAGCGATCAGGTAACTTTTATCAAGGGGAAGATAGAATATGGCGATTGTGCAAGTGAGATCAACCAACCCGGGCTTTTCATTTATGATCAAGAAGAATCCGAACGCTCGTATGCAGATCCGTTCCGTTCGGAAAGGCATCGCCTACGGCTGGTAATCGGATGCCGCGACCTACAGCGTTTATTTTAAAGATGCGGATAACGAAATTTCGTATAAGCAAGCATGAGCAGGAGAGCTTTGAATATTTGAACGTTTCGCGGTACAACACGCCCTTATTTCCGTTAAACGCCGTGAACGAGTTTTTCTCCGCCCCGCTGAAGGCGCAGGATGAGCGCGATGGGGAGGGCTATGAGCATCAATTTTATATCAACATGATCCATATCGAGTGCTGCGATATATCGATATGTTCGAGAAATATATGACCGGTTTCTCGTTTGAAGTACGCCATCTGGCTCATAAGAGCTATTCGCTTACCGTAACGACACGGAAAAGCCTGTACCAGTTGCTGCATGTCGTAAGCGTGCTTTGCCTGTTCCTGTCCGTGCTCGGCAATGAATGCTTCGATGTTTCCGACAGCATTCTGGAGAAATACATCAAGAGCCTTCATGTCATCGACGCACCGTTCTACATCCGCAGACTTATTCGTGAGAAACTTTTTATCCTCGAAAGACCGGTTTAGAAAATATAAAGCCGAGATCGAGAAAACCGGCCGCTACGACATCCAGTTCGATTTTGGCGGAACGGCTCTGCAAAGAAGGAATTATATCGCGCGCGCCCTGCCGTTTAACAAGTCGATCCTGGATATCGGCTGCGGAGAAGGGTTCTACGCCATACCCTTTGCCGGGAAGATTGAAGGCGGCTATTACGCGGTCGATATCAACGAGGAGGTGCTGGAATCGGTGAGGCGCAAGGCGGGGTCGAAGGAAATCGACAATATCGCAACGTACCCGTCGGTCGATCGTTTCCTGGAAGAGTATAACGGCGAGCAAGTGGATGTGATCATGACCGAGGTGATCGAGCATATGAGCCCGGACGAGGCCAAGCAGCTTATCCGGCAGATCTGCCGGCATGTGGATTTTGACCATTTTATCATCACGACACCGAACTCCGACTTTAACCGGTTCTACGAACTAAGCGGGTTCCGTCACGAGGACCATAAGTGGGAGATGGGGCAGGAAGCGTTCAGGCAGTGGTTCCTGGAGGTCCTGGAGGAGTCGGGTTTGCATTATGAATTTGTCGCGCTGGGTGACGGGGTGAACAACATCCGGACGACGCAGGGCGTTATTTTGAAGAAAAGGGGGGCTTAAGGCGTGGAAATCCGGACGAAAGTGCATACGATCTTCATGCTGGTCGGGGCGACGGAATGCGGCAAAACGACCTTCGCCAAGGAAGTGCTGATCCCCCAGTTGCGATTTGAAGACGATAAGAAGAACATCAAGGCCAACGTACAGTACATTTCATCCGACAGCCTGCGTCAGGAAGTCCTGGGCTTCGATTACGACAAATACGACCAAGTGATGCTGGAGGCGAGCGGGCAGGCCTTTCATCTGCTGTTCGAGAAGCTGAGAATGGTCACCTCGTTCCCGATCAACGCGGAATTCGCCGTGGTGGACACGACCGGGCTCGCGGAGGATTTTCGGGCCAAGATCCGGGAGCTTGCCTATGAGAACAACTACAGCGTAGAAGTAATTTTATTCGATTACCGGAACCGGGACGATTATTACGCCTCGGACCGCTCGAAGAAAATAATCACGAATCATATCAACCGCCTGAGAAAAGAGGTCCTCGGTTCTTTGTCCCGGGAGGGCTACTCCAGGATTCACAAGGTGCGGTATAAAAACTTTTACTCCGCCTCGGAAGGAAAGGCGAATGAGGAGTACAAAGTGATTATCGAAGGGCTGGATGATTATTTAGCCACTTTCCTTGACCCGGATCAGAAATACATCGTCGTCGGCGATGTCCACGAATGCGTGAATGAGCTGAAGGGCCTGCTTCGGGATTACGGCTATCAAATCCAGGAAGGGAAGCTGGCAGTCCCGGAAAAGCTGCGGACAACGAAGATTGTGCTGGCTGGAGACTGGATCGATAAAGGCGGGCAGACGAAAGAAATCATCGAGTTTCTGTACGAGAACCGAGAGCACTTTCGGCTGGTCCTGGGCAATCATGAGAACTTCGTCTATAAGTTCATGAGGAATGAAATCCAGGGTGCCGATCCGGAGTCGCTGGCTTCGTATTTTGACTCCACAAAGGCTTTGGCCGCGGACCCGGTACTTCTGGAGAAGTTTAACCATTTGTTTTCGATATCGAAGCCGTTCTACCGGATGGTGGGTGTCGGCGGTCCGTCGTATTACATTACGCACGCCCCGTGCCGGAACAAATATATCGGCAAGCTGGATGCGAACTCGGTCCGCCATCAGCGCAGCTTCCGCCTCGACCGGTCGGTATCGCCGGAGGAGCGACTCTCGTTCCTCAAGGAGGAGGCGGTCAGCAATCATCCGTATCACATCTTCGGCCATGTTGCCGCGAAGCATGCCTTCCGGATCAAGAACAAAATTCATATCGATACCGGCGGTGTGCATGGAGGCGCACTTACCTCGGTGAGCATCTCGTTCAGGCCGTTTCTGAAGTCCCATACGTCGGCCCATGCCGTGATGGCGGAAGAGCTGAAGCCGATGTTCCAAGTGGACCGCAAAGTGGCCGTTCAGGAGCTGGGCGACGAGGAGCTGCGCCGGCTGCATTACTGCACCCGGAATAAAGTCAACTTTATCTCCGGCACGATGTCGCCTGCGGATAAGGACGAGGCTTCCGGGGAATTGGAATCGCTGAAGCGGGGACTCGAGTATTTCGCGCAGAAGGGGATCCGGCAGGTGGTCCTGCAGCCGAAATATATGGGCTCCCGGTGCAACATCTACCTGTATCGAGACATCGAACAATGCTTTGCCGTCAGCCGGAACGGGTATAAAATCAATCAGGCGGACTTAACGGAGATTTACGGTGAGTTGCTTCGGAAGTTCGGCGGGTACATGGAGCGGAACGGGGTCAAGATGCTGCTGTTGGACGGGGAGCTGCTCCCGTGGACGGCGATCGGGGAAGGCTTGATCCAGCGGCAGTTTAAACCGATCGAAAAAGCGCTCGAAACCGAGCTTGATTTTCTGAAGCGGCACGGCTTTGAACAGGCGTTTCATAAGTTGGCGGAGGAATACCAGGCAAGCGGCTTCGAGAAGGACCAGTTCCACATGTCCAAAACGGCACTGAGCGACAAGTATGGGGCGAACGTGTACCAAAACTACAAGCATGTCCATGACATTCTGGAGACGCATGTACCGCTGGACGTTCATGTGAAAGCCTGCGAGACGTATAAGCGGCAGATGGAGCTGTATGCGAAGGAAGGCGAGATGGAATTTAAGCCGTTCGGATTGTTGAAAGTGGTCTACGAGAGCGGGGAGGAAGAACTGCCGGAATGGAGGACCTCCGAGGTGTACCGTTTTCTGTCGGATGACGATTACCTTCTCTTGGATCTGTCCGACCCCGGCGGCTATGAGCTGGCGGAGCGGTTCTTCGCCCGGCTGACCGTAGAGAACCATATGGAGGGTGTAGTCATCAAGCCGGAGATCATGACGGTCTGTCGGCTCCCTATATGAAGGTTCGGAACCCGGAATATTTATCGATCATTTACGGGTACGACTACCGGTTCCCGCACAAATACCGCAAGCTGATGAAGCAGAAGAGCATCGGCCCGAAGCTGCGAACTTCGATCAGCGAATTTCAGCTGGGCCGGAAGATGCTGTCCGTCCGATTCGATGACATTACGCCCGAGAATGAAGCCTATAAAGAGATTGCGGCGAACCTGCTGTTCGAGGTTGCGAAGGAACGCGAGATGGATCCGCGATTGTAGAATTCGTGAATTTTGAAATTGGAGTGAATGCAATGGCTTATCAAACGATAGACGGCGTGCGGGTCTGGGGTGTGCCGGACGCCGGGGCTTTGGCCCAAGCGATCACCTGCTCCGAATACGGAGACGTAGTGCAAACGTCGCTGATGGCGGATCATCATAAAGGGTACAGTCAGCCCATCGGAGGCGTCGTGGTTTACGAGGGGCAAATTTCGCCCTCCGGCGTGGGTTACGACATTGCCTGCGGGAATAAAGCGGTGCGGACGAATCTGCAGGCTTCCGATGTGAAGCCGCGGATCGCAGGAATCATGGATGAGATCGCGAGAAAAATCTCCTTCGGGATCGGCCGCTCCAATAACGAGAAGGTCGATCACGAGCTGTTCGACGACCCGGATTGGGCCGTTTATTCCGCAATCGGACGCCAGGAGCACGACAAACTTAAGGCGCTGGCCCGCGATCAGCTCGGGACGGTGGGGAGCGGGAACCATTTTGTCGATCTGTTCGAGGAGACGGCCACAGGGCGCCTGTGGATCGGCAACCACTTCGGCGACCGCGGCTTCGGGCATAAGACGGCGAGCGGGTTTATCAATTTGGCGGCGGGCCGCGATTTTCTGGCGAATGCACCCGGCGAGAAGATGGATCAGCCCCCGTTCTACTGGGTCTCAGCAGCGAGCTCGGCGATATGTATTACCGGGCCATGAAGCTGGCCGGAAGGTACGCATATGCCGGCAGGGATTATGTGATCCGCCAGGTGCTGGCGATTCTGGGAGCGGAAGCGGAGCTGGAGGTGCACAACCACCATAATTATGCGTGGAAAGAGGTGCATGGCGGGAAGGAGACGATCGTCGTCCGCAAAGGGGCGACCCCGTCCGCTCCCGGCCAGCTCGGCTTTATCGGCGGCAAGCATGGGAGACATTTCGGTTATCGTTCGCGGAAAGGATACGGACGAGAACCGCGATGCCTATTACAGCACCGTGCACGGAGCGGGCCGGATCATGAGCCGGACGCAGGCCGCCGGCAAGATGAACTGGAAAACCCGCACCCGTACGGGCGGGCAAATTACCGCAGCGCAGATGCATGCGGCGGTCCGTGATTTTGGCGTGGAGCTCCGCGGCGCAGGTACGGATGAGAGTCCGTTCGTCTATCGCAAGCTGCAGGAGGTGCTGGACGCCCACTCGGAGACGATCGAGGTGCTGCATGTGCTGAAGCCGATCGGCGTCTGCATGGCGGGGGCCGACGAGTTTGATCCGTATAAGGATTGACGAAGAATACGCTAGTAAGTCTGCTCGGCAGGTTTAAAACACCTGCCGGGCTTTTTTTCGTATCTCCGCAACCATATCCTCCTTTTCTCGTCTATATTTACAGTTATTCCCACGTATTCGGCAGTCCACATCCCAGGGGGCAACGGTTTTGTTTATCCGCGGCTTTATTGTTTCCGCTCTTTCCGTCACGCTCGCATATATTTTACTCAGCCTGATCCATTTCGCTGATTGGTGGAGGGCTCTCCGGAACGCCGAAGGGCATATCCAATTCATGGTCCAATCGGTCGCCGCGATTTCTATTTCCATACTGTTAGGTCCATTCCTCATGAAAAAAAGCAGCAACTGTCAAAAGGCATGGGCCGGTTACGCTGCAGGACTGCTAGCCGCACCGGTTTTGATCGGACTGCTGTTAATCGCCTATGTTCTACTAACTCTTGCACCTTAAATTCAGCAAAACTTATTTTCCATGCCGTTCGTAGGGGGCTTATAACTGTGCGGAAACAAAACGAAATCGTGAAGAAGGGGAACCAACCCGGGACAAGGAGGGGGACTCCCGATTTCCTTTTATTACTGCTTACCTTCTCGCTGGTCTGTTTTGGACTTGCTTTCGTTTTCAGCTCCAGCATCGCCATTGATTCCGAAGGATCCTTGTCTCTCGGGGCAAAGCATGTGATCAACATCGTTTTAGGAACATTTATGATGCTCGTTTGCATGAATGTAGATTACCGGATGCTTCAAAAATGGAATTTATTCATTTTTGTTTCTGTCGTTATATTGTTGATGATTACACCCATTATCGGAAAAGAAATCAATAATGCAAAAAGCTGGATTGTCATCGGCGGATTTACCTTGCAGCCTACAGAGCTGGCCAAGCTGATGATGATTATTTATTTAGCCAATCTGATCACCAAGAAGGGGGACCTCATCAGTGATTTTAAAAGGGGGTTCGTGCCTCCGCTCCTCGTGGTTGGGTTTATTTCCGCAACGATTATGCTTCAGCCGGATCTGGGATCTACAGCGATTTTAATTGTGGTCTCTTTGATTGTACTATTCGTCGGCGGGGCAAGCTTAAAGCATTTCTTGTTCATCGGCTTCTCCGGGGGATTCTTGGCCGGCATCGGTTTGATCCTTTATTTGCTTGGCGGAGCGACGGACGGAGACAATTACCGGCTGCACCGGTTTACCACGTTTTTCGATCCTTGGTCCGACCCCGCAGGCAGGGGCTATCAGATCATTCAGGCCATGTACGCTTTTGGCCATGGGGGGTACTGGGAACCGGCTTTGGAAAAAGTGTGCAGAAGCTTCATTATTTGCCGCTGCCCTATAATGACTTTATCTTTCCGGTGATCGGGGAGGAGCTTGGATTTGTAGGAACGCTCCTTTTTTTGCTCGTTTACCTTGGTTTTATATGGCGGGGCTTGATCGTTGCGTTACGCAGCAAGGAACCGTTCGGGCCGCTGGTTGGCGTAGGGATTATCAGCATGATCGGGGTTCAGGCTTTTGTTAATATGGGCGGGGTGACCAACACGATCCCGATGACGGGCGTAACCCTTCCGCTGATCAGCTATGGAGGAACCTCCATGTTAGTGACGCTGGCCAGCATGGGGATTTTATTAAATATATCGAGAGACATGAATAAGGAAAGAAACTAGCACTCGCGGTAATGGATGAGGGGAAGGCCTGATTATAATTAATTTTTCCGCCCGCAGGGAATTGACGCTAATCCGCTTCTGGTAGTATGATGCATGTAAATCAATGGAAGGGAGGCCGATGGCTATGATTCGCTTTCAAACGCGTAACTTGACAATTGCACAATGCTTCATTTCATCGGCCTCTGCGGACTTGTGACGGCGAAATAGGATCGTTATATGCTATTTTCTGTGAACACGAACAGCCATGGACGGTGAGGTCTATGGCTTTTTTTGCATACTATTCGAAAGGGTGATTCCGATGAGTGAAGAGATGAAGAAGCGCATAACCCATGGTAATCCAAACAAGAGAGGAAAAGATATTCATTATGAGTACACAATATTACAGGCAGGTGCAGCTCCCTTCCGGAGTTGTCCATGTGTATGCGGGGGATGCCCTGTTTCAAGCGTTGGATTATAAAGTATTCGAGATGGCAGGCAACAACCTGCAGATCCCGAACCAAGTGTATATGAGCTATACGCCGGATGTGCATGTGGGGGTCGGTACCTGTATCGGGACGACGGCGGTGTGGAATACCCGGGACGGATATGTCTCGCCGTCGATTGTCGGCGCGATATCGGGTCGCGGTATGCGAGTACACCTGACCAATCTGCACAAAGAGGATTTAAAAGAAGTGAAGCTGCGGCGCAAGCTGGTCAAGGCGATCGAGAAATATTTGCCGGTGGAGGAGCAGGCACGAGGCCATTTCTCGGACATCCGTCTGGAGCATGTCGTGAAGAAGGGCTTGCACGGCCTGCCGAAAAAATATATCCCCGACAGCTACACGCCGCGCAAGGCGACGTCCCTGACCCATGTGGAGCGGAGCAAGTTCAGTCTGGACGAGGAGGCGCTGAACTTGTTTCCGGAGCGGGTGTGGCATCGTTCGCACCGGCGGCTCGGCACCTTGGGGAACGGGAACCATTTTGTCGAGATCCAGACGATGGAGATTGCCGAGGAGCAGAGGGAGGTTGCGGAAGCGTGGGGGCTGTTCGACGGTCAAGTGATCGTGATGATTCATTCCGGATCGCGCGCTTGGGGAGGCTCCGTCAGCCAGTACTGCGGCGACCTTATCGCTAAAATGATGCGGGCGGGCGGACTCGGCACAGCCGATCCGAAGCTGCTCTTTGCGCCGCTGGCGCATGACCAAGGGCAGTCTTACGTGAATTTGATGTACTCCGCGTTGAATTATGCGGTCGTCAACCGGCACTTGATCGCCTATGCCGTCCGGGAAGCGGGGAAGGATGTGTTCGGGTCCAAATTCGAGATGACGACGCTGTATGATCTTATGCACAATTACGCTTGGGAAGAGGAGCATGAAGGAGAGTCCTTCTTCGTTCACCGCAAAGGGGCTACCCGCGCGCTTCCGGCGAACCATCCGGACAACCCGGAGCCTTACCGGAGCACCGGGCATCCGGCTCTGATTCCGGGCTCGATGGGAACCGCGTCCTATATCATGGTGGGCTCCCCGGCGGGAAGAGACAACTATTACTCCATCTGTCATGGAGCAGGACGGATCCGTTCACGCAGCGCGACCAAGAGGCAGGTGACGCTCCGCGAGTTTTCCTCCGCCCTTAAGGTGGGCACGGACGATGAGATCGTGGTGAACCAGAGGTCGCTGGAATCGATTCTCGACGAATCCCCGCAGGCCTACAAGGATGTGGATCAAATCATCGAAAGCGTCGTGGGAGCGGGCCTCGCCCAAGTGGTGGCCAAATGCACGCCGATGGCGACGGTGAAAGGGGCATGACGATCATAAGGAAGGAAAAGAAGGATGTGATATAAACATGCTAAATGAGAGACAGACGGTAAGCTTAAGCAAGCTGATGAGCAAAATGCTGCGCCATTCGCCGGAGGCCTTTGGGCTCTCGTTGGATTCGAAGGACGGTTCCTGCCCGCTGAACGAGCCGCTGGACGCTCTGCGCAGGCGCGCCAATGGGCTGCTCTGACTTTGGAGGACATCGAGCAGGTCGTCCGCGGCTGCGAGAAGCAGCGCTTCGAGATCTCCGGGGGGCGGATTCGCGCGCGCTACGGGCACAGTCACGACAGGGTCAGCTACCCGGCCGCGGCGCCCCCGGCTGTGCTCTACCACGGAACGAATACCAAGGCGGCGCCGGTCATATTAAAAGAAGGCATCCAACCGATGAGTCGACAGTATGTGCACTTGTCCGAAGGGCTTCATTTTGCCTCCATGGCCGGACAACGAAGAGGAGAGCTTCAGATTCTGGCGGTCGATACGGTGCGAGCGGCCGGTCTCGGTGTGGTGTTTTACTATGCGGGGGGCGGGGTGTGGCTTGCGGATCGAATCCCGGCCGAGTGCTGCAGCCTGTTTAGCGGCGAAGGGCCGGCCGGCCGCGAGTAACCGTGAGAGCAACAAGGAAAGGAGCAGCGGGAGCCGCTCCTTTTTGCCGACTATTTTATGATCAAGAATAAAGCGAGCAGCAAGCAGGATCACAATGGCC
Source organism: Paenibacillus sp. P25 (assembly GCA_024704175.1). Classification (GTDB taxonomy): domain Bacteria; phylum Bacillota; class Bacilli; order Paenibacillales; family NBRC-103111; genus Paenibacillus_G. The sequence goes on from CP085629.1 coordinate 7,581,971, forward strand.
GAAATGATAAGCAGGGAATGCCTGCTTTCCTTTGGCGGGCCGGGCTTTTCCGTACCGGTGGGCTCGGACCGGTCCTGCACCATGCCGCAAAACTTGCATACCAGCGAATCCTCCGCGATCTTCTCATTGCAATGCGAACAAAATTTAACCGCCATTGTTCATCACTCGCAATCTGATGAGATTTTGTTAAAAAGCGCTTTGGAGTATTAACATATGATCATGCAAGCGTTTTTATATCTCGGATAACCGGATCCAATCAATTTTCATGCTTTTCAATACGGCTGATGGAAACGTTATCATTTTCCGACATGAAATTATAAAATTCATCGGCTGTTGTAAAGATATACGTGCTGTCTTCTGTGACAACCGTGTATAAAGGCTCATCGTTCATGCGTTGTCATCGCACCTCCTTATGACAGAATGTATGATCGGTCCATAGGAAAAATGACGGTCGCGGAGGATGCCGGAAATGAAGTTTTCGTAGAGCGTAAGTTAACAATCTGTGATAAAGTAATGTTTATCTCTCATCGTTATTCTTAGCATGAGCGGCGGTGCTTCCGGCCTACCCTCCGGTCTGCGAAAGGAAAGTGAACGTATTTTGCTTCAGTCCAATCCGTCCGTGCTTCGGCGACCCTCGTTTGCGAAATTTTGGGCGGCCCGAATCTTAACGACCACTTCATTCCAAATGCTGTCCGTGGCAATCGGCTGGCAGATGTATGCCTTGACGGAGGACGCCTTCAGTCTGGGGCTCGTGGGCCTTGCGCAGTTTCTTCCGATGCTGCTCTTGACCCTGATTGTGGGTCACGCCGCCGACCGGTTCGACCGACGGAAGATTGTCATTCTGTGCCAGTTGCTGGAAGGCACCGTAGCGGTGTTCCTGGCGGCCGGCAGCCAGGCCGGCTGGCTCGGGCGCGAGCAAATTTTGCTGGCGGCGGCCCTGATCGGCGCTTGCCGCGCGTTCGAAGCCCCTACGCTGGCGGCGCTGCTCCCCCGAGCTCGTGCCGCGGGAAAGTCTCCCGCAAGCCGCCGCCTGGTCCGCTTCCGCCAACCAAACGGCGCAAATCTTGGGGCCTGCCCTGGGCGGCCTGCTCTTCTCGCTGGGCCCTTCGTTCGTATATCTTACGGCCGCCGTATCGCTGCTATCCGCCGCCGTCCTGATGTATTCGATCCGCAGGGAGCGAAGCGTACGAAAGGCGGAGCCGCTGGCGCTGCGCACGTTGTTCTCGGGTCTCGTCTTCGTGTTTCGCCATAAAGTGATCCTGGGCACGATCTCGCTCGACCTCTTCGCCGTCCTGCTTGGCGGGGCGACGGCGCCGCTGCCGATCTTCGCGCGGGACATCCTGCAGACCGGGCCTTGGGGCCTGGGTCTCCTGCGGTCGGCGCCGGCGCCGGGGCGCTCCTGATGTCGCTTGTGCTCGCCCATTATCCGCTGCGGCGCGCCCTCGGGCCTACATTGTTCGGAGCGCTGGGCATCTTTGGGGCGGCTACCGTCCTCTTCGCTCTTTCGACAAATTTATCTGTATCGCTGACGGCGCGCTTCTTATCGGGGCCTCGGACGTCATCAGCGTCGTGATTCGCTCGACTCTCGTCCAGCCGCATACCCTGGATGAGATGCGGGGACGGGTAAGCGCGGTGAATTCGCTCTTCGTCGGCACCTCCAATCAGCTCGGCGAATTCGAATCCGGCATGTTGGCAGGGCTTCTTGGAGCCGTTCCCGCGACTGTCGTCGGCGGCATTGGGACCATCGCGATCGCCGGACTGTGGATGTATTTATTTCCCGCGCTGCGGAGGCTGAAGACCTTCTCGGACGGCTGACGGGCCATGGACAAGCGTAAGGGATGCAAGTAAAATGAAACTGATTTAACCTGAGGTCAGGTCAGAAGCCAAGCATTGTTGTGGAGGCGCTATGCTCAAATTATCCATCAATAAACCGGAGGAGCTGGCCAGAGTAGCCCACGCTCTGTCATCGGAGGTCCGGATCCATATTCTCCGGTCGCTCAGCGACCGCAATATGAACATTATCGAAATTGCCGAAGCCTTGAATATTCCAGTCTCTACGGTCGCGTCCAATATCCGGATTCTGGAGAAATCCGGGCTCATCCTCACCGAGCTGCATCCCGGTATCCGAGGGGTCATGAAGGTCTGCAGCCGGAACTATGATGATATTCTCATGGCTTTAAATCCCGAGTCCCATGCGCAAAGGCACGGCAACAAATATGAAATCGACATGCCGGTCGGGCATTTTGTCGATTGCGAGGTACATCCGACCTGCGGGATGGCCGGCTCCTACCAGATGATTATTCCGGAGGATCACCCCTCAAGCTTCTTTCATCCGAGCCGGATCACGGCGCGCTCGTCTGGTTCCGCAAAGGATACGTGGAATACAAATTTCCGCTCGGGGTGTTTAGCAGGGACGGGATCGAGTCCCTGCAGTTCAGCCTCGAGCTTTGCTCCGAAGCCCCGAGGTACGATAACGACTGGCCGTCGGACATTACGGTCTGGGTGAACGGTACGGAAATCGGCACCTGGACGTGCCCGGGCGATTTCGGGGGCAGGAAGGGGCGGCTCAATCCGGCCTGGTGGCCGGAAGACAGCACGCAGTTCGGCGTGCTCAAGACCTGGAAGGTCGACCGGACCAAATCGTCGATCGACGAGGTACCCATCTCCGGCATCACCTTGGCCGATCTGAAGATACCGTCATCGGATTTCATCACCTTCAGGATCGGGGTCAAATCGGATGCCGTGCATAAAGGCGGAATCAACCTGTTCGGCAAGGAGTTCGGCGACTTCGAGCAGGATATAAAAATGACCCTCAGCTACAGTGACTAGAAGCGAAGAGAGAGAGATTGCCGAAGGCAGTCTCTTTTAGGGATACCTTGGATTTTGTTGCAAAAATGATGTAACAAAATGAAATTTTTTACGAGGAATGCAGGGGTGAATCCGAAAATTTGCTTAAAATCCAGTTGACAAGGCTATAAATCTGGGGTATTTTTCTATCATAAGCTACATAAATATTGCAACAAAACAAATATGATGTTTATTTAGCTTATTGAAAATTCACTTTGAAGGGGAGTGCAGCATTTGATGAAAAGGCTTTCAATTTGCTTGTCGGCCGTTCTTGCTTTCTCCGCCCTGACCGCATGCTCGTCCGGAACGAAGACCGATACGGGGGACAAAGGAACGTCTTCGGGCGATAAGGTCGATCTCGTCTTCTGGACCTTATTCAGCGGCGGCGACGGCGATTTCATGCAGCAGATGATTGATTCCTTCAACAAGGCCAACCCTAACATTCAAGTGAAGAACGTGAAGCTCGAGTGGGGTGAGTATTACACCAAGCTGATGACGGGTGTGGCCTCGGGCAACGGCCCCGATATCGGCGTATCGCATGCCTCCAAGCTTCCGGAATTAATCAAACAAGGCGTCGTCAGCGAGCTCGATCCGGTGGCGAAGACCGAAAACCTCGATTGGAGCTCCTTCAACCAGAACATCCTCAATTCGACCGTCATGAACGGCAAGCATTATGCGATTCCGATCGACACGCACCCCTTTATCTTTTTCTATAACAAGAAAATGCTGAAGCAGGCGAACCTGCTGGACGCGAGCGGCAAGCCGGTCATGGAGCAGTCCGCGCAGGGATTCGTAGACTTCGCTCTGAAGCTAAAGGCGAGTCTGCAGAACAGCCAGCAGATGGCCTTCGCTTTCCCCAGCAAGGGAGACGATCCGTACCGGCTCTGGTGGGCGCTGTACCATCAGCTCGGCGGGAAGGACGTGATTGCCGATGATTTGAAAACGCCTTCAATCGATATGGACAAAGCCGTCAAAGCCGCCAATTACATAAAGGATTTATACCATAAGCATCAGGTCATTCCGCTGAACCTGGAGGACTTCACGAAAGTATTCCAGGCCGGGAACGCCGGGTTCTTCATGTCGGGCGTGTGGAATACCGGTACGATGGAGCAGACGAAGGATCTGGAATTCGGTGCGATGCCGATCCCGAAATTTTATGACAAGCAGGCGACGTGGGGAGATTCGCATACGCTGATCCTGCCGGTGCAGAAGAAGGAGGACCCGAAGAAGCAGAAGGCGGCGCTCGCCTTCATGAACTTCATCGCGGAGAACGGCCAGGTATGGGCCAAGGCGGGCCATATCCCGGCGAAGACCAAGGTGCTGGACGATCCGGAGTTCAAGAAGCTCCCCTACCGGAGCGATTACGTCTCCGTAGCCAACACGGTCGCCTTCGGCAAGCCGTCCGCTTACAACTGGCCGATCAAGACGGTGATCATCCGCAATCTGGATACGATCTGGAACAACAGCGTTCCCGCGGAAGAGGCTTTTAAGAAAATGCTGGAAGAGATGAAGACCGTCATCAAATAATCGCCTGATGAAACCTTGCGTCCGGCGAGGCCCGGGGGTGGAGATTACGTCCGGGCTTCGCCGGATACCGTAGAGGGGTGTTGCTATGAAGACTGGAAAATGGAGCGGGAATATTACGGCGGTGCCTTTTCTGCTTCCTTTTTTCCTGGTGTATGTCCTGTTCACGGTCTACCCGATGTTCAAAGGGCTGCAAATGAGCCTCTACCAGTGGACGCTGATCAAGCGGATGGACTTTGTCGGGCTGGCGAATTACGCGGCGATGGTCAAGGATCCGCAGTTCTGGCAGGCGCTGGGCCATACGACGCTGTTCGTGGTCTTGTCCACGCCGGGAATGATCGTGCTGGCGCTGATCCTGGCGCTTTTCGCCAATATGAAGACGAAGTTCAAGTCGTTCTTCCGGGGCGCCTTCTTTCTGCCGAGCATCCTGTCGGTATCGGTGATCTCCTTCCTGGCGATTTTCATGCTGCGGCCGTATACGGGCTTTATCAATTCCCTGCTGCATCTGATCGGCATTCAGGCCGAGCCCTTCTGGCTGGCAGACGATACGCTCGCATGGATCTCCATTATCATCGTGACCTTGTGGTGGACGGTCGGCTTTAACATGATCCTATACCTTGCGGCGCTGCAGGACATCCCGGATTATTTGTACGATGCGGGGAAAATCGACGGGGCGACGGACGGCCAAATGTTCCGGTACGTGACGCCGCCGCTTCTCGGGCCGATCACCCGCGTAATCCTGCTTCTGCAGGTGATTGCCTCTTACAAGGTGTTCGCGCAAATTTGGCTGATCACCCGAGGGGGACCCGGAACGAAGACCCGACCGGTCATTCAATACATCTACGAAACCGGCTTCAAAAACAACGATTTGGGCTATGCGGCGGCCATGTCCTATGCATTGTTCGTTATTTTGCTGGTGCTGGCCCTCATTCAGCTCAAATGGAAACCGAAGGAGGAGGTGTGAATGAATGCAGCCCGTCTGCTGCGAGCCGTCCGCCTGATTCTGGCATTCGCCGTGGCCGTAAGCTTCCTGATCCCGGTCGTCTGGATGCTGTTCGTTTCGGTGAAAACGGAGGGCACCCCGATCAAGACCTTGATCGACTGGTTTCGTCCGCCGTATACATTCGTCAATTATGTGAGCGTGCTCAGTAAAACGCCGATGCTCCGTTGGATGGGGAACAGCCTGTTTATCGCGCTGGTGAAGACGGTGCTGACCGTCTTGTTCACTTCCCTCGCCGCCTTTGCGATCTCGAAGATCCGTTTCGCCTACAAGAACGCGATCCTGCTGTTCTTCATCGCCGGGCTGATGATTCCGGGGAAGCGACGATCATTCCTTTGTATGCGGTGGTCAAGGAGATGGACTTATTGGACAGCTACCTGGGCATCATTCTGCCTGGGATTGCCGCGCCGCTCGGGGTTATTATTCTGAAAAGCTTCTTCGACGGCGTGCCCCAAGAGGTGATTGAAAGCGCGGAAATGGACGGTGCGGCCTGCTGCGGATTTACGGCACGATCGTCGTTCCGCTGGCGAAGCCGGCGCTCGCGTCGATTGCGATCTTTACTTTTATCGGCTCGTGGAACAATTTTCTGTGGCCGTACTTGTCCATCACGAGCGAGGAGCTGTTCACGCCGCCCGTCGGCATTCCTACGCCGCTGTCCAACTACACCGTGGATTATGTGACGCCGATGACGGTGAACGCGATTGCGTCTATCCCGGTCATTATTGCTTTTATCCTTTTCGAGAAACAAATCGTGCAAGGCATCAGCTTTACCGGAATTAAAGGATGAGAGAGGAGAAAGAAATCATGTCAACTAAAGAAGCGGTGCGGCAGGAGTATCCCAGACCGCAGTATGTACGCGACCATTGGATGAACCTTAACGGGGAGTGGGATTTCCGTTTCGACGACGGCAATGTCGGCGAACGCGAGCAGTGGTATAACGGTTCGGTGCTGGACCGCAAAATTATCGTGCCTTTCAGCTATGAAAGCAAGGCCAGCGGGATCGGAGAGGAAGCCCACCATGCGAATGTGTGGTATGAGAAGAAGGTAAAGCTTCCCGCCGAATATGAGGGCAAGCGGGTTCTGCTGCATTTTCAGGCGTCGGATTATGTGACCAAGGTGTGGGTGAACGGGCATTATGCCGGACAGCATGTCGGCGGGTATTCGGCCTTTTCCTTCGATATTACGGATTATCTTCATGAGACCGGGCAGGAGCAGAGCATCGTGGTGAAAGCGGAGGACAGCATGAGTCGCTATCAACCGCGGGGCAAGCAGCGATGGAAGAGCGAGAACTACGGTCGCTGGTATACCCAGACGACCGGCATCTGGCAGACGGTGTGGCTGGAATTTGTGAACGAGGCCCGCATCCGCCACGTGAAAATCACGCCGGACCTCGATACGCGCTCCGTTATGTTCGAGTATGAGGTGGACGGTGCGGCGGGACGCAGGCTCCGGCTGGAGACGGCGGTTACATTTCAAGGCGAGCCGGTGAGGCAGGTGTCCACGCGGGTGGACCGGGATCAGCTCCGCCTGAGTGTCGACGTGACGAGCGAGATTCACGAGTGGCGGCTAATGGTATGGCGGCCGGAGCACCCGCACCTGTACGATGTCGAATTTACCTTGTATGATGGCGATACCCTGCTGGACCGGGTGCAGTCCTATTTCGGCATGCGCAAGATTTCGATCGAGAACGGCTCGATTTATTTGAATAACCAGCCCGTGTATTTGCGGTCGCTCCTTGACCAGGGCTACTGGCCGGACAGTCTGCTGACCCCGCCTTCCGAGGAAGCGATCCTCGAAGATATCGACAAGACGCTGGAGATGGGCTTCAACGGCGTCCGCAAGCATCAGAAAATCGAAGACGCGCGGTTCCTGTATTGGTGCGACCGGAAGGGGCCGCTGGTCTGGTCGGAAATGGCGGCGACGTACGAGTTCTCGGATCTGGCGGTACAGCAGTTTACGCAGGAATGGACGGAGATCGTCCGCCAACATTACAACCATCCGTGCATTATCGCCTGGGTGCCGTTCAACGAATCGTGGGGAGTGGCCCAGATTTATACGGACCGGAAGCAGCAGGCTTTTACCGAAACCGTGTATCATTTGACCAAAGCGCTTGATCGTACGAGGCCGGTCGTCGTGAACGACGGATGGGAGCATACGGTATCGGATATTCTCACCCTGCATGACTATGAGGAGTTTGGGGACCGATTCGCTGAACGCTACGGAGATAAGGAGCCGATCGTCGCAAACGAGCTTTCATTCAACCGAAGCAAGCTGGCGTTCGCCAAAGGCTACGCGTATAAGGGACAGCCGATCGTTATCAGCGAATACGGCGGCATCGCGTTCAAGGCGGACAAGGGCTGGGGCTACGGCGGCATGGTGCCGTCGGAGGAAGCGTTCCTTAAGCGGTACAAGGAAATTACGCAGGCGATCAAGGATATCCCGTATATTTGCGGCTACTGCTATACGCAAACGACCGACGTGCAGCAGGAAATCAACGGGCCGCTGACGGAGGACCGGAAGCCGAAGGTCGACCTGAAGGCGATTCGGGAGATCAATCTGTCGTAAGGCGGCTCAGGTAAGGTTTAACGGCATGATCATTTGCAGCAGGGCCGGTCACGGATCCGCCGTAATGAAGGGCCGTTCGTATGCAGATTGCTTACGGACGGTTCTTCTTCTTATTGAACGCCGTCCCGTCCTTAATCTGCAGCTTGACCACTTACCTTAAGGTAATTAGGTTAGCCTGTTGTAAGCTCTTACGAGAAATCAAGTTTGATTTTATAATGATAAAGAGCTCGGCATATACCTAATAACGGAGGGAATCGACCATGAACTACCGCACACTCGGCAAGACAGGGTTATCCGTGTCGGAAATCGGCTACGGCGCCTGGGGGATCGGCAAGAGCAGCTGGATCGGCGCCAACGACGAAGATTCGCTGCGCGCGCTGCACAAGTCCATCGATCTGGGGCTTACTTTTATCGATACGGCTCTCGGCTACGGGAACGGCCATAGTGAAAGCTTGGTCGGCCAGGTGGTACGTGAACGCCCGGAGTCGATCGCAGTCGCAACGAAAATCCCGCCGAAGAATTACCAGTGGCCGGCCCGTCCCGGAGTACCGGCAGAGGAGACCTTCCCGGCGGAGCATGTGATCTCCTGCACGGAGCAGAGCTTGCGCAATTTGGGTCTGGATACGATCGACGTGCAGCAGTTCCATGTCTGGAACGACGACTGGGTCGATCAAGGCGATTGGCTGGAGGCGGTACGCAAGCTGAAGGAGCAGGGGAAGATCCGCTTCTTCGGCGTATCGATCAACGACCACCAACCCGGGAACGCGATCAAGCTGATCCGCTCCGGGGTTGTGGATACGGTTCAGGTCATCTATAACATCTTCGATCAGAGTCCTGAGGATGAACTGTTTCCGGCCTGTCTCGAGCATAACGTCGGGGTAATCGTTCGCGTGCCCTTCGACGAAGGCGGCCTAACCGGCCGGATCAACGAGGAGACGACATTCCCCGAGGGCGATTTCCGCAATAGCTACTTCCGCGGCGACCGCAAGCGAGAGATCGCCGAACGGAATCGGGCGATTGCCGGGGATCTGGGATTGGAGCTGGACCGGATGCCTGAAGTGGCGCTGCGGTACGTGCTCAGCCATCCGGCGGTGTCGACGGTGATTCCGGGGATGCGTTCCATCCGCAATGTCGAGAGCAACTGCGCCGTCAGCGACGGAACAAAGCTGAGTGGCGAACAGCTTGCCGTTCTGCGCAAGCACCGCTGGGTCCGCAATTTCTATCAAGGCTAATGTTCGGTGAATAACTCAAGAAGAGGGAGAGAACCCCGCATGAATGATCATCGCAGAAATTATGTTCTCTTGTTCATAGACACCGTGCTTTTCATGAATGCGATGACATTCCTATCCGTCAATGCCGTCATTTCTTATTTCCTGGCTACTCTCGGGGCCAACACCTTCGAGATCGGCTTGGTTAACGCACTGGTATCGGTCGGCTCGTTCGTCAGCCAGCCGTTCTTCGCGAAGAAGGTTATGAATTTGACGCACAAGGCGAAGGTATTCGTGAGAATCCTGTTTACCCAAAGGATGATCTTCTTCGTCTTCGTCCTGACGATCCCGCTGTTCGCCGAAGCGCACCCGAAGCTGATGGTCGTGCTGTTCCTCGTGTGTTGGGCGGTGTTTAATCTCTTCGTCGGCTCGTACGGGCCGTTCTTCATGAGTTTGTTCGCCAAAATGGTTGCCGAGAGTGCACGGGGGCGGCTCCGCGGCTTCAGCGGCGGTGCCGCGAGTCTGCTTGCGCTCGGTTCTGCAGCACTGTGCGGTATCCTGCTGAACGAGGTGCCGTATCCTTACAATTACACCTTGATTTTTGCGATCGGCGTCATTCTGCTGCTGCTGGACGTGCTGACCTTTGCTATGATGAAAGAGATCGAGCCGGATGTCGTAACGAAGGCCGATTTTAATTATTTTCAATATTTCAAGGCGATTCCAGAGATGTTTCGCGAATTTAAAGCCTATGGCCGTATGGTGATCGGCTTTTCATTCACGGTGGCGGCACAAGCGGGGCTGGCGTATTATACGCTCTATGCCGTACGGGCGTTTGAGGCCGGCAGTACGGTGGTTGCGCTGTTCACGGGGATTACGGGACTGGCGAACATCGCCGGAAGCATTCTGTTCGGCATCATGGCGGACCGGATCGGGCACCGGCATGTGCTTGTGATGTCTTCGGCGGCAGGCGGCTTGGCCTGTTTGCTGATTGTTCTGTTCCCCAGCCTAGGGATGGTGTACGCCGCATTCGCCCTGACGAATTTGTGCATCATAGGCTACAATCTCAGCGGCGGCATTCTGATTCTTGAGCAACTCCCCAGAGAGAGGTCGCCGATGGGCATCAGCATCAACGCGATGATTACGCTGTGCGTCAGCTCGATCGTGATGATCGGGAGCAGCTGGCTGGCGGATAGTATCTCGTTCGAAGCCGTGTTTCTGATCGCCGGCTTGTCCGGGGTGGCCGGGGCGGTTATCATCCGAAGCGGGGGAAAGCGGCCTCCCCCTCCGCCAAAGCCGCGGCGGGTGCTTCTCAATCTGCGGGCGAGCGTTAGAGAACATTTGTACAAAACAGTGGGCAGGTGTCCCTAAGCAATGCATTCCATCAGGGGCGCGTGAAATAAAAGGTCTTTGCCGGCCCCGGGCTCGCTGTCCACTCCGATTCTCCCTCCATGATATTCCACAATCTCCTTGGCGATGGCCAGGCCCAATCCGGTGCCGCCCGGGTGATCCTTTCGGGAGGCATTCACCCTGTAAAAACGGTCGAAAATAAAGCGGCTTTCCTCCTCGCTTAACCCGGGTCCCGTATCCGTAACCTTGACGATAAATTCTTTCCCCGAGATATGAGCGTGAACGGTAACCACTCCCCGGCGGGAGTATATTTTTGCGCATTCATCATGAAATTGGCGAAGACCTGTTCAATTCGCAGGGCATCGACATGCACGCGGATGGGGCGGCTTTCTTCCGGATCCGGGAGGTTGCACAGGCTCACCTGGAGCTCCTTTTCTTTAAGGTCCATTTCATATTTGTCAAATAAGTGCTGAAGCGACTGAACGGCCGGATAAGGCTCGAAATGAAATTGGATTTGCCGGGCTTCCAGCCGGGAAAGCTCAATCAGATCGTTAAAGATATGGTCGAGCAGCTTGGCCTTTTGCAGGATCAGGGTGAAATATCTGGAGCGGTCGCCGCGGATCACCCCCTCGCTGAGCGCCTCGGCATAGCCTTGAATCAGGGTAAGCGGAGTACGGAGCTCGTGCGTAATATTCGATAGCAGAGAGCGGCGCGAGGAATCCATCAAAGAGATGCTCTCGTTAGCCTGCTGCAGTCGCCGGTTGAAATGCTCGAGTTCGGCGGTTCTTTCCCGTACCTTATTTTCGAGCGATTCATTGAGTTCCTGAAGCTCCACGGTCAGACGCTCCGTATAAGTGAGGGACCTGGAGAAACGGCGGGCCAGATGAAGTCCCAGCAGGAACAGAAAGCAAAAGATGCCGTAAGGGATCATGTCTCCCGTATGAAGGATATGATTGTAATACAGCGTATCGTTTACAACGGCTGCAAAGAAGAACAGCAGCGCGATTCCGTGCAGCAGGGCGCCGTCTTTCCTTCGGACAACCGCCATGATTAAGACGTAAACCATATAAAGCAGCACAAGGATAGCGAGGATTTCAAAAGAAGGCATAAAATACGTATACGTGCTAGCCTGCGTTGATAAGACCAGCAGGATATAGCCGGCTGTAAGCAAACTTGAAAGCTTAACCCAGCCGGAACGCATTTCGTTCGGGAAACAGCAGTAACCATACCACAAAAAGCAGGGAAGGGTGAGCATGCCGGTCACATACTCTATTTTAACGGCGGATTCCCAGCTCATGGCGGGAAACATCCTGACGGCCAGTGTCTCACCGAGCATGGTGGTGCGAATGGACAGCATCAAGCAGGTGGCACTGAAGAAGAAGAAGGCCCGCTCCGCTCTTCGGGAGAAATAGAAGCACAGATAGAAGATGCCCATCAAAAATAAGCCGCCTGCCAGGAACATCTCACGGAGGATATTCTTTTCTCTTTCATACCCGATGGATTCGGCCGTTCCCAGCTTGAAGGATTCCCACAAACCGGCTTTACGCTGAACGAAATTCGATACTTGAATGACAAGCTCAATGTCGCCGCCGGACGGTGTAAAATAAACGACCTTGGGAACATTTTTGGGCACCATGGTCGCTTTGTCCGTTCCAACGGTTCCGTTACCGGCGCTGAGTTGTCCGTTGATCCACAGACGATAAGAGGTTGCCACGCTGGGGATGTACAGAGCCATTTGCTCGCCAGCCGCCACCGGCGTTTCGTTTTATCGTTAACCGGTAAGTGGCGTAACCGTCACCCGGAAGATGTTTGCCGTCCGAGGTGAAGCTTGTCCATACGGAGGGAACCGCAATGTACTGGGGGCCAGGGTGGGAGCCGATTCGCCGGAAATCTTCGGGTATGAGAAGCTTGGACCAATAGAATTCCCACTGACCGTCCAGGGAAACGTCCCCGTCCCGGGAGCTATTCCAGCTTGAGAGGTCGAGAACCCCACTCACGGCTTTCGGAGAAGGCTCTGAGGCGGAGGCCGCCGGAGCGGCGATCAGATGGAATAAAGTGATGAAGAATATGAGCAACCCCAGACTCAAACGTATGTTCACTTAGCGACCGGCTCCTCATTGATCGGCCGAATACCCGATCGAATGGATGTTTGATGGATAGAATGATATTTATTATACATCATGCCGATTGATAGAAATATAAAAAGTCCGTGAAGCAGGCCGGTTTTCATAAAAAAGAACGGTTCCTTCGCTGTTCATGCGAATAGAACCGTTCCATGCGCCTGTGTTAAGTATGGAAATGAATATCGTTGGTGCTGCCTTTGCTCACAGCCTCCGCGAATAAATAAAGCTGTTGTCGATCATGTGGCCGTGACCGTCGTAAGCCGCGCCGAAGAATGCCTTGCTTCCGCAATAGACCGGCACTTCCTTGCGCCGTCCGGTCAATTCGCCCGCCAAATGCAGCAGAGCGAGCGGCTCCACGGCGTCCAGCTTGGCATAGGTCCGATTCGGCTCGGCGAGAAAGACGGATTTATGGAAGCGGCGCGCCACGATGTTATCGCCGACCGCGCATGCCGCTTCTAGATAGGCCGGGTGACCGGCGGCGCCGTACAGCTCGAGCAGCGCGAAGACGGCGGACGGCTCGCTGGATTCGCCGGGATGCAGCGCCGGTTCGGCGCCCGGACTTTCCCCGATCTCGCCGAGCCCGGTGCCGGCGGCCATGCTGCGAGCCCATTCCCACAGCCTGCCGTCCCCGGTCAGCCGGAAGCCTTTGAGGTAGGACCACAGCTGCAGGAGGTCGGCCTTGGTCGCCTTCAGCGTATCGCCCTGCCTGCCGTAGTAGCCGCTCTTCTCCATGACAAGTCCGGTCAGCCGGGTTCCGTCCGTCAGCACCGGATGGAAGGAGGCGGTCTCGGCTTCATAAGCGTGCTCCCCGTAAGCGAGCAGATCCTCTACGGCCAATCGCCCGAATTCCGCTCCCTTAGGGCCGAGCGCGTCCGCCAGCGCGAAGCGGCACAAGGCCGCCTCCGCCGTGATGGTATGAATTTGTCGGGCGACCGACAGCGTCGCTTCCATGACCCGGCGGCCCTTCAGTCGCTCCGCGAACTGATCGATCGCGCGGTCGCCCCGCACGCCGGGCAGCACGGAGATGTTGAACTGGTATCCGCCCATCCCTGTACCGGGATGCCGCGTGTCGGCGTAACGACGGGCGAGCCGTTTGGCCCACTCCAGAGCGGCTTCGTTCCCGGTGCTGCGGTAATCGTGGGTCGCGGCATAATACAGGTCGTCGCCTGCATTGATGAAGGTGAGACCCTCACCGGTAAAAAACACCTCGCCGCCCGCATACGGCCGCTCCCATACCGGCTCCTTGCCGCCGTGCTCCCGTGGCTTCCCGTGTCGGCTGAACTCCAGGTTGCTCCAATCCCGCACATGACTGTCCCACAGTCCCTCGATATAGCGGGCCGTCTCCTCCCGGTCCAGCTCGAACATCAGCTCATAAAACGGATAATGGCATTTCAGCTCGTGCTGCGGGCCTTTATCCGAGGCATACACCGGCCGCTTCGCCAACAGATCGAAAGCCAGATGCCCGCCCCAATAGATGAGCTTGCCGTAACGTAAATGGTTCAGCCCGTATCGAACCGCCTCGGCGGCGACCTCCTTGTACCGGGGTTCACCTGTCAGAACCGACAGGCCGGTTAACGTGCGGAACAGGTTCTGCTGGTTCGCCTGATTCGACAAAATCCAGCGCTCGCCGCCCGAATGCCAGCTGACCGGCTCATGCGTATCCGCGTGGAAGCCGTCGACGAAGAGGGGAGTGGAAGCTTCGCCGTAAGTGTCTCTTCCATGGCGGAGGACATGATCGGCGAATTGCCGCACGGTGCGCAGATACGACTCCGGCCTGGCATCTTCTTGAGCTTTCATCCTAGGTCACCTCCCTTAAGTTCGTTTATTCGGTCCGGGAGGCCGCGGCAGGATTCCAGCCCCCGAGAACCTTGGTGATGGTGTATTCCTTCGCTTCATCATCGGTCAGCACCTTGCGGCCGGCATTGGCGACCGCTCCCGGTCCCGTATTGCCATACTCGTAGAAGCGGGAATCCTTCGGATAAAACCAGATTTTGTTTCCGTCCTTATCCTTGCCGGACATGGCATCCCAACCCTCGGAGCGGATATGCGAATCCAGGTAACAGCGAATATACGCCACAGCCGCCTACCGCATCGGGATTGGCCGCCCGGGTGCCGTCCGGCAGATTCGTCGTCGGATGCCAAGGTCTGCCTAAAGACACGGTATGATCGGCCATCCCCGGGCTTTCCTTGCGGATCCGGCTGTCGATGAAGAGGAAGCCATAGGCACTGGACAGCGGCGTGCTGGGCGCGGTAATATACCCGTTGTTCGTTGTGCTGTTCCGGTCCAGGGAGACGATGTCGCAATCGTCGAATACCGCCTGTCCCGCTCCGAAGATAAAGTCCACGTTGCCGGCAATGAGGCAGTTCGTATAATACTGGGTACCCGCCTGGGCGTAGAGCGTGTCCTGGAAGCCGAGGATGTTCAGGTTTCGGAATAGCGCTTGGTCGCTTCCGCGGTCGGTTCTCAAGGCAACCGCCTGCGCATTGGCCATCTTCGTCGGGTCCTTGGCGTCCTTGGCCGCATTCGCGTTGTAATCGAAGCCGTTCTTGATGGTCAAATTCTCCGCTGTAAAATGGGGCGCAAACACCGAGACCGTCGCGCTGTCAAATGTGCCGTAGGTGGTGCCGTCCGGCTTCTTGCTGTCCGCTGCGAGATCGAAGGTCAGCACGGTGTTCTCCCGGCTTTCGCCGATGAGCGAGAGGTACGGCTTGTCGATCGTGATTTTTTCATTATATTGACCGTCTTTGATAAAGATCACATAGGGCTCCGTACGGCCTCCCGGCGCATCATATACCGCGCTTTGCACGGATTTATAACGCTTGAAGCCATCTTGAGCCGCCCCCTCCGGACCCGTGTAGCCGCTGTCCACAAGCGCATCGTAGCGGACCGGCGCCTTAACGGCGCGCCGGCCGGCAGCATGGCGTCATCGAGCTGCAGGAACCGCTTCACCACTACGGCGGCCTGGGCCCGGGTCAAATTCTTCAGCGGATCGAATGTCGCAGCCGACGTGCCGGTCATGATTCCCGTCTCTGCCATCAACGCGGCCGCTTCCCTAATAGGGCCGGCTATCAGCCGCGCATCGGTGAAGGAGCGCAGCGCCGAGACGTCCGCCCCCGCAGGCTTGCCCGCCGCCTTCAGAACCTTGGCGAGCATCGAGGCCGCCTGCTCGCGGGTCACCGGCGCATCCGGCTCAAAGCTCCCGTCCGAGAAGCCGCCGGTCAGCCCGGCCTTCACTGCCGCACCGACGATGCCGGCGTACCAGTCGCCCGGCTTCACATCGGTGAATTTCGCCTCCGCGCTTTCCGGCGCCTTGAGTGCTCGGACGAGCAGGGCGGAAAACTGGGCCCGGGTGATCTCATTTTGCGGCGAGAAGGTGGTTTCAGTGGTTCCGTTTACAAGACCTTGGGCGACGAGCCATTCCACGTCGGCTTTAGCCCAATGCCCGGCCAAATCGGCTAACGAGCCGTCCCGAAGGGTCCCCGCATGCGCGAGCACATCCTTCTTCGCCTCGGCCGCCGTTTGGGCGTGATAGGCGTAGGAGCCGCCGGGGATCCAGCCGACCTTGCCGTTCCACTGTTCCGCCGAGGTCCATGCGTTCGGCTGGCCTGCCGCCGGCCGCTTCGTCTGCCTTGGTCGTAGACATAGCCTGCACCCTTGCTGTCGTACAGATCGACGATCTTCGCCACGTTCTCGAACGTGTTCGCTTCGGAATACACCTGGGACGAGACGCCGCGGCCGATGGCGTAGCCGGTGATGTCTTTATAGTAATTATTATATACATGCACTTGGCCGAAACGGACACGAGGCAGGCGCTGCACAGCCCTTTCGATCCGGTTATGGTGAATCGTCACTTTGAGCTTGCCTGCATCGCCTTCGGCGGTTTTGCCGCTGTCGCTGGAGCCGATCAGCGTCGTCTTGTCATGATCATGGAAGTAGTTGTATGAAAGCGTCACCAAATTGGCCGAATTGGAAATGTCGACGGTTCCGTCATGGTGCTGGTATTCCCGCCCGTAATAGGTCCCGTTCATGGAATCCGGCCGGTCCCCGTCGCTGAATTCGCAGTGGCTGATCCAGACGTGACTCGCATATTTGATTGTGATCAGGTCGTACGCGGAGTTCCAATTGCCTTCGCCGCCGTCCGCCGGATCCCACTGAGGGAAGTAGTCATAGGCATCCTGGAAGTTAATATTCGAAACGATGATATTGTCCACGCCGGTTCCGTCGGATTTCCGGTCGATGACCATATTGCCGTGCACGATTTTGGCATCGGCACCGACGCCGATGATCGAGGTGTTGGAGCCGACGCGGTATTGAATGCGGGCCGCCTGATTTTTCTGTGACCTCGCACGCGCTTCCTCCAGTGAGCCGCTCGGCGTCTTGCTGCGGCCCCAGGCTCCGTTCGGGTCGTAGGTCTGCAGGTACTGCTCCAGGCTGTACGCCGGATCCGCATAATACGAAGCGTCTACAGGCCGGTTATCGTCGTCTACATTCATGTCGATCGTGCCTTTGACATAAATGATTTTCGGTTCGGCATTGTCGTCGCCGTTCACGCCGTCCGCCGCTCCGAGCGCCTGAAGCAGCTCCCTGCGGTTCGTCACGGTGAAAATATGCTTCGCGTCCGCGTTCGAGCCGCCTGTGATCCCGCCCGCCGTCCCGGCCCAGCCCCCGTCGCCGGCGGTATAGGCTGATCCGTCTGCCGGAGCGGGCGCCGCTTGCGCCTCCGCAGCATAGAGCGGGACCGAGGACGCCAGAAGAATGGAGCATAAAAGCATGTGAAACCGGCTTTGTCTCGATTTCATGAATGTCTGCCTCCCGGGCTATCGTAATAGGTTGCAACGCATTTACGATAATCCAAAACCCGGTAACATGCTATCGCCTGATTTTAACCACTTCAAGTTTATTAGGGGCCCCGCGCTCGTTTAGAAACAGCCGATGCTGGTCGTAGCGCTTCCGTTCCCGCAGCAAACATTCCGAAATAATAGAAATTTATTCGAAAGAAATTCTATTTTTTCCCACTTGAAAACGCTTTATTATTTAGGAAGGAGGTGAGCCGATTTAAGAAGCTTTGAAGCTTCTAAGCTTCGAGAATAGCACTATAAAGCTGGTAACAGGAAAGGAGAAAAATGATGCGCAAAAAGGTTCTTCCGGTTCTTTTGATCGTATTTATGCTCTGCATGGGGACAATACCTGCACCCTTCGCGGTGCACGCGGCAAGTGCGCTAGCCGGATATTGGAATTTGGATGAAGGCGGCGGTACAACCGCAAACGATTTATCGGGCCAAGGTCATGCAGGAACGTTAACAGGCGGCGCGGCATGGTCAACGGGAGTCACGGGAACCCACGGGACACTCTTGAACGGAACGAACCAATACGTAGATATCCCGGCCTCCGTGGTCGATACGACGCAAAGCTACTCGGTTACCGCTTGGGTAAAATTGAACAAAATATCGGGCTTTCAAACCGCGGTCAGCATGGACGGCGACCAGGGAAGCGCCTTCTACCTTCAATTGAGGGGGGACACCGGGAAGTTTGCTTTCACGGGGCTGAATACGGACACGTCCGGTGCAGCCGGAACCTTTGCTTCATCCGTCGCCGCTCCCGCAGCCAATACCTGGTATCATCTTGCCGGTGTGTACGACAATGCCGCCAAAACGGTATCGCTGTACGTGAACGGGACGCTGCAGGAAACGGTTCCCTATACCACCGCATGGAAAGCAAACGGTCATACCGCTATCGGACGTGCGAAATATAACGCCGGATTGGTCGATTATTTCGGGGGACAAATTGACGACGTTCGCATTTATAACGGCGTAATCGACGTGTCCGCGATTCAATCGATGGCCCAGTCGGCTTACTGGAAATTGGATGAGGGAAGCGGGAGCGCGGCTAAAGACGCAACCGGCTTCGGACATAACGGCACGCCGCTGAACGGCGCCCAATGGACGGCAGGCCAGATTGGAACATCCGGTGTTCAGCTAAACGGCTCCGGGCAGAATGTGGAGATTTCCGGTCCGGTCGTCGACACGACCCAAAGCTATTCCGTGTCCGCATGGGTGAAGCCGGATAAGATCGCCAATTACCAAACGGCCGTAAGTATCGACGGAAGCCAAGGCGGCGCCTTTTATTTGCAGCTGCGCGGCGATACCGGCAAGTTTGCTTTTACCGGTCTTAACGCCGATCAGGCGAATGCGGCCGGCACGTTCGCTTCCGCAGGCAGTGCGCCGGCCGCGGGTACCTGGTATCATTTGGCGGGTGTCTATGACGCTGGGGCCAAAACGTTGTCCTTGTACGTGAACGGGGCTCTTCAGCAAACGGTGCCTTATACGCTGGCCTGGAAGGCGAGCGGAAATGCGGAAATCGGACGAGGGAAGTTCAACGCCGCTCCCGCCGATTATTGGTCCGGTGCGATCGACGACGTTCATTTGTACCCGTACGCGTTGGATGCTTCACGCGTCATCGCCTTGTCCAGCGCCGGTTCCTGGAGCTTCGACGAAAGCAGCGGCGCGGTTGCTGCGGATCAGTCGCCGAATGGGGTGAACGGGAATATAAGCGGCGCTTCAAGGAGTACAGGACGTTTCAATAACGGACTGAGCTTCGACGGCGACTCGAGTTTCGTCGGAATGGGAAGCGCCGATGCGCTTAACTTCGGTAAGGACAGCTTCACGCTGGCCGGATGGTTCAAATCGACCGGCACCGGCTGGCGGCGCATGCTGAGTAAGGGACATTACGGCTGGACGAACGGCTATCTTCTGCAAAACAGTGTAGGGGCCGCGGACGGTCACGTGGGCGCCGGCATCGGGGCGAACGGGAGTCAGAACGATAGCATCTTATTTTACACGAACCAAACCTTTAATGACGGAAACTGGCATCATGCGGCGGCTGGTTTTTGACCGCACTGCGGGGACCGCGCAATTATTTATCGACGGAGCGGCGCAGTCTTTAACGGTTATGTCCGGGACCTGCGGCGTTGCCGGTGGAACCGTAGTCGATATTTCGGGCTGTGGAAACGCTAGTGCCAGCTCGGCCGATCCTTTTACCGTAGGGTCTTATAACGGCACCGCCGAATTTACCCAAGGCGGCCTGGACGAAATCCAGGTGTTCCATACGGCTTTAAGCAGCAGCGTCATTCAGCAGTTGGCCGACACCGCCACCATCACCGTCCATACCGATCAGACCGGGGCCAACATCAGCCCGACGCTGTACGGTTTGATGTTCGAGGATATCAACCATTCCGGTGACGGCGGGATGTACGCCGAATTGATCCGCAACCGCAGCTTCATGGACAGCGCCACATCTCCGGTGAACTGGTCGCTTGTGAATGGAAGCGGCTCGACCGGCTCGATCGCGCTTGATCCTTCAATGCCTCTGAATTCGGCTCAACCGGTCAGCTTGAAGCTGAGTGCCTCTGCAGTTGCAGGCGGCCAGCGGGTCGGCGTGGCGAACAGCGGGTTCTGGGGCATTCCTGTAAAGCCGAGTACGAAGTATAGAGCCTCTTTCTATGCGAAAACCGACGGAAGCTTCAGCGGCCCGCTCACCGTAGGCATCGAGAGCAACGACGGCTCTACCGTCTATGCGCAGGCGACAGTAACGGGCGTGACCTACGATTGGAAAAAATTCTCGGTCGATCTGACGACCGGAAGCGGTATTGCCCCTTCCACCGCGAACCGTTTTGTCATTTCCGCTTCCAGCACGGGAACGATATGGCTGGATATGGTTTCCCTGTTCCCGCCGACCTGGAACAACCGACCCAACGGCATGAGGGTCGATCTGATGCAGAAGCTGCAGGAGATGAAGCCCAGCTTCCTCCGCTTCCCCGGCGGCAATTATTTGGAAGGAAATACGATTCCCGACCGCTTCCAATGGAAAAATACGCTCGGCGATCCCGCCCTTCGCCCGGGACATCAGAACAGCGCCTGGGGATACCGTTCGACGGACGGTTTGGGCCTACTGGAGTATCTGGAATGGTGCGAGGACTTGAATATGGCCCCCGTTCTTGGCGTTTATGCAGGATATTCGCTGAACGGTTCGTATGTACCGGCCGATCAGCTAGGACCTTACGTGCAGGACGCCCTCGACGAAATCGAATATGTGACCGGCTCCAAAGATACGGTATGGGGGCACGGCGCGCAGCCGACGGACATCCGGAGCCTTTTGCGCTTCCTTATGTGGAGATCGGGAATGAAGATTGGTTCGACAAGTCCGGCAGTTATGAACAGCGTTATGCCGCATTCTATGATGCGATAAAGGCGAAATACCCGAATATTCAATTGATTGCCTCTACGGCCGTTAAGAGCCGTCCGATGGATGTCCTTGACGAGCACTATTACGAGTCGAAATCGTGGTTTGTATCCAACGCGACGAGATACGATAACGATTCCCGGCGCGCTACGGGGATGAAGGTGTTCATCGGCGAGTATGCCGGCCAGCAAGGGCCTCTTGCCTCCGCACCCCTAATCTGGATGCGGCCATCGGCGAGGTTTGCCTTTATGACGGGGCTGGAGCGGAATTCCGATTTCGTCGTGCTGGCGTCGTATGCCCCGTCGCTCATGAATGTCAATGCGGTCAATTGGAAGCCGGATGCCATCGGATACGATGCCATATCCAATTACGGTGCGCCCTCTTATTATGTGCAGAAGCTGTTCAGCGAAAATCACGGGGACTTCGTTATGCCGACCACGATCGATGCGGCGAACGGCAACGGGGGCTTGTATGTCGTCTCCAGCAAGGACACTAAGACCGGAACGATGTATGTGAAGGTGGTTAATCCTTCCAACGGGACCAGAAAGACTACTGTAAACTTCAGCGGAACGACTTCACTGCCGGACGGAACGGTAACCGTCTTGACTTCGGCGAACGGAACCGATACGAATAGTATAGCTGCTCCGACGAAAGTGGCGCCGGTAACATCGGATCTCAAGGTTCAAGGGAACTCCCTGACGTATACGTTCGCAGCGAATTCGCTCACGGTATTCCGGTTTGGTAAGGGGACCGATCCTTCTGTACCGGCTTTGAGCCAAGTTACACTTTCGGCCGACAAGGTGCAGTTAAATCCGGGCGATACTACAGCGCTCCGCCTAAGCGGGACCTTAAGCGACGGCACGCCGGCCGATCTGAGCGGCGCTTCCGTAATTTACAGCACAAGTGGTGCGGCGGTCACCGTGGATCAAAAGGGAACCGTCACGGCCGTACAGGACGGAACCGTGCAGGTGAAAGCGGCCGTAACGCTGAACGGGAAAACCGCGGAATCCGCTCCGGTAGCGATTACGGTTGACGGTACGCCTCCGGTCACGGCGGTCGCGGCGAACCCGGCTCTTCCGGATGGCCGGAACGGCTGGTATGTTCATCCGGTACAGGTAACCTTGAGTGCTTCCGACAATCTATCGGGGGTTGCAAAGACGGAGTTCAGTCTGGACGGCGGGGAAACATGGCGACCGTATACGCCAGTTCTTACGTTGGGCAAAGACGGCAAGTATACCGTGAGCTACCGCTCGACGGACCATGCCGGGAATGTGGAAACGGTGAAAACGATCAGCCTTGGCCTCGATCAGACCGCACCGGCAATAACGGTGTCCGGTCTGGTGTACGGCACGTACGCCGATTCCATGGATATCACGCCGAACTTCACGCTTAGCGATCATTTGTCCGGAGTGGACAGCAGCAAGCTGGCGGTCACACTGGACGCGAATAGCGTGCAGCAAGGGGCGACCATTCCGCTGTATACGCCGCCGCTTGGCTCGCACACATTTACGGTAACGGCAAGTGATATGGCAGGGAATACGAACAGCCAAACCGTCTTGTTCCAGACAACGACAAGCATAGAGTCCATGCAGGCCTTGGTCACACGCTTTACGAATATGGGATGGATCGACAGCCCGGGTATCGCTAACAGCTTGCAAAGCAAATTGGCCGCGAACGCTTTGGCCGCTCTCGTAAGCGAAGTGAAGGCGCAAAGCGGCAAGCATATCTCTGCGCAAGCCGCAGGTCGCTTGCTGCGGGATGCCCAGTATTTGTTATCCAAAAAGTAAGGGAGGGCCTTGGTCCGCTCAGTAACATATCCAGAAGGGAGTCCGCACCGATTGCGGGCTCCCTTTTCAAATTCCGAAAGAAACGCAATTTTTTCGTATGAAATTCTCTTTATCTTTCGATGAAAGCGCTATATAATACGAGAACAGTTAATGAAAACTTTAGTTGTGGGGAACACCGGCATGAACTTTTACCGTTGGATGACCTCCAGCCTGCGGACGAAAATGCTCTCAATGTTTGTCATGCTGACCGCCATTCCTTTGATTTTGGTGGGGATGATCACCTATTCCAAGTCGTACAACACGGTAACGGAGCACAGCATCGCGACGACGGAATTGGTTGCGGAGCATTTGAAGAACGAGATCGATGTGCTCTTTTCAGATAACAGGAAGTTTTTGGACATCACCAAAAATCCCAACGTCCTGCGTTTCCTGACGATTCAAAATGAAACCTACGATGAAGCCAAGGAGATCCTGAAGACTTTCAGCTTGTACCGGGATACGTATCGGTACAGCGGCGGCATATCCAACATTCTGCTGTTTAATTTGTACGGAAAGGGCATCAGCGAGAAAAAAGGGGTTTTCCAAATGGAGGATGATCTGTCCGGCTCACCGCAGCTGCAGGATTTGCTCCTCCATCCGGACCGGTCGCGTATTATTCCTCCTTCCGCCGCCGGGGCCCTGGATTCCTTTGACCATGCAGCAAGAGACAATCATCCGACCATCTCGATCGCCGCCACCGTGAAGCGGGAGATTACGGATGAGGTGATCGGTTTTATCGTGATTAATCTGGACGCTTCCGTGATTGAGAATTTGTGCAACAGCTCGAAAATCGGGGATACCGGATTTTTTTATGTGACCGATGAACAGGGCCGCCCCATTATTACGCCGGAGCGGGTTATGGCTTCGGGCATTGCGGTTCCCCTTGGAAGGCAGCGGCTCCTGAAGCTCTCCGGGAATTATACGAGTATGATCGGCGGCCAAAACCGGTTCATCGTCTACGCCACCTCCGAGCTTACCGGCTGGAAGGTCGTAGGGGAGGTTCCTCTGCGGGAAGTGGTCAAGGATGCCAAGCAAATCGAGAATCTGATTCTGGTCAGCGTTCTATTCGCTATTGCATTCACGATTACACTCTACGTCTTCGTGTCGTCACGGCTGATCCGGCCGATCCGCATTTTAAAAAATAAAATGCGTCAGGCGGCGTCAGGCTTCCTGGATGCCAAGGTTCACGGCGGGGGAACGATGAGATTGCCGATTTGGGCATCAGCTTCAATACCATGCTGGATAAGATTAAGATCCTGCTCGAGAACAGCGTGAAGGAGCAGGAACAGATCAAGATCGCCGAGCTTCGTACATTGCAGGCGCAGATCAATCCCCATTTTTTATACAACACCCTCGACTCCATCATTTGGCTGGCCGAAAATCAAAAGAGCGAGGAAGTGATCGATATTGTGAACGCGCTTACAACATTTTTCCGTATTTCCTTGAGCAAAGGCAAGGACCGGATTACCATTCAGGACGAGATCGTACACATCACGAATTATTTGACGATCCAAAGAATGAGGTACAGGGATATTCTGGATTATGAAATCCGGGTGGACGAGAATATCCTGAGCTGCAGCATTTTGAAGATGACCTTGCAGCCGCTGGTGGAAAATGCATTGTATCACGGCATCAAAAACAAGCGGGGCAAAGGCTGCATCCGCATTACAGGCGGATTCGTCTCCCAGGCTCTGATCGAACTGAAAATTTCGGATAACGGTGCCGGGATGACGAAAGAAAAGGTGGACGGCTTGATGATCTCGCTTCAGCAGCAGGTGAAGGATACGCAGAAGAACGAATCCGGGTTCGGCCTCAGAAACGTACATCAGCGGATCCGGCTTTATCACGGGGAGCCGTACGGCATTTCGATCGAGAGCGAATCGGGCATGGGTACGACGGTCATCGTGACCCTCCCCATAAGGAGAGAATTCGATGAAGAAAGTGCTGTTAGTGGATGATGAAATTCTCGTCAGGGAAGGTATCCGGGACCGCATCTCGTGGGAGAGCGAAGGCTTTATTTACAGCGGAGACGCCCCCGACGGGGAAATGGCGGCGCCGATGATCGAACGGATGTCTCCCGACATTGTGCTGACGGATATCAAAATGCCCTTTATGGACGGCCTGCAGCTCAGCAAGATCGTCAAGGAACGGATGCCGTGGATTAAAATCATTATTCTTAGCGGCCATGACGAATTTAATTACGCCCGGGAAGCTTTGCGGATCGGCGTGGAGGAATACTGCCTGAAGCCGATCAGCTCGGTGGAGCTGTTAAAAACGCTCCATCAGGTTTCGGAGAAGATCGACGTGGAGCGACAGGAGAAAAAGGAGCTCGAGGCGCTGCAGCTTAAAGCGACCGTCAACCGGGAGCTGTTCAAAGACCAGTCGCTGACGGACCTTTGCACGGGAGCCGTGCCGACCACAGAGGCCATCCAAGCGGCCGAGGCGCTGCAAATTCCTCTCATCGCGGGACATTACCTTGTCATCATCACCGAGTTCGAGCCGAAACCTGAAGCGGGCCTCCCCTTGACCCCCGTGCTGGAGGAAGAGCCTATTTTCGGGCAGATACGAATGGATTTATCCGGTTCTCTGCATTTGAAAAGGAGCAAAAAAGAGCATGTCTGGATCGTAAAGGGCGATCATCCGGAGGATCTGGAACAGAGCGCCCGGCGGCTGCTGAGGAATGTGAAGAAGCTAGAGGAGACGCGGCCCTATGTGGTCTATGTCGGGATAGGCCGTGTGAAGAATCGGGTGCAGGAGATTTCCGGCTCCTACTCGGAGGCGGACCAGAACAAGAGCTATCAGCGGTTTCTCAAGAACCGGCCGATGACGGGGCCGGAGTGGCAAGGCCTGCAGGGCTATGACCGCAACAAAGTGACCAATTTCCTGAAATACGGGGATGCGTCCCAAACCGGGGAGTTTGTCCGGGGCTACCTTCCGGAGAATGCGGCGGCAAGCCCGGATCCCACCTATTATTGGCATTATCTGATCCTCGATATGGTGGCGGCGGTTACGCAATATATCCACGAGTCGGGCGGCGATGTGAAAGCGTTCCTGCAGGAGATGGAGCCGGTGGAGGAGCGTCTCCTGGGACGGTACGACCTGGAGGACATCCGCTCGTGCGCCGCTTCGATTCTTAAACTGGCGTTCAAGTACCGCGATCAATTCAAGGATAAATACAGCGATTTGCTGAGCAAGGCGAAGGATTACATTGCGGGCCACTTCGATAAGCCGGACATTTCGCTGCAATCGGTGGCCGCCTACGTCAACGTAAGTCCCAGTCACTTCAGCGGGGTGTTCTCCCAGGCAACGGGGCAAACGTTCATCGATTATCTCATCAAGACGAGGATCAAACGAGCGATGGAGTCGCTGAAAACGACGAATCTGAAATCCTACGAGATCGCGGCGATGGTTGGCTATAACGACCCGCATTATTTCAACTCGGTGTTTAAAAAGGTCACGGGCGTCACGACGAAGGTGTTTCGTAACCAAGCGTAACCGCGCCGCCGCCTAAGGAGGGACATGAAACGTGGCGATGCTCCGGGCTATAGGGATCATCCTTTTGTGCTGTTTCTATGCAGGGGCGATCGCCGGATGCGAGAAGGGGAACGCGCCGCGACCGGCCGCACCCCAGGGAAAGGAAGAAGCCTCCCCGGCGTACCCGGGAAGCAGCGGACTTTTGCCATTATTTATTCCACGGCGGACGTCTTTTACCGGGAGGTAACCCTGAATGCCGAGAAAGCCTCCCGCGAAATCGGAACGAAGCTCATTGTGAAGGCGCCGGACGAAGCCGGGCTCGAGCAGCAGATCCGGATGATGGAAAATTTGATCAAGCAGCACGTCGACGGAATCGCGATCAGTCCGATCGATGTGGATGCATTGACGCCTTATATCAACAAAGCCATGGAAGCGGGGATTAAGGTGATCTGCTTCGACAATGACGCCCCGCAGAGCGACCGCCTGGCCTTTATCGGCATTGACAATTACGAAGCCGGCCGGAAGATGGCTCAGTTTGTGAAGCATCTGCTCGGCGGGCAGGGCATGGTAATTGCCGAAACGGGGATGGCTTCATTCTCGGGCATTCGGGAGCGGGTGTCCGGGTTTCGCGACGAGCTCGCGCAATCGCCGGATCTTCAGCTTCTGGAGCTTAGGACGGATGGGGATAACGCAGACCGGGCGACTGCGAATTTGGAGATGATGATTCAGGCGCATCCCCATTTTGACGTATTCGTCGGTCTGGATTCGGTAGCCGGGTCGGCGGCCCTATTGGTGTGGAAAGCCAAGGGGTCGCGCCAGTATGCCGTTACCTTTAACGACATGCCGGAGCCGCTGAACGGGGTGAAGAATGAGCAGATCACAGCGATTCTTTCCCAGCACGAACAGGTTTGGGGCGAGTTGATTGTGAATGAGCTGAACGATGCCTGTGACGGAAAGCCGCTCCGGGAAATGTACCGATTGGAGCCGGAATTCATTACCAGAGACAACCTCGAACGGTTTCAAACGAAATGAAGGTTCGATGACGGGGAGGGGAGTTAAGTGAAAAGATTAGAGGTGCTCGGTCTCTTGCTGCTTTTCCTCTTGGCGACCGGTCGCGGGGCTTGGTCTGATGCCGCCGATCCCGCGAAGCTTCCGGAGCCCATGCCGAATGCGCAAGAGGCCTTGGGAGGAGCGGGTCCGGACATCGCCGCGACCGCACCGCACGAAAGGTCTATCGTCCTCGGGTTTTCCCAGGTCGGGTCCGAGAGCGGCTGGAGAGTAGCGAACACGGTATCCATCCAGAATGCGGCCAAGCAGGCCGGAATCGATTTGAAGTTTTCGGATGCGCAGCGGCGGCAGGATCACCAAATCAGCGCCATCCGCTCTTTTATCGCGCAGAAAGTGGATGTCATTGCCTTTTCCCCTGTCGTGGAGTCCGGTTGGGACGAGGTTCTGAAGGAAGCCCAGCAAGCGGGGATTCCCGTGATCATAACGGACCGTTCCGTGGATGTGAAGGATACTTCCCTGTACGTTACGCTCATCGGCTCCAATTTCCTCGAAGAAGGGCAGAAAGCGGCGAAGTACATTATCGATAAAATGAGAAACGTGTCCGGCCCCATCCATATCGTGGAGCTGCAGGGGACGATGAATTCCGCTCCGGCGATCGACCGAAAAAAAGGGTTCGAGGAAGTCATCAAGGAAAATCCGAACATGAAGCTGCTGGCGGCGGATTCGGGGGATTTTACGAGAGAGAACGGAAAGTTGGTCATGGAGCGTTATTTGCGGCAGTACGGAAGGGACATTCAGGTCCTGTTCGCCCATAATGACGATATGGCTTTGGGAGCGATCGAGGCGATTGAAGAATACGGCTTGCGCCCCGGAAAGGACATCGTGATTGTTTCGGTGGATGCCGGGAGAGCGGCGTTTGAGGCGATGCTTCAGGGGAAGCTGAATTGTACGGTGGAGTGCAACCCCTTGCTCGGCCCGCAGTTAATGCAGGCGGCGAAGGAGCTGGTGGCCGGCCGTAATTTGCCGAAGCGCATCGTGACGAGGGAAAGCGTATTTACCCAAGGCGTGGCGGCTAGAGAAATCGAAAACCGCAAATATTGAACAGAAGACGATACACGAGTTTTTCACAAAAAAGCACCTTCTGACTTCCGAAGGCCAGAGCGCCCAAGAAACCCGGATATTCGGAAAAATGCAATAGGTAGTAGGTGGGGTATCGCCTGTAGGAGCGATAGCGCCCGCCTTTGTTATCGGAAAATAACCGCTGCATAGCGAATAAATTGAAAATTTTCCGATAACAACAGCGGCCGGAAGGGGATACCCCACCGGAGTACCAATGCAGATTTCTTTGTATCAAGGGTTTCTCTACAGCCTCACCTTCTGACTAAGAAGGTGCTTTTTTGTTTCCACATACGAATAAAACGGAATTTTTGCCGATAAAAACAAAATCTCGAGCGCCGCCCGCGGCAATCTTAGAAAAAGAACCTAAAATGTTCGGATGGGATTCTATTCGAATTAAAAAGAAAGCGCTTTACAATAAAAACAACACCGCACTTGGTGAACCAATAGGGAGGGTTAAATAAATGAACAAACCTTGGAAATCCGGGGCGTTGCTTCTGGCGGCGACGGTCATGCTCATCACATCCGCATGCAGCACGAAGGGGGCGGGCTCCACAACCACGGGAGCGGCGCAGGCGCCGGCAAGCGGCACAAGGAACGGGCGCGGCCAAGCCGGCCGACAAGAAGATTACGCTGGGCTTCGCGCAGGTCGGGGCGGAAAGCGGCTGGAGAACGGCCAACACCAAATCGATTCAGGATTCGGCGAAGGATGCGGGCATCGATCTGAAATTTTCCGACGGGCAGCAGAAGCAGGAGAACCAGATCAAAGCGATCCGCGGCTATATCGCGCAAAAGGTCGACGTCATCGCGTTCTCGCCGGTGGTGGAATCGGGCTGGGATACGGTGCTGAAAGAAGCGAAGGATGCCGGGATTCCCGTCGTTCTGACGGACCGCGCGGTCGATGCGAAGGATACTTCGCTTTATAAGACCTTCCTGGGATCCGATTTTGTGGAGGAAGGCCGCAATGCCGGAAAATGGCTGGTGGATAAGGTAAAGGACCGCCAAGGCCCGATTAATATCTTCGAGCTCCAAGGCACGACCGGCTCCGCACCCGCCATCGACCGGAAAAAAGGCTTCGAGGAAATCATTAAGAGCAATCCGAATCTGAAGATCGTGAAATCCCAAACCGGCGACTTTACCCGTGCGAAGGGGAAGGAAGTCATGGAGGCGTTCATCAAATCCGCCAAAGCGGACAATACCAAGATGGATGTTCTGTATGCGCATAACGACGATATGGCGCTCGGGGCGATCCAGGCGCTGGAAGAGGCGGGCATCAAGCCGGGCAAGGATATTCTTGTTATTTCGCTGGACGGAACCAAGGATGCTTTCCAAGCGATGAAAGACGGTAAAATCAATGTCATTGTCGAGTGCAACCCGCTGATGGGGCCGCAATTGATGCAGATCGTGAAGGACGTTGTTGCAGGCAAAGAGGTTCCGAAGCGGATCCTTACGAAAGAAGGCGTGTTCCCGCAAGAAACGGCGGAGAAGGAGCTCCCGAACCGGCAGTACTGAGTCTTAGAAGCATGGCAATCCGATAGAGAGCCGTTAAGAAGCCGCCCCCGCCGCCAGGCAGGCCCCAGGCCGCCGAGCAGCGTGAGGAGCGGCTTCTTCTTAACGTTACAGATAGGAGGGAGTTCAACATGACGGAGAAACAGCCCCGCTTGCAGATGAAAAATATAAGCAAACATTTTCCCGGAGTCAAAGCTTTGACGGGCGTGAATTTCCGCTTGTTCCCGGGGAAGTCCATGCCTTGATGGGACAGAACGGGGCGGGCAAATCGACCCTGATCAAGGTGTTGACCGGAGTCTACACGATCGACGAGGGCCACGTATGGCTCGACGGCCGCGAGATCCGCGCCGGTAGCCCGCTGGAGGCACAGGAGCTCGGCATCAGCACGGTATATCAGGAAGTCAATTTATGCCCGAATTTATCGGTTTCCGAAAATATATTTATCGGCCGCGAGCCGAAACGAAGAGGCTTGATCGATTGGAAGGAAATGAACGCCCGGTCCAAGGCTTTGCTGAGCCGGCTGCATGTGGATATCGATCCTTCCAAGCCCTTGGGCACCTTCTCGGTTGCCATTCAGCAGATGGCGGCGATTGCCAGAGCCTTGAATGTATCGGCCAAAGTATTAATTCTGGATGAGCCGACCTCCAGTCTGGATTCGAATGAAGTCCAGGAGTTGTTTAAAGTGATGCGGAAGCTGAAATCCGAAGGGCTGGCCATTTTGTTCGTTACCCACTTCCTGGATCAGGTGTATGAAATGTCGGACCGCATCACGATCCTGCGAAACGGTCAATTCGAGGGTGAGTACATGGCGCAGGAGCTCTCCCGTATGGATTTGGTTTCGAAAATGATCGGCAAAGAGCTGGTTGAGCTGGAACAGTGCGCCAAGTACGCTGGCCTCACACCAACAGGAGGTGCCGAAAGCTCCGCCGCTGCAAGCGAATAAGCTGGGGCGTAAAGGCTCGATCGAGCCCTTCGATCTGGAATTGTATACCGGCGAAGTGCTCAGCTTGGCGGGGCTGCTCGGATCCGGCCGGACGGAAATCGCCCGCCTTCTCTTTGGAGCCGACCGGGCGGATCAGGGAGAGCTCAGAATAAGCGGACGAACAGTCCAGCTGAATTCGCCGCGGCAGGCGATAGGTGCCGGCATCGCTTTTTGTCCGGAGAACCGGAAAACGGAGGCGATCATTGAGGATTTGACCGTGAGGGAGAATATTATTCTTGCGATGCAGGCCTCCCTCGGCACCTTCCGTTATCTTCCCAAGAAGAAGCAAACGGAGCTCGCGGACGAATATATCCGTCTCTTGAATATTAAAACGCCCGGCCCGGAGGCGCTGATTAAAAATTTGAGCGGCGGCAATCAACAGAAGGTGATTCTGGGCCGGTGGCTCCTCACGAACCCGGAACTGCTGATTCTGGATGAACCGACGCGCGGAATCGATGTCGGGGCGAAAGCGGAAATTCAGAAGCTGATGGCGCAGCTTTGCGGCAGAGGCATGTCGATTCTGTTCATTTCCTCCGAGCTGGAAGAGGTCGTTCGTTCCAGTCACCGCATTGCGATTCTCAGGGATCGCCGTAAAATCACGGAGGTCGAGAATACGGGAATCTCTCAGCAGGATATTATGAAAGCTATTGCCGGAGGGGAGTTTCATGAAGAACCGGTTGCTGTGGCCTCTGCTCACCCTGGCTTTCCTGCTCGCGGCCAACGTGATTTATAAGCATGATTTTTTATCAATTACGATGAAGGAAGGCCATTTGTACGGCAGTTTGATTGATATATTGAACCGCGCCGCCCCGCTTGTTCTGATCTCGATCGGAATGACGATGGTAATCGCGACCAAAGGAATCGACCTCTCCGTAGGATCCGTGGTATCGATATCGGGGGCCATGGCTTGTTTGCTGATCAGCCAAAGCGACGGCTCGAGCATGAGTGCCTTATGGACGGCAATAGGCACGGCGTCTGCTGCTTTCGCTTGCAGCCGGAGCGTGGAACGGGATGCTCGTGAGCTTGTTCGGCATTCAGCCGATCGTCGCAACGCTGATCCTCATGGTGGCCGGAAGAGGCGTGGCTCAGCTCATTACCAGCGGTCAGATCATTACGATTTCCTCCAAACCCTATTCGTTTATCGGAGCGGGTTATTGGTTCGGATTGCCGTTCTCCATCTTTATTATCGCTTTCATCTTCCTCGTCGCCTCGGTGATAACCAGAAAAACGGCGGTCGGGCTGTTTATCGAAGCCGTCGGCTCCAGCCCGGTGGCAAGCCGGCTTGCAGGAATCCGGTCCGGAACGGTCATTTTTATCGTATATGTCATTTGCGCGCTCTTGAGCGGAATCGCGGGCATCATTCTGAGCTCCAACGTATCCAGCGCTGACGGGAATAACGCGGGATTGTGGTACGAGTTGGACGCGGTGCTGGCGGTGGTCATCGGAGGGAATTCCCTGAGCGGAGGGAGATTCTACCTGTCCGGGACGATCCTTGGGGCGCTGATCATTCAAACGCTGACCACGACGATTTACTCGATAGGGGTTCCGCCCGAAATCACGCTTGTCGTGAAAGCCGTCGTTGTGCTGGCCGTATGCCTGATTCAATCGGAGGCGTTCCGGAATACGGCGGCGGCCAAGTGGAAGAGAAAGCGGAAGGCAGCATCCGAACAGGGGGTTACCGCATGAACATTCGAGGGATGGACAAACGCTATTTGCCTCTGCTTGTGACGGTCGGGCTATTTATCGTGATGTTTGCGATAGGCTCGGCGGAGTATAACGGCTTTTTCTCGCTGCAGGTTTTTTTGAATTTGCTGATTGATAATGCATTTTTGCTCATTACGGCGGTCGGAATGACCTTTGTCATCCTTTCCGGAGGAATTGACTTATCCGTAGGCTCCGTCATCGCTTTAACGACGATGATTTCCGCGAGTTTGGTGCAAAACCATCACTGGTCGCCTTGGCTGGTCATTCCCCTTGTTCTGGCGATCGGGAGCTTGTTCGGCTGGTGCATGGGAAGCTTGATCCAGTATTTTAAGCTGCAGCCGTTTATCGTGACATTGGCGGGCATGTTTTTGGCAAGGGGGCTCTGCTATGTCATCAGCATTGAAAGCATCACCATCGATAACGAGTGGTACCAGTATGTCTCTCAAACCAAGGTATACCTGTTCGGAAAATCCTACATTTCCATTAGCGTCATCATCGCCTTAGCGGTAGTGGCCGCATGACTGTCTTTATCGCCCACTACACAAGGTTCGGCCGGAATGTGTATGCCCTGGGGGGGCGCGAGACATCGGCTATGCTCATGGGGCTTCCCGTAGCCCGGACCAAAGTGCTCGTCTACACGTTAAGCGGACTGTGCTCCTCTCTCGCCGGCGTCGTGTTTACGTTCTACATGCTCTCCGGTTACGGCCTCCATGCCGTAGGAACGGAGCTGGACACCATCGCGGCCGTCGTGATCGGCGGTACTCTGCTGACCGGCGGAACCGGCTATGTGGCGGGTACCATTGTAGGGGTACTCATTCAGGGCATTATCCAGACGCTCATCATGTTCCAGGGAACCTTAAGCTCCTGGTGGACCAAAATCGCCATAGGCCTGCTTGCTGTTCCTGTTCATTTTATTACAGAAGCTGCTCGTATCCGGAAAGAAGGACCGCCAAGCTTCTGCCTGACGGAAAGGAGGGACGGTATGCATGCACAATACGACGGAAATCGGCTGGGAAATATCCAAGACGGCGAATCGCTTTCAATCCTCGTGCGTGTTGAAATTCGGGGATGTGATTGTGGATGCCAAGAGCATTCTGAGCGTATTTGTTACACTCGTGGACCATCAGAAGTATGAGCTGTATGTCGTCGGTCCGGATGCGGAGGAGGCGAGGCAGGCCATGTCCGATTTGTTCGCCCGGTACAATCTGTCTTACACCATCAAATGAAGGGGGAAGCCGACGCGATCCGCGGGCCTGACAGAATCCTTTATGGCCTGCGGACCGCATGGGATGAATCAGGAAACAGAGTGCTCGGCTCTCTATATCTTTTACGAGAGGCGGTACAGCGAGGCCATGCAGTCGACGAACATCTTATTGTACTCCGCACGGGTTAAGTCTTTGCTGCAGGAGATGTCCCTCCCGAGAAACCGGTACCAGGTGATTTCCACCTGGTCTTTTTTGTAAACGAATTTTTCATGCTGCAGTAAAAAGGTCTCATTCTCATACGACGGCACACGTTCGTAATCCAGCTCTTCGCCCTTCTGCTCCGCCACCAAGGTGGCCAGCAGGATGAGCATTTTAAACGGGTCGTCGTAGATCTCATATTGTTCCTTCATTCGGATCCCTCCTTTTGGAAGCATCATACTAAACGATCCCTCCCTTGAGAAGCGGTTCCGGCCGACTCGTGACGATTTTGAAGAAAGTGATGAGAATTTTCAATATAAACCGAAAAGAAGCCTGTGTTACGCTTAATCCGGTACATATTCAGTAGGGAAAAGACAGGGTGATTTCATGGAACTCTCATACGCTGCAGTCAAGGGGAAAGGCGGCTCCGGGATGCGATTCAGCTTACGGGCCAAAATGATGGTTGTGTTCGGGGCCGTATCGCTTATGGTTGGACTGATCGGCGGTCTCGCCTTCACTTATCTTACGAAGATGGAGCGCTCCTATAACGAGCTGCTTCGCGTGAACGCCGCCATCGTGCAGTCCGCTTCGGGAATCGGAGAGACCGCCCAGCAGCAGAGCGCGATGCTCTACAGCTACTTGCTTGCGCCCGGTCAAGACAAGGAGGAGAAGCTTGCCGGGATCAATAAGCGGCTTACGGCGTCCGCTCAAGCGCTCAAATCGATGGCGGTCCGCGAGCAGGATCAGAACGCTGCGGCCAAGATCGCAGAAGCGAACGAGACGTTTCAGCGCCTCTTGGATAAGGTGGCGGATTATATCCGCCGCGGAGAGCCGGACCTGGCCCGAAAGGAAGCGGAGCTTTGGTCCGCCCCGCTGACGGAAAGCATGGGAACCATGGCGGACGAGCTGGCGGCAGGCCAGAAGGCGCTCATGGAAGAACAGATGGCACAGAATGCACAGAGGGTGTCCGATATTAAGCTGTTCGTTATAACAGCCAGTCTGGCGGCATTACTAATCGCGCTGTCCCTTGGCCTCCTGCTCTCCCGGATGATCGCAAGGCCTATTCGCGAAGCAGCGGCGGCGGCGCGGCGATTGCAAGCGGCGATTTAACAACCGGGGATTTACCCGCCCGGAGCGGGGATGAAGTGTCGGTGTTGGCGGAAGCCTTTAACCGGATGAAGCTTCAGGTCGCGGGAGGTGGTCGGGCAAGCCGTCCGGCATGCCGATCATGTGGCGGAGGCGGCCCTTCAATTGAGCGGCGCTTCGGTTCAAGGGAGCTCTTCCGCCCAGCACATCACCGATGAGGTAAGGGAGATTATGGAGCGAAGCGAGGAACAGGTGCTGAGCGTGAACCGGGGCGCCGAGTCGCTGAACGACCTGACTCAGACCGTCTGCGAGGTGATGGAGGTGTCGCACCACGCCAGGGAGGCTTCCGCGGCCGCACTGACCGATTCCGAAGCGGGACGGGAGGCGATTGCCCGTGTGACCGGGCAAATGAACGCCATGCATGCGACAATGGGGAGGCTGACGGACGCCGTAACCCGGCTCAGCGATCGTACGGAGCAGATCGAGAAGGCGAATCAGCTGATTGCCGGAATCGCGAATCAAACGAATATTCTTGCCCTAAATGCAGGCATTGAAGCGGTACAGGCCGGAGCCGGCGGTAAAGGCTTCTCGGTGATCGCAGGCGAAGTGCGCAAGCTGGCGGGGCAAACCTCAGCCGCGGCGGCTGAGATTGCGCATATCGCCGCCGGCGTGAAGGAAGAGGCGCTGGGTATGGCCCAAGCGACCCGGCGGGGAGCTGCGGAGACCGCCGAAGGGCTCGATGCGGCCCGGCATGCGGGCGAAGCCTTCGGGCGAATCCGCGAGTCCGTGACGGAAGCGGCGGGCCGGATCCGTCATGCGGTGGACTGCTCCGAACGGGCGGGGAGCCGGACCCGGGAGGCGGCGGAGCAAATCCGGTCGATTGAGCAGGCCGCTGCAGGCGTAACGGAGGGGCCAGGAAGGGTACGCCGGCGCCGAGGAACAATATGCCGGCATGGAGGAAATATCCGCTTCGGCCGAAATGCTGAGCAGGATGGCGGACGAGCTTCGTTCGCTCATTCAAAGGTTTAGAACCTAGTTATTTTCTAAGCAGCAAATACACAAAATACGGGGCGCCGATGAAGGCGGCCACGATTCCGGCGGGAATCCCTTCCGGGTCCGCGAGCTGGCGTCCGACCGTATCGGCCAACAGCAGCGGCCCCGCCGAGCAGCAGCGACACGGGCAGGAACAGCTGATGCCGCGGACCGACCCATGCCTTGGCCATGTGAGGGGCCATCAGACCGATAAAGGCGATGCTTTGCCGGTAACGGATACGGCGGATGCTGCGAGCGCGACGGCGGTCAGGAGCAGCACGAGGCGCTCTCTTTCAACGGACACGCCTACGCCGATCGCGACCGGATCATTCAATGCGAGCAGATTCAAGCGGTTCGCTTTGAAGAGCGTAAACGGAACGAGAACGGCCAGCCAGGGAAGCAGCGCCCAGATAAACGGCCAGTCCGAACCCCAAATGCTCCCGGCCAGCCATTTGGCGATAAAATCCACCTTGGTCCGTTCGGCGGATGAGATCAAGACGATCATCAGCCCGGACAGCGCCATGGAGAATCCGACCCCGGTCAGCACCAGTCTGACCGAACCGAATCCCGCCGTTCTGCTGTACGCGAAGAAGTAAATCAAGCCCGCCGTCACGAATGCGCCGATAAAAGCGACGAAGGGCAGCAGGTACACAAAGGACCCAGCCTGCACGGGAACGAACAAGAAGAATATGGCGACCGCCGCGCCGGCCCCGGAATGGATGCCGACGATGCCGGGATCGGCCAGCTCATTGCGCGTGATTCCCTGCAGAGTGGCACCGGACAACGCCAGCGCCATCCCTGCGAGCAGGGTAATGATAAGCCGCGGCAGACGGAGGGAGAACAAGATGAATTCCTCCTTGAACGTGCCTTGGCCGAGAAGAACCGGAATCAGCCTGTTGTAAGATAAAGAGGCTTGCCCCGAACCCATGCCGATCACGACGGCGGCCGCGATCAGAGCGAGCAAAATCCACAGCGCGATTCGCTGCTTTCGTATTACGGCCGGATGGATCATGAGAAGGCTCCGCCTCCTTTGCGCACGATGAACAGGAAGAAAGGCAGACCCAGCACCGCAACGACGGCCGCTACGGGCGTTTCATACGGAGCCTGAAGGGTCCGGCCGAGTGTATCGGCCAAGAGCATGAAGACGCCCCCGCCAGGGCCGACATCGGCAGGATGAAGCGGTAATCCGTTCCCACCACGGCCCGAACGAGGTGAGGCACCATCAGGCCGACGAAGGTCAAATTGCCGACCAGCGCGACGGAGGCGCCGACCAGCAGAATGATGACGAAGAAGAGAACCGTTTTAATCCGGGCTGTCTTCTGCCCCAGTCCGACGGCCACCTCTTCACTTAAGCTGAGAATCGTCAGCTGCTTCGAATACAGCAGAGCGATCGCCATGCCTATGGTGATAAAAGGAACGATCGTTTGCAGCTCCTCCCATGAGGTTCCGATCAAGCCGCCCGCTGTCCACATCGATACATCCTTGGAGATTTTGTAGCGGAGGCCTATGCCTTCGGACACCGCGTACAGAAAGGCGGAGACGGCGGCGCCGGCCAGTACGATCCGCAGCGGGGAGAAGCCTCCCTTCTTGATGGAGCCGATGCCGAATACCAGCAGGGCGCCGACCGCCGCTCCCGCAAAGCAGGCCGCCATGATCGCGAAATATCCGGCCTTAGGCATCCAGGCGAGCACGGCGGCCAGTGCCGCGTTGGCGCCGGCCGTCAGCCCGAGCAGTCCCGGGTCGGCCAGGGGATTCCTCGTCATGCCCTGCATGATGGAGCCGGAGACGGCGAGCGCCGCACCGACGAAGAGGGTCGCCGTTTCGCGCGGCAGGCGGATCTCTCGGATGACGGATAACGTCTCGCTGTGTGCGGAGGAGGTAAGCGCGAGCCATACGTCCCGCAGGGACGTATCCGCTGCGCCGAACGCCATAGCGGCGGCGAATGCCGCGGCGAGGAGAAGGAAGCCCGCCGCAAGCGGAATGGCGAACGGGATGGAATGTCGCAGTTCCTTGTTCATGTTAAGTGAGACATCCTTCCTGCGGGATTTTAGCTGCCCAGAAAGCTCTTGGTAAAGAAGGCGAGCTGCAATTCGAGCGTCAGCGGATCGTTGAAATAGAATTCTTTCGTATTCACTTCAAACACCCGGCCGTTCTTTACCGCCGGAATGTTCTTGTACGTATCGGTTGACTGAAACGAATTATCGGTGTCTTTGTCTTTGCTGACAATCATATAATCTCCGGCAAACTGGGGCAGGACCTCGGCGGAGAGCGCATAGTAGCCGCTCTTCAGCGCGGTTTCCTTGACCTTCTCGGGCATGTTCAGCTTCATTTCCTGATAAAGAATTTCAGTGCCGCGGCCCCAATTGTTCCCGTAGACGTACAGCTGTTTATTGAAATTCTCGATGACGGATACCGTAGCATTTTCTCCGATTTTGGCTTTGATGTCTTTACCCGCCTTCTGCGCGCGTTGTCTGAAGTCATCGATCCAGGTCTTGGCCTCTTTCTCTTTATTCAGCGGCTTGCCGATCTCCAGGTGCTGCGATAAGTAATCCAGCTTTCCATAGGTGAAAGTGACCGTCGGAGCGATCTGCTTCAGCTTGTCGACATTCTTGGCCGTAGATAAACCGATGATCAAATCAGGCTGCAGCTCGATGATTTTCTCCAAATTCTCGTCAGATACTTCCGCCGCATTCTTTAACCGTTCCGCAAACCGCGGGTTCTTCATGGCCCAGGAATCGACCCCGACGGGAGTGACGTTCAAAGCCATAACGTTGCCTGTGAAGGAGGACAGTACGACAACGCGTTTGGGATGGACAGGTACCTGAACGGGACCGTTCTCCGACTGGTAGGTGACCGTTCCTGTGGAATTGGCCGGCGAAGCGGCATTCTCCTTGGGGACAACTCCGTTACTGCAAGCGCCCAGCAGAAGCGTAAACAGCAGCAGGAGCGGGATCGCAATTCTTCTCATGATGATTCTCCTTTATCAGGTTATAGGTGATACACATAGGCCTGCCGGTGCGGGGATCGCGTCCGATTTCGGCATCGATCTGAAACACCTTCTCGAGCACGTCGCGCTGCATAACCTCCGCGCCGCCGCCGGCTTTCACGATTTCCCCGTCCTTCATGGCGATCATATAATCGGCAAAGCGGGCGGCCTGGTTCAAATCGTGAAGCACCATCACGATCGTACGCTCCTGCTCCGCATTCAGCTTCTGCAGCGGCTCCAGCACCTCCAGCTGATGCGCCATATCCAGATAGGTGGTCGGCTCATCGAGGAAAATAATCTCCGTCTCCTGCGCCAGAGCCATGGCAATCCAGACACGCTGGCGCTGGCCGCCCGAGAGGGCGTCGACGGGACGGTACTTGAAGCCGGCCGTGCCCGTCACCTCAAGTGCCCAGTCAATGACCTCGTAGTCCCTCTGGGTTAAGCGGCCAAGGCCTTTCTGGTAGGGGAACCTGCCGTAGGATACCAGCTCGCCGGCGGTTAGTCCGCTTGCGCTTTCCGGCGTTTGCGGAAGAATCGCCAGTTTCTGGGCCAGCCGCTTGGTGTTTTCCCGGGAAATGTTTCTCCCGTCCAGCAGGACCGCACCCGAATGATGCGGAATAATGCGGGTGATTGCTTTCAGCAGGGTGGACTTACCACAGCCGTTCGGACCGATAATCGCCGTGACTTGCTTATCCGGAATGCAGATACTCAGATTCCTCACAATGAAGCGTTCACCATAGCCGATCGTTAAGTCTTGCGTATATAGGCGCGCCATCTTGAAACCTCCATTTGCGTTGAAAGGGGGAGTCAAACGAACTTAAATGATAATGATTATCAATGTCGTTCGTTCAAAAAACACTATAGTGCTTTAATTCCGCCTTTGTCAATAGAAAATTGGATTGAAATTGGAAGACGATAAGGGTATAATTCATTGATAATGATAATCAATTACAGTCAATTACAATGTGTTGCCTGGGAGGGATCGCGTTTGGAGCGGCAGGAGTTGTTTGATGTAACCATCATCGGAGGGGGACCGGCAGGCCTTTATTCGGCTTTCTACAGCGGGTCGCGGGAGATGAGAACGAAGCTGATCGAATTCCAGCCCCGACTGGGCGGAAAGATAAATATTTATCCGGAGAAAATGATTTGGGATGTAGGAGGCCTCACGCCCGTCACCGGAGCGAAGCTAATGGAGCAGCTGATTGAGCAGGGATTGACGTTTGGTCCCGAGGTCGTGCTGAACGAGAAGATCGATTCCATCGCTCGGAATGAAGAAGGCGTATTTGTGCTGCAGGCGGCTTCCGGCCGGAAGCATTATTCAAGAACCGTCATTGTCGCCGTGGGAAGCGGGATCCTGACGCCGCAGAAGCTGGAGATCGAAGGCGCGGACCGGTTCGAGGTATCCAACTTAAACTATACGGTGAAGTCTGTGAACCATTTTGCGGGGAAAACGGTCATCATTTCGGGCGGAGGCAATTCCGCGGTCGATTGGGCCAATGAACTCGAGCCGGTTGCGAAGCAGGTGTATGTAACGTGCCGGAAAGGGACCTTGGCCGGTCATGAAGCTCATGCCGCCCAACTCTTGAGCAGCTCGGCCGTTTGCTTCTTTCATACGACGATCACGAAGCTCATCGCCGGTGCGGACCGCGAGGAGATTGAATGCGTAGAGCTGACAAACCATGAAACGGGGAGATCACCTATCTCGCCGTCGATGAAGTCGTGATTAACCATGGTTATGAAAGGGACGCGTCGTTACTCGAAAACAGCGAGTCGCCTATTGTCATGGCGGACCAATATTATATTGCAGGCACCGCGAACGGTGAATCCTCCGTACCCGGACTTTATCTTTGCCGGCGATATCCTGAAGCATGACGGGAAGCTGAATTTGATCGCAGGCGCTTTCCAGGATGCGGCCCAGGCCGTGAACCGGGCGAAGCAGTATATCCAGCCGGAAGCAGGCGGAACGGCGATGGTCTCCTCGCATAACGACATCTTCAAGAAGCGCAACCGCGAACTGGTAAGCCGAATGCTGAAGTAATACGCTTAGACAATGGCATAACCCGAAGA
Organism: Paenibacillus sp. P25; assembly: GCA_024704175.1. Lineage (GTDB taxonomy): Bacteria > Bacillota > Bacilli > Paenibacillales > NBRC-103111 > Paenibacillus_G. The sequence goes on from CP085629.1 coordinate 7,623,017, forward strand.
GACTCACTACTTACATTCCCCCCAATCACTTCCAAAGTAACGACAAATATAAGTCCCGTCAAGGGAAGGAGGCTGAGGCCTGCACGATGAGCCGATTCTCCTTTAACGTTTTGGAGTAGAAGACTGATCGCAAATAGCACTCCATAGAAGGAGAGATTGAAAAGAGCTCCAAGGAGCCGAGCCAATGAATTCAGCCCTTGCCGCCAATCGTGGTGGTATGATCGGGTGAGCGTCCAACGTTAGCCGATGACGAAACTCACGATGGCTGATAAACATAACGCGATAGCCGCTAATAACGGTGGTGCGTTACAGCCTAAATGCGCATACCGACGCCACCCAGCCGCTGACCATAGAGCGATTGCGACGCGGCGTAGATGCACTTCTTCTACGTTGAGCAATCGAGAAGAAACGTTCCTCAGCTAGGAATGATATTCTTAAGGTGTATCGAAGAAACGAATATGGGAGGATGATTCATTTGGCTCAGAGTGATGCAGTACTTCCGAAAATCGTGTCCCAGGAAGAATGGCTTGCCGCCCGGGGTGAACTGCTTGAGAAGGAAAAGGAGGCTACCCGTGCGCTGGACGCGCTGGCTGCAGAGCGACGCAGGTCGCCGATGGTCCGGATCGACAAGGATTATGTTTTCGAGGGGAAGAACGGCCCGGTGAGCCTGCTCGATCTATTCGACGGACGGCGGCAACTTATCGTTTACCACTTCATGTTCGACCCGAGTTGGAAAGAGGGTCGCGTCGGTTGTTCAATGCTGGTTGACGGCATGGGCAATCCCGCTCATTTGTACGCTCGCGATACGTCTTTGGTCCTCGTTTCCCGCGCTCCGCTGGAGCGGATCGAGTCTTTCAAGAAGCGCATGGGCTGGGACATCCCCTGGTTCTCTTCGTTCAATAGCGACTTTAACTATGATGTCGGGGCGACGACCGATAAAGGCGAAATTTCCTGTTTGAGCGTCTTCCTCCGCGATGACGACAGTGTCTTTCGTACTTATTTTACCGCGGCTCGCGGAACCGATAGATTGAATGCGAACTTCAATTATCTCGACCTGACACCGTTCGGCAGGCAAGAAAACTGGGAGGACTCCCCTCAGGGATGGCCGCAAACCCCGCCGTATATTTGGTGGCGCCATCACGACCAGTACGATCATACCAAAGGTACGGACTCTTGTTGCCACTAGAATGAAGTACATGGCGTTTTTGTCAATAATACAGCGGCAGTCTTGGACTTTTCCGTCCATGACTGCCTTTTTTCGGTTTGGGCCGGCTATCGCATACTGGCAAACAACATATCCAGCACCTGCATATTGCGCAGCGATTCCTCCAGCCGGAGCTGAGGCTGGCGCCGCTCAAGAATCGCGTCGGCAAAATCGGTCACTTCCAAAGCATAACGGTCGGATTCGGCGATAGCGATTTGCCGGTCGCCCGTTTCGGTAACGACGGTGAGGCTTCCCTCTGTGCCAAGAAAGGTGTCGGGAATGTCAATCCGGCCCTTGGAGCCGACGATCTCCGAATTCATTTGGTTAAAAGCGTTAAACCCGCTGTTGATCGTGGCAATGACCCCGTCAGGATACTTCAGCACGGCCGAGAAGATCGTATCCACTCCGTTCTCCACAACGCTTTGCGAAACGCAGGAATCCGGTAATTGTCCGGTAATCATGCCCAGGAAATTGACGGGGTAACTGCCGACATCGTAAAGTGAACCCCCGCCGAGTTCGGCGCGTTCTTTAATGGTATTAGAACGATTAAGCGGGAAACGGAAGGTCGACTGAATGTAGCGAAGGCGGCCAATCTCGCCGCTGTCCAACACTTCCTTGATGCGGCGGACACGGTCGGTATAGCGGTACATGAACGCCTCCATAAGCAGTACAGCGTTATCCCGGGCCGCTTCGATCATTTCCCGGCATTCTGCGGCATTCAAAGCGATCGGCTTCTCGCACAGCACGTGCTTGCCCTTTTGCATCGATTTGATGGCCCATTCCTTATGCATCGAATTCGGCAGAGGAATGTAGACGGCCTGCACCTCCGGGTCGTCCAGAAGCTCATCGTAGGAGGAATACGTTTTGGGGCATGAAAAAAGCTCTTCCGCCTCTTTACGCTTGGCCGGATCTCCCGAGGCCAGCGCATAGAATTGCGAGTTGGCGGATTTCATAATCGCGGGAATGACGGACAGTTTCGCGATGCGTGCATAGCCGAGAATCCCCCATTTTACTTGAGATGTCATAGGATCGCTTCCTTATAAGTGTGTTGTGGAAAGTGCCTATTGAATTATAGCAGATTTGCAGGTCATTGATGAAAAAAAGGAGAGCCTGGTCCTTCTGCAGGCGGACTGCTTGTATGGTCTGCGGCAACAAAGCCGGCGGGCGAAGGGGGCCGTTTATTTTCGGGACAACCGGGCATACAACGGGAGGGTTCCCAATATGATGGTTACTAATGGATCATCCATTGGAAGGAGTGAGGACGGATGAAATGGAAAGCGCTTACGAACCTGGTTTTAATTGGCTTGCTGCTGTTTCTCACCGCGGGCTGCACCTCACAAGGCGGCGGGACCGATGCCGGAGGGAAGGTGACGCTGACGCTCTGGTACTGGAACCGTTCGATTGACGACGAGCCGCTGAAGCGGGTGGATCAGCAGTTCCCCGGGATTCATCTGAAGGCCGAGAAAATCGGCGGGGACTTTAAGGCCAAGCTGATGTCGGCCTTCGCGGCAGGCTCCGGCGCGCCGGATATTGTGGGGCTGAACTCGTGGATTGCCAATTTCTTTCCCAACCGGGACCAGTTCGTCAATCTCTTTGATCTGGGAAGCAAGGAGCTGGAGCCCCTTTACCTCGATTGGAAGTGGAAGCAGACGATCACGCCGGACGGCACGTACCAGATCGCCCTCCCGATGGACTCCGGGCCGACGGCGCTGTTCTACCGGGCGGATTTGTTCCAGCAGGCCGGCCTGCCCACCGATCCGGCGGAGGTCAGCGCCAAACTGAAAACCTGGGACGATTACATCGCCGCCGGGCAGCAGATGAAGACGGCCTTGCAAAATAAAGTGTACATGTTCGACAACATCACCACCGTGTATTCGCAAATGCTGGCCCAGAGCGATAAAGCATATTTCGACCTGCAGGACCGGTTCATCGGCGACCAGCCCCATATCCGCAAGGCCATGGAAACGGCGGCCAAGGTCAATCAGCTGGGCCTGAACGCCAAGATCAACCAATGGACCCCGGAATGGAACGCGACCATGAGTAATGGAGCCATTGCTTCTTTCGTAGGGGCCGTATGGATGAAGCAGGTGCTCCAAGACGCGGCCAAGGATACTTCGGGCCAGTGGAGAGTTGCGCGTGCGCCGGGAGGTGACGGAAACAGCGGCGGCTCGTTCATCGGGATCACCAAGCAGTCGAAGCATCCGAAGGAAGCGTACGAGGTCATCAAATGGCTCGAGAATCCGGCAAATCAGCTCAATTCGCTTGGGACGACGAATTTGTTTCCTTCTACACCGAGCATCTACGGCGATCCGAAAATGGTCGCGCCGGAGAAATTTTACGGGAACCAGCAGACCAACGATATCTTTATCGAATCGGCCAAGAACGTCAAGGTCCAGTATTCCGGCCCGAAATTTACGATAGCGGACACGATTGCCAGGGAAGAGGTCGCCAATATCGAGACTCAGAATAAACCGCTGGAGAAAGCCTGGAGCGATATGATCCAGCGGACCAATAAGGAACTGCTGCTTTATTAAAGGCTGAAAGTGAATATAACGGCTGAGGGAGGGATTCCGATGAACGATTTGAACACGTCCGTGTCTGCCTTAAGGCCTGCAAGGAAAGCGGGCCTGTGGAGGGAAATCGTCAAAAACCGCGGGTTGTATCTGTTTATATCCCCATTTTATATTCTGTTTGCCGTGTTCGGGCTGTTTCCGATTGTTTTCTCCTTGTATTTGGCGTTCAATAAATGGGACGGGATCGGGAAAATCCAATTTACGGGACTCAATCAATTCCGTTACCTGGTCACCGACGCCCAGTTCTGGAAGGCCATCCGCAATACGCTGGAAATCTGGGTCTATTCCACGATTCCGATGCTGTTTCTTGCGCTGTTGATCGCTTTTCTCCTGAACGCTTCCTTCCTGCGGTTCCGGACGTTTTACCGGATTGCCTATTTCCTGCCCAATGTAACCTCGATCGTGGCCGTCGCCATCGTGTTCGGTACGGTGTTCGGCAACAAATACGGCCTCCTCAACTACATCCTGACTTCCCTGGGAGCGGAGCCCGTCCAGTGGCTCAATTCGGCCGTCGGCATCAAATGGGCCATCGCTTCCATGGTGATCTGGCGCTGGACGGGGTATAACGCCATTATTTACCTGGCCGGTCTCCAGAGCATTCCGAGCGTACTCTATGAAGCGGCACGGATCGACGGGGCGACTACGTGGCAGACGTTCACGAAGATCACGGTTCCGCTGGTGCGGCCCATCATCTTATTTACCGTCATCACCTCCACCATCGGCGGGATGCAGATTTTCACGGAGTCGCAGGTATTGACCGGCAACGGCGGCGGACCGGGCGGAGCGGGGATGACGATCGTTCTGTATTTGTATCAGCTCGCCTTCGTCAAATACTTGTTTGGCTACGCTTCCACCGTCGCTTGGGGCTTATTCGTGATCATCGCCGCTTTCTCGTTTCTCAATTACATTCTGGTCCAGAAGCCCGGTTCAAACTAGGAGGGAGGGAATCGCATGGTCGGTAGCAATCCTTTGAAGAAGCTCTTGCTGCATTTGGCTCTCTTGCTCGGCGTCGTGCTGTCCGTTTTTCCGTTCTATTGGCTGACGGTTATGGCCACCAGCACCACCAGCGAAATTTACCGCTTTCCGCCCAAGCTCACCTTCGGCGGCGAGCTGATCACCAATATCCGCAACGTGATCAGTCATATCGATTTCTTCGGCTCCTTCTTCAACACCCTGTTCGTCGCGGTGACCTCCACTTTGCTCGTGCTCTTCTTCTGCTCCCTGGCGGGCTTTGCATTCGCGAAATTTGAATTTCCCGGGAAAAAGGTGCTGTTCACGCTCCTGCTGCTGACCATGATGATTCCGCACCAGTTATCGCTGATCCCTTCCTTTATGATCATGCAGAAGCTCGGCTGGGTCGGCACGTTCAAAGCGCTGATCGTACCAGGCATGGCGAGCGCCTTCGGCATCTTCTGGATGAGGCAGTACGCCACCGGAGCGGTGCACGAAGAGCTGCTCAGCGCAGGGCGGATCGACGGTCGCAGCCTGTTCCGGCTGTACTGGAACGTGGCGTCGCCGATTCTGAGACCGGCGCTCGCGTTTCTCGGCATCTTTAGCTTCATCGGCTCGTGGAACGACTATATGTGGCCGCTGGTCATCCTGACCGATCCGTCCAAATACACGCCGCAGGTGACCCTCTCCCAGCTCAACGGGATCTACAATACGGATTACGCCATGGTCATGGCCGGCACCTTGATGGCGACGCTCCCGCTCATCGTGATCTTCCTGCTCGTGAGCCGCCAGTTCATCTCGGATATTGCCGCCGGCGCGATCAAGGATTAAGGACCCGGGACTTCCGCGCAAGAAAAAAATCGGCTCATCTTCACCTAAGCGTGAAGGAGCCGATTTTCGCCGTTTCTATAGACTGAGGTCATTGGCTGTGCTTGTCCGAAGACTTGGATACGCCGGCAATCGCATACCCGGCCTCGTCCCGGGCGCTCTTTTCGGTCGCCAGGTCGGCCATGGATACAATGCCCATGAGCTGATTGTTTTCCATGACGGGCAGTCTTCTGATCTGCTCCTTGGCCATCATTTGGGCCGCTTGCTCGATGCCCGTGTCCGGTTTCACGCTGATGATGTCGTCGCTGATCACATCCTGGACCTTGAACGACGCATTCTTACGTTCGGCGAGTCCGCGTACTACAATATCGCGGTCGGTCACCAGGCCGATGCACTTGTTCTGATCATCGACGACCGGAACCACCCCGACATTGTTCTCTTTCATGATGACGGCGACCGTATGAATATCATCCTGGGCTTTAACGACCTTAACATCCTTCGTCATAATGTCCTTAACCGTGCGTGCCATTTTTGTTTGAATACCTCCTCCTAATGTGATGAAGCCTTGCAACCTCTTTTTACCCATTGGGAGGGGGCTTGTACCGAATTAACTGAAAATTAACGGGATTGTAGTTATCTAACCGGCCGCAGCGCCTTCTTCGAAATCGTCGGAAGGATCTCCTTTGCGATCCGATCCGCCGCGTTGCTCCTTTCACAGCTCTGCCTTCCTCGCCTCATTCCCCGGGCATAACCGGTTGTGAAAATAGATGGAATATTTCTTGCCGGCGGGTATCGGACGGTGGGCGCGGAGAGTGAGTTCTTCATCGAAACAGGTTGACTTAAGCAAGGACGACAAGCCGTGTATGATCTTGCGGGTTTGTCCCGGGTTCATTCAAGGGGACGGACGAGCGCTTAATCGTCAATGGATTCCTCGATCGAATTTTCCTTGGGCTGCTCTGCATAGGTCTCCGGAGCCTTCGTTTCCTGCGGATCGTAGAGCACCCGGTTGACCGCTCTCGTTTCGTTAATAACGCCCAGCATGATGGCATCGACCATGGTCGCGCCGGCGACCATCTTGTCGATATCGTACCGGTGATCCACTATGCCGAAGCAAAACCGGTAACCCCCTTGAAAACACATCAGCGTATACTGCCCGCCGTACTGCCTCTTGGCTATGCTTTCGGCGGTTTCCAGCCAGAACAGCGTGTTCTTATCCGACATCCGAATTCCTCCCTTATGCGTTATAGAATCCAGTATCGACCGTTCTATTAAATTTAATCGAATTCTTTCAAAAATTTTCGAGATTCCGTGATGCTCTGAAAGGGCATCAAAGGAAAAAAAAGGCTACCCACCGCAGGAAGACTTGATTATAATGAAACTACACCACGGAGGAAGAAGGATGCGCGCGTTGGATTCTTTGGATGATCGCATCCGGCAGCATATGGACAAGCACCGCATCGTCGGTTTGGCGGCTTCCGTGATTTGCGGCGGGCGCAGCGTCTGGAGCGGCGGTTACGGATGGGCGAATATCGAAAGACGCATTCCGGTTACGGAGAACACCGTTTTTCGCATCGCTTCCAATTCCAAGACCGTAGTGGCGACAGCGGTCATGCAGCTGGTGGAGAAGGGGCTCTGCCGCATCGATCAGGACGCGGGCGAGCTGCTCGGATACCCGGTGCGCAACCCGAAGTATCCGGATCATCCGGTTACGCTGAAGCAGCTGATGACGCATACGTCGGGGCTTCAGGACGAATATGTCCGCTTTGCCGTCGATTCGCGTAGCGAGAATCCGCCGAGGTCGCGGCTTACGGACTTACTTCTGCCGGACGGACCGTACTATACGGACCGGCTGTGGGGGACCGGATGCCCGGCGACCCGGACGGCTTCGAATATTCGAACCTGGGAGCCATCCTATTGGCCACCGTGGTCGAGAAGCTCTCGCAGGAACGGTTCGACGAATACTGCCGGAAGCACATTTTGAAACCGCTTCACATGCATCGTTCCAGCTTCCATCTTCAGGATTTCGACGAGATGGACACCATTGCCGTGCTGTATGAATATTCGGAAGCGGAGCGGCGATTTACGGCTGCAGCGGACGATTACGGCGGGACGAAACCGGAGGCCGCCGATTACAGCGGCTATGTACCGGGCGCGAACGGAGCGCTGTTCAGTCCTCAAGGCGGGTCGCGGACGACCGTGAAGGACCTGACCCGGTTTCTGGAGGCGCATATCCATGCGGGCGAGCTGGACGGGATTCGGATTCTGCGTCCGGAGACGGCGGATTTCATGCACTCCGCTCATTGGACCGGCCATCGGCGGGACGGCTTCTTCCGCCATGCCGGGCTGCAGTTTCAGCTTACCGACGATTTGATTCCGGGGCAGCGGCTCATCGGTCATGCCGGCGACGCTTACGGACTGCTCAGCGATATGTACTTTCATAAGAAGGACCAGTGGGGCCTTATTCTGGTGATGAACGGACTTGTCCAGAGAAAGGGCAGGGGCGTCTTTTTTGAAGCGGAAGAAGAGCTGGCGCGGCTGTTGTACTCGGCTTTTATAAGCGGGGAATAGCATGGCCTGGAAACTTGTTACAAGGAAAGATTGCTTATTTACAACGTGTTACCATGATGTTAGACTATATTACACCTATAGTATTCCGGGGTTCGGCGGTCGTTGGAAGTCTCCCTTCCCACATCCCGTACGAACAGGAACGAATACATATAAGGAGTGTGGTCTGTGCTGTACGACAAAGATACGGTTTATATTGTGGGCGACGCGCAAGCTTCCGTGAATAATCCGATTACGCAGCAATACAGCGCCTTCTTCATCGGGCTGGTCATCGATACGGCAAGCCATAAGATCGTCGACGCCGGGTGCTCGTCCACCATTCCGCTTACATCGGAATTCGTCCGCTCCATTTTCGTAGGTCATACGATGTACCAATTCGATGCGGTTGCCGAAGAGATCCGGCGCAGATACCACGGGTCCTCCCAGAAAGCCCTCATCGTCGCGTTCAAGGACGCGCAAAAAAAATATAAATCGGCACTGAACGGCCGGGAAGAACCGGGTTATACGGCTTCCGGCACAGTGTAGTCGCTTTATTTATCCGTATGGCGACATACACGTAAATAAAACCCAGCAGACGGTCATTCGGGATGAAAGGAATCCTGATGCGGTTTGCCGGGTTTTTTCTATATCATGCCACATAGGGGGGACTTCTCTTGAAATTGTACATTTCCGTAGATATGGAAGGCATTACGGGTCTTGTGGACAGCACGTTCGTCGATTCGAAAGAGCGCAATTATACTCGCGGGCAGCACATCATGACGGAGGAAGCGAATCATGTGATCGGCACCGCTTTTGAAGAAGGCTGCGCAGAGGTGATCGTGAACGACAGTCATTCCAAGATGAACAATTTGCTCATCGAGAGTCTTCATCCCGAGACGCAGCTGATCTCCGGCGACGTGAAGCCGTATTCCATGGTGCAGGGGCTGGACGCTTCGTTCGAAGGGGTGGCGTTCCTCGGCTACCATACCAGGGCGGCGCGCAAAGGCGTGCTCAGCCATACCATGATCTTCGGCGTGCGGAATATGTATATTAACGAGACGGCCATCGGCGAGCTCGGCTTTAATGCCTTTGTCGCCGGGCATTACGGCGTCCCCGTGCTGCTCGTGGCGGGGGACGACGAAACGGCGGCCGAAGCGGAGGAGCTGATCCCGGGCGTAACGACGGCGGTCGTGAAGAAGCGGATCTCGCGGACGGCGGCGCTCTGTCTGACGCCGGACAAGAGCGGACGGCTCCTGCGGGAGAAAACGAAGGAGGCCCTGGCGAACCGCAGCCGGGTGAAGCCCCTCGTGCCGCCGGAGAATCCGGTGCTCTCGATTGAATTCGCCAACTACGGCCAGGCCGAGTGGGCTCATCTCATGCCGGGGACCGAGATCGACGATAACAGCCCCGTCGTCACATTCCGCGCCAAAGATATTCTGGAAGCTTACCGGGCGATGGTTGTCATGACCGAGCTGGCAATGAAAACTACATTTTGTTAAAAAGCGGGTGATGGCATGGCACAGTATATTTTGCGCAGATTTGTTTCCATGGTTGTCACGCTGTGGCTCATCATTACGGTGACCTTCTTCCTGATGCATGCGGTGCCGGGCTCGCCGTTCGAGAAGGACGGCAAGAACGCGAATCCGACGGCCGTGCAGAATATGATGGAATTTTACAATCTGGATAAGCCCCTCTCCGTCCAATATCTGCTCTACCTGAAATCGCTGCTGTCTCTGGATCTCGGGCCGTCCATCGGCCATTATCCGGACAGCGTGAATTCCATGATTGACCGCGGGTTTCCCGTTTCGTTTCAGCTCGGTATGATCTCGATCGCGTTCGCGATCATATCGGGCATTGCACTCGGGACCATCGCCGCGCTACGGCATAACCGGCTGATCGATTACTTCGCGATGGTGTTCGCCGTGATCGGCATTGCAGTGCCCAACTTCATCGTGGCGACGATGCTGATCAAGGTTGTCGCGGTGGATTGGGAGTCGCTGCCGGTCGCCACCTGGGGCAGCTGGAAGCATGTGATCCTGCCGGCGCTGGCGCTGTCGACCGGACCGCTCGCGATTATCGCCAGGCTGACGCGGGCCAATATGCTGGAGGTGCTCACGGCGGACTACATCGAGACGGCCAGAGCCAAAGGGCTCTCGCCCTTCACGATCGTCGTCAAGCACGCCCTCCGCAATGCGGTGCTGCCGGTCATTACGCTGCTCGGCGCGCTTGTCGCCAACGTACTGACCGGGAGCTTCGTCATCGAGAAGATTTTCGCCATACCGGGCATGGGCAAATATTTCGTCGACGGCATCAACAACCGCGATTACTCGCTGATTATGGGCACGACCGTGTTCTACAGCACGCTGCTTCTGTTCATGATGTTCCTCGTGGATATCGCCTACGGCGTCATCGATCCCCGGATCAAGCTGCATAGGAAGGAGGCCTGACCATGAACGTTCCGGATTCCCTCTTTGTCCCTATGGCCAGGAAAGAAGCAGGTACGGCGGAGGCCATTGTGCGGCCGCGGCTGTCCTTCTGGCAGGAAGCTTGGCTTCGGCTGTTCAAGAACAAGCTCGCGCTGCTCGGGCTGTTCATCATTGTGCTGGTCGCGCTGCTCGCGGTCTTCGGTCCGATGCTGACCGACCAGAGCTACTCGAAGCAGGTACTGCTGGACGCCAACCAGAAGCCGTCGGTCTGCGCATTGGTTCGGCACCGACGAGCTGGGGCGCGACGTCTACGCTCGGATTCTGTACGGCGCCCGCATCTCGCTGTTTATCGGGCTGATGGCCGCGCTCATCGACCTCGTGATCGGCATTGTCTACGGAGGACTTGCCGGTTACCTGGGCGGCCGGGCCGACAATCTGATGATGCGGTTCGTCGATCTGCTGTACGGCATACCGTATCTGCTGATCGTCATTCTTCTGATGGTCGTGATGGGACCCGGACTGGTTACGATTATCGTAGCCTTGAGCGCCACCGGCTGGATCGGCATGGCCCGGATCGTCCGTGGACAGGTGCTCAGCCTGAAATCGTCGGAGTATGTGCTGGCGGCGAGGGCGCTTGGAGCCGGGACAGGCTATATCATCCGCAAGCACCTGCTTTGCCGAACGCCCTCGGCGTTATTATCGTGCAGGTCACGTTCTCCGTTCCGTCGGCGATCTTCGCCGAGGCGTTTCTCAGCTTCCTCGGGCTCGGCATTCAGCCGCCGCTCGCGAGCTGGGGCGTGATGGCGAACGACGCGCTCGCCGACGATTTTGTCCGGCCATTGGTGGCGGCTGTTCTACCCGGCGTTCTTCATTTCCATGACGATGCTTGCCTTTAACCTGGTGGGCGACGGACTTCAGGACGCCTTTAATCCGAAGCAGAGGAGGTAACCCGATGAATGCAGCAAGCCCGTCCGACACCCTGCTCGAAGTGGACAATTTGCATGTCTCGTTCAAAACGTACGGCGGCGAGGTCCAGGCGGTCCGCGGCGTCAGCTTCACGCTGAACAAGGGCGAGACCCTGGCCATCGTCGGCGAATCCGGCTGCGGCAAGAGCGTTACCGCCCGCGGACCTCATGCGGCTCCTTCCCGAGCATACCGCGAAGATCGGCCAAGGCAGCATCCGCTTCAAGGGCAGGGAGCTGACCCGCCTGAGCGAGAAGGAGCCGCGGGAGCTGAGAGGCTCGGAAATCTCGATGATCTTCCAGGACGCAATGACCGCCCTGAATCCTACGATCACGATCGGGGAACAGATTATGGAAGGCATCATCCGCCATCGGAAAGTCTCGCGCAGCGAAGCCCGCAAGCAGGCGGTCGAGATGCTCGGCCTGGTGGGAATTTCAAGTCCGGAGACGCGCCTGAAGCAATATCTGCACGAATTCAGCGGAGGCATGAGACAGCGGATGATGATTGCCATCGCCGCCGTATGCAGCCCTTCCGTCCTGATCGCGGACGAACCGACCACGGCGCTGGACGTTACGATTCAGGCGCAGATTATCGATCTGTTCAAGATGCTCCAGGAGAAAACCGGCGTGTCCATCATCATCATCACGCATGATCTCGGCGTAGTCGCCAAGATTGCCGACCGGGTGAATGTCATGTACGCCGGGCAGGTCGTCGAAACGGGAACGGTCGAGGAGCTATTCCGCAGTCCGCAGCATCCTTATACGCAGGGGCCTGCTCGCTTCCATCCCGCGCCTCGATACGGACCGGTCGCTTCCGCTAACGCCGATTCCGGGAACGCCGCCGGATCTGTTCGCACCGCCTGCGGGCTGTGCCTTTGCCGCGCGCTGCAGCTATGCGCTGGAGGTGTGCGGAGCGTACCAGCCGGGGCATTCCCGCCTGACGGACAGCCATTCGGTCGCCTGCTGGCAGCAGGATCCGCGGGCCAAACAAGTGTTCCAGCCGCCGATCAAGATTAACGTCAAGTCGGCTCTAGGATAAATATGAAGATCATAAAAGGGGAGAAGCGTTCATGAAAAAAGTATCCGCACTGCTCATCAGCTGCGCGCTCGTGTTCGGTACGGCCTTGGCCGGGTGCAGCAAGGATGAGGGCTCCGGGGCCAAGACAGACACCGGTAAATCGGCCCAGTCCAAAATTCTCGTGTACAACAACCTGAAAGAGCCGACCTCCATCGATCCTCCGATCGGCTTCGACCAAGTATCCTACGATGTAGTTAATAACGCGTTTGAAGGGCTGACGCGCCTCGGTAAGAACCATTCCCCGGAGCCGGCCATGGCGAAGGAATGGAAGGTCAGCCCCGACGGGAAGAAGTATACGTTCCTTCTTCGCGACGGCATCAAGTGGACCAACGGCGAGCCGGTGACGGCGGGCGATTTTGAGTACGCCTGGAAACGTCTGCTTGACCCGAAAACCGCCTCGGACGCCGCGTTCCTGGCTTATCCGATCGAAGGCGCGGAAGCGTTCAACTCCGGCAAAGGCCCGGCGGACGGGGTAAAGGTCAAGGCGGTGGACGACAAGACGCTGGAAGTCACCTTGGCGCAGCCGGCTTCCTGGCTGATCAGCATGGTGGCCAATCCGGCCTTCTTCCCGGTGAACAAAGCGGCGGTGGAGAAGAATGCGAAATGGGCCGGCGAAGCGTCCACGATTGTGAGCAACGGTCCGTTCAAAATCAGCGAATGGAAGCATGACAGCGAGCTGAAGATGGTGAAGAACGACCAGTACTGGGATGCCGCCAACGTGAAGCTGGACGGGGTGACCTTCAAAATGGTCAACGATTCCAACACCGCTTACCAGATGTTCTCCACCGGTGAGATTCAAAGCTCCAACTCGACCAACTCCGTTCCGGCCGATCTCAGCGATAAGCTGTTTGCGGAGAATAAGGTCAAGGTCGAAGACGGTGCGGGGACGATGTTCTACCGATTTAACGTGAAGATGGAGCCGTTCAACAATGTGAATATCCGCCGAGCTTTCGTCGCTGCGGTAGATCGGCAGAAGCTGGTTGACCTGGTGCTGAAGCAGAAGCAGAAGCCGGCGGACGGGTTTGTTTCTCCGGGGCTGAAGGATCCGGCAGGGGGCGATTTCCGTAAGGTCGGCGGAAGCCTGATCAAATTCGATGCCGCCGAAGCCAAGAAGCTGCTGGAAAAAGGCATGCAGGAAGCCGGCTACAAGACAGCCGCCGGAGGTTACCCTCACTTATAATACGAACGACGTCAGCCAAAAAATCGCTCAAGCGCTTCAGGCGATGTTCAAGGATAGCCTGGGCGTGGATGTGAAGCTGGCGGGCAAAGAAGGCAAAGTCATGACCGACGAGCAGAAGAAGCTGCAGCTTCAATTGTCGCGTTCCTCGTTCCTGCCGGATTTCGCCGATCCGATCAACTTCCTGGACGGCTTCCAGTCGACCAATCCGTTCAGCCGGACGGGCTGGGTCAATCCGCAGTACGATAAACTCATCAAAGACGCATATAATGAACCGGATGAGGCAAAGCGATTCAAAATGATGCACGATGCGGAGAAGATCCTGATGGACGAAGCTCCGATTCTGCCGCTGTACTTCTACAACACGGCTTACCTGCAAAGCGACAAGGTGGAAGGCGTTGTAAGGCACGCTTTCGGCTATGTCGAATTCAAGTGGGCGGATATGAAATAATCTGGGATACCGCGGGGAGGTCACCTGTAACGGGTGCTTCTCCCTTTTTTTCAAGCGGGAAAGGGGCAAACGGCATGAAACGGCTTAGGAAGCCTCCGAGGTTAGTTCCCGGGGACCTGGTGGGCATTACGGCTCCGGCGAGCTGGGGCGACCGGGAGCAGATGAAGGCGGCGGCCTCCTATCTGGAGCGGCTGGGCCTTCGGGTGCGGCTGGGCGATACGCTGTCCAGGCAGCACGGGTACCTGGCGGGGACCGACGAAGAGCGGGCGAGAGAGCTGAACGCGATGTTCGCCAATCCGGACATCAAGGCGATTATCTGCGCGCGCGGCGGTTACGGCACCGGGCGGATCGCGGATCTGCTGGATTATGAAGTGATCCGGGCGAACCCGAAGATTTTCTGGGGCTACAGCGACATTACCTTTTTGCATGCGGCGATCGGCAGGTATGCGGATTTGGTTACGTTTCACGGGCCGATGCTCGTCGATCTGGGACCGGAGGAGCCGCATCCCTTGACCGTGCAAAACTACGAGACGCTGCTACGTCCGTCCGTTCTCCGCTATACGGAGGCGATTTCCCCGCTGCAAACGCTGGTGGAGGGAGAAGCGTTCGGGCCGCTCGTCGGAGGGAATATCTCCCTCATCGTCAGCACGCTGGGCACGCCGTATGAACTGGATACGAAGGGGAAGCTGCTTTTTCTCGAGGAGATCGACGAGGAGCCCTACCGGGTGGACCGGATGCTGAACCAGCTGAGGCTGGCCGGCAAATTTGCCGATGCGGCGGGCATTCTGGTGTGCGATTTCAACAACTGCGTGCCGAATAAGCGAAAGGTGTCGCTCACGCTGGAGCAAGTTATTGCGGACCATATCGTCTCCGCGGGAAAGCCGGCGCTTGCGGGCTTCAAGATCGGCCACTGCTCGCCGAATATTGCCGTTCCGATCGGCATAGAAGCAAGAATGAGCACGTATGAGAAGCTGCTCGAGTGCGCGGAGCCCGGCGTGGAGGCGTAGGGGAAAGAGTGCTTCCGATGCAGTTTTGAAGTATGTAACGCTTTGCTTGTTACCAGTACAAAACTTAGGATTATGCTTCCGAAGCAGTTTTGCAGTATATAACGCTTTGCTTGTTACCAGTACAAAACTTAGGATTATGCTTCCGAAGCAGTTTTGAAGAATATAACGCTTTGCTTGTTACCAGTACAAAACTTGGAGGACTCCAGCATGAACATTCAAAGCATAGAAGTGATGAGGCAGTCGACTCCGCTCAAGAAGCCGTTCAAAACTGCGCTGCGTACCGTGTACGATGCAGAGTCGGTGCTCGTCCGGATTCAGGCGGACGACGGCCGGGTCGGCTGGGGCGAAGCGCCCGCCACCATCGTGATCACCGGGGACAGCCTGGACAGCATTCATTCGGCCATCGTCAACACGTTCACCCCGCTCCTCGTGGGCCGGAGCTTGCTCGCCTATGAGCAAATTTTGCAGGCGCTGCATCATTCGATGATCGGCAGCAGCAGCGCCAAGGCGGCGGTGGACATGGCGGTGTACGATCTGGTTGCGCAGTACTGCGGCCTCCCGCTGTACCAGTTCCTCGGCGGTTATAAGGATCAGATCGAGACCGATTTTACCGTCAGCGTCAATTCGCCGAAGGAAATGGGGAAGATGCGCTCCGGTATGTACAGGATGGCTTCAACGTCCTGAAAATCAAGGTGGGCAAGGACGACATCGCGGAGGATATTGAACGGATCAAGGAAATCCGCGACCGCGTCGGCAAGGAAGTGAAAATCCGCATAGACGCGAACCAGGGCTGGCAGGTGAAGGACGCCGTCCGGACGATCCGCCGGATGGAGGACCTCGGGCTGGACATTGAGCTTGTGGAGCGACCGGTGAAGGCTCATGACATCGAGGGTCTGAAGACGGTCACCGATGCGGTGGAAACGCCGATCATGGCGGACGAGAGCGTGTTCTCTCCCGCACAGGCCTTTGAAGTGTTGAAACGACGCGCCGCCGATCTGATCAACATCAAGCTGATGAAATCGGGCGGGATTTACAAAGCGCAGATTATTAACCATATCGCCGAAGAGTTCGGTGTCGAATGCATGGTCGGCAAGCATGATCGAATCCCGTTTGGCGGTGACTGCTGCGGCTCATTTGGCGGCAAGCAAGAAGAACATCACCCGCTTCGACTTCGATGCTCCGCTCATGATGCTGAACGATATCGTCGTCGGGGGTGTGCAGTATGACGGCCGTAAAATGACCTTTCCTCAAGACGCGGGCCTTGGCATTCACGACGTGCTGTTCAGCCAAAGCGTAGGAGTGGGATCATGAGCGAACCGAAACGAATGGTGGTGGCCGTCTCCGTGGCGACGGTATGGACGAAGCCGGAATCGCCCCGGCCGCTGGATGAGCCCGCTCTGAAGCGACCGGCGGACATCCGGGAATGGCTGAAGCGGATGACCGTAGACGATAAGCTGGACCTGTGCGAAGCGAACCGGGTGCAGACGCAAATCCTGTACGGCACCTCCGTGCTGGCCGTGGAAGAGCAGGGGGACTGGGTCAAGGTGATCATCCCGCAGCAGGCCACCCGCAAGGAGGCTTCCGGGTACCCCGGCTGGGTGCCGCGTCGCCAGCTGGTTCCGGAGACGGAAACACCGGCAGGAGCGAAGCGGGCGGAAGTCGTGGCTGATAAAGCCTGGCTGTACGGAAGTCCGGCGGATTCCGGGGAGCAACTTCTGGAGCTTAGCTTCCTCACCTCGCTTCCGGTGCTCGAGGAGGCGGAGGAGTGGGTGAAAGTTCAGACGCCGGCGGACGGCATCGGGTATTTGAAGGCCGCCGAGGTGCGGCTGATCGACGGTCCGCTGGCTCCGCGGCCTATGGAAGGCCATATCGGGCGCGAAATCGTCGAGGCGGGGAAGAGGTTTCTCGATCTGCCCTATCTCTGGGGCGGCTTATCCTCTTACGGGTACGACTGCTCCGGCTTCGCCCATTCGATGCACCGCTATTTCGGGATCCTCATCCCGCGCGACGCCTCCGACCAGGCCCGGCAGGGAACGCTTATCGAGAAGGACCAGCTGGAGCCGGGGGATCTGCTCTTCTTCGCGTATGAAGAAGGAAAAGGCGCCGTCCACCATGTGGGGATTTATGCCGGGGACAACCGGATGATTCACTCCCCTGAATCGATCAAATCGATTGAAATTGTGGATCTGAGCACTTATAAGCTGGCTAAGGAGCACAGCGTGTCCAGGCGGTACTGGAACTAAAGAATGACCAAAGCCCCGTTTCACGGGCCTTGGTCATTCTTTTTGTGCCGGGATGGCGCGAGTCCGGAAGCGGCGAAGACCACTGCCAAAGAGAAACGGATACAATTGACTCGCTGTGACATAACGGTCTGCGCAGGCGTTAAAAGCCGCCATCAAAGGTTTGCAAAGGTCTTATTTCAGAGAACTACGCCGCGCCATTCAACCTTCTCCCTCTTGGCCCGGCACCGGGCGGTTCGAGAGCTTTTTGAACACCTCACTGATGGTCCTCATACGTTCCTCGACTTTCTTGGCGGCCGCATCCAGCGTAAACCCGTCATCCAGCGGCTCTTTTACCAGCAGAATCTTCTTGATGTTCAGGTAGTCGTATTTACGGGTCGTTCCTTCGCCTTCCTTAAAGGATTGAAGAATCCCCTTCTCTTCCCAATAACGGATTTGCCTTTGCGGCACGCCGGTAATATCGGAGACCTCCCCGATGCCCACCACCAGTTTGCTCAGTAAATCAAAATCGAGCAGCGGATTATCTACAGGTTCTTGCGGAGCCATAACGGTCACCATCCATTTTTTCATTAATGAAATTATTTTACGTTAAATGATAATTAATCGCAAGTTACAGAAAATCATTGACATCAATTGTAGATATGTTACAATTTGCGTATCTAAGTTACAGAGATAATTTGGTAAGAAGGTAAGGAGCTGGTGATATGCCGATGATTCATGCGGATTATTGGGAAGGGATTCAACGAGGAGCAAAAGCGGGTCCGGGTTCAGAGCTGACGAAGGTGACGCGCACATTGTTTAACCAAGAAAGGGGATTTCAGTGATGCAAGAATACAGCTTAGGGGCAAGCAAAGTCGCCGCCCCCAATTACCCGCTCATGACGGCGATTCTCGTATGGTGCGGACTTGTTGTCGTATCCGGTTTATACATTACAGCGCCGCTCGTATCCGTCTTGGCGGGAGCCTTCAAGGTATCTCCGGCTTCGGCCGCCTGGGGCAGCAGCGCGTTTTCCTTCGCTTATGCGGTGGGCTTCCTGATCTTCGGCCCGCTGTCCGACCGGATCGGGCGCAAACAGATGATGTTCGCCGGCTTGGCCGCCCTGTTCCTTGTTACGCCGGCTATCGGCCTCGCGACGAATATGGCCGGTCTGATCGCCCTTCGGGCGGTGCAGGGACTGGTAGCCGCGGCTTTCGCTCCGACCGCGCTTGCTTATGCCGTAGAAATGTTCCCGTCCGAGAAGCGGGTGACCATCGTCGGCTTCATCAGCACCGGCTTCCTGATGGCGGGGATTGCGGGACAGCTCTTCAGCAGTATCGTGAGCCAAAGCCTGGGCTGGCCTTATGTGTTTTACATTCTGGGAGGGCTGTATCTCTTATCCGCTGTTCTGCTGGGCGGTTTGATACCTAAAGGAGAGACGCGGCAGAGCACGGGAAGCCCTTGGGAGCCGTTCAGGCAAATGATTGCCGTCCTGCGCCGCAGGCCTCTTACGCTCAGCTATCTGATCACGGTGACATTATTCCTGGCGTTCGTCGGGATGTATACGGCGGTCGGTGCCTACCTGAGCGGTGCTCCTTACGCATTAAGCGCGGATCAGATGCTGGCGGTGCGCGGGGCCGGCATCATTGGGATGCTGCTTGCGCCGTTCACGGGCCGCTTCGTCGCGGCGTTCGGAATTCACAAGGTGCTGCGGTGCGGACTGGCATTGGCCGCCGCGGGGCTTGCCGCGGTTGGATTTGCCGGGAACCTGACTCTCATCGTGATCATGAGCGTGATTTTCGTGGCCGGTATCTCGATTACGGTACCGACGCTGATCTCCCTGGTGGGCGACCTGGCCGGGGAAGCGCGCGGGGCGGCGGTGACGGTCTACAGCTTCATTTTGTTTATAGGAGCGACCTTGGGACCGATCCTTGCGCTTGACCTGATGAAAACAGGAAGCTATCTGCTTACGTTCGAGACGCTGGCCGGACTCCTGGCGCTTTCGTTCTTATGTTCGTTGTTCATTCGGGGCCGGGAGAAGAAATAAGACGGGGCTGTTTCCAAAGCTGGAAAAGCTATGGGTTGACAAACATGGCGAAACGATTATTATTAAAAATTCGGAGACGGTGGCTGCATGACAGCTGGGTCTCCGGCCGGGAATAGGAGAAAGCCAGGCTTTGCGGGATGATCAGATCAGAGATAGATGGGAATCCTGCTAAGGTGGCACCATACTTGCTGAAGAGGAGAGAGATGCATGGAACTGAAGAATAAGACCGCCATCATCACAGGCGCGGGAAAAGGGATCGGCAAAGCCATTGCCGTCGAGCTCGCGAAACAGGGAGTGCATCTGGGGCTCATGGCCCGGAGCGCGGCCGATTTGGAAGCTCTGCAGGCGGAGCTGCAAACGGCTTACGGGGTTAAGGTGCGTTACGCTTCCGTGGATATTACGAAGAGAGAAGACGTGGACCGCGCGGTCCAGGAGCTGGCCGGAGCTCTCGGCTCCGTCGATATCCTGGTTAACAATGCGGGCATCGCGCAGTTCGGGACGCTGGCGGATATGGACCCCGAGCAGTGGGAACGCATCATCCAAACGAACCTGATGGGAACGTATTACGTGACCCGTGCCGTGCTCCCGACGTTCCTGGGGCAAAACAGCGGCAATATCATCAACATCGCTTCGACCGCTGGAGAGCGGGGATTCGCGACCGGGTCCGCTTACTGCGCTTCGAAATTTGCGGTTCTCGGGATGACGGAAGCGCTCATGCAGGAGGTTCGCAAATCCAATATCCGCGTAACGACGCTGACTCCGAGCACGGTGAACACGGAGCTTGCCGCGAATGCCGGACTGAAAATCGGCGACGAGGACCGGATGATGCAGCCGGAGGACGTAGCGGAGCTGGTGCTGGCCACCCTGCAATTGCCGCCGCGGGTATTCGTGAAAACCGCCGGCATTTGGACGACCAACCCGCAATAACGGGCCGAGCCGCCGCCATGCCATTGCCTTCCAGAGTAACGGCCTACTGAGGCATTCCATTTCGTTCCGCCGGGGAATAACGTCACCCGCTATTCCCGGCCGGAATGATGGAAGTCCTCCTTACAGCTTCTCCAGAATCCGCTTCAAATTAGCGACGGAGCGGATGGACCCCAGCTTCTGCTCTTCACTGCCTTCGAATTCGACCGTGATCCATCCGCCGTATCCGTTCTCATGCAGACGTCCCAGCAGATGCGGTAAATCCACGCTGCCTTCTCCAATGACCGTGCCGGTATACACACTGCCGGACAAGGCCGTATAAGTATCCCCTTGAAACCCTTCCTCCACCTGAACAAAATCCTTGCAGTGCACATGGCCGATCAGCGGCAGCGACTGTTCCATCGCCTCGTTCGGATTCTCGTCGACGAGCAGGAAATTACCCATGTCAAAGGTGCTGCGGAGCGACGGAGAATCCACCTCCCGGATGATCGACGCCACCTGCCCGGCTTTGCCTGCGAACAATCCGTGGTTTTCGAGGCACAGCACCACGTTCTTTTTGCCGGCGTATTCGGCGACCTTCTTCAGCCCCTCCAGGATCCCATCCCGCCCTTGCTCGAAAGAAAGACCCTCCTGCAGATTGCCGGAGAAGACCCGGACCACTTGGGCGCCGAACCGATCGGCAATGTTCACCGAGTCGATAATCTGCTGCAGCTGGCTGTCACGCTCTGCGGCGTCCGGGAGAGCAAAGTTGTTGCTGGCCCCGACGCAGGCTACTTCCAGGCCTTCCTGCTGCAGCGCCTTCTCGATCTGCGGAATATCGGTTTCCGGGTTCCAGAACCGGTGCAGCAACTCCACCGCATTCACACCGGTCTCCCGCGCCGCGAAGCGGATGAAATCCGCGTTCGTCCACGTTTTATCGTAAAAATATTTATGGCGACTCCATACGCTGAGGCACGTTCTGTTCGTCAGTCCCATACTCGCTAGCCCCCTTATTTGCCGTCAAACCGGATTTCCCGGCCCGTAGCGACCGATTCGTAGACCGCACACAGCATCTTCATGATTTCCACGCCGTCCTCCACCGGGCTGAGCGTTTCGGCTTCACCCAAGCAGCGCGCGGACGAAATGGTCGATTTCATTCTGGAAGCCTTTGACAAAATCGAACGTCAGCGTATCGGCCTGCGGCAAAGAGATTGAGCATGATGTCGTGCTTCTCGGTTGCGATCTGCAGCTCCGGCTCAACCTGGGCTCCGCCCTTGGTGCCGTAAATGCTGATCTTGCCGTCGTTCTTTACGGCATGCAGCGTGAAGCTGACGTCGACCAGAATCGAAGCGCCGTTCTCGAAACGGATGAGCGCGTTGGCGAGATCCTCGACGTCGTTCTTATTTGCATCGTAATCCGCCGCTTGATAGAACGACAAATGCTGCACGTTCGCCCGGTTGCCGAGCTTGTGGTAGGTATTGCCGGACACGGATACGACCTTGGGTCTGCCCATCAAATACCAGCACAAATCGATCACGTGCACGCCGAGATCGATCAGCGGCCCGCCTCCGGAACGCTCCTTGTCGGAGAACCATCCGCCGGGATTGCCGAGACGGCGCAGATAGCTCGCTTTGGCGTAGTAAATTTCGCCGAGCTCGCCCGCATCGATGAACCGGCGCAGCATCTGGGTCGTATCGCCGTAGCGGCGGACGAAGCCGACCTGGAACACTTTGCCGCTGCGTTCCACGGCCTCTTGGACCTCAAGCGCCTGCTCCACCGTCTGGCAGAGCGGCTTCTCGCACAGCACGTGCTTGCTGGCCTCCAGGGCGGCGATACTGAACTCGGCATGCGTATTGTTCCAGGTGCAGATGCTCACCGCTTCGATTTCACTGTTCGCGAGCAGGTCCCGGACATCGGTATACACGTGCGGGATGCCGTATTTGGCGGCCTTCTCCTCCGCCCGTTCCCGGTTCATATCGCAAATGGCTAACAGCTCGACCTCCGGGTTGCCGGAATAGGCCCCCAGATGGGAACCGGAAATGGAACCTGCGCCGATCACGCCGACTTTAAGCTTCTTCATGGTTTTGACCTCCATAAGATTGGATTGGGTGAGTACTGACACCGGATTTAAATAGACGCCGGTACATGAGCGCGAAGCCCGCTGCGCCGAGCAGCGCCGTCAGAGCACTGATCCGGTACATCGTCTGCGCCCCCAGCTCCTGAAACATCCATCCGCCGACAATGCCCGCGACAACGCCTGACAGTCCGCCCCAGCTCAGGGCATAAACCGCCTGCCCCGAGGCGCGGTATTCTTTGGGAACCAGCAGAGTCGTGAGCTGCGTCCCCACGTAATAATATCCGGCGAACGTAAGGCAGTGCAGCGCCTGAATGAACAGGATGTGGTAAGGGCTTGCGGCCATCGACATCAGCGACCAGCGCAGCGCATACAGCAGACTGACCGCCACCAGACAGACGATCATCGTCCTACGGCTTTTGCGCAGGAACCGGTCGAACAGCAGGTAAACCGGGATCTCAAAGATGGACGACAGAAAAGCGGACCAGCCGATTAAGGCATTCTTGCCTCCGAGATCGGCGATATAGATGGTGACGAACGTGTTATTGATGGAATTGGGAATCGAAATCAGAATGCCGATGATCAGGAACGTGATGAAAAAGGTGTTGCCCCAGACCTGACGGTAGCCCGCACGGGCTTGCCGCTTGCCGCTGTCTGCTTGGGCGCCGCGGGGAGCAAAAAGGCGATGGCGATGGAAACGAGCATCATCACGCCATAGACGATCCAAAGCTGCCCGATGCCCAGCCGCTCGATAACCGGTCCCGCCGCCACCGCCATCAGCGCCCAGCCTAAAGCTCCCCATAGGCGGAATTCGCCGAATTTGCGGCCCGTTTTTTGCGCGATATCCAGAACGAGACTATTGCTTTGCGAGAAGAGAGGGCTTTGGAAGAAAAAGTAAAGCAGCATGAACGTAAAAATCAGCATGCTGGAATGCAGCGAGAACACGATTTGCATAACGACCGCATTGCCGATTAACAGGACGATGAGAATCCGCCTTACATTCTCCAGCCGGTCGCTTAAGTAGCCCCAGAAAGGATTCGCGAAGATGGAAATGAACGGCCCGCCGGCGAGCAGCAAACCGATCTCAAAGTTCGTCATTCCGGAAGCTTTCAAGTACAGCGGAAAAAAGGAACTGTAAACGGCAATCGCCCCGTAGATGAAAAAGTTGAAGCTTTTGATGATGCCCAAGGAACGTATGTCTGCCGGAGAAGACGATGTCATCTGATTTGCACCTCAGTCTTTGTCGGGCCCGTCTGTGCCTGTTTTCGCAAGCTTCCGGTACTGGGTCGGGGTGATCCCCGTGTAGGATTTGAAGATGGAGCAGAAGTATTTATACTCCTTGTATCCGACCTTCTCGGCAATCTCGAACACCCGCTCGTCTGTCCCGGTCAAGCTGGCCTTGGCGCGTTCGATCCGGACTTCGTTCAAGTATTCCGCGAAGCCCTTGCCGAAGCTTTGCTTGAACAGGATGCTGAAATAATTCGGCGTGATTTTCAGCCAGGAGGCCACTTCGGAAGCCTTGAGATCCGTATGGTAACGGGACTCGATATGCTTCTTGACGCGCTCGGCGATCCAGTGATTCTTATCCGCCAGGGAGGAATGAATCACCGAATGCAGCGACCGGAGCTCCCGGCGCAGCAGCGTTTCCGCCGCCCGGTAGCAATTATGCATGAACGGATCGGGCTCCTCCGTATGGAACAGATCGACATGCTCGGACAAATCCACGCCGCTGGCCTGCACCTTGCGCTGGAGAATGATGCTCAGCTCTTTGAAGGTCTGCAGGGCCTCCTTCACGAGAAGCCCTTTCTCGCGAACGTCCTGCATGATCTTCCCGATGATGTCGTCCAGCTCCTCATAGCCCCCTTGGAACAAGGCTTGAATCAGCTGCTTCTCCAGCTCCGGCTGCACGGCCGGCAGAGGGGTTCTCCTCGCAGCCTGCTCCTCATCATGGAACTGAACGGCCCCGGACTCCGAGACCGTGCTCCGCTGCACGGCCGTAATCGCTTCCATACAGCTAGGATATGCGTCCTCTAAGGCGGAGAATGCCTCCGAAACGCCGAACAGCAGGCGGGGGCTCCGGGGACGGCGTCTTGAGCTTCCGCCAAGGCCGCATGACCCACTCCATCCGGCCCGGCTTGCGGGAGCCGATGCACAGCGAGAGCAGCAGATTCGGATGATGGAAGAACGAGACAACTTCCTGATCCAGATTCTTGAGCGCCGTATGCACGGTACTTTCCCAGACCGGCCGCACGGCTTGCCGCGTCTCCTCCGGCTGTCCCCCGGTCCATGCCGCGTAATCCTCCAGCTGGCTTGCGACGACCCTGTAGGACGGTAGGCCGTGAACGGGAGCAGGCGGAGGGTCCATGCCGCTTTGCATAACGCCGCCGCCTTGAACGAGCTGAATCAGCCATTTTAACCACTGCTCGCGTTCGCTCTTCTTCCGGAGTTCGGCATCCTCCGAGATTTCCCGGCCGATTCTCCGGACCATCGCCATCAGCTCTTCAATAGGGACAGGCTTCAGCAGGTAATCTTCGATGCCGAGACGGATGGCCCGCCGGGCATACTCGAATTCCTCGTACCCGCTGATAATGATGACGCGAATCTGAGGATGCCGTTCCTTCAGCGCCTGGGCCAGCTCCAGGCCGTCCATGCCGTCCATGTGAATGTCCGTCAGCACCAGATCGACAGGCTGCGCGGCCACGAACTGCAGGGCCTCTATGCCGTCATAAGCAACGCCTGCCACCTCGGCTCCGATGGAATCCCATGGAATCGTCTGTCTGAGTCCTTGGCAAATGATCGGTTCATCATCGACGATCAGCATTCGGATAGTCATGCTTCCTCCTCCTGTTCCTTCATCCAAAGAGGGATTCTTAACCTTACGCAGGCTCCCGTATGATTCCGTTCCTCGGGCAGCTCGACGCCATAGCCGCCGCCATACACCAGCAGGCTCCTTTCATGAATGTTGAAAATGGCGTGATCCACCAGGCTCGGATCCCCGCTCCTCGTAAGAAGCACCTGGCGGATCGCCCGGATTTTCTCCTCCGGGAAGCCGGCCCCGTTATCGGCCACCTCGATAAGCAGGTCGTCGCCGTCCTGATAGCGACGGACATCGATCCGCCCGGCCTGCCGCTTGAAGCCGTATTTGATGCTGTTCTCCACCAGCGGCTGGATCACTTTCCTGAGCAGCACCGCTTCTTCAAGAGCCGCCTCCATATACAGGGTGAACTTAAGCTTGCCGCCCATCCGCTTCTGCTGCAAATTGAGGTAGGCGCGGACAAATTCCATTTCGGAGGAAAGGGTCGTATACCGCTTCCCGCTGTTCAGTCCGATCCGGAAGAACCGGGACAGCGTCTCGATCAGCTGGCTCGTTTCCGGCGCCTGCTCGAGCCTCGCCGTCCACCGGATCATATCGAGCGTATTGTATAGAAAATGCGGATCCACCTGGCTCTGCAGAATTCGCAGCTCGGATTCCTTCTGCCGGATTTCCAGCTTGTATTTCTTGTCGATCAGCTCTTTAATCGTCTGGACCATGTTGTTGAACTGCCGGCCGAGCTCTCCGACCTCGTCGCGGGTCCGGACCTCCACCTGCGCGGAGAAGTCCCCCTGCTTCAGCCGGTGCGTTTCTTTCTTCAGCTCGAGGATCGGCCGGATAATCGCCAGCTCGAAGCCGGTTAAAGCGACCAGACCGAAAACCAGGATGATGAGAATGAGAATTTGCAGCGATACTTTGACCGCGTTCGTTTTCTGTACAATCGTCTCGTCCTTGACCATCGCGATGATATTCCAACCCGTCGACTTCATATGCTGCTTGAAAATAACGTAAGGCGTGCCGTCCTCCCGCAGGGTGAACACCTTGTTCGAAGGGGAGATCCCGATCTCCTGCAGCGGCCGCCCCGTCCGGATACGGACGGCCGACCAGTTCCTCGTTCGGATGCAGCAAGCACGCCGCCATCGTCGCGGACGATGAAGATGGAGCCCTGGTCCTTCGGGACCGCCGCCGTGAGCAGGTCGGTGATTTCCGATTCGTCCAAACGGACAATGACCTCGCCGACGGAGTAGGACGGCTTATCGAACGAGTTGATGACGCGGAACATGGAGACGACGCGCTTGCCGCCGGTCCAGCCGCTCTCGAGCGGATAGGAATCCGTCCAGACGATGCCGCCGCGGCTGGCATGCGCCAGGTCGCTCCACGGCTTCTCCATGCCTTTGACCGGCTCGCCCATCTGCAGCTCATTCCCGCCGACGCCCTGCAGCGTGATCGATTTGATGTAACGCTTGGACATGATGTGGAACGAAATGAATCCTTCGATGGCGGTCTGGTCCCTATGGATCAGCTCCATGTTGGCGGGCGTGGGCTTCGTCTCCATAAAGCGGCGGAAATTCTCCTGATAAATCATGTAATCCGAGATATCTTCGATCGCTTTGATTTTCTCGGTCAGGTTCGTCTGGGTCGTGTTCAGATTCTTCTCCATAGAGTCTATGAACTGTTGCCGCAGGATCGCGTCGTACCGGCTCAGGATCACATATCCGATGAGCAGGGAAGGAAGCGTCACGAGCAGGACGAAGATGGCGACCGATTTTTTTCTTAAGCTGATATGAAAGAGCGGGGCTCCGTTTGTCCTCATGCGTTCCCATCCCCCTGGCCGTGATTCTGTCTAATTTCGCTGCGTACGGAAACAGACGGTTTCCTTCATGATAAAGGATAGGAGGGATGGAGGCTACCGGAACTTATGCCGCAGGGATTCCATATTTTTCTTGCGAACCGTATGTGTGATGCCGGAACGCTACCCTTTGACGGCGCCGGCCGTCATGCCCTGCACCAGCTGCTTTTCCATCGCCAGGTAAAAGGCCAGCAGGGGAGAAGCGCCATGGTGAGAGCCGCCATTTGCAGCGTCTGAAACCGGGTCTCCGTGCCCGCGAAATTGGCGAGTCCGAGCGGCGGCTGTCTTCAGGGCCGCCTTGTTGATCAGCACGAGCGCGAACAAAAATTCGTTCCAGTTATAAATAAAGTTGATGATGATGACGGTCGCCAGCGCAGGCCGCGTCATCGGCAGAATGATCGACCAGAAGATCCGGTAAATGCCCGCCCCGTCCATAATGGCCGATTCCTCGATATCCTTCGGAAACACCTTCATGAAGCCGACCAGGATGAAAACGGTGATCGACAGGTGAAAGGCCGTGTACGGAAGCACGAGCGAGAGATGGGAGTTGAGGCGCCGATTTTTTTCATCAGAATAAAAATAGGCACCAGCGTGGCGTGAATCGGAATGGTCATCCCGATGACGAACAGCCCGTAGACCCAGCCGCGCAGCCGGTATTCGAACCTCGACAGGAAGTAGGAGGTCAGCGCTCCGAGGAGAACGGTAAGCACGATCGCTCCCGCCGTCACCACTACGCTGTTCCAGAAATAAGTGCCGAGATGAGCCACCTTCCAGGCGCTCGCGTAATTGCTGAAGTTCCACTGCTTCGGCAGTCCGAGCGGGTTAACGGCGAAGTCCTCCTCGGATTTGAACGAACCGACGATCATCCAGAGGATCGGAATGATATTGATGATGCACAAGACCGCCAGAAGAAGATGAATGAGCGTCCTTTTGCCGTAAGATGTTTGCATGGCTCCTCCTTTCCGCAGCGTGCCCCGTTAACCGGCTCTTTGGGTTACCAGCTTGGCCGCATAAATGGCAATCAGGCTGAACACGAGAATCAGAATGGATACGGCGCTACCGAGCCCGAAATTCATGTTCATGAACGCGTTGTTGTACATGTAGATCGTCATCACTTCCGTATTGTGGGCCGGGCCGCCCGCCGTCATGACGTAAATCAGGTCGAACACCCGGAAGCTGTTGCTGATGGAGAAGATGAGCGTCACCCAGATCGTTTCCTTCAGCATCGGAAGCGTGATGTGCCAGAAGCGCTTCCAGCCGGTTGCTCCGTCCATGACGGCGGCTTCCCGGATCTCTTCGGGAATGTTCTGCAGACCGGCCAGGAAAATAACCATATAAAAGCCGTAGTTCTGCCAGAGGTAGGTGATGCTGACGGACAGCATGCCCCAGCGCTGGCTCGCCCAGCCAGTTCTGCTTCCAGGAATCCAGGCCGAGCATACCGAGGATGCTGTTCAGCAGGCCGGATTCCGTGCCGTAGACCATGCTCCATATCATCGAGACGATGACCGCCGAGATGATGACGGGGAGGAACAGGGCGGAGCGGTAGACCTTCAGGCCTCGCAAGGAGCGGTTCAACAGCAATGCGAAAAACAGTCCCGCCGG
Organism: Paenibacillus sp. P25; assembly: GCA_024704175.1. GTDB lineage: Bacteria > Bacillota > Bacilli > Paenibacillales > NBRC-103111 > Paenibacillus_G. The sequence goes on from CP085629.1 coordinate 7,651,721, forward strand.
CAGCTGCCCCAGAATCCCGCTCACCATCATGAACAGGTTGTTCAGAACGCCTTTCCAGAAGATCCCGTCCTTCAGGGTGGAGATATAATTATCCAAGCCCAGGAAGGTCATGGAGGACAGGCCGTTCCAATCGAAGAAAGAATAGTAGAAGGACATCGCCACCGGAACGAGGGCGATACCGATATAAAGGATCAAGGCGGGCAGCAACCCGACAAAGATCGTCATCGCCATCCGCTTCGTTATCGTCATTGTGGTCCTCCTTCGCTGTGTAGGTTCTTGAAGCGGAGAGGCCGGGTACGGGAGCAATGAAGGGTGCCGCCCCGGCTTCTACGGTTGATTGGTAAAGTACTAGATTCGGATGGCGAGAGACTTCGAGCTTGCCGCAATCTCGTCCGCGTTCACTTCGCGCCCCTCGGCATCGGAGAGGTACAGGCCTTCGCTGATCAGCATAGTGGCAAGCGCAATGTCGGCCGTCGGCAGAAGCTCCACCCGGCCCTGCAGGGCGGCGATCCAGTGCTGCTGCGACGAGTCGTACGCGTCTTCCGTGTCCCGCATCCGGTGCCAGCGGATATCCATCCGGTTCAAGTCGATCCGGCTGTCGAGGTCGATATCGGCGATCGTCGTATGGAAGCTGATATCGGAGGTCTGCTCCGCCGAATGATAGGCGGGCAGGCGGATACCGCCCTTGGAGCCGATGATGCTGCTGCCCTCGATCCCTCCGAGATGAACGGCCCACGCTTCGAAAATATCGAGCGTTACGCCGCCGCGCAGAGTGACGAAGCCGAGCGCAAGCTCCTCCACGTCGAAGCCGCTCTGCGCTTTTCTTGCCGGATCCATCTCCATCTCTTGAATCAGCTTGCCGGTGACCCGCTCCACCCCGGTCTCGCCGAGCAGATACAGCATTTGCGCGATATGGTATACGCCCATGTCCAGCAGGGCGCCGCCGCCGGCGCTTTCCTTCCGTGTAAAATAAGCGGTGCCGAAGCCGTCGACGAAAGGCCGTCCCCGGCGCCGGAAGCCGTTCGAGCGGGCGTGGAAAATCTTCCCGAGCTGTCCCGCCTCGATCAGCGCTTTCGCCGCTTTCGTTTCTTTCTTGTACAGCGTGCTCAGCTGGATATGCAGCTTCTTCCCGCATTCCCGGGCGGCGTCCACCATCGCCTTGCTGTCATAATAGGAGCCGGCGATCGGCTTTTCGCAGTACACATGCTTGCCGGCCTGCAGGGCGGCGATCGTTAGCGGCGCATGAAAATTGTTATGCAGGCATACATCGACCGCATCGATATCGTCCCGGGCCAGCGGCTCCTTATAATCGGTATACACGTGGGGACCCGGTACTTCTCCAGCCGCCAGCCGGGCTTCCCGCTCGTTGATATCGCATACGGCCACCACTTCGGCGCCTTCGATACCCGAGTAATTGTCCAGATGCTGCTTTCCGATAATGCCTGTGCCGATGACGCCGATCCTGATTTTTGCTTGTTCCAATGCTTACGCCTCCAAGCTTTGCTGCTTTGTCCGGCGAACCGCCGCCAGCAGTCTATTGGTTAAAGCAAGCGCCCATTCGATTTCGGTATACGGATCAGCAGGAGCGTTATACTCCACGGCCCAATACCCTTCATAACCGCTATCTGAGAGCGCTTTAATTTTCTCCTCCGCACCGGCGGAAGCCAGAGTCCTAGCGTCCAAATGCACGTGGTTTACCCACGGGGCTACGAGTAGATCGTCCTCATCCTTCGCATCGTTCCAGCGCCCGATATGGAGCAGAATGCCGTAGCCCGGATGGTTCACGGCTTCCGCCACCCGCTTCATCCACAAGGGATCGAGGGAGATGCCTGTATGGTTCTCCGGCCCTACTGTAAATCCGTAGTCCGCCGCCAGCTGCGCATATTCCTTATACCGGCGGACCGTATACTCGAACTGCTCCTCGGTCACTTCGCCAGGTCCGCGGTTGGCGTCAATCCGCACCGATTTCGCCCCGAGCAGCCGCGCGGCGCGCAGATGGGCCAGCGCGTTCTGATGCAGTCGCTCCCTGAGGTCGGGATCGGGGTCCCACAAATGAGCCCGGTCCACGGCGATGCTCGCGACCGTCAGCCGCCTCTCGTCCAGTGCTTTCCTGATCTTGCGAAGATGGTCGTCCTCTGCCAGCTTCCAGATCGGGACCTGCCGGTCGGCGAAGAATCCGTTCCACAGGTCCACCGCATCCAGCCTGTAGCGGTATCTGGCCGTTTCGAGGTATCCGAAGATGTCCATTTCTCCTTCGCTGAGCAGCTGGAAGAAGGAGAAGCCTCCAAGCGAAGCTTTCATAGTGTTGCCTCCCGGGTCGGAGACGGCATTACGTGCTGTCTGAGTTTGTCTGGGAAAGTGCAAAACCGAACAATAGAGGTGTTATACTGCGGTGGGGTATCCACTTCCGGTCGCTGTTGTTTGCAGGAAATTTTGATTATAAGCCGCTTTCCAGCGGGTATTTCCCGCAAACAAAGGCGAACGCTGGCGCTCCTCCGGTGGATACCCCACCTTCGTATGCATCACCTTTGTCAAAAGCCACTTCCATGGGCATTCCCAGCAGCACTCTTGCCGTCTGTTATTTTTTTACTTTATCCATGGCCGCTTGCATTTCCTGGGCGACCTGCTCCGGCGTTTTCTGCTTCATCGTAATGGCCTGCAGGCCGTTCTCAATCACGTCCTTGACGGTAGCCGGCATCACGCTGTCAAACACCAGGGCGTCTCCGTTCTTCGTCAGATCGATCATTTCCTTCAAATATTTGCTCGTATCCGCAGGCGCATCCACCTTCGCCGGGACGACGATGCCTTTGCTCATCAAATTCTGGTACAGCTCCGGCGCATAGAAATACTTCAGGAATTTGAGCGCCGCTTCTTTCTTCGCGCCTTTTAATTCTTTACTCAGCCCGATGCCGTATTGAACGACGCCCGCGCTTTTGCCCGGCGTGCCTTTGCCGCCTTCGACGGATGGGAAGAGTGCGATGCCGATGTTGTCGCCGCTTTCCTTGTTGCTGACGCGGAACTTGGTGTCGATGGTCGAGCTGGTCATCGTCATGGCCGCTTTCTTCTGCAGGAAGTAATCCTGCACCTGCACCTCGTCCATGGTGTTCATGTCGGAGTTGAAGGCGTCGGCCTTGGTCAGCTCGTCCACGATGCCAAGAGCTTTGACGTATTCCGCATCCGTGAATTTGGCTTGTCCCTGCTTGACCTTCGTCAGGAAATCGGTGCCGGCAACGCGGTCGCCGACGGCCGACATGAAGGTGGACTGCATCGGCCAGCGGTTTTTATTGCCGATCGCCATCGGGGTGACGCCGGACGCCTTCAGCTTTTTCACCAGATCCAGGAACTCTGAATACGTTTTCGGGAATTCGTTGTAGCCTGCCTTCGCCAGCATATCCTTGTGGTAGTAAACGATATCGACAAAGGTCATTTTCGTCGGGATGGCGTACTGCTTGCCGCCTACGTTATATCCGGCCAATGCCTGCGGGGGAGTATGTTTTTCCAGGTGTCCATGATCTCGTCGATGGGCATCAGCACGCCCGCGTCGATAAACGGATCCATATCGATCCCGGGGTACAGGATGAACATATCCGGCATGCTGTTGCCGGCCGCCTCGGTGCGCAGCTTCGTGCGGTACTGGGCGGAAGGGATGTCCTGAGCCTCAATCTTGATGTTCGGATTCTGCTCCATGAACTTCTGAATCCGTTCCTTGTACAGCTGGTTGTCCACGTTGGGGGTCGACCAGTTATATTCCATCGTGAGCGTAACGTTCTCGGCGGCGCCGGGCTGAGACGGGCTTTTCTCCGCTCCGTTATTTCCGCAAGCGGTTACAGTGAGCATAGCGACTGAAGCCGCACCAGCGCCGAGTTACGGATGACACGGTTTTTCATACATTGCCCTCTTTTCATGTTATTTATATTTACATTCACCTTACAACAATAATTATATAATGCAGTAAAGTGCCTCTACTATCCCTTTCAATTATAATAACATCCAAATTTTTAATGAATTGTGAAGAGGGAGGGACATTCTGGTAACAGATGACGCAGGCGATAGAAAAACCAAGCTCCTCTTTCCTGCTTTTGCAAGAAAAAGGAGCTGCGATTCGGCATGCGTAGGGTTGGTTGGCCCAAAGCCGGATTGGGATAAAACAAGGCCATGGGCGAGGCGGCATGCCTCTTACTGCGGCTCGTTCAGGATATAATCGACGAGTTCGTCGAGCGGTACGGTGGCGAGGGCGATCGCCGTATCGGTAACGCCGTAATAAATATACAGGAGGCCGTCCTTCACCACATTCCCCGTCGGGAAAATCACGTTCGGAATCTGGAAGCCGAATTTCTCGTAGTATGTTTCCGGCTCCATGATAAAATTACGGGTTCTTGCGATGATTTTCTCCGGATGGTTAAGATCACAGCAGTGCGCCGACCCGGTAGACCGTATCCTTGTCTACGCCGTGATACAATACGAGCCAGCCTTTGTCCGTGCGGACGGGCGGGGTGGAGCCGCCGATTTTTTTGAACTCCCATGCCTCGTTCTCCGCCTTGGCCAGCGCCTTCGGCTCCTCCCAGTCGATCAAATTATCGGAGTAGGTGATCCACATGGCGGCTTTCTCCGTACCGTAATCTTCGCCGACATATTCCTCCGGCCTGCGGAGCAGCACATATTTTCCGTTGATCTTCTCGGGGAACAGGATATTGTCCCGGTCGTTGATATCCAGCGGCGTCGTGTCGCACAGGTACTCCCAATGAATGAGGTCCTTGGATGTCAGAATGCCTGAGCGGGTCAGCCAATGCTCCGGCTTCTCGCCCCACCCGTCGGGGTAGGACGGGACGGACCTTTCCGGAACGCCGGCACCGGTCGGGTAATAGTTCATGGCGCAGGGACGCAGGGCGTAGTTCAAGTAGAAGGTATCGTCAATTTTGACGATCCGCGGGTCCTGTACGTCGCCGTAAGGGAAGCCGAGCATGTCCGGCGTGACGATAGGCTTGTCCACCACATGGCGAAAATGAACGCCGTCGTCGCTTTCCAAGAGACCGAGGAAATTTTTGCAGGGGGTCAGGGATTCCGCCGTCCGCTCGATCATGTAAAATTTGCCGTCCTCGATGATCACCGCCGGGTTGAAGACGGTTACTTTCCGCCAGTCGTATTTGCCCGGGACCACGATCGGATTCGCCGGATGCCTTGCAATGTTCATTTCTGTTCCTCCTCGGGTTGTCGATAAATATGAGGTTCTGCCGGGTAAAAGGATGTTACCTATTATCTCATGGTATGTGACAGATATATTATAAAGGGTCGGTCGCCAAGCCGATATCCTACGAAAATATAATAATATCCGATTTTTTAACTTCGGGTTCTATATCTAACAATATTATATTAGGCTCAACCCCGCTTTTTTTAACACGAAAATAATTGAACATAATTAGCCGGGCGTTGGCCGTTACAACTGGAAATGCTGCCGGACGTATCGCGCAATGATCATTTTATCTTTCGTTCATCCATATTCTCTCCGCTATGACAGCTGTAGGCGCGATCATCTGCTATCCAATCATCATGAGCGGCGCCCGGACAGAAACAAGCTGAGTTCGCACTTGCGTTGCTGCAGCAAACGCAGGGCGACGAGTCGCCCCAGGCATACCGGCAGAGCCGCAGACGCCCCGCCCGGTTGGAAGCATGGGCGAATGCCGCCGCTTTGATCTCGCTTCTGTTGATGGTGTTCATGCCTTTCTAATGGAGCCTAATGTAGGACTTCTTGGAGAAAAGCGGGCCCGCCGCCGTTTTCCGCAAAATGAATGCTCCGGCCGCCAGTGAAATCAGGAAGAAGATGCCGGCAAGCGGCGGAAGTGCGGACCATTCCAGAAGGGAGCGGCCGAGATAGGTCTGCCAGCCTATGGCGAACAGACCGACGAGGTATGCGGTGCCCGTGATATGGATCCATCGGCCGCGGGCCCGGGACGTCAGCGGGGTGTATTCCGTCAGCCAGGCGACGACCGGTACGGCTTGAAGCGCATGGAAGCCGAGGCCGTGCAGCCAAATGATATTTCCATGCAGCCCGACGGTCCGGCCCATGTTAAAGGAAATCCAGACACCGGCTGCAAATGAGAGCAGGATGGCGATCATCGCATAGCGGATGCCTGTCACCAGCCCCGGACGGAGCCTGTAAGCCTTGCGCCGGAAAAAATGAAACGCCAGGAACAAATAGAACAGAATCAGCAGCAGGGCGACAAAAGCGAAGATGGAACCGACAGCGACATCGAAGGGGGCACCGCCCTTTACGAACCTTGGGTTCATCCCGCGGAAATTTTGCACCGTCTCCGCAAAGTAGGAATAAAGCGCCAGCAGGATATAGGACCATCGAAAGAAGGCTCTGCCTTTCGCGCTCATCGCGGAGAACGGCGTGATCGCCGCCGTCGACAGCAGGAACAGACCCAGCGCCGCATTAAAGGAGAACGCGTTCAGAACATTCCCTTTCGGCGCCACAGGTCCCCCATAAAGTAGTACCCATACCGCGCAGATCCCGGAGAGCAGGAACCCGAGAAGGCCGGTAAGCACCAACCATTTTTCCCCTTCGCAGAATTTGACTGCCGGACTTGCCCCTCGAGCCGTTCTTCCCATCGTAATGGTGTTCATTGAAGTCTCTCCTTATCGTTCGTCTTGGACTTTGTTTATTGTACGACATGGAAAAATCTGCAAAACCGTACCCCGGCCCGGACTTGATCCCCGACCTTGGTCGAAACTTTTCCCCGACCTGTGTGCGGGCTTTCCGCGTTCGACAAAAAAGGCCTCTCCCGATGCAGCGGGAAAGCCTCTTGTGCGGCTTATGGTATTGTCATTTTTCGATAGACATGAGCCGGAACGAAAAGGTAAAATCAGGGTTGAACCTGCAAGCGAACGGACATGATGAACATGGGCAAGTAAGGGGGACTGCGGGATGAAGATAGAGCGGCTCGCTGGCCATTACCATGCTGCTGTTAAGCCAGAGAAGGGTAAGTGCGCCGACACTCGCCCGGAAATTCGAGGTATCGCTTCGTACCATTTATCGCGACCTGGAGACGATCAATTCCGCCGGCATTCCTATCGTTTCTTATACGGGGCCTGAAGGCGGTTACGAAATCATGGAGCAATTCCGCATCGACCGGCAAATCGTTACGTTCGACGATCTGCAGTCGATCCTTACGGCCTTGAAGGGGGTGCGGTCTTCCCTTGACGATGAGGATATGGACCGCTTGCTCTCCAAGATCAAGGCTCTTGTCGCCAGATCTGAGCAGAACCGGATGGAGGAAGCGGGCGAGACGCTGATTTTCGATACGAATCTGTGGCACGGCGGGGGGCTGAAGGACAAGTCGATGCTCACCACGCTCCGGCAGGCGGCCAAGAACCGGACGGTGGTCTCCTTCCAATATCCCGATGCCGAAGGAGTGTTCGAGCACCGGACCGCCGAGCCGATCGGAATCGCTTGGAAAGGTTATTCCTGGTACCTCTACGCCTACTGCCGGCTTCGGAATGACTACCGGACTTTCCGGCTTTCCAGGATCAAGGACCTGCATGTCCGGCTTGAGCAATTCAAGAATAGAGGCGTTCGTCTGGAGGAGCTCGATGCAAGATGGGGGCGGCAGGAGACCGGACCGACGATCCGGTCGCTCCTGCGGTTTCGCCCACGGGTGAGGGTAAGGGTGGAAGAGGCGTTCGGACATGACGCCGTTGAAGTCCAGAAGGACGGATCCCTGCTGGTGGACGTCAGTTTTACCGACAGCCCGTGGCTGTACGGCATGCTGCTCGGCTACGGCCCGGATGTGCAGGTACTTCAGCCGGCATCCGTCGCCGAAGTGATCAAGGACCAGGCCGAGCAGATTTGTAAGCTGTACGGGAGCGCTAAGCCGGTTTTCTAAATAACCGGATGATGCCCTGAACAGCCAACACCAAGCCTGCCGCAACAGCGAACATGGAGATAAAATAGGGGACCATTACTATTAAACCTCCGTCAGGCCCGCCGCTGTCCGTAATTATGGCGTGCCACCACAGCCGTAGCGATATTCCGCCTATAATAAGCAGGGCGCCCGCGAGAAAACGCAACGTGCTTTTCACCATGGTGACTCCTCCTTATCGAAAGATGAAGGTTTTACTTATTTTACCATTTTAATCGATTGGAGGGAAATGCAATGCCGGAAGATTTTTATTGCGAACAGGTCCTGAGCGGGAAGACAGAGATACATAAAGTGTACGAAACGGACCATGTGCTGGCTTACCATCACACCCGTCCTTTTTATCCGGTACATATCGTGGTCATTCCGAAAAAACACATATCGTCGCCGCTTACTTTGCAGGATAGCGATACGGAGCCGCTCGTCGAGCTGTTATCCGTAGTGAAAAAAACAGCGGCGGACGTCGTGAACGAACACGGCGCCTGCCGGGTCCTTACCAATTTGGGGGAATACCAGGATTCAAAGCATCTGCATTGGCATGTGGCCTATGGAGCCCCATTGAGATAGGGCCATCATTTTATTCCGTACCGGCCCCCCAAATGCGGCCGAGAGGATAAATTTGAAGCGATTCGAGTGCGACCTCCCCGTCGCTAGTGAACAGCTCGAGTCCCTCGCTTGAGGCATCGGGAAAAATCTGGTCGGTGATGGAAATCCGTCCGTCGTTTCCGAAGAGCTCGACCGATGAGCGGTCCACGAGGATCCGCATCTTCACATGACCGTCGGCAGGCTCTAACGGCGCTTCATGCACCTTGGAGAATTGATCATAAAAATGATCGTCCCCTGCATGCGTACGGTCGACATATATGGTTTTTTTGACGTTATTGTACCCCACGGTCGTATATTGGCCGCCGCCTATCCGCACTTTAAATCCGAATGCCTTCGCACTCGTTTCCTGATTCACTTTAAAATCCGCCACGATTTCTACGGTGTCACCTTTCACGCCGGACAAAATATTCGTATTCGGCTTGATCACTTGAGCCGGATAGGATTGTTCCGGCCCGCGGAGATTCTCCAGTCCGCTTACAGGCGACTGATAGAGGTGAAGCTTCCCGTCCGGAGACGATTTCAGCTCAAGTTTCCTTGGCACCGTATTCGCCCCCCGCCAGACCGAGGTCGGGATATCGTTGGCATATTTCCAGTTGTTCATCCAAGCGATCATCGTGCGGTACTTGTCATTGTTCGGTGCGTCCTCCCAAGTGACGCCGGCATAGAAATCGGCTCCGTAATCGAGCCACTGCGCTTCCGGCTGATCCGGCACGAACGTCTTGCCATCGAACGATCCGATGAAGTACTCCATCCCCGAACCTCCGGTCGCTGCGCCGTCACCGAGACTAGTGGTCAATACCCATTTCCGGTTGCCCGGATTCCCGTCAACCGGCGCTGGGAATAATTCCGGGCATTCCAGCAGCGTATGGCTATCGGCATTACCCGGCTTAAATTCGCTGGCAAGCGACCAATCCTTCAAATTGGGCGAGGTGTACACCATCACCCGGTCCTTGGCGACCAGCGGCATAATCCAAGACTTCGACCGTTCATGCCAGAACACTTTAGGATCGCGCCAATCGGGCTGGGGAAAATCTTTCATGACCGGATTTCCCGCGTATTTGGTCCAGGTTCGTCCGTCATCCGTGCTGTAAGCCAAGCTTTGCACTTGATGCTGATCCTTGTTTTGGGTAAACACGGCAACGAGCGGGGGATGCTCCGGGTCTTTGCCGAAACCGCTGGTGTTACTCTTGTCCACGACAACGCCGCCTGAGAAAATATCCCCTAAGTCGTCCGGGGCCAAAGCAACAGGAAGATGGTTCCAGTGGACCAGGTCTTTGCTTGTCGCATGTCCCCAGTGCATAGGTCCCCACTTCACCCCATCAGGATAATATTGGTAAAATAGGTGATATTCTCCCTTGTAATAAATGAGTCCGTTGGGGTCATTCATCCAATGGGCCTCTGGGGAAAAGTGGAACTGCGGCCGGTAGAGTTCGTTGTAATAGGAACCCGCGGCCGGTCTGGTTTGGGACGGCTGCTGCCCCGTTTGGGCGAGGTAATAGACGGTCATGGAACACAGAATGATCACGACGACGGCCGGTGTCAGAAGTGTATTTTTGCTGATTTTCATGGCTTCCTCCTTCGTTTTCGGTGCAAAAATATAAGGGGTGAGTTTCCGATAGTTGTGGATTGTACCATTCCTCGGCGCCTGTTGTAAAACGGACATCGGAATATGAGCCTGAAGACACGGGCAGCGGAATTGGACCGATTTTCCTATTGATATCCGCAAGGGGCTTGTCTAGAATAGGGGGTGAAAACGGAATACGAGCGGGATTGTTATTGGTCATGACCAAGCAAGACCCAAAAGGTTTGAGGTGTAATGCGCATTTGCCGCGCAGGACCCTTGAGCGTTTTGGGTCTTTTTTTATTTCTCGCCGTCCGTTTAACAAATGATAATTGGAGGAAGAGATTGTGAAAATGAGAAAGGTTGTAAAACAAGTATCGGCATTAACCCTGACTTCCGCTTTGCTGTTTGGGGGATCGCAGGCTTACGCCGCTTCGGCATCCAATGATTTCAATACGAATTACGGTTTTTCCCATATCACCCGTGCGGATATGCTGAAAATTCCCGGACAACAAAACAGCGCTCAATTTAAGGTGCCTGCATTTGATGCATCGACATTAAAAAATCTCTCGGCAAAAGGATACGATGAGAACGGCAACCTGATTGATTTGGATGTTTGGGACAGCTGGCCGCTGCAAAACGCGGATGGAACCGTGGCCGATTATCATGGCTACCATCTCGTGTTTGCTCTGGCGGGAGACCCTAAGAGAAGCTGGGACACACATGTTCACTTGTTCTATCAAAAAATCGGCGATACTTCCATCGATAGCTGGAAGCATGCAGGCAGAGTATTCAAGGATAGCGATCATCTGGCTCGCGAACGATCCCATTCTGAAAAATCAGGCGGAAGAGTGGTCCGGCTCCGCAACCTTGACCTCCGATGGAAAAGTTCGCTTATTCTATACGGATCGGGACAGCTGGGCACCGGAATTCGGGCATTACGGCAAACAAACGTTAACGACGGCTCAAGTCAATTTGTCGGAGCCGGATGCCGCTACGCTGAAAATCGATGGCGTGGAAGATCTCAAATCGATCTTTGACGGCGATGGTAGATTGTATCAAAATGTGCAACAGGGCAACATCGAGAGCGGGGATAATCATACCTTACGGGACCCTCACTACGTTGAAGATAAGGGTCATAAGTACCTTGTGTTTGAAGCGAATACCGGGACGGAAGACGGTTACCAGGGAGAGAACAATCTATACAATAAAGCATACTACGGCGGCGCGATAAATTTTTCCAGGACGAGAAAACCAAGTCGCTGAATGGTCCTAAAAAACATGATGCCGAGCTCGCTAACGGAGCCCTGGGCATGATCGAATTGAACGACGACTATACTTTGAAAAAAGTCATGAAGCCGCTCATTGCCTCCAATACGGTAACGGATGAAATTGAACGGGCCAATATCTTTAAAATGAATAATAAATGGTATTTGTTCACCGATTCCAGAGGCTCCAAAATGACGATTGACGGCATCGGCCCGAAAGATGTCTACATGCTGGGATATGTATCCGAGTCCTTGACCGGTCCGTTCAAGCCGCTTAATGGAACCGGACTTGTCCTGAGCATGGATCTGGAATATGCCGACCCGACATTTACCTACTCTCACTTTGCCGTACCGCAAACGGAAGGCAACAATGTGGTCATTACCAGCTACATTACAAACAGAGGTTTATTTGCGGACCGCCACTCTACCTTTGCACCAAGCTTCCTGCTGAACATCGACGGTTCGAAAACATCGGTTGTACCGAACAGCATCCTTGCTCAAGGGCAGCTGACGGTTGACGTCAAGAACGACGGCAAGGACAAGAAGAAAAAATAACGGCAATAACAATAACGGGAATGCAACAAAGGAGCTAAGCGTCTTGAAGATGCTTAACTCCTTTGTTTTTTGGTTTATTGCCGCTTTATGGAGACGACCCGCGGCTTAGCAATCCACAATCCACCGCGTGATAGTATGGATGTTCGGGCGTAAAGGCAGAAACCATGCTTTATATTCGTGCCGCGCTTGTTAGTTTATCCTGTTCGATGGCCGATAAAGCGATCTTTTGTATGGTGGCATCATCCATAGGCGGATTATGCAAGCCGGCCCTTACATCCCGATAGTATCGCTGAAGAGGATTGTTGCGGTGGATACTTTTGATTCCAAGGATTCTCATCGCTTTGTCCACAATAGCAATCGCCGAATTGGTGACTGCATGCTTTGCAGCGCCGAGTTCGTTAGTAAGAAACGGTCTTCGCGATAAATCATCATAAGCTTCGGCAAAGCACTATATAAAAAATGTCTTACTTTCATCAGTTCAAGATCCATTTCGCCTATGAGATGTTGAATATTGGCAAGCTGACTGATCGGTCCGCTTATACTATTAGGAGAATATTGATTCGCAAACTCGACCGCATAGTCTCTCGCAGCCTGCGCGACGCCCAGATAACAAGCCGGAATGTGAAGCGACCAGCCGTTCACTTCTTTTCCTCTGCTAAGAATATCAGGCTCAACAAGCATATCCTCCTGAACAGTGACTTGTTCCAGGACAAGATCGTGGTCGCCTGTTCCCCGCAACGAAATGGTATCCCACGTTTCATCAATTTTTAGTCCCTCTAATTCCTTATGTACCAGGAAATACCCGATGGTCTCCGTTTCCTCAATCCATGCCGAAACAAGAAAATAAGTTAACATGGGGGCAAGCGATGTGAACACCTTACGTCCCGAGATTACCCAATGGTTACCTTTTTTTATGGCCTTAGTCTCGGGGCGGCCGCCTCTTGTCGGGCTTCCTGTCTGCGCCTCGGAGGCAGCTCGATTGATTAAAGCCCCCTTGGCAATTTCTTCAGCTATAAAATTCAGGTCTCGCTCCGTCCATAATTTTTTCTCAAACAGTTCCCCGATAACAGACAAATGCCAGCCAATAGCAAGGGCAGTGGAGGCATCGAAGCTCGCGATCGTTTCCTGGAGCAGTACCATATCATATACGTTTAGCCCTTCCCCGCCATAGGCTTTTGGGAGCGTCGATCGGGTGTAGCCCAGTTCAATTAAATCTACTATATTTTCTGTAGGAAAGAGCCCCTCCTCATCGATTCGCGCGGCTTTATTTTGGAAGTCGGCCCCCTTCCCGGACAGTTTATTCAGCCATTCTTGTTGAACATCCCGCCGTATAAATAAATTCATCCTGATTCCCCCTCTATGCGATAAAAGTACGCTCTTGTCTAACTCTCTTGTATATCATATAATTCCGATTGGATTTATTTAATATTATGTTATTTCCAATGCTGATTATTGTCAAGAAAGACCCTTTAATAAATTTTAATTCCTACTTTACGGGTTGGTTTTCTTGTGTTAATATTTGGTTCATCCAAAAGGTTCACATTTAACAAAGGAGATTTGCGTGATGAGAAAAAAATTTTTTCCATGGTTGTCACTAGTTTAGCGTTGGTCACTCTACTAGCCGGATGCGGTTCAAGCACTACGGCTTCCACAGGCGCGTCGAAGGGTTCATCGGATGGTAAAGATTCCAAAGTCAGAGTCGTCAAAGTAGCGTATGATCAAGCTTCCAAACCTATAAGCTACACTGACGACAAGGGCAATCCCACGGGATATGATGTGGAAGCTATGAAATTAGTAAGCCAGTTACTCCCTCAATACAAATTCGAATTCGTTGGAACATCAAGCGACGACTTATTGTTAGGTGTTGAGCAAGGTAAATACCAAGTAGGTATTAAAAATGCTTTCTGGACCGAGGAACGAACCAAAAAATTTATTTTCCCCAAAGAATTCCTGGGCTTGAGCAGCACCGGACTTGTATTAAAGAAAAAGAACGAAAACATTAAAAGCCTGTCGGACTTTGCTTCAGCCGGGTTTACGCTAGCGCCTATTGCCGCAAATAACGCGCAATATACCATTATTGACGAATACAACAAGGCGAATCCTAATAATAAAGTAAAATTGCAGGCTGGCGATTCGTTCACTGTAGATGTAGTTCAATGGGTAAATGAAGGACGCGTGGACGGAGGAGTCATGATTGAAGGTCCTTTCCAAAAGCAAGTCACCGAGCCGGATGGCCCCTATTATAAATTCAAGGATCAGATTGTTTACAACGAGTTCGCCGTAATCAAAACCTGGCCATTGTTCAATAAGAAGGAACAGGAATTCGCTAATGCTTATGATGAGGCTGTTAAAAAGCTGAAGAATGACAAGAAGCTCAATGAATTGAGCACAAAATTTTATGGCCGGGATTTGTTCGAGGTATTAAATTCCGTTAAAAGGTAACCCCTTTTGTCCAACTGGATTCCAATAATCCAATAAAAGCTTGTCACTTCCTTTTTAAGGCTTTTTCCTAATTCATAAGCCAGGATGAAGGTGAACCATGAACCCATATTTCGATGCAAAATATATATTCGACTCCATTCCCCTGTTAATTCCATTTTTAAAAGTAACCTTTATGGTCACCGGCTTCTCTGTGCTGTTCGGAACCCTTTTAGGATTACTTTTGGCGGCTGCAAAAATAGGGAAGAATCCCTGGGCTAACAAAATAGCCCATGGTTATACCACGATAATCAGATGTACGCCGTCCATTGTACTTCTATTTCTAACGTATTACGGAATCCCGTCCCTATTTAATCAGTTTGGCATCGATTTGAACAGCGTTGATAAAGCTGTATTTGTGGTTATTACATTCTCGCTTCAATTTGCGGCGGTGATGTCCGAGGTTATCAGAACAGCCTACGAATCCGTAGATAAGGGGCAGTATGAAGCCGCGGTAAGTGTAGGATTGAGCAGCATGCAAGCATATAGGAGAATCATTTTTCCGCAGGCTTTTGTAGTGGCGCTGCCCAATTTCGGCAATAGCTTGCTTGCGCTGATTAAAGAAGGCTCTTTGGCGTATACGATCGGATTGATCGATATCATTGGGAAAGCAAGTTTAATTATTTCCAGCAATTACAACGCTCACGCGTTAGAAATTTATCTGGCCTTATCCCTGATTTACTGGGTAATTTCCATTGCAATTGAGCAGCTCTTCTCGAAACTGGAAAAAATATTCAGCAAAGGAAAACAAGCTTTAAAAACCGTATAAGGAGGTGCGGAAACGTGTCGGAAGGTCTCGATTGGGGATTTTTGTTGAAAACCTTTTTTATCGCATTGTCCGGTGCTCCTACTGCGTTGGCTATTACAGTGGTCGCGTTGCTAATTGCGGCTCCACTAGGCTTTTTTGGGGCGCTAACGAGAATTAACAGAATCCCGGTTTTACACCGGTTAGCTCAGATCTATGTTTCTTTTGTAAGAGGAACGCCTATTATCGTGCAAATTTTTATTATTTACAGCAGTGTGCCCTTACTGCTAACTGCTCTCTTTGCCAAGTTTCATATCCAGGCTGACATTTACAAAGTGAATCCCATCTGGTACGCATTCATCGTATTTTCCTTGTACACGACAGCTACTCTGATCGAAGTATTCCGGTCGGCCATCAACACGGTAAACAAGGGGGCGACTTGAAGCCGCTTTGTCTGTCGGATTAACTACCGTCCAGGCTTTTAGAAGGATTATCATTCCGCAAGCATTGGTCGTCGCATTACCCAACATTTGTACAGCGACAACCAATTTAATTAAAGCTACCTCTTTGGGTTATGCAATGTCCTTGCAGGAAATCACTTTAAAAGCCAAAGTGGCGGCCAACGTCGGGTACAATTACGTAGAGGCTTATATCGATATCTTTCTTATCTATTTGATTATTTGCAGTATGGTGGAATATGGATTTAAGCGGTATGAGAAGTATTTAAGAACTTACAAAACGATAAATGCCTAAGCATGAGAAGGGGGCCGCATACGTGTTAGAGATTCGGGATGTCTATAAATCATTTGGTAAACAGGAGATTTTAAAGGGAGTCAGCTTAAAAATGGATAGGGGGGATGTGGTCGTTATCCTTGGTCCCAGCGGTTCGGGTAAAACCACTTTACTCCGATGCATTAATTTTTTGGAAAGATCCGATCAAGGACACGCCATTTATGGAAATGTCGATGTGAACCTTAGAACAGCAACAAAAAAACAAATTCACACCATTCGACAAAAGGTCGCTTTTGTATTTCAAAATTATAATTTGTTTAACAACAAAACAGCGTTAGAAAATGTGACCGAAGGGCTTATTATCGGAAGAAAGGTGCCTAAACAGGAAGCGGATGAAATCGGCAGGACCATGCTGGATAAGGTGGGCCTTGCAGATAAATACAACGCTTATCCCAGTCAATTATCAGGAGGACAGCAGCAAAGGGTTGGCATTGCGAGGGCCCTTGCTTTAAATCCTGACATCATTTTATTTGATGAGCCTACTTCCGCGCTTGATCCGGAATTAGTCGGTGAAGTGTTAACCGTAATGAGAAACATTGCAAGGGGAAGGAACAACCATGTTAGTGGTCACCCACGAAATGTCCTTTGCCAGGGATGTAGCTAACACGGTTATTTTTATGGATGGCGGAAGCATCGTTGAGCAAGGAACGCCGAAGGAAATTTTTACGAACCCGAAAGAAGAACGAACCCAACAGTTCTTAAGGAGAGTTTTGCCGGCGGATTACTCTTATGACATTTAATTGAGCTTCAGAGGCTGGCAGTTTCCAGCGAGTAGGTGAGGGCGGCAAGCACTGGGCCTCTCAAGCCATTGTACGTGAAAAAGCTTCTTTTTGTTTTTGTGGATTTTTACATAGGGGGACAAGGGGAGTATCGAAATCTCTATCTAACTTCCGAAGCCCGCTTGACGAGGACAACCTTAGCGGTAGATTTCGATGCCGTGCTCCCCGCTTTGCTCCAGTCCATGCGGACTGAACCCCTGTCCGAAAAAATCGCTACACAAACTTCTACAGGTGAAATCCCAGTTTTGATATCACCCGAGCGGTACCCCGGAACCGGCTATGTTTTGGTGACTTTTACCAAGCGCCGTTCTCGCAAATCAAATCATCGCCCTGCATCATAACGAATCTCGAGTAGATTCGCTGAATGTGCATAGAGATATAAGCCAGCTCCGCTTCGGGAAACTCCAAATCGTATTCTTCTTTTATAAAAGCGCCGATCTTCAAAGCGCAGGCGAACGATTGCCTGTACTTTTGTTTAATGATTTGCACCATGTCCGGCTCCAGCTCGTGAAGCTTCTCCCCGGCACTCGCGCGCTGAACCGCGAATCGCAAATAAGTGATCAGCCGCTCATAGGCGACAGAATCCTCCGAAATCCGGATGCTCCATTCCTGCTCGATCACACCGATAATATCCTTGATCATTGTCGTAATATCGAGGGTTTTCGCCATATCCCCGGCGTTCATGCGGGCTGTATGGATGTGGAGTGCAATATACCCGACTTCATCCTCCGGAATTTCAATGCCGATCTTCTCCCGGATTAAGGCTTGCGCCAGACAGGCGATCTGAAATTCTTTGGCGTACAAGATTTTAATTTCATTGAGGAGCGTATTTTGGATGACCATGCCTTTGGCCAGACGTTCGATGGCAAAGGACAAATGATCCGTCAGCGCGATATGGATATGCTCGTGCAGGACGACCCCCAGCTCGTTCTCGGCGTGAGAAATGAGTTCCTCCGACACCTGAATATGCTCCTCCGGGAGCGTCGTCAGGATTTGTTCCCATTTCTGATACTTCGAGTCATCCTGCATGACAAACACTTTTTCGATTCTTGAACGATCCACGGGATCGTTCTTCGTCTTCTGAAATCCGATGCCGGCTCCCATCACGATCTGTTCTTCGTTACCCATGCCCACGATAACCGCGTTATTGTTCAGGATTCGTTTAATTTTCATCATATTCCTCCCAGCTTTTATCGTCTTCCGTGTTAAGGCTTGACCCGGACCGTCATCAGCGGTGTCCGTCCGGCCTCGGCCAGCTCCGGCGACCGGTGAGGGATCCGTTTGGCTGTACCCGGATTCGCTATAAAGAACGGTGTGATCGTGCTGGTCGCTTTTAATTCCACCAGTTCCAGGGAGAATTCGATCAGTGGCTGTCCCGCTGCGACCTTGTCCCCTTTTCGCACCTGCGGGTGAAATCCTTCTCCGCGCATGGCCACCGTGTCGAGACCTACATGAACAATGACTTCCACCCCGCTGTCCGTGCGAATGGCCACGGCATGCCGGGAAGCGAGCAGTTCGGCAACTACACCGTCTGCGGGAGACAGCACCCTTCCTTCAGTAGGCAGAATAGCGAGTCCGCGTTCGGACGGCATGGCGGAGAATACCGGGTCCGGCACTTCCTCCAGCTTCATCACCCTGCCGCTGAGGGGGATATAAGTACCTCCTCGATTGCCTTTTGCCTAAAATCTATCCATTGATGAAACATCTTTCTCTCCTGTCTCTGTCGGAATGCCAATGATCCAAGTGGCCGCAAAGGCGGTAATGACCGAAATCGCGAACCCGATCAGGTAATGCAGCAGATTCGGCATTCCGAGCGGCGCGGCGATGGCGATCATCGGAATGCCGGTTAACCCGTATGAATTCGCCGCGACATGATTCCATACCACATAAGCGCCTCCGAATGCCCCGCCGACGGCCGCGCCGATAAAAGGGCGGATGAGCTTCAGGTTCACCCCGAAGAGAACGGGCTCGATAATGCCGAGAAACGACGAGAGTGCGGAGGAAACGGCGATTCTTTTCATAGACGGGTTTCGTGTCATCCAGTATACGGCCAGGCCGGCGCCCCCTTGACTTACATTCGCCATGGACCAGATCGGCAAGAGCACATTCACTCCGACTTTCGGATCGGAGAGGAGGCCGGCTTCCATCCAATAGAACCCGTGATGCAGACCGGTCGTTACGATCAGCGCATACAATCCGCCGGACACGAAACCGGCCGTCACGCCCGCCTTCGTATAAAGCATCATCAAAGCTCCGGATATCAGGTCGCCGGCGTAATTCCCGAGCGGTCCGAGCAGAAGCAGCGAGACCAGCCCTGTACAGACCAGCGTGACGAACGGTACGGCCAGCAAATCCAAGGCGGGAGGAATGATTCTCCTAAGCCCTTTTTCCATGAGGCTCATCATGCCGACGGAGAGCAGGATGGGCAGCAGGGCCCCATGATAACCGGCCGAAGCCGCCTGGCTTCCGAAGAAATCCGTAAAGCCGGGAACAGGACCCGGATTGGCCGGAAAGGGGAAGGAGAGGAGGGCGCCGATCACCGCCCCCATATAAGGCGGGTCGCCAAACACTCTCGCGGCACTGAAGCCGATGAGCACCGGCAAGCATCATATGCGCGGCGCCCGACAATTGCTCCAGCATCCTCATCCAGGCGCTGTCCGTCATCGCCGGATGGAAGGACTTTATCATGCCGTGAAGTCCTGTCAATAATCCGCCCGCTACCATCACGGGAAGGACCGGAACAAAAATTTGAGACAAGATCTGAAGCGACCGGATGACGGGGGGTGTCCTTTCTTCTTCGCCGGGCGATCGGCGGGCTGTTCAGGAGCGGCTTCCCAGACTGCCGTCAATGCTTTATGCACTTTGTTGACCGTACCGGTCCCGAACATGATTTGAAACTGTCCGGCCCGGATAAACACGCCTTCGACGCCCTGCAGCCCTTCGATGGCTTTCACATCCGCTTGGCCGTCGTCGCGGAGCTGCAGCCGAAGCCGGGTGGCACAGTGAGTCACATCGGCGATGTTCTGCCTGCCTCCAAGCAAGGTAAGCAGTTCTTGTGCAAGCTTGTTCAGCTCAGGTTGAATCGCGCTCTCCTCCTTCTTGCCGCCGCGTAAGTGCGGGAACGGCCGTACGACGAAATGCCCAGCAGAATGCCGAGCAAAAAAATGGTTGCTATGGATTGATTTCAAATTAAAAATAGACCTAAAACGCTGCAGAATCCGCGCATACGAAATAAAAGCGCAGGTCTTCTTCACATGTTTAGGTCTTGCCTGCTCATTGGCAGTAACAATCCTATGCTAATCGTTTGACAGTATCGATTATAGGGGATCGGGTAGGGCCTTTCAATGGTAAAATACTACTATCCCTATCATCCCGGTACGCCATCATGCGGCCTAAAGGAATGATAGGGAATTGTGGATTTCTATAAGTTTCTGCATGGAAATGGAAGAATCGGGAATCCTACGACAAAAAGGAATCTGAACTTGCCGAGGTGCCGGAATGCAGCAGAAAAATTGTGACGTGTCTCCGTTAAAGGAACAGCTGAAGGAGCGACTCAGCCGGATTGGGACGGCCATTCACCACAGCCTGCAAAATATAGATAATGAACAATTTTGTCTGCTCAGTCAGTTTGATGAAATCCGAGCGGGCTTCCGGAAGGTGGAATCCGTCGCCGCCTCATTCTATCTGCAGTGCTACCTGTCTTCTTTTACCGACAGTTACCTGGATCTCTCCATCAGCGTGCAGCATTTATCCGAGCGCCGTCACGGCGCGCTGATCGTCATTCAGCGGAAGGACGATCTTGCCGCTTATATCCATTCGGGTATTCCCATTGAAGCGACCCTCAGCTATTCGCTGCTGGAATCGATCTTCTATCCCGGCAATCCGCTGCACGACGGAGCCGTCCTGATCCGGTCGGACCGGATTGTGTCCGCGGCCAATGTCGTTGCCGGTATCCGCCGCGGCGGCGCTTGACAAGAAGCTGGGCACCCGGCACCGGGCGGCCGTGGGCCTTTCGGAGCAGACCGATGCGCTGGTACTCGTCGTGTCGGAGGAATCCGGACAGGCCTCCTTCGCCTATAAGGGTGCGCTGCATCCCCTGAACGAGCCTATGGCGGAATGGGCGGTTACATAACCCGCCCGAATTCAATAGATCTTGGATAGCTCCATTTCCCCTACGGGCTTCAGCCGCTTGTCGGGAAGGTAATTCATGATCATCGCCCTTAGCCTGCAGGCTGAACGCATGGGTGAGGATCGAATGTGCATCCTCAATCACCTGCATGTTGTCCGAAGGAACGATAAGGCATTTATTGGAGAGCGCCTTAACCTTGCCCCCTTGGAACCCCGTTAAGGAGATCGTTAGGGCACCGGCCGCCTGGGCGGCTTCGAAGGCTTTGAGCACATTCTTTGAATTGCCGCTTCCCGTAATCCCTATGACGATATCCCCCGGCTCCGCCAAAGGGATCAATTGCTGGGCGAATATTTCCGAGTAGTCCGTATCGTTGGCCCAGGCCGTCATGACGGGGATGTTGTCGGTTAGCGCAATGACCTTGAAGCGGGGCAGACCCGGAACGATCGTCATCTTCGACAAGTCGCATGCAAAATGGGATGATGTGGACGCACTGCCGCCGTTGCCGAGGATGAATATTTTCTTCCCGGCCTGCCAAGCTTCGGCGAGGGTCATAACAATGTCGCCGGCAAGGCTGTTGTCCAGCTTGGCCAGTGCTTTCGTTAGTTCATTCATATAAAAGGCAGTGAAGCTTGTCATTACGGTTCCCCTCCTAAGTTGATTTCTCTATGATTCTCGCCGCTTCCAGCAGGCTCTGCACATAATAATCCGCGAGGCTTCGCCCCTTCGGCTCCTTGCGAAGCTCCCGGAGCGTCCTCGGCGATTCGACCAGGATCGTAGAGCGGACCCGCTTCTTTCCCGGCACGCATGTCGTCCAAACTGTCCCCCACCATCCACAGCCGGCCGCAGCCGCCGAATTGGGCTATTCCTTGCTGCAGCAAACCGGGTCTTGGTTTCCTGCAGGGGCACCGCTCCTCGGGGGTATGAGGACAATAATAGATTTCATCAATTCTTCCTTTCTCTTCGCGTATGGTTTCCAGAAAAAACCTATGAATGTGCAGCAAATCGGGCTCAGGGAGGATTCCTTTGCCCACAGCCGCTTGGTTGGTGACGATACAGATCCGGTTGTCCGGCCGGTTAAGCCTCCATGACCCTTCCATTGCACCGGGGAGCCACTCGATCTGTGCCGTGCTCAGAACGTAGCCGTCATCCACGTTCCTGTTGATCACTCCGTCTCTATCCAGAAAGATCAGCTTCTTCATCCCGGTCGACCTACTCGGTATGGAAAACAATCCGGTCGCCGTAACGGCTGAAGCGGACCGGCATCTGCTGCAGTGGCGGCGCCTTTCTTACCCTGTCCTGCGCCGGGAGCGGTACATACAGCATAAGGAAGCCCCCTCCGCCGGCTCCGGCGATTTTCCCGCCGAGCGCTCCGGCCTCCAGCGCCTTGCGGTACAGATCGTCAATCTCGGGATTCGATATGCCGTCGGCGAGTCGCCGTTTGAGTTCCCAGCCCCGGTGCAGGAGGCTTCCTAATTTATCGACTTCCCCTTGGCGGAGAGAGTTCATGAAGGCAATGCTTTGATTTCTAAGGCTGATCAGTCGCTGCGTCTTATCCAGGGTATTGTCCTTCTGCTGCTTCAGAATCCGGGATGCGGAACGGGTAATGCCCGTATAAAACAGCATGATGCTCGATTCCAGCGTCCGCAGCGATTCCGCGGACAAGGGTACCCTTTCCGTATACACGGATCCGCCCGGGTTGAAGCGGGTGTAGCGCAGTCCTCCGTAAGCGGCGATGTATTGGTCCTGTTTGCCGATGGGATGGTTTAACCGGCCGATTTCGATTTCGCAGGCTTCCTGCGCCAGCTGCTCTGGGCCGGCCTGAACCCCTGCAGCGCATAGAGGGCGTTCAGGAGACCGACGGTAAGGGCGCTGGAAGAACCGAGACCGGTTCCCTCCGCAGGCACATCGGTGAAGGTGACGATGTCTACGCCGCCGCCCGTCCCCGTCTGGATCAGAGTTTCCCGGATGAGCTCGTGCTGGAGCTCGCGAACGTTCTCCACGATTTCCGTCCGGCTGTAAGCCGCCCGGATTTTATGATCGAAGCGTCGTTTGACGACGACGTAAATCGACTTGTCGATGGCGGTACTGACCACGGCCCCGCCATGCTCATTCGAGAACGATTCGAGGTCGGTCCCGCCGCCGGTGAAGCTGATCCTGAGCGGTGTCTTGCTGATGATCATGTCTGCCATTCCTCCTGTGCTCTGTGGTAGGCGTCCAAGGTGCCGATATCCAGCAGGTATTCGCTGAAAACATAGCCTTTCATCCGGCCGATTAATTTCGGGAGGACATCATAGCCCAAATCCGCCGGACCGGAGGGAGGCAGGTAATCGAAGAGGGAAGAATCGGCAATATAAATTCCCGCGTTGGCCAGGTCGCTTGCGGGATGAGCCGGTTTTTCGACGAAGCCGGTGATGATGCTTCCCTCTCCCAGGGCGGCGATTCCGCAGTTCTGCGGGACCGGGGCATGAAACAGGGCCATGAGGAGAGGAGCGGGATGCTCCCGGTAAAACCGCAGCATGCCGGTTAAATCGATTCGGGTCAGATTGTCCGCATAGAGAATGAAAAAAGGCTCGCTGCCCCGGATAAATTCCCGGTTCTCCCTGAGCGTTCCGGCACTGCCCAGCAGACTCCTTCTCGTAAACCGTCCGAACCCGGATCGGGCCTTTGTACTGCTCAAGAAAAGAAATCACCTTATCCGCATGGTAGTGCGTATTGATCAGGACTTCGGTTACGCCGTGCTGTTCCAGCGGCTGGAGCCAAATGGCAAGCAGAGGCTTTCCCTTAATGGGGACAAGGCATTTGGGGATATCACGGGTCAGGGGCCGCTGACCTCGTACCTAATCCGGCGGCCAACAAGTAAGCTTTCACAGCGGCTAGCACCTCTCATTCCCGAAAATCTTGAAATCTCAAAATAGTATATTCTATCAGCCATCCAAGCGTTCTAAACGAAGCTATATTTGAGGAAAGCATACAGGCTGTCGAGAGATTCGCTAGGAAGGGCCGGGGTGAAGGGATGAGCCGACACTTTCTTGGAACAGGCTTCGTATACTGGGGTATCATGCTATGGGAAAGGGCTGAATCCGTTGAAGCGTTACCTTAGGGAGGGCGGAAGGGTCGCTGTAAAAGCGGTCGCGGGAGCAGGTCCCGGCACGAACACGGGAGCGGATCCCGGCGCGAATAGGGGCATGAATCCGGGCGGGCGTGCCGGGGCCGGAAAAGGCCAAGGGGCCAAGCGGGATAAGGGCACCGGGGAAAACCGGGCAGCCAAGCCGGGAAGAAGCAAACGGGCAGCATGGTGCAGCCGGGAGCGGGATCCGGAGCAAAACCGGGCATGAGACCCGGGATAAAGCCGGAGGAACAAACGAAGGCTGCGCCCGCACGGAAACCGGGGGTTAAATTCGAACCGAAAGCCGGAACATCTGCCGGAGTTTCGATTGTAGTCAGCACGAAGCGCCCCGAATATTTTGACAATATTCTGGATAATTACAAGAGGCAACTGTACAAGAACAAGGAGCTTGTCATTGTCCTGCACAAGAACAACATCAACCTGGAAAATTACCGAAAAAAAGTGCGGAACCTGAAGAATGTATCCGTTTATCAAATGGCGGAGAAGTACAAGCTGGGCCGCTGTCTGAATCATGCGATCCATCATTCGAAATTGCCGCTCATTGCCAAATTTGACGACGACGATTACTATTCGCCTTATTACCTGACCGAGCAGACGAAGGCGCTGAATCTTACGGGGACCGATGTTGTAGGCAAAAAAGCCTATTATACTTATCTCCTGGGAAGCCGAAGGCTGATCATCCGCTTCCCAAAGCTGAAGCAGCGGTTTGTCAAGACGGTAACAGGCGGGACCATCCTGTTCAAACGGAGCATGAAGGTGAGGTTCACGCCGAGCGCTTCACTGGGGGAAGACATCAATTTTCTCGCGAAATGCAGGGCCCGGGGGTACAAAATTTACGCAACAACGCCTTACAACTACGTCTATCTCCGGAGGAAAAGCGGCCATTCCTGGAAAACGACGGAAAGCTATCTGATGTACGGAAGCCAGTTCGTCGCCCGAACGAAGCATTACCGCAGCAGGACAACGCGCAAATTTTGAGCAAGTGTCTTCCGAAGGAATCTGCCGGCCGTGCCCGCATTTGGCGGGCTTCGGCCGTTTAATAAACCGATGATTAAATGGAAACCTTACAATAGATTGGATGCAGCGGGTGATAATTGCATCCCTTCATGCCGGCCGAACCGGCAGCGTCAAGTAAATCATCGGGAGCGTTGACTTCGTCATGGAACCGCAAACGCCAATGGAATGCAGCGACATAAGTGCAGCTCTTCATGTCAACGAAAAAGAACTTCGATCGATCTTTCGGCACTGTTCCGATCTTGTTTTCCGGCCCCTGAAAGTAAATACAGCCTCGCCTATTCTTCTTGTTTATACCGAAGGGCTTACCAACACGGAGTCGCTGGAGCAGGTTATAGCGCTTTACATCACAAGAGACGACCCCGGCCTCTTCTCACAATACAAGAAAGTCTACCGCCTTGCGGAGACGGTCTCGAAGATCCTCGAAGGGAATACCGCCTTGTTTATGGAGGGCCATCCCTATGCGCTTCTCGCCGATTTCGGTGAAACGAAACAGCGTGCCATCGACGAACCTTCGAACGAGGCTTCGATCCGCGGACCCAAGGAGGGCTTCACCGAAAGCCTAAAGACCAATCTCAGTATGATCCGCAGGAAGCTGAAGACGCCGAGCCTGAAATTCGAAGCCTTTCAAACGGGGAAATCTCCAATACGCGGCTGGCCGTAGCCTATGTGGAGGGAAAAGTCCATACGGATGTGCTGCAGGAAGTGAAGAAGCGGTTAAGCGTCATCCGTTCGGACCGGATCCTGGACTCCGGATATATTGAAGAATTCATTGAGGACAAGCCTCTTTCCCTGTTTCCCCAAATCCAGAATACCGAGCGCCCGGATACGGTTGCCGCAAGTCTGATGGAGGGAAAGGTTGGGATCATTGTGGACGGCTCCCCCAATGTACTGCTTCTCCCGATGACGTTCTGGGCGGGATTTCAGGCGGCGGAAGATCATTACGAGCGTTTCCTGTATGTAACGGCGGTCCGGTTCATCCGGTTTCTTCTTGCCGTGGCCTCCGCTCTGCTGCCTTCCGTCTATGTGGCGCTCACGACGTTTCATCCGCAGATGATTCCTCTAAGCTTAATGCTGAGCATTGCTGCGGCCAGAGAAGGGATACCCTTCCCGACCGTCATCGAGACTCTTCTGATGGAACTGATGTTTGAGGGACTCCGGGAAGCGGGACTCCGCCTGCCCAAGGCGGTAGGGTCGGCTGTAAGCATCGTCGGAGCCTTGGTCATCGGTGAAGCCGCGGTGGAAGCGGGGTTTATTTCCGCTCCCATCGTCATGATCGTTGCCGGCACAGGAATCGCTTCCTTTGCCTTTCCCAGTTACAGCTTGGCGCGCCGTTCCGGATGCTGCGTTTTCCAGCGCTGCTGCTCGGCGGCTTTCTGGGATTATTCGGGGTTGCGATGGGGGTTGTGTTTATCTTGATCCATCTGGTCACGCTGAAATCATTCGGAATGCCCTATTTGAAGCCGGCCGCACCTTTAAAAGCCAGCATGGTGAAGGATGCGCTGATCCGGATGCATCGGCGGCTGGCTATGGGGAGAGGTTGATATGCGAAGAACCAAAACGTTCCTTCCGGCTCTTGCATTGTCACTGCTGCTAGCGGGGTGCTGGGATCGCAATGAAATCAATGATTACGCTTTTTGGATCGGTACGGCGCTTGATCTGACGAAGGATGGGCTGATTCAAAACAGCGCCCAAATCGCAATACCCGCGGAATTCGGCGGTAAAAAGGGGAAAGGAGGCGGAAAAGCCAATCTCGTATTAACGGCGACCGGCAAGACTTTGCTGAATACGCTTCAAACGATGCAGGACAAATTGCCGCGCAAAATCTTTATCGGTCACCGCAGAGCCGTATTTATCGGCGAAAGACTGGCACGCCACGGGCTGGCCGATATCATGGACCAATTTTCGCGAAACCCCGATACCCGGTTAAGAACCGATATTTTCGTGATGAATGACCGAGAGGGGAAGGAGGCTTTGGAACTGAACAGCCCGTTCAATCCCTTCTCGGCGATTGCCGCCGTCAGCCAGGACCGGTTCTGCCGGCTGGGGGATGTGGCCCTCCGGGATTTTCTCCTGGATGCCGGGAGAGACGGGATCCGCCCTACGATGCCGATGATTGAGATCGCCCCCAAAATAAACATGAAGAGGGAACCGTCTTCGTGATTCACGCTGTGGCCTTATTTAACAAAAGCCTTCAGATGGTCGGGGAGCTCGACGGGCAGGAATCCTTGGAGCTGTACTGGATCAAAAATGTATTAAAAGATCACTATATTACGGAGACTACGGATAAAGGCACATTTTCCCTGTATGAATCCAATTTGCACAGAAGAATAACAACGGACCTCAGCGAAGAAAAAATTAAAATAGCCGTGGCGTTATCCGGAACGGGAAGACTGCTCGAAAACGATTCGGATATGGACCTTTCCGAGTCCTCCAATATAAAAGAGATTGAAAAAATGCTCAATGGGATTCTATCAAGAAAAATGGAAAAAATGATAAAAACGGTACAGATAAGGTATGCACAGGACATATTCGGTTTCGGAGAAGAAATACATAGAGAGCATCCGTACCGCTGGAAGGCATTGCGGGAACGGTGGGACGAAGTTTATCCAACGGTCGAGGTCTCGGTGAACGTCGATTTGAATATCCGGCGGGTAGGAAAAGTAGGTGCATCTGTGCCGATTTAAGGGAGACGGATATGAAAATATCAGGCTGGCGGCTCTTTTGGATGATGGCCACATTAGAAATATCAATGAGCATATGGCTGACTCTGTCTCCCGCGATGAGGGAAGCGAAGCAGGATGCATGGATCTCGCTTCTGGCGGCCGGGATTGCCGGCTTGTCGGTGACATGGCTCGTCTCGATCCTATGCCGCCGTTATTCAAGCCAAACGCTGGTGGAGTTTAATCGGCATCTGTTCGGAAAGTGGCTTGGCCCATGCATCAGCCTCTTCTACTTTGCGGCCTGGTATACCGTCGCGGCTGTGATTCTGCGGATTTTCTCCGAGTTTATCCAGCAGACGCTGTTTCATAACACGCCGTCCTGGGCTATTTCCGCCCTCATGCTTGCCGCGATGGTATATATGAATCACAGAGGAAGCATCGAAGCCATCGCCCGCTTCAGTGAGCTGGCAGGCCCGTCGCTGATCTTGGGGATTGTGCTTACGCTTGTTTTCAATGTGCCGAATTTGCGATTCCATCTGCTTCTGCCGGTTTATGCCGATTCGGGAATTCAGTCGATTGTCAAGGGTGCTCTGACCAACGCCTCATTCCTAGGCGAATCGATCCTGCTTATGATGCTTACCCCTTCCTGGGGAAGCCGGAAGCTTCTTTAAAACCGGCGCTTCTGGCCATTATCGTTCCGTCCGTCCTGGCTGTCGTCAGCATCGTCATGGTGATCGCCACCTTCGGAACGCAGCTGGGGGCGGCGTTTTTCTTCCCCTATTTCAGTATGGTCCGGTTTATCAGCTTTCTGGATTTTATTCAAAATATGGATGTTTGGATTATCTTCATCTGGATTTTCAGCGTTTTCGTTAAATTGTCCCTTTATTTGTTTATCAACAGCTACGGAACGGCCCAACTGCTTCGCATCCGGCAATGGAAAAGCCTCATTTGGTTTACGGCGCCTGTTCTATTCGTCCTCTCCATCGTGCCGGCGAGCGCGGTTTCCGTCATGGATTACGCGGATCGCGTCTGGATTAGATACGTATTTCCGATCCATATGATCGCGTTTCCCGTAATTATGCTGATCGTGGGGCATTTTCGCAGCAAGTGCATGTAGAAGCTGACCGGTCCGGCGAAGATTATTCCCGCTCAGCCGCCCGCTTTTTGACAGCGCGTTTACGCCACTTCAACAGAATGACGGCGAGCAGAATAAGGCCGGCGGCAATAAGCACGTACTTCATGCGGCGCTCCATCTGAAGCAGGATGTACTGCCACTGCTCGCCGAAGGCATAGCCGATGGACATAAACGCCGTTACCCATAAAGCCGCCCCGATGAAAGCATACAGGGCGAAGATCCGGAAAGGCACGCGGATGATTCCCAGGAAATAACCGATAAACTGCCGGATCCCGGGGAGGAAGAAGCTGACGATGAGCGACCTGTTTCCGTACTTCTCGTAATAGGCTCTCGTTTTCTCCAGGTGCTCCGGCCTCATGGACAGCCACTTCCCGAACCTCTCGACCAGCGGCATTCCCAGCCTGTACCCGATGCCGTATGTGATCAGCACGCCGAGCGCCGAGCCGGCGAAGGCCGCAAGCCATGCCGGTCGCAGGTCCAGCGTTCTTTTATAAGCAAGATAACCCGTATAGGTCAGCGTCGTATTCCCCGGAGGAATCGGCAGGGCGATCGCATCCAGGGGCAGTCCGATGAGCAGCACCAGGTAGCCGTATTGCTCGAATAATTGCTCCACCAAGGCCAGAAACTTCACCATTATTCCCCTTTCTTCTTCTACTCTTACGTACGTTCCCCAACCAACGTTTCTTCCCGTCCCTTCCAAGGAAAGTTGGACCCTGACTAATAAAAGTATACAAAACTGGCAATAATTTGATTGTTCCGGAATCCATCGCTGTACCGGACGACAGTGCTGCTTGAGGTTTCAACAACTGACTCTCCGGAGGGGCTAATGGCATATACA
The DNA here is from genome assembly GCA_024704175.1 of Paenibacillus sp. P25. Lineage (GTDB taxonomy): Bacteria > Bacillota > Bacilli > Paenibacillales > NBRC-103111 > Paenibacillus_G. The sequence goes on from CP085629.1 coordinate 7,681,327, forward strand.
ACTGAGATGCTTTGTCACAAAGCGCGGGAGCTTGCGCTGCAGCATTCGCTGGGCGTAAAGCGGGCCCGGCCGAAATATGTATGGAATCAATTCGAAGCAAACATACAGAGTTTAAGGGATTTTGTCAACACCCTGCAGGAAAATTCGGCCGGCTGCACTCAGCCTGCCGAAGAATGGCCGCTGGATAACGCCGAATTTATTGAAGAGCAGGCGCTGGAGGTGCGGAAGCTTCTAACCGGCCGTTCTCTCGGCTATCTGCCTTATCTGCGGCACAACGGCAAACTGCGCGTTCAGTCGCTGTGCGAGAATTACCTTGAAATGGTAGACGGGAATCTGAGCGAGGAATCCGTCGTTGCCTATATTAACGCATATCAGGAGGTTTCCGTCCTGACACTTGCCGAAACCTGGGCGATTCCGCTTATCTTCCGGATAAGCTTGATCGGCCGGCTGGCGGAAACGATGGCGCTGGTGCGGGAACGCCGGGAGGTCTGCATGGACGTGGAGCGGCTCTTGTCCCGGCTGGATTCGTCCAAGCTGACGCCGGAGGCGCTAAGCGCCGAGCTGGAGTCGGCGGGACGGACGGTTCCGCTGTCCGGACCTTGGGTCGTGCACCTCATCAGCCACCTGCGGGAGTGGGCCGACGACGCCGCGACGGTGCGCGAGTGGCTGGTGTGCAAGTACGAGAACGGCATGGAGGATCTGGATCGCATCGTATCCTACGAGCACCGGCTACAGGCGGCCTTTCAGGTGACGGCCGGCAATTTGATCAGCGACCTGCGGAGAAACGAGCGCCGCGATTTAAACGACCTGTTCGAGCGGATCAGCCTGCTCGACCGGACGCTCCGCGGGGAAGCCACAGGAATTTATGCAAAGCTGGATACCGCAAGCCGCGGCGAAATTCTGAAACGCGTGGAGCAATTGTCCCGCCGGATGAATGTGCCCGAAAGCTTGACCGCGGGGCAAGCCGTGGCTCTGGCCAAGGAAGCGCAGGAGAGGCTGGGTTCGCGGGAGGAGCAGGACGAAGCCGCGGCAGAACGCGTGTCTTCGACGCCGAAGTTCGGTTCCGCGGCCGGGCCGGCAGGGGATGGCGAGTCGCCCCGTCCGGCGTTCGCGGCTTATTATTTGTTCGAGCCGGCCGGGATTCGTAGGCTGGTGCAGGCGCTGCGCCAGTGCAGCAAGCCTCGGGCCCTGCCGGAGAACGGCTTGCAGCGGCGGGCGGCCGGCACTTATTTTGCGACAGTCGCTTGTGCTGGGCGTCCTTCTCTTCATCGCCGCTTCCGCCTGGATCAGCGGAGGGCGCGGCTTTACGGCCGCCGGATGGGCCGCAGTGCTGCTGGCGCTGGCCCTTCCGGTGAGCGAATGGGTCGTCACCTGGCTTCATTTCGGGATCGAACGCGTATGCCGCCCGCGGCCTCTGCTGCGCTACGATTTCTCGGACGGCGTGCCGCCGGAAGCGGCGACGATGGTCGTCATTCCGGCGATCTGGTCCACCCGGGAGGAAGTGGAGGAGCTCGCGGATCGTCTCGAGGTCCACTATTTGGCCAACCGGGATCCCCACATCCATTATGCGCTGCTCGGGGATTTTACCGATGCGGCGGAGGAGCGGTCGCCGGAGGACGAAGCGCTTGTCGCCTTCGCCAAGGAACGGATCGAAGCGCTGAACCGGACGTACTCCGCTCCCGGAGGAACGACCTTTCACTTGTACCAGCGCCGACGGCAGTGGAACCCGGGCGAAGGGGTGTTCATGGGCTGGGAGCGCAAACGCGGCAAATTGGTCGAATTCGTCGAGCTGCTGCGGGGGAATAAGGAAACGAGCTACGATTACCGCACAGGGGACGCCTCGGTGCTGCCGCGCATCCGGTATATTATCACGCTGGATGCGGACACCCGGCTTCCCATGGAAAGCGCGCACCGGATGATCGGGACCCTGCATCTTCCGTACAACCGGCCGCGGCTCAACGAGGCGCGGACCCGGGTCGTCGAGGGCTACGGCGTGCTGCGGCCGCGGATCGGCATCAGCCACGAATCGGCGATGCGGTCCCGCCTGGCCTCCCTGCTGTCGGACCCGGGGCTCGACCCTTACGCGTTCGCGGCTTCCGATCCGTACCAGGATGCGCTGGAGCAAGGCATTTTTACGGGAAAAGGCATCTTCGACGTCGAGATGTTCGCCGAGCTGCTCTGCGAACGGATTCCCGAGAATACCGTGCTCAGCCACGATTTGCTCGAGGGCGGGTTCCTGCGGGCGGGGCCGCTGTCGGACATCGAGCTCATCGACGATCATCCGACCAAGTTCATCGCATACCAGAAGCGGATGCACCGCTGGGTGCGCGGCGACTGGCGGCTGCTCTGCTGGCTGTTCACCCGCGTATGCGACCGCAGAGGAACATTGAGGCCGGTCGATCTGTCGGCCGTCACCCGCTGGCAAATCATCGACAACCTGCGCCGCGACCTGCTTCCGGTAGCCTATTTCGTCTTATTGGTACTCTCATGGACCGTGCTTCCGGGATATCCGGGCCGCTGGGTCGCGGTCATTCTGCTTTCCATGCTGCTTCCGGTTATCCGTCAGCTCTTTGTCTTTCAAAGAGCGGAATTGTACTCGCGGCAGGTTGCACAGGCTCGCGGCTCAGGTGGTGATGAACTTTTGGACGCCGCCGTTTCAAACGGCGGTTCTCGCCGATGCGATCGGCAAGACGCTCTACCGGTCGCTGATCAGCAAGCGGCATTTGCTTGAATGGACCAGCTCCTCGCATATCGAACGGAGCAGCAGGGGGAACCGCCAGGTGCTGCTTGGCACGGGCGCCGGTTACGCGCTGATCCTTCTCTTCGCCGTCGCCGCCTTACTGCAGCCGCTGGCAGGGTGGACATGGGCAGGGCTTGTTCTCTGCCTGATCTGGGCGCTGGCGCCCGCCGCCGTCCGCTGGCTGGACCGGCCCGCCGTTTCAGAGGAGCGACCGCTTACAGCTGCGGAGGAAGAGGAGCTGCGCGGCCTGGCGAAGCAGATTTGGACCTTCTACGAGCATTTCGCCGGGGCGGAAGATCATTACCTGCCTCCGGATAACGTGCAGATCGATCCGCCGAACGGAGTGGCTCACCGCACGTCGCCGACCAACATCGGCTTTTTGCTGACTTCGGCCTTGGCTGCGAGGGAGTTCGGTTTTATCGGCACGCCGGAGCTGGTGGAACGGCTGGAGCGCACGATCGGCACGGTAGAGCGTCTGGACAAATGGAACGGCCACTTGTACAACTGGTACGATACCGTCACGCTCGGCGTGCTTTGCCGCCGTCCTACGTATCCACGGTGGATTCCGGGAACTTTGTGGCCAGTCTCATGACGGTGAAGCAGGGGCTGGTGCACTGGCTTAGAAAAGAATTCGCGCTGAGCCGTCAGCCGGCTCCGGCTTATGCCGGAACGGGCGGTCTCCCGGATGCGGAATTTGCCGTAGAACTGGATCGGGAGCGTCCCGGCGAAACGGCGGCGGAGCGGGTGGACGGGGAAACGGCCGGCGAACCCTCCCCGCACGGGCGCCGAGGGACTGGCTGATGCGCGGCCACCAGCTGATCGCCCGGCTCGAAGCGCTGATTGCCGCTACGGATTTCCGCCAGCTGTACGATCATAAATCCAAATTGTTCGTTCTCGGGTATCATGCGGCTTCCGGCGAACGGGACGGCATCCTGTATGATCTCTTGGCCTCCGAGGCCAGGCAGACGAGCTTCGTGGCCATCGCCCTGGGACAAATCTCCGTGGCACACTGGCTTGCGCTCGGCCGGACGGTGAAAAAACACGGCAATTATACCACGCTGCTGTCCTGGTCCGGCACGATGTTTGAATTTATGATGCCATGGCTCATTATGCGCACCTATCCGAATACGATCTGGGACAGCACGTACCGCGGCGTGGTTCAGCGGCAGATCGAATATGCCCGCGAACGCGGCGTCCCGTTCGGCATTTCGGAGTCCGGCTACTATGCGTACGACTATCAGCTGAATTACCAGTACCGCGCCTTCGGTGTTCCGGGCCTCGGCTTCAAGCGGGGGCTTGAGCAGGATCTGGTGCTGGCGCCGTATGCGACCGTTATGGCGCTTCCTTATGCTTTGCGGGAGGGGCTTCACGATTTGCGCCGGATGGGGAGCTCGGGGCGCGGGGGAGTACGGCTACTACGAAGCCATCGACTTTACGCCGGTACGTATGCCGGAGGGCGAGTCGTACAAGGTGATCCGCAGCTTCATGGCGCATCACCAGGGGATGAGCCTGCTGACCCTTGCCAACCTGCTGCTTCCGGACAAGATGTACGATTATTTTCACCGCGACAAACGCGTGCAGGCGGCCGAGCTGCTGCTGCAGGAGCGGATTCCCGCCGGGGATTCCATCAAGAACCGGGAAATTCCGGTGCGGACGCGGACGCAAAAACCGAAGCCGGCGCACATTGCTCCGCTGCAGGAATACGATACGGCGGATACGCCGGTGCCGGAAGTGAACGTGCATTCGAACGGAACGCTGACCACGGTTATCACTGGCGGCGGGAGCGGGTTCATCCGCTTCAAGGACCTGGCGGTTTCGCGCTGGCGGGAGGACCCGGTCGCCGACCCGTGGGGCGACTATATGTATATCCGGGACGTCCACCGGGATCGGCTCTGGTCTCCGGCATACCAGCCGTGCCGCGCACCGGCGGACCGGCTGCGAGTGCAGTTCTCGCAGGAACGTACTACCTTTCTGCGGGAAGACGGGGAGCTGCAGACAACGCTCGAAATCGCCGTATCGCCCGATGCGAACGCGGAACTCCGCCGGCTGACGATTGTGAATACGGGCGGCGAGGCGAGGAGCATCGAGGTGACGACCTTCCTCGAAATTGCACTTGCGAGTCCGGATGCGGATAAGGCCCATCCGGCCTTCACCAAATTGTTCGTCGAGACGCAGTACGAGGCCGGGGCGGAATGCCTGCTTGCCCGCAAGCGCCCCCGGAATGCCGGAGAGCCGTCCGTCTGGGCGTTCCATACGTTGTCGGCCGGGGGGCGATCCAACGGACCGGCGGAATTTGAAACCGACCGGGCCCGGTTTATCGGCAGAGGCTATACGCTGGCGAGACCGAGGGGAGTCGACTTGCGTCTGGAAGGGACGGTCGGATCTGTTGCGGATCCGGCGTTCGTGATGCGGCGGCGTTTGACCGTAGAGCCCGGCGGGCAGATTCAGCTGACCGCCGTTACCGGCATCGCCGAGTCGAAAGAGCAGGCGCTGGAGCTCGCGCAGCAGCTCTCCTTGGAACAGCAGGTCGAGCGGGCGTTTCAGCTGGCCTGGACGCGGAGCCAGATCGAGCTGCAGCATTTGCATATCTCGCCTGCGGATCTGGGCGTTTTTCAGTCGCTTGCAGGACGAGCGCTGTTTAATTCTCCGCGCGGGAGGAACGCGAGCAGGGCATTGCCGCCAATCAGAAGGGACAACAGGGCCTCTGGGCGCACGGCGTCTCCGGGGACCGGCCTGTCATCCTGGTCCGGATTGCCGATACGGCGAATTTGTCTTTCATCGGGAAGGTGCTCGCCGGCTATGAATATTTGCGCCATAACGGGCTGTATGTCGATCTGGTCCTCTTGAACGAGTCGGCCGGGGGCTATCAGCAGGATCTGCAGGAGGGCCTCCGGCGGATGACGGAGCAGATCGCAGGAAGGCAGGAAGCGGGAAAGGGAGGCGTCCATATCCTGCCCGGCGCTCAGCTGTCCGAGGAAGACAAGTCGTCGCTGTATGCGGTGTCCCGTCTTGTGCTGCGTGCCGACGGACCGAGCCTGAAAGCGCAGCTGAAGGTATCGGCTCCGGATCGGGCCGGGGCTCAGCCGCTTCCGGTTACGGCGCCGCAGGAGCCTATCGTTCCGGCGAAGATCAAGACGCCCGAAACGGAGGATTTGCTCTTCTACAATGGGTTCGGGGGATTCTCGCCGGACGGCCGGGAGTACCGGATCGTGCTGAAGAACGGCAGTTTCCTGCCGGCGCCTTGGATCAATGTGATGGCCAATCCGACTTTCGGCTGTCTCGTTTCCGAGCTGAATACGGGGTATACGTGGTGGCGGAACAGCCGCGAATGCAAGTTGACGCCGTGGTCCAACGACCCTGCGCTGGATCCGCCGGGGAAGTCTGCTACCTGCGGGATGAGGCGAGCGGAGATTATTGGCCGATGGCGCCTGCCCGCACGCAGGCGGCGGCTCCTTTTCAGGTGATTCACGGACGGGGGTATACGCGTTTCGAGCAGGAAAGCCACGGGCTGGCTCAGGAAATGACGGTGTTTGTTCCGCTGGACGATCCCGTCAAGGTGATCCGGTCTGCGGCTGGTTAACCGAACTAGCGAGCGGCGCAGCCTGTCCGTCACTTATTACGCCGAATGGGTGCTGGGCGTTCATCGGGAAGGCAACGCCTCGCAGATCGTGACGGAATGGGATGCGGCGGCTTCCGTGCTGCTGGCCCGCAATACGTATCAGGAAAACTTCCGGGATGCGACCGCATTTCTAACCGTACATCCGCATTTGGCGGGGTCGGATGCGGCTTCGGAAGCGCTAGGGGAAGAAGCCCGGGAGACTCCTGACAAGGAAGTCACATGGACGGGTGACCGGCTGGAGTTTCTGGGCCGGAACGGCACCTTCGAGCATCCCGCCGCGATGCGCCGGCACCGCTTGTCGGGTGAGACCGGTCCGTCGTACGACGGTCGCGGGGCGGTGCAGGCCCGATTCACGATCGAGCCGGATTCGGAGCAAACCGTCTACATCCTGCTCGGGTGCGGGGATTCGCGCGAATCGGCCGCCCGGGTGGCCGGGAAATACCGGGAAGCGGAGGCTTGCGAGCGGTCGCTGCGGGAGGTACGGGAGTTTTGGGACGAGGTCCTCGGCACGATTCAAGTATCGACGCCGGTCAAGGAAATGGACGTCATGCTGAACGGCTGGTCGCTGTATCAAACGCTGTCCTGCCGGATATGGGCGCGTTCCGCCTTCTACCAGGCAGGCGGAGCCTACGGCTTCCGCGATCAGCTGCAGGATTCGCTGGCCCTGCTGCACAGCCGTCCCGACCTGACGCGGGCGCAAATCGTGCTGCACGCCTCGCACCAATATGAAGAGGGGGATGTGCAGCATTGGTGGCACGAAGAAACGCACCGCGGCATCCGCACCCGTTTCTCCGACGATTTGCTGTGGTCGCCTTATGCTGTGGTGAGGTACCTGGAGCATACCGGAGACGAGAGCGTGCTGGATGAAACGGCACCGTTCCTGCATAGCGAGCCGCTCGGCGAAGAGGAGCATGAGCGGTATGAGCCGACCGTCTTATCCGGGCAGAGCGGCACCGTCTTCGAGCACTGCCTGCGCGCGGTGGAGCGCAGCCTGCGCTTCGGCGAGCATGGGTCGCCGCTGATCGGCATCGGGGACTGGAATGACGGAATGAGCCTGGTCGGACCGAAGGGCCGGGGCGAAAGCGTATGGCTCGGCTGGTTCCTGGGAGACGTGCTCCAGGGCATTGCGGAGCTGTGTGAACGCCGCGGCGACCGGGAGCGGGCGGAGCGTTACCGGAGCGTCCGCTTGAAGCTGGCGGAGGCGCAGAGCGCGGAGAGCTGGGACGGCCAGTGGTACCGCCGTGCCTTCACCGATGCCGGGCAGTGGCTGGGTTCGGTCGATAACGCGGAGTGCCGCATCGATGCGATCGCCCAGTCCTGGTCCGTTCTCTCCGGCATGGCCCCGCCGGACAAGGCCCGGCAGGCGATGCGGTCGTTCGACCGCGAGCTGGTGGACCCGCAGCTTGGCGGTCGCGCATATTCTGTATCCGCCGTTCGACCGGACGGACCCGAGCCCGGGCTACATTCAGGGCTATCCTCCGGGCATTCGCGAAAACGGGGGCCAGTATACGCATGGCGTGCTCTGGAGTATTATCGCCTGGAGCATGCTCGGAGAGGGGGATAAGGCTTTCGAGCTGTTCCATCTGCTCAACCCGATCATGCATACCAAGACGTCCTCCGAAGTGAGGAAGTATGTCGGGGAACCTTATGCCGTCGCCGCCGACGTCTATACGGAAGAGCCGCACCGCGGCCATGCCGGCTGGACGTGGTACACCGGCGCGGCGGGTTGGATGTACCAGGCCGGCGTGGAATGGATCATCGGTTTGCGCCGACGCGGCGACCGGCTGTTCATCCGCCCGTGCATCCCGAGCGAATGGCCGGAGTTTTCCGCCAGCTACCGTTACGGCGGCGCGGAGTACCGTATCGCTGTGAAGAATCCGTCGCACAAGACGGGCGGGCACACGAGGCTAGTCGTTGACGGGCAGGAGCTGGATCCTGCCGAGTGGTCGGCAGGGGAAGGACCTTTTATCCGGTTGGCCGACGACGGGCAGGTGCACGAGGTGGAGCTAACCCTATAGAGCGGGAGCCCGATAGGCATTTAGCCGGAGCTTCGGGCGGTGTCGTTTATCGTTAGACCGTGCATTTAAGCGTTAAACCGTGCCGTTAAGCGTAAGATTGGCTTAGCGGCACGTTTTTTTTTATACGGGCGGCATAGGCTGTGAAATTCCCCTGGAAATGGTGAACGGTTATATCCCCCTAATCCGCTTGGACACTCCTCCCCACTTCATATACACTAAATGAGTGGGGAAGTTATTCCACGGAAAGGCCCGTTACTGTTTTTTCATACATGTCGCGGCAAAGACAGATTATCCCGGAAACAGGTGAAGGACATGAATCTGCAGGGACTTACGGTGAGGGAGTCGCTGAAGCTTCCGATCCTGGAGCAAGCAAGGCTGGTCAGCGGGGAAAAGGGGCTGGACCGCGTCGTCCGTTATGTCGATATTATGGAAGTGCCGGACATCAGGGGATGGCTCCGGGAAGGGGAGCTGATCCTAACCACCGGGTATTCCACGCGCCACGACCCAGCGCGCTGCCTGAGCTCGTCGAGCTTCTGGCCCAGGCGAATGCGGCGGGCGTCGCCATCAAGCCGGAGAGGTTCATTCCGGATATCCCGAAGGAAATGATCGAGAAGAGCAATCAGTATGATATTCCGATCATCCAGCTTCCGGTCGGGATACCTTACATTGATATAACATATGCCGTCATGGAACGGATTTTGGACAAGCAGGTCGCCTTGCTCCGCAGGTCGGAGGAAGTATATAAGACGCTGACGAATTTGGTCTTGACCAACAGCGGGATTCAGGTCGTAGCCGACAATGTGGCCGAACTTGTGAAGTCGCCCATCTGGGTCATCGGCCGCGGCGGGGACATCCTGGTCTCTTCCCCGCGCCAGACGCCGTATGAGCCGTCACCTAGAAACCGCCACTGGGAAGTGACGGTGGATAAACAGTTCATGGGCAAGCTCATCGTCGGGAAGGAGCAGCTGGACGAGCTTGAGCTGGTATGCGTAGAGCAGGCGCGGCTCGTCTTCTCCCTAGAGCTCATGCGCAAGAAAATCGCCGAGGATACCGAAGCGCGCCTGCGCGGCAATTTTCTTGAAGAGCCGCTGACGGGTATGCCCTTATCGGTTCAGGAAGCAGAGAACAAAGGGCGCCAGCTGGGGCTGGATCCCGGTTGGTCTTGGGAAATAGGCGTGGTGGAAGGGGAGCAACCTTTTACCGATTACGAGTCTCCGTTTCTGCTCGAATTAAACCCGCTGCTTCAGCAGGCATCCGCGGGCCTGAAGGTCCGCTCGCATGTCCAGCTGCAGGCGGGGCGTCTGATTTTGTTCCTGCCCAGCGTGAGGATGGGGGATGCGCCCAGGAAGAAACAGGAACCGGAGAGAGCAAGCGGATGGGCCGGCCTGCTCCAGCCGCTGCTCAGGCGATGGGGAACGCTGCGGTGCGGGTTCGGAAGCCCGTGTTCTCTGTGGGAGGTTCACCGCGGCTACAGAGAAGCCCAAAAGGCTCTCAGGATCGGTATCCGGCTGCATAAAGAGCGGCGACTGTTTGCCTTTGGCGAAGTGGAGCTGTTCGATCTAATGCTCGAAACGTCCGACCCTGGACGGCTAAACAAGCTGGTGCAGCGAAACATCGGCAAATTGTACGAGCATGACAAAGAGCACGGAACGGAGCTCGTTACGACGCTGTATCATTATTTGGCGGCGGGCGGGAGTCTGATCGAAGCGGCGAACCGCTTGTATATTCACCGGAATTCCGTAAAATACCGGATGGACCGGATTAAGGAAATGACCGGAATGGACTTGGACAGCGCTTCCAGCCGGTTTGAGCTGTACCTGTGCACCGTGTACTCTTTACTGAACCGAACGGATTAAAAGAAGGCCCATTTGTGCTCTGAGCACAATGGGTCTTCTTTAGTTTTGGCGGGCCGGTACATTGTTGAGAAATTGAAAACGGTCTAAAATCGATGTAAACATATCTATCAACAAACTTCCACAAAACACTTGCAGATTATGGAAAGGGTGAGCGTAAGTGATAGGACTGATTCGTGTCTTTAGTACGGATAACCCGGACATTCTGGAGCAGCACGGCCGGAAGATCACGGAGCTCTACGGGATTCCCGTCGTCAGTCGGAGTATACCCGACCAGCCGCTCGGCATTTACGATGAGGAAACCGAAGCACGGGCCGTCCCGAAGATCGTGGAGCAGGGCCGCAGCATGGAAGCGGAAGGTCGCCGCCTTCTTATCATCAGCTGCGCGGCCGACCCGGCTATCGAGCAGTTGCGGCGGGAGGTCGACATTCCCGTCATCGGCGCTGGAAGCGCTGCCGCACTAACGGCTCTGGCGGCGGGACAAACGGTCGGCGTGATGGGCATTACCGAGGACGCACCGGAGGTCGTGAAGCGGATTCTCGGGGAGCGGTCCGTCGGCTATATTCGTCCGGAAGGCGTGACCAACACAACGGACCTGCTGACGGAGGCCGGCCGGGAACAAGCTTTAAAGACGGCGCGCTCACTCCTTGAGCTGGGCGCCAAGACGATCGTCTTCGCCTGCACCGGGTTCTCGACCATCGGCTTCGCAGATGTAGTGAGAAGCGAGCTGCAGGTGCCCGTCATTGACGCCGTGGAGGCGGAGGGGTCGCTTGCCTCAGCGTTTTACAAACAACTCGCCATCTAATCCTGGCTCTGGCAAAGAGGGGCTCCGCCTTGGCAAAATCGTACACGATGTTAATCTTCTGCGTCTTCGTCTGGGCTTTAAATTATATTGCCAGGCAATTTCTATTGCAAGTGTTCCCTCCCTTGTTTCTTTCGGCCTTCAGCCTGACGGTGGTGTCCTGCGTGTTTCTGGTCTGGGCCTTCTTCACCAAGTCGGCCGTCAAGCCGGCCGGCAAGGAGTGGCTTCTGCTGCTGGCCTCCGCCGGAATTGGGCTTATCGCGAATCAGATCCTGCTCTTTCAAGGACTCCGGCATACGTCGGCGACGAACGCATCCCTGATCTTCACGCTGTCCCCTCTGATGACGGCCGGTCTTGCCGCCGCGTTCCTGAAAGAAAAAGTGACATGGCGCATGATCCTGGCTGCCTGGCGGCGTCGCTGGGCGTAGGCACCGCTTTAAACCTGCACGGATTCGCGATGAAGACGGGGGATCTCTTGATGTTCGGAGCGGTTTTTACCTTCTCCTGCAACCTGATCTTCACCCGGATTCTATCCCGCAGACTGACGCCTTTTATCATCACGGTATACAGTTTTGCGCTGAGCGCCGTGCTGTTTGACCCGTTCGTCCTGTCGTCCTTGAAGATCGACTGGGCGCAGCCGCTCCGCATCTGGGGGCTGGCGTTCGCCGCGGTGCTGGTGGCGCAGGGTCTGGCGAATGTGCTGTGGAACAAAGGAATGCAGGACGTCGGCGCGGCCAAATCCGCGATTGTGCTGAATTTGCAGCCGATGATGACCATGCTTCTGGACTTTATCCTTTTCGGCCATCCTGTTACTGTTCAACAAACGCTGGGAGCCGCTCTTGTGTTCGGCGGCGTTCTTCTCGGTACTTTACCGATGGGGAGTGTAGTTAAAAAATCCAAGGCTCACTAGGGGGACTCCATATGGATCACGTAAAAAACGAGAACGGGAAAAAGCATCCAAGTATATTCGAGCCGTTTGCACTGGTAGTGAACATTGTAACAGGCGTTATTGGAGCCATCATCGGCATGCAGATTGTTACGACTCTGGGGGTAACCCCCAATACGGCGATCATCGGCGCGCTGGTGGCCATGCTGATCGCGAGAATTCCGGTGGCCGTGTTCAATAAATACCGGTCCGTCCACCGCCAAAACCTGGTGCAAACCTCCATCTCTTCCGCCACCTTCGGAGCAGCCAACAGCCTGCTCATTCCGATCGGCATACCGTTCGCCATGGGGATGAAGGAACTCATCGTGCCGATGCTGATCGGCGCAGCCCTTGCGATGTTCGTGGACGCCGTGCTGTTGTACAAGCTGTTCGACTCCAAGCTGTTTCCGGCTTCGGAAACCTGGGCCCCCGGCGTGGCTACGGCCGAATCGATTCTCGCCGGAGACAAGGGCGGGAAGCGGGCGGGTCTGCTCGGGGTCGGTACGCTGCTCGGGCTGATCGGCTCTTATTTTCAAATTTCCATGTCGGCCTTCGGCGTCGCCTTTATCGGGAACATCTGGGCGCTCGGCATGTTCGGCATCGGCCTGATGATCCGGCAATATTCGGTTCCGTGGTTCGGCGCGGATGTGAACAAGCTCTATATCGCGCACGGCGTCATGATCGGCGCGGGCATTGTCGCTTTGATCCAGGCCTGCATGCTCATCTTCAGCAAGCAAAAGAAAGTGAGCCGCAATCAGGGCCATCAGGAAACGGCGGCCGCAGCCGAAGAGCGTTTAACGAGACCGATCGGCGAGGCCAGACGCGCTCTAGGACTTGGATTCGCCGCTTATCTCGTCATTGCCCTCATTATCGCCGTTATCGGCGGCATCATTACGAAAATGTCGGTCGGCATGCTCATCGGTTTTATCATTTTCGCCGCTTTCGCCGCGTTCGTTCATGAGCTGATCGTAGGCATCGCGGCCATGCACTCCGGATGGTTCCCGGCCTTTGCGGTCGCGTTCATCACGCTGCTTTTCGGAATTATGATCGGCTTTCCGCCGATGGCTCTTGCGCTCCTCGCCGGGTTCAGCGCCGCGACCGGTCCGGCTTTCGCCGATATGGGGTACGATCTCAAGACCGGCTACATCCTGCGCGGCAATGGCGAAGATCCGGAATACGAGCTGAAAGGCAGAAGACAGCAATATATTACGGGCATGATCGCCTTCGGCGTGGCCCTGCTTACGGTGATCTGCACGTTTAACGGCTATTTTGCGCAAAATCTGGTGCCCCCGATCGATAAAGTATACGTTTCGACGATTAAAGCGGGCGCTTCTCCCGAAATCGCACTGCAGCTGCTGCTTTGGGCGATTCCCGGGGCGATCTTCCAGCTCATCGGCGGTCCCAGCCGCCAAATCGGGGTGTTGTTCGCCACAGGCCTTCTGATCTCCACGCCGAACGCCTGCTGGGCGGTCATCGCCGGTATTCTGATCCGTCTCATTGTACTGAAAGTGAAGGGGAAGGAAGCCGAAACGCCGATGAGCATTCTCGCCGCCGGCTTTATTGCCGGGGATGCGCTTTACAGCTTCTTTAACTCGGTCTTCAAAATGAAAAAGTGAGGTGACGGGCCATGACCGGAATCAAACTGGATGAAAGCATGATGCAGTACGCCGTCTACGGCGGCGCCGTCCTGGGCGGCGGCGGAGGCGGCTGGATCGAAGACGGACTGCAAATCGGCCGCCTGGCGCTCGAAATCGGCCAGCCGGAGCCGCTTCCGGCGGATGCCTTCGCGGACGAGGACGTCTGGGTCACGGTGTCGCTGGTCGGTGCGCCGGGGGCCAAGGACAAGTACGTCAAGCCGATTCACTACGCCAAGGCGCTCGAGCCGCTCGCCCATCAAATAGGCAAACCGATCGCGGGCGTCCATACGAATGAGAACGGGGCGGGAACGACGGTCAACGGCTGGTTCCAATCCGTCGTCGCCGGGATTCCGCTCGTGGACTTCGCCTGCAACGGGCGGGCTCATCCGACGGGAGCCATGGGTTCGCTCAACTTGTCGGAGCTCGCCGGCTATGTCTCCCATCAAACGGCAGTAGGCGGGAAAGACGCCGATTACATCGAGATGAGCATTTCCGGCTCGCTGAGCAAAGCCGCTTCGATGGTCCGCAAGCTGTCCGTGGAAGCCGGAGGGCTCGTGGCGGTAGCCCGAAACCCGGTAACCGCCGCCTATGCAAGACAGCACGGCGCAGCCGGTGCGATTACGCAGGCGATCGAGGTGGGTGAAGCACTGCTTTCCCGCCAGGGGAAGCTGCGATCGACGCCGTCGTGAGCAAGCTGGGAGGCAAGATCATTACCGCGGGGACAGTCACCGATTTCCGGCTGGAAACGACCGGCGGGTTCGACGTCGGAACCGTATGGATCGACGGCGCTTTTGAGCTTACCTTCTGGAACGAATATATGACTCTTGAGAAGGAAGGCCAGCGGTACGCCACCTTCCCGGATCTGATCATGACGCTGGACGCCAAGACGGCAAAACCGGTTGTGACCGCCGCGGTCGAGAAAGGCCAGCGACTTGCTGTCATTGCCGTACCGAAGGAGAAGTCGCTGCTCAGCAGCACGATGTGCAACGAGAAGCTGATGAAGCCGGTGGAAGAGATCATCAACAAACCGGTCATTCCTTATCTGTAATTCATCTTAACGGACTACTACTATCATACATGACGGAGGATTTTGGACATGACGCTGAAACAAACGATGGTTGCAATCGATACATTGGACGACAGTTTTGTCACCGGGGAGAAAGTGAAGGCCCTGTTTAATGAATATCCCGGCGTTTCCGTTACCGTAAAGAAGGTTACCGGCGAGAAAGGCAAGCACCGACTTCATCAAGATTGTCGTTCCGGGGAGCGAAGGCAAATCGAAGGGCGGCAGCGCGCCGACATTCGGTATCATCGGCCGCCTCGGCGGGATCGGTGCACGTCCGAGCCGGATCGGTCTCGTCTCCGATGCCGACGGAGCGGTTGCGGCGGTTGCCGCCGGGCTGAAGCTGGCGGATATGCAGACGAAGGGCGATAGGCTGAAGGGCGATGTCATCATCACGACGCATATCTGCCCGGATGCACCGACCCGGCCGCACGAACCGGTCGATTTCATGGATTCCCCGGTTGATATCGGCACCATGAACGCGCAGGAGATCGTGCCTGAGATGGAAGCGATTCTGTCCATCGATACGACCAAAGGGAACCGCGTCATCAATCACAAGGGCATCGCCATTTCGCCTACCGTCAAGGAAGGCTACATTCTTCGCGTCAGCGAGGACCTGCTGCGAATTATGGAGATGGCCACCGGGCAGCCGCCGGTGACCTTCCCTGTGACGATGCAGGATATTACGCCGTACGGCAACGATCTTTACCATATCAACTCCATTCTCCAGCCGGCTGTCGCTACCGACGCTCCGGTTGTCGGCGTAGCGGTTACGGCGCAATCCGTCGTTCCGGGCTGCGGTACGGGCGCAAGCCACGAAATCGACATTGCCACGGCCGTCCGCTTTGCCATCGAGGTGGCGAAGGAGATGACGAACGGGACCTGCGCTTTCTACGATAAGGCGGAGTTTGAACGCATTACCATGCTTTACGGTTCGATGAAAATACTGCAAACGGCGGGCAGCGCTGTTCGCTAATCGCGAGAGGGGAACTCCCTCAGTTAATGAGAAACCCAATTAGGAATAATGGCAAAGGTTAGGCGGAGTATGCCCTGTAGGAGCGATAGCGACCGCCTTTGTTATCGGAAAATAACCGCTGCAAAAGCGAATCATTCGATGTTTTCCGATAACAACAGCGGCCGGAAGGGGATACTTCGCCGGGGACCAAGGCAGATTCATGATTTATGGGTTTCTCTACTGCTTGAGGGGGAATTTCCCCCTTTTTTAACTTTCATAAGCGGAGGGAATCGTGATGCAAAAGCTCGGAATGATTACCATCGGCCAAGCGCCGCGCACGGATGTAGCCCCGATTATCGAGAAATATTTGGTAGACCGCGCGGAGCTGATCCAGGTCGGCGTACTCGACGGCTTCACCAAGGAATACATCGAAGCGAACCTGTATCCCGAAGAAGGCGACTACATTCTAACCTCCCGGCTAACCAGCGGCGAGTCCGTCGTGATGTCCCGTTCCAAAATCCAGCCCATCCTGCAAAATAAAATCAACGAGCTGGAGCAGCAGGGCATTAAGCAGATTCTTTTGCTGTGCACGGGTGTTTTTCCCGGACTTCGAACCGCGTCGGCCTACCTGATCGAACCGGACCATATCATTCCTCCGGCTGTGAAGGCCATGGTAGGAAGCCGGCGCTTCGGGGTCATCGTCCCGCTCGTCGAGCAGAAAGTTAATCTAAAGCCCAAATATTCGCCTTTCGGCATGGACCCGATTTTTGCCGTAGCCTCTCCGTACAAGTTCGATGAGGCCAATTTTCATGAGGCGGCCCAGGAGCTGAAGGACAAGGTCGATATCATTCTGCTGGACTGCATGGGGTATACGGAGGAAGCGAGAACGTTGGTTTCCGAGGCTTCGGGCCTGCCGGTGATTCTATCCAATGCTATAATGGCAAAGATAGTATCTGAAATGATTTAGCCAAAGGGTGGGAATATTCATGAATCCTCAATTGACCGAGATTAGTAAAAATGTATTGAAAAACTGCCTGGGGCTCCGGGAACAGGAAACGTTCCTTGTCGTATCGGACGAGGAGAAGAAGGAGCTTGCCGAATCGCTGTATGAAGCTGGGAGAAGCCTCGGGGCGGAAGCGATGCTGGTCGTCATGAAAGGGCGGAGCAAGCCGGGCGAAGAACCGCCGGCCCCTATTGCCGCGGCCATGTCAGGCTCCCAGGTCGTCGTCTGCATCACGGAATACTCGCTGACCCACACGAAGGCCCGCAAACAAGCGGCCGCAGACCGGCGCCCGGGTGGCCACCATGCCGGGAATTACGGAGGACATGTTCCTGGAAGGAGCCATCTCCGCCGACTATACCCAGGTTAAGGCGCTGACGGAGAAGGTAACCGGCATCCTCAGTCAAGGGAAGCAGGTCCGGATTGAAAAGGACGGCTTCGCCCTTTCGTTCTCTATTGACGGACGGAATGGAGTTCCGAGCACGGGTATGTATCTCAATCCCGGCGAATCCGGAAACCTGCCTTCGGGGAGGCCTACATCGCTCCGGTCGAAGGAACGGCATCGGGCCAAATTCGCGTGGACGGTTCGATTGCGGGGATCGGGAAGCTGGATGCGCCGCCGCTGCTCACGGTGGAGCAAGGACGTCTGGTGAGTGCGGAAGGCGGAAAGGCCGGAGAGGAGCTGCTCCGGATGCTTGGCGACGGGGACGGCAGGTCGCTCGGCGAATTCGGCATCGGAACCAACGATAAAGCGAGAGTGACCGGGGTCATCCTGGAGGATGAGAAGGTGTACGGGACGATCCACGTCGCCTTCGGCAGTAACAACACCTTCGGCGGAACCGTTGCGGCGGGCGTTCATTTGGACTGCGTCGTCAGCGGCCCGGACGTGTATCTGGATGACAAGAAGATCATGGAAAAAGGCAAGCTTCTCGTCTGAAAAAGTGGTATGATCCCGGTAAGGAGAGGGGGCTGAGCTATGGGCGCCGGATCGTTCGAAGCCGCCTGGAGCTGGAAGGCATGCAACTGGCGGATGAGCTCATGAACCAGACGCTGGAGGTACTTACGAATCACGAATCGGTCCGGGGGTTCCGGGACCGGTCCCTTCCGGAAGGGACGCTACGTGCGATTCTTACCGCGGCCAGAAGTGCGCCTACCTCTTCCAATCTGCAGGCCTACAGCATCATTGTCATTGAGAGCGAAGAGCGGAAGGATCGTATGGCAGTCCTTTCCGGCAATCAGGGATTTATCCGGGAGGCGCCGGTGTTCCTGGTGTTCTGTGCGGATATTTACCGGCTCAAGTATGTTACCGCGCGCCAAGGCTACACCTTTGCGGCCAACACGCTGGAGATGTTCCTGCTGGCTTCGGTCGATGCGGCCCTGGCGCTGCAGAACGCGCTGGTCGCCGCCGAATCGCTGGGGCTTGCTGCGGTTCCCGTCGGATCGGTCCGTAACCATCCCGCGGAGATGGCGGAGGAACTGGGACTACCGGACGGAGTCTTCGCTTTGGCGGGATTGTCCGTCGGCTTCGAGCGGGAAGGCGTACGGCGCGGCGTGAAGCCGCGGTCTGCCCGAACGGGTCACGGTACACCGGGAATGGTATTCGACGGACCTGCTGGAAGAGGGGCTGGCCCAGTATGACCGCGTAATGATGGAGCGCAGAACGTATGACGGCCGCCGCGTCTCCATGGCCGGCGAGCCGGAACGGGAAGGGATCGAGTACGGCTGGTGCGAGCATTCCGCACGTCGCTGCACACGTCCCGAGACCATCGCCGCTTCAGCCAGTTTGCGTGAGAACCTGCGGGCGGTGCTGGAGCAGAGAGGATTTTCATTCCGTTAGAGGAGGTAGAGGGCATGAAAATCATTGACGTACCTTTCGGTACGCTGGATTGGAGCACCGTGGAGCCCACTGTGCATCAAGGAGTAACGGGACAAGCGCTATGGCGGACGCTTGAAATCGGTAATATCCGTGTACGCATGGTGGAGTATACGCCCGGTTATCTCGCCGACCATTGGTGCAGCCGGGGACATGTCTTGCTGGTACTGGAAGGGGAGCTCGACACGGAACTCAGCGACGGCCGGACCTTCAAGCTGAAGCCGGGCATGAGCTACCATGTGGCCGACGGCGCCGAGCCTCACCGGTCGTCAACCGCCACCGGCGCGAAATTGTTTATTGTGGATTAGCGTCCTGATATTGAAACGGTTTAGAGTATGTTATACTGGTTTTATTACAGTAGTTGGAGGGATAATATGATCCCCAAAAAAATCGATCAACAAACGGTACATGAAATTAAATCGATACTCCAAAAATTGAATATCACCCATGCCCGTGTTCTTATTGATCTCGATAAGCAAACAGTAGAAGCCCAGGATGATGATTATTCAATCGATGATCTCTTGGAGGCGGCTGGAACGTTATCCCCTGAAAGAGGGAAAGAAGTGCTCGATGAGGTGAATAGATCTCGTGAGGAATGGGATTGATGAGCAAAGGTTATTTACTGGATACGAATATTGCGATTGCGATCCTTGCAAGTGAGGATAGAGTTATTGATTTTGCTAGAAAGGCTTCCAATAATAAAATGGCTCTTTATTTTTCAACAATTACGCTATGTGAAGTTTTCACAGGATTAAAACAGGAAGAACAACTTCGCGCGGAAAAGCTCTTTACATCTAAGAGATGTATAGATGTTACATCGGATATTGCCAGAATGGCCGCCGATATTCGTAAAGATCAACGAGCTAGTGGTCGAAAGTTAAAAACACCGGATGCGATCATTATCGCGACTGCTTTGGTTAATGATTTAGCTTTGGTTTCTAGAGATTCTGACATGAACTTTGTTCAAGACGAACTTGGCATTCATCTACATAGATTGAATCAGTGATTTTCCCGTATTTTGAACAAGGTTCTTGGCTTTAAATTGAAAGCTGTCTGCTTCACAGTTTCTGTGATGCGGGCAGCTTTTTGTTTTGGTTGATGCAGCCTTGATCAACAGGCAGGACAGCACAGCCGTTTCTCTTCGCCGAAAAATAATGATTTCCGCGTAAAACAAGACAGGAGCTGTCATGGTATTGTGTTACATTTCTCGTGAAGCACAAACAAATAAACGAAAAGGATTGGTGAAGACGAATGAACGAGCTTAATAAATTCGCTCAGCTTTATGCAGTGGTATGGAACGAGGCCGACCCCGGCTTAAGAAGAAGCATGATTGCGCAGCTTTGGTCCGAGGATGCCGTTCATTACACGGAATCGCTGGAGGCCCATGGGCATGAGGCGATTGAAAGGAGAGTTGCCGGAGCCTACGAAAAATTCGTCGAAGCGGGCGGGTTTGTGTTCCAAGCTTCGGAACAAGCGGAAAGCCACCATCAAGCCGTAAGGCTGAGATGGGAGATGGTGCCGGCGGAAGGAGGCAAAGCGGCGGCTGCAGGAACGGTCTTCGTCCTGCTTGGAAGTGACGGCCGGATCCGGTCTGACTATCAGTTTACCGATAACGTATAACGAGGAGGAGTCTCTTGGTGAAAAGCTATCACGCGGAAATGGGAAGGGGGCTTGCCGGACTTACCGTAAGGGCGCATGATCTGCCGGTCCCGGGACCGGGGAAGTGCTCATCCGGGTTAAGGCCTGCTCGCTGAATTACAGGGAGATGATGATTTTGTTCCAAGGCTTTTATCCGCTACCAGTTCGACCGGACGTCGTTCCGGTTTCGGACGGGGCGGGCGAGGTCGTGGAAGTCGGGAAAGGAACGACCAGGGTGAAGCCGGGGGACCGGGTAGGGGCCTCGATTTTTCCCCATTGGATAGAGGGCCCGTTCGGTTTGGAGAATGCCGCGCAGCTTGGCGGCTCGCTGGACGGGATGCTGACGGAGTATGTCGTGCTGAGCGAAGAAGCGCTCGTCCCGATCCCCGATCACTTATCCTTTGAGGAAGCGGCGACTTTGCCCTGCGCGGGGTTACGGCATGGCATGCACTAACATGCGGCCGGCCAACGGGGAAAGGGGATACCGTTCTCGTACTCGGATCGGGCGGGGTTTCGCTCTTTGCCCTTCAATTTGCCAAACGGCTCGGCGCGCATGTCGTCGCGACCACCTCTTCGGAGGAGAAGGCGGAGCGGCTGAGGGCTCTCGGCGCGGATCATGTGATCAACTACCGGACAACGCCGGATTGGCATATCGCGGTACGGGAATGGACCGACGGCAGAGGGGTGGACCGGGTAGTGGAGGTCGGCGGCGCCGGCACGCTGGAGAAGTCCGTTATGTCGACGGCCTTCGAGGGACAGATCAGTTTAATCGGAGGGCTCGCCGATGAGGTGCAAACCGTCCAATTTAATACCCTCGTTTCCAACGTATATTCGCTGCGGTCCATTGCCGTGGGAAACCGCACGCAATTCGAGGAGATGAGCCGGTTCATTGCCGGCCACCGGCTTCAGCCGGTCATTGACCGTGTCTTTCCTTTTGAGGAAGCGGCGTCGGCATTCGCATATCTCAAAGACCGGCCGCGTTTCGGTAAAGTGGTCATCCGCGTCGGTTGAATGACAAAACCCGGATTTCCCGCCAAGGGACGTCCGGGTTTTTGACTTATTTTATAACCTATTTCTGTCACAAGTCTCTAAGTACCTGCAGAATCGTATCGGGCTCCAGCCGGCGCATAAAATTCGGATCAATGTGCGCGTAACGGATGATGGAGCTTCGGTCGACCACGAACGTTGCCGAAACCGGTAAAAACCAACGGCTTGAAGCGTTATATTCCGGTAAATGGAGGTTGAATTTCTCATACAGGCTCTTGAGCGAGCCTGTCACTTCATAAAGAACACGGTATTGTTCCGCCACCCGGCCTTCCGTATCGCTTGCGACCAGGAAGGTGAGCCGTTCCTTTTCCTGCTGGCTTAACGTGTTATCCGGGCTCTGCGGGGAAACCGCAATTAAAGAAGCGCCCAGTTCCCGAAACTCAGGAAGAAACTCCTGATAAGCGCGGAGCTGCAGGTTGCAGAAGGGACACCATCCGCCGCGGTAAAACGTCAGGATGACGGGGCCATTCGCGAGCTCCTCGCTTAAACGGATTTCCTTACCCAGTGCGTCCGTTAAGGTGAAATCCGGTGCAGACTCGCCGGCCTGCAGGCCGCGTGCGATCCCCGACTCCCGCAGGTAGTCGACCGACTGCAGCAGAATCTGATGCTCCTCGGGCAAGCCGCCTTTGAACTCCTCTTCCCTGGCTTCCAGCTGTTTGCTCAAATATTCGCTCATATGAATCCGCCTCCGTTTATCTTGTTCACTGCAGAGCCAGCGTACCATCTAAACTAGACAACTCATGGCTTGTTTTTCGCAGTTTTAAGAAAAAGGGGCGAAAAATTCTCGTATACAGCAAGGGGAGTCATTGCCAAAGGTATGCAAGAGCGCCGTTATTACCAAGCGCAAAGTAAGGGAGGCATTTCCCGCGTGAAGAAGCGGATCTACTTCAAGCCGCTCTTAAACCCTTCCCGCCAGCTCGGATAAACCGGCTCCCAGCCGTACTGCTTGCGGGCCTTGGCGTTGGAAGCTCCGCGCTCGAACGGGTCGCGCCCCGGCTGATGCTCGGGCTCAGGCGCACCGATAACGGAAGCGAAGGCAGGAAGCCACTCGGTTCCGGGGGCCGGTTCATCGTCCACGATGTTGACGGGCCCGCTCGGCCAGCTGAGTGCGAGCAGCGCGGCCCTGGCCGCATCCTCCACGTGAATCCAGGAAGCGACACCGTCCGTGGCGGGCAGCTCCTTCCGATGCGCCATCTCCGCCATCATGCCCTGCGCATGGTACCAGGTCCCGGGACCGTAAAACAGTCCGTAACGGAGAATGACATGCTCCGGCATTTCGGCCACCGCCGTCTCCAAGGCATGGACGCCTTCAATGGTTCTTTTCCGAGGCGATGGGGCCATAAGATCCAAGGGAACTTCTTCTCCCGCCGGTTCTTCGCCCGGTTCGTAGGCCCAGGAGATGCTTTGTGCGATCATCCGTCTCACGCCCGCCCGAAGGGAAGCGTCCACCAGATTCCGTGTCCCTTCGATCCGGATTCTTGAATTGTCCTCGAAATTCCTGGCGCTTAAGGCGGTAAGCTGATGAATCACCACATCGGGGCGCGCCTCCTGAATCGCAGCGGACACAGCGTCCGCATCCAGTGCGTCTGCAACAACAGCCGCGGCGCCCAAGGCTTCAATCTTCGTGCGGTTCGCTCCGTTCCCCGTCATCCCGACTACTTCATGCCCGGCTTGAACTAGCGGCGGAAGCAGAATTCTCCCGACAGCCCCGGTAGCTCCGGCAACAAAAATGTTCATAAGTCTCGTCTCCTTCTGTTTAAGTAAGTGCGTTTGAGAATAAGACGGTTGACCCGCGGATTTTGTGACCTGCGACTGTCTTGAAATAATAAGTTGGCGATTTCGAGGCACAGGCCCGCAGACGTTGGAGAATCTCGATGGCGTGCTGAAGGGATTGGGTGTCGCGAGGTCGAACATCGCTGAAATAGAGATCTTTCTGACCGAGCATTTCGAGCAGTGCGTCGTTCTGAACAAGCAGTATGTAGGTGACCATCTGCCGGCCGGCACCCTTATCGGCGTGTCAGGAAGGATCAAGTCAAACGAACGGGCAGGATTGTTGAAGATTAATTCAGGCAAACAATAGATGATTTTGAATGGCTGACCCTTATGATTTTTAGACATATGACTAATGAAACCACTCTATTGTCAGGAGTGACATTGTCTTTATATACTGATGTATATTTTGTGGTCAAAGTGAAACACAAACAACGCCCTTCCGATTTCCTATTGGGGAGCGAAAAGGCTGAAAAGCTGCTTTCTCGTTATTTGGAGCTTTGTTAACCTTTTGGAACGGCTAAAAATAGAGTCCAACCTGAGAGAGGTACGACGACCAGCCGGTACGATTTGCAGAAAGCGATGCGTCAAGTCGACGAGCGCAGCGTTGTTCAGCATAATTTCTTCCTGCTCGCGCTACGGATCCATATCCTCAAAGCGCCCGTGTGTTCAGAAACCGGCGTTATTGATGAGAATATCGACTGTCAAACCCAGTTATGCGATAGACTCGGCTAGTTGACGCGGGGCTCCTCCCTTTGGAATATATTCTTGATGTGAAAATAGATCCAGACTGCAATGGAACTAGATTCATGTCGCTGCACAAATAACGCGGCCCTCGCCTTGTAATCCAGGCGGGGGCTGTTTGACGTTTACTCCACTAAGGTTTAGGATGACTTTCCAGAAAGTGTGGAATTGCCGGTAGGCCAAGTGGAGAGCGCTTGCTCAGCAACAGACTCTAACATGTCGCGACTGAAGCCGGCCTTGGCTTGAACAGCCATACCGTGGAGCACCGCCAGCACGTATGCGACCAACGCAGCACAGTTAGTAGTCTCCGGCAGATCTCCCTCTTGCTTTGCCCGTTCGAAGCGATTGCGCAGCGACGCTTCTCCGTCTGCCCGCGCATTGATCAGGGCAAGTCGAATAGGTTCGGCCTCATCCGAGCAAGCCAAGGCGCCGTGGACACCTAGACACCCCTTGCGATCCGGGTAACGGGTATTTAATTCGGCCGCTTTAAAGAGGATGTGTGCGGCCACCTCCCGCGAGGTTGGAAGTTTCAGTGCCGCAGGGATGAAATCCAAGTATTTCTCATAATAACGCTCAAGAACTCGGCGGAACAACGCTTCCTTGTTACCAAACGCTAAGTAGAGCGCAGGTCGTTCCACTCCGGTGGCCTGCGTCAGGTCGGTGTACGACACGCCCTCGTAGCCTTTACGCCAAAACACGCAAAGCGCCGCTTCCAGCGCCTGATCCACATCGAATTCGCGGTTACGTCCCATCCGTCAGATCACCTATCTTTTTTAGTAACCGTAGGATAAAAAGGTTACGTCAAGTTTCGCACTCTACAATATCATAACACACGTTACAAAACGCTTCCAGTCCATCGGGCAATGACCTGCGTTAGTGCTCGATCGGCAAAAATTGTTCATCTAGTGACACAAAGAAAATATTGTAATGGCCATTATGTTATTGACAACATTTGCCTTCGCGTGTAACATCATTTTATGTAATGACCGTTATGTTATTCCGCCAACCACCCGTACGAGGGTGCCCAGCGACGCACAAAGAGGTTCTTTACTGCAGAAATTTATCTAAGGAGGTTATTCTCATGCAGCAATCATTGAAAGGCAAGGTCGTCCTCATCACGGGCGGCTCACGCGGCCTTGGCGCCACTATGGCTGAAGTGTTTGCCGATCACGGAGCGAATGTTGCGATCAGCTACTTGGCTTCGTCCGAAAAGGCGGAGGCTGTCGTAGAGAAGCTGAGGGCCAAGGGGGTTCGTGCATTGGCAATCAAAAGCGACCAAGCAGACCTTTCTTCCGCCAAGCTTCTAATTAACTCGGTGCTTGCCGAATTCGGCAAGCTCGACGTCCTCGTAAACAACGCTGGTATCGCGATCCAGGGCCAGACGGTAGATGATCCCGGCTTAGACGAAGAAAAATACAATCGTCAGTGGCAAGTCAATGTCATGGGATCGATCGCAAATACCCGCGCAGCTGCACCCAAACTAGCGGACGGAGGTCGCATTATTTTTATCGGCTCTCGGCTCGGCGATTACGTCCCCTTTAGAGGAGTCGCCGACTATGCCGGAACGAAGGCAGCGCTGGTCGGATATGCGAGGGGCATCGCGCGTGACCTCGGTCCCCGTAATATCACTGTAAATGTCGTGCAGCCAGGCGTCATGCTTACGGATATGAACAAGGATGTGGCTAATCACCTCCCGCCCCTTGAAACCTTCCTGGACATGCATCCAATCCGTCGCTTTGCAACCCTTGAAGAGGTGGCAGAAGCCGTCTGCTTCCTCGCTGGACCGCATGGGGGTTACATCACCGGTGAAACTCTCAATATAGCCGGCGGTATCGGGATCTAAGCGTGTCCGGCAGGCGCTAATGCAAAAATAAGCATGTAAAGGAGAAAGGATATGACTAAAAAATTCGGTGCAAAGTCAACTGCCGATCAGGTGCTTTCCGGCATGAATCTTAAGGGAAGGAGAATTCTCATTACGGGTGCATCTTCGGGCATTGGCCTCGAAACCGCACGCTCACTGGTCTCTCACGGTGCCAGCGTCGTCGGCGCGGTCAGGGACTTCGCCAAAGCCAAGGCGGCCACTGCATGGGTCCTTGATGCCGCGGCGCAAGGAGGCGGCGACCTAGAATTGGTCGAACTTGATCTCGCATCCTTGCAAAGCGTTCGCGCCTGCGCGGACCATCTGTTGGCGGGCGGCCTGCTGTTCGACGTCATCATCGCCAACGCTGGCGTCATGGCTACCCCGTTCGGTCAGACGGTCGACGGCTTCGAAGTCCAGTTTGGAACGAACTATCTTGGTCATTTCGCTCTGATTCATCGGATTGAGCCGTTGCTTGCCGATAACGGGCGCTTGGTGATGCTGTCGTCCCAAGCTCATCGCGTCGCCGATGTTGACCTGGATGATCCGAATTTCGAGCAACAACCATACGACCCATTTATCGCCTATGGCCGATCGAAAACGGCCACTTCTCTCTTCGCAGTGGAATTCGATAAGCGGCATCGCCATCGTGGCATTCGAGTCGCCTCGGTGATGCCCGGGAATAGTCTTACCGATCTCCCGCGCCATTTCACACAGGAAGACTTACAGGGGCTCTTCGAGACCGCCCGCAAAGCTCGCGCCGAAGCAGGTCTTCCGCCGGCGGAGCTCAAAGAAATCGCACAGGCGACCGCAACGTCGGTCTGGGCCGCAGTCGTGGCTGACAAAGACGAAATCGGCGGTCGCTACCTCGAAGATTGTGCAGTCGCACCGATCGATGACACACCTAACCCGTTTGCCGACGGCGTAAGGTCGTATGCGCTAGATGCCAACAAAGCTGAGCGGCTTTGGGCGAAAAGCGAGGAAATGCTAGGCGCGAAAGGTACGTTCCGATGACAGTAATCGGCATCATTGGGGCGGGAGAGGTCGGCGACCAGATCGCGCGTGCGGCGATCGCGAACGGATATGAGGTCGTTCATTGCCAATTCACGAGGACCCGAGACGTTGAAGGACCTCATTAACGAGCTCGGCCCGGCAGGCGCGTGCCGCGACTGCGGCCGGCGCCGCCGAGGCTGGTGACTTCGGCGTCGTGGCCGTCCCCCTCAAGCTGTTCAACGACATGCCTGTGGAGCGGCTCGCGGACAAGATCGTGCTTGACACGAACAATTACATGCCTTGGCGCGATGGCCATTTTCCCATGGTCGACTCTGGTGAGAAGACAGAACATGAGCTCCGCCAGGAGCACCTTCCTATCTCGAAGGTGGCGAAGGCCTTCACCCACATCCAAGCCTCGCGCCTATTCATTTCGAGCAGACCAGCTGGCGCCCCCGGCCGCCACGCGTTATCGGTCTTGAGCAACTTTCCTGAGGCCGTAGAACTCGTGACGCGGCTGTACGATCAGTTTGGTTTCGATACTGTCGGGCAACAGACTTATTGTTTCGCAAGAGCCTCAATAAAGGCGCGGGTCCTTCTAAAACAAGAACGGCGCAGCCGTTTTTCCTGGAGCAGCATGACTCATGTATGAATAAGGACAACGTGCATTGAATTGTCGCTTTCTCCCGACCTAGCGTCAAAATAAGACGGGAAATCGCTCCAAACCTCTCATCAAGATGCCTGGGCGCCACTTTAGCTCCTCGGATGCTGCGTCGATTCGAAGATTAGGCGACCGCCGCAGTAATGTCGATAAGGCGGTCTTCCCTTCCAGCCTGGCAAGCGGGGCTCCGAGACAGAAGTGAATGCCGTTACCGAAAGCGATATGCTTGTTTTTCTTTCTCGTAATATCCAGGCGGTCGGGATTCTCGAATTGTTCCGGATCGCGATTGGCCGCCGCCAAACCGACGAAAATCAAATCGCCTTTGCTGACATGCTTGCCATGCCAAGTAAAGTCGACTCTGGCCCAACGGGATGTGGCAATTTCGACGGGACTGTAATACCTAAGCAATTCTTCGATGCCTGATGGGGTTAAGGCCGGATCGCTGCGCCACAAACGCAATTGATCCGGATTTTCCAATAATGCGAGCAGTCCGTTGCCGATCAGATTGACCGTCGTTTCATGACCGGCGACGATGAGCGACCAAATCGTGGAGAACAACTCTTCCGCATTCAGCTTATCTCCGCTATCGTGTGCTTGGATCAGCATACTGATCAAATCGGAACCGGGTCGCTTCCTTCTCTCGGTGACGAGCTCTTCGATATACCGGCCAAAAGCCTGAATGGAAGGGAATACTTCTTTCAGCTTATCCCGATTATTGGCAGACCTCAATGAAGTCGCTGGACCATTTCTTAAACAGATAATGGTCATTCTCGGGAATGCCCAGCATTTGGCTGATGACGAGGATGGGAAGCGGAAAGGCAAAGTCGGCGATAACCTCCATGCTTCCTTTTTCCTGAATTCGATCGATCAGGTTTTCGGTTATCCGCTGAATTTCAGCCTGCATGCCCTCAATCATCTGAGGGGAAAAAGCTTTGGATACGATGGAACGAAGACGGGTATGATCGGGCGGGTCGCTGGAGAGCATCTGGTTACTGAGCAGATCCATCTCCTTTTTGGGCATTATCGCTGCATAATCTTCAGGGGAAAGAGACTGCAAATTTTTCGTAAAACGTTCATCGTCTTTCAATATGGTTACGGCATCGTCGTAGCGTGTGGAGAGCCATGCCCTCTGCCCATCCGGCATTGCTATTTCGTGAAGCGGATCCTTTTGCCTGAGCCGCTTGTAAATTTCGTGGGCATTCTGTTTGAACTCAGGCGATGACAGATCAAGGTTTGGGTACGTAAGCATGAAATCAATCACTCCTGTCCCATAATGATTAAAGGTTTTCGAACCTCTAATTGGTATTTTATAACAAATGGATATAGAACAAAAATTGTCTATCCGTAGACAATTCCGCCGGCATGAACTAAGATTTGAACACAAACTATTCACAAAGCCGGGGTGCGGGACCATCATGAGGATCAAACCGAGCTTGCTTCATTTCACTTTAAGGACGCGGCTGACCGTTTCTTTTATCACCTTGATCATTCTGGCCCTGACTCTCCTTGGCATCGGCTATTACTACAAAAGCTCCGAGGTGATCCTGAACAACGCCAGCGAAACGCTGCTCGGTCTGGTCAAGATGAGCGATCAGTCGCTGAACGCCAAATTCGCGAGTGTGGAGCAGAATGCGATCAATATGCATTTGGACGAGGATTTGTACGACTTCTTCAATACCTCGGACCTGCAGAAGCGGTACTTCAACTACGAGAATGACCGGCGGATCGCCCGGATTATTCAGAAATATTTTCCTTCCTCCGAGGACCTGTACTCCGTGAATTTGGTAACGAAGAAATATACGTTCGGGGGCAACCCGAATTTCTGGATTCCCAAGACGGAGTATTCGAACTCGGATATTTACAGCATCGGGCTGAGCTCGACTGAGAATACGAAGTGGGTTCCGACTTACAATTTGCTTGAAAAGTTCTATGCCTCTTCGCCATCGCCGGTGGCCAGCGACCAGTATGTGTTTACGGCCACGCGGTCGCTCAATTTGTCCGAGATCCGGAGCAACCTGCTGCATCAAATGGCGGAAGACGCCGAACGTCCCGTGCTGATCGTCAATTTCCAGGAATCGATGATCCGCAAGGCTTTTGCCAAAAGCTTATGGGTGAAGGGCTCCTATTACGAGGTGTTTACGCCGGAAGGGCAAATCGTATCGGCTTCGAGGCCCCGGAACGAGCCTCCCTCCGTCGGCGCGACTGGATTGATTACGCCCTCAAGAAGCACAGCGGCACGGAATATATCACGATCGGCGGCAAGAAAATGGTGGTCTGCTACGATACGATCGACGTAACGGGCTGGCTGTCGGCCGTATTCATCCCCTTTGACGAGTCGCTCGTAACCGTGCCGAACATGCTGAATTATACGATTTACTCCACCATAGCGATCCTGTTAGCGGCGGTTGTACTGGCATCGATCATTTCGGGCCGCATCACCCTGCCGTTCAAAAGGCTGCTCTGGGGCATCAAGCAGTCCGGCGAAGGGAATTTCAGCGCCAAGATTGAAGCCGTGGGAACGGGCGAATTCAGCGTCATTATCCATAAATTCAATCAGATGAACGATAAAATCCAGTCGCTGATCGTCGACAACTACGAGACGCATGTGAAAGAGATGGAAGCGGAATTAAAAGCGCTCAACTTCCAGTTTAATCCCCATTTTCTGTACAATACGCTGAACATCATCAACTACCTGGCTATCGAAAACAACCAGACGCTGATCAGCAACATGCTGGTAGAGCTGTCCGAAATGCTGGAATATACGGCTAAGAATCCGGGGAAGTCGCTTTCTCGGAAGATGTGAAATATTTGAAAAATTACGTCTACATCATGGACCGGAGATTCGAGGGGAAGTTTGAAGTGGAGTACGATCTGGATCCGGCCTTATACCAGTATACCGTGCCCAAGTTTTTCCTGCAGCCCTTCATCGAGAATGCGCTCATTCACGGGCTGGACGAGATGGAAGCGGGCGGAGCCATCAAGGTATCCGGGCGGATGGAGGAGGACCGAAGGATCTTCACGATCGAGGATAACGGGAAGGGCATGGACCCGGAGACAATCCGGCGCGTTCTGGAGACGGACGAAGGCACACGATCCATAGGCATCGAGAATGTGAACAAACGAATCAAGCTGCTTTACGGGGAGCCTTACGGCGTGCAGATCGAGTCGCAAAAGAACGTAGGCACGAAGATCACCATTATCTTTGCCGGTTCCAGCAAATGATTTGCCAAGGACTTCCAATAGCTCTATAATAGCATGAGGGAACATTTGTTCTTAAAATAAGCTTCAGCCCATTGGAGGATGAATTCATGTTTCAATTGATTCAAGAACGGCGAATCACGAAAATGAGCTCCTTTCGATTCATCGGAAGGGCGGCAACGACAACGAACGATGCGGAGATGAGGGGCGAAGGCGTCATCCCGTCCGAGTGGGGGCGGCTCTACCAAGAGCGGACGCTTGAGCGAGTTCCGAACAAGGCGAATGCCAATGTACTTGCGCTTTATACGGATTATGAATCCGACGAAAAGGGTTCCTACACTTTTGCTTTGGGAGCTGGGGTGACGGAAGCCGGTGAGATTCCTGACGGCATGAAGATCTTTACAATCCCGGAAAGCGACTACGTGGTATTCACCACGAGAAGAGGCCCCGTGCATGAAATCGTCGTTGAAGCCTGGCAGCATATCTGGGAATGGTCCCGAACGAACAGGCGCGCCTTCCTGACCGACTTCGAGCTCTACGACGAGCGCTGCGCCGACCCGGCCAACAGCCAGGTGGACATTTACATCTCCGTTGTTTAAAGTTTTTTAGGCCTTCAATTCAAGAAGGCCTTTCTTTATGCCTCCAACCGCGTGTGTGGTCAAAAAGGGCTAGCGGAGGGGAAGGGGTGTGCCGCAGGAGCGAGAGCGTTCGCATTTGAAATCGTGAAAATACCTCCCCTAAATTCCATTCAAAATTTTCACGATTTCTAAAGCGGCCGGAGGCATACCCCTTCCCCGCGGCGCCACTCCCTTTTTGACCACACACCTCCCTCCATGAAAGTGTTTTCAATATAAAAGTCCACTAATTCACGATAATTAGAGTAGGATTCCCTTTTTATTCCGAGTATCCTGAAAGCGTAAACAAAATATATAATCCAACTACCGATTTCAGGAGGGTGTCTATGAAAAAGAGATGGGCTTCGGCCGTATTAGCCGTATCGCTCCTTGCCGGATGTTCGCCGGGAGGACAAACCGATCAAGCCGGTTCCGGAGATGGCGGCGGAACTTCCGGCGGCGAAGTGGAAATTACGTTCTGGCGTCCGCAGGCGAGCGGCCCGGAAGATAACTTCTATGTCAAGCGGATCGAAGAATTCAACAAGGCGCACGAAGGGAAAATCAAGCTGAAGATGGAGGCCATTACGCGAGGCAATTCTTTTGCCTACGAGGATAAAATCAATGCGGCCGTCGCCTCGCACACCTTGCCGGACATCGTCGCAATGGATGGGCCGAACGTAGCCAACTATGCCGCTTCGAGTATCGTTAGGCCGCTGGATGAGTACTACACCAAGGAGGAGCTGTCCGACTTCGTTCCTTCCATCCTTCAGCAGGGAACTTACGGCGGGAAGTTTTACGCAGCAGGACTCGCCGAGTCGTCCGTCGTTCTATTTTACAACAAGAAGATCATGAAGCAGTACGGTATCGAGCCTCCGACCAAGATGGAAGACGCCTGGACGTGGGACCAATGGTACGATGTGATGAAGAAGACGGCGCAGAACGGCGTGTTCGGAACGAACATGATCAACGATAAAGGAGAATGGATGACCTACGCGTTCGAGCAGTTCTGGATTTCGAACGGGACGGACATCGTCAATAAGGAAGGCACCTCGGCGAAGGGCATGGTCAACAGCGACAAGGGCATCGAGGCGGCTAGCTTCCTGCAGAAGCTGGCGAAGGAGAAGCTGTTCAACATCGACCCGAAGCCGACGGAATTCGAGGAGGGCAAGGCAGCGACCAAGCTGGGCGGGCCTTGGAACATCCCCGGCTTTAAGGACTATCCGGATCTGGAATGGGGCATCACCTACTTCCCTAAGAAGGCCGGAGGCGTCCAAACCGCACCTTCCGGCGGCTGGGCGATCGGCATTTCGGCGGACAGCAAGCATCCGAAGGAAGCGGCGGAGGCGCTCAAATGGCTGACGAATAAAGACAGCTCGACGCAGCTCGCCAAAGCGATCAGCATGCCGGCCAGCCGCAAGAGCGCCTACGAAAGCCTGCCCGAGTACAACGACCTGCCGATGCGGGTGATTAAAGACCAGGTGACCACGGTGTCGCACGCCAGACCCGTAACGCCGGCTTATCCTGTACTCACGCAAAAATTCGCCGAGGCCTTAACCGACATCATGATGGGCGCTGACGTGAAGAAGTCCCTGGATAATGTAGCGGCCAGCTACGACGAGGAATATAAACGGAATTTTGCCAAGTAATCTATGGATAAACCCATGCTGCGGCATTCGGATGCGGCTCCTAAGCCTGTCTCTGGCAGTGCATTGCAAGGAGGGGATTAGAACCCGTCAGCCGTTTGCCGCAGATGCTTCTTCACGAAGAGGAAGGT
Organism: Paenibacillus sp. P25; assembly: GCA_024704175.1. GTDB lineage: Bacteria > Bacillota > Bacilli > Paenibacillales > NBRC-103111 > Paenibacillus_G. Next base: position 7,714,106 of record CP085629.1, read on the forward strand.
GTGAAGGGCGGAACGATTCTTGAGAGGGCGGATCCATTATGCAGACCATAAGCAATTCTTTAACGAATAACCCTAGGGCGGCGGCTTCAGCCTCCATGCGCGGGCAGCGACGGCGGGAGACGGTAGTAGGCTACTCCTTTGTACTGCCGGCGGTGCTCCTGCTGATCGTTTTTCTGCTGCTTTGCCTTTTATTTTTGCCGTCATCTTCGGCTTTACCAAGTTCAATCTGTTGCGCCCGGATAAAATCCAGTTCATCGGCCTGGATAACTACATTACGCTGTTTAAGGATAAGCTGTTTTACAAATCGCTGTTCAATACGCTGTATTTTTCCGTCATCGTGGTGCCGGTTCAATCGGCGGTGGCTTTAGCACTTGCGCTTCTCGTAAATAATCAGTTGAAAATGAGGAACATATTCCGGATCGCTTACTTCAGCCCGGTGATCACTTCCATGACGGTCATCGCGATCCTATGGATTTATCTATATAATCCGAACGAGGGGCTTGTCAATTCGGCACTTCATTTGTTCGGCATCCCGAATCAGCCTTTTCTGCGCAGTGCGGGTCAAGCGATGAACTCCATCATTTTCATGTCCGTATGGCAGGCGGCCGGCTACCAAATGATGATCTTCCTGGCGGGACTACAGAGCATCCCGAAGGATCTCTACGAAGCTTCCGCGATCGACGGCGCGAACAAATTTCAGCGACTGAGATTCATCACCATTCCGAGCTTGTATAACGTCATCGTCTTCGTGCTCACCATCACCACGATTCAAGCGGTCAAGCTGTTCACCCAGCCTTACATCATGACGAACGGCGGGCCGGAGAACTCGACAAGGACGCTTGCGCTGCTCATCTACCAGCAGGGCTTCCAGTTCCGCAACGCCGGGTATGCGTCCGCCGTATCGGTCATTTTCTTCGTGATCGTCGTGGTCATCTCCTTTTCCATGAAAAAATTCCTTAGAGACAAATAGAAGGGAGGTCCAAGGACATGGCCGACCGGAAATCAACGGTATTCCTCTATGCAGCGAATCTCGTCGTATCGCTTTTGTTTATCACACCTTTGCTCTGGATGATCGTATCGTCGTTCAAGCCGGAGAATCGAATTTTTGCCGATTTGAGCTCGATTAACGCGATTCTGCCGACGAATTTTACTTTGGACAATTACGTGAAAGCCTTTCACCGGATTCCGATGATGAAATACGTTTTCAACAGCTTGTTTTATGTCACCGTCATCTGCATCAGCGGGCTCGGCGTCAATTCGATCTGCGGCTATGCGCTGGCGAAGCTGCAGTTTAAGGGGCGGGAATTCATTCTAACAGCCATCATTGCACTGATGATCGTTCCTTTCGAAAGCATCATTATGCCGCTGTACTTCGTGGTCAACAGCCTGCACTGGGTCAATACGTGGTACGCCTTGATCGTGCCTTTCGTCGCCAACTGCTTCAGCATCTTCATGTTCCGCCAGTTCTTCATGGACATTCCGAATGAGCTCGCTGGAATCGGCCGCCATCGACGGCTCTTCGCCGATCCGGACATTCGTGTCCGTGGTCGTTCCTTTGTCCGGTCCGGTCTTTACGACCGTGTTTATTCTGGATTTTATCAACCATTGGGGCGATTTCATGTGGCCGATTCTGGTCACGACAGGGGAGTCGCTGCGGAACGTGCAGCTCGGCATCCAGACGTTCTTCACCCTGCCGCCGGTGTATTACGGGCAAATCATGGCGACGCTGACGTTCACCACCGTGCCGATTGTGCTGCTGTTCCTGTTCCTGCAAAAATATTACGTCCAAGGGATCACGAGCACCGGGATCAAAGGGTAAGTAGACGGAACCCAAATCATACATTTCGGAGGGCATGGGAATGAGCGACAAGTACAGACCGCAGTTTCATTTTACGCCAGCAAAGAACTGGATGAATGACCCTAACGGACTCGTGTATTATAATGGGGAATACCATCTGTTTTATCAGTACCACCCGCATGGAACTACATGGGGTCCTATGCATTGGGGACACGCCGTTAGTACGGATTTGGTTCATTGGGAGCACCGTCCTGTGGCTCTGGCACCCGATGAGCACGGGGCGATCTTCTCCGGCGCCGCCGTTGTGGATTGGCAGGATACCTCGGGGTTCTTCGGAGGGAAGCCTGGCCTCGTTGCGATCTTTACGCATCATCAGGGCTCGTATCTGGATGGCGGGCACCCCAGAGAGCGTCAAAGCCTGGCGTACAGCGGCGATTCCGGGCGGACCTGGACCAAATATGAAGGCAATCCGGTGCTTGCCGACGACAGCCGGACCGATTACCGCGATCCGAAGGTGTTCTGGCATGAGCCCACGAAGCGCTGGATCCTGATTCTGGCCTCCGGCCAAACCGTCTGCATCTACCATTCCCCCAATCTGAAGGACTGGACGTTCGCCAGCGAATTCGGCGAAGGGGAGGGAGCCCACCTCGGCGTCTGGGAATGTCCGGATTTATTCGAGCTGCCGGTTGACGGAGACGAGAACCGGACGAAGTGGGTGATGTTCGTCAGCATCGGCAGTTCGCCGGAGCATCCGGAGGGGTCGAGAACGCAGTATTTTATAGGGAGCTTCGACGGGACGACGTTCCAGAATGAGAATGCCCCTGAGACGGTCCTCTGGCTGGATTACGGCAGAGACAACTACGCAGGGGTCAGCTGGTCGGATGTTCCGGCCGAGGACGGCCGCCGCATCTATATCGGATGGATGAGCAACTGGAAATATGCGCAGGTGACGCCGACGGAAGGCTGGCGAAGCGCCATGACCGTGCCGCGGGCTTTGTCACTGAGAAGCCGCGGGGAGCGCGTGATCCTGACGCAGTCGCCGGTCCGGGAATTGGAAGGTCTTAGATCGGAAGCGCACCAATGGAAGGATCATATTTTGGATGGAGGCGGCAATCCATTGGCGGGTATGCGGCTGGGGTGCTACGAGATGATAGCGGAGTTCGAGCCGGGTGAAGCCGAAGAGTTCGGCTTCAAGGTCCGAGCCTCAGATGCGCATGAGACGGTCATCGGGTATAATACCCGGAAGCAGGAGCTGTTCGTGGACCGGACCCGTTCCGGGGAAGCTGCGTTCCACGAGGATTTCCCCGGCCGGCATGCAGCCAAGCTGGAGCCGCGGGAGAATCGGTTGAGACTGCACATATTAGTCGACACCTCATCGGTGGAAGTGTTCGGCGGCGACGGGGAAGCCGTGATCACCGATTTGATTTTCCCGGAACCGGAGGATCAAGAGCTCGTGGTATATACGAAGGGCGGAAACGCGAAGCTGCTTTCTCTGGAAATTTTCCCGCTGCAATCCATTAGGGACAAATAGGCATCGTTGCCGCAGGAGGGGACGATGATGAACAACATCTTGGTAGTAGACGATGAAGCGATTCAAAGAAGAGTGCTGGCCACCATGATCCGCAGAGCGCTTGCCTGCAAGCCAGGTATGGGAGGCAAGTAACGGCAAGGCCGCGTTGGAGATGATGCATTCGCAGCCGGTCGATGTCGTCTTCACGGATATTAAAATGCCGATCATGGACGGGTTGGACTTTATCGAGAAGCTGAAGCAATCCTTTACCGGCGTCAAAATCATCATCCTCAGCGGATTCCGCTACTTCGAATATGCCCAAAGAGCGATCCAGCTCGGGGCTTACGATTATCTGCTGAAGCCGATTAAAGAAGAGAGCATTACCGACATTCTTGCACGGGTGAGGGAAAGCATCGACCGCGAACGGGCCCAGCGACTCGAGAACGAAAGGATTCAAAAGCAGCTGACCAGTACCATGTCCGTCTACTATGATCAGCTGCTTCGCGACTGGGTCACGCATGGAATCGGCGAGGCGAAATTTCAGGAGATGAAGGAGCATTTTTCGCTAAGGGCCGGCGGTACGGTGCTCGTATCCTGGATAAACACGGGGAGCCGCTCATGGGACAAGAGGAGAGCGTAAGCCGTGTAAAAAGTATGATGATCAGCCGGATGGAGAGCTGTCTGCAGCAGGCAGGCCCGTCGGTCTCCTTTTTCAAGGAAGACAAGAGCCATATGATTACCGTTCTGACGTATGATGGGCAGGGTCCCGCCTTGGAGTCCTTGACGGAGCTGGCGCATCGGTTCCGAGAGCAAATGTTGGCACAGCAAGGAATCGCGCTGACCATCGGGATCGGCGGTCAGTGCGGCGACTTATTCGGCAGGGGAAGGGACTCGTATCAAGAAGCGGTCGAGGCTGCTTCTTTTCGCTATTTTCTGATGGCGGAGAGCGTCATCCCGAATTCGGCTGTTGCCGGGCGGATCCGGCCCATGCATTACGATCTGCTGAAGGAGGAAGAGGCGTTGAAGGAAGCCATCCGGATGATGAAGAGCGACCAGATCCCGGCCACGCTGGATAAATTGTTCTCGCGTCTATTGGAAGACGGCTTCCCTTACCCGGACCAATGGCTCAAGTCGTTCCTTCGGATGGTGTACGGCATTGCGACGGTGATCAAGGACCTTATGGAGGAGCAGCAGTATAAACAGCCGCTTTCGGAAACCGAAAGCAGCCTTAGCCGATGCGCTGATGTTCTGGAGTTTAAGGACCGGCTGACCGCGACTTTGCTCGAGTTCATGAACATTCTGAGAAGCGACCGTTCGAACCTGCATGAATCGATGATCGAGAAATGCATCGCCTATATCGATTCGCATTATATGGAGGATCTCTCCCTGGAGCTCGTCTCGGGGCGGTTCTTCTTCAGTCCCAATTATTTAAGTTCCTTCTTCAAGAACCACCTGGGTATGACGTTCAGCAAGTACCTCTCCCATATCCGGCTCAAGAAGGCCGTCGAGCTCTTGAAGAGCACGGACATGAAGGTGTACGAGATCGCCTTGCGCGTCGGCTTCAAGGACGACAAGTACTTCTACCGCGTCTTCCGCAGCCGCTTCGGCCTCACGCCGGATGAGTACCGGAGGAATTTGCTTGTGGAGGGGAAGGTTCGGGAGTGAGGGGGGAGGGGTTAGGTTGAGAAGCTTATCTAATGATCAGACTTATGAGAGGAAGATCGGTAAAGTCTGTAAAATTTCTTGCTAACTCCAAGACTTAAATATTATATGGGTTGGATTGAAATGATTTAAGGCAATCCAGCCAACGTGAAAAATTTATTTATTATACATGCGTTTATTGAAGATATAATATCTAAGTATTATGCTACCCTTCGAGTAGTTGAGATATTTTTCTGAAGTGATTCAGTAGTTGCATTCTATTGAATCGAAGTCTCGTCTAATCAATAATTCAATTATGAGGGTGGCCATTTGGCCACCCTTTGAAGCTTCATCCGCGGCAATCATTTATGAAGTTAGTTTGGTAAAGAATAAAGCAAATGGGAGGGATAATTACCTTGTTCCGGGGTACGGGAATTGGTAAGTTGAAGAAATTTGAGGAACCATGGCTAAAGTTCCTTCTTGCTCACCAATTGCGGTTCCGTAAATTCGGACCCTGTAGTATCCTGACGATGGAACAACTGTCTCACAATCGCCATTTAGTGTATCGATGGGAGGGTTTGGATTCCGAGTTTGTTTTTGCTCATCAAATGTGGACCATATTCCGAATCCCGATTTTTGGAATTGGATAGTTATATTAAGATAAACAAACTTATCATCAGTAAGTTTTGCAGTCCACCAACAATACATGTTAAGATTTTGGCCGTCGCATGATACAGTGAGATTGCCCTCTATATCCAGAGTAGAGAGATCTGATATATCCTGTCCGGGTTTTACTCTGTAAATATTATATTTGAAATTTTGAGGAGTATCCTTAGTGAAAACGTCGAATTGTGGATGACTAATAACCGAATCTTGTTGGGGGAATGTGGCGTTTGCTTCAGCAAAAGCTGACATTGGCAATGTAAATAATGCCAATAACAAAGTAGCAACCAACATTGACCTTTTAATTAAGCGTAGCATGGTGCCTCCTAATATTTTATTTATGAAAGCTGGCCAGCGATTCATATAATTTACTTTTTTTAGGTGAAAATTGGAAATTTAATTTGTTATCATGTTAAAACATAATAATTCATGTGTAAACTATAATTCTAGTAAGATGATAATATTGGGGAGTGATTATTTGTGCCAGAGATACCATATAAAAAGAAAATAACAGCTTATATTTTCTAATTCGATCAAAAAGAGAAAATGAATTTCAAGTCCTCTTGTTTCCATTGAAAAAGAATTACGAAACATTTCTTGATGCTCTGGAAGATTGTATGGCCTATAAGATAGAAAAAAGAGAAGCTTTTGATGAATTCAATCATTTAACTGCAGGAGATGGTGTGTACTTAAGAGGATTTTTTCTAAAAGAAAGCATTTATAAAGAAATAGAAAGGGTAGTGATGCAATACCTCGGGAAGTGAGTTCGTATGACCGCAAAACTGTGGTTTTTTAATTCAACCTAAATCATTAAGGTGAGCTTTTAAATAAAAATCAAAAATATTCAACAAGTGAAGAAATCCCTCTGTGTCACTAAAAATGTACAGTCAATTGCCTGAAATGCCGATAACTACTTATAAAGTAGTTATTTTTTTGTCCGAATTTAATTAGTGGAAGGAAAGAACTTTATGTCCAGCATTAAATATATATCTACTACAGCGTTAGCCAAGGAAATGAAAATACCGGCAAAAGATTTATTTCATAAATTGTTAGAGAAAGGATTCATTAATCGGGAAAATGATAATTGGATTTTAACCGATTTAGGAAAAAAAGCCGGAGGTGTTATGAAAACGCACCCCCAATACGGAACCTATATAGCGTGGGACGAAGAAAACAAGAGCCTTTTATTTTCCTCGGAAGAAGATAAACTGCTCAACGCTACAACTTTAAGTAAGCATTTTAATGTTTCGAAATTCAGAATGAATCCCATCTTATCCGAGCTGGGCTTGATTGAAAAGGCCGTCAAAGGCTGGACTTTAACCAAGCTTGGAGAAAGCCTGGGTGGGCAGCAGTTCGAATATGTTCAAACGGGGATTCCTTATGTTTGTTGGAACGAAAATATACTGACGAATAAACGTCTGCTGGAAACGATTCAAAGCATTCAAGGCGTAAGTAACGCGGAAGAGAAAGAGGTTAAGACTACCTCCTCCTTAGGATTTCGTGAGAAGTTCGAAGCAAAGCACCGGACGGCGGACGGCCACTATGTTCGTTCACGGGCGGAAATGCTAATTGATAACTGGCTTTATATGTCCGAAATCGTCCATGCCTACGAAAGAAAACTGCCCATTGAAGAAGATGTTTATTGTGATTTTTACCTTCCGGTCGGCAAGGTATATATTGAATATTGGGGATTGGAAAATGACGAAAAATATTTAGAAAGAAAAAATATTAAGCTGGATATTTACAATAAATATGGGTTTAAATTAATAGAGCTTGAGGATGCGGATATTCAGAATCTGGACGATATTTTACCGAGAAAGCTTTTAAAGTTTGGTATTCAAGCTTACTAAATTACGAGCGTGCCAGGTTCTTTATACGTCTAGCCTTACTTTTCCTGTGATATAATGGTAATAAAACGAACGGAGAGGAGGGGAAACGATGAATTTTGCCAAAGTGGATGAGTTGAAAAGAGAACTCGATGGGTTCAGGCCTTTGCCGCCCGCGGCGGTCAGAAACTTGGACGAAGTCTATCGGGTGGAATGGACTTATAACTCCAACGCGATAGAGGGGAATACCTTAAGTCTGCTAGAAACCAAGTTAGTCTTAGAAGAAGGGCTGACCATCGGCGGGAAAAAGCTGCGGGAGCATTTTGAGGTCATCAACCATTCCGAGGCGATTAGCTATGTACAGGATATCGTCAATCGAAATATGGAGTTAACGGAATATGTAATCAAGTCCATTCATCAGCTGGTACTTAAGAACATTGATGATGAGAACGCCGGCCGCTACCGGATGATTAATGTTATGATCTCCGGTTCCCAGCATACCCCTCCGCATTTTACCGTAGTCCCCGAACAAATGGAGCAATTGGTTCAATGGTATCAGGAGCAGCAAGGTAAGCTTCATCCCGTTGAGCTTGCCGCACGATTTCATTTTCAATTCGTGTTCATTCATCCTTTCACCGATGGGAACGGACGGACAGCGCGCTTGTTAATGAATTTAATCTTAATGAAGCATGGGTACCCGCCTGCTATAGTCAAAGCCGCGAACGATGCCCGGTTAAGATATTACGAAACGTTGGAAGAAGCAAGCATGAACGGCAATTTGATCCCTTTCGTCGAACTGATCACCGAATGTGTAGAGGAAAGTTTGCAAAGATACATTTCGGCTGTAAAGTAATACGCATATGCATTGCTGCAATGAGACCATGCGGAGAAATGGAACTTTACTCGAAGTGGGTGATGGTCCATATGAAAGACGTACGTACAACGGACGACCAAAGGGAGCCTCAAGATTCCATTGCAGCCGACGCTCTAAAAAAACCGCAATTAAAAGCAATGATAAATGAGAGTACAAAGCGTACAAAGAAGGCCGAGTTGCCACCAACATCGGAGTTATTGAAATCCCTAACTCCTAATGATTTTTACTTAGTTATTTCCACCAAGCCCGTTAAGGGCGGGCTCAAGTGTTTGTGAAAAAGTGTTTTTCATAAAAATTGAGATTAATACGGAGGTGGGGTATCCATTGGAGGAGCGTAGCGTTCGCCTTTGTCTGCAGGAAATACCCGCTATAAAGCGGCTTCAAATCAAATTTCCTGCAGACAACAGCGACCGGAAGTGGATATCCCACCGCCTCGTAACCCCAATCATCTCGCTAGACCACTTTCTCAACTAGTTCAGCCCGCCCACCCGCGGGCTTTTTTCCTCCCGTTTGCCCCCTCCTTCCCATTTTGGTTATAGTAGTAATAATCCATAACGAAGAATGAGTGAAGCCGCGATGATCACGAACATCAAGAGCAAGCTGCAGAATTTGAGTTTAAGGAATATGCTGATCCTGGCGTTTTCCTGCTTTATCGTCATTCCCTTCTTCATCATCGGCGGGACGCTGTCCTGGCTGTATATGCAGTCGAACCGGGGTATGGTATTGGAAGCTGCGGTGGACAATAATAAGCAAATTGTGAAGAATATGGACGCCTCGTTCAACCCGCTGCTCAGGCTGTCGATGTTTCCGGAGCATGATCCGACGATTTTTCAAATTATGAAAAAAGACTACGCCGCGCTGCCTTACCCTCTGTATGAACGGGAGAAGGATTTCGATGCGGTGGGCGGGATCATCCGGAACAGCATGATGCTGTACACGGATCTGCTGGATTCAGTGCTGATCTACCAGAACAAGAATCATATCGTCGTAGGTCGGAGCAATAACGATTATATGAACCATCGGTACCTGGAAATGGAGTTTTACAACGAGCCCTTCGTTCAGAACATCCTGAAGAAGCAGGGGCTGGTGGTCCCTGTGGGCATCCATCCCGAGAGGCTGATGTCTACGAGAAGTGCGCCGGTGATTTCGATCGGAAGAGCGATCGTGGACCCTTATTCGAAAGAGATTCTGGGGCTCATCATGCTGAACGTCGGCATCGACAAGCTGAAGACGCTGTGGAGCGACATTCGCTTCACGGATCATACCCGGTTCTATCTGATCGACGAGAATGCCAATGTGGTTTACAGCAACGATCCGAGCGAGTACGGGAAGCCGGCTTCCGAAGTGCTGGGGCAGGATGTAAGCTTGATCAGCGAGGAAGGGCAGCAGACGAGGGAGAACCGGACGAGTTATTTCATCACGTCCACTTCCAGTGTAACGAATTGGAAGGCGCTGACGATCATTCCGAAGGACGAGCTGTTCAGCTTCGTGAACACCATTGTGCGCACGATCTTCATTGCGCTAATGATTTTGCTCGCCCTATCCATCGTCGCCTCGGTCTATATCGCCTTGAGCATCACGAAGCCGCCTTGCGGATTCTGAACGATAAAATGAAGCAGATCGCACAGGGCAACATGGACGTGCAGATCGACATACCGCAGGGCGAAGTTGGCAAGATCAGCATCACCATCGATTATATGCTGTCGGAAATCCGCAGTCTCATTCAGAGGATTTACCACGAGGAGCAGGAAAAAGGCAGCTCGAAATGCTGGCGCTGCAGTCGCAGATCCGGCCGCATTTTATATACAATACGCTGAATGTGATCAAATGGATGGCGAAAATCCAAGGCGCCAAAGGCATTGAAGACGCGCTGACGGCGTTCTCGGGCGTCATCCGGTTTACGGCCAAGACGGAAAGCGACTACGTGACGATCCGGGAAGAGGTCGAGTTCCTCCGCGTGCTACACGAAGATTCTCGACTTCCGGTATATGAATCAGTTCGAGGTTACAATCGACGTCGAGCCCGCCGTGAAGGAGTATAAGACGCTGAAATTCCTGCTGCAGCCCCTGGTCGAGAATGCCGTATTCCATGGCTTTGAGGGGATTCCGTATAAAGGGCGGCTGACCATCCGGATCCGAGAGGAAGACGGTAAGCTGGTTATGATGGTGGCCGACAACGGCAAAGGGATGGACCCTTCGCAGCTGAAGAAGACGGAAGCCCGCGGCGCAGCGGATCAGATGATCTCGATCGGAATCAAGAATATCCGCGAGCGGATCGCGCTGCATTACGGCGAAGGCTATGGCCTTCAGATCGTGAGCGGGGAGAACAGCGGAACGACGGCCACCGTCATCGTTCCGGTCATTAAAGATGAAGAGCCGGGTGAGTCCAAATGAGAGTGCTGATTGCAGATGATGAAACACTGGTGAGAATCGGAATCAAATCATCGATCCGCTGGGAAGCGGGCGGGATGGAAGTTGTCGGCGAAGCGGCGGACGGGGAAGAAGCCCTGAGGCTGATCGCCGAGCGGAGGCCGGATGTCGTCATTCTGGATATCAAGATGCCCCGAAAGGACGGCATCCAGGTGCTCAAGGAAATGAAGGAGCAGGGCATCCGGGCGAAGGTGATCATTCTAAGCGGCTTCGATGAATTTAATATGGTCAAGCAGGCGATGAAGTTGGGTGCCGTCGATTATTTTCATAAGCCCAGCATGAACGAGCATGAGATCGAAGCGGTGCTCCATAAGCTGAAGGAAGAGCTGGAGACCGAGCAGCACCTGGGACAGGAGATGCCGGCCGAGGGCGCACTGCCGAAAGAGACGGTCCTGCGTCAGATGCTTCAGGGAAATACCGGGAACGCCGGGCAGACGAAGCTGCGGGAGAGCAATCTGTACGTCGTGCTGTTCTCCATCAAGAAGTGGGCCCAATTGGCGCAGCGGTATGCGCAGGGTCCGGCGAATTTCCTCCCGAACACGATCAGGAACCTGTTAACCGAGTCGCTGTCCAAGGAACAAGAAGTGGAGTTCGTACCCCTCGAGGATAATCTGTATGCCGTGCTCGTCAGCCACAGCGAAACCCGAAGCGTCCAGGCGGCTTTCACCCGAGTGAACGACATCGTGTACTTGATCAGCTCGAACTTGATGCGTTTTATGAACATCGAGACGGTCTTCGGGATCAGCGAGCTGTTCCAATCTTTCACGGATTGCCAGAAAGCCGCTGGGCAAGCGAAGCAGGCGCTCGAACTGAAATTTTACCATCCGAACGATCCTATCTTCTACTACCATCCGGTGGAGGACGACCAGGCGTTCGAGCAGATTAATGCTTTTATCACGGCGATGAAGCAGGGGCTCCGGGAAGAGAGATACGATGAATTCGCCCGCAATTTAACGGAATGGGAGCAGTACATCCGGAACAAGGAGTGCCTGAGCGAGAGAGACGTCAAGAAGATCTATGAAGGTCTCTTGTTCATGATGGAGGACCGCGAGGAGTATCTGGAGTCGGCGGGCAAGCTGGATGCGATCGAGGATTTCGAGGAGCTGTCCCTGTTTTACCATTCCCTGTTCAACGAGAAGCTCGAGTCCATGATCTCCCAGAAAAATAAAGAGTACAGTCCGCTCGTCCGGAATATTGTGCAGCACATCGAGGAGCATTATAAAGAAAACATTTCGCTTAAAAGTCTGGGCGAACAGTTCCAGGTCAGCGCCAATTATATCAGCCGGCTGTTCAACCAAGAGGTGGGCAAGGGCCTCTTTCACTTCATTAATGAAATCCGAATCGAGAAGGCGAAGGAGGCTGCTGAAGGATTACCGGTACAAAATTTACGAGGTATCGGAGATGGTCGGCTTCAACAGCCAGGTGCACTTTGCGATCGTCTTCCAGAAATATGTCGGCATGGCGCCGAAGGAATACCGCAAGGAGCATGTTTAATTTTATTGAAAAAAAGTCAATTCTATTAAATAAACCGGACGATCGCGGATAAACAAAATTGAAAAAGCTAATCTTATTAAATTAATCATGATTTGATTAATTTTTTTTTGCCCTTAAAACCGTTAACCTATTCCTACAGAGACAAAAAAACGAACAAAAAAGGGAGTGCGCAACATGAAAAGGCTTTCGACTATTGCTCTTTCCGTCATTCTGGCTTCGGGCCTCGCAGCCTGCGGCAATAACGCTACCAACCAAGCGGGAGGTGCCAGCGGCGGCAGCAGCTGGCGGTAAAAGCACCATCACGATGGGCTTCTGGGGAACCGCACAGGAGCTGAAGGTTTACCAGGATGCGGCGGCGGCCATTTCGGAGAAATATCCGAACATCGAGCTGAAGGTGAAGCAGTATCCGAGCAGCGACCAGTTCTGGAACATGCTGCCGGGTGAGATTGCGGCCGGTGTAGCGCCCGATTTTATCAAAATCTCCAACGAAGGCGCGCTGGAATATATCAATAAAGGTTTGTTCGCACCGCTGGACGACCTGATTTCCTCCGCCAATCTCGATATGAAGCGTTTCACGCCATCCGCTGTGGATCTGTGGAAGAAGGACGGCAAGCAGTACGGCATTCCGAACGTGAACATGCCGGCGATGTTCTTCATCAACGAGGACATGTGGAAGCAGGCGGGCCTGACCGATTACCCGAAAACCTGGGATGAGGTTCAAGCGGCGACCAAGAAATTAACGACGAAAGACGTTCACGGCATTACAATCAACATCGACGCTTACCACATCACCAACTATGTGAAGAGCTACGGCGGCGGCTGGGGCGAAGGCAAGACGATCAGCTCCCCGGAAAACATTCAAGGGCTGCAAAAGATTCTCGACATGTACAAAGACGGATCGGCTGTAACTCCGAAATCCCTGGGGTACGGATGGGACGGCGAAGTATTCGCGAACGGCAAAGCGGCTATGACGACAGGCGGGTATTGGTATAAAGGGTACTTGAAGGATGCCAACCCGAACCTGAAGTATGTGGCGATCCCGGTTCCGAAAGGGACGGTGAACGGCGGCACGATGATCTCCGACGCCTATATTGTTCTCAAGGATTCGAAGAATAAACAAGCGGCGGCGCAGGCGGCTTACTACATGACGGAAGATAAGACGCAGACGGAATTTATGAAGCTCGGCTTCAATTCCTCCAATACCAGCCTGACGTCGAAATACTTCGAGCTGAACCCGGAATTTGCAGCGATCAAGCCGGCGCTCGAATACAGCACGGACTTCGGTTATCCGGTCGAAGCGAAGAAGTTCAAGGATGAGCTCGTGAAGCGAGCTGGAAGATACGATCCTGGGCGGGGCTAACAAATCGCCGAAAGATATTCTTGACAGCGTGCAGCAGCAATTCAAATAATCTGCCGGTTCCCGTTTCGGTCATAAGAAACGGGAACGCTTTTTTTCAAGGGGAAATATCCATTATTTAGATGTGGAGGTGCGCTATGGTCGCCTACGACAATATTAGCACGAATGTACCCGTGAGCCGGGTGAAGAAGCAGTCCTGGATTCGTTCCATCGCCGATTCGGATCATGCCGTAGGGTGGCTGTTTACTCTTCCTTTCCTGATTCTGTGGATCTGGTGGTTCCTGTACCCGTTCCTGCAGTCGTTCGTGCGGAGCTTCCAGGATGCCAACTTCGCTTCGCTGAAGGATGCGAAATTCATCGGCTTGCAGAACTATGTTCAAATTCTGCATGATCCGGAATTTTACAAAGCGCTGGTCCATTCGCTTGAGATCGTTGTCATTGCGGTTCCGGTGCAAACCATACTCGGGTCGCTCATGGCGATTTTGGTGAACCAGAAGATCAAGGGCAAGGGCATTTTCCGGACGGTCTTCTTCATCCCGTACATTACCTCGCAAATTGCGATCGCAACGGTATTCATGATGCTGTTCAAGAAAGGCACGTTCGTGACCAACTTCTTCTCGCTGTTCGGTTTCGGCAATGTGACCTGGTTCGCGGATACGCACTATGCGGCCGCTGTTCGTCTGTATTTTGTTTATTTTCCAACAGTGCGGCTTTACGATGATTGTTTACTTGTCCGGGCTTCAAGAAGTGCCGAAGGATTTGTATGAAGCGGGGCAAATGGACGGCGCCTCCAAATGGGAGCAGTTCCGCTATATTACCGTTCCTTATCTCAAGCCGGTCACGTTCTTTATCGTATCGGTGTCGACGATTTTGGCTTTCCAGATCTATGACCAAATCGCAGCGATCTCCCGGTATGGGGCGTTGGGTTCGCCGGCAGGGGCAACCAGCACGGTGGTCACTTACTTCTACCAGAACGGCATCCGGTACATGAAAATCGGCTACGGCAGTGCGGCCGTCGTATTGTTCTTCTTTGTGATTATGATCATTACATTCTTGCAGAAAAAATTGCTGGACGACAAGGGGTGACATTCATGCAGCTGAAAAACCGCATTTCGCTTACAGGCAATTATGCCGTCGTTATCGTTGTCGGGCTGCTGTTCCTTCTTCCGTTCATCTATACGCTGTATACCTCGCTCGTCTCGATGCAGGATGTCAATAAAATTGCGGGGATTTCCCACTGGAGCCTGAAGAATTACAAAATCTTTTTCACCAACGATGCCTATAATGTGCCCAAGTGGTTCTTCAATACGGTAATCATGACGGGGATTGTCATTCTCGGCAACCTGATCATCAACCCGATGGCCGGGTTCGCGCTGGCCAAGCTCGATTTTGCGGGGAAGAAGATCATCTATTGGATTGTCGTGGCCACGATGATGGTGCCTTACCATATGATCCTGATCCCCGTCTATGTCAATATGGCGCAGATCGGCTGGCTGAATTCGTTCGCCGGACTGACGGTTCCTTTTCTGTATCAATGTATGTACATCTTCATGATGCGGCAGTTTTTCATCACGGTACCGAACGAATTCATCGAAGCGGCGCGGCTGGACGGGCTGACGAAAATCGGGGCGTTCTGGCGCATCGTGTATCCGCTGGCGAAGTCGTCGCTCATCACGATGTCGATCCTGGCGTTCGCCGGGACCTGGAACAGCTATCTGATTCCGAGCACGCTCACCAATATCCCGGATATGTATGTACTTGTCGTGGGCCTGAACAGCGTGAAGGACATGATGTTCGAGAATACGCCGCTCATCATGGCGGGAGTCGTGCTGACGACAGTCGCCGATTCTGATCTTTTTCTTTTTCTTCCAAAGACAGTACATTGAAGGGATTTCCAGCTCCGGGGTCAAAGGATAATCCAAGCGAAGGAGAGGCGCGGACATGGATTACAGCGTTATAAAAGAGGGCGACCTGTTCTATCTGACGGATAAGCAGGGCGACGTAACGGGTAATAACGACCAAGGGCATGGACTTTACACGAAGGATACCCGGTTTCTGAGCCGGATGGAGCTGTTCATCGACGGGGCGAAGCCTACGCCGCTTTCGTCCGCGGCGGACCGGAGTTACTTCGCTTCGATCCGGCTGATGAAGGACCGGAAGGACGAGGGGGCCATTGAAGTCCACAGGGAAAGGTTTATCTACGGCGGAGTGCTGTATGAGCGGGTGTCATTGACGAATTATTTCCCGAAAAGGTCGTCCTTTGAATTCACGGCGGCCTTCGCGGCGGACTTTCAGGATATGTTCCTTGTGCGCAAATACCGGACGGGCGAAGTCGGGAAGCTGCTGGGTACGGAAACGGGTGAAAGGCGGCTGACGATCCGCTATCAAGGGGCGGATGCGATTCTTCGGGAAACCCAGATCGCGTGGGACGAGGCGGAGACGGGAGCGGACGCGGATGGAAGGGTCCGGTTTGCTCTGACGCTGGAGCCTAAGGAAACGAAGCGGATTTGTTTCTCGGTTTCTCCTGTGCTGGATGGGCAAGTGCCGGTTCTTTATAGCTTCGAAGAGGGTCTTGAGCGGCTGGAAGCGTCTTACGATACGTGGAATGAGGAGACGACCCGTGTACGTACGGATTCGGACGTCTTTAACGGATTGTACCGCCGCGGCGTGCAGGATCTCCGGATGCTGATGACCGATGTGGGCTATGGCGATACGCCGGTGGCGGGGCTCCCGTGGTTTGCCGTTCCTTTCGGCCGCGACAGCCTGATCACCTCCCTGTTCATCTTGCTGCCGCTGAATCCGGAGAAAGCCAAAGGTACTTTGCGAACGCTGGCCGCGTATCAAGGTGGTTCGACAGATCCGTGGCGGGACGAGCGACCGGGCAAAATCATGCACGAAATCCGCTTCGGTGAGCTGGTGAATACAAAGCAGTCACCCTTCGGGCCGTACTACGGATCGGTGGATGCAACGCCGTTATTCCTTGTTCTGATCGCGGAGTATGTCCGTTGGACCGGCGACCTCGCTTTGGTGGAGGAATTAAAGCTGAATATCGAGCGTGCGCTGGAATGGATCGATTCCGCCGCGGCATCGGGATTTCTCACCTACCATCAGGAGGCGGAGAAGGGCTTTCCGAACCAGGGCTGGAAGGATTCGAGCAATTCGATTGTACATGCTTCAGAGGAGTATGCGGCTTCGCCGATCGCCTTGTCCGAAGTGCAGGGCTATGTGTATCAAGCGAAAATGGGTTTGGCACCCGTGTTTGAAGCAATGGGCGAGCGGGAGCTTGGGGCTAAGCTTACGCGGGAGGCGGAAGCGCTGCGGGGAGCGGTTCGAGCAGGCCTTTTGGATGGAGCAGGAAGCGTTCTATGCCATCGCTTTGGATAAAGACGGGCAGCGGGTCGAGTCCGTGACCTCGAATCCGGGCCATCTTTTGATGTCGGGTCTGCCTGATGGCGGGCGGGCCGGTCGGGTTGCCGAGAGACTGGTCGCAGAAGACATGTTCAGCGGCTACGGCATCCGCACGATGAGCACGAAGGCCGCGGGCTACTACCCGATGAGCTACCACAACGGCGGCGTCTGGCCGCATGATAATGCGATGATCCTGCTGGGTCTCAGCCGGATGGGCTTCAAGAAGGAAGCGGGCAGGGTGATCACCGGTCTGCTGGAGGCTTCACGGGCGTTCGAATACCAGCGGTTCGCCGGAGCTGTTCTGCGGTCATGACGCCGGGCTGGGTCATCCGGTGCCGTATCCGACGACCTGTTCGCCGCAGGCATGGGCCGCGGGAACGTCGATTGTGTTCCTGCAGGCGATGCTGGGCTTACACCCGGATGCGCTGAAGCGGGAAATCGCGGTCGATCCCTTTTTGCCGGAACCGATGAACGAGCTTGTGGCAGAAAACATCCGCATAGGAGCGGGACGGTTGTCGCTGAAGGTCACCCGCGGCGGAGAAGACGGGAACGAGGTTCGGGTACAGGTGCTGGAGAATACGACAGGCTTTGCGCTTGTCTACTCTTCTAAGGAAAGAGAGGTTGCCAAGGGATGAGCAGCATCACAAAAGCATGGTGGAAAGAAGCGGTCGTTTATCAGGTGTATTGGAGAAGCTTTTTGGACACCGATGGAGACGGCTACGGCGATTTGGAAGGCGTTATCCGCAAGCTGGATTATATCCGCGAGCTGGGCGCCGACGTGATTTGGCTCAACCCCTGCTACGGTTCGCCGGATGTCGATAACGGGTACGATATTTCCGATTACCGCTCCGTAATGGCCAAGGCCGGAACGATGGAGACGCTGGACAGGTCGCTGCAGGAAGTCCACGCCCGCGGCATGAAGCTGATCATGGACCTGGTCGTCAATCATACGTCCGATCAGCATCCGTGGTTTATCGAATCGCGTTCCTCCAAGGACAACCCGAAGCGGGACTACTACATTTGGCGCAAGGAGCCGAATAACTGGAGATCGTATTTTACCCCTCGACCTGGGAATATGATGAACGAACGGGGGAATATTATTTTCATTCCTTTGCCGTCCAGCGACCGGATTTGAACTGGGAGAATCCTCAGGTGCGGGAAGAAATCTACGACATGATGCGGTTTTGGCTCGACAAGGGGATCGACGGCTTCCGGATGGACGTCATCAATTTGCTGGCGAAGCAGGCCGGCTTCCCCGATGCGGAGAACCCGCAGGACATCTCGTATTTGGGCAATAATCCGGGGATCCATGAATATTTGCAGGAAATGCACGAGAAGGTGCTGCGGCATTACGATATTTTTACCGTCGGGGAAATTCCGTTCGTTACGCCGGAGGATGGAGTGCTGTATGTAGGCGAAGACCGCAAGGAGCTTCATACGCTGTTCCATTTTGAAGTGTGCGATTATATGGCGCATTGGGACATGCGGAAGTTCAAGGACATTCAAAAGCGCTGGTACGAAGGCATGTGGGGGAAAGGCTGGAACTCGCAGTTCCTGAACAACCACGACCACACCCGGCTGGTTACCCGGTTCGGCAACGACGACAAGTACCGCGTGGAATGCGCCAAATGCTTCGCGACCCTGCTGCATACGCTGCCCGGGATGCCTTATGTGTATCAAGGCGAAGAGATCGGGATGACCGGCGTCCGCTTCGACAGCATCGAAGATTACAACGATATCGCGATGAAGAATAAGTATAAGGAAGAAGTGGCGAAGGGAAGAGATCCGAAGGAAGTGTTCGAAAGCCTGCTGCATCTTTCCCGGGACAATTCGCGAACGCCGATGCAGTGGGACGGGACGGAGAACGCCGGCTTCAGCAGCGGTACGCCTTGGATCAAGGTCAATCCCAACTACAAGGAGATCAATGTGGCTGAGGCATTGGCAGATCCGGACTCGGTGTTTTATTATTACCAGAAGCTCATAAGCCTCCGCAAGCAGCACGAAGTGATGGTCTACGGCGACTACGAGCCGATCCTGGAGGAAGATCAGCAAATCTATGCTTATTTCCGGGTGCTCGGTGAGGAGAAGTGGCTGGTCGTTCTTAATATTTCGGAAGAGCCTGCCGTATGCGAGCTTCCGGAGCCGGTTTCGGGGCAAGCGAAGGAAATTATTCTTGCGAATCTGCCCATGGAGCCGGATGCCGGCGGTGCAATCAGGTTGAAGCCTTATGAAGCCCGGATTTATCAGGTGAAGTAATGAGTTTAGTTTTAAAAAAGCTGTCCTTAAGCAGACAAGTGCTTGCTTACAGGGCAGCTTATTTGCTGTTCGCTGGTTAGAAGAGGGCCGTGACGGGGCCGTACGGCAAGGCTTGCCCGATGACTCCGTTATGCGCGGATACGGTCCGGCCTTCGCGAGTGTATAATCGGGGCACCCGCTTGCCGATCTGGCATACGATTTCGTAATGAATCGTGCCGGCCTGTTCCGCCCATTCGGCGGCGGGCAGCTCGGCGACGCCCGAGCCGCCGAACAGGATGACTTCCTCTCCCGGCGTGATTTCCGCAAGCCCCGATACGTCGAGCATCGTCTGATCCATGCAGATGCGCCCCGCAATCGGGATCCGGTGCCCCCGCACCAGCACGAACCCGCGGTTCGACAGCGAGCGGGGAGCCCGTCGGCGTAGCCGACCGGGATCGTGGCAATGACGGCCGGACGGTCGGGGGTATAGGTGCCGCCGTAACCGACAGGCTGGCCGGCAGGGACCGTCTTGACCGCGGCGATCCGGGTCTTGAACTGCATCGCCGGCTGAAGCTGCAGCCCGGGCCAAGCGGATCGGCCGAATGGGGACAAGCCGTACAGGCCGATGCCGGCGCGCACCATATCCATCCGCATCTCGGGGTGACGCACCGCCGCTGCGCTGTTGCAGCAGTGGCGGAGAGGGATGCGGATGCCGAGCTCCCGCTCGACGTGCTGGATAACCGCAAGGAAAGCTGCGAACTGCCGCTTGGTATAGCGGTCATCCTCGCTGTCCGCGGCGGCAAAGTGAGTGAAGATCCCCTCCAGCTCGATATACGGCGAGTGATGTGCTTTTCGCGCCAGCGCCAGGGCGGACTCCGGGCCTGTTACGCCGATGCGCGACATGCCTGTGTCGATTTTCAAATGTACCCGGGCCTTACGGCTCATCGCTTCCGTACAAGCGATCAGCTCGTCCAGCCCTTCCTCGGTATGGACGGTAACGGATACGGAGTGGTGGATTGCTGCTGGGTAGGCGTAGTTCGGAGTATGGCCCAGCACAAGAATCGGCGCTTCGATTCCGGCCTCTCTCAGCCGGATCGCTTCGTCCAGGAAAGCGACGCCCAAATAATCAGCGCCCGCCTGCAGCGCTGCTTCCGCCGCTTGGACTCCTCCATGCCCGTAGCCGTCTGCCTTCACGACGGCCATCAGTTTGCAGCGGGCGGGAAGCTGCGCTTTAAACAGCAGGCAGTTATGAGTTATGGCGTCCAAGGAGATTTCCGCCCACGTTTCCCGGTAGCTGATCCGTTCCATCCCAATCCTCACCTTTACAGTTAGTCATCATCAGATCAAAAGTCAAACCACGGGGTCCAAATGCTTTACCAGTGCTTGTTCCACCGGGACATATGGGGTATTCAAGGCTTTGGCGACCGCCTCATACGTAATCGAGCCGCCGGCCACATTGACGCTTTTCCTAAGCGCGTCGTTGCCTCGGATCGCCTGCAGGAAGCCATTGTCCGCGATTTGCTGCGCGTAAGGGAGTGTAGCATTCGTCAAAGCGATCGTCGACGTTCTGGGGACGGCGCCCGGCATGTTGGCTACTGCATAGTGGACTACGCCGTGCTTCACATAGGTCGGATTAGCGTGTGTGGTAACGCGGTCGACGGTTTCGATGATGCCTCCTTGGTCGACGGCTACGTCCACGACGACAGAGCCGGGTTTCATCGATTGGATCATCGCTTCGGTTACCAGCTTCGGCGCACGGGCACCGGGAATCAGAACGGCACCGATGACGAGATCGGACTCGGCGACCGCCTCGGCGATGCTCAGCGGGTTCGAGATCAGTGTCCCGATGCTTTGGTGGAACAGGTCATCGAGCTGGCGAAGCCGATCTGGGCTCAGGTCGATGACCGTGACGTCGGCACCCAAACCGGCCGCAACCTTAGCGGCATTGGTACCGACTATGCCGCCTCCGATGATGGTCACCTTGCCGCGCTTCACGCCCGGTACCCCGGCCAGCAGAATGCCTTTGCCGCCGTTCGGCTTTTCCAGCAGACTGCGCGCCGATCTGTGCCGCCATCCGCCCGGCCACCTCGCTCATCGGCGTCAGCGGCGGAAGCGTGCGGTTCACCTCCACCGTTTCGTAGGCCAGGGCAAGGACGCCTTTTTCCGCCAGCTTGTGAGCCAGCTCCGGTTCGGCCGCCAGGTGCAGATACGTGAACAGCACAAGACCGGGGCGGAAGTACGCGTACTCGGAAGGCAAGGGTTCCTTCACCTTCATGACCAGATCCGCCGGCATCCACACGTCGGCCGCTTGCTCTGCGATCATGGCCCCTGCCGCTTGATACTCATCGTCGGTAAACCCGCTGCCCGCCCCAGCGTTCGTTTCCATCACGACTTCATGGCCGGATCTGGTCAGAGCGTAAACGCCTGCCGGGGTAAGGGCAACGCGGTTTTCGTGATTTTTAATCTCTTTCGGGACGCCGATTCTCATGGGCTCCACTCCTTAAGTAGAATTTGTTCCTTTAGTATAAAGAGGAACCGATCCCTTGGCTTCATGGACTTCCCACAAAAAAACGGCCGGTCTTTGTGAAATTTCACAAAGGCTCCGTGCCGTCGTACTGCTGCGTTTTTAGTTCCAGGTACAGCGTAACAATTTGATCCATTTCCTCAAGGTCGATGTCCCCGATTTCGGCAATGCGTTTCAGGCGGTACGCCATCGTATTCGTATGCACATGCAGCGCTTCCGCAGCTTGCTTCGCATTGCCGTTGCAGGATAAAAAGACGCTCAGCGTCTGCAGCAGGTCCGACCCATGCTCAAGATCGTATGCCCGCGGCCTGCGCAGGCATTCGCTCCCCGCGGGGTGTTCCTTGTTATGCTCCGAAAGGAGCGGCAGGTAACGGTAATAGCCCAGTTCCCGGTAGAGGAAGGCCCCTATGGTCTCAGCAGGGAAACGCCGTTTAATCTGCAGTACCGACAGCGCTTCCCGGTAGCTTGTCTCCACTTTCCTGTAGTCCCGGTAAACGGAGCCTCCGGCCGCTTCGACGCCTATGGAACCAAGCCGTTCCTGCAAGCGGGAGGAAAGCTTGGACAGAAATGCAGGGGCCTCGTCCTGCAGTGAATGAGCGCCGGCAGACGCCGCGAGCAGCACCGCCTGCTGCCGCTCCGCCACTTGAAGCAGCACTTTGACAGGGCCAGGGATGGAGAGCAGGTATTGTAGCCGCTGATGGATCTTGGCATCGATCTCCGCTGTAAACCGGAGCACCATGACGGCAAAAGAGGGCGGCAGAGCCAGCCTGATTTCATGAGCCCGTTCGCGAATGGCGGCGTCGTCCCTCAAGTGCCCTGTCAGCAGGCTGCCAGAAAAAGTTCTGGTAGCCTTCCGTTTCTCTCCGGCTGATCTGCTGCAGGGCGATCAGCTTCTTCCCCACTGCCTGTGCGGCTTGCCTCAGCAGATGCAAATCACTGTCCTCCAGTTGCTGCCGATCGTCCACAACCCAGATAAAACCAAGCAGTTCCTGCTGGCTCCGAATCCCGATGGCGACGCGTCCGCCGAGCCCAACCTCGGCAATCGGGGAGATGCGGACCGGCTCGTCGCTTTCGATAATTTTCTGCATGTAACCGTCCCGCCACAACACCCCGATGACCTTCTCCGGGACTCTTCTGCTGATGATGGTTGCGATTCGGGCCTCATCCGTTTCCGGGTCGTGAGAGCTGTAGGCGATGAGCCGATGATTGGCGTCTTCCAGCGTAACCGGACAATGCAGTGTTTCGCTTATGTCGTCGACCAGCTCTTCCAGCGTCTCGTACCGGCGGTCGAAGGGGTTGCCCCGGGATACCATACGTCATGCTCCTGTTCCGGCAAATTAAAGAATGTTCCTGGCATATCATCGAATCAGTGAAAAATAATACGACACAACTTCCATTTTACCACGGTGCATGCGCTTACAAGAATAGCCCGGTAAAAATCGGGACTTGACGATGGCCCGTCATCTGCTTCTCCCGGCGCCCCTAAACCAAAGAAGGCCCAGCCGTCAGGCTAAGCCTTTCTTCTATTCGCCGAATTACTGCACGAATCCCGTGACGGCTACCAGAGCCGGCCACGGACCTGCCGAACCGGCCCGCTGCAAGGAGACGAACATCGTTCTGCCGTCCGGGCTGAGCGAATGAGCTGCAAAATGCGCCCCGGCCGGAGCCGATGCAAACTGAACCGCGGTGTTCACTGTTTGGCTGGAGGTGGAAAGCATGTACAAACCGTTGTTCTTGAGTGCGGTCGCGGTTCCCTGATTCAGCTTATCCGCCGGGATCTCCGAAGCGAGCCACAGGTTGCCGTTCCCTTCGAAGCTTCCGCTGCCCGGCGAGCTGAAGCCGCTCTGCGGCCCGCCGGACGTGAAGATGTCGTAGCCGAAGGAGCCGGCTTCCGCATCGTTATTTTGTTCCGTCAAAACGGCCACATAGCCGTGAACATTTCCATGCTGCGGGCTGCTGCCGACGTTGATGTAAACGGCCCCGGAAGCGGGATGCAGATTTACATCTCCTATACGGTCCGTGCGGGTCGCGCCGAGAATCATGGCCGCCTCGTAAGCGTGAACATAAACGTCGCCGTCCTCCTGGAACAGCTCCAGCAGGCTTTCCTTGGATCGCTGCAGCACGGCCGGCGGCTGGAAGCCGTGATCTCTTAGGGCCTTCTGAACCGCTTGCGTCGACAGGGCGATCCAATTCCCGTTCTCCAAATCGGCCGCATATAAAGTGCCCTCGTTTAGCGGCTCGGTAGCGCCTTTTCCCATGCCCGGCTGATAAGAGTTCTTGCTGACAAATTTGTATAAGCATGCGCTGTCCGAGCCGTCCCCCATGTAAACGACGAGACGGTTATTATTGCCGAGAGCCATGGCTAACCCGCTGTGGCGGAACCGGCCTAAGGCCGTATGCTTCCGCACCCTCGAGTTCAGAGCGAGCGGGTCGACCTCAATGACCCAGCCGTAATGCGCCGGGTTCAGTCCGGCATCGCGGCACGTATCGTCATACAGGCCTTCGCCGGATAGCACCGTCCCCCAAGGGGTCTGAACGCCCGAGCGGTTAGCGACCGTACCTTGCACCGTACCCGCCGTACGCACCGATCCCGTACCTCTGGCGGGTCCCGTCAGCTCCATCGGCGTCAGCCCCGTAATCCTGCGGGCATAAGCGGAGCCGGTATCGATGGTCCATACACCCATCGGGTCGCGGTATACTTCAACGATGGAAGCGCCTTGGTTGTATAAAAGCCGCTGCAGCTGGGAGGTGGAGTAATGCCCGTCCGCCTTATCGCCGTGGGTCTGCTGATCCGGGGCGTCGTGATTTATGTAAAGCAAGCCGTGAACAGGGGAATCATCAATGGGAAAATAACAGGAGAAAGCGTTGTTATAGCCGAAGGTGTCACCGGTGCTGTTGATTTTGTTTCCGTAAGCGGCAATCACATCGTATTTAAATCCTTGGGGCGGTCTCGAGCGCATCGCGCGAAGAAGGTCGAATCGGCTCGAATTTGCTCGAGATGTGACTGGTTTTTTTGTCGAATAGCCGGTCGGCGGCCTTGGCCGTAGAACCGGGTCCCAAGATAAGGCCTAAGCCTGAAGAAGCAGTGGCGATGGTTGCCGCGCCCGTCCCCAGGTAGGTAAGGAATTTTCGCCGCGATATTTGCTTATTGGCATCCATGGATATATCTCCTAATCTCCAGATTATGTTATTCTAAAAGAAAATTTAGAAAACGATTTCCTTTTTTCTGCTACAAAATAACTAGGATTGAATAGCTAAATATGGTATGACTGTATTAGTATATTACATAGTTCAGATTCCTCACAAGGAGGCAGGGCCTAAGTTTTATATTAAATCTTTAATATTTTAAAGAATGAAAGTATTTTAGTCGTAAAAGATAGTCTTTGACTTAAAGGAGGTTCATGGTGATAGAGCTTGTGCCGGCCCGTCCGGAGGATGAAGCGTTTTTGTATAAACTGTATGTCAGTACCAGAGAGCATGAAGCGGTCGCTTGGGGATTCGGCGAACGGGAGGCGGCCGCTTTTTTTACGATGCAGTACGACTTGCAGCGGCGATCCTACCGGATGCAGTTTCCGGATGCTGAGCATTCGATCGTGCACTATGGGAAACAACCGGCCGGCCGGATTCTTGTCTCGCGGGGTCAGAGCGATACGCTGTTGGTGGATATTTCTTTAATGAAGGAATTCCGCGGACAGGGGATCGGCGGTTCGCTCATCCGGAATCTCCAAGAGGAGGTACGGGCTACCGGTTCGCTTCTTCGGCTTCACGTTTTGAAGCATAGCCCGGCGGTTCGGCTGTATGAAAGATTCGGTTTCAAGCTGGCGGAACCGGGGGACGTTTATGATGCGATGGAGTGGGACCCCAGCGGGATGGATAACGGTAGAAAGGAATAAGGTGTCTTGCTATGAGTAGAGTACCTTTAAGCCTATTTAAAGAGCTGATTTCAGCGAAACTTCAGGTCTTGCTGGAGGAAGGTCCGGTTCAAATTGAACTGATCGATGTGAAGGTGTATCAGGCGAGTCCGGGATGGGAGAGGTTCACATTGCGGCTGCGCGGTCCGTTGGACTTTCTTTTGCCGCAGCAAACCTATATGTTCCGGCATGAACGTTTTGGGGAAGAGCCGATGTTTATGGTCCCGGTCGGCCAGCGACCGGACGGGTATTTATATGAAATGGTATTTCAGCGAACTACCGAAGTGAACGGAGGAGAAAATTAAAATGAGTGAACCTTATCTTGGTGAAATTCGTATGTTCGGAGGGAATTTTGCACCTGTCGGATGGGCATTATGTGACGGCTCTACGCTCTCGATCTCGGAAAATGATGCGCTGTTTGCATTAATCGGAACGACCTATGGCGGAGATGGGGAAACCACCTTCAACTTGCCTAATCTGTCAGGTCGCATCCCTCTTCATATGGGGACCAATTACGGTCTGGGGCAAATGGCTGGAACGGAGACGGTTACTCTGATACAGAATCAATTGCCTGTCCATACGCACGGCGTATCAGCCCAATCCCAGAGCGGTACGTCGAACAGCCCGGCCAATGCGGTTTGGGCGCAATCCACTATCACGCAATTTACAACGTCGGTGGACGGAACGAATGGGATGTATCCGGGGGCACTATCTCCGGTCGGAATGAATCAGCCGCATGACAACATGATGCCGTATCTGGTCATCAATTTTATTATCGCTACGCAAGGGATTTTTCCACAGCAAAATTAGCATTTATCGTTTTATCAGAACTGTTCAGAGGGGTGTTATTTATGTCAGAGGCTTATATAGGAGAAATTCGGATGTTCTCCTTCAACTTTCCCCCAAAGGGTTGGGCGCTTTGTAACGGCCAGATTCTGCCGATTAGTCAGAATCAGGCGTTATTTTCTCTTCTGGGTACGACTTATGGCGGCAATGGTACCACAACGTTTGCTTTGCCGGATCTTCGGGGAAGGGCGCCGGTTCATGTTTCCGGCAACATTACATTAGGGCAAAGAGCTGGTGAGGAGACGCATACGCTTACGGCTGGCGAGATGCCGGCTCATACGCATGCGGTCATTGGATCCACTAGCCCGGCGACCGTGGCTAATCCCGCTAATCAGCTCTGGGCGGCGCCAACTGCAAGCGCCTACGGTACGACTCCTAATGCTTCGTTGGTTCCTAACGCGTTGAAATCCGCCGGGGGCGGTCAAGCTCACAATAACATGCAGCCTTATCTCGTAATGAATTATTGCATTTGCCTTAGCGGTCTCTATCCGTCCCGGCCATAAAAAGGAGGTTTACGATGTCAGATCAATTTGTAGGGGAAATAAGAATATTTGCGGGCAATTTCGCGCCAAACGGCTGGGCTTTGTGCAATGGGCGACTTATGCTCATCTCGCAAAATACGGCTTTATTCAGTCTACTCGGTACCATGTACGGCGGGGACGGACGAACGACCTTCGCCCTTCCGAATTTAATGGGGAGAGCGCCGATCGGCTCTGGTATGGGCCAGGGACTTACACCTCGGTCCGTCGGACAGTCGGGCGGTTCCGCGAGTGTTACTTTGCTCAATAATGAAATTCCAAGCCATACGCACATCCCGAATGTCGGTTCTTCCGCCGGCAAAGCAATGCCGATCCGACCGGCGGCGTTTGGACGGTCCCTCCGGGACGCAGGCCCCCTTTGCTTATGGCGGTGCTGAGAACACGGTTAGCATGCATCCAACGGCGATTCAACCTGCAGGGGGCGACCAGCCACATAACAATATGCGGCCTTACTTGGCTTTAAATTTTATTATTGCTTTAGAGGGCATTTACCCGGCAAGATCGTAAAAAACGGGGCTTTATTGTTATTAATAACAATTTATTGGAGAAAGTAGGGAGGTCCACGTGGAGGTAGTGTCGGAAGGGATAAGGCCGGGTAATCTCGCCGCGAAGAAGCTGCGATGGCCGTTTGTGTTCTCTTTTATGATGGTATTATTTTTACTTACATCCGTTCAAGCCCTGGCGCGACATTCACGGTAAACAGCACGGTAGATGCGGGGGACAGCACCCCCGGCGACGGTACGTGCAGCAACAGCGCACTAGGCAAGTGTACACTTCGTGCGGCGATCATGGAGGCTAATCAATCGCCGGGTCCGCATACGATTATTTTGCCGGCCGGAACCTATACCCTCATGCTCGCAGGGACCGGCGAGGACAACAGTGCGACAGGCGACCTGGATATCTATACGAATGTAACTATAACGGGTGCCGGAGGTAACCGGGACGGGGACCCTTCGCTTACGATTATCGATGGTGCCGGGGTAGACCGTGTATTCGATATTAATCCTGCTCTTGACCCCACGGGATATAACGTTGCAATAGAGGCCCTTACCATCCGCAATGGTAAAGCACAGGATTCTATAGACAGTATTGGCGGGGAATCCGAGGAGATACGGGGAACAGCAAGACCATCTCCATCTATAACACGGTAGTACAAAACAATCAGTCCATGAAAAGCGGCGCAGGCAACGGTTCCGGCGGTGGCATTTATATTTCCGGGTCGCCTGGCGGAACGGCCAATATAACCAGGTCCGTTATCCGCAGCAACAGCGCTTATCAGCGCGGCGGCGGATTGGAATTTGAAGGGGATATGAATGTAACGCTAAGCGAAACCACGGTGGACGGCAACTCGGTCAATTCGAGTAACGGGGCTCCAGAGTTTGGAGGAGGCTTGGCGTTTTTCCCGCAATCTCAAGGGACCCAGACGGTAAGGATCGATCGCAGCACAATTTCTCGCAATGCGGTAGCCGGCGGATCGGGGGGCGGGTTTTACTCCGAGGAGCCTCTTGCCATTGAGAACAGCACGGTCAGCGGGAACTCGGCGTCCCTAAAAGGCGGCGGTGCTCATATCGCCAATAACTTCGGAGCATCGGTTTGGAAAAGCAACACCATATATAATAACACGGTTGGCGGCCCGGGGGCGGGCGGCGGTATCTTAAACGAAACAGGCAGTTCGGCTACGCCCTTAAAAGTTCATAACACAATCGTTGCCGGCAACAGAAACAGCGGCTCAAGCAGTGATGTTGCAGGTGCAAACTTGGCGGGCAGTTCCACGAACAACCTGATCGGCACCGGCGGTTCCGGCGGTTTGGTCCAAGGAGCGGGCGGCAACCTGGTTGGTATTGCCGATCCGGGGCTCCTGCCCCTGGCGAATTATGGCGGGCGGATGGAGACACATGCATTAAAGAGCAACAGTCCGGCTCTTGAGGCCGGCGATAATTCGCAGGCCGGGACATTGGATGAGCGGGGCATCAATCGGGTTGCGGATTCGGCTGACGCGGATACTACCGCGCGAATCGATATCGGCGCTGTCGAGGCCCATCCGGCTATCGAAGATATCCAGGATACGAGCGTTGTCAGCGGGCAATCATTGAGTGTTCCTTTTCATATCGGCGACACCAATCTTGGAATTTCATCCATTGTTGTGCTTTCCTCGGATCAAACGAAGGTTAAGGGCAGCAATATTACGATCACGGGAACGGGAGACCAGCGGACACTGAATATCGTATCCGAACCGGGTCAAGTAGGACCGGCGCCGATTACGGTAACGGTGAGCAGCAATTCCAACGGCATAGCAACCTCCATGTCGGACTCCTTTGTTCTGACGCTTACGGGAGCGCCTGACTTGTCCGTAACTAAGACGCACAGCGGGAATTTCACGCAGGGCCAAACGGGCGCGGCTTATACGATTACGGTAACGAACAGCGGAGCCGGAAACACCTCGGGAACGGTAACGGTGACGGACACGTCGCCTGCCGGACTGACTGGAAAGGCGTTGTCAGGATCCGGATGGAGTTGTACTTTAGGTACATTAACGTGTACGCGCTCGGACGTTTTGGCGGGAGGCTCGAGCTATCCAGCGATTACACTGACGGTGGATGTAGCGGCTAATGCCCCTGCCAGTGTAACAAACAATGTTACCGTTAGCGGTGGCGGTGATACCAATGCTGCTAACAACACGGCGGCTGATGCGACAAATATTAATTATGACGTCGATCTGTCCGGATTGACCATTTCCAGCGGTACCCTAAATTTTGCATCGAACACTTTGGATTATAATGTAAATGTTCCTAATAGTGTGGGACAAGTTTCCGTTACACCAACTGCTTCCAACAGCACAACAACAATTACTGTAAATAATGTATCCGTAACAAGCGGTCAACCAAGCGCTATGATACCTCTAACGGTTGGTAGTGGAAATATAGTTGTCATAGCAGTGAAATCGCAAGATAACAGCGCCGAGAAAAGGTATACCATTACCGTCAACAGAGCGGCAAGCAGCAATGCAGATTTAAGCAATCTGGAGCTGTCGGTCCCCGGATTGAGTTTCCAAACTGGTACAACGGATTACATTGTTCCCGTAGCGAACAGCGTAGAGAACGTGACGGTTACGCCAACTGTAGCGGATGGCACAGCAACCGTAACCGTGGCCGGTGTGACGGTGGCGAGCGGTCAAGCCAGCGGTGCTATCAGCCTTGGTGTCGGCGATAACGTGATTGAAGTGAAAGTAACAGCTCAAGACGGAACGCTAAAGACTTATACAATTAATGTGAAGCGCGCGGCAAGCAGTAACGCGAATCTGGGTAATTTGGTGCTGTCAGTTCCTGGACTGAACTTTCAAGCAGACAGGACGGATTATACGGTACCCGTAGCGTACAGCGTGGAGAACATAACGGTGACGCCGACGGTAGCGGAAAATACAGCAAATATCACCGTGAACGGAACTTTGACGGCAAGTGGTCAGGCGAGCAGTCCGATCGGCCTCGCCCCGGGAAGCGATACTCCGGTTACCATTGTAGTAACGGCCCAAAATGGGGCGACGAAAACCTACACGATTACCGTAAAACGTGCAGCGCCGAGCAGTAACGCGGATTTAAGCGATCTGGCACTGTCGGTTTCGGGCCTGAGCTTCCAAGCGGGCACGACGAATTATGCGGTATCCGTGGCGTACAGTGTAGAGAACGTTACGGTGACGCCGACGGTAGCGGATAGTGCAGCGACTGTATCCATCAACGGTACTTTGGTGGCAAGTGGTCAGGCAAGCAGTCCGATCAGCCTCACCCCAGGAAGCGATACTGCAATTACCATTGTAGTAACGGCTCAAAGTGGGGCGACGAAAACCTACACGATTACCGTAAAACGTGCTGCCCCAAGCAGTAATGCGGAACTAAGCGATCTGGCACTGTCGGTTTCGGGCCTGAGCTTCCAAGCGGGCACGATGAATTATACGGTATCCGTGGCGTACGGCGTAGAGAACGTGACGGTGACACCGACGGTAGCTGAAAATACGGCAACTGTGACAGTCGCCGGTGTGACGGTGACGAGTGGCCAGGCGAGCGGACCTATTAGCCTTAGTGTTGGCGATAACCCGATCGAAGTGAAAGTAACGGCTCAAAATGGAGCGACAAAGACTTATACGATTACCGTAAAGCGCGCAGCACAGAGCAGCAACGCGGATCTGAGCAATTTGGTGCTGTCGGTTTCGGGCCTGAGCTTCCAAACGGGCACAACGGATTACACGGTATCCGTTGCGTACAGCGTAGAGAACGTGACGGTGACGCCAACGGTAACGGATAATACAGCAACTGTGACTGTCAACGGTACTTTGGCGACAAGCGGTCAGGCAAGCGGTCCGATCGGCCTCACCCCGGGTAGCGATACTGCAATCACCATTGTAGTAACGGCTCAAAGTGGGGCGACGAAAACCTACACGATTACTGTAAAGCGTGCAGCTCCGAGCAGCAACGCAGATTTAAATAATCTGGCGCTGTCGGTTCCCGGTCTGAGCTTCCAAGCGGGGACAACGAATTATACAGTATCCGTAGAATACAGCGTAGAGAACGTGACGGTTACGCCAACTGTAGCGGATGGCACAGCAACCATAACGGTGGCCGGTGTGACGGTGGCGAGCGGTCAAGCCAGCGGTGCTATCAGCCTTGGTGTCGGCGATAACCCGATCGAAGTGAAAGTAATGGCCCAAAATGGAACGACGAAGACTTACACAATTACCGTAAAGCGTGCGGCAAGCAGCACTGCGCTGTTAAGCGGCCTGGCTCTTACAGAAGCTGCTTTATCGCCGGATTTCAATCCGGGCACCACAAGCTACAACGCAACCGTGAATCACAATGTCTACACCATTGGTGTAACCCCGGTTCTTCAGGATCGTACGGCAACATTGAAAATCAATGGTGTATCCGTAATCGATCAGCAGCAGCATTTGGTCAGCTTGGAGGTCGGTACGAATGCCATCTCCATTGAGGTAACCGCCCAGGATGGAACGAAGAATCGTTACACGGTGACGGTCACAAGAAAAGGCAGCAACAACGCCCATTTAAAAGATCTGCAAATTTCAAATGGCGTGCTTACCCCGCCGTTTAAGCAGAATGAGACCCGTTACAGTGCGACTGTAGATTACAGCGTCGCCAGCTTAACGGTAACAGCGAGCGTATATGATTCGAATGCGACGCTGACCATCAATGGAGTAAGTGTCACGAGCGGTCAACCAAGTGCACCTATTAACTTGATTGCAGGTTCTGAAACATCGATTCCGATCGTCGTTAAAGCGCAGAACGGCGATATACAAAGTTACTTATTAGTAGTGAACAGGGCAGCAGGCAACAATGCGGATTTAAGCAGCTTGTCCCTATCCGACGGCATAACCTTAACTCCGCCATTTGCACCTGGTACAACCAGTTACAGCGCAAGTGTTTCTTATTCGGTAAGGAGTGTGTCGGTGACGGCCGCTGTTTACGATCAGCATTCCTCGATCAAGGTCAATGGAGTGGCACTGGTTCATGGGGGTACCTCTGACGCGATCGCGTTGTCCGTAGGAAACAACACGATAACGGTTGAGGTTACAGCGCGGGATGGAAGCGTGAAAAGCTACATGGTAACGGTCACGCGGAGAAGCGACGACAGCGACCCATCCTCCTCGGGTGGCGGCAGTGTCGGTGGAGGCGGCGGCGGCGGAAGCCAGCCGCAAAGCTCAAATGCTAACCAACCGGCTCTATTGAACGGAGCAGCAGTGGATAACGTTGTGACCGTCACAATAGAGAAACAGGGGAACCAAACCGTAGCCACAGCGGTTCTTTCCAAAGAGATGGAAAGCGCGATTGCCGGTGCCGGTACGGGTTCCACCGTCACGGTACCCGTTACGACAGAGGCTGACAAGATAACGCTTGAGCTGAATGCGGACCTGGCAAAGCTGCTCTTTAGCAAGGACGCCCGGCTTGAGCTGAAAACGAAGTTAGCATCCTATGTGCTTCCTTTGAAACAGATCAATGTCGATCGGCTGGCCCAACAATTTGGCACTGGCATTTCGCTGTCCGATGTGAAAATCATCATTACCATCGCGAAGAGCCCGGCGGACGAGGCCAAGCGATTCGAACAAGCGGCTAAGCAAAATTCGGGAGCGGCGGCGCTGCTGATCCCGCCGGTTGAATTCCAAGTCAGCGCCAGATACAAGGATAAGACCGTGGACATCCATCAATACGAAACGTATGTAAGCCGGGAAATCGCACTGCCTAACGAAGTGGATCCGAACAAAATCACCACGGGTGTTGTGCTGAGTCCGGAAGGCGATACGATTTATCAAGTACCGACATACGTAGACCGCAGAAACGATCGGAATTATGCGGTCATCAACAGTTTGACGAATAGCCCATACTCGATCATATGGAATCCGAAAACTTTCCCGGATGTCGACAGCCACTGGTCCAAGAACATCGTGAATGACATGGCTTCCCGGCTCATCATTAAGGGAATGGATGAGAATCATTTCAATCCGGATACAACGGTAACCAGGGCCCAATTCGCGGCCATTGTGGTTAGAGCTTTGGGATTAAGCGAGAAAGGAACAACCTCCTTATTCAAAGACGTGCAGGCTAACGGCTGGTATGCGGGCGCTGTTGCGCGTGCAGTGGAATACGGAATCGTCAGCGGCTATGAGGACGGGACGTTCAGACCGGAGAATACGATCACCCGGGAAGAAGCGTTCGTGATCATTGCCCGGGCAATGAAGCTGACAGGCTACACGACAGCCGTAACGGAGGATGAAGCTGCACAGCAGGTAGCATCCTTCCAGGATCGAAACGACCTGCAGGCATGGGCCCAGACGGCCGCGGCTCTTTCCATCCGCAGCGGTTTGGTCGAGGGCGATAATAACAAGCTGAAGCCCAAAGCCAGCATCACCCGCGCCGAGACGGCGGCTATGATGTACCGTTTGCTCGTAAATGCCAAATTGATTCGTTAAATTCAGAATCCCTCTCGTGGAAGCAGAAC
The DNA here is from genome assembly GCA_024704175.1 of Paenibacillus sp. P25. Classification (GTDB taxonomy): domain Bacteria; phylum Bacillota; class Bacilli; order Paenibacillales; family NBRC-103111; genus Paenibacillus_G. The sequence goes on from CP085629.1 coordinate 7,748,160, forward strand.
TTATCTGCCGGCGAGGGGGATTTTTTTATGTGGCCAAATTTGTCGAATGCCATAATTAATATCCTTGTTATTCAATAAATCAGGAAAAATAAGTAAGGACAAAAGGACCATTAACATAAATTTTTCTTGATAATAGGCATAATTACCTATTCACGAATATGGGTACTAAGAATTAAAATAAGAGAGAACTTAGGATGCTTCAAGTGAAAAAGGCAAACCACGGGAAACCGTGAGACGCAAAGCTATGGGCCTGAACTGCGCGAATATAAGCAGATGGCGACCGGTTGCCACAAGGAGTCATAGTATTTTTCTATGAACCTTGCGAGAGGTTCTTTTTTTATGGGTCTAAGGCCTCTACTTCTATGAAAGGCAGGAACAAACATGACGCAACGCAGCAAACTATCTGTGCTCCTTACTTTGGTCCTACTATTCCAGCCGCTTCTTCCGGCAATAGGGGCCTGGGCGGCAACCGACAACGGCAGCATTTTACCGCCAAGCAATCTGGCCGCTCAGCTTCCGTCACCGGATACAGTAAAATTGACATGGAGTACAGTTTACGGAGCAACCGGCTATAACGTGTACAGTATAGTTAGTGGTCAGCTCACCAAAGTAGGAACGGTGACCTCCGCGACCTATACCCTAAACAGCTTGCCTCAGGGGGATTACGGGTTTGTAGTTTCGACGTTAAGCTCGGGAGGAGAATCGGGCCCCTGTGCTCCGGTGAATGTGACGATCACTTATCCGGCCATGACAGCACCCACACCGTTAACGTATTCGATTCAAAACGGCAATAATGTTGTCTTGAACTGGGGCGCCTCCCTGTACGCTCAAACGTATAACGTCTATCAAATTCTTGCCAACGGACAAAAGAATCTGCTGACCTCCGTAACGGGGAGAAGCTACACGGTAGTCAATGTGCCAGAGGGCACCTGGTCCTATGCTGTCACGGCGGTTCATCCGAACTTCGGCGAATCCCCGCTTTCCACAACAGTACAGGTGAACGTGGTGAATCCGACGATGGCGGCGCCAAGCGGTCTAACGTCCAGCGTTTCCGGATCGGACGATCTCACTTTGCGCTGGAACACCGCTACCTATGCGACAAGCTATAAAGTGTATCAAATCATCGACGGGCAAAAGGTGCTGAAAAACACGGTAACGAGTACATCCGTGACTTTCGCGAACCTGCCGGCTGGAAGCTATACATACGAGGTTCATTCGTTCAGCGACCGTTTCGGCGAGTCGGCGGACGGCGACCAGATCACGGTGGCGATCGGAACACTGGCACCGCCTACGAACCTTACTTATAAGCTGCAGAATATCAACGACATCGTCCTGAATTGGACGAGTTGCTGCCAACGCAACGAGCTATAAAGTGTATCAAATCATCGACGGGCAAAAGGTGCTGAAAAATACGGTAACCGGCACGTCCGTCACGTTCAGCAATTCTCCTTCCGGAGACTACACGTATGAGGTGCATACGTTCAACAGCGTGTTCGGTGAAACGGCCGACGGTCCGCAGGTATCTTTTAGCGTCGGAACGGTAACGATGGTGCCTCCGAATAATTTGGCTTTCAAGTTCCAAAATGTGAATGATCTTGTTCTAACCTGGAGCGCTGCTCCTAACGCTACGGCATACAAAGTGTATCAAGTGGTTGACGGACAAAAGGTGCTGAAAAGCACGGTGCCCGGAACGACCGTGACCTACACGAATCTGGCCGCAGGCGATTATGTGTACGAGGTTCATTCGTACAGCGATCGGTTCGGCGAATCGGCGGATGGTACCCAGGTATCTCCGACCATAGGCGGCGTTGTTATGGCGGCGCCGGAGAATTTGACCTATAAGCTTCAGAATGTGAATGACATTGTCCTGACTTGGACGGCCGCCGCTAATGCGACGGGATATAAGGTTTACCAGATCGTAGATGGTCAGAAGGTCCTGAAGAGCACGGTAGGAGGTACAACGGTTACTTACTCGAATATGCCTGCGGGCGATTACGTTTACGAGGTTCATTCCACCTCTACCCGGTTTGGCGAGTCGGCAGACGGCGGCCAAGTGGCTCTCACGGTTATTATACCGACGATCCTTCCACCGACCAACCTGGTACAAGCCGTGAAGTCGGCGACAAGCTTCGCTTTGAGCTGGGATCCGGCTGCGAACGCCAACATCTATAAAGTGTACCAGATTGTAAATGGGCAAAAGGTTCTGAAAAGCACAGTAAGCACGACAACGGTAACCTTCACCAATATGGCGCCCGGCGATTACACCTATGAGGTTCATACGGTTTCGAACCGTTTTGGCGAATCGGCTGACGGAACGCAGCTGACGTTCACGATGAACGGTCAAACGATGCAGCCGCCAAGCAGCTTGACCTACAAAGTGACGAACGGCAACGATGTTACTTTGAACTGGACCTCTTCCGCGAATGCGACAGGTTATAAGGTTTACCAGGTGGTTTATGGAGAAAGGGTATTGAAAAGCACAGTCTCCGGCTTGACCGTGACTTACTCGAACTTGCCTGGCGGGGACTATGACTATGTGGTTAACTCGTATTCCTCCCTACTTGGGGAATCTCCGGATGGGGCCGAGGTGACTTTCACCCTGACGCTTCCGGTTATGACGGCCCCGGCCAACTTGACGAACAAAATTACGAACGGCAATGATGTGGTACTGAGCTGGACTTCTGTTCCGTATGCCACCAGCTATAAGGTATATGAGCTTGTCGGCGGTCAAGAAACGCTCAAAACGACGGTCTCGGGAGCAGCGGCTACTTTAACGAATGTACCGGCCGGAGATCATACGTACGTTGTCCGTTCGGTCAGCACCCGCTACGGGGAATCGGTGGACGGCAAGCAGCACCCATGTTTCGGTTGTTTTCCCGATTATGCAGCCGCCAGGAAACTTTGCACAATCGATTGTGAACGGGAACGACATTCGGCTAAGCTGGGCGGCTTCCACTTATGCCACCGGCTATAAAGTGTACCAAATCGTGAACGGTCAAAGAGTGCTTCAAAAGACGTTGACCGGCACCAGCGTTTCTTTCGCCAATATGCCGGAAGGCGCCTACGCTTATGAAGTGAATTCGTACAGCGACCGTTTCGGCGATTCGCCGAACGCAAGCGCATTGAATTTTACTTTAACCTGGCCGACCCTGACGCCTCCTGCTCTGAAAGGAACGATTGTCAATGCCAATAACGTTACCTTGACTTGGACCTCGGCGACCTGGGCCAACGAATACCGTGTATACGAAGTCACAGGGGACACCAGGCAGTTGGTCTACAAGGGCACGGCTTTAACAACTCAGATTTACAACCTGTCGGAAAAAACGCATTATTACGAGTTGACCATTTACAATACGAGATTCGGTGAATCAGCTCCTTCCAACAGATTGGCGGAAGACATCGTTTATCCGATCATGCAGCCACCGGTCGCCAGCTTGAAGTCGCTTAGCGGTACAAGCGCTCAAATTTCTTGGAACTTCATCACATACGCTAACGGATACAATATTTACGAGATTATTAACGGGGCACCGGCAGTGGTTGCCAAGAATATCAACAACTTGTCTTACACGCTCAATAATTTGTCTTATGCCAACCACCAATATTATGTGACTTCCTACAGCAATTCGTTTGGCGAATCCGCTCCGTCGAACACGGTGGAAGCGAAGCTGATTGTCGATACGGAAGCGCCGGTAACAACGGCTAGCGCTCCGGCTGATTGGACGAACCAAGCGGTAACGGTAACCCTGACGGCGACGGACAATGAGACCGGTGTAGCCGGAACGTATTACGCTTTGAACGACCAAGCTTTTGCAGCTGGAACGTCGCTTACCGTGGAGCAAGAGGGCGTAACCAAAGTTTCCTTCTATTCCGTAGACAAAGTTGGTAATAAAGAAACTGCTAAAACGATCGATGTGAAAATCGATAAAACGGCCCCGGTTACTACAGCCAACGCACCTGCGAGCTGGGTGAAGGGGGACGCGGCGGTAACGTTGACCGCAGCAGACAGCTTGAGCGGCGTAGCGAAGACGCTGTACTCCGTGAACGGAGGACAGTACGTCGAAGGAACAACAATAGCCGTAGCGCAAGAAGGCGTGAACCAAATCAGCTTCTACTCGATCGACCGGGCAGGCAACACAGAGAACGCACAAACGATCGAAGTGAAGGTGGACCGCACGGCTCCTGTAACAACAGCCAACGCACCTGCGGGCTGGGTGAAGGGAGACGCGGCGGTAACATTGACTGCTACGGATAGCCAAAGCGGCGTAGCGAAGACGCTGTACTCCGTGAACGGCGGACAGTACGTCGAAGGAACAACAATAGCCGTAGCGCAAGAAGGCGTGAACCAAATCAGCTTCTACTCGATCGACCAGGCAGGCAACGCGGAAAATGCACAAACGATTGAAGTAAAAGTAGATCGCACGGCACCTGTAACAACAGCCAACGCACCTGCGGGCTGGGTGAAGGAAGACGCGGCGGTAACATTAACAGCAGCAGACAGCTTGAGCGGCGTAGCGAAGACGCTGTACTCCGTGAACGGCGGGCAGTACGTCGAAGGAACGACCATAGCCGTAACGCAAGAAGGCGTGAACCAAATCAGCTTCTACTCGATCGACCAGGCAGGCAACGCGGAAAATGCACAAACGATTGAAGTAAAAGTAGATCGCACGGCACCTGTAACAACAGCCAACGCACCTGCGGGCTGGGTGAAGGAAGACGCGGCGGTAACATTAACAGCAGCAGACAGCTTGAGCGGCGTAGCGAAGACGCTGTACTCCGTGAACGGCGGGCAGTACGTCGAAGGAACGACCGTAGCCGTAACGCAAGAAGGCGTGAACCAAATCAGCTTTTATTCGATCGACCAGGCAGGCAACGCGGAAAATGCACAAACGATTGAAGTAAAAGTAGATCGCACGGCACCTGTAACAACAGCCAACGCACCTGCGGGCTGGGTGAAGGAAGACGCGGCGGTAACATTAACTGCTACGGATAGCCAAAGCGGCGTAGCGAAGACGCTGTACTCCGTGAACGGCGGACAGTACGTCGAAGGAACGACCATAACCGTAACGCAAGAAGGCGTGAACCAAATCAGCTTCTACTCGATCGACCAGGCAGGCAACATAGAAAATGCACAAACGATTGAAGTGAAGCTTGACCGCACGGCGCCGGTCACCACAGTGCTGCTTCTAAGAGCGAGCCGGCGGTAAACATCTTGGCGATCTTGTATAGCGAGCTCAGCCGGATCGGGGTAGTCAAAGATTTGTCCTCCCTGAATAACGCAGAGTATTTTGAAGGAATGCCGGCTGGCGAAGATAAGAATGTAATGATTGACAAGGTTAAAGCGCTTTTGAGCTGGTGGACGCCGGATAATACGATTACAGTAACGTTAACCGCAGCGGACAGCTTGAGCGGCGTGGCGAAGACGCTGTATTCCGTAAACGGCGGAGCTTATGCCGAAGGCACGAGTGTGAAAGTACCGAAAAATAGTGTGAACCAGATCGCTTACTATTCAATCGACCAGGCTGGCAACACTGAGACCTCTCATTCGATGACAGTAAGCACCGGAAAGCCTGTCGTGACGATGGACCTGAACGGGGAGTACGCACTTGGTACGACGCTCCAGCTGAACTATTCGGCGAAAGATGACCAATCGGGTATCGCAGCGGGGTATATGAGCGTAACTTACCCGGGTGCGGCCGGCGGCCAGGCATTGCTTAACGGCAAGACACGATCAAGCTTGATAAACCGGGGACGTATACTGTATCCGTGACCGTTATTAACGGGGCGGGACTCACAACAACGATTCAGCGGACATTCAATGTCTACATTCCGGGAACCATCGAAGTGACGCCTAAGGTAATCAAGGGCAACAACGGCGTATTTACCGTACGTGTGGATTTGCCGGCTGGGTTCAGCACGCAAGGGTTTGATCTGAATTCCGTAACGGTTAACGGCGTGAAGGCGCTAAGCAGCAACAACGGATACTACAACCAAGCGAAGAACGGCCAATTCAAGTTCGAACGTTCGGATTTCAATTGGACGGGATCGGAAGCGGTCTTAACGTTCCGGGGCAATGTGAACGGAGTGCCGGTTGTAGGCCAAACCACAGTCAAGCTGCAAAAATAAGTATGAAATTATCAGCAGTGAAGAGCAGTTTCCTTACCTAAGGGAACTGCTCTCTTTTTTAGTAAGCCACTGGATGGACCTTGCTCTTATTTCGGCTCGCTTTTCTTGGAGAAGCGTTATTCGAGGGTATAGAGCAAAGCATAAGATACGATTCCCGCTCCGAACAAAAAGGACAGCAGAAACAGGGTGCCTTGTACCACACCATAAGCGAAAGATACGATTAAAGCGGAGAAGGGCAGTCATTCCAGGATGGTTAAGCCGGGTACGAAACATTTCATGGCTGTGAATATCACCGCGGGGCACTGCTAGTCCGACCAAGAACCAACGGCGAAATCGGTTGTCATCCTGGTTTCGCTTTTTCCGTTTTTTCATATCCTTCCCCTCGATCCGCTTGGAAAAAATTTCATCGAAATTATACACGAGGCGGTGGAGTAAATGTATAATTTTTCCTGTAGGCTTATCTCGATTGATGCGGCTTTTACAATATCTTTATCCCGGGCAAACCCATAATTTACAAACCCTCTGTATTATGTAGCGTGTCTGAAGGTGTCAAATTAAACGGAAAGTTGGGTGAGAAAACCAATGATAGGAAAGCATTGGAAGCGGATGATCCGGCGCATCGGAAGAAGAAGGAGCCTGGCGCTCCCGCTGATCGCAGCGTTATCCGTGCAGTGCGTCACTTTCGTTCAACCGGCGGACCTATGCAGCGGCAAAGAGGGGCGGTGACACAAGCGGCGGACCAAATGATTGCCGGCGGGATCCGTTATCAGCAGAGGAATTATACGGATTACGGCGGTGTCAGCGGGAAAAAAGAAAGGGCATTCATTGTTACCGCGGATATGAACGACCCGACGGTGAACGTCATTTCGGCGAAGGCAAAGGATAAGGTGCTGAAGCTGGAAACGTTGTCCCAGCAAATTCAAAGAGAACAGTTTAAAGGCAATAATGTCGTAGCCGGAATCAACGGCGATATGTTTAATATTTCGGCGGGGACGCCAACCTACGGAACGCCGGTGGGGCCGCAGGTGAAGGACGGCAAGCATCGTGACGGGCTTTGACCAGAAATTGGCGGAGACCCGGAATCCTGTTTTTGCGGTGGACAAGAATCGGAAGCCCATGGTGGGCTATGTTTCCATGGATGCGAAGCTGACGGTCGTAGATTCGGTCTATGAAAATGTGTACGGCGCTCCCAACCCGGATAAGATCGCGCCGATCGATACGGTGAACCGGATGGACACGGCGACGATGGGGAACAAACTAATTCTTGAGACGCCGCAGCTGGCAGACACGCCTACGGTGTCTTATACCGATGCTCAAGCGACCAACGGGGCTTTTACGGTGATCAAGAATATAAAAGGCTTCGGCGACGGATCGGTTAAACTCGGACAAGTCTATGAAGGCGATGTCGTTTCGGTTACGGCTACATCCACCGCTTTCAAAAGCATGGCGGTTCCCTCTGACGGTGTGGTTCTCGCCAGCCAAGGCACCAAAGCCTCCTGGATCAAGGCAAATGTAAAACCGGGGGATAAGGTGCGTTTTACGGTGAATTTGCGGAATCTGCAGGGCGAAGTGCTGGAGCTAAAGGATGTCGTTACATCCTGGGGATCCCTGGTCGAGGGCGGCAAAGCGCTGACAGAGCAGCAACTGATCGACAAATACGGCAGTGCCTCCCACATTCAAGCTCCCGACAAAGCGAGAACGGCGATCGGGGTAACGAAGGATAACAAGGTGGTGGCGCTTGCCGTGGACGGCGGCGGTGCGGCCAAGGACAGCTACGGCATGACCCTGCCCGACATGGCCTCCATGCTGGAGGAGCTTGGTGTGGAAGCCGCAGTGTCCCTTGACGGAGGCGGCTCGACGCAAATGAACGCCAGGCTGTACGGCCAAACGGATGTCGGCGTAGTGGACAGCCCTTCGGACGGCGACGAGCGGATTGTGACGAATTCGATTCTTTTTACGAGCAGCGCCCCGAAAACATACGAAATCAGCCAGCTGAAGGTAGAGAAGGATATCGTCATTTACAAAAATGATACATATCCTTTCCAGGTCAAAGGTACGGACCTCGCCGGCAACCCGGTCGATCTGAAGCAGGCGGACGTCCAGTGGAGCGTGAAATCTGCAGACGGTTCGACCTCGCCTGGGGGAACTGGCTCCATCGATTCGACGGGCCTTTATAAGGCAGGCGGCGTACCGGCAAACGAAACGGTCTATGCCAGGATCGGTTCGGTCGAGGGCAGCGCCAAGGTATCGGTGGTCGATTCCGTCTACTCGCTGGGGCTGACGGACAGCGGAACCATCGCGATTGAAGCCAATAAAACCAGGGCCTTTGAGCTGAAGGCAGCGGCGGAGGACGGCCGTCCGATCGTCATTTCGAATGCATCGGCGCAGTGGGTGGTATCGCCTTCTTCGCTTGGAACCTTTGATGGGAACGGAGTCTTAACGACGGGCACCGCGAAGGGCCAGGGCAAGGTTACGGCCAAGGTCGGTGACAAGGAAGTCCAGCTCGATATCATGGTGGGGCAGGACGCGCAGCTCATTGACGGGTACGAGAGCAACGATCCTTCCCGCTACTACATCGACGGTTATGTTGGTGGAACGCACCGGGTTACATCGGAGCAGGTAAAAGACGGCAAGTACAGCCTGCGGGTCGACTACGATTACAGCAAATGGACCAAGGTGTATAACGGCACCATCAATGTCAGAACATATGCCGCCGCCAAGGGAGCGGATTACACGACAACCATCCGACCGAAGAAGTTGGGCATGTGGGTCTACGGCGACGGCCAGGCTCCATGGTCGCGAGCGATTATTACGGACGGGAACGGGGCGAACCGGACGCTCGATATGGTCTCGAATATTAACTGGACGGGCTGGAAGTACGTCGATGCCGTCATTCCCGGCGACGTGCCGATGCCGATTACGCTGAACTATTTTTACATGGTGGAAACGGACAAGAGCAAGAATCTGAAGGGAACCGTCTACTTCGACGATATCCGTTTCGCTTACAGCGAGGACGAGGATTTGAAGGAACCGGCCTACAATACGCTGCTTCCATCCGCATCGACCGTGTATTCGGTGGACGTGCCGTTCTCAGTGAACTTGACTGATGATAAAACGGGCATTGATCCGGCCAGCATTACCGTGCAGCTGGATGGAACGGCGGTACCGGTAGATGACGGTTCGGCGGGCAGCGCTCATTACGACGCGGCTACTGGTACATTAACGTATGCAGCTAAGGGGCTGGCAGAGGGCGACCATACATTCACCGTTTCCGCCAGCGACAAGACAGGAAACCGGATGAATCCTCCGGTGTCGAAGACGGTCACGGTCAATTTGCAGCCGGATACAGCGCCTCCGGTGATTTCGGGACTGCTTCCTTATAACGGGAACGCCTTGAAGGCATCGAAACCCAAATTAAGCGCGGTTGTAAAGGACGTACAGTCGGGTGTCTACAGCCGGGATATCGGCATGACGCTGGATGGAGCGGCTTTGAATGTGAATTATGACGAAGCCAGCGGCTGGGCCTACGCGATTCCGGACCGGACGCTGGAACCCGGCTCCCATACGTTCAGCGTGACGGCGAAAGATAAGGCAGGTAACGCGGCCGCCGCCCAATCGGTAACGTTCACCGTCATGCCTTTCGTGCAGCCGAAGGACCCGGATCATTTTGTATTCTCGGTCACCTCGGACACGCACGCGACCGGCTTCGCGCCCCTCATGTTCGGTAGAATTAACGCGGATGCATCCGAGCTTGTGCTTCAAAACGGGGATTTGGTCGACAACGATAATACAGCCCAGTGGACTGCGGGCAGAAGCCAGATCGCAGGGTTGACCAAGCCTTACATGATCTCCCCGGGCAACCATGAGGGCTTCAACAATAACCTGACGAATTACATCACCTATTTTGGCGATCCGACCTACAGCTTCGAATACGGCAATACGCTTTTCATCTCGTTAAACAGCGCTTTGGGACAGAGCTTGTCCGGCCCGGACCCTTCCCAGTTCGATTATTTGCAGAAGGTGCTGGACGGCAATACCAAGCCGAATGTGGTAGTTTACACGCACAATACGACCCGGGATACGTTCGGTACGGCGCATCAAATGCTGGCAAGCGACGCGGACCGGTTCGAGCAGATCCTGGGCGATTACAAAAAAGCGCATCCCGACCGGTCCGTCAACGCCATCTTCGGACACCTCCATGTTTCCCAGACTTGGGAGAAGGATGGGGTGACGTACACGATTTCCGGCGACGGGGCGCTGAAGAAATATGTTACGCCGGAGAACGGCGGCTATCTCAGCTATACGCAGTTCAAGGTGGACGGAAATCAGGTAACCCATAAATTCCTTCCGCTGACGCAGAGGATTTCCGTCATGGACAGCGCGCTTCAAGCGGACGGCACACTGATTCTGGCCAAAGGGGCGAACAGGCCGATTAACGTGTACGGCGATTTTACCGCTTTGACGGCGGACTATATTGTCAACCTGAGCAAGTTCAAGGACGTGGATAAAAGCTTCGTTTCGTCCGACAGCCGTATCGTTTCCGTGACGGCGGACGGCATGCTGACGGCCAACCAGCCGGGAACGGCTCGTATCGACATCACGGTTTCCGGTGTAACGACGGCGCTGAACGTGAAGGTCGTGGACCAGAATCAGGTGGCCCCGATTCGCGTCTCCATAACGCCGGAGGAGGAAACGCTGAACGGCAATGATAAGCTGTCTTTCGGTGCGACAGGCTACGATGTGTTCGGCAATACGATTGCATTGGACAGCAAGCAATGTGCAGTGGAGCGTCACGAATGGCATCGGCCGGATCGAGAACGGTACGTTCACGGCGGCTGAACTGAACGAGGATACGGTAGGCCAGGTGACGGCCGAGTTTAACGGAATGTCGGCTTCCGCCGAAATCACGGTGACCCGGACCGTTAAACCGGTACCGGATACGACGGCTCCGGCGGTGCCTAAGAACCTTAAGGCTATACCCGGCTACCGCAGCGTTACGCTCTTCTGGGATGCGAACACCGAGCCCGACCTTGCGGGATACATGATTTATGACGGGTCGGATACGCCTATATCGGTAGAAGCCGGCGTGCACAGCAAGACGATTACGGGGCTGGAAGACGCGAAGGAGTACAGGTACCGGATTGCGGCTGTCGACAAGTCGGGCAATATTTCGGACCAGAGCAGACCCGTGAAAGTAACCACCTTGAGCGGCCCGGCCGGTGAAGACGTGACGGCACCCGAATGGATGAACGGTAAACTGAAGGCGAAGCATATTACAAGCACCGGCCTCGAGCTGCGCTGGACGGAAGCCGTGGACGATACCGCGGTGGCGTCTTACCGGATTTATAAGGACGGAGTTCTCCTGGCGACTGTACCGGGGGATGCTCTGAACTACAAGGTCTCCGGATTGGAGCCCGGCCGGAAGTATACCTTCCGCGTCGAAGCGGGCGACCGGGCCAACAACTGGAGCACGGAGCAGCTCAGCTTGACGGTGAAGACGCTGCCTGATCGCGGGCACGGCCATGGTCAAGGGAACGGGAATGGGCATGGACCCGGCCAAGGCCAGGATCATGGGAAAGGTAATGGCAATGGCGCGGGTCATGGTCAAGACCAAGGCAAGGGCAATGGCCAGGACTCCGGCAAAGGGAAAGGCGACGGTGATAACCAGGATTCCGGCAAAGGGAATGGAAATAGCCAAGACCCCGGCAACGGGAAGGGGAGCAAGCGGGAAAAAGGGCTGAGTATGGCGAAAGCTGCGAATGCGGAGGAGGAAAATAGAAGAGAGCTGAGCGGGAATTTTCCCTGCTCAGCTTCTTTTCAATAGGGGGTTATGCAGCAAAAATCGCTCCCCTAAAAAGAATAGACGATGGACAGGCTTCGTGTTATTCTTTTTAAGATTATAAAATCATTTTAATCATTCATCTCGGGTAGAGTTTGAACGGATGAGCTTAGACGGCCTTCGTTCGACGAACAGGGAAGTCCGGTGAGAATCCGGCACGGTCGCGCCACTGTAAGCGGGGAGCGGCTTCCAGCAGGTCACTGTCCTGATTGGGATTAAGGATGGGAAGACGGAAGCACGGCTACGAACCGCAAGTCAGGATATCTGTCTATTCCGAGGAGACCATCGCCTACGCGAAATTAGGAGGGGAGCGGCTTCGGCTGGCCACAGGAACGTCAGGTCCTGCTTGCAAGTCTATGCGCATTCGGCATCCCTTTCTTAGGGGTGCCTTTTTTAGTTTGAAGGAGAGGGGATCACAAGTACAGATGAAGAGAACAGAATGGTTTAAAAAGTGGAACATCCTGCTGCTCTGCTGGTGCCTGCTGGTATCCATGCTGGGCGGGGTACTGCCCGTGTATGCGGACGGTGCCGGGAAGGGACAGGTCACGGTTCCTCAAGCGATGGAGGATGCGGCGAGCTACATCCAGGCTGTCAACGGCAATGCCGTCACAGACTGGGATGCTTATGCATTGGCTAAGGCCGGGAAGACGGTGCCGGCCTCGTATTTATCATCGGTCAGCGCCCAACTGCAGCAGAATGGCGGCAAGTACGGCACGGTCACGGACTACGCAAGGGTTGTGCTAGGGGTCAAAGCGGCCGGGGGCAATCCGGAGCAGGTCGCGGCAGGTTCAGGTTCGGTTAACCTCGTCCAGGGCATCTACAATAGCGATGTGCTGACCGCGCAAGGAACGAACGGGGCGATTTATTCGCTGCTGGCTTTAAGCGGCGGCAGTTACAATATCCCGTCCAATGCGAAGTGGACACCGGATAAAATTGTGGCGTGGCTGCTCGCGCAGAAGAATACGGACGGCGGCTGGCCGCTCGCGGCCGGAGGAGCCAGCAGCGGCGTCGATCTGACGGCGTCTGCTGTTGGCGCCCTCTCTCACTACAAGACGCTTAACGGAGTGCAGCAGGCGATCGATAGCGGGGTACAGTGGCTCGCCTCACATCAGTCGCCCAACGGCGGATTCTCCGAATTCGGAGAAAATTCGGAGAGCACCGCGCAGGTCATTCTCGGGCTGTCTGCTGCGGGCATCGATGCCCGCGCAGCGCCGGCTTTTCGAAGTCCAGCGGCAACCCGCTGAGCTACCTGTTCGGCTACCGCCAAAGCGACGGCGGGTTCGCCCATGCACTCGGCGCTACATCCAACATTGGGGCGACCGGGCAAGCGCTGATGGCTTTGGTCGCTTATCAAGCTTTTACCGGCGGGAACAGCGGCACGTATGAAGCGGTTCTTACGACCGGCGGCTGGCGGGACGCCTTCCGCAGCGGCGGTAACGGTTCACGTATCAGGCTCGGACGGAGTTATTGCAGAAGGGCCCGCTACCGCCAGCGGCGCTTATGAAGCGATTATCCAAGTGCTGCGGAATAAGGGGATTTCTTATCAAGAGGACCCGTCAGGTCATATTTTTAATGCGGTAAAAGACCTCTGGAAAACGAAAGATGCTTATTGGTGGTACAACGTCAAGCGTCAAGGTACGTGGGATTATGCGAACACGAACATTCTCGGATCTTATGATTACCAGCTGCGCGGCGGCGATGAAATTTACTTGTATTACAGCAGTTTTGATACCGCATTGGTCAAAGCGGTCACCTTGGACCCGGCATTGCCGATAGCCGGACAGGCTTTTCAGGTGAAGGTTGAGAAATCGGTATGGAACTGGGTGTACAGCCGGGAGGACGTCACCGTTGCTTCCTCGGTTTATGTGGAGCTGGGCAGCCAGAAGGTGGAGACAGACAGTAACGGAATAGCGCGGTTCCCGTCAGGCTGCCGGGCGGCACTTATCCGCTCACGATTTCCGCCGACCGGCAGGGGACGGGCCCGAAGATTGTGCGCGATACCCGGAACATCGAGATCGGGGCCATGATCCAAATTGAAGGCTCGGCCGGCACGTATGCCGTAGGACCGGCCAGCTCGCCGAATTTGCTGGATAGCGTTCAGCAGCTTTTGACGGCGGGCCAGGTGCCTTTTCAAATCGAGAATGCTTCCTTCGGCAAGTATCTGAAATCAGTCGGAACCGATGCCAACGCCTGGAGCTATAACGTTTACCGGCAGGGTAAATGGGACAATCCCCAGGTCGGCATGGCGGACTATAAGCTTCAGGCCGGCGATCGCGCGGTCATCTATTACAGCGGGTACGATGCGAACTGGAATCCGACCACGTACCTGGTCGACTCGGTGACGCTGAATCCCGCGTCGCCGAAAGCGAGCGAATCGTTTACCGTTACGGTGAAGAAGACGCTTGGATATGACACACCTTCTCCGGCGGCGGGGATTCAACTGAAGCTGGGGGATTTGATCGTTACGACGAACGATCAGGGATCGGCGACGTTTGCCGGACTGCCCGAGGGCACGTATACGCTGGATATTTCGGGATATGTGACGGGTGCCAGCCCGAAAATCGTTCATACTACGCAAAAGATCACGATAGCTCCAAGAACCGGTGGAACAACCGGCGGAGTAGTGAGTGGAGGTACCGGGAATCCGGTTGTCTACCTATCCGTCATCGGGGACAGCAACAAGGGGACGATTTTGTCTTCGACCACGGTGACTCTACAGAGCGGGGATACGGCTTATTCCATTCTGATCCGCACGCTCGGCGCAGGCCGCGTTCAGTCCTCGGGCTCCGGAGCGACGGCTTATGTTCAAGGCATTGACGGCTTGAGGGAGTTTGACCGGGGGCCGCTCAGCGGCTGGATGTATGCGGTGAACGGAAGCTTCCTCGGAACCGGCGCCGATGCTGCGTCGCTGAGGTCCGGCGATAACGTGACATGGCGTTATACGGTGAACGGGGGAGCCGATTTGAATGCCGGAAGCGGCTCGGGCGGAAGCTATGTCGGAGGCGGCGCCGGCGGGGCTGCGCTCAGCGGCTCGACGCCAACAGATGCGGCTCAGCAGCCTGGGTCTCTCTTATGACAACCGGAAACCGGTCAGCGAGGTCGCAAAGTCGGTCCTGGTTGTCAACGCAGATAAGAAAATGACGGCGGATGCCGCTGAAGCGCTGAGGAAAGAGCTGGCGGATAACCGCGTTGAGCTGAGCAAAACGACGCCGCGGCCGCCGAAACGGTCATTGCCGACAGCAAAGCGGAAATTCAGCTGCAGATCCCGGCGGGAGCGCTGAAGGACAGCACGGCGATTACGGTAAGCGAGCTTGCCCCGGCTGACCGCAGCGAGCTGGTTTCTCCGATGTATGAGTTCGGCCCGGCGGGACTGACTTTTGATAAACCGATACAAATTGCCATCAAAACGCCGATCGCGGCACTAAGTCCGGATCAATTGGCTTTGGCGTGGCTGAATGAGCAGACGGGCGAATGGATCCCGATTCCGGCTGTAGTGGATGCCGAGACGGGCATCGTGACGGGGCTTGTGAACCATTTTACGAAATTCGCCGTGATCGACCGATCCAAGGTGGCCGGCGCAGCTGCAGCTTCTGTAGAGACCGGCCCGGCTATTGACCGGGCGGCCAAGTGGCTTCAAAGCGGAGCGCAGCTGAGCGACTGGTCGGCTTATGCGCTCAGCCGGGCGGGAGTGGCTGTCGGGGCGGATTATCTCGCCTCCGTCGAGACGATGCTGAAGGAAAAGGAAGGCGCGTTCCGCAATGTCACCGACTACGAAAGACTGGCGCTGAGCGTCCAGGCGGCCGGCGGCAACCCGGAACAGATCGGCGGCTACAACCTGATTGAGCGCATTTATAATAACGAGCGGATGGAAGTGCAGGGAAGTAACGGTCCGATTTACGGGCTTCTGGCTTTAAATGCAGGGTCTTACACAATTCCGGGCGATGCCAAGTGGACGACCGGCAAGCTGCTGCAGTGGATTTTGGACGTGCAGAACGGGGACGGCAGTTGGCCGCTCGTGAAAGGCGAGGAAGGGAACCCCGACCTGACAGGCGCCGCTTTGGCTGCACTTGCTCCTTACAAGGAACAGGCGGCGGTGAAGAGCGCGATGGACAAGGCGGTGCAGTGGCTCGGCTCCAAGCAGTCGGTGGACGGCGGCTTTGCGCTGAATGGCGTGGAGAATACGGAGAGCACCGCGCAGGTGATCTGGGGGCTTACGGTTAGCGGCATCGACCCGGTGAACAGCCCGTATTTCAAGTCCGGAGAGAAAAGCATGCTCGCGTATTTGCTCGGGCTGCAGCTGGACAGCGGCGCATTCCCGCATATCCGCGGGGAGCGGCCGAAGTGATGGCTACGGAGCAGGCGCTGATGGCGCTGGGCTCGTACCGGACGTTCTCGAATGCCGCGAAGGTAACGGCTACGGCATATTCTGATCAGGCGGACATTGCGTCCTGGGCGGCGCCATTCGTGCAGAAGGCCGCGGTCTACCGGATCATGGAAGGGACCGGCGGTACGGTTCCGACCTTTGAGCCGAAAAAGCCGGTGACCCGCGTCCAATTTACGGCCATGCTTGCTGCGGATTCTGGGCGAATCGCCTGCGTCGGATGGGAAGACAGGCTTTGCCGACGTGGCCTCGGATGCCTGGTATGCGGGCTACGTCGCCAAAGCGGCGGCCAAAGGCATCGTACAGGGCGTGAGCGCGGACCGTTTTGCGCCGGATGCCGCTATTTCGCGCCAAGAGATGGCGATCATGCTGGCCAGAGCGCTGCAGCTTAAGGGCGGCGACGATACCGGTTCGAACGGGTTCCGCGATTTGAATCAGGCTTATGCGGAAGCGGCACCCCTGATCCAGGCCGTTCGGGAAAAAGGGCTGATGGAAGGCGACGAGCAGGGACGGTTCCTGCCGCTCGATTCGGCGACCCGCGAGATGGCGGCGGTGGTAGCGGTAAGAGCTTACGAATCGGTCAAGAAGTAGTCATAAAGGGAAGTTGTTAGAAGAGCCCTGCCTTTTAGGGGCTCTTCCTTTCCTTTTTTCGCTGGCGTGGGGATGGACTTTGAAGGCGTCATTTTTCCAGGGGCAGGTCATACATTGTAAGAATTACGCCTTGAGCGTCCGATTATAAGTGATTTAGAACATACAGGGAGGTCAATAGATGAAAAAGCTATATGTGCTTGGAATCGCTGCGATGATTGCGCTGTCGGGTCATGCGGCTCTGCGGCTCAGCCGGAGGCGGCGCAGGGCGCGGGGCGACCGGGCGGAGCAGGGGCATCGGCGCAGCAGGGCGCAGGCCAGCCGGGTGGAGCGGCGTCGGCGGCGCAAGGCGCGGGCCAGCCGGGCGGAGCAGGGGCATCGGCGCAGGGCGCAAGCCAGCAGGGCGTAGCTGCGTCAGCGGCGCAGGGCGCGGGGCGACCGGGCGGAGCAGGGGCATCGGCGCAGCAGGGCGCGGGCCAGCCGGGCGGAGCAGGGGCATCGGCGCAGGGCGCGGGCCAGCCGGGCGGAGCAGGGGCGGCGGCGCAGGGCGCGGGGGCGACCGGGCGGAGCAGGGTCGGCGGCACAAGGCGCGGGCCAGCCGGATGGAGCGGCGTCGGCGGCACAAGGCGCGGGCCAGGTGCCGGCGCCGACCGCGAGCGCGCCCATGCCGCCGGCAAGCGCCGGCCCGACGGCCGCCGCGGTGAAGCCGCCGGCCGGTGCCGAGCCGCCCGCGGCCGCAAGCACGCCGTCGGTCGCCGGTGCCGCAGCGCCGGAGCCGTCCGGTACGGCCCCGGCCGCGACCGAAGCGCCCAAGAGCAGCACGCTGAACATCAGCATCACCGGGGACGCGAAGCGCGGCGTCATTCTAAAAGAAACCTCCGTGCCCTACAAGGAAGGGACCACCGTGCTCGACGTGCTCAAGCAGGTCACCAAGGAGAACAAAATTCAAATGGAATTCCAAGGTAAAGGAACCTACGCCTACGTGCAGGGAATCGACAACTTGTATGAATTTGACGGCGGCCCGAAGAGCGGCTGGGTCTATAAGGTGAACGGCAAGGCGCCCGGCGAAGGCGCCGGCTCTTATAAGCTGTCGGCCGGAGACAAGGTCGAATGGCTGTATACGCTCAATCTGGGTGAAGACGTAGGGGCGAAAATGAAATGAGCAGCGGCTTTCGGTCCTTTCACCCGTTCCCCTGCTTTTTCTATTATATCGGTGCCATGGTGCTCGGCATGATGGTAAGCCATCCGGTATACATAGCCACTCTCCTGCTGCTTCTGGTGCTGCTGACTGTCCTGAACCGGGAGCTTCCGGCTCTATTAGGCCTGCTGAAATTTTATCTTCCCATAGGCCTGCTGTATGCGCTGATCAATCCGCTGTTTTCCCACCGGGGACGGCATATATTGTTTTATTTCTGGGATCAGCCGGTGACGCTGGAGTCGCTGGCTTACGGTCTTTTTCGATGGTCAGCCTGCTGCTCCTTCTTGTTCTGTTCGTTTCGTATAATGCCGTGATCTCCCCTCGAGGTTCTTATATTTGTTCGGTTCGCTGTTTCCGAAGACCGCGCTGCTCATTGTGATGTCCATGCGGTTTGTTCCGTCGCTGAAGCACCGGCTTGCCGAGATTGCCTCCGTTCAGAGAATGAAGGGAGTCGACCCGGGACACGGCGACCTGCGCAAGCGGACGACGGACGGCATGAAGTCGCTGCAAATTTTGCTGACCCTCAGTCTGGAGGAAGCGCTGCAGACGGCCGATGCAATGAAAGCGAAAGGGTACGGCTCGGGCTCCCGCGGGCGGTATGAGGAATTCGTAATGCGCTCCCGGGATTGGGGGGCTCTTGGCGGCTCTCCTTACGCTGTTTGCAGGCGGTGTGATTTTTCGTTTTCTCGGTTACGGGACTTACCGGATATTCCCTTCGCTGGGACCGGTAACGATGCAGGGCTGGGAGCCGCTGGCATACGGATGCTTTACGCTTTTTGCCGCGTTGCCCGTGCTGATTGAAGCTAAGGAGGTATGTCTATGGCGCTCTTGGACATCCAAGAATTAAGCTTTCTCTATCCAGCGGGGAGCAGGCGGTGCTGGAGCGGATCCATCTGAAGGTGGAGTCGGGCGAGTTCGTGCTCCTGTGCGGCGCCTCAGGTCTGCGGCAAAACGACGCTGCTCCGCCAGATCAAGAAGGAGCTGGCGCCTGTGGGTTTTCGAAGCGGGGAAGTACTGTTCCAAGGCAAGCCGCTTTCGTCGTATGACGACCGGTATCTTGCGAGAAATATCGGGATGGTGCAGCAGAGTCCGGAAAACCAGACGGTCACGGACCGGGTGCTGTCCGAGCTTGTTTTTCCAATGGAAAATGTCGGGTTCGAGTCCGGGCTGATGCGGCGGCGGGCGGCAGAGCTGTCTCATTATTTCGGGCTCGATTCCCTGCTCGGCAAGCAGGTGCATGAACTGTCCGGCGGGCAAAAGCAGCTTGTGCAGCTCGCCTCCGTATTGGCCTTGCAGCCGAAGCCGCTGCTGCTCGACGAACCGACGGCGCAGCTCGATCCGCTGGCCGCGCGCGAGCTGATTCAGCCGCTGGAGCGGATCAATCACGATCTCGGACTCACGATCATTGTCGCTGAACACCGCTACGAGGAGCTGCTTCCGGTCGTGGACCGGGTGGTCGCCATGGAGAACGGATCGATCCGTCATATCGGAACGCCGCGTGAGGTGCTTCGCGCCTTTTGGTCGGACAAGAGCGGCGGATGGAGCGATTTCGTCCCGCCGATTCCGAAGCTGTTCCTGCAGAGCCAAGGGAATAAGAGTGAAGAACTCCCCCTCACCGTAAAAGAAGCACGGAGGCAGCTGCGGCGTTTAGCCTCGTCCGAGCCGCCGGAGGTCCTGATGCCCGGCGCCGCCGATCCGGCAGATGTTAAACCCGTCCTGCTGGAATGCAGGGACCTCATCTTCCAATACACGGCTGCAGATGCCCGGCCGGTGCTCCGGAATGCCTCGCTTCGCGTACATGCGGGAGAGGTGCTGGCCATCCTGGGCGCCAACGGCTCCGGCAAAACGACGCCTGCTGAAGGCGATGGCCGGAATCCTGAAGCCGCAGAAGGGCAAGATCCTCCTGCAGGGGAAGGAGCTCGGCAAATGGAAACCGCATGAGCGTTCGGCGCAGATCGGATATTTGCATCAAAATCCGCTTACTTATTTTATAGAGGAAACGGTGGAGCTGGAGCCGCGGCAGGCCGCGGCCCGGGGAAGACATATAGGGGCGGAGGCCGCCAAGGAAACCGCCGACATCGTAGACCTGCTGGGTCTTGCCCATGTGCTGGACCGCCATCCTTACGATCTCAGTGAAGGGGAGCGCCAGCTTGCGGCACTGGCGGCCGTGCTCATGACAAGCCCCATGCTCCTGCTGCTCGACGAGCCAACCAAAGGAC
Organism: Paenibacillus sp. P25; assembly: GCA_024704175.1. Classification (GTDB taxonomy): domain Bacteria; phylum Bacillota; class Bacilli; order Paenibacillales; family NBRC-103111; genus Paenibacillus_G. Next base: position 7,768,508 of record CP085629.1, read on the forward strand.
TCGACGCCTCCGCCAAGCGCAGGTGGGGCGAGCGGCTGCGGGAGCTTCAGGGCATGGGCCAAACGGTGGTCATGGTCACGCACGACGTGGAATTCGCCGCGGCTTACGCGACCCGCTGCGCAATGATGTTCGACGGGATGCTCGCGGCAGGCGGCGCGCCGGAGCCCTTTTTCCGCGATAACCTGTATTATACGACGGCCATGAGCCAACTGATGAGGGGGGATCTGTAATGACCCGGGCTAAGATCGCCTTCGGCGTCGTGCTGCTCCTCTTCTTCGGTGCGCTGGCCTACACGGCTTGGGCGTCCGACGAGCAGTATCTGCCTATCGCCTTATTTCTGGTGTGCGCGTCGATGATCCCTTTTTTAGCCGCTTTGAACGACGCACACTTCAGGCACGGGAAATCGTGCTGGTGGCCGTATTGTCCGCCATCGCTGCGGTCGGCCGCGTTCCCTTCGCTGCGCGCCAAGCGTACAGCCCACCTCGTTCGTCATTATCGTCTCCGCCCTAGTCTTCGGTTCTGAAACCGGCTTTATGATCGGAGCGGTGGCCGCCTTGGTCTCCAATATGTTCCTGGGACAGGGCCCTTGGACGCCTTGGCAAATGTTCTCCTGGGGCATGATCGGCTGGACGGCGGGGCATTTGTATCGGTGGAGTCTCCTGAAAAGCCGTCTGCTGCTGATAGCTTTTGGATTCGCGTGGGGATTTTTGTTCGGATGGATCATGAATATCTGGTTCCTTGCGAACATGGGGCAGGACCTGACCTGGGCCTCCGTCGCGGCCGCCTTCGCTTCGAGCTTTTATTTCGATTTGGCGCACGCACTCTGCAATGTGTTTTTCCTGGCTGTTCTGGGACCGGGGTGGACGAAAATTTTGCAGCGGTATAAACGGAAATACGGACTGCTGGAAGCCGGCGGCGGCTGATTCTTCTCTCCGAATACCGGGTAATTCTGGACAGGCGAAAATATCCCCGAAATCCGTTTGATTTTTCCTGAAGCCGCCGGGCTGATTTCTTGTTATGATCTAAGGGAGGCCCTGTTAGCATCAGGGTGAATCGAAAGGTAAGGGGAAACGTCGGATGTGGCTGAAAAAGAGCTTGTTCGCAAAATTACTCGTCGGCATGCTGATCTCGGCGGTCGTTCCTTTGTCGCTGTCCATCGCTATTTCATATAGTACCACCTCGCGTTCCGTGGAAAGGCAGGTCATTGAGCTGAACCAGAATACGATGGACAGCGGGATGGACAACATCAAGCGGTACCTGGATGACCTGAACCATCTCTCGGTTTCCTTCTACCGCGACCAGACGCTGATGCGGTACCTGGCATCGAAGGAAATCGTCCCCTTCCAGACGTTATACATGACGGACCAACTGACGGGGATCTATAACAGTCGCCCGGAGTTTCGCGCCGTTCGTTATGTAAGCGCTTTGACCGGAGAAATCGTCAGCAAATCGGATATCGGCCAGGTCGGTCTCAGCATTCCAGCGCCGCCCGTTCCTCCGATGCCGAAAGACGAGACGGCGGGCTGGGACGCCAATCAAAGATATGAAACGGCCTCCATCGGCAGGGTACGGGTGCTGGCCTTTCATAAGCCGATCATCGACTATCCGCGCCCGGATGTGCTGGGTATGCTTTCTTTCTATGTGGGCCTGGATGAGATCAAGAAGCTGATTCGTCCTTTGTCCGCGGCCAATCCGTCCGAAGGGGAAACGATTTTCCTCTACATCCGCGATGATTTGAAGTCGCTGCACGTTTCGGGCGACGGCCCGCTTCCCGAAGGGCTGGACGGCGGCCGGGACCTGAAGCTGGAAGGAAGCCGAGGCTCCTTCAGCGGCAAATGGGACGGGCGGAACGGCGTATTTATCTATGTGCGGGACCAATATATGGACCTGCCGCTGACGATGGTCAAATTCGTCCCTGCCGCCGCCGTCAACGAATCGGCCAACCGGACGCTGAACCGGTCGCTGATTATCCAATTTATCGCCGTGGCCTTCGTCCTCGTGCTCGCGGCTATCTTATCCTACCGGACGATCGCACCGGTGAAGAGGTCGCTGCGGAGCATCGCCAGGGTCGAAACCGGCAACTTCGAGCTCGGTCCCGCCACCGGGCGCACGGATGAACTCGGCGTGCTGGAGCACCGTTTTCATACGATGGTACGCAATTTGGACGACCTGATGAACCGCGAGTACCGGAACCGGCTGGAATTGTCGACGGCCCGGCTCAAGATGCTGCAGGCTCAGATCAATCCGCACTTTTTATACAACACCCTGCAGTCGATCGGAACGCTTGCGCTCCGTCACGGTTCCGAGGAAATCAGCGATAAGATCGCCGAGCTGGGCGCGATTCTGCGCTACAGCATGGACCTGGAATCGGAGACCGTGCCGCCGCAGGCGGAAATTCGGCATATCGAGCATTATTTGTCGCTGCAGACGGGACGGTTCAAGAACAGGCTGTCCTATACGATGTCCTGCCCTGCCGAGGCCTTGCATGTGCAGGTACCGAAGATGATCCTGCGCAGCCGCTCGTGGAGAACAGCATCATCCATGGGATGGAGAAAGGGAAGGGGACCGGAACCGTTCATATCGGGATCGAGCTGCAGACGCACCGGCTCTGCATCCGCGTCATGGATAACGGCAAGGGGATGGAGCCCGCCGTGCTGGAACGCATCCGGAGGGAATACGCCGAGCGTCAGCTGCACAGCGGGCAGGAGCGCGGCATCGGGCTGATCAACGTGCTGCAGCGGCTTGCGTCTTTATTACGATCCGGGATTCGAATGGGACATTCAGAGCACGCCGTATGAAGCTACCGTCATTTCGCTTCGTCTGCCGCTGAACCATATAAGCGAGAGGGGGCCCAAGCATGAAGATATTGATCGCCGACGATGAAGAGCATGTCAGAGAGGGCATCGAGCTGGCCGTCGATTGGGGTAAATTCGGCGTTACCGAGCGGCTGATGGCTGAAGACGGGCGGCAGGCCCTTAAGCTGATCCGTTCCCATCAACCCGCCGTGTTGTTCTGCGATATGAGCATGCCCGGGATGGACGGGACCGAGCTCCTGCGCCTCTTGCGGGAAGAAGGCTGGGACACGCAGGTCATTGTCGTGAGCGGGTATGACGCTTTCCAGTATACCCGCGCGGCGATCCGTGCGAGCGGCGTCGATTATTTGCTCAAGCCTTTCCGCAAAAGCGACCTGGAGCAGGCCCTGGAGCGGGCGGTAGCGGCCTGGCGGGAGCGGGAAAGCCATCTTCAGGAGAAGCGGGAAACCGGCTATCGCCTGCGCCAGGCGGACGCGCTGCTCGACGAGCAGAAGCTGGCGGCCTATTTCAAAGGAGAGGCGGCTTTCAGCGAAGCGATCCGCGGGATTTTCTATAAGGTAGGGCTTCAGGCGGAGCGGATCCGGGCGGCCCTCGTGCTGCCGCGCAACCGGATGGGGCTCGTGGACCGGCGTTTTTTCGGCGACGGCGAGCTGTTCGTTTTTGCAGTCAATAATATTGCTCACGAGACTTTGAAGCCCTACGGCTCTCATTACTTGTGCCGGCTGGACGATTACCAATGGTCGCTGCTCACTTCGGCGGAGGAAGCGTACCGGACGCCCGGCGATTTCAAGCGGTATATGGACAAAGTGGCGGAGGCCTGGCGGAACACGCTGGGGCTCGAGGCGCTGGTCGGTTTGGGCGAGGCGGAAGCGTCGGCGGAGACGTCGCCTTCAGCTGTCGCGGCCGCACGCGCAGCGCTATTAAAGTGCAATCTGCTCGGCGGCGCAGGCACCCCAGGCATCCGAAGCGGACCGTCCAAGGAGCCGCCGCGGCTGACGGATCAGCAAATCCTGCTGCAGGCCGCACTGAAAAGCGAGAACAAAGCCTACGCGGCGGAAATCATCCAGTCCTTCACCCGTTCGCTGCGGGAGCAAGGAGCCTTAAGCCTGAAGGAGCTGCAGGCGTACACCGTGGAAGCCAATCTGCTGCTGGAACGGGCTAGCCGGCTTGTTCTGTCCGGCAGGGAAGCGGCCGACCTCTTCATGCCGCTGTGGATCAGTGATTTGGACGAATGGGAGCGCATGCTGATTCAGCAGTGGTGGAGGCTGATGGAAGAAGCGGGGGGCGAGGGCTTCGGCTCCCGTGGAATCCAGACGATCCGAGACTACATGCACGTGCATTTTCAGGAGGATCTTTCCTTGTCGGTGCTGTCCGAGAAGTTTCATTTCAGCCCGCAGTACATCGCCAAGAAGTTCAAGGAGCTGTACAACACCACCGTCATGACGTATCTGACCGAGTGCGGATGGAAAAGGCCAAGTCGCTCCTCATCCACACGGAGATGCCTGTCTCCGAAATGGCCGCAACGCTTGGGTACGCAGACGAGAATTATTTCGGCAAAGTGTTCAAGAAGCAGACGGGCTCCTCTCCGCTGCAGTACCGCAAGCAGCAGCGACATTCATAGATTCCTTTTTTCGGCGAAAATATTATCTGCCTTTCCCGCCGCAGGCTTAGTACACTGATCTTGAACAGATGAACTACACTTAAGGGGAACCGGAGTCATGAAAAAATGGTTATCGATGTTTACGGTGACTGCATTGCTTGCCGCAACGGTCGGCTGCGCCGGAGGGAACGAGCCGGCTGATAACGCCGGAAGCTCGGGAAAATCCTCGGGCGGCAGCGCCGGCGGAGATAAAGTAACCATCAAACTGATGCAGTTTAAGGTGGAGATTACCGACAAAGTCAAAGCGATGGCCGCCGATTACATGGCCCAGCATCCGAATGTCGTAATCGAGGCGCAGGTGACCTCCGACTACGATACGCTGCTGAGAACCCGGTTTGCTTCCGGGGATGCGCCGGACGTCTTTATGACCAAAGCGTTCACCGATATTTCCGACTGGTCGGATAAACTCGCCGATCTGTCGAACGAACCCTGGATGTCCAAAGTATCTCCTTCCGCGGTACAGGGGATGACGGTGAACGGCAAGAAGCTGGGCTTCCCGGTTGCCTTTGAGGGCTACGGCTTTATTTACAACAAGGATCTCTTCGCCAAAGCGGGGATCGACAAGGTGCCGACGACGCTGTCGGAGCTGAAGCAGGTCAACGAGAAGCTGAAAGCCGCGGGCATTCCGTCTTACTCCGAAGCTTACAAGGAATGGTGGGTGCTCGGCCAGCACTTGTTCAACCTGCCGTTCGCCTACGAGAAAGACCCGGTGGCGACGATCGATAAAATCAATAAAGGCGAAGCCAAAGTGAACGACGTCGCCAACATGAACGGATTCTTCGATGTCCTGGACATGACCGTGAAGTACGGCAAAGGCGCCGAATCGGTCGGCGTCAGCTACGACAACCAGGTGTCGGACTTCTCCTCCGGCAAGACGGCGATGATGCAGCAGGGCGTATGGACCATCGACTCGATTATGAAGATCAACCCGAACATCAAGATGGGCATGTTCGCCATTCCGCTGAACGACAACGCCGCAGATACGAAGATGCCTGTAGGCGTTCCCGGTTATTACGTCATCAACAAGAATGCCAAGAACCTGGACGAATGCAAGAAGTTCCTGACCTGGCTCCATGATAACGGGCAAAAATATTTGGTCGACTCCTTCAAGCTGATCCCGGCGTTCACCGATCTGAAGACGACACCCGAGCTCGGACCGCTCGCTGCAGACCTGAGCTCCTACGTCGAGAAGAACCAGACGATACCGTGGGCGCATACCCTCTGGCCTTCCGGTTCGAACCAGGAGTTTGCAAAGCCGCTGCAGGCTTATGTAGGCGGACAAATGAATAAAGAGCAAACCTTGGCCGAAGTGCAGAAGATCTGGAAGGAACGCGTCAAAAAATAACATAGTCCTGAACGACGGGTGCATGGCTTCCGACCGGAGGCCATGCACCATTATTAAACAGACTCCGTGTGCGGAGAGGAAGGAGAGGCCATGACCAAAACGAAAACGAGGCAAATGCTCACCTATACCGCTTTCGTTGCGCCGGCGGTTCTATTTTTCGCCATGATCATCCTGGTGCCGTTCCTGCGGGCCATCCTGTTTTCGTTTCAGGACTGGAACGGGATCAGCAGCGAAGTCCGCTGGGCGGGCTGGAGCAATTATGTCAAGCTGTTCAGCGACACCGGATTTTTGAAATCGTTCTCATTCACATTTAAATATGTACTGGTCACGACCGTGTTTCTTAATTTGGTCGGGCTCCTGCTGGCCCTGGTGCTCAACATGGCGCTGAAGACGCGGAACGTGCTGCGCACGGCGTTCTTCCTGCCTTACGTGATCGGGCCGGTCATCATCGGCTTCATCTGGCAGTTCATCATTACCCGGTTGTTCGGAGAGATCGGCAAGGCAACCGGATGGCTGTTATTTCAGAAAAACTGGCTCAGCCTGCCCGAGTACGCATTCTGGTCCCTCGTTATCGTGACGGTCTGGCATTCCGCAGGCTATTTCATGGTGATCTATTTGGCCGCGCTGCAGGGTGTTCCCAAGGACATGCTTGAAGCGGCCGAGATGGACGGGGCGGGGCGTCTCAAGCGGTTCTGGCATGTGATTCTGCCGCTCATCCGCCCGGCGATGACGATCAATTTGTTCCTTGCGATATCGAACGGCTTCAAGGGCTTCGATCTGAACTTTGCCCTGACCAAGGGCGGGCCGTTCGGATCAACGGAATCGCTTGCTTACCATATTTATTTGGACGCCTTTACGAAGAACCTGTTCACCTACGCATCGGCCAAGGCCGTTCTGTTTTTCCTGGTGCTCGCTTCGATCACCCTCGTGCAGGTGGCCGTCATGAAACGCAGGGAGGTGGAAATGTGAAACGGGACCGTTACACTCCGGGCCTCGGGATTATTGAACTGCTCATGATTGCACTGGCGGTGCTGTTCTTTTTCCCGCTATACATGACCTTCATCAACGGGTTCAAAACGTACAACGAAGTCGTCACGTCGACCGTCGCGCTTCCTCATATCTTCCAGTTTAAAAACTTCGCCGTCGTCTGGAAACAGATCAACTTCCTCGGCGTGTTTATGAACTCCCTGATCGTGACCGTCGTGTCGGTAGCGGGCATTCTGCTCATCAGCTCGGTCTGCGGCCTATCAGCTGGTCCGCCGTCCGGGTCCGGTCAGCCAGATTATTTTCCTTGCGATCCTGTCTTCGCTGGTCATTCCGTTCCAGACGATGATGATTCCGCTGGTGAAGGTCGCGCAGGAGCTGCATTTGATCAATACGCTGTACGGTATCATTATGATGTATTGGGGCTTCGGCATTCCGCTCGCGCTGTTCCTGTACCACGGCTTCATCAAATCGATTCCGCGCGAGCTGGAGGAAGCGGCGCATATCGACGGGAGCGGAACCTTCGGCGTGTACTTCCGGATTCTGCTTGCCGCTGCTCAAGCCGATCACCACAACGATCGCGATTCTGCACTCGCTTTGGATCTGGAACGATTTTCTGCTGCCGCTGATCACGCTCAGCTCCAAGCGGAACCAGACGATTCCGCTCGCTTCCTCCGTCTACTTCGGGCAGTATACGAACGAGTGGCATCTGGCGATGGCGGCGCTCACGATGGCCGTCGTCCCGATCATCCTCTTCTTTCTGCTGATGCAGCGGTACATCATTCAAGGGATCACGGCCGGCGCCGTGAAAGGATAAGCATAAGAAGTTAAACCGTTCGGGAAACCGGACGGTTTTTTTTCTGCCGCAGAAATGAAGTATGATAAAAAATTTTTAATCTTTCGTAAGCTTATACAAAATTCCGTGCTTACAGCCGAAATGAAATAGAGTGGAGAAAGTTGTTTTTTTGACGAATGAAGCCAAGCATCCAAACAATTTGACTAGGGTAAGGGGATACTTCATCATGACATTGTTGAGAAGATTCATCAAGAGGCTTACCATTAAACGGGTGGCGCAGCAGGTCGCTCTTGTTCTTTGCCCTTGCGCTGATCGTTCCAGGAGTCATCCTGGGCTATACTTCCTATAACAGCGCCAAAGCCCAGCTGCAGAAGAAGCTGGAGGATACGGCGGAATCCAACGTGAAGTCGCTGAACCAAACGATCGATCAAATCATCGGCCTCGAGACGGCCAACATGAAACAGCTGGCACTGCAGATTGCCTCGGCTCAAATCGATAAGAAGGATGCCCAGACGCAGAAATTGATCGACGATTTCATGAAACAGCATCCCGAGCTTGAAGTGCTGACGTTAGGCAATAATAACGGGGCTTGGATGAAGTCGCCGGACCCCGGCAAGCAGGAATACGATCCGCGGACGAGGGACTGGTACAAAGCACTTTTCACCCAGCCGGGCAAACCGCTTGTTTCGGATCCGACCATCTCGGTGTCGACCAAGAATGTCGTTGTGATCATAGGCGTCACGTCGCCGGACGGCAAGGGGGCGATCGGCGTCAATCTAAGCCTCAGCAAGCTTAACGATATCGTCAAAGATGTCAAATTCGGTACGGAAGGCTATGCGTACGTTCTGGACAGGACGAATAAATACTTGTCACATCCTACGCAGAAATTAGGCGATCAAGCGACAGGGGAACAGTTTCAAAAGATGCAGGCGGGGAAGTCCGGTTCGGTGTCGTATGAATTGGACGGAGAGACCCGGAAAGCCTTCTATACCACTAACGAGCAGACGGGATGGAAGATCGCCGCCGTCCTTATGAACCGGGAATTCAGCCAAGCCGCCCGGCCGATCTTGGTGCAGACCGCGGTTGTACTGGCCGTGGCGATCATCGTGATGATGCTGCTTCTCACTCTCGTAATTAACCGGGTTACGCGTCCGATCGAGCAGTTGTCCGTTTCGGCAACTCGTGTGCGCGAAGGACATCTGAACGAAAAGGTTATTACGAAACGTCAGGATGAAATCGGGGTGTTGGCGGAGAATTACAACGCCATGGTGGCATCGCTTCGCGGGATTGTCATGGACGTGTCCCAGACTTCAAGCCTGCTGGCTGCATCCAGCGAAGAAATGGCGGCCAGTGCCGAAGAAAACACCATAGCGGTCGAGCATGTAAATGAAATGGTGCAGGATTCCGCCAGGAAGGCCGAAGACCAAGCTCGTGCCATTGCCGAAAGCGCCGGAACCATGGAAGAGATGTCCGTCGGGATTGTGAGAATCGCCGAATCCGCCGGTACCATCGTCGAATCGTCGAATCAGACGGCGGAGGATGTGGAAATCGGCGGCGAGAAGGTCAGGCAGGTCTCGGAGCAAATGGTCGCCATTCGCCAGTCGGTGGAAGAATCGGCTCATTTCATCGAGACTCTTCACAGCCTGAGCGCGAAAGTGACGCAAATGACGGCCGCGATCAGCGCCATCGCCGGGCAAACCAATATTCTTTCGCTAAACGCGGGCATCGAGGCTGTACGGGCCGGCGAGCAGGGCCGGGGCTTCGCCGTGGTTGCGGGGAGGTTCGCAAGCTGGCGGAGCAATCGAAGCTGACGGCGGGCGATATCGAGGAAACCTTGTCCCAAATGACAAGCTTGATTGTAAAGGCCGCGGAAGTGATGACCACCAGGGTAACCGCCGATGTCGAGAAGGGTGCCCGCATCACCGAAGAAGCAAGAGCGGCTTTTGACAATATCCAGAAATCCACCCGGCTGATTGTAACGCAGATTCATGAGGTGTCTGCCATTACACAGCAGATGTCGGCCAGCGCCCAGGAAGTGTCGGCTTCGGTTCAGGAGATGTCGCATCTCGCGAAGAGCACGATGTCTTCCTTCGGGAGCGTGAGCGCCGCCGCCCAGCAGCAGCTTGCCTCTATGGAGGAGATCGCTTCTTCGACGTTTGCCTTGTCCAAGACGGCCGAAGAAATGCAGCGCACCGTCGAACGTTTTAAATGGTGATAACCCGCTTTCCGCGACAAAAGAGGCTTCCATTTCCGTTTTTCACAGCGGATTGGGAGCTTCTTTGTTTGAAATTGGACCGTCCATTATATCCGCAGCGTCATAGGGGAAGGGAGCATGTGGACGGCTCCTCGCCGGATTGACAACATTTGGGCGGGGGTCTATAGTAATAATTAGTGAGTTATTACTCACTATCAGGCCTCTTTACGGCCCCGGATGGAGGTGATCGCCAGCTCCCGGAAGGAAAGAACACATCGGCATCTCGTGAGAAAGTAAGTGGAACGAAATGACTAGATTAGGAGATGGACTCATGAACCTTCAAGGAAGAATCGCGATCGTCACAGGCGGGGCAAGAGGAATCGGCAGAGCCGCCTCGAAGAGTCTGGCCCGGCAGGGTGCCAAGGTAGTGGTCAATTATGTCAGCAACGGGCTGCGCTGCCGAAGAGACGGTAGGGGAGATCACGGCGCAAGGCGGGGAAGCTGTCGCCATCCGGGCGGATGTCCGCGACCCGCAGGAAATCTCGAGCCTGGTAGAGGAAACCAAACGGGTGTTCGGAGGCCGCGTTGATATCCTAGTGAGCAACGCCAACATCGGCTTTCCGGTCAAGCCGTTCATGGAAGTGTCTTGGGATGAGTTTGCGCAGAAGCTGAACGGGGAGCTGAAGGCGGCTTTTACCGTAACGCAGGCTGTCATTCCGGCCATGGTTGAGCAAAAGTACGGGCGGATCGTCTATGTCTCCAGCGGCTCAAGCAAACATGCGACACCGAATTTTATCGCCCACGGCACGGCCAAGGGCGGGCTCGATTCGTTCGCCCGGTATATTGCTGGGGAATTCGGCCCTTATGGCATCACAGCCAATGTGGTGGCACCCGGAATGACCGAAACCGATGCAGTAGCTCAGACGCCGGGGACCGAGCATATGAAAGAGGCCTTGGCTCAAATGACACCCCTGCGCCGTATCGCGCAGCCGGAGGATATCGGGGATGTAATCGCCTTCCTAGCAAGCGATGCGAGCCGGTTTGTTACAGGCTCTTATACGCCGGTCAACGGCGGAATGATGATGGAATAATCTTTATATAAAGTCTAAAAAACCGTCAGAGAACCTATCGTTCCCTGACGGTTTTTGCACTTCTGTCAGATCCGTGGCGCAGCCGCCAGAGGGAAGCATTGGTCGCGGTCAGCGGCTTCGCCCTGTGCATTCGGAGCCCGGTGATAACGGGGAAGCTTGTCGAACAATATCCGTGCGCTCTCCAAAATTTCCGGGTCGGCAGCGGTCACAACGGAACTGCGCACTTCCGATCCGTCGATTTCGACGATCCGGAAGGACGGATGGCAAAGGCTCGCCGCCGTTTGAATAAAATGCCATCCTTCCTCGCGAACGATCGAATGGATATGATTATGACCGTTAAAGTAAAATCCTCCGCCGGCTCTGCTTCTTAAGATGGATCGGATGTCAATGGAAGGATCGATATGCATTTTCTCATCGTTTGACATCGTTGTTGTTCCGTATACGGGGTGATGGGCGAAGACCATAACGGGCTTCTCCGGGGAAACCTGCAGATGAGCCTGAAGCCATTCCAACTGCTTCCCGGTCAAATAACCGCTCCAGTCATCCGGACGCATTTCCCTCGTGGAATCCAGAAAGATGAGGAGCGCCTCCGGGGTTTCCAGCACGTCGTTCAGCGGCTGGGCGATGAGCGATTCGACCTCGGCTTTGGGCAGCTCGTAGGCATCGTGATTGCCCAGAACGTGGCGGAACGGCTTGCCGGAGCGGCGGATGAGGCGGTACATGCTTTCGAATTCTTCAGCGAGACCCATGTGAGTCAGATCCCCGAGCGAAATGTGCAAATCTGCCTCAAGCTCAAGAAACTGCAGCAAGTACCTCTCATAAAAACGTTCCTTCGCCTGCTGAAGCTCAACGTTTTCCTCCCCGAAATAGTGCAGATCTCCCATCAATGCCAAACGCAGCATGGCTATCTCTCCTATCGTTTTCAGGTTACGTACCTTTACTTTATTTTAATGGAACAATATGAATATGAAATCAACTGCATTTTAATGATTTGTAAATAATGTTTAAAAATGAAACAAGAACGGCGTTGATTAGGTTTGAAGTGACGACTATAATTTGTGTTAAGCGGTTTCATTATCTGAATGTGTTTCTAAATTAAACATACCGAAGGGGTTGGACTATGCGAGTATGAACCGGAACAAATAAAAGCGGATCGCATTATTGTAAGCGCTGTACAATCGCTTGAAGCCTAATCGACTTAGAAGGAGCGATTCCTTGTGGGAACTTCCAAATGGATGAAAATCATACCCGTTGCTTTCATCATGTATATGCTCGCTTATATGGACCGGATCAATATCGGCATTCTAATGCCTTATATGCAAAAGGATCTGAATTTATCCGCCTCGGCCGCCGGGGACATTGCCGGTATTTTCTTCTGGGGCTATATGATCCTGCAGATTCCGGGCGGCATTCTCGCCACGAGATGGTCGGCCCGCAAGTTCATTTTTATCTTGATGCTGCTGTGGGGCATTGCCGCCATAGCCACCGGCCTGGTGCAAACCGAAGGACAATTGAAAGCGGTTCGCTTCCTCCTCGGCGTAGCGGAAGGCGGGGTATGGCCCGCCGTGCTCGTGCTGCTTGCCTCCTGGTTCACCCAGAAGGAGCGGGCCAGGGCCAACGCCTTCTGGATGGCGTGCCTGCCGGTTTCCGCTATGCTGATGGCGCCGCTCTCCGGAGCGCCGCTGGCCCATTTTAACTGGCATCAGGTACTCGTTATCGAAGGCATTCCGCCCCTTGTATGGGCGTTTGTCTGGTATTTTGCAGTGAAGGACCGGCCGTCCGAAGCGGGCTGGATGAATGAAGCGGAGAAGCGGAAGTCGCTGGCGGAATTGGAAGAAGAGCAGAAGAAGAAAGTGAAGTCGGACGGCTTCGGCGCCGCTTTCAAGAATGGCAAGGTTTGGGGGCTCGTCGTCATGTATCTGTTCTGGATGACCGGATTTTACGGGTATACATTATGGGTACCGAGCGTGGTGAAAACCTTTACGCAGGATCCGGTGACGATGGGATGGCTAACGGCGATACCGTTCACCTGTGCGCTGATCGGCATGCTTTGCTGAACTCCTATTGGTCCGACCGGCGCATGAACCGGATTCAGCATGCCGCCGTTCCGCGCTGATCGGGGCGGTCACTATGGTGGTGGGTCAATTTGTAAGCGATCCCTTCCTGCAAATGCTGCTTCTTTCGATTACGGCAATCTGCGTATATGCGCCATACGGTCCGTTATGGGCCATCCCTACGGCCATCGTCCCCGCCAGCATCGCGGGAGCCGCGCTCGGACTGCAGAATGCGATCGGCAATTTAGGCGGATATTACGGCCCGAAAGTAGTAGGCATGCTGAAGGACGCCACAGGCGACTTTCATGCAGGCTTTTACTTCCTGGCGGGTTCGCTTGTGCTTGCGGCAATTACTACGCTGATCCTGGGGCGCTTTGTGAATCCGACCGCCAAAGCGGATAGCGGCGGCAGGAGCGAGCTGAAGCTATCGCAAAACGTATAATCAGGGGCGGCATCTTCACGGATGCCGTCTTATCCTCATTTGATAAAGAAGGGATTGGAGAGACATGAAATTTCCGAAACTGGTCAGGATCAGGCGGCGTTTCTCGGGTCCGGTGGTCGGCGATATCGACGGGACAGTCGCCGAGCAACTGTCCCGTGCGGGATTGGACGACAAGGTTAAGCCCGGGATGAGGATCGCGATCACGGCAGGCGACCGCGGGATTGCCAATATTGCCGTTATTCTTCGGGCCGCCGTTCGGCGGCTCAAGGCGCGTGGGGCGGAGCCTTTCATCGTTCCGGCGATGGGCGACCACGGAGGAGCAACGGCCGAAGGACAGGTGGAAGTGCTGCACAGCCTGGGGGTGACGGAGGAATTTTGCGGGGCGCCGATCCTTTCGTCGATGGATGTCGTTTCCGTCGGGGAGACGCCTACAGGGATGCCTGTGTATGTTGACCAATATGCCATGGAGGCGGACGGTATTATTGTGATCGGGCGGATCAAGGTGCATACCGATTTCAAATCGCCGATCCGGATCGAGAGCGGTCTGATGAAAATGGCCGCCATCGGGCTCGGCAAGCATAAGCAGGCCCTGCTGATTCATACCTACGGCGTCCATGGAATCCGCGATTTGATGCCTGAGGTGGCCCGGGTGGTGCTGCAGAAAGCAAATGTGATCTGCGGCGTGGCGATCGTGGAGAATGCCTTCGAGCAAACGGCGCTGATCGAGGCGATCCCGACCGGGCAAATCGAGCAAAGAGAAGCGGAGCTGCTCGAATGGTCCGCCTCCTTAATGCCGAAGCTCCCCGTAGAAGACATCGATGTTCTGGTTGTGGATGAAATCGGGAAAAACTATAGCGGCACGGGGATGGACACCAACATCATCGGGAGAATCCGGATCCTTGGTGCGGAAGAGCCGGCAAGCCCGCGCATCAAATATATCATTGCCAGCGACTTAAGCGAGGAATCCCACGGCAACGCGCTGGGCATTGGGCTCGCCGATCTGACGACGCGGCGGTTGTTCGAAACCGTGGATTTTCAGAAGATGAACGAGAACGTCATCACCAGCACCTTCCTGCAGCGTGCGGCGATTCCGATCGTTATGGATAACGACAGGGAAGCGATTGCGGCGGCCCTGCGCGCGAATTGGGGAGTCCCGCCGGAAGAGGCAAGGATCATCCGCATTCCAAGCACGCTTCACCTGGAATATCTGTATGTATCGGAAGCCCTGCTGCCCGAGGTCGAGAGTCTGCCGGATGTAGAGGTCGTCGGCCGGCCGGAAGAAATGAAATTCGATGAGGCCGGGTATTTCCCGAAATCGGATTTTCAGCATTAAATAAGCAAGGGATGGAGCCGAATTCACTCCATCCCTTATCCTTTATTCCGTTTTAAATTTGGAAGCGTAATTTTTCAGATCCTCCGTCAGCAGGTCCATGCTTTCAACCATTCCCGCGAGCCGCTGCACCATCGCTGATTGCTCCTGCATGTTCGCCGTGACTTCCTCTACGGAAGCGGACACTTCTTCGCCGGATGCGGATAAATTTTGGGCCGAGTAGAGGACTTCGTCCTTGGTATGCTGCATCAGAGATACGTCGCTTGCCATAGAGCGGATTTGTTCTGTTATTTCCGTCACATTATCCATAATGGCTTGGAAAGCGTGCTTGGTCTTTCCGACATATTCGTCCTGCAGCGCAGCGATCTTTTGGATCTCAGCCACACTCTCGTTATTTTCAGCAACGAAAGCGAGATTTTGCTGAATGATCTCATGGATTTTACCGGATTGATTTGCGCTTTGTTCGGCAAGCTTGCGGATTTCTTGAGCAACCACCGCAAAGCCTCTTCCATGTTCTCCTGCCCTTGCCGCTTCTATGGACGCATTAAGCGCGAGCAAATTCGTTTGGCTGGAAATTTCGTTAATCGCTTGCGTGATGGAAGAAATGCTGCTGGAGCTTTCTTCCAGCTTCGTGGTGATTTCAGAGATCTTATGCACTTCTTCTTCATTCTTGTCGTTGATTTGAGTCAATTGTTCCACGATCACGCTGCTCGTATGAAAGACCTCGGTAATTTCATCCGCACGTTCTTTAACGGATTGGACGTTGTTATTCATGGAGACAAACTTCTCACCGAAATGATAAAACTTCTCGACGATCTGTTCCGTGTCATGGGATTGAGATTCCATGGCTTTGGCTATCTCCACCGAAGCCGTAGTGGTTTCGGAGATGGATTGAGCCGTTTGGCTGGAAACCGCATTTAGCTCCCGGGTACTTTTATTCAGGATCATAATGGAGTTGTTCATATCGCTGATAAGCCCTTTGTTTTGCTCTACCATAGCATTAAAGCTGTCCGCCAAGTCTTTAAATTCGCTTTCGTAACGCCCGGTTGCTTTGACCGTTAAATCCCCGCCGGCGAGCTGTTTGAATAAGCGGGTTAATTGCACAATAGGGTTCGTGATATGACGGGAAAGAAGGATACCAACGATAACCGTAACCGCTATGGCGATGATCGTCGCGATCCCTAGCCGGTACATCATGCTTACCACCGGACGTTTAATATCCGAATAGCTGTCTACAACCGATACGACCCAATCCGCACGAGGGATTTTATTCCACCGGATATACTGGTTGGCGCTATCCAGGTTTCCGGTTTTGATTTCGCCCATGGCCCGATCCTTTAAGAAATCTTCAAAGCCGTCTCCTGTCATTTTCTGTCCGACGCTTGAAGGATTCACGGAGCTGTACAGGATCATACCGCCGCGGCTTAAAATTTCGACGCCGCCTTCGCTGTTGATTTTTCCTTCGCCTAACTTTTCAGTAAAGAACTTGCTTGTTACGGTGGAAGCAAACACGCCCAGGATCTTGCCGTCTACGTCCTTGATGGGTACCGAAAAGGTGAGGATCATGCTGTTTGAACTTTTCGATATTAAGGCATCACTGACGAACGAATTCCCTTTCACCGCCTCCGTAAAGTATTCACGATCAGCCCTCGACTCTCCGATATTGGCGGGATTGGTGTTGGCGATAATGATTCCCTTCAGGTCAAGAACCAGGAACGATTCATTCCCGCGCGTTCCGTTAAGCGTGCTCGTCAAGATTTCATTGGCTTTGTTAAAATAAGGATTTTTTGACGAAAAGAAATCCGTATCGGACAGCTTCCCGTCTATCCGCAATTTTAGCAGATCGCGGAATGTACTGTGCTGGGCAGTGATAAAGACAGACTGCTCTTCCAGTTGCTCCGCTGTATAGAGTCCTTGGGCCAGCCGATCGGAATGGGCGTTAATCTCATCTATGCTTTTCCGTAAGAGCAAATCGGAGGCGAATAGATAAGAAACAACGGATGTTGCTAATATGGCAAAGATCACGAAGACGCTAATAAAAGCGGGAATCTTTACCTTTAAAGAAAGATTGTTTAACTTCGACATTTGCTTTTTCAAGATGCGTTCCCTCACTCTACTTTTCTATGCTGGTGTCCATAGCGTTTATCGGAAAAATCATCCTCCAGCTTAAGTGGATAATTTTTACAACAAGGGCAAAGACTCCCGAATCATTCGTCGAACATTACTTAATGAGTCCTTTCCCTTCACGCCAAGATCAGCATTCATTATCATGGAGTAGAGTCCATAGCATAGGAGTGGGATATATGGAAGCGCAATACATCATTACCAAGATCGTTGACCGTCTAAAGGAAATTAACGGAGTGACCGCTTTAGTTCTTGGCGGTTCAAGAGCCAGAGGGACGGAAGGTCCCGAATCCGATATCGATATCGGTATCTATTACAACTCCGGCACAGGATTGGACATTGCCCAGCTTCGCAGAGTGGTCGCCGAAATAGATGACGCTCATCGAGACAGCTTAATAACGGAACCGGGCGGCTGGGGACCCTGGATTAATGGCGGGGGCTGGTTGAAGGTGAATCGGAAGCCGGTCGATCTTTTATTCCGTGACCTGAAGAAAGTGTCCGAGGTGCTGGAAGAGTGTATCAGGGGTGAGATCACCATCCACTATCAGCCGGGACATCCGCATGGATTTATCAACTCGATCTATTTCGCTGAGATAGCGTTGTGCCAAGTGCTGTGGGACCCTTCAGGTGTGATCGGCGAGCTCAAAAACCGAACCGTCCCATACCCGCCGGTCCTTCAAAAAGCCATCGTTCATAAATTTTTATGGGAGGCGGCCTTTTCTCTGGAAATAGGGTACAAAGGAATCTACAAAAAAGATGTATCGTATGTGGCCGGGTGCTGCTTCAGGGCGGTATCTTGCTTGAATCAGGTATTGTTTGCCCTTAACGAAACCTATTGGATGAACGAAAAGGGGGTCGCCGCCATAGCCGACTCGTTTCACCTGGTACCGAGCCAATACTCCCAGAGAGTAAATCACATTTTCGCCTTACTTTCAGATGAACAGGACGATTCAGAGAAAGCTTTGGGCCGGTTACGTGAGCTTATCGATGAAACAGAGAATCTAATAAAAAGCAACATATTTAACGGGTAACCTTGGATGATGGCTTTTTTGTCGGGGATTCGCTAGAGTTACAGACTTGGTTATCGTCGCTGGATATCTAGACACTTTTTTCCGCAACCACGAGGGTCTTTTGTTTTTGGTCCCGGTTACCGGCAAGCGACCTTTTTAAGCGGTTCGCTAATTTAACCTCAAGAATTTTATAAGAATAATGGGATATAAGTAACGATATAACTATCGATACTAAACCGAAAATGATCATTCCGAGCCATTCGCCGGGTAATTGCAGCTTGAGTAATAGTCTTTTTACAGGATACATGACAAATGTATGCCAAAGATATAAACTGTAACTTATTTTTCCTAAATATCCAAAGATTCTTGTAGAAAGCAATGCTGAAACCATTCCATATTCCTTAATAATAGAATGAAAGAAAAAAAATGCCGCCACCAGCGACCCGTAAATGAAGCCGGGATAATATAAGATATAAGACAACAGCAGGAAAACAAGTCCACCTATTTTAGTTAAACTGGGTATATGCGAAATCAATTGATTCCAACTTAGCAAAATGCCGACAATAAAAAACAAAAATATCGGATGCTTGTAGACCAGATAACAAGAAATAATGAGGATGACAGGCAGAAGTAAATACCAAATTCCTTTCTTACGGTAAATGAAATAATAAAAGCAAATCATGATATAGAAGGCGGCTTCGTAACTAAGAGACCATGCGACAATCTGTGAAATCGGTAAATCCAATAATCCGGGAAGAAAGAATAAATTTACGAAAAAGTAATAGGCATACGAGATCAATGAAATGTTTGCAAACCAACTATATTTAACAATCGGGCCGATGGCAAAAATGAGCAGGTGAACGGTAAGAAATACCGGATATATTCGAATAACTCTGTCCAAGGCAAATCGCTTTATGTATTGATGTTTGATTAAACTTTTGGTAATCAAATAGCCGCTTATGACAAAAAACAGATTAACTGCCATAGGCCCAAAAGTAGAAGTAAACTTAGGGAGATAATCTTGCTTCAAGATGTTGCCGTCTACGGACCCGGTGTAGACGTGGTACAGAACTACTGATAATGCAAGCAAACCGCGCAATCCTGTTATTGATGCAATGTGATTAATCCTTTCCAAATACATCCCCCCACAAATAACTTAAGCATATTTAATTAGGACCTTTTGAATGATTATTTTATCCCCGGTCAATAATTTCGTAGGAATTGCCCCACTGGCCGCAGGCCTGTTCATTTGTGAAGGGTTGTCCATCGCAGCCAAATAGAGCATCTTGAGCAGTGCCTTGCTGCTAGGGAAGAGGCCTTCCCCTCGATCACTTTCCGAAGATGCCGGTGGTAGCTCTAGGGTTGTTTGTCGTGTAGATCAGCGTTCGATTCTCCGGGGGATACTTGAAAAGGTCTCAGTATACTGTGTGGGTTGCGAATCCGGTGAATAATGCATGTCTGGATTTCATATCGGGGATTTTGCGGGTCGTACTTTTTGCCTCCATCAAGCCCCTATCATGGATAATTTTACAATTTATAATACTGTTATGCAAATCCAGAATATCCAGAAGGGGTCAAATACGACCGGTTTTTAACAGGGTGGGGCGGAAGCGACCCTTGCAGGAATCCAACCGGTCAGGAGGGCCCCGCCCTCCGGATGATTCCCTGCGGTAAGCTCCCCTCCATGGCGCCTAATAATTCTTTGGGAAATCGCGAGACCTAATCCGCGCCTCCGGTTGATCGATTCCTGGAAATTTCCCCACGATATAAAGGTTCAAAAGCCCGTCGCCGTTCTTCCGGGGAGAAGCCCGGCCCGGTGTCACGTATCGTAAACTTTACTTGGTCGTGCTCCGTATAACACCCAACAACTATTTCACCATAGGAAGGGGTATGCCTGACGGCATTATCCAAAAGATTGTTGATGGAACGCTCCAATAAGTGCATGTCGCCGCTAATGAAGCGACCGTCTGCAGCATGGTTTGAGATCGAGATGTGCTTTTGCCGGGCCAACGGACTTAGACTGTCAATGGACCTTTGGAGTAAAAGTTTGAAATCAATCGTATTGTCCTGAAGCTTCATCTCCAAATATTCCACCTTGGTAAATGTGAACAGGTCCTCTACCAGCCGGTCCAATTGCGCCGACTTTTCCTTGCAGATCGCCAGATATTTTGCTGTTTTCTCCGGAGATTGGGCGATTCCTTGCTCCAGCCCATCCAAATAACCTCGTAAGGCGAATAACGGGGTCCGTAAATCATGTGCGACCGCAGCGATCACAAATCGACGTTCCTCCTCCAATTCCGCTTGTTTGCGAAAAGATTGCTGGAGCCCTCTTACCATCACTTCGAATCCGTCGCGTACTTCCGAGATCTCGGTGATCCTGGATGAAGGCAACTTCACATCCCAATCTCCTGCGGCGATCTGTCTGGCTGCAAAGCCCATCCTCTCAAGGGGCTTAAGAAGGAGCCTTCGCATGGCCATACCGATTATAAGGAAAGCGAATAATAATCCGGCAAACGCCGAAATCATCTGAACCGTATTGGACTTCGGGAGGTAAATGACGACCTTTCCGAGTAAATGACCGTCCTCTATGACCGAGAACCGTTCGGTTGACGATAATGAGCCGGCTCGTTCCGGATTAGACCGGAAAATCTCCTGATCCGCCTCAGAAAGAATAGCCGCGTCCATCTTCGCTTCCCGAAGCTCTTTTTGCAGTTGGATCTGCCAATCGGGATCCCTCCATTGGTCCGGGTTCGTTTCGATCAGATGTGTGATCTCGGCCAAATGTCTTTGCTGCATCTCATCTTGCGCCCCGCTTTTTGCAAAACTGAGCGTCTTGGTCTCCAAGAAGCGAGCTGCAAGAATAAAGTCCCACGGTACCGACAGTACGATGAAGAAGATCAGTATCATAAACGTTCGAATGCGAAGTGTTCTCATATTATCCTCCCTCGAAGCGGTACCCTACGCCCCATACATTGACCAGGTGCTTCGGCTGGTTCGGATCGGATTCGATTTTGTCGCGAAGCCGGCCGAGATGCACACGAATCGTATGCTTATCGCCCACACCGTCCCAAAATTTGGCCAGCGACTGTTCGTATGAAAAAACATGTCTCGGGTGTTCCACGAATAATCGCAGCGACTCGTATTCCTTAGGCGTGAGTACTACATTTTTTCCATCCACCGTTACTTCTCTTGTGGACAGATTCAGCTTGAGGCGGCCAAAATCCAGGATCCGTCCATTCATGGGGCGCCGGGGAGCGGAACGCCGCAATACAGCTTTGACTCTGGCTATAATTTCGCCGGGCGAAGCGGTTTTGACGATATAATCATCGCCGCCGAGCGTCAGCCCTCGAATCTTGTCCACGTCATCGCTGCGTGCGCTGAGGAAAAGGATAGGCACGCTGCTCTCCGCCCGAATCCGGCGGCATAACTCGAATCCGTTTTGTCCCGGCATCATGATATCCAGGATAATGCAGTGAACCTCACTCTGTTCGAACACAGTCCACGCCTCAGCGGTATTACATGCGGTAATAACGTGAAAATTTTCGTACTCCAAGAAGTCCCTCAATAGTTCAACAATACTTGGGTCGTCGTCTACCACCAGTATCGTGTTTGGTTCGCTCATGCAGATCCCACCTTCGAATTCTAGTTTATCATTTTTTTCGCAAGAAACTACGCGACCGCCTGTTTTGTGATGGAATGTTTATTGTTTTGTGACCTTTTTGCCGCTTCGTTTGAGATTTTCATTTGTTACAATGCTTCTCGTGAACAAGACACAAGTAAAATGAACGTACTGATTTTGATACGAGGAGGCTGATTGATGTTAACGGTTCAAATCGTGCTTTTTGACGGCTTCGATCTTCTGGATGCGATTGCGCCTTATGAGGTTTTTAGCGCCGCCGCTATGTATGCAGAAAACGCGTTAAGCGTAGAATTCGTCACCGCCGAAGGGCCGAGGTTCGTGACCAGCGGCATCAACGGATTAAAAGTGGAAGCAAGCGGCAGATTGAACCCGGAACTTGCGGGCATCATTGTTGTGCCAGGTGCGGCGGGTGACGTCGAAGGAGACGGACCGGATTCGATCCCGGCGATTATGGCTCGTGCATTGAATACAGAACTGACCGGTATGATCGGGCAGGCACTCGGGCAGCAAGGCATCGTCATCGCCACGGTATGCGGCGGCTCCCTATTGCTGGCCATGGGAGGGCTCTTGGAAGGCAGGCCGGCGGTAACGCATCATCTGGGCATGGATTTGCTTGGAGCAACCGGTGCCGTTCCCGTCCCGGCGCGCGTAGTGGACGACGGCGGCCTGGTTAGCGGCGGCGGCGTGACTTCGGGACTCGATGTAGCTCTGTATCTCTTGGAACGCGAGCTTGGACCGCGTATCGCACATGCGGTAGAGCGGTTATTCGAATTTGAACGGAGGGGGACGGTTTGGCGGGACACAGGAAGGGCGCCGAGCCCTCATAAGCCATGGAGCGGCGATGAACCGAACATCGCGGCGGACAAAACACCAATGGCTCCTGATAGCCCGCACGACACCGTCACCCACGCATCGATTTTCGACGGAGATTGGGATACGGCCATCGCTACGCCGGTTGGGAAGCTGCAGGTTAGGCTCTCCATCTCTACAAGGAATGGGGTGATCCAAGGTAAAGCAACGCAAGGGAATGAGACGGTGGTTTTCTTAAACCCCGAACTCCAGGACAACAAGCTAACCTGGTCGCTGCAAATCACGAAGCCGATGCGCTTAAATCTGAAATTCGAAGTTACCGCAGGTGAAGATTACATGACCGGGGTGGCCCGGGCCGGCATACTGCCGGCATCCAAATTAACTGGCAAGCGGGTTTCCTAACCCGGAGATGTATATGGTAATTAAAGTGGAGCCTCGGGGGTTTTGGATCGCATGAAGAAACGGAAAACGTTATACGGACTTTTAGCCTGTGTCAGTATTCTTTTTATCCTTTACGCCTTGGTAACCAATTACATAATCGATCCCGGAGCCGAGGCATTCTTGAGCCATAAAACCGGACTGAAGCGCGAGCTTCATCTTCCGGTCTGGTTAAACGTGATGCGCGTTCATGTCGCGTTTGCCTGCATCGCCATGGCGGCGGGACTGCTCAACTTTTCCAATCGAATCTTTGAAAAAAGCCGCAAGTTCCACCGCATCAACGGCTACGTATATTTAGTATCCGTGCTTCTTGTCGTCGTTACTTCCGGATACATGGCGCCTTACGCTACCGGAGGAAAAATAAGCAGTATGGGGTTCAATGCGCTGAATATTATCTGGCTGTTTATAACGGGTATGGCGCTCGTACAAATCCAAAAGAAGCGGATCATCCGCCACCGGAACTGGATGATTCGAAGCTATGCCTTTTGCTTTACGAACCTGATGATTCATCTGATCACCTCCCTTTTTCATCAGGGGTTCGGTCTCATTTACGCTAGCGACTACATCATCGGCGTTTACGGCTCCATGGTGCTGCTGCTGATCCTTCCTGAAGTCGTCATTAGAACGATCGGTCCATCCAAAGAGGCTCCAATATCCCTTAAATGAAAGGAAAGGTAATCATCGATGAAAAAAATTATTGGATTACTCCTGTCGTTAACACTAATTCTAGGTCTAATGGCCCCAGCAGCAAGTGCGGAAGCAAACGAGGATGCATCGAAGGACAAAAAGCTCCACGTTCAAATCGTATTATTCGACGGTTTTGATCTGCTGGACGCATTGGCGCCCTATGAAGTATTCGTTGCCGCGGGAATGTACTCGGGCGGCGCCGTAACTGTAGAATTGGTATCCGCAGAAGGCAAGCGTTCTGTCCCGAGCGGTTTGAACGGGCCCGCCCTTGAGGCGCAGGCCGCACTGGACCCCAATCGTCCGGGAATCATTGTGGTGCCGGGAGCTTCGGGTAAGCCTGCGGGAAATTCGGAAGACGCCATTCCGAAGGTGTTATGGAAGGCCAAGGAAACAGGATTAACGGAAATGATGAAACAAGCTTTTGACAATAAGGAAGTCACGGTGGCTACCGTATGTGGAGGTTCATTGCTGCTTGCGATGGACGGTTTATTAAAAGATCGGCATGCGGTTACCAATCCTATTGGCATGGCTCGCGTTAGGTCTTGCCGGTGCCATTCCGATTGAGGCAAGAGTCGTGGAAGACGGTCCTCGCTTAGTGAGCGGGGAGGCGTGACTTCGGGCCTTGACGTGGCCTTGTACTTGGTTGAGCGGGAGCTGGGGCCCCAAATCGCGAATGCCGTGGAAAAACTATTCCAGTACGAGCGGAGAGGCACGGTGTGGAAAGCGGAAGGCATCGAGCCGATCGACTTTAAGAAGAGTCAGGTAATGTCCGAAGAAGAACAGCCGGTCGCCGTGCAGCAAAAATAACTCAGCGGCTTTAAGCAGGGCCGCCGGACCGATCAGGCGGTCTTTTCTGCGCTTATAGGGATGGAATCATGAAAAAAATACTGGACTACTCATTCCCGAAAAGTTATACTGAGATCTACACATAAGGAGGGGATCGCCATCGGACGTACCAAGGAGTTTGACAAGGAGCACGTGCTTCATCAGGCCATGCTGGTTTTTTGGGAAAAAGGGTACGAAGCGGCAAGCATACCGGATTTATTAAAGGCCATGGGCCTAAGCAGGTCCAGCTTGTACGAAACCTTCACGGACAAAGAGACGCTTTATCTGGAAGCCCTGCAGCATTACAAACAAATCCGCCAGCAAAAAAGAAATCTGCTGATCCAAGCGACGTCTGCGAAAGCCGGAATCCGTCAGTACTTTGAACAGCACATTGCTTTCGCTTTTGATAAGGATTCGCCCAAAGGATGCTTGATTACGAATGCAGCCATCGGTTTGGATTCGCCGGATGAACCCATACGTCAATTGATACAAAACAGCTTCGAGGAATTGGAACGGGCCTTTTACGAACTTCTTCATAAAGGACAGCAGACGGGAGAAATCGACCCCAAGAAAGATATTAAGGTGTTATCTCATCTGCTGCTTAACCTTAATCACGGCATCCCCGTCGTGGCCAAGGTGAATACCGACACAAAGATAGCCTATGACATGATGAATGCCGTAATGGAGATGCTATAAGTTTATTTTTTTAATATTACTGGAACGATTGTTCCGATAACAGGATGGTTTACTCGACTTTTAAAGGAGTGCTCACAATGAGTTCAATCAATCAAAATATGGAGAAACCCGTTCCGGCGTGGATCATCCTTCTTCTTGCTTTGCCTCTTGCGGAATCATCGCCGCCAATCTCTATTACGCGCAGCCTTTAGTGGGGCCCATTAGTTCAGCGCTTGGAATTTCTTCCGGGGCGGCGGGTCTGATCGTCACCCTTACCCAAATCGGTTACGGCATCGGACTCATGTTTATTGTGCCCTTGGGGGATATACTGGAAAACCGCAAGCTTGTTGTTGTGTCGTCGCTCCTCACCGCCGTCATTCTGGCGGCTGCAGCGGTAGTCAGAAGCTCCGCCCTCTTTCTTACCGCTTCCCTGTTTATCGGGCTCGGATCGGTCGCGGCTCAGGTGCTCGTGCCTTACGCGACTCATCTTTCGCCGGATGCCGTACGCGGCCGCAATGTAGGGAATGTCATGAGCGGATTGCTGCTCGGCATCATGCTGGCTCGTCCCCTATCCAGTATGGTAACGGAGTTTATGGGCTGGCGGGCGGTATACTACCTATCCGCAGGCGTGATTTTCATGCTGGCTCTTGCCCTGGCGACGGTGCTTCCTGCAAGGCGACCGTTGGCCGCCATACGATACCCTGCGCTTCTGGGTTCTATGCTGCGTATACTCAAGACAACGCCAATCCTGCAGCGTAGAGCCATCTATCATGCTTGCGTGTTCGGAACGTTCAGTTTATTTTGGACGACGGTTCCTATGTTATTGACCGGCCCGGCCTTCCATTATTCCCAAAAAGCGGTTGCGCTCTTCGCATTGGTAGGGGTATCCGGAGCGCTCGCTGCACCGGTAGCCGGCCGTCTTGCCGATCGGGGATGGATTCGCCCCGCCACAGGGCTTGCTTTAGCCTTAGTTATTGTCTCGGTCTTCTTGCCCCTTTTTGCCCAGGACGGTTCCATAGCCGCGTTAATCATCCTGGTGATTTCGGCCATTCTTTTAGACATGGGCGTTTCGGCCAATATGGTCCTTGGGCAGCGTGCCATATTCGCATTGGGAGCCGAGCTCCGAAGCCGGCTTAACGGCTTGTATATGGCTATTTTCTTCGCCGGCGGAGCTTTAGGCTCAGCGACCGGCGGCTGGGCGTACGCTGTGGGGGGCTGGAGAGCGGCATTGTCGATTGGTATCGCTTTGCCCGCCCTTGCGCTGATCTATTATGCGACGGAGAAAAAAGAATAGCAAAGCTGAAGGTCCATAAGGAAAAGGCCCTTCTGTACCGGTTCAGGCATGAAGTTCGCTCTCCATTTTCAGCGTCTGATGGATTTGTAAAATTCACGAGGGCAGCACAAGGAATTTGGAGTCTGCGTGTGGAATAAGGAATCCATTCTGTCTGAATCATCGGGGAAAAGGGCGGTTATGGACCATGAACAACTTTCTGCATGCTTATCGGCTGTTACCTGATCCAATCTTTGTATTCGACAAGCAGCAAACCCTAGTCTACATGAACGACGCGGCGGAGAAGTTGTGGCCTAGTCGCCATCGGCCGGTTCATCTGAATCAGCTGTTTTCGCCTTCCGTTTTCCTGAGGCTGCAGCAAGGAGTAAGGCGGCTGAATGCCGGAGCAATGCAGGAATGTTTCGAAATCGGGGAGTGGAGGGACTATGATCTCGGCGAAGTTGTCCTGGTTCCTATTCTAACGGAGGATGAACCACCGGCCCTGTATTCCCTTATCGTCCGGGAGTGCAGGGTACAGGCTGACTATATACGAGAACTGGAGGAAAGCAAGCGGAAGCTCGAAGAGACGCAGCAACTGGCCAAGATAGGAAGCTGGGAAATGGATCTCTCGAATTACCAGCTCATCATGTCGAAGGAACTGGCCCGGATATTTGAAATCGATCCGGCGGTACCCGCCGCATTCGATGAGTTGACGAATTTTCTGGATGAGGAGAGCAGGCAGAAGCACCTGCTTGCGCTGCAGGAGCACTTCGAACATTTCCGTGAAGGCCGTCCGTACGATGCCGAGCTTCGAATGATCTCGAAGAAGGGCCGGGAATGCTGGATTCATACCCGGGGAAAGTCGTATATGACGAACACCATAAACCGCTCAAGGTGATCGGCACCACGCAGGACATCACGGACCGAAAGCGGGCGGAGCTTGAACTCCAGCGGGCCAAAGAGGTGTTCGAATCTTTCATCCATCACCATCTGGATTCCGTTGTGTTAACGGATGCCGCCGGTATAATCACAAGCGTGAATCCGAAATTCGAAGACCAGTTCGGATGGTCCGGGACGGAACTCGTGGGCTTGCATGCTTTTAAGCTGCCCAGCATACCTGAAGCTTATCGCGAAGAGATGAAACAACAGGTGAACTCGGTTCTGGACGGCGGCTGTATTCACGGCATCGAGACGGTGCGGGTCACCAAGTCGGGAGTGGTGCTTCAGGTTCAGATATCGTATTTCTGCATCAGGGACCGTGAAGGCAACATTAGCGGCGGAGCGGCCATCATTCGCGATATTACCGAACAGAAAGAAGCGCAGCAGCTGCTGCACCGCTCGGATAAAATGGGTGTCATCGGTCAGCTCGCCGCCGGCATCGCACACGAAATTCGCAATCCGCTTACAGCAGTCAAAGGCTTCCTGCAGCTGATACACAATGATCCGAAACACATCAAAACCGAGTATGTGGATATAATGATGAACGAGCTGAAGAGAATGGAGTCGATCATCGGCGAAATGCTGGTGCTGGCCAAGCCCCAGGTCTGCTCAGTACCGGGAGCGGGACATCAGGAACATATTGCGTGAGGTGACCGCTTTGCTGGCTCCGCAGGCGCTGATGCATAATGTCGGGCTGGACGAGTATTATCCGGAATCGGCCCCCTCCATCTGCTGCGAGGAAAATCAGCTGAAGCAGGTATTCATCAATTTGATTAAAAATGCAATCGAAGCCACGCCAAGCGGAGGGCGGGTATTCGTTCGGGTTGAGGGCGAAGACCCGGCCTATCTGTATGTCCGTGTGATTGATGAGGGAGTCGGCATTCCTCCTGAACGGATCCGGCGCATGGGCGAGCCTTTCTATACAACCAAGGATAAAGGCATCGGCCTTGGCCTGATGGTAAGCCACAAAATCGTGGAAGAGCATCAGGGCAAAATTACGTTCGAAAGCAAATTAAACGAGGGGACGACCGTGACGGTTTCACTTAGGAAGAGGGGAGATTAAATCCATGAGAAGACCATCGATCGTACAGCCGGCCCCGAAGAGCTGGCTGCAGAAATTCCATTTCTCGACACCGGTCAAAATCCGTTATAGCGAGACGGATTTGCTCGGTCATGTCAATAATGTCAGCTACTTTATGTATTTCGAGCAGGGACGGATCGAATATTTTGAGCATCTGCAGGTCACCGAGGAACTGTTCGGCCGTGATCGGGTGTCGGTCGTGGCGGACCTCCAGTGCGAATATTTTGCGCCGATCTATTTGCGGGATCTGATTCAGCTGCATGTGCGAACCGCCCATCTCGGCCGTTCTTCGCTGGAGCTGGAATATGCGGCCGCTTGTGGCAGACGAGCTGAGGGCGGCCGGGCGATGCGTACTGGTAATGGTCGATCCGGAAAGCGGTAAGAGCACGCCGATTCCGGAAGCGGCCCGTGCGCAAATTGAGGCGTTCGACCTTAGGTGAGGTGACGATTCATGAACCTAATTGCCGGCTGGCGCCGATACAGCGTTACGGGATCAAAGCGCCGCCAGCCGGTGAAGGAGCTAACCCTGTCTCCGGGTGAAGATTTGGAACGTTACGCCGAATGGATCTGTTACCACACCGTATGCCGGGCTAAAGTATATCTTTTGGAGAGGCAGGATGACTTGGCCGCCTTGCTTTAAAGCATCGAAAAATCGATTGGACGTTTCGGTATCGGGAGTGGTGATGCAGATTTGAACCGGGCCGCCGGTTGAATTGGACTTTCCGGGAAAAGAGTCTGCAACAAACAGTTCGGCATCCCCGATTTTCAGCACGGAATGCGCCACTCGGTCTTTCGCTTCATCCGGTACAGGATGTGCCGGGTCCTCCGGCGCTTCCCCGAACGTTTGGGTAAAAACGACTTTGGCGTCCAGCGAGGTTTCGTAAAACCGGATAGCTTCCTTTGCGTTACCGTCGAGCATGATAAACGGGTTCACTTGAAATGTCATGATTAGAACATCTCCTTCGAATGGGTACTTTGCCCGCTAACGTGTCGTTTAACCGGGTCTTGAAATCATTTTACCTCATAATAGTGACAGATCTTGTCGTAAATTTACGGGGTCCTATGAATAAATCTGACTTTTATTTGCTGCGAAACTGACCGTTTCTGGAAGGTCAGTTTTTTGTATTCTTTTCCGGATCATGGATCAAGCCGGGATTCCGACGAAAGTGTTATTGATGGAGGAGCATTTGGAGACGAAGGTTCATTCCAATAATAAGCAGGAAAGTTTATTTATAAATAAATTCGAGATATTTACGTTTAAGGATGGGTGATAAGATGGGTAAGAGACCGGCCATGAAGCGAAAAGGTCTAGAGATCTAACTCCGGCAGGGTAAAGGGTGATTTTGAGTTGAATTCGTTTAAGCCTGAAATGCATTTGGAGACGGCATTGGAAATTTTGCAAAAGATAGAATCGGAAAGCGTATCCCATGTAACGCCGATTGAAATGGGGGAACTGAGTAAAGTTTTCAGCTACAGAAAAGACGGCCAGGAGCTTGTGATTCATTTTAAAAAGAGCAAAGAAACCTTGGAAAAAACGAAATGGATCAGCGATCGTTATTCTTTGCAGCTCCCTATACCGAAAGTCGTAAAGGTTGGAACGATCGGCGATATCCATTATTCCATTACCGAAAAGGTTAAGGGTGCACCCGTCAGCACGCTGAATGCCGATGGCATTAGGCAACTCATTCCCGATCTTATCAAGCGGTTCAGTATGTTGGCTCAAATTCCATGCGATGATTCGGGCAGCTTCGGATGGATTTCGCCGTTAGGGGAAGCTTCTTTCGACTCGTGGAGCGAATGCCTCGCCTCCTTCTTTGAAGAAGAACAAGAAGGGTTCTATCACGGATGGCCCTTGTTGTTCGAACAGAGCTTCTTGGAGAGAGACGTTTTCGAGAAATTCTACAGCATCATGATCGATCTGGCTCAATATGCCCCGAAGGAAAGATACTTGGTGCACGGTGACTTCCATTTTGGGAACATGCTGTCCGACGGTCATCAAATTACGGGAATCGTAGATTGGGAAATGGCCATGTACGGGGATTTTATGTTTGATGCTTGCCGTGCTGCACCTGTGGGTTCCTCAAATCAATTTTCCCGAACGGCTCCGCAAAGCTTGGGAAGAAACGGGCCGGACCATTCCTCATTTTGAAAAACGGTTAAAGTGCTACCAACTGTTCAAAGGAGTGGACGGATTGAGATTTTATGCAAAGAAAGACGACAAGCCGAGTTACGATTTCATAAAAAGCCGGCTTTTCTCGTTAGTAGAGTAAATCGGCTAATTACAAAGTGAGAGGGGAAGCCGGCGGCTCGGCTTCCCTTTCTTCATAAACCGCACGTTGGGCCGTTCATAAGTACTGCAGCCGGACCCTCTCTACTTTTTGCCGTATGTAATGGACGGCTTCCAGAGGCTCCGTAATGGTTGCAGCTTCCCCCAGCGCCCATATCATATCCGTAAAAAAAGTGAGCTTCTTAACAGGAATCCGCTTCCGAAGGGTTCCGCCCCCATCCTCGTGAAGCTCAATATGTGAGCCGAACCATACGTTCGATTCGAGCTGACGTACTCCTACCGGTGTAAGCTTTGCGACCAACGTGATTTGTTCGGAATAAGCCAAATCGGGAGTAATCCATTCGAATACGGATCGGTTGTATTCTTCCCGGTAGGCGACCTCTTCATTGAGATGAGAAGAAAGAATACGGTCCGCGCGGAACAGCCGGTACGTTCGGCGTAAATGGCAGAATGCAGGGCAGTACCAGTAGCCTTCGCTGGAATAAAGCCCGATCGGCTGAATATCCCTCACCGTCTGGCCCTCATCGGACTTATAAGTGATGGTTACGACGCTTTTTCTCATAATGGCTTGCAGCGGCGTTTGGAGACAGGCGGAATCCATAGAACGGTAAGGGTTCCAGATCACCACTTTGTTTCTTAACTGCTCGATTTGTTCCTTCACGTCTTCCGGAAGGTAATGGTAGAACTTATGAACCGCGGCCGCCGCACTCTCATCAAAAGGCAAAGAGCCGAAATACTGCAAGGCCTGGCAGGCGAAGAAAATGGCGATGGCCTCGTTCTCCGAGAAAGAAATCGGAGGCAAGCATCCTCTCCTGCAGCGACCGATAGCCTCCGCCGCGCCCCTGCACGGTGTAAATAGGAACACCGATTTCGCTCAGCTCTTGCAAATCCCGGGTAATCGTCCGCGGAGACAATCCAAATTCGTCGGCGAGTTCCCGCACCGTGAATTTTTTTCTTGCGTTGATGACCATCATCAGGCGAATTAACCGCTGTGATTTTATCAAGATGATTCCCTGCCTACCATTTTTTCTTTATCTTATCACAATAATAAGCCAGGATCTGACTTATTTCATTGATATAGTGATCTTGAAGGACGACTTCAACATAGGAAAGGATGAGACAAGTGAACAAGGATATTTCCCATATCCGGGACCTTTTGTTTGATGAAATGGGGCTGGTTCTCACCACGACCTGCGAATTGATCTCCAAGATCAAGGACGATCAATGGGACTTCCGCCCGCATCCCAATATGCGAAGCTTAATCGAACTGGCCCAACATCTGGTTCAAGTGCCGGAGCTTGAACTGGCGATTTTACAAGAGAAACCCAAAGAAGAGATTAGAAATTTGCCAATCCGAGTGACGTCCTTGCGGGACCCCGTCGCCTTATCGGATGTCATGCATCAAGGCGTACAATCGTTAAAAGGCTACATGACTTCTTTAAATGAGACGGATTTGCTGTATAAGAAGACGGCGCCGTTTTTCTCCAAACAGCATCCTGTCGAACAGGTGAAATGGCTTATGGAAATCACAACCCATCTGTATCATCATCGGGGACAATTGTTTACCTACATGAAACAGCTGGGGATTCCTGTATCCATGCTTGACTTGTATGGTTCCGCCTCGGATTCTTGGACGCTGTGATATGAACCCGCAATAACCACAGCCTATCCCCAATCTCAAACAAAAGAAGCTTCCGGAATCACTATAGGAGTGGACGGAAGCTTCTTTTGTTGTGATAGGATCCATTGTTGACTAATTCATTCATTTGCGAAGGTCAATAGATCGTTGTTGACCCGTTCCATATGGGTGATGTAAAGCCCATGCGGTGCGTTAGCGTACAGGATGAAGCGATGATGGGGCAGAAGCTGCGCGGCTTTCATCCCCGATATCTCTACCGGAAAGGAGCGGTCTTTATCCCCATGAATGATAAGGGTAGGCGGCGATATGTCCCGCGACTCGGAGCGGAAATCGGTCTCGATCAGCGTCAGATTGCAATCGAGAACCGCCTTGAGCGACGTTTGATGCATATCCGACTTCGTCCATTCCGTTATTTCGGATGAAACGGAGCAGTCCGGCGACCCCTCGCCGAAGTACGGACCTGCATTTTCTTGCAGCCACAGGGGGTAATCCTTTCTCCACATGGCCCGGCTCTTCTCGATCAGCGTCCTGTCGATTCCGTCAGGATTATCCTCTGTCTTAAGCGGGAAAGGCGGCGCCGTCCCGATAAATACACACCGCTCAATCCGTCCGCCGCCATAGTGTGTCAAGTACCGAACAAGCTCCCCGCTTCCCATGGAATGGGCAACAAGCATTACCCCGTGAAGATCCAAGTATTCGAGGAGCGAAGCGAGGTCGTCTGCAAGGGTATCGTAATTGTAGCCCTGCCCCGGATCGTCCGATCGGCCATGTCCCCGCCTGTCATACGCGATACACCGCAGACCCCGGGCGCTTAAGTCAATCATCTGATAATTCCACATCTCCGAACTGAGAGCCCACCCGCTAATAAATACGACAGGTTTGCCCGAACCCCAATCCTTGTAATAAAGACGCGTGGAATCCTTGGTTTCAAAATATGGCATAGCCGCCAACCTCCTTGGTATTCGAAATTGTTCTAAATATTTCGCTTTCACAACCAAAGTGTACCTCTCCCGCCGCCAAGCAACAATCACGAGATTCCGATGAAAAGGATCGGTTTGAGTAATGATTGAATCGGTTAAATTGGAGGGTGTGTATTTTTTGAAAAAAAGTTGTTGTAATATTCAAACAGTTCTGATATAAATGCTATATAGGAAATTTTTGGTATGTGCGACTGGCGTATACGTGGAGTACCACGAGGAAGCACATATCTCATAAGCCGTACGCCTGGGCAAAGCATCTGGTCTAAGACCAAGTGCTTTTATTTTTTTCGGGGAGATGATTGAGAATGGAACAAGTACGGCAGGCAAGAAATGCAGCAATCCTTATATTCGAGAATGTAGAGCCCTTGGATTTTGCAGGACCTTTCGAAGTCTTTATTACCGCTAGCAATCGTGGCAAAGATCTCCATGTCTACACCGTGGCAGAGCATAACCGTTCGATTAATGCCATGGGAAACCTGAGTATAAATCCATCTTATACGATTACCAACTGCCCCAAGCCGGACATTGTCATTATCCCCGGGGGATGGGGCGCAAGGAAAGAAATGCACAACGAAACCATTATAAATTGGATCCGCGAATCAGCGACCCACGCGGAGATTCTTCTATCCGTTTGTACGGGGGCACTTCTGGTAGCAAAAGCCCATTTGTTAGACGGATTGAAGCTGACAACGAATCGTTTGGCGATAAACGAATTAAAAGAAATTGCACCTGCATCCGCCGTAATCTTGGAAGAAACTCGGTATGTCGATAATGGGAAAATCGTATTTTCTGCTGGTGTATCAGCCGGAATTGACGCATCTATACATGTAGTGGAAAGATTATTTGGCGAAGACCGGGCTTTAAACATCGCCCGAATGATGGAGTATGATTGGCGGAGGGTTTAAGGAATTAAACTTGTGTGGGGGATGAAAACTGAAATACATTGAAATTGGTTTCGGTAATAAATGGCTGATAAGGACCGAAACCGAATTGGATGATGGAACTGAGTTTGAAGAGAAAGGCATCACCGGACCTATAAGGTTCCACTCGGTATATGTTAGGATGTGGATTGGTAAAACCGTGTTAATCCTTGACTTGCAACAAGGATTTAAAGTAAGAAAGAAAGGACGAAATGCTTTAAAGTTTATTTTCGGGATCACAAGCATGTAAAGATCGGTTGTTAAGTTATCGGGACGTTGGGGGGATGTGGTATGGAATGCTTGGGATGTCGTATCGCAAATGGTATCGAACCAAACTTGAATATTGTTTATGAAAATGAATTGGTAACTTGCGTATTAGACATTGCACCATTTAATGAGGGACATACTTTAATCCTGCCTAAAAAGCACTATTTGGATGTCGAGGAAATCGATTCTGAGACCGCTCATGCTATTATGGAAATGTCGCAGAAACTTTCAAAAATATTAAAAAAATTTATTGTCCAGATGGCATTAGCATATGTCAGAATGGCGGTAAATTTAACGATTTAACTCACTACCATATGCATATTATCCCGCGGTATGAAGGGGATGGTTTTTCATGGAGTGAACCTCAGTTTTCTCATGGTGCGGAAAAACATTTAAGTCTAACAAGGGAAAAGATCACCCAGCATTTTCGGTGAAAACGGGGAGCATCTCTGTAAAGGCTCCTTTCTTGGAGATGGCGGTGCAAATATATATTCATATAAGGGGTAAAGAGATGAGTGAGTTTACATATGGAAATTTGATAAATAAGCATAATTCATCAATGATTAACAAATATTGTAAAATTGGAACGGCAATATTTTCATTAAACAGTCAATGGACAGCATTTTTCACGAATGAAGATAATGAAATAGGGCCTCCTTCGTTAGCTAAGTCAATTTCAGTCGAAATACCGCTGCTCTATTTTTATAACCTGTCGGATCATTATTGGGGGTATCAAATATGGAACGATGGTAAAGTATTTTCGTCATAGCACTTCTCATATGAATTTGAGTCGGAACTAGTTTTTAATGTAGCCAAGGAAAGGTATCCTGATCAAAGAACATCGCTTCATTTTTGTTTAATGACGAAGAGGGAATGAAGATTTTTGAAATGCTGGAGAGGGAGATGAGCATCCCTTCCAATTTTGAAAAGGCTGTAAAAAAACGTTTTCGTTCTGTAAAAGCCGAAGACTTCCAGTTATTTGGATTTGATACACAAGTTACATCTCAACTAGAAAGACTTTTATCTGCAGAAACATACCATATGTGCGAAAACGAGAGAGAGATTATTAGAGAGTTTAAAAAGTTATTAAATATTGAAGAAATGAACCGCTTAAGGTTTGAAAGAATAGAACTAAATGACAAACGATTTGTATTTCTTTAATGTATTTCTTATTGTTTAAGCTGTTTTCTAACCGAGAACTATATTTGGATATAAAAATAAACCAAAGATGAGGGGTTTTGATGGAAGAAAATAAAAAGAAGGCGTATTTGATCCTCAATTATCAAGCATTTTTGGATATTAAGAACAGTGGTCAATTCAATCAACATAATTTCGATCAAGTTTTTCGAATTGCACATGTATTTC
Source organism: Paenibacillus sp. P25 (assembly GCA_024704175.1). GTDB lineage: Bacteria > Bacillota > Bacilli > Paenibacillales > NBRC-103111 > Paenibacillus_G. Next base: position 7,804,174 of record CP085629.1, read on the forward strand.
ACAATCTTGCCTTGTCCATCGTCGATAATTTTGAAGGCTTTAACGAAAATGATTTTTGGGAATCCGTAGGTGGACTTGAAAAACAATTCGGATTATATCATTATAGAAAATTATTTGAAAATTTAAGTTTAGGTGAGACATTACACTAGTGGAGAAATTAAACACAATGACAACGAGTCCGCCGGTACAAATCTGCGGTGTGTTCCGCTAACGAGGAGTTATGCAAGTGTAGTATGATGATTAATATGAATCATTTTCTGCGGGGATAAGAAAAATTTAATGTACTAAGTCAGGGAAGTATAAACGTAAGTCTCTTCATTTCGTCATATCAGCCCCGAAACAATCGCGACATTGCCGACTAATTAAATGACTCTTTCTTGTTTTATATCTTCTTGATGTGAGGATAAACATGCCGACAAATCCAAATGATCCCCGCGTGAAGCGAACACGCCAGTTGTTAATCCAAGCCTTTACGGAATTGCTTGAACAAAAGAAGAACATCTACTCCATTTCGGTGCAGGATATCGCTGCTCGAGCGACAGTTAATCGCGCTACCTTTTATGCCCATTTCGAAGATAAATTTGCTTTTCTCGAGTGCTGGATGGGGGATAAGTTTCAGAATATCTTGAAGAAGAAATTGCCGGATTACTCCATAACCGATATGGGCGACTTGCGAACGCTGATTCAGACGATTTTCGATTATCTTGCCCGTTTCCGGCAGTACATCACTCCTGGGGACCGTCAGTTTGAACCGCTGTTTGAAGTCGCGATGCACAAAGAAGTGAATCAGCTTCTGCTCCAGTGGCTGAGAGAGGAATCAAGCCCTTCTGTGTCGCAAGAGAAGATAGAAGCTACAGCCCTTGTCATCAGTTGGGGCATTTTCGGGTCGGCTGTGCAGTGGAATCGTAGTCCGCAAAACCGCACAACGGAAGCGATGGTGCGTGATGTGTTGGAGGTTGTGGCAGCAGGTTTGGCACCCATCATGGAATAACCTATCCGATGGATAGCGAATGGGTTGTTTTTGCGGTGAAGCCGAATAACCCGGGAGAACGTAGATCGATGACGGCGACGCGGCTTGGCTCCATAAAAAAGCAAAGTTCACATGATTATCCCATGTGGACTTTGCTTTTTTAATGCTAACCTCCCGCCTAAAATGGGGCGCTCCGTTACTCCCATTTAAACGTAAAGCTGGCGATCGTGAACGCGACGATGATCCATGCCCCGAGCAGAAGCACATTTCCCCACAGACCGCCGAGTCCGGTGCCGACGTTCATCACTTCACGCAGCGAGTCCGACAGGTGGGTGATCGGCAGTGCCTTAACGAACGGCTGAAGGAACGAAGGCATGTTCTTCACCGGGAAAAATACGTTTCCGAGGAACATAAGCGGGAACGAGATGAGCCCCGCGATCGGCCCGGCGCTTTCCGGCGTTTTCGCCAGACCGGCGATGATGAAGCCAATCGACATGAAGACGAGCGTCCCCAGAATGACGAACAGCAGCAGAAGCGGCCAAGACCCCGCAACCTTAACTCCAAACACGAGCCGGGCGATCAGCAGCAGGATTACCGCCTGTGTTCCGTTGAGCAGCAAACGGGCCGTAATTTGTGCGGCAATGAACGTGCGCGCCTTGAGCGTCGTGCTTTGCATGCGGCGGAGGACGCCGCGCTCGCGCCAGGAGGAGATTTGTCCGGCTACGCCGTTCAGATTGCTGGACATAATCATCATGGCGACGATACCCGGCACGAGGAAATCGATGTACCGCAGGCCCAGAGATTGAAGCGGCTGGGCGTCGACTGCAACGGCCGGAGTATAACTAACGATCGACTTGCTGATCCCGTCGACGACCCCGTTCACAAAGGCGATTCCGAGCTGAGAGGCGGCCATATTTTTTTCGTCGTAATAGACCTTAAGCTTAGCCGGACCCCCTCCCGTCTCCAGCTGCTCAGCATATCCTTTAGGAACAACGACCACCAGCTCGCTCATCCCCCCGCTTCAGCGCATCCAGTGCTTCCTGCTCCGACGCCGCCGCATCGAGATTCAGCGTCTTCTGAGCGCGAAAAGCTTCGACAACTTTCTTCGAAGCCCCGCTGTTGTCTTGATCGAGGACAATGCCGTTCAGATTGACGGAATTGCCATTTCCGAGAAAGGAGCCGAGGGCGACCATCAGGAGGATGGGGAATAAAAGGGAAAAGAACAAGACCTGCCGGTTTCTCGAAAAAAGGAGAAGCTGCGCCTGCGTTAGCTTTAGGTAGGCTTTCATTGTTCTCTCAAGCTCCTTCCCGTCATATGGATGAATACATCTTCAAGTGTGGCGGTGCGGGTGCTCAGTTCCGTCAGCCGCAGACCCTTGGCGTCGGCTTGTTGGATCAGGTCGGTAAGCGACGCCTGGAGCTTGTCGGTGTAGAGGACGAACATGTTTTTACGCTCCTCCATGCTGGAGATATGCTCCACCGAGGATAGAAACGATTTCAGCCGGGCCTGCTCCTCCGGGCTCCGCTCATCCCAATCCGGGACGCGGAATTCGATGGCGTTCTCGGAGGATAGGCTGCGAATGAGATTTTGCGGCGTATCGAGGGCGATAATTTGTCCGCGGTCCATGAGACAGATTCGATCACAAAGGATATACGCTTCATCCATGTAGTGCGTAGACAAGATAATCGTTTTTCCTTCGTTCTTTAGCCGCAGTATGATATCCCACAGCGTCCTTCGCGCCTGCGGATCGAGGCCTGTCGTCGGCTCGTCCAGAAACAGCACGAGCGGATCGTTCACGAGAGCGAGCGCGATGGCGAGACGCTGCTTTTGGCCTCCGGACAGACCTTTGACCCGCCCGTTCAATTTATCCCGAAGAATCATGCTGTCAAGGAGCGGCTCGACGGGAACGGAGCTTTCGTAGAAGCTCGCGTACATCTCGGTAATTTCCTTTACCGTCAGTAGCTCGAACAGGGAAGTCGACTGAAGCTGCACTCCAATTACCGCTTTCACTTTACCCAACTCCGTAAGCGTGTCATAACCGGCCACCTTGGCGGAGCCTCCGTCGGGCTTGCGCAAGCCCTCGATCATTTCCATCGTCGTTGTTTTGCCCGCTCCGTTCGGTCCGAGCAGGCCGAACACCTCGCCCTGCTTTACCTCAAAGCTGACGCCATTCACAGCCGTATAATCGCCGTAACGCTTCACTAAGTTTTCAACCGTGATGACGGGCTTCGCGGCGACCGGAAAGAAAGAAGGTGCCGACTCGTACTCTTTACGGGTGTCCATAGTGGTTTCCCTGCCTTTTTCAATTTGGTTAATACCCCCAGCATATCAATACCTTCCCGCCACGGCAAGTGAAAGGAGCCACCGCAGCGGCTCCTTCATCATATTTATATCGCCTGTGGCTAACACATAAGGATTATTGATTTGGAGAATATTATGAATGACGATGCCGAATCTATTTAAGGAGTATGGAGATGAATGTGATACATAAGGTCGGATTATCTTCAACAGAAATTGCATGGTTATGGACAACCTATATGAATGATAGTATGTCCATCTGCATCTCGAAGCATTTGCTGCAGCATAGTGACAGAAAAGATGTTAACCCCTTGCTGGAGAAAACAATAGCGTTATCTGAGAAACATATTGCGGAAATCAGCAGCATCTTCGCTAAAGAAAATTTTCCGATTCCGAAGGGATTTACAGATCACGATGTCAACCTTTCGGCTCCCGCTTTATTTTTCGACTTATTCTCTATTAGCTATATTTACGGCATGAGTCGGATTGGATTGGTGACTTACGCGAAGATGATCTCCAATGTAGCCCGTGCAGATGTTCGTCAATTCTTCTCAAGGTGCTTGGAATCCGTGAATGAACTTTACAATACCTCCATTGAGTTAATGCTTGAAAAAGGCATATACGATCGCCCGCCCATGATTCCATATCCGGATCATATTGAATTTGCACAAAAGAAAGAAATGTTTCTTTCAAAGTGGCTGGAGAAAAGGCGCCCTCTTAATGTGATTGAGTTATCGGAAATGTTCTTCAACATTGAACGGAACTACTTTGGATTGATTTTATTGACCGCTTTTATCCAAATCACTAAAGATGAAAGGATTAAGCGTTATTTGGTAAAAGGAAAACAATTAGCCCAAAAGCAGATTGAAGTTTTGAATCGGATATTAATTCAGGAAGACCTTCTTGGAAGTATTATGACGAATACGGAAGTATCTTCCTCCACGATATCGCCTTTTTCCGATAAGCTGATTATGTTTTTAATTACAACGCTGAGTTCGCAAGGCATAACCTTTATCGGTCATGCATTATCGACTTCCTCAAGGGTTGATCTTGTTGCCGAATATTCTAAACTCATTCCTGAAATATTGCAGTTTTCTAAAGACGGGATGGACATTATGATTGACATGGAGTGGCTGGAGGAGCCGCCCCATGCGCCAAACCGCGATGAACTGGCACGGATTTAAACTCCTCAGAGGCTGCGTGAAAATGGATCAAGCGGCCTCTCTCAGCTAAATGACGGTAATTACAGTAATCCGGATTCTCTGACACTGGCATAGAAACGCTGGAATTCATCCATATTAAGTCGCTGTGCGGCATCGGACAGAGCGGTTGCAGGGTCTGGATGTACCTCTACCATAACACCGTCGGCACCCGCCGCGAGAGCCGCTTTTGCACAAGGAACAAGTATGTCTTTTCGACCCGTTGAATGGGTTACATCCACGAGGACAGGCAAGTGGCTTTCCTGCTTCAGAATGGGCACTGCAGAGATATCCAGGGTGTTACGGGTCGCCTTCTCATAGGTGCGGATTCCACGTTCAATCAGCATAACCTGGGTATTGCCGCGAGATACGATATACTCCGCCGCATGTAAGAACTCATCAATGGTCGCAGCCAGCCCCCGCTTCAGGAGAATGGGCGTACGGGTATCGCCTGCCGCTTTAAGCAATTCGAAATTCTGCATGTTGCGGGCCCCGATTTGAATGACATCGATATATTCAGACGCAAGTTCGATATGTCTGGGGTCTACGATTTCGCTAATCGTCTTAAGACCGAATTCGCTTGCAACCTCCTTCAAAATCTTCAGCCCTTCGATTCCAAGGCCCTGGAAATCATACGGTGATGTCCTTGGTTTGAAGGCTCCTCCGCGCATCACTGTAAGGCCTGTATCCTTTAAAGCCTTGGCCACGAGCCGAACTTGTTCGTAGCTTTCTACCGAGCAGGGGCCTGCGATCATTAACGGCTTTGCTCCACCGACCGCCACTTCGTCTATGTGAACGATCGTATCCTCCTTTTGCTTCTTGCGGCTCACCAGTAAATGTTTCTTATGCTCCGATTCTTGAAGCTTCAGAGAGGCTTGGAAGATTTGCTTGAATAAGTGTTGAATCGTTTCGTCATCGAATGGGCCCTTATTTGCGGCAACCAGTTCGGCCAACATTTCCTTCTCCCGGATAGGGTCGAATTCAGGCGTGCCTTGTTTTTCCTTGACTTCCCCATTTCTTGGACGATGCGTGCCCGGTCGGATAGAAGCTCAAGCAGGTTATGATTGATAACGTTCAGTTGGTCTCTTAAGTTCTCCAAGCTGGTTTTCATCTAAATCTCTCCTTGTTAACGTATTTGAACAACAAAAAGACCCCTGTCCGCAAGGGACGAGGAGCCGTGGTACCACCCTTATTAGAAATGAAGCCTAACCGGAGCCAACTCCATTTCTCACTTTGGCCTCTTTAACGCAGAGAACTACGGGTATGCCTAGCGAGCGCAGCAAGTGAGCGTCGTTCAGCAACCAACTCAGGAGTGAACTTCGGCGGATCGATTCATCCGGGTGCTCTCAGTCCACCGGCACACCGTCCCTGTCAAGAATCTTAATCCGCTTACTCTCTCCGTCATCGCTTTTGACTTTGTTTGAGTTTATAACGTATGGATTCTTCCCGCAAGCACATCATTTAACGCGAATTTGCTTTAGCGCGGCGATCCGATCTCGGAGTGCCTTTAGGAATCGTGCGGTCAGGAATTTGGTTCTCCGATGATTCGGTCCATCTGATTTAAATCCTTGTCATAATGCAGCCCCAGATGATAGGCTCGCGTTAAGATCCTTTCGAAAATTTCCGGCCTTGAATCCAAGGTGTCATATAAAATCTCCACCTTGCTATCCAAGATTCCGCAGTAATCGGCCATCCCGACGTTCAGCAGTTGGGAGAGCATCTTATCGTATTGTCTTTTCTCAAAGTGTTCCTTCGGAGCGGCCGCGAGACCGAGCCACAGTACTTTTTTATGATGCAATTTACCGGAGCCGTAAGCAAAACCATTATTCCATACCCGGTCGATATACCCTTTTAGCATAGCGGGCAGACTGTACCACCATACCGGAAAAATATAGGCAAGAGCATCGTGTCTCTTCATTCGTTCCATTTCCGCCTCAACCTCGGGCGAATAGATTTTGCGATCAGATGCCCAATCGGGTTCATCCGCTCCCCATAGCACCGGATTAAACCCGCTGCGATGAAGATCCAGCACCTCCGTTTCGTGTCCCGCATCAGCGAGGCCCTGTGTGAATCGGGCTGCAACGGAAAAGGTTAAGGAATTCACTCGCGGGTGCGATACAACGGTTAATATTTTCACGATTCGTCACCTTCCATTCGCTACTTTTTACTTCCATGTGGTACGATTGTATTATGGAATAGGAAATGCAAAAAAGGAAGAACGTACTTTTTTGTACAATAAGAACCAAAAAGTAATATAGGCACCGAAAAGTACCTTTTAAAATAATGAATTAAAGGATGGTTATCCCATGGAAAGGCTGGAAACACGAACTTATAACATCCCTGCAGAAGCGACATTGGAGGTTTTGGGAGGGAAATGGAAGCTGTTGATCTTATGCCATTTAAACTGTGGACCCGGACCCAAGAGAACAAGTGAATTGAAAAGGAATATTCCCGATATCACACACAAAATGTTGACCCAGCGGCTTCGGGAGTTGGAGGAGGACGGGATCATCACAAGAACGGTATATAATCAAGTGCCGCCGAAAGTCGTCTATGAAATGAGTGAACTCGGAAGGTCGCTGAAATCCATCTTAGACCAATTGGACCAGTGGGGGAGCAATATATCCATCATCGGCAATGGAAATCCACCTGCTCGGAATGAGGAAGCGACCGCGCGGATCACAATAAATTCCGCAGGAAACCAATTAAACCGGCACCATAATGTGCCGGTTAACTGTGCTTAGACTGCATTTCTTTTATAATTTGTAAGAACCGATTAACATCCTCGGATGGATGTAAGGGATACAGCAAACCAAAGGGTATGGTGAAATCCAAATCGCTGGGGATGGTCACTAAGGACGGATGAACATCCGCCCATGCCTCCAAAGTGAGCATGACCGTATTCGTTTCCTCGCAACGATTGAATACATCGATATCATAAAGACGCGGAACATCTTTAATTCGGATTTTCGGATGGTTCCTCTTCAAAAAGTCACGAATTCCCTCAATGACTGCGCTTTTTCCACCGTTCACCACAGCCAGCTTCTCTCCATACAAATCTTGGACAGACAGTATTTTTTTAGAAGACAGCGGGTGGTTGCGGGATACCGCAAAGCAGAAGCGGTAGCTTCCCAGCTCAAGCACACGGAAATGTTCCTTCCAGTTCTCTGTAAGGATCGGCCCTACGATGAAATCAAAATGTTGGCCAATTGTACGATAAGTGGTTGGGAGTGTATAAGCATCATCCTCAAAATGGACGATGTTGATTTTGAACTGCGGATACCGGTCGCTGATTTCATTCCACATATCCAGCAAAACCTTGCAGGGATTCAGCATAGAGGTTCCAACACGGATAACAATCTGACTTGCCTGTGAGGTCGCCCGCATCCGCAGCAGGGCTTCTTGAAAATACTGCAGCATAAATGCCGCATCTTTGCTAAAGGATTTTCCTGCCTCAGTGAGCCCGACGCCATGGTTCGTACGAACGAATAGAGGCACACCTACATGCTTTTCCAACAAATTCATTTGCTTCATCACAGCGGTTGGAGAAACAAATAGTTTTTCAGCCGCCTTGGAAAAGCCGCCGGACTCCGCCACTTGAATAAACGTGTTCAATTGCTCATTCATTCCAAGAACATCCCTTTTGTATAAACTATTGGTTAATACCATGCTAACCTATTTGAACTTCCGCATCAAGTGCTGCAGCTGTAACATTAGAGAGGAATTCGGAGAGAATGAAGGGAGCCAAAGCAAATGCATAAAAGAAAATTAAGAGATTTGGAAGTGTCCGCCATCGGTTATGGCTGTATGGGGCTATCTCTAGGTTACGGTGCTGTGCCGGAGCGCGGTGAGGCAATTGGCCTGATTCGCAAGGCTTATGATTTAGGCTGTACTTTTTTCGACACGGCTGAGATCTACGCCATGGGTTCCAATGAGGAACTCGTGGGGGAGGCGCTGAAGCCTATCCGGGATCAGGTTGTGATTGCCACGAAGATTATGTATGAAAAAAACGACGAAGTAAGCTCTAACGAGAAGATGCTGCAACAAATCAGGGGGCGTGTGGAAGCTTCTCTGCGAAGACTTGGAACCGATCATATCGACCTCTATTATCAGCACAGAGTGAACAAGGACATCCCGGTGGAAGATATCGCTTACTGCATGGGCGTACTGATGAAAGAAGGAAAAATCCTGGGCTGGGGACAGTCGCAGGCTACAGAAGAGGAAATAAGGCGCGCGCATGCGGTCACTCCCCCTGACGGCGATTCAGAGCGAATTTTCCATCATGGAGCGGATGTTTGAACAGGATGTGATCCCCACATGTGAAGAGCTGGGTATCGGCTTTGTTCCGTTCTCTCCGCTGGGCAACGGATTTTTGTCGGGGAAAATCCAAGCAGGTACCGAGTTTGTCGGATTTGACGCAAGGAGGGTGATCACTCGCTTCAACAAGGACAATATTCAAGCCAATCAGCCATTGCTGGATTTATTAACCCGATTTGCAGAATTAAAGGGGACCACTCCGGCGCAGATTTCTCTTGCCTGGATGCTGCATAAACAAGAGTTTATCGTACCCATTCCCGGTTCACGAAAACTGGAGCGAATTGAGGAAAACCTGGGAGCAGCTGACATCGAGCTAACGGATGATGAATATCATCAATTGGAGAATGAACTTGCTAAAATCGTGATCCACGGCAACAGAAGAGATGAAGATCTTGCAAAGCTGAGGGATCTCAAATGAAGATAGGCTAAAATTAAAACTTATTCAAAGATGCCGGTACCTGACGTATTTTCTTGCTACTCTTGATTTACGCTTCATTGCAAGTGAGTAATGAGGACGCAAATGAGGAGGAGGAAGCAGAATATGGCTGATGCAAATGCTCTTGACGAAACGTTATGCGGCCGAGCATTTAAGGCTTTTCGTGCAGCATTTGAGGAAGGGGATACTACGCATTTTCTGGCGCTTGTGAATGACGATTTTCACTTTTCCATTCCTTTGCCGATCGACGGTTGGAAAGAAAGACAAGTAGGGGCGGAGCGGTTTAATGAACTGGTTCGCTTTGAACGGGAAATTTTGAGAGTAAAGTTCAATCCCTTGATCGAACTTCATGATGACCCGTTTGGGATTGTTGTATTTCAAGCTGAAGGGACATTAAGCAACCAGCCGTATCGCAATGAGCTTGCTGTCGTTTTTGAATTCAAACATAATCAAATTTGTTCGTTTAAAGAATTTGTAGGCATGCCGCTAAAAAAATATGAGGACTGATTCGATTCCTCTTGGCTCAATAAAGAATAGAAGCACCCTGCGGGGTGCTTTTTTCGTTCTATTATTACGAAAGGTCAAATTTTAATCGTTTTATGGTCCATTTGAGCTTGAAGAACATCGTATAATGCCAATTTATAATTGATCTTATCTAAATTGTAGTAAAGTTCTTTTATTTTTTTCTCTATTTCTGATTTATGGGTTAACATCATTTCTTTGCGAATGGAAATCGTTCGATCTCCTTCTTTATATTAAGTTTACGTATTCCTGGATTTGGGCGACGGGCATTCCTGTTGCTCGAAGCGCGGTAGTAAAGTGAATCCACTCTAAATCTTCTTGGTCATAGATGCGTTTCCCACTTTCATCACGCTTTACATAAGGGAGAAGTCCCTCGCTTTCATAGTAGCGTAGTGCGGAAGCCGATATTCCTGTGATCTCGGTAACTTCTTTAATACTCATCATCATTCTTCTCTCCTATATTCAAGTACACTTTAATACATTTTCAAAAGAATCTGCATACAAATGCTGCCGAAAAGAGACGCTAACATCATGGTTTCGGCCATGGGTTTAGGCTTGATGGGAATGTCGGAACTTTATGGAAAAGCGAATGATGAAGAATCGATTCGCACGATCCTTCGTGCATTAGAACTGGGCTTTACGCTGCTTGATACAGCCGATTGCTATGGCAATGGCCATAACGAGGAATTGCTCGGCAAAGCGTTGAAAGGACGTCGCGAACAAGCGATCATTGCGTCTAAGTTTGGTGTGGGACCTAATTTTGAAGGGGTCTTCGGACGTCCCGACTATGTGAAAGCCGCGATCGATAGAAGCTTACAGCGATTAGGTGTTGACCATATTGACTTGTATTATTATCACCGCATGGATCCTGAAGTGCCTATTGAGGAAACGGTAGGAGCAATGTCCGATTTGGTTAAGGACGGAAAAGTGCGATATATCGGGTTATCGGAAGCATCGTCAGATCTCGTGCGCCGAGCCCACACGGTTCACCCCATCTCCGCTTTGCAAACAGAGTATTCCCTTTGGAGCCGGGAAGTGGAAACCGATATTTTGCCTACTGTTAGCGAACTAGGCATTACTTTCGTAGCGTATAGTCCATTAAGCAGAGGATTTTTGTCCGGAAGCGTGCGTAAGTTCGAGGATTTTGCCGAAACGGATTATCGCCGAGTCCTGCCGCGTTTTCAAGGAGACCATCTCCAAAAGAACCTTGAGTTAGTTGACAAAGTGAAAGAAATCGCCAAAGAAAAAAATTGTACGCCTTCACAATTAGCCATTGCTTGGACGATGGCCAACGGAGCTTTACCGATTTCCGGAACGAAACGCGTGTCCTATTTGGAGGAAAATCTAGGATCATTGGAAGTTACACTGACCTCCGAAGATTTGCGTCGAATGGAAGAAGTCATGCCCAAAGACTCCGTAAGCGGGGAGCGTTATTAATAAGTCAGCTTAATAAAGCAGCGGCAATCCAGGACGTCATTTTCCAGTCCGAGGTCGCCGGCGCTTTCGATTTTATTATGACTACATCCACTTTAAACGGCCAATCGCAACAAACAGGGCAAGCGCCAAGAAAATGATGTTCACGATAATTTCTCTGTATTCGCCGCGTATCATATGGAATACGGCACCGAAAAGAACGATTGCGGCAAGTCCGGCCGCGGCAATCGGCGTCAAAACAGGGACGATTTTTGTAATTTGAGGTAAAATTAAACCGATTACTCCAAGCAATTCCGCTAAGCCAATAAAGAAAACGAGACTTTTTGGAACATCACTCACCCATGTCCAGGACGTTTTGGCCGCTTCATACTGAATCGCCTTTAGCCAGCCGGAATAAATAAATCCTAATGCTAATATCCCTTGTACGATCCATAAAACGACATTCATGATTTACGCCAACTCCCTCTTGTGTCTATTGAGCTCTAGATGCATAATAATCCATAGAAATCGCTTTAGGAAGTAGTTACTTAAAATAAACGTAGTATACAAAAAGAAACCTTAGGTGAATAGAGAAGTGGAGGATAATATTCATGCCTACCTTTTGTAAATTCGAGACGGCGCTCGAGATCCTTGTCGGGAAATGGAAGCCGGTTATTCTGCTTCGCCTTTTTTCAAACGGAACCATGAGATTTAGTGAACTTCAAAAAGCGATACCGGATATAACCAAAAAGATGCTGACCCAACAGTTACGGGAGCTGGAGTATCACGATATTGTTCATCGTGAGATCTACCACCAAATTCCACCGAAGGTGGAATATTCCATCACAGAATACGGTAAAGGGATGGCCACCCTTTTGCAGGCGTTAAATGATTGGGGAGTAGCTCATATGGAGCATTTAAATGAGTTATACGGTACGAATCATTCAGTGGAACCGCATACAAAGGATGCAATGGATAAATAGTTGACGCTAATGGAATGAAAAATTATTAGTTTGTGGGGGATGGGAAATGAACTCAATCCGAGAGATGACAGTAAATGATTATGAACAAATGATTGAATTATGGAATGGCATTGAGGGATTCATTGGGGCTATTTTATGTGGGCACGATGGGAGAAGAGGTAGAAAATAAGAATGCTATTGTGGAGGGAATTGAAAAGAACAAAGTGATCGAGATCAATGAATTAGCGCTATCAGACATGGGCCCGGCTTACGAGGTGTTCAGGCGATCCATTCCCGTTGCCTTTGAGCAGGAAGGATTGACAGAACTCACAGAAGAGATCCGGCAAGAGATCGAAGGCAAAAGACGTATGCTGCATGATGCTTTGTTTACTGTGGGCACAGCGGTCCGATTTCTTGTTGCCCGTATGGACGGTAATATTGTCGGCGTCATTTCATTCGGACCCTGCAATGATGATATTATCAAATGTACCGACGACCGGCTGAAGAACGTTGGTGAACTGGGCAGCATATATGTGCTGCCAGAATATCAGGGACGGGGGATCGGCTCCGCTTTAATTAAAGCGATGGCTAACCAACTGGCTGAACGAGGAATTGATAGTTTTTGTCTGGATAGTGGTTACCGGCATGCCCAAGAAAAATGGTTGCAAAAATTCGGTCAGCCTTATACAACTGTGCAAGATTATTGGGGCCCGGGTTCTGTACACATGGTCTGGTACTGTAAAACTGCCGATTATGTGGGCTAATTTGTAAATCCAGTATAGGATATTATTTGGTTGAACATTGAGTTATCGGATAAGTTAGTTCAATAAAACAGCGGCTAGTCTAGGACTTTATTTTCCGTCCAGACAGCCGCTGTTTCGTTTCTTGGGGTCAGTTCCCACTCCTAGAGCAAACTGCTCCTTTTTTAATTGCTGCTAGTCTACAACGGATTTGGGTAAAGGTGACGTTTTGTAGGCATCATCTGCTTATCGGTTGTCCAACAGGATATCCGCGGTGAGTTGGATATGCGCTCTAAAGAACTCGACGGCACGATCGCTGTCGCGGCTAAGAACGGCATCTGCTAATGCTTTATGTTCGGCGCGGCCATCGCGAGTTGGCGGTCGCGGGATCGAACAATGCCGGTAAAATTCGCTCAAATCCCAAAGGCGTCCGCAGATATCCAGGAGAACCGGATTCGGACATGCGGCGATAAGTTGGTAATGGAATTGACGGTGGAGGTCGGACCATTCTTCGCGAACGGCAAGCTTTTGATTCACTTCCTCGTACTCGGCCGTTTGCGATAATTTGTGGTGAACGGCGATTACATTCGATTCCCAGGTGAGATCGCCATGGGCGATGGATTGGCGTAATGCTGCGGATTCATTGATCAACCGCGCCTCTATGATGCTATTCAGTTCTTCTTCCGACACTGTCTTCACTGAAAATCCGTGATTCGGGTTTTGCAAGACGAGGCCTTGGGTCGCCAGCCGGGTCAATGCTTCTCGAACGACGGCAACCGAGACATCGAAACCTTTGGCTAATTCCGAAACGGTTAAGGGAAAGCCCGGTTCATATTGTCCGGACAGAATATCGGACTGCAGTTTCTTTGTGACATTTTCGCTTAAAGTGGACGAACCGTTTCTTTTGGCCATGAAGCCGACACCATCCTTCATGCACTTCGGGATTATACACGTCTAAATAATTTACAACGAAATTTATAAAAAAACAAGGAGTAAATTCGATAGTGAATATAATAATCGATTTATATTTACAAAATCGATTTTGATGAATATAATCGAATTGTAGTCAAAAAAAGGAGGTATTTCCCAATGAGAAACAACCCGTTTGCCAAATTGCCGGAAGTCGCAGCCTTCCAGGTAACGAGTAACGACATCGCGGAGGGCCTTCCTCTACCGCCCCAGCAATACTCAGGGATGTCAGGAGTGGAAGGAGGCAAAGATCTTTCGCCCCATTTGAAATGGTCAGGTGCGCCCGAAGGGACGAAGAGTTTCGCCGTAACCGCGTATGACCCGGATGCACCAACCGGATCGGGCCTCTGGCACTGGGCCGTCATCAATATCCCTGCCAGCGTCAACGAACTGCCGACCGGCGCCGGCGACGAGCATGGCGGCGGCTTGCCGCAAGGTGCCCTGCAGTCGCCGAACGATGTGCGACTCGGGCGGTTTATCGGTGCGGCGCCTCCAGCGGGACACGGTCCTCATCGGTATTATTTTGTCGTTCATGCGCTGGATGTCGAGAATATCGAAGTCGACCCTCACGCCACGCCGGCTCTCTTAGGCTTTACCATGTTGAGCCATACGCTGGGAAGAGCCGTTCTCATGGCAACAGGGGAAATCAAGTAACCCAAGCCGTTTAGGGCTATAGGAGACGATGGTATGAAAAAATATGGGTTTCGGCATGTGTGCTTGCGTTGATGTCTGCATACAGTAGCGGGGCAGGAACGTCCAATGCCCCAAGCGAAGCATCATCAATTAGGGTGGAAGCGGTGAAGCTGAACGATTCGCTTCATCAAAGTGTTTGCCCTATGTGCCATCAGCCGATTAAAAATTTGAAGCATACGATCATTTGCGGCTGTGGGAGCAAAATCAAAAAGAAAATAAATTCAAATCATTCGAGAAAAAGCTTATCCTTGTACGTCGAGGGGGTCCCGTCATGAAGCCGATCAATGAACAAACGATTCTTGTTACGGGAGCAACGGACGGCATCGGCCAACAGACCGCGATCGATTTGGCGGCGCAAGGGGCGACCGTTATTGTGCACGGGAGAAGCGACGAGCGGGGAAAGGCTGCGGTGGAGCAGATCATCCGGTTAACGGGAAACGAAAACATTCGTTTCCATAAGGCGGACTTTTCGTCGCTTGCCGAAGTGCGGCGGCTCGCAGCGGAGGTGCAGACTGGGTATGCCGATCTGGATGCGCTGATCAACAACGCGGGTATCGGCGGGCCGGGGAAGCGCACCTTAAGCCGGGACGGGTATGAGCTTCACCTTGCCGTCAATTATTTGGCCCCGTTTCTGCTCACCGGTTTGCTGCTGCCGATGTTGGAAGCAAATTCGGCACGAATCGTGAACGTTGCGTCCGCCGGGCAGAGCCGGATCGATTTGTCCAACATTATGCTGGAACGAGGTTATTCGCCGTTAGCGGCCTATCAGCAAAGCAAGCTGGCACTCGTTGCGTTCACGTTCGAGTTGGCTGAAACTTACCGGAGTATCGGCATCACCTGCAACTGCTTGCATCCCGGAACTTACCTCGATACGAAAATGGTGCGCGAAAGCGGAGTTACTCCGCTGGGCAGTGTCCAGTCCGGCGCAGATGCGGTTGTCCATCTGGCTGTTTCGGCCGAACTGGAAGGGGTGACGAGGAAATACTTCGATCGAAAAAAGGAATCGTATGCCGACAAGCAAGCATATGACGGCCCATTCCGACGCAGGCTGTGGGAGCTCAGCGCGCGCTTAACAGGTTTGGTCGCCAACACTGAGTGAATACGATAACGAGGCGATGGAACCGATCCATCGCCTGTTTTTGTTGTTTCAGTACTATTGAACTAACTGACCGTCATAGCTCATTTCATTTGAAATGCATTCTGTAATTCTGAAATGTTAAACTTTTTCATCTTCAAGAACGATTGCGTGACTCGATTGCGTTGTTCCGGGTCGCCCGTGATCAACATCTCGTCCAATTGGACAGGGGAGATTTGCCACGAGACGCCGTATTTGTCTTTAATCCAGCCGCATTGCTCGGCCTCGGGTACGGCGGAGAGTTTGTCCCAGTAGTAGTCAATTTCATCCTGCGTTTCACAACTGATCAAGAGGGAAATCGCCTCATTGAAGTTGAACGGGTGCTCCAGCGCACTATCCATTGCCGCGAACCAGGTGTTCTCCAGCATAAAATCGGTAAACATAACCGTGTCCTCTTTGTTGGGCGCTTGACCGGGGCCATAACGGAAGAGGGCTCCAGGTTTTGCATTTCGGAATACCGATAAATAGAACTCTCGTGCCTCTTCTGCCTTGCCAGAGTTACTGCCCGCGAACATCAAGGAGGGGACGATCGCGGGCCGCGGCTCCCCGTCCGGATTCGTAAGAATGAGTCGCCATGAGACACCGAACTTGTCCTGAATCCAGCCATACCGTTCGCTGAACGGATACTTATCTAGCGGCATAAGCGCGGATCCACCTTCGGACAACTTATTCCATACCTCGTCCATCTTTTCTTTCGCGTTCTTTTCCCGGGACGGATAGAAATTGACCATAAACGAAATGGAAGGATTGAACTTAAAGAGCGGCCCCGCAGAGATGGCCATAAACGGATGTCCGTAGACGTTGAACGAGACAAGATCGCAATCTCCCGAGGGTGTACTATACAAGGTCGTCTTACTCGTTATGTTGGATTCCGGAAATACAGAACAATAAAACGCTGCAGCTTCTTTCGCCTCTTTGTCGAACCACAGGTGCGGTGTGATCGGCCGGGTAGCCTTCTCGTATCGGGCGTTGGCATCATTCATCGTTTTATCTTCCTCCTTTGTTTTGATAGGGCTTACATTTTGCTTCATTCTAACACAAGGCTTGATTTGAAGTTTCTTTTAGATTGCGCTATTGATGGATAAAGGGCATTCAACGGAGAACGTTGTTAAATGACACCAGCGGCAGTCATGGACTTGATATTATTTCAAGTCTTGGTCTGCCGCTGGTTCTTTTAATGAGAGTCGGGTCAGCCGGTGCGGCGGGAGCGGGCCAGAGTCAGCCCGGCGAGAACCATACCGGTCAGCCCCATCACGATGGCAATGATAGCCCCGGCCCGCCCAGCGCCGGTGCCGAAATCACCGGTATATAGGGTAAGATGCAGCAAGGCGTAAGCAATGACGATCAGCCCCGTCACCCCGGCCGCGATGGCCCCGCGTCGCCCGCTACCAGTGCCGATACGACCGGCGGAGCGGGCCAGAGACAACCCGCCGATAACCGCGCTGATCAGCCCCGCCACCGCGTCTATCGAGGCCCAGAGCCGCCCGGTGGTAAATCCGTATACGACATTACCGGCAGTCGCTTCAGCGAAGGCAATAGTTGGAACAAGCAGAAGTGCATAAAGTATTGCGAATGAGACCAACTTCATTTTCATTTGTCAATCACTCCTAGTTGTTGATTTTTGCAAATCATGTTCTTTCCCTTATGGGCTTGGAGGCTCGAAGAGTTCGATAGGATTGCCTGCCGGATCGTCCAGCAAGATCTGCTTGCCGCCAAGTCCAGTGATTACTCATCCTTCAGTCCTCCCCTTTGTTTGATATTGATCCGGCTATGCTCAAACGTAGTTTATCAAGCCGATGTTAAGGACTTGTGGAGAACCTATCCTTTTTTCGTGGTGAATATAATTTTGCTTAAAAATACAGCTATAATAGGAGTAAAAACAGCGGAAAGAAGCGGATCAGATGGAAACAACTTTACTTCTGGTGGACGATGAAGTGAAAATGCTTGAGGCGATGACTTCCTATTTACAAAATGAAGGGTTTCGGATTGTGAGCGCCACGACGGGCAAGGATGCGTTGACGCTAGCCAGAACGGAGTGTCCGGCCTTGGTTGTTTTAGACTGGATGCTTCCGGGAATGAGCGGAATTGAAGTTTGCCGCGAACTTCGGAATATGGGTAATTGCGGAATCATTATGTTGACGGCCAAGACGGAGGAGATGGATAAAATTATCGGGTTGGAAATCGGGGCCGACGATTACATGACAAAGCCTTACAGTTTGAGGGAGCTTACGGCGAGAATACGCTCGGTATTACGCCGCATTCAAGGTAAATCCGAAGAAATTCAGACGATGCTGAGGGGGACCTCACGATTATCGAATCGAAATGCCAAGTCATGAAGAATGGCGCGGAAATGGTTCTTACTCCTACAGAATTCAAATTGCTGATTACTTTGGCCGCCAAACCCGGTATTGTATTCAGCCGGCTTCAACTGATGAAATCGGTCATGGAAGAAGATTTCATCAACTACGAGCGCACGATCGATTCCCACATCAGCAACCTGCGGAAAAAGATCGAGAACGATCCGGCGACCCCGAAATATATTCAAACCGTATTCGGATTCGGTTATCGATTCGGTGACAAGTTATGAACGTGCGTTGGTGTATCGGGGATAAATTGTTTGGCGCGATGGCGGTTCTGGTTCTATTCGTCACAGTGGGCTACTACGGGGCGACCCAAGGATACTTAAAGAACCGTTTCGAAGATTATTTCAAAGAAAGAACGGCAAGGTTGTTTGAAAACTACTATAGGGGGCACGGGAATTCTTGGGAAGGCATAGAGGAAATGAAGATCTCAGACGAATTCGTGCAGCAAAATCCGGATGGGCGCGAGATGGCTCTATTGTCACCTGACAGCGGCATCTTGTTTTTTAGAGGGGCGGGCGATCCGGGGCTGTTGATACAGCAGGGGAAACGGAATACAGTCCAAGTAAATGGAACGACGGTCGGCACGATCTATGCCGATAGGTGGGAATCTACCGAAGATGATCTACTAAAGAAGTATATTCTGGGCTCCATGCGTACCTCAAGTTTCAGAGTACCGATCCTCACCGGGTTCGTTGCACTGCTTCTTGGCTGGTGGCTTACCAGGAAGTTAACGCGGCCCCTGAACCGTCTCATCCCCGCCATTCAAAAAATTGCAGTTGGAGAGCTTCATATTCGCATCCCCGTGATAACAAAAGATGAATTCGGAAAAGTAACCGAAGCGCTCAATCATATGGCACAGCAGTTGTTTCGAGCAGAAGAGGTACGGAAGCATCTGACAGCCGATGTGGCGCATGAGTTAAGGACGCCGCTTTCCATTATTCAATGCCATTTGGAAATGATACAAGAGGGAGGACGGGATATTCCTCCGGAAACCTTATTGCCTATACAGGATGAAGTCATCCGTTTGTCCAAACTTGTAGACGATCTCCACCAGTTGACGCTGGCCGAAGCAGGCAAGTTGCAGCTGGACCGGTCCCCGACTGATCTTGTTCCCCTGCTGGATCGGATCATCGATATGTTGAAGCCGGAAGCGGAAGAACGACATATCGATATCATTCGCTCGTATCCGGCACAAAAATTGGATGCGTTCGTCGATCCTAACAGGATTACACAAGTATTCTATAATTTGTTGATTAACGCCATGCGGTACACCTCGTCCGGTGGAACGATTTCGATCCGAATTACGGATAGTTCCCATAATGGGTCGCGTTACGCGTCGGTCTCAATTACAGACACCGGAGTCGGTATCCCGGAGGAGCAGACTTCCCCTCCTGTTCGACCGCTTTTATCGCGTGGAAGAATCGCGTTCCCGCCATACGGGCGGCATGGGTTTGGGCCTAGCCATAGCAAAAGAATTTGTCGAGGCGAATCAAGGCTTCATTTCGGTACAAAGTGAGGTTGGTCGCGGGACCCGGTTTACTGTAGATCTGCCTTGTGCATAACAATCTGGCGTCCGCAACCAGGTGAAATAAAATGCATGGTCCATGAAACAATACTGCATGTTCGGGCTTTCCCATCCTTCGTATAATGAAATCGAACGAAAAGAATAGGAAGAAGGGGATGTATGGAAACCCGTTCAATGAGACAAGTGATCAAGACGCAGGTTCTTGTTCTTGGAGGAGGCGCAGGGGAGTGGGGGCCGCCATTGCTGCTGCGCGTGAAGGGGCGGAGACGATATTGGTGGACCGCCAAGGATTTCTAGGCGGGAACATGACGATTGGTCTGCCTTTATTGGCCTTCTTGGACGCTCAAGGCCGGCAGGTAACCGGAGGTCTGCCCCAAGAGATCGTGGATCGCCTGATGGAACTCGGCGGCGCTTTCGGCCACAGAGAATGTCCGCTGCATAATTCAACGACCGTGATTGATCCGAATCTAATGAAAATCGTTATTTTCGAAAAGATCAAGCAATACGGAGTACGTCCTTTATTACATTGTGAGATCATCGGTACGAATGTAGAAAACGGCGAACTCAAATCGGTTATTTTAAAAGGAAAAGGCAAAGAAATCGAGATATTCGCCGACGTATTTGTAGATGCGACAGGAGACGGCGACGTTGCCTATATGGCAGGGGCCGCGTACGAGAAGGGGCAATACGCGAACGGAGAAACGCAACCGCCTACGTTAATGTTTACCGTTGGGGGTTTTGATCTGGAGAGGTTTATGGACTTCTTGGAGCAGCATCCGGATGAGTTGAAACACGGATCCTCCATGAAAATACGTCCCGGTTATACGGCGGAATTTTTACGGGCAAGTGAAAATCATGTGTTCGTCGGGTTAAAAAACACGATCTCGAAGCTTAGAAAAGAGGGCAAGTGCCCCATCGACCGCGATACCATCATTTATATTAATCTGCCTAGAGAGGGGTACATTGCATTAAATTGCATCCGCATCTTGAATTTCGACGGCACCAAGCTTGAAGAATTAAGCCGGGGCGAAATGGAGGCGAGCCTGCAAATCCTCCCCCTTATTCATATGCTTAAAGAACATATACCGGGCTTCGAGCATATATACTTGTCCTCTATAGCGCCGTTCTTAGGTATTCGGGAGACCCGCCGGATTATCGGGAAGCAAATGATACGCGAGGAAGCCGCTGTCCACGGAGTCATTCCGGAGGATACGATCGCTCTAGGATCGTACATTATCGATATCCACAGCGGGTCGGGGGATTCCACCTTTATCCGATCACTTGCAGGCCCTTACGGAATCACTTATGGCGCAACAATAGCAAGAGATGTCAAACGGCTTATGTTAAGCGGACGTTGTATCAGTGTGGATCCCGTCGTCTTTGGTTCTTCACGGGTGATGCCTACCTGTATGGCCGTCGGCGAAGGCGTCGGAATTGGGGCCGCTTTGGCGGCTAAGGAGCTAACGGCTCCGGAAGATGTAGATGTGCAAACGATCAGGCAAAAACTGCGGGAATATGGAGCCATACTTTCATTAGAAGAGGTCGCGGCCCCGGCCGGTACCGGAGGGAACTGAAAAGGAGGCGGTCCTATTGAAGGAAGGGTATTTGACTTTTTGGGGCGGTGTGGGCAAATCGGGAGGCGTACAGGTTCTGTTCGGCAAAGGGCGACAGGCCGTATTGTTCGATTTCGGCGTCGAGCACAGCGGCCTTCTGTTCCCCAAGCAGTTGACACTGTATGAACCGGTCGGCGCGACGCCGGGACGCGAGCTGCGTCAATTTTTGCTCGGCGGCATGACCGCACCCCTTCTCGAACTGTATGATCCCGGGCATATCAAGGGACTGGACAGCGGAAAGGTAAGACGGGTTTGGGGCGATTGCGAATTTCCTGGGTACGAACAAATCGGTCTGTTTGTGAGCCACATGCATACGGATCATATCGCCGTTCTTCCTTATGTTCACCCGGGCATCCCCGTGTATATGAATTACGACGCCCATTCCTTGTTCCGGGGATTGGTTGCGGGCGGCCACAGCCCGGATACGAAAGCCCGGATCCATGCTTGCGACGATTTGAGCGTGATCGATTTCGGGGAGTTTACTATGCAAATCATCGAGATGGATCATAATGCAACAGGTGCGGCGGGCATCATCCTTGACGACGGCACACATAAAATCGCTTACACGGGAGATTGGCGCCGTCACGGTAAGCATCCGGACCGGATCGACCGCTTCATCGAGCTATGCCGCAGCAGGCCTATCGACCTGCTGATTACCGAAGGAACGCGTCTCCCCTCCGATCCTGCGGATGTACCGGCTTACCAGATGAAGGAGGATGAGCCGCTATCCCGTTACTCCGAGATCCTGGGGGAAGCGGCCGGCCTTGTATACTTGCAAATGTCGCCGAGGGATTTGGAGCGCATGGCGAATATGATTTCGATTGCCGTGGGGAAAGAGCGGAAGATCGCCATGGAAGCTTCTCATGCCGTCATCTGGCATACCGCGAACCGCGAAGGCTTGCGTATCCTGGAAGGCCACCCCGCCCTGGATGCGGAGATCTTCATTATCGATGCAACGGTAGCAAAGGGCATGATAGTCCCTTATCCTACGGTCTCTCTGGAGGAAATAGCTGAACGAAAAAGCGAATTCGTATACTTTTTCAAATTTCCCGACCTTGCCCATATGATTGAGCTCGAAACACTCGGCGATTTGCAGGAACAATCGCATTTCATTCAATCGGATTATAGCGTCAAGCCGGATCATCCCGATGTGGCCAAATTTTTAAAAACGTTCGGCATCACCGGCCATTCCTTGTCCAACGGCGGGCATGCCCATCCCGAGGCGATATCGGACATGATCGAACGGATAGCACCGCGAGCGGTGATTACGCTGCATACCCGCTATCCGGAATCGCAGAACACGAGAGGCATTCCAGCCTATTTCCCCAAAAAAGGGGAGACGGTTTCCGTAGCCTCCATCCTCGCCGCCTCGGTCAACGCCGGAAACGGATGATCCAAGAGATTTCAGAGGGAGAAGAAAGCGATGGCCACAATTACTTTCGTCAGACACGGCATGACCGATCACAATCTGGAGAACAGGGCGCAGGGACATTCCCAGAACCCGCTCAACGAAACGGGAAGGGCTCAAGCGGCCCTCGTTGCCAAGCGGCTCTCCGAAGAAGAGTGGGATGTATTCATTTCCAGCGATTTGAGGCGGGCGCGCGAAACGGCCGACATGATTTCCGCTGCGATCGGCAGGCCCGTCGATTTCTACAATGAGCGGTCGCGGGAGATGGACCGGGGCTTCATTGCCGATACGATTGAGGCGGAACGAATCGAACGCTGGGGGAACATTGGAGACAACTCGATTTGGGCCAGGAAACCCGGGAGTCGATGCGCGCCCGCGGAATGAATTTTATTAAGGATATCGCTTCCCGTTTTGCAGGCAAGAAAGTACTCGTCGTCACTCACGGTTATTTTCTCGGCCAAACCCTGAAAGAACTGATTCAGGACGAGTCTACCGGCGATGACCTGCGTAACACTTCGGTAACGACGATCGTGCATAACGGAGAGAAATGGGAGTATCTGCTCTACGATTGTGTGAAGCACCTGCCGGATCATTTATACTGACCCCTAAGAATGAATAAAGCCGATGGCTACCGGGTCTATGGACCGGTTTCCTTTGTAAGCGTATTCCCGCACGGTCTCATACCCGGTTAAGTTCGCGATATTTGGAGGGGCTCATGCCCATGTTTTGCGCAAAGACGCGGCTTAAATAAAACCCGTTCTCATATCCGCGCGCGGACGGCGATTTGGTTCAGGGTTAAATCGGTTTCGAGCAAAAGGCCGGCAATCTTACGGATGCGCAGCGACTGGACGAAATCGGAAGGAGTCATGCGGAATGCTCTACGGAAACGGCGTGTAAACTGGACGGGACTAAGTCCAAGGGTTCGGGAAAGCTCGCTCATGCTGAAAGGGGTGTGGGCGTGCCGGTACAGCCATTCCGCCGCCCGGTTCATCAGCGCGTCCTCCGAATCCGCCAGGCGCGCCAGCTCATCCTGCTGGTTATCTTCTTCCCAAACCTCGCAAGTGAGTCGCCACATGTCGTTGAGAATCGTCTGTTTGCGCATGGCGCTGCGCGGATCAACGGCAAGATACAGTTTTCGCAAATAGGCGAAATCGGATGCGAGCCGTTTACCGTCCGTCGGGTGCGATTTAACCGAAGGGCGCTGCTTCGCGAGCACCGGCGGCGGTGAGCCGGCAAACTCGAAGCCGATATAATGAAGTTCGAGCGGCGACACCATTTCGCGTTGGAACAGGTACCCCGGCGGGCAATAGATCAGATCCCCGCACCGGCTTCCCCGCTTTCCGTTCCGATCCGGAACCGGAATTTGCCTGACGCAACGGCAAACAACACCCATACGGGGTAGGAATCCGAATTCATTTCAAATTTTTCCTTCCGTTCGAAGTAAGCATGAGAAACCATGATTAACGATTGATCCCACAATGCCGGCGCATCCATACAAGAATCGCCCCTTCGCTGAAATAAAGTATATTCTACCTGAAGGAATGCGGCCTGTTCAAGGGATATTGTGAGAAAGGGTGGTTTGGCCTGAGAACTCGAATCGTGTTGATCGCGTTATCCTTCATGATGACTGCGGCAGGTCGCAGGCAGGCGGAAAGCGAACAAAGGGAGCCCGCTTCGGCCAAGGCCGTCGATACGACGCCCGTTACCCTGAGGTTCACCGTTCATTTGCCTATTAACGAAGAGTTTAAACGCTTGTATATCGAGCCGGTTACGAGGAAATACCCCCATATTACATTGGATCTGGTAAGCGCGAGCACATTCAAGACCTACGATCAGCTCATTGCCGCGGGGAAGTGCCGGATCTCTACATCTCGTTCAACGGCAACATGCCGGGGTTAAAAGAGCGCGGGCTTACGATGGATCTGAAGCCGCTGTTTCAGCAAAGCAAAGTGGATCTGAGCCGCTTCAGGCCAAACTATCTGGACGACATTCAATACGCTGTAACCGAAAAAGGCGAATTGTACGGCCTGCCCATTGAGACTGGATTTCATGCACTTTATTACAATAAAGAGATATTCGATAAGTTCGGCGTCGCTTATCCGAAGGACGGGATGACCATGGAGGATGCTGTAGGGCTCGCCAAGAGGCTAACACGGCTGGATAACGGCGTTCAGTATCGCGGCTGGGACATTGGAAGCATCGTGAGATTGGCTCAGCCCCTCGGTCTGGAATATATTGACCGGAAGACGGAAAAGGCCATGATGTCCGGTGAGGGCTGGAAACGCGTGTTCGAATTGGGGAGAGAGATTTATTCCATCCCCGGCAATGAGCCTTCGAAGGATCCGGGTAAGAACAGACTGGATGGGTTCGTCAAGGATCGTTCCATCGCGATGCTGAGTGAAACCAACTTATTCTCGCGGCTGAAAGAGGCGGAGAAGGACGGGCTTCAGTGGGATGTCGTACAATCCCCGTTCTACAAGGACAGACCGAACGTCTACGGCAATTCTACCGTATATATGGTGGGGGCGGTTCCATCTACCAAGCACATGGACCAAGTGCTTCAAGTGATCGAGGTCCTAACCTCCGATGAAGTGCAGATGAACGTTTCCAAGGCCGGGCGGATATCGCCGCTAAATAACGATGCCGTGCAGAAGGCCTTTGGTCAGGACGATCCTTCGCTGAAAACGAAGAACGTCAGCGGTATTGTGAAAAGCCAACCTGTGAAATACCCTATTTACCTGTACAGGGAAATTGCAGAACCCCTTACGATCAAAAAGTTCGATGAACTCTTAAGCGGTTCCGGGGATGTGAACGCGGCGCTAAGAGAGCTGGATGAGGAAATGAATAAGGCGATTCAGATTGAAAAGAAATAATGGCCGGATGACAAGAACATGATCTCCTAATTGCCGTGCAAATCGCGGCATTTTTTTATGTTGATAATTGCGGTAATTTCTGGGAAAATTAACAAGTTGGCGGCGGGCTCGAATAAATGGAGCATCATTGGAATACAAATGATCTAGAAAAAGGGCTTTAGTTTCCAAAGCCGTTGCAACTTATTCTATCTGAGTGAGAAAGCTGGTGGGACTTTTGAGTTTGTCTGCATTACGAGAGAAAGCGCGTCAAACCCTGCAAGGCCGATGGATGAACTTCGTAGGATATACCTTGGTCATTCTGATCATCACTGCCATGATCCCGAATGCGCTTGAGAAGATCGATCCGAAGGATTCTTTTGGCATAGGCACTGTACTTTCACTGCTGTACAGCCTGCTGGTAGTGAACGCGGTTAATCTTGGGGTCAATGCCTTGTACTTGAGAGCGGCCCGGGGAGAAGAGATTTCTCTTGGCATGATCTTTAATTTTTTTACCAATGGCAGGTATGCGAAGGCGATCCTATTTTATCTGTTAATGGGAATCTATCTGTTTCTTTGGAGTCTGCTGCTTGTTATTCCGGGAATTATTAAGAGCTTTTCCTATGCGATGGCTCCCTTTATATTAATCGAGGATCCGCGGCTGACGGTGAACGAAGCCATTACCAGGAGCCGGGAAATGATGAACGGTCACAAATGGAAGCTGTTCTGCCTCTACCTCTCGTTTATCGGCTGGTCGCTCCTGTCCATCCTTACCCTGGGGATCGGCTTGTTATGGCTTATTCCTTATGCGGAGACCAGTCTGGCTCATTTCTACCTTGAGTTGAAAAATAAGCAGCGGCCCTTCCATGCTGTTGAGTAGCGTGGATTCCGGTCGTATCGGCTAAATTCAGACTCCCATCACGGGGGCAGTTAGGCTTCGGCATGATCGTGCCGGGGCTTTTTTCATACGTAGTCAGGGGGTCAAATCGCATGAAATTTGCAAAGACTCCATTCATCGCCTATAATACTGAATAAATGTTCAGTGTTATAGGCTGATTTTGAAACATCATTTTAAAGAATCCGGCGGCCGGAAAGCGGTGAAGTATGCATGAATAAAAAGAAGCAGCAAACCGAGCAAACGAAGAAGAAGATCGCCGATGCAGCAAGAGCTTTATTTGCCCAAAAAGGCTATAAAGCGACATCCATTGAAGACATTGTGAAAGCGACCGGGTGCAGTGCCGGTAACATTTATTATCATTTCAGGAACAAGGAAGGGCTTTTTCTACACTTACTTGAAGATTGGAACAGGGAATGGGATCAGACATGGCTGGCCAAGGAACAGCTGTACCCTACTACAATAGATAAATTATATGGGATGGCTGAATATTTGGCGCTCGATCAACTGAGTCATCCGCTGACGAAGGTCGCGGATGAGTTTTTCAACAACTCGGAGAAAGCTCCGGAGGTGGAAGAACGAATCAACGATATGGTCAAGGGGTATATTGACTTTAATCGGCGGGTTGCTCCAGAAGGGGATCGATAACAATGAATTTGCAATAACTAACGTTTCCAGCCTCGCCGTTATATTGGACAGTCTGCTGCTTGGATTAAGCCAACATAGCCGGAGAATGCAGAGGGAGGAAGCGCTGCAGGCGTATCGGACGGCGATGGACGTGTTTCTGCATGGGATTGCCAAGCCCGCCCGCTAGCCCCTTTTTTTGCTGCTATCCTGAATAAAGATTCAGTAATATTTTTGGTGTGGAGGAATGAAGAATGGCCATATTGACAAAACATAGGGGAGCCTTGCTGATTCTGATGTTGAATCTGCTTCTGATCTTCTCGGGGATCGGCCTGGTCATCCCCATTATGCCGAAATTCATGGAGAGTCTCGGCATTACCGGGGGAATCATCGGTCTGCTCGTTGCCGCTTTTTCGCTGACGCAGCTGCTTTGTTCGCCGCTCGCCGGGCGGTTAGCCGATTCCTTCGGCCGAAAAAGAATGATCGTCATCGGCATGATGGTGTTTGCCTTCTCCGAGGCGCTGTTTGGGTTAGCCGGTTCATCCGGACTGCTCTTCGTTTCCAGGATGCTGGGCGGCATCAGTGCCGCAATGATTATGCCCGCCATTATGGCTTACACAGCAGATATCACGACGCCGGAAGAACGCGCGGTGGGGATGGGGTATATTACAGCGACCATTACGACAGGCTTCATTATTGGACCGGGCATTGGCGGCTATATTGCGGAATTCGGAATCCGCGTACCCTTTTACGCCGCGGCGGCGGCCGGTATTTTCGCTGCATGTATCACATGGTTCATCCTTCGGGAATCGCTCCCGTCCAAAGAAAATAGATCGGAAGCTCCGCCAAGCGCAGTTGTACGGAGAAGTCTGCTTTCGCAATTGAGGTTCGCCTATAGAGAACCGTATTTTTTAAGCTTGATCATCGTTTTTGTGATGTCGTTCGGGCTTGCTAATTTTGAGACGGTCTTTGGACTGTTTGTCGATCAAAAATTTGGCTTTGAGCCGAAGGATATCGCCTTTATCATAACGTTCGGGTCCATAGCAGGCGCTGTGGTTCAGCTTACGGCTTTCAGCTGGATATTGAAGCGTTTTGGGGAGCGGCGGGTCGTATCGCTCTGTCTTTTTTTGCGGGTTTGTTTATTCTGCTGACGCTTTTCGTTCACCGATTCTGGATGATCTTTGCGGTTACCTTTATTGTATTTCTGGCAATCGATATTTTACGGCCGGCCATCAGTACGCAATTATCCATGGTGGCTGAGGATCAGCAGGGCTATGTTGCCGGCTTGAATTCCGCCTTTACCAGTCTTGGCAATATTGTCGGACCTATTGCAGCCGGTTTTTTATTCGATTTGAATGTCAACTTTCCATATATGTTGGCGTGCCTGGTCTTGTTTATGTGTTTCGTCTTATCGGTTATCAGTAAAAAGCGCAGCTTGCAGGATGCCCATGCGTCGTCTTGATGAGAGGATACAAGGATTACCTAAATGCAAAACCCCGGTCGCCGAAGCGGAGCCGGGGGAATTCAGGAATTTATATCTTAGTGGAAGCTGTACGATCCGCCCAATAGCAAGCGATGCCGAGAAGCAATGCCAGTCCGACCAGTATGGCGCCGACCCAAGGGAGTGAAGTCAAGGGCAAATGCATGATGACCATGCCTCCGATGAAAGCGCCGGTCGCGTTGCCTAAATTGCCGGCCGAGTGGCTTGTGGTGGATGCCAATGCAGGTGCAGATTGAGCCAGATTCATAATTCGCACCTGCATCCCCGGGAATACCGCAAAGGAAGCCGCTCCCCAAAGAAAGATCGTTATGACTGCAGCGACCGGATGATGTACGGTTAAGGTAAATACCGTCAGGATTACACAAATCGTAAAATAAATGCCGAGTATGGAAGGCATCAGCTTCCAGTCCGCCAATTTCCCGCCGATCATATTGCCGGCCGTGACTCCGTGACCGAATAGAATCAGAATCCAGGTAACGCTATGTTCGGCAAACCCGGTAATTTGTACAAGCAGCGGTGTAATGTAAGTGAACACTGCAAACAGACCCGCGTTGCCCAGCACCGCGATGAGCAGGAAGACAAGCGGCTTGCGGTTGACCAATGCCGCCAGCTGTTGACGAGCGCTTACCGGCGGATCCTGCCTAAGCTTCGGGATAAAGACCAGGATGCCGATCAGCGTTACGGCGCCCATGATGGCGATGGAGCCGAAGGAGGCCCGCCATCCCCAATGCTGGCCGATGTAAGTGCCCATAGGAACGCCGATAATATTGGCGATGGTGAGGCCGGCCATCATCATGGACACCGCGCCGGCACGTTTGTCAGGGGAGACGAGGCCTGAGGCGATGACAGCTCCGACACCGAAGAACGTCCCGTGCGTTAAGGCGGTGATCATCCGTGCGCCCATCAGGACGGCGTAGTTTGGGGCGATCACCGAAATGACGTTGCCGAGAATGAACAAGCCCATGAGCAAGCAAAGCAGCTTTTTTTGCGGAATTTTGTACGTTAGCATCGTCAAAATTGGGGCGCCCACGGCGACCGCCAGCGCATACATCGTAATGAGCTGGCCTGCGGCCGAAATGCTGACTTCCAAATCCTTGGCGACGTTGGGCAGAATGCCCATGATGACAAACTCTGTCATACCGATCGCAAATGCGCCGACGGTTAGAGAAAGCAGAGCAAGGGAAGACGAGCCGCCGGTCGCCTTTTCCTTAACTCCCGTTTGCAGTAATTCCATAAGATGTCTGTTCCTTTCAACGAGTTAATGAAGCCTTCAGGCGAGAACATCATTTCATTATTCGGGTTTCCGGGGAAATAAGCAACCCGTTTCGCAAAA
The DNA here is from genome assembly GCA_024704175.1 of Paenibacillus sp. P25. Taxonomy (GTDB): domain Bacteria; phylum Bacillota; class Bacilli; order Paenibacillales; family NBRC-103111; genus Paenibacillus_G. Next base: position 7,833,940 of record CP085629.1, read on the forward strand.
AATTCTAGAAACCTTAACATCATGCCGTACGGAAAAAGAAGACCGGCTCCTTATCGGGGCGGTCTTCTTTAAGAGTTTAAAACATATGTTATGTGCTTAGCTCATCAAACCAGGTTGTAAATAAGGGGAGGCAGTTTAAGCCAACCTCTTTTATGCATTGTGGTTTTAACCTTAGTCCCAAACATCGTTTTTTCAGCCAGAAATTTAAAGAACATTAACCCAATATCACTTCTAAGGGATTGAATTGAAGCTTGGGCACATAAAGTAGCGACATAAGCTATGTTGATCGCCAATGCATTAGCTAATTCTTTATCCGTAAATTTAGCCCCCGTTGGAATCGCATTTGGCTCAGATAGGGGTTTCGCTTGAGGTCCATCCGGCAATGGAATTCCCTCTTGTTTCAATAGATCCGTTAACTGTTTTTCATGCGAACGGGCGATGGTTCGTCCTTCTTCAAACAGTTCAATTAACTCTTTATCTGTTGAGGTGTTGAGAGCTACATTTTCATAATTAATAATATCTTGCAAAAGGAAAGATATGTCCAACAGGACATGACTTCCCCAACGTGCAATGTTGGTTTTTCTCCATCGGTTACTGATTGTATGTAAATTGATGTCGTTTCTAAAATATCAGTAATATTCATAATCCACCTCCATTTGAAGTTAATGTTTGGATAAATTTATAATTTTATTCATGCCCTTGACAATAGCTTCGATTTCATCGGGAAATAACCGGAAAATTAATAAGGCCAGAGTATGGATTCCCGGCCACTTCCCGACTTCATCCTGATTTTATCTGAATATTTCCCGGGGGATGTCTCATGAAAATAGGAGTGCACGCGTTGTACTATACATACAGGAAAAAAATTCAATTGTGTTTGGAGGTTAAACAATGCTTAGGAAGAGCAAAGAAGCATTGAAATATTGGAAAGGAAAACCAACATCGGTAATTACACTTCTACTCGCAGGTCGCTTGACGTTTGGCAGTATCACCGGTGCTTTTGGCGAGACACCGCCTGCAGGTGTACAGATTAAGGAATTCAGCCTGCTTGATACGGCGTCGGATGTCGTCGGTTCAGCGGATTTCACGCCCGAGGGTACAAAGGACGGACACTTCAAGCTGCAAATGAAGCTTGCTCAGAAGACGGTTATTCATTCGATCGTATTGCGTTCAACGGATGCTTACGGAAAGGATAATTCTCAAGGGGTTTGGCGAACCAATCGTGTGACGACCGGATGGTTGCTTGGAATCGTACAGGATAAAACCGTTACAGCGGCAAGCGGGACTACTCATGAAAGTATCATCGTCAACCCTGGTTTTCGCAAGGATGTAAAAGAACCTGTCGGTGAATTCGAGGGCGATCTTACCTTCGATTTATACGCCAGCGACAATGGAACGATTAAGGAAACGCAGTATTACGTGTTGGAAATCGAGACGCCGCAAGGTACCGTTATTTCCAAACCGATTAGTTACAAAAAGCCGATGATTACGGAGGGGGCGTCGACGTCTACACCAAGCCCGACACCGAACCCGACGCCAAGCCAGACACCGAGCCCGACGCCGGCCCCGAGCCCTGCACCAGCTCCCGGGGATGGATCGAAAGATATTGCGATCCATGTATTTTTCAAAGGGACGGAGCTTCATTTTGACGATGCACAGCCTATTGTGAAAGACGGTAGAACGCTTGTCCCGTTCCGTCAATTGTTTGAAGCCTTGGGCTTTACAGTGAAATGGGTGGAAGAAGGAGCTATCCGGAAAGCGATCGGAACCAAGAGCGGGCTTTCCATTGAACTGACGATCAATAACACGAATGCAATCGTAAACGGAAAAGCGGTTGCTCTAGACGTACCCGCACAAATCATTGACGGCCGCACCATGGTGCCGCTTCGTTTCGTGTCGGAGAGCAGCGGCTACCACGTCGCCTTTACCAGCAACGGCAATGTGTGGTCAATTCAGATTGAGGACGCGGCTCCAGGCACGAATCCGGATCCAATACCGACACCAACACCGACACCAACACCGACACCGACGCCGGAACCAACACCAACACCAACACCAACACCAACACCAACACCAACACCAACACCAACACCAACACCAACACCAACACCAACACCAACACCAACACCGACACCGACGCCCGCACCATCTGCAGGTGAGGTTGAGCCTTACGTTGTCAAAGGCTACTTGCGTAACGCAAATGGCGACCCGATACCCGGAGTTACGATCAATGCGGATAACCTGATGTTTTATGACAGCAACATGCAAGGGATTACCGATGAGAACGGATTCTATCGGATTGAACTCGCTCAAGTTCCCGCAACCTGGCGCATGACTACGAGATTCTCTCTTGATTATAACGGCAAGAAGCTCGATATCTGGTTAACGGCTGACGGCGATAAATCGTTCGCGGGGAGCACAGGGGCCATTCGCAATTTTACCTTAAAGGATGTCGTAGGGCATATCGAAATCAATCCCGATATTTGGTCGTTTGACCCATTAGACATGAACGACTTTGAAATTACACTTACGCCAGTCGGACCATTGGTTGACGGGAGCGCCGGAAAAACGATAACGACACGCGCAGCTGCACTTGAGACCGGCGGTCATGGAGTGGATAAAATACCGCTCGGCCGATACAAAATATCCGTTGTATGGAAACCGGAAGGGCACGCTCCTATGCCTTTGCTAGTAAAGGTTACAGGCACAAGTAAATTTGTTCAGTCTCTGGAATTTGATTTCGAAAATCCATTGGGGGCACCTTCCATCTTTAAAAAACAGTTTGAGGTCAAGCCCGACAGTCCAACCGGAAAATAAGTATGAAATTTCACAGCCTCTCAATCAGGGGGCTGATTTTATTTATACTTTGATGAGGTGGATTTGGAAGGATACCCTCTGACCTAATTCAGGCTGTCGCATGTGGGGCAACCCGAGAAGCAGGGCTTCGAAAAGCCGACAAGATGGCAGTCAGGTAGGCGTATCTCCATAATACCTTCATATTTCCATGATTTCCCGATAATAATGGTAAGGTATCCTTAGTTCAGGACGAGCTATACCGTCCGATTTCCTAGTCTAAGGAGGTTCATTAATGAAATCATGGAAGAAGTCCCTGTTCATCGGTGTGATGGCCGGGGCGCTGATGCTTTGCCGGGGTCCTTGCTGGCACCGGAACCATCTTGGGCGGAAGGCCCGGCCGATCCGGCGCCGGTCATTAACCCTGTAGGCACCCCGAAGGGCAAGACCATCCTGTTCGACAATACGCATGAGGAAACGGCCGGTTCGGCAGATTGGGTCATTGACGGAGCGTTCTCCGATTTCGGGAATGCGCTGGCGGGTCAAGGCTACCTCGTGAAGGAGCTCCGCAAATCTTCTCCCATTACGCTGAGCGATCTGCAGCAGGCGAGTGTTTTTGTCATGGCGGAGCCGAATATCCCGCTAAAGACCTCGGAGCAGGATGCCATTCTTCAATATGTGCAGGGCGGCGGAAGCATCTTGTTTATCGGTGACCATTATAACGCGGACCGGAACCTGAACCGCTGGGACGGCGCCGAGGTGTTCAACGGTTACCGTCGGGGAGCTTACCTCAACCCTACAAAAGGGATGAGCACGGAGGAAGCCTCCTCATCCGCCATGCAAGACGTAACAAGTACGGACTGGCTGATGACTAACTTCGGCGTTCGCTTCCGTTATAATGCCATCGGCGATGTAACGGCGAGCAATATCGTGGCCCCGAGCCAATCGTTCAACATTACAAGCGGGGTATCCACCTTTGCCATGCATGCCGGCGCGACACTGGCTATCGGCGACCCGAATCAGGCCAAAGGCATCGTTTACGTCCCGGCAAACCCGCCCAAATGGTCCAGCGCCGTGGATCAAGGCGTTTATAACGGTGGGGGCACTGCGGAAGGCCCAATGGTAGCCATCGCCAAGAAGAGTCTCGGCAAAGCGGCCTTTGTCGGCGACTCCTCGCCGGTCGAGGATGCAACACCTAAATACAAGCGTGAAGACACCGGTGCAACCAAGACAACCTATGCCGGCTGGCAGGAGCAGAACGACGCCACGTTGATGGTGAACTTAGTCAACTGGCTTGCAGCACAGGAAAGCTACACAAGCTTCAGCAGTGTTGCGGGTCTTCAACTGGACCAGCCGACAGCGCTGCTCAGCATGGAGACGCCGGCGAGCTCAACCGAGCCGCAATCGGAGCCTTGGTCGACTCCGGCGGCAGGCTATAAGTGGTACGATCCTTCCACGTTCAAGCCAGGTTCCTATGGGTATAGCACCGGGACGACACCGCCGGCCGGAACGGTCATATTGTCGGAGAACTTTGATACCGGCACGAAGGGGGCCTATACGGCAGGGAATGTGACCCTCTCCTCCGGGTCCTGGAATTTCAATAACGCGCTGCTCGGCAATCTGACGACGGACGCCAAAACAGGCGCTCAATCCGCCCGGATCAAAGCAGCGGGCTCGATCACGATGAACTTCGATGTGACGGATGCGGCGCAGGTTAAGCTTTCCGTCGCAAATTTCGGCTCGGATACCGGAGCGACGTGGAAACTGCAGAAGTCGACGAACGGCGGCTCCACATGGACCGACGTGACAAGTGCCGCTACAGCTACTTCTACCCTGACGGTCCAGACGATTAACGTCGGAGTTACGGGCACGGTCCGGTTCCGTGTCGCCGTGGCAGGAACAACAAACAGCCGCCTGAACGTAGACAATTTCCAGGTAATCAAGTAATCGGCGACCTTTGCCCTCAGCTTATTGGGACTTGTTTCGATTGCAAAATAAATACTCCTACACAACGGAATCAACGAACAACAGGCGGTTCTCCATACCTTAACGTGGAGAACCGTCTTTTTCGTTGCCGAGGCGCAGTTTATTTCAGCTATCGCCTTTCTGGGAAGTTCCCCTAGGCTCTTTTCTCGGGACGAACGACAGCACAAAACACGCCAGCAGGACGATGCCTGCGCACATGTATGGGAAATCCACGTCCTGCTCGAACAGCAAGCCGGCCAGAACCGGGCCGGTGACATTGCCGAGGCTCATATACGCCGAGCTCATGCCGGCGATAAAGCCTTGTTCGTCCCCGGCCATCTTGGACAGCCAGGTGTTAACGGCAGGTCGCAGCATGTCCGAAGCCAAAAAAACAAGGAAGGTGAGAAGCAAGCACACTCCAATACCCATGAGCGAGCATGAATGCCAGCAGGCCGCCACCTCCTGCAGCGAGGCAGGCGGTCATAACGCGCCGCTCGCCGAGACGGTTCAGCAGCGTGCCGAGCGCCGTGATTTGCACCAAGGCACCCAATATGGCAGAGCCTGTTACAATGACGGCAATATGCTGGGGAGTCAAACCGTATTTGCGGTCCGCATACAGTCCGTATATCGTCTCGAAGATGGCTAACCCGATCGCCAGTACGAACGTCACCAGCGACCCATAACGGTAGGGAGGACGCATAGAACGGCTGAGTTGCCGCGACAAAGTCTCGTTATTTTCTGCATGCCCCCGATGATCTTCTGCTGCTTGTTTAAGATGCCGTGACTCCGGCAGGAACAGCATGGAGATGCATGCGGCCAGACCGCCAACCACCGCCGCCGAATAAAACGGCATCCTTACTCCGTATACGGCTATCAGACCCCCGAGACCCGGTCCGATGACGAACCCGGTGGATATCGCCGCATTGATGAAGCTTATCCCCCGCGCACGCTCATCTTCCGTCGTCACATCCGACACATAAGCCATAACCGCAGGTGTCATGAAAGCCGTCCCTGCGCCGCCAAGCAGTCTCGATACGTAAAGGGGAACTAATGTATGCGCCGCCCCGAACATCCATTCCGACAAGGCGAAAACGACCAGTCCGCCTACGATCATTCTTTTCCTACCGTAGGTGTCCGACCATCTGCCCGCCGCCGGGGAGAAGGCCAGCTGCATGACCGAAAACGCGGCGAACAAGAACCCGATTGTGGCTCCGGTGAGGCCCAGTTCATCCATATAGGCGGGCATCACCGGTACGGACATGCCGTATCCGCTGTACGCAAGCAGCATATTCAGCATAAGCGGCGGCACGGCGCCGTTCTTTCTTCTTAACATGGTTATCCATCCCCTCGCATTCGAGGGCGCGCTTTGCGATCCGTATGAATGCCCTCGAAACCGTTGTTTTCTCAGGCATTATAGCGAATCAATCCGTGTCGGTATTGGATAAATCGGACGCGCGATGAAACTCCTGAACCGCTGCGGACGGAGGCAGTCCGTAGTAGCGTTTGAATTCGCGGATCAAATGCGCCTGATCGAAAAATCCCCGCTCGAACGCAATCGTCCCCCAGTCGGGCTCACGATGATTTTGAATATCGCGGACAACCGTCTGAAACCGAACGATCTCACTGAATTTTTTGGGGCTGAAGCCGATCCACTGCCTGAATTTGCGGTTCATGAGGCGGGTGCCGACCGTTTCCGACTCGGCCAGTTCACGGACGCCTATTTTTCCTCCCGATGCAAAAATACGATAAAGCAGATTAGCCAAGACGCTGTCGCCCGCCGTTCCGTTCTGCTCAAGGATGGAGAGCAGGCAGTGGTCCATCATCCGAGCCATTGCTTCCGGCGATGGTCGCGTCAAGATCCCCTCTTTGATTTCCCGGGCAATGTCCGGCCAAATTTGCTCCAATGGATAGTGCCTGTTGCTGAAACCCGCTAACGGCATCCGAAGGAACGGATAAGCGCCTCCAGGAAAAAAACGCACGCCAAACTTGCGGACGGTCCGGTCCTGTCCATAATCGATCGGGAACGCCCGGTCGAGCATGCCGAAATAGCCGATGCGGCAAGCTGTCGTCGCCCAGGTCATACTCCAATACAATATCCGTGCAGCCGTCCGGCACCACCCGATCGACGGCGTCATCCACGGACGTATCCTTCGATAGAGACGCCGGTTCCGATACCCAGTAACGGGAGACATACGGCCGCAACAGGGGAGAAGGCATGATTTCTTTGTAGGCACGGAAGGAGGCTCTCCCGTTTGCTTGGACCGGACGAAACCAGTTATGCAGTACCGCTTCCATGAATCCTCCTCCTAAATGCCTTGCTCAAGGTTAACCGATCAAATGATTTGAAATTCATTATAAATCAGCCCCTGCGCGGGATAAAGCGGATCGTGCCGTTTGCACCACAGGAAAATTCCCCTGCGCCATGGAGCCCATCGTGCAGACCTTCCTTTGCCGAGAGATACGAAGAATAGCCGATGCCGACAAGGGGTGGCCCCAAAATCCAAACATCCTATTTATATGCGTCTAAATACATATGCCATAAATTGCATGGGGAAGCCAACCAGATAGTTAGCTTCCCTGATTTCATTCCCCTATGGACACGATTCTCCTTATTTCGAGAGCAAGAATTCCAGCACGGCTTTCAGGAAATCGTCCTGCCTCTCGATATTGGACAAATGGACGGCAGGCAGCATGACCAGCTTCGCATCAGGCACCGTCGCGGCGATCAATTCATTATGGCTGGGCAGCGTCACCGTATCGTACTGTCCGGCGATTACTAATGTCGGACTGTTGATCAAAGCAACGGTTCGGCGCATATCCAGGTCGCGGATCGCGGCAAAGGTTCCGGCAAGCCCCTGTGGATTCGTGGAAAGCACCATTTCGCGAAACGACGATACCAGTTCCTTTTCCGTCTCCAGTATGGAAGAAGGGAACCAGTTGCCAATGAACATGTCGGCGATTTCCGTAAGGTCGGCGGCTTGCCGCACGTTAGCGATCATGTGATCCCATCCTTCGGCAGGTCCCAGGTACGACGAGGTATTGCTCAGAACCAGCCGGTCAATTCTCTCGGGAGCATGAATGCCGAGCCATTGGCCGACGGCACCGCCGAACGAGAGTCCCAGGAAGTGGGCTTTGTCGATTTGCAGCGCGTCAAGCGGCTCAATGACATCCCTTCCCATCCGGTCAATCGAATAAGCCCCACCGGAACGTCCGAGGCGCCATGCCCCCTGAAGTCGTACCGCAGCACGCGAAAATGCTTCGATAACTCCGGAATTTGTCTGTCCCACATATGCAATGTAGTGGCGATAGAGTTCGCGAGAACGAGCACGGGGCCGTTCGCCGGCCCATCGAGCCGATAAGCAATCCGGTACCCGTCACCTGTCGTGATAAATTGCAGCCCGCCATTCGTTACCGTTTCGTTTAATGTCTTTGTCATAACCCTCTTCCCCTTTGCTTGTTTGTTAGTGACATTTTATTCTAGATAAAGTAAAATTTAAATGCGATTCTTAAGGATCCTGAGGTGCAAAAACTTAATTTTTTCTTTGTTCAAGACCAGCAACTTTAAATAATGAGGTGCTTCTGTTAATGGACCAAATCGATTATAAAATCTTGTCGGTGCTGCATGAGAATGCCCGGATTCCCATTTCGGAGATGAGCCGAATGATCGCGATGTCGCAGCCGGCGGTGACGGAGAGGCTTCGGAAGCTGGAGGAGCAAGGCGTCATAACGGGCTATCGCGCGGAGTTGTCCCCGCTTAAGCTTGGCAAACATACCACCGCTTTCGTGATGTTCAAATCGAATAACTGCAGGGATTTCGAAACGTTCGCCGAAGCATCCCCCGAGATTGTCGATCTTTACAGAATCAGCGGGGAATACAATTATTTAATGAAGGTCGTTACGGAAACGAGCGAAACCTTAGCCCAATTTCTCGATGCTTGCACGGCATTCGGATTTTCAACGACCCTCATTGTTCTCTCGACGAGATTTGAGGATAAAAGCCTGGTGGGAAGCGACCTGTTGCCGAACGGGGCTTCACAAGCGAAGCCGGTACAAATCGTGAAGAGAGGGTCCTGACATACTGGTGTCAGGAGCGCTGTTGTATGATTGGAGTATAACAGTGAAAGAGAGGAAATATAATGTGGACGATTGCTGCAACGGAAAGAACGAAAGCCCCGTCATCGCTGGTTTGGGAAATTTATTGCGATTTCGATCAATGGCGGCAGTGGGATTACGGTCTTGCTCTTTATAAACCGGAAGGCCCTTTCGCTACCGGCACCTCCGGGATCCTGAAGCCTGTGGAAGGACCGGAGCTTGCTTTTCAATTAATTCACGTCGAAGAAGGAAAATGCTTTGTTGATCGTACCCCTCTTGGACCGGAACATGCTATTATCGCCCGCCATGAATTAACTCCGCTTCCAGACGCCACACAAATTACACATACGATTGAGATTGAGGGCCCGGAATCGGAGCGTATTGCTCAGGAGATGGGTTTCTGCAAAGAGGAATTATACGAAACCGTTTCTAACCTGGCCCGCTATGCTGAAAGAGATCCGAAAGCTGAAGAGACCATAGCTTAACGAAAAGAGGAGCAGTTTGCCGCGGCAACTGCTCTTTATTTCTAATACCAGAAAACGATTCTAGAGGAAGCAGGTGAACGATGCTGGAAAGGATTCACCCGGCTTATTACTTAGGAGGACTCGTCGGAGTTGTTGCCGGCTATTTAATCTCGAAGATTTATCAAATTTGGGCGATTGTTTACCGGGAGAGCCGGTTTGACCCTCATATGGCTCATTCCTGGAGCACCCAATCACCGCCGCTTTGGATAACGGCTACAGAAAATCCATCGATGTTTACTTTTTGGGTTGTTCTTATTTTTGTTATTCTCGGCATGATTTTCGTAAGACTGCTGTTAAAAATCATTATGGATAAAAAGTGAAATGGAGGATACCCATGACATTTTCATTAGTGACTGGACTTTTTCAATTCATTTCATTATTGGTAACTTTGTTGTTGATTATAGTTTTAATCCATGTTCTGCATTATGTAAATTGGAAAAAGAGGCACGACGTTGAAATTGCAATAAAGCTGGATCAGATCATTGAACAATTAAAGGACGGAAATAAACCTCTATAGTCTTAGGCAAATTATGGGGGTTCCATTCAAGATAGCAAAATATACGTCGCCGTTCTTGTCTGTACTCCTTCGAATTCATGGGTCCCCACATTGCGAGTCTCTTCTGTCCCCTACAACGCTCTCTTATAAGATGGTTCCATGGCCTGCGGAATAACCAATTCACCTCTATTACAGAGCCGCACAAAGGCGGCGACGCATTCGGGATCAAAGTGGGTTCCAGCGCCCTCGACAATCACCTGCAACGCGCGCTCATGTGGCCAAGGCTCGCGGTATGATCTTCGCGAAGTTAATGCATCGTATACATCCGCAATGGCAATGATTCGTGCGAGCAGTGAAATCTCTGAGCCTTTCAGCTTATCGGGATATCCGGTCCCGTCCCATTTTTCGTGATGGTGCCGGATGACGGATAGCTCTTCGGTCATGAAGCCAATGTATTTGCACATTTCGTAACCTGTCACAGGATGCTGCTCGATCACGATTCTCTCGTCCGCAGTTAACTTTCCCGGTTTATTCAGGATCTCGCCGGGAACCTGTATTTTTCCAACATCGTGAATGAGACCGCCCCGAGCCATGGCACGCAATAGTTCGGAATCCAAATTCATGGCCTGGGCCAGCTGCAATCCGTACATGGCTACTCGGTAATTGTGACCTGCTGTATATTCATCTTTGGTTTCCGTAGCGACAATCAGATTCTGCATGCTTCTGGAGATGCTAATATGAAGTTGAACTAACGATGGATACCCATTAACCTGATGAAATGTTCGAGTTACGGATATGTTCGACTGAAACTGGGCTATGATTCCATATAACAGCAATAGGGCCGACACCGCGAGGATGGCATGATAGAGCCACCAGGCGAGTGTCCACATCATGGTTGTGACCATAACCCATTCCGTAATGGCAAGCAGAACGGAACCAAATACGATGGCCGCGTGCAAAGGAAATTGGATGAACCGAAACTGGTGAAAATATCTCTTGGCCGCCCAAAGATACAGGAAGACGGTGAGAAACGCCATCAGATCATTCACAGGCATGAAATCGATGGGAATAAAGTCGGAAATGCCGGGAAAGATGAGAGCCGCGATATTCAACAGGATAATGATGGTTAACCAACCGACGACAACCATCCTCCGATGCTTCGATACATAGCGGATAAAGGAGTGGTCAGATGGAAAGGTCGATAGGAAAATCCAGACAGCGCACGTTGTCATTGCGGTTTGCGAGGCAACACCTGCTAAATGGTGGGGATCGCCAATAATGAACCCAGGGTCGAAAGCCCATGAATTAGAAAAAATCCGGTTAGAGATAAGATAGCTAATGCCAGCATAAGCACATTCATATCCCGAAGTCGAATCCCCGTCCAGCCAACAGCAACGGCACTGACGGCCAGCATAAAGAGTGTTGGAGTAATAACGTAAAAGTGGAAACTAGGGAGATTCCACATGACACGGTGTCCGGGGAACGTTAGTAGATACGCATACCCAAGAAGAAGAACTACAGTGGTTATAGACATGGCTATGACTAGAGAGCGAGATGAACGCAGCATCATCATTCCAACTTTCCATTATCAGCTAAAATTCTACTATGTATGTTCAAGATTATACACCAGCGTTGTCGAATCCTGCCAGTAATTCGCTGGAATCTTACCGGTACTACATGATATTAGTACTATACTGGCCGATCTTTCCCCGTTATGATACTCCCATCGGATTCCGGCAAACTTTCGATTGGGGAGATAAGATGAATCGTTATGTGTTAGGATTGGCCCCAGCTCTGCTGGTGGCGTTCGGACTTTATGCCGGACACAGTGTAGTCCTTACGTTTGTGCTCTTCTACAGTTGGTTGGGTGCTGTGCCGCTGCTCGATTATCTGGTATTCCGAAAACAAAGCCTGACCCGCATGATCGGCGATTGGGGGCTGAGTGCAAACGCACGGCAAACGATAGCCGGGATGGGCTTGGGGCTCTCTTGTTTGATTATCCTCCTGGTTGGCGCTTATGATTTGCGTGATCTGTTGTTCGATACCGGGCGGTTGAGAAGCCTGCTGGAAGCGTGGAATTTTTCCGGCGACCGGTCTGTTCTATTGCTGCTCGTGTTGGTACTGCTTAATCCGGTCTTGGAAGAAATCTATTGGCGCGGATATTTATACCGCAGGATGGGGGAGCCCTTGGTTCTGTGAAAAGCTTGCTTCTTGCTTCTTTATGGTTTACCGCTTACCATCTTATCGTCATAGTGCCGGTATTCCGCTGGCCGCTTAACATTGCTGCAGCACTTCCTATTTTTGCGGCAGGTATACTATGGGGATGGATTCGCCATCGTACGGGATCGGTGATCATTCCGATGGTCAGCCATATGTTTGCCGACCTTGGAATCGTGCTCCTATACATGCAATACATACAATCTGCATCATGAAAACGGTGGTAATTGCAGCGTCTGAGCGAATGGAACCAATCGCCGGGCAGAGTATGTAAAGATATGGTAAAACATATCCGGCTGCAAAATAAATTTGGTATGATGATCCATAAGGTGGTCTATCACATGAGGTTGCTATCGCTGAAAGGTGTGTTTGGCTATGAAAATGGCTGTCAAGTGTGTATTGGCAATGTCGGTGCTATTTAGCGGGCTAAGTTTTATTGGCGCCAAAGCAATGGCGAAAATTGATTTGATGGCCAATAGACAACTGGTTGTCCTGGCGGAGACGAATTTGCTGGATGACTATAAAAATCCGGATTCTATCGTTGGTTCGATAACCGGGATGCAGATGGTAGAAGTGTCCTGCGGTCTGAATGAATCGAGTTGTCTGGCAAACGCAGGCGGTAAAGAGTATATACGTATAAAAACTTGGATGGGGGACAAATGGATCGAGGATGACAACAAAATTTCCGCCGGCGGCTATTGGGAGACGGATCGGGATATTACCATCGTCCAAGAAATGAAGTTATACGATCAACCCAATGTTGGTATTTATTATAAGGACCAACCACCGCAAGAGATGCTTACACCGCAGAAGGTTCATGTCACCGCCATGTATCGTTATTTATACAAAGGGGCCCATACGGGAAGAGCGATGCTCGAGGCGCCCGAGTGGTACCGAATCTCCACACAGCAGGGGCAGAAGTGGATTGTTGACCCGTTTATCCCTGAAGACAAACAGAAGGATGAAAGACCAACCGACAGGGTCATGAAACTGACCGGGAACGAATGGCTTTATGATTATCCATATGTGGCGGCGGGAAAAGGAGTAAAAGCGACTCCGGGTATCGTTCAAGCGGTTGCGCGGGTCCAGTTCAACATAAAAACTCAAATTTATGTATGGAGCAAGCTAAGGTTGCAGGATGGAACTTACAAATGGGTTAAGGAGTATCCTCTATTGGAAAATGAGAGCGGACCCTTGATGGAGTTCGACCTGGTGAACGAAAAGATTACACTGCGAACCGCTACGCGTTATTTCGACATCGACGGTGATTCAAGCCTAAGTCTGCAAAACTGGCTGCAGCCGGGAACGTACACAGCCGATAAAGTAAACAACGGGTGGGCGCGTGTGCAAACGCCGTTCGGCTGGAAAGTAGTCAACCTGGATCGGGCTCCGCTCGAGCGGCCACAGGGCATTACGGAAGCACAGGAAATCGTAAAATTAACGCCGGAGACCCAAACCTATTATTTTCCTTTGACAGGGGAAGTTTGCCATCAGGCAGGAACGTTTCAAGATCAGGAAGCCCTGTCTTTTGAAAAGTGGATTTCCCCGCAGGGGGTTCACTGGTATCATATTTCAACCTACAGCGGCATCGTGTGGGTGCCGGAGAAACCTTTGCAGGAATGAACGAGAGGACAGGGAATTCGCAGTGTCAGCCGGTAACGAATCGGATTAAGTTTGAGAAGGGAACAGTCCGGTCGGCACAAGGAAAACAGCGGAAGGCTAAGACTTCAATTAGACGTCTTAATCTGCCGGTGTTTTTTTTATGGATCCGTACCCCAAGAGCCTGCCGCATTTTTAACCGTATATAATGAATTTCGCTATTTGACATAATACAACTTATGATATATTGTTTTTTAAGAGTAACTTGAAATTACTGGGCTTGGGTCCCTTTGGATAGGAGCTTCATACCTATGAAACTAAATAACACTAGTCAAAAACCGCTGTATTTTCAATTAAAACAAATCATTAAAGAAGATATTCTTCGCGGCGCTTATAAAGCGGGAGAGCAGTTGCCGCCGGAATCGGAGCTGTGTGAAACCTACGGCGTCAGCCGGATTACGGCACGGAGAGCGATCACGGACCTGGTGGAAGAGGGCATACTGCACCGCCAGCAGGGAAAAGGAACGTTCGTCAAGGAAGCGAAGGTGAAGCGCGAATTGATCTCGGTCGGCGGCTTCTCCGAGCTGACGATGGCGTCCGGGAAGACGCCGAGCTCGCAAATTTTGTCCAATACGGTGATTCCGGCCGACGAAGAGCAGGCCGCCGCGTTCCAGATCGACGCCGGGGATCCGGTGCTCAAGCTTCACCGGTCGCTGTTCATCGACAACGAGCCTTTTATTATCGAGACCTCACTCTATCCCTTGAAGCATCTGCCGGATCTGGAGAAGCATATCGGCGAATCGACTTCAACCTATACCATTCTGAAGCAGAGATACAATATCGAGCTAACCCGTTCGGAGAAGACGCTGGAAGTGGTATCTGCTTCCGAGTACGAGGCCGGCCTGTTCCGGTGCGACCGGGGGACACCGCTGTTCGCCATCGAAAAGAAGACCTTCGACAAAGCGGACCGTCCGATTCATCTCTCATATTCGCTCTTTTTGACAAGCAAGGTGACCTTCACGATTAACACCGGTAAAGGCGGGTTATTCTAAAGCGGAATCAGCAGCACCTTCCTGCAGCGCCATGCAGAGGTGCTGCTTTTTTGTGTTAATTTTCGTTACACAGAAAGCGTTTTCTTTTTTATTCGACCCCTTGACTTCTGCAAGAACTAAATGATATACAATATACTATAACGATATAATACAATTTAATCATTTCGGGGAGAGACATACGATGAGGCTGATCGGGATCGGGGATAATGTGGTGGATTATTATCAGGACCAAGGGGTGATGTACCCCGGAGGCAATGTGCTGAACGTGGCCGTGGCGGCCAAACGAAGCGGCGCGGAGGCCTGTGCTTACCTCGGGATTACGGGGAGATGACGCCGCCGCGGATCATGTGCTGAGCTGTCTTCGGGCCGAGGGGATCGATGCCAGCCGGGTCCGGAGAGCTTATGGGCCCAACGGCGAGGCGGTTGTTACAGTGAATGAAGAAGGGGACCGGATCTTTGTAGGCACCAACCGCGGGGTCAGGGTAACCTCCCTGCTTAAGCTTCAGCTAACGCAGGACGATCTTGATTACATTAACGGCTATGATCTCATCCACACGAGCGTAAACAGCGATTTAGAGCACGAGTCGCCCCGGCTGGCGCATAAACCGGTCTCATTCGATTTCTCGACGCCGAAGCGGTGGACTCAGGCTTATTTGGAGCAGGTGTGTCCGTATTTGACCTATGCGTTCTTCTCCGGAAGCGAGCTGTCTGCGGGGAAATCCACGATTTGATGGCGGAGGTTCACCGGCTGGGCGTCAAGGTAATCGGCGTAACCAGGGGAGCGGAGCCGGCACTTTTCTCCGAGCGGGGGCAGCTCTATGAGCAAGCGCCGGCCGCCTGTGCGCATGGTCGATACGATGGGGGCCGGGGACTCCTTCATCGGCGGGTTCCTTGCTTCTTACCATGCGAAGAACGATATGCGGCAGGCACTCCTGCAGGCGGCCCGTTCAGCCGCGGCAACCTGTGAAATCGACGGGGCCTTCGGATACGGTATGAAGAAGTAAAGAGCCGCTGCAGCCGCCAATTGTGTTAGATAACATTACACGATTGGCGGTTTTTTTGACTTTATTGTATATTTCGAATTATACGTTAGGAAATATAACATATTGTAAACGTTTTATTCGAAAAAAACTGTTGACGGGACACAGGGATGAATGATATACAATATAATATAACATTATATAACGACATCAGATGTTTTGCTCTTCAAGCAGCGAGGGGGAGAGAGAAATGCGGGTTGCGGGCGTAGGTTTCAACTGTATCGATATTTATGAGAATTTGAACAGGTATTACCCGACAGGCAACAGCGTGGATTTCGTTATCCACATGAGCCGTTTCGGCATCAAAAGCTCAATGGTCAGCGTTGTCGGGACCGATGCGTATGGAGAGGAGATGCTGGAGGTTCTTCGCCGGGAGCGGGTCGATATTTCGCATCTTCATGTGGAGGAAGGAAAGACAGCGGTCTTCAAGATGGAACTGAACGGCAACGACCGGGTTCACAAAGAGAAGGTCGACGGGGTGATGGGCGGTTTTCGACTGACGCAGGATGATATCGACTTCGTATTGCAGCATGACGTGATCCATACGAATCTCTCCGGTAATGTAATCGATCTTCTTCCGTTGTTCCGGGAGAACGGGGTTCAAATCGTATTTGATTTCTCCACCCGGGTGAACCGGATTCCCGAGCCGATCCTGCCGAATGTCGATTATGCCTTTTTCTCCTACGACAAAGACGACAGCATCATCCTGGATTATCTGAAGTGGGCGAAGGAGCTGGGGCCGAAAATCGCGGTCGCCACATTGGGAGAGCAGGGCAGCATCGCTTATGACGGCGACCGGTATTACAGGCACGGGATCGTGCCGGCTGAGGTTGTGAATACCGTCGGCGCCGGCGACTCCTTCTGCGCAGGCTTCATGTACGGCGTGCTTCGCGGCTGGACGATTCCCGAATGCCAACGGCACGGCGCCGGGGTGGCGGCGGAAGTGGTAGCCAAGTTCGAGCCGTATTAATCTCAACAAGAGGAAAGGCGGAATAAGACCGATGATTATCGACGTACATACGCATCCCATTTTTTATCAGGATATTTGCGGGGACAAGGAGCAGCTTCAATTTCGCAAAGAGCAGTTCGGCATCTTCAAGCAGTCTCCGTATTCCACCCAATCGGTTCTGCTCGAAATGGACTATATGAAGGTGGACAAATCCGTTCTGCTGCCTGAGGATTTGACGACGCAAAGCGGCGGGTACATCGTCTCCAACGAAGAGATCAAAAAGCTGGTCGACCTGGCGCCGGACCGTTTCATCGGCTTCGCCAGCGTGGATCCGTACCGGAAGGATGCACTGGAAGTGCTGGACTACGCATTCCGCGATCTCGGTCTGGCGGGGTTGAAGCTGCATCCGTCCAAGCAGAAGTTTTATCCGTACGACGACCGGCTCCACCCGATTTACAAGAAATGCCTCGAATACAACAAACCGATTATGTTCCATGCGGGTATGAGCTGGGAGCCCGATGCGCCGGCGAAATATTCCAATCCCCTGCATTTTGAAGAAGTCGCCATCGCTTATCCGGAGCTTCGAATGTGTTTAGCCCATTTCGGCTGGCCATGGATTCATGAAACCGTGATGCTGCTTCTGAAGTACCCGAACGTGTATACGGACACCTCGCCGCTGCATATGGACAACGCCAAAGACTTTTACGAGCAGGTATTTACGCGTAATATGGGACCTCTCTGGATTGAACGGAATCTGAACGACAAGGTCATGTTCGGCACGAACAGTCCGCGCTTCCGGGCCAAGCGGTCGCTGCCGGCACTCGAAGGTCTTCCGCTTCGCTCCAAGACGCTGCAAAAAATATTGGGCGGCAACGCCGAACGATTCCTGGGACTTAGGGGTGATGGCAGATGGTAAAGACGACAAGCTTTGTACTCAGTACGAGAGCGGAATTTCAGATGATCAAGATTACGGAGGATGTCCGTAAATTCGTGGAGGAATCCGGCGTGCGGAATGGCTTGGCCGCCGTGATCACGGCACATACGACGACGGGCATCATGGTGAACGAGGGCCTCGAATGTGTGGAGACGGATATCGAGGAGACGCTGGACCGGCTTATTCCGAAGGAAGCGCCTTATGCCCACGCCCATTTTCTTCCTTCCTACGGGGCAACGGGAAGCAATTCTCCTTCCCATCTGAAGTCGATGCTGTCCGGCAACAGTTTGCCTGTTTGTCGTGCAGGACGGGAAGATGGTGACAGGCGACGCCCAGGACGTCTATCTCGCCGAGTTCGACGGGCCGAAGCGGAGGCGGGTGTACATTCAGGTGATCGGGGAGTAACCCGGAAGGAGGGATCCCGTGAACGCCGTGAGCAACCTACAAATTGCGGGAATGAACGAGCATTACCGGCTTTATCCGCTGACCTATTTTCTGGACGCAATGGTGGAGCTCGGGATCGGTTCGATCGAGCTGTGGGCCGGAGCGCCGCATTTGTACATCGAGGATTTGAATCTGCAGCAGGTCCGCGTTATCCGGAAGCAAATCGAAAGCAGGGGACTGAAGCTCATCTGCTATACGCCGGAGCAGTGCATCTACCCGTTCAATATCGCAGCCAAGGAGAATTACATCCGGGAGAAGAGCTTGCAGTATTTTCTGAAAAGCCTGGATGCGGCGGCGGAGCTCGGTACGGATTTGTTCCAGACGGTGCCGGGCTGGGGCTACTTCGATGAACCGGCCGAGGAAGCATGGAAACGCTCCAGGGAAGCGCTTGCCATTATGGCGCGCAGAGCGGCAGAGCTGGGCATTACCGTCACACTGGAACCGCTGGAACGCAGAGGAACGAACCTGATTACCGATCTGCCTTCCCTGCAAAGAATGCTGCAGGAGGTAGACTCCCCGCATCTAAAGGCGATCGTTGATACCTGCCCGATGGAAGCGGCCGGGGAAACGTTCGACGACTATTTTACCGCGCTGGGAGAGGACGTAAGGCATATTCATTTCGTCGACAGCCTGCACTGCGCCTGGGGAGACGGGAACTTCCCACTTGAACAGTATTTGGAGGAGATCGGGCGGCACCGCTACCAGGGCTATCTGACCATTGAGATTTGCGCCCGCAAATATTTTACCGATCCGACCCCGGCCGTAAAACAAAGCGTGAAGCGCATTCAGCAGGCGATCCGCGGTCTATGGGGAGAGGGGATGAACGGATGAGCCGTGAGACCTGGTCCAGAGCAGCCCCGATGAACGTCCTTTATAAGTTTTATTCGCTCCCTTACTTTCTGGATGCCGCAGCGGCGAACGGGTTTGAAGCGATCGAGCTGTGGGGAGCGGCGCCCCATCTGTATATCGATGAATGCACGGAGGCCGATGTTAAGCAATTAAAGAGAGAGCTGGCGGGCCGAGGGCTGAAGGTCAGGTCGCCTGACGCCGGAATCCACGCTGTATCCGGTTAATATTGCGGCGGAGGAGCCGGAGTCTGCGGAAGCGAAGCATAGCCTATATGCTGCGGGCGCTGGAAATTGCAAGCGAGCTGGAAATACCTCTAATGCAGGCGGTCAGCGGCGCTGGGTATTACCACGAGCCGGCGGAAGAGGCCTGGAAGCGTTCGCGGGATTCTCTGGACAGAATCGTGACGCGGGCGGAGTCCCTGGGCATTCGGATCTCGCTCGAGCCCCTACTGCCGTACGAGTCGAATCTGGTGAACAGCTTGGCATCGGCGCGTAGCATGCTGGAAGAGATCGGCTCCGCGAGCCTTGGTATTCACCTCGATACGATTGCCATGGAAGCGGCGGGAGATACACTCGAAGAATATTTCAGCGCGCTGGGCCGGCGCATCCTCCATGTGCAGCTCTGCGACGGCCCGGGCGGGCACTTGGCTTGGGGCGATGGGACAGTCGCCGATGAAGTCGTACCTGCAATCCCTGGAGTCCCGCCAATACGAGGGAGCGATCGGTCTCGAGATGTTCGACCATAAGTATTATGTCGATCCGGACCGCGTGCTGAAGCGGTGCGCGGATGAAATCCGGAAAGCCGCGACCTCCAGCTGAGCGGCACACCGCAGCAGAAAGGAGCATTCGGATGAACGTTTCGGTGATGAACTACAACTACCAGCGGTATCCTTTCGAGTATTTTCTCGATTCCATGGTTCGGCTCGGTGTGAAGGCGATTGAGCTGTGGGCGGCCGAGCCGCATTTGTATGTGGAGGATTTGCCTCCCTCGGAGTTGAGCCGGGTTCGAAATGAAATCAAGCGGCGCGATCTGGAGGTCGTCTGCTTCACGCCCGAACAGTGCGTCTACCCCGTCAATATTGCGGCCCGGGAGGAGCGCCTAAGGCGCGGAGCATTGAATATTTCCGGAAAAGCATTCATGCCGCCGCCAGCTTGGAATCCCCGTCGCTCCTCGTCGTTCCGGGTTCGGGCTTCTACAACGAGCCGAAGAAGGAGGGCTTCAAGCGCTCCTGCGAATCGCTGCAGATCTTGGGAGAGGAAGCGGGCAAGGCTGGTATCACCATCGTGATGGAAACGAGGTCTCCCATGGGAACCAATCTCGTGAACAATCTGGCGGATCTGAGACAGTTGGTGGATGAGGTCGGTTCGCCCCATGTGAAGCCGATGCTGGACACGGTGCCGATGTATATGGCGGGCGAGAGCGTCGAGATGTACCTGAGCGAATTCGGCGACGATCTAAGGCATATCCATTTTTGCGACGGGGACGGCAAGGGCGGCTCCAATATGGCGGTCGGGGACGGCGTTTTCCCGATGCAGCATTACTGGGACGTCCTAAGCCGCAGCGGCTATAAAGGCTATTTGACCCTGGAGCTGGTTGTTAACCGGTACTATCTGGAACCGGAAGAGGAAATCCGCAAATGTCTAGAACGGCTGGAGGGTATGTCCGCTGAGGCGGTCCAATAGATTGTCACGTAAACCATCCTGGAGGAGGAGCGTTGCAAATGGCTAAGTTTGCGAATATGAATTTTCATTACCATCGGTATCCGTTCGAGTATTTCCTGGATTCTACCGTGAAGGTTGGCCTGCAGGCGATTGAGCTGTGGGGTGGGGCGCCGCATTTGTACGTCGATGACGCGTCGGCACAGGAGGTAGCCCGGATTCTGAAGGAAATCCGGCGGCGCGACCTTGAGCTGGTCTGCTTCACGCCGGAGCAGTGCATTTATCCGATCAATTTATCCGCGAAAGACGATACCTGCCGCCAAAGAAGCGTCGAATATTTCAAGAAATGCATCCAAGTGACGAATTCGCTGGAATGCTCCCTGCTCCTCGTGACGGTCGGATACGGCTTCTACAACGAACCGGTGGAGGAAGCCTGGAAGCGCGGCCGGGAATCGCTTGAAATTTTGGCGAAGGAAGCGGAATCGGCCGGTGTGGTGCTCGCTCTCGAACCGATGTCGCGTTTCGGCTCCAATCTGATCACCGATCTCAAGTCGCTGAAGCGAATGCATGAGGAAGTGAATTCGCCAAGCATGAAGGTGCTGATGGATACGATCCCGATGATGCTCTCCGGCGACAGTATCGAGGCGTACGGCGAAGCCTTCGGCGATGATTTGGCACACATCCATTTCCTGGACGGCGACGGCAAAACATCGGCCCATCTGGCCTGGGGCCAGGGCGTATTTCCGCTCGAAACGTTCGCTCAGGGCCTGAGGACCATCGGCTACGACGGGTATTTGACGCTGGAGCTGATCGGACCGCAGTACAACTGGGATCCGGAGAAGGGAACGCGGGACAGTCTGGAACGTCTGGCTGCAATGCGATAATTCATCATAATAGGGAGGTTATTTCAGATGAAAATGAAAAGGTTGATGATGGCGGCACTCCTTACTAGCACGCTCCTGGGCGTTCAGGCGGTTGTTCCGGCGAATGGATGGATGGCGAAGGTTAGCCACGCCGAAGGCGAAGTGAAGCTCCCGAATATTAAAATCCTTGCGACGGGCGGCACGATCGCCGGCGTCGCATCATCGAATACGGCCACGACGGGCTACTCAATCGGCTCGACGACGATCGATACGCTCATCAATGCCGTACCCGAAATGAAGGACATCGCTCAGGTTAGCGGCGAGCAGATCGCGAATGTCGGCGCCCGGATATTACCAATGAAACACTGCTCAAGCTCGGCAAGCGGATCAACGAGCCGCTGGCCTCCGATGATGTGGACGGCGTTGTGGTGACTCACGGTACGGATACGCTCGAAGAAACGGCGTACTTCCTGAATCTCGTGGTAAAAAGCAGCAAGCCGGTCGTTGTCGTCGGCGCGATGAGACCTTCGACCGCCATCAGTGCGGACGGCCCGTTCAACCTGTATAACGCGGTGAAGCTGGCGGGCAGCCCGGAAGCGAAAGGCAAAGGCGCACTCGTCCTGCTGAACGACCGGATCGGCGCGACCCGCAGCATTACGAAGACGAACACGACGTCCCTCGATACGTTCAAATCGCCGGAGAACGGGTATTTGGGCGCGATCACGGGCGGCAGGATCCTGTTCTACAGCGAATCGACCCGCAAGCACACGGTGGATACGAAATTCGATATTTCAAACTTGGAAGCACTCCCGCAGGTGGACATCATCTACAGCTACCAGAACGACCAAACCTTCTTCTATGACGCAGCGGTTGCGGCCGGATCGAAAGGGATTGTAATCGCAGGCTCGGGCGACGGCTCTCTCTCCAAAATGGACGAAGCGGGCGCGAAAGCGGCTCATGAAAAAGGCGCGGCCATCGTGAGATCGTCCAGAGTCGGCGGCGGCACGGTAACCCATTCTTCCGAGGACGACGAGAAGGGCTTCGTCACCGCCGATTCGCTCAATCCGCAGAAAGCGCGCATTCTGCTGATGCTGGCACTTACGAACACCAGCGATCCGGCGGAAATTCAGAAGTATTTCGACGAATATTAATCTTTAAACTACATGAATGCGAGGGATTGGAATGACAGGCATGATGAATAAAAAGGCTTCCGTGATGCTGGCTATGATCTTATCGTTTGTTTTGCTCTTGCTGTCAGGCTGCGGAAGCACGGCTTCCAAGGACGGCGCCGGCACCTCCCAGGGCTCCAAACCGGCCGCCGCCGCAGCTACTGATCTACCGCCGCTTCCGGCTGAAGTGAAGAAGCGGGGCAAGCTGGTCGTCGGCGTCAAGGTCGACTATCCTCCGCTCGGGTATCTCGACCAGGAGGGGAAAAACACCGGTTACGAAATCGACGTCGTCCGCAAAATGGCCGAGTACGCCTTCGGGGACCCGAATGCCGTAGAATTCGTGCCCGTGAACGCGACCAACCGGATTCCTTATCTCGTTTCGAAGAAAATCGACTTTATTTCCGCCACGCTCGGCGTGACCGAGGAACGCAAGAAGGAGATTAATTTTACGACCACCTTCTTTGACGGCGGCGCGATCACGGTCGTTCCGAAGGGCAGCAGCATCAAGGATATTCAGGACCTGGCCGGCAAGAAGGTCATTGTGATCAAAGGCTCGACGGCTTCGACCTTCCTGGAGAAGGAGGTTCCGACGGCGGAGCAGCTCAAAATCGAGAGCAATGCGGATGCCTTCCGCGTACTGAAGGATAAGCGGGCGGATGCGATGCTGCACGACGCCGTACTGATGTCCGAATTCGTGAAGACCTCGCCGGATTATACGATTGTCGGGAAGCAGGTAGCTATGGCGCCTATGGCGATCGGCGTGCGCAAGGATGATCCGGAGATGCTGACCTACCTGAACGCTGCGATGGAGAAGATGAGAAAGGCCGATTATTTCAAAACGCTGATCGAGAAATATATGCCGAGAGCCGGGGACTTGGACCCGATGCAAATGATTCCTCGGCCATAACGGAACAGGGGTACCGCATGAACGACAACAAGCCGAAACTAACCATCCGCAATCTGCACAAGCGCTTCGGGGATCTTTCGATCCTCCGGGGCGTCAGCTTCGACGTATACTCCCGCGAGGTCATCGTCATCATCGGTCCCAGCGGTTCCGGCAAAAGCACGCTGCTCCGCTGCATCAACGGTCTGGAGGGGATCAACGAAGGCGAGGTTTGCATCGACGACCAGCGCATCGAGTATACGCCGGCATCGCTTCAGAAGGTAAGACAGCGCATCGGCATGGTGTTCCAAAGCTATAATTTGTTTCCGCATCTGACGGTGATGGAGAATCTGCTGCTCGCTCCGTTGAAGGTACAGAAGAAGTCGAAGAGCGAGGTGCTGCCTCAAGCGGAGGCGCCGCTGCAGCAGGTCGGGCTGCTCGACAAGAAGAACAGCTACCCGTCCCAGCTGTCCGGCGGCCAGCAGCGGCGGGTGGCCATTGCCCGCTCGCTTGTAATGAACCCTGAAGTGATTCTATTCGACGAAGTGACGTCCGCGCTGGACCCGGAACGGGTCAGGGACGTGCTCGACGTCATGAAGGATCTGGCCGGGCGCGGCACGACGATGATTATCGTAACGCACGAAATGGGCTTCGGACGCGAGGTCGGCGACCGGATCATCTTCATGGATCAAGGCGTTGTGGTCGAGCAGGGCGCGCCGGAGCAGATTTTCGGAAACCCGCAGGAAGAGAGGACCAAGCAGTTCCTCCGGAATGTGATGTAAGGAATGACGAAAGGAGGTGCATGGTTTGAGCTTTGATGTCGGTTATATCATAAAGACGCTTGCCTTTGCTGCTTACTGGCCTCAAGATGACGATCTTTATCAGCTTACTGAGCATGATCTTCTCGTCGCTGATCGGCATGAGCGGAGCGGTCATCCGCACGCTCAAGCTGCCGATTCTGTCGCAAATTGTCACCGTTTATGTAGAAATTATCCGCAATACGCCGCTCTTGGTGCACGTGTTCTTCCTATATTTCGGCCTGCCGGCGGTGGGCATCAAGTTGTCCGCGCTCGCCGTAGGCATTCTGTCCCTCTCCTTGTGGGGCGGGGCGTTTGCGGTGGAGAATTTCCGCGGAGGTACGGATTCGGTGCCGAAGGCCTTGATCGAATCCGGGCAATCGCTCGGGCTCAGCACTTGGCAGATTGTCATGAACATTATCGTTCCGCTGGGCTTTCGGATCAGCTTCCCTGCTTTCTCCAATACGGCGGTGTCGGTCATTAAGAACTCGGCCTATATGACGGGGATCGGAGTCGTGGAGCTGACGTTCATGGCGGTCGACCGGATGGCTTACGATTTCAAGACGTACGAAATGCTGTTTTCCATCGCGGTGATTTATTTGATTCTGATCTGGGGAACCTCCTATCTGTTCAGCAAGATCGAGAAGCGGCTTGACTTCTACAAGAAGACTACGGAAAGGGTGAACACCTCTGGGAATCTTGTTAAAAAATTCGCAGTTTCTCCTGGACGGGTTGATCAAGACACTGCTCCTTAGCGTCAGCTGTCTGGCGATCGCCCTGGTCATCGGCATTACGGCGGGCATTCTGCAGACCGGGAAAGGGAAGATCGTCCCTTGGATCGCCCGGGGCTACGCCGAGCTGTTCCGCGGTCTGCCTATCGTGATCACGCTGTTTATCGTGTTCTTCCTGCTGCCGGAGCTGAATATCCGCGTCAACAGTTATGTCTCTTCGATGATTGCGCTCAGCGTATGGAGCGAGCGCCAATATATCGGTCGCGGTCCGCGGGGCAATTCAATCGATCCCTCCGACCCAGATCGAGGCTGCTCAGGCCCTTGGCTTAAGCGGTTTCCAGACGATGATGTATGTCGTACTGCCGCAGGCGTTCCGGCGGATCTTGCCGTCCGTGATCGGGCCGCTGTCCAATTTGGTGCAATCTACGTCGCTGTCGGTGTTGATCGGCAACCTGGATTTTCTGAAAGCGGCCCAGCTCGTGATCGAACGGGTCGAAATTCTGGAAGGGGCTTCGATCGCCTTCCAGGTCTATACGCTGGTGCTGGCCATCTACTTTGTCATTTGTTACCCGCTGTCGATGCTTTCGAAGAAGATGGAGCAAAGGTACCGCTAATCCACTAGGGCAAAGGAAACGCGACGATGACGACTACCTCGTTTTCGCAATTTGCGGTGATGAATATTCATTACCAGTATCATCCGCTCGATTACTTTCTGGATTCAATGGTCAGGCTGGGCATCCAAAATATCGACTTCTGGGCGGGGTACCCGCATTTTCTTATGAGCGACGCGACCTTGACCGATGCCGCAAAGGTGAGGCGGGAGATCGAGAGGCGCGGCCTCAGCCTCATCTGCTGCACCCCGAAGCAGGTAGGGTATCCGCTGAATATTGCGGCGGAGGAAGCGGGCGTCCGTTCGGCCTCTGTCGCCTATCTGCAGCGGAGCCTGGAGCTGGCGGCAGAGCTCGGCGCGAATCTCTTTCAGGTCGTGCCGGGGTGGGGTTATTACCATGAACCGTCGGATGATGCCTGGAAGCGGTCAAGGGAAGCGCTTGGACTGATTTCGGAGAAGGCGGGCGCGCTTGGCATCACGGTCATTCTTGAGCATCTGCAGATCATCGAATCCAACCTGATCAACAGCCGCTTCGAGCTAAGGCGGATGCTGGATGAGGTGAACTCGCCTCACCTGAAAGCGGTGCTGGACACCTGCCATATGGCGGTGGCCGGAGAAAGCGTGGACGATTACTTCGCCGAGCTCGGGGAGCGGATCGTCCATATTCATTTTAATGAATCGGAGCAGCTTCCTCTGGGCGAAGGCGGCCTGCCGCTGAAGGAATACCTCCGTCAGCTGGAGTCGCAGGGGTATAAGGGCCTCCTCACGCTCGAGATATGTTCGCGCAAGCATTATATCGATCCCGAGGCTTCGCTTAAGATGAGCCTGGATACGGTCAAGAAGTCGCTGGCTTAAATCCGCCGGGGGCAAATCCGGGAGGCGCTTATGAAGGGGAAGAGCCGTATCCGCAAGTATTACCTGCACGTGTACAATTATTTTTTTTATATCGCTTACGCCGCTTACCTGCCTTTCGTGGGCTATTGGTTCGCCGAGGACGGGCTTTCTACGCAGCAGATCGGCTTCATTTTCTCCATCGGACCGTTCGTTGGGTTTCTGGTTCAGCCGCTTTGGGGGTTGCTGATCGATTATTTCGGAGTAACCAAGTGGATTCTGATCCTGAGCACCCTGCTTACGCCATGGATCGCGATGGCTTATCGCCTTGCCGACCACCATTTTCCTTATTATGTGGTTATTTCTATTGTGCTGGCCGTATGTTCTTCAGCTACGTCGCCGATTATCGACGCCTTGACGGTCCGCCATGCCAAGCGGAACGCCTTCAGCTACGGGACGATCCGTGTCCTCGGTTCGGTCAGCTTCGGCATCGCCGTCACGCTCTTCGGCATGCTCTACGACCGGGCCGGCATCTCCTGGATGTTCCTGATGTATGTCATCACGATGTCCTTCATGGGGCTGCTCAGCTGTTTTCTCGAAAGCGACAAGAAGGCCGGGCATGAGTCTATGAGGAAGAGCGGAAGCCGGGGCGGCATGCTGAGGGAGATGCTTGCCGCTCTTGAAGGAACGGCGTTTCGTTCTGTTCCTGATTCCGGTGTTCTTGGCAGCGATCGGGCCGCAGATCAACAATGCGTTTTATTCGGTGTACATCAGCCATTTCGGCGGGGAAGCGTCGGGGAAAATCGGCCTGCTCTACGCCGTCGCCACCTTAACGGAGATTCCGGTGTTCATCTTCTCCGGGTATTTGATCCGAAGATTCGGCTATGTGTTTACGCTGACGGCCGTATCCCTGGCGGGGGCGCTCCGCTGGTTCGTGCTGTCGCTGGAGCCGTCCTTCGAGGTGCTGCTGGCGAACCAACTGCTCTCGGGACTCACCTACGCGCTGTTCTTATCGGCCGGAGTGAATTACGCCTACGACACCAGCCCCGAATCGATGAAGACGACCGCGCATTCGCTCTTTGTCGTCGTCTATACGAACATTGCCGGCATCGTCTCGAGCAATGTGGGCGGATGGGTGGTGAAGCTCGGCGGGTATCCGCCGCTGTTCCAGGGGGCGACGGTGATGAGTGTGCTCGGAGCCGCAGGCTTCCTGTTCCTCGGCCGGCTGAAATCCGGAGGCATCCCCGGCAGGGAGCCGGAGAAGAGCGGCAGGGTGGCGGTAGCGCCGGGATCGTCGGCATCGCCGGCGGCTCAAGGAAGGGCGGCATCGCCGGAATGAAAGAGGGGTCTAACGTTGATCCGTCAACCTGTCAGAATAGAAAAGGATTTTCTCGGCGAGAAGGAAGTGCCGGCCCAGGCCTATTACGGAATCCAAACGCTGCGGGCCGCAGAAAATTTCCCGATTACCGGATACCGTCTTCCCAAGTCGCTAATTACGGCTATGGCCACCGTGAAGAAGGCGGCGGCGCTGGCCAATATGGAAATCAAACGGCTTCCCCCGAAACTCGGCCGGGTCATCGTCCTGGCCGCCGACGAGGTGATCGCTGGTCATTGGCATGACCATTTTATCGTAGACCCGATCCAAGGCGGGGCGGGGACGTCCATCAACATGAACGCCAACGAAGTGATCGCAAACCGGGCGATCGAGCTGTTGGGGGGCGGCAAAGGCGATTATTTTACATTAAGTCCGAATACTCATGTGAATATGTCCCAATCGACGAACGACAGCTTTCCGACGGCGATCCATATTGCCGTACTGTCGCAGCTCGGCAAGCCGCTGGAGACGATGGAGCGGCTGCATGAAACTTTTGTCAAGAAAGCGGTTGAGTTTGACGGCGTGATCAAGATGGGCCGCACCCACTTGCAGGATGCTGTTCCGATCCGGCTGGGGCAGGAATTCGAGGCGTACGCCCGGGTGCTGGCCCGGGATATCCGGCGGATCGGCGGGACGAGGGAGCATCTCTATGAGGTCAACATGGGGGCGACGGCAGTAGGCACAGGTCTCAATGCCGATCCCCGGTATATTCGGCGTGTCGTGGAGATATTGGCGGAGATGACCGGGTTCCCCTTGATCCATGCGGAGCATCTGCCCGACGCCACGCAAAATACCGACGCCTATACGGAGGTATCCGCTGCCCTGAAGGTGTGCATGATCAACATGTCCAAGGTCGCGAACGACCTGCGGCTCATGGCATCCGGCCCCCGGGCGGGTCTCGGCGAAATCCGGCTTCCCGCCCGACAGCCGGGTTCCTCGATCATGCCCGGGAAGGTCAATCCGGTCATGTGCGAGTTGATCAACCAGGTGGCGTTCCAGGTAATCGGTAACGACCATACGATAGGCCTCGCCTCCGAAGCGGGACAGCTGGAGCTCAATGTCATGGAGCCTGTGCTCGTATTCAATCTGCTGCAGTCGCTCGGCATCATGACTCAGGCGTTCGAGGTGTTCCGGACGCATTGTCTGGAAGGCATTACGGCGAACGAGGAGCGGTGTAAGGATTATGTCGACCGCAGCGTCGGCGTCATTACAGCGCTCAATCCTTATCTCGGATATGAGGCGGCGGCGCGGATTGCGCACGAAGCGATCACGACGGGGAAGTCCGTGCGCGAGCTGTGTCTGCTGTACAACGTCCTGGATGAGGAGGAGCTGGAACGCATTCTCGATCCTTACCGGATGACGCGACCTGGCATTGCCGGCGTGCCTGTCGGATGATTTTGAAAGAAAAATTTTCAAGATGCATATTGACTTCAAAGTTACCAAATGATATAAGTTATAATATAACGTTATATAACATATTAATTTTCAGGAGGGAAATCAACGATGAGCATTTCCAACGTGCTGACTACGGCACAATCCCAGGTTGAACAAATTTTGGAGGCTTTCAAACAAAGAACGATCGACCGTGTATTCTATGTCGCCTGCGGCGGTTCCTCCGCCTTGATGTACCCGAGCAAATATGTTATCGACCGCGAATCCAAGACGATGACCGCCGAGGTGTACAGCTCGAACGAATTTATTTACCGCAACCCGCAGTCGTTAGGCGAGAATTCGCTGGTCATCCTGTGCTCGCATAAAGGGAAAACGCCGGAAACGACGGAAGCCGCCAAATTTGCCAAGAGCAAGGGAGCTCTGACCGTATCCCTGATGTATGTCGAGACGGCGCCGCTTGCCGATGAATCGGATTTCAAAGTCAACTACAGCTGGGTGCCGGCCGGACAGCTTGATCCCCATCCGGAAATTATGAACTACGCGATTCTGTACCGCCTTACCATGGGACTCTTGTATGTCAAGGAAGGCAACAAGAAGTACGAGAAGTCGCTGAACAGCCTGGATCACCTGGGCACGGTCTTCGAGAAAGCGAAAGCCCAGTATACGGAGAAAGCGAAAGCTTACGCCGCAGCGAACAAAGACGAGAAAGTGATCTACACCATGGCAAGCGGCTCCAACTACGGCGTAGCCTACTCCTTCGCGATCTGCATCCTGATGGAAATGCAGTGGATCCATTCGCAAGCGATTCACGCCGGCGAATTCTTCCACGGCCCGTTCGAGATTTTGGACAAAGACGTTCCGTTCGTCCTCCTGCTCGGCCTGGACGAAACCCGCCCGATGGAAGAGCGCGCGCTGACGTTCCTGAAGCAGTACGGCGAGAAGCTGCTCATCCTCGACGCCAAAGATTTCGACCTCACCGGCATCGACGAAGAGGTGAAAGGCTACCTTGCTCCGCTGGTGCTCAACTTCGTCCTTCGCGTTTACGCGGTGGAGCTGGCCCAAGCGAGAAATCATCCGCTCGAGCACAGACGCTATATGTTTAAAGTTCCTTATTAATTCGGCAAATTTGCTGAAAAAAGAAGACGACCCCATCCCCGATTGTGCGGGACGGCGGTCGTCTTTTTTTGGTTGATATCGCGACCGGTGAAGGCGCCGGAGTCCAGGGAAGCCTGGATCCTGGAAATTGTGCGTGGGAAGCCCGTGGCGGTTGATTCTAGAGGCCAGGAAAGATATGTGACCTTTTCAGCCGGTGTATCTGAGTGGAAATCCGGGCAAAGCATAGCAGAATGGATTACAAATGCCGATGATGCCGTATATAAGGCTAAAAGTTTGGGGAGGAATCGAGTCGTTCTTGGCGACTAATTGCAAAAGGAAGGGGTTCTTTGGATGGTCAACCCGAAGCGGTCAGGCAGACGGCGGCGCTCGTTCGGCGACTGGCCGAAGAGAAGGAAACGACGCGCGAAGCGATCGTGCTCGCTTGGCCGATGCGTCATCCCGCCGGAATTCAGCCGGTCTCCAGAGGCAGTATGGTCAACGGCTTGGACCGTGAACCTTCCGGCACTGATCTCTCCACGTGAAAGTTTCCCAACGTCCTTGTCAATATCTATTCCCGCTTCGATGGTGGCGGAAGCGACTGCCGCCGGTGCCGAGCCTTTCGCCAGCTGCTTCGCGCCGACCTTCAACAGTCCTTGCTTCACCACAGCGGTGGTCGCTCCGAGGGCCGCTCCCTTCACGCCACCACCGGCGGACGGCGCCCGTCTTCGTATATGTCGCCAAATCACTTGGGAATGCTTGATTCGCATACCGCGAAGTGTCATTTACGATATCCATCGATTCTTGCTTGGGGAGGGGTTTCGATTCAACATCCTCAAACCGAAGTCGGTCAGACGCATTTCGATGCGTATCAGCGTAATCCGGACTTTTCAGCGAACCGGTTTTTGCACGACCGGCAAACAGTTCCTTCACTCTTTCCAACTGATCCTTCGGAACAATCTTTTGCCGGCCGCGGTCGAACACATTCGATTGATCATACGTCGATTGCTTCGCCGTCCCCCAGTACTTGAGACCCGCTTCCGAGACTTGATTGCCATTCTTCAGCACAGTCAAATCCGCAGTGCCCTCGCTCCCCTACCGCCCCTCGATCCGGACATCCAGATCTTGTCGACCATTGCCTGCGGCATCCGCTAGAAAGGTTCGCTTGTGATGAAGCTCAGCCGCATACTCCCCGGTTGTCGTATACTGTTGGCGCGGCCGTCCTTGGCTGGAAAGACAAGGCAAGAATCCCGTGTTATCCACTGATCCCTTAGTCTCGGAATCAGAGCTGCGAAAAGTGAAAGTTGATTATACGAGGTAAATGGATTAAGCCTACCACGATGTTTTGAATTATAGGCTTTTCGCTACACTGGTTGGGCATCTCGTATCCTATAGCCAATTCCAATATTTATTTCCATTCGTGATTATGAATCGATATAACCAAGTTTCAAAATTACAATGAAGGTTTATACCTTCATCAAAGAATGAACTATTAATTTTCACATACATATATTCCTCTTTTCCTTGATTAAACGCATCACAATCAATAACAATGTTCTCTTGCAAAATATAAGCGATTGGAAGACAACCTTCAGCATTTAAGGAATGATAAAAATTAACTACTTCATCACATGAATAAATTAAATTTTCACCGCCATACAAATGATGATTAAAAAGACTACACCCATTGCAATATTTTAGAAAATCAATATATTCAATTGGTACATTCATGTTAATTTGATCTAATAAATAATTGATATTATCCTGTGTTGCAGGTGAATTTATTGAACAAGTATATGCCTCCACTTCACCATTTGTATTTTGTAAATAAATATGTTGATTTCCTAACTTTAATCTTTCAATTAGACCTGTCATTGTGTTATTTACAGGATACCGCCTTTTCATATAGTTCTCCTCACTGAATCTCCATATATTTCATTAGTTGATTGAAATTTCATAAATTTACACAATAATATTATACCAAAAGAAGAAGACACCTAGAAAGGTGTCTGTCTATCTGATTAATTAATAATAAGCCCACCAAGAATTTACTACGTAGACATGGAAGTTTGTTGGGATCGGAATCAAATTATCAAAATCATTTGTTCCTCCATACTCTCTAGGTTTAATATGATGAATATTAATCACAGATCCTGACCAGTCATAACCATTGTTTGGATACAGTTCGCTGTATTGTTTAATATAATTTGCTCTATCTTGTGTTGTCCATTCAATAGGTGTTGTCTTTAACCATCTTGTCGATGATGGTTCAGTCATTACTTTATAAGAAACTGGGTCTTGATAGTACGGATAAAGTTTAGCCTGTTTATTGGCAAGAAATGTTTGCGTAGAACCTTTGTTGGAAGCACATCCATTTTGATTACAAATTGTTATGGTTGCATTTTGGACGTAATAATCGGTTCTTGGGATATTTATCGTTTTCGAACCAGTCTTTCCAACTTTAATCTGGGATCCGAGCACTGTATCACTTAGGGTACTTACAATATTGAAAGGTGTATACCTTGTACTCCCTGAGTATAGACCTAAGTTTACAGATAAGGATGTAGCTGGACTACCACTTACTAAGACAACTTTATATGATTGTTCTATTTGACCATATCCTTGTTTAAAATCAAGATACTGCATCACATCTACTATTGTGTCATTTGCAGCTATACTTTGCATTGTATCGGAAGATTTCTGAGTATCTTCGGCCTCTAACATTCTTCTATCTTCATTAGTTATTGATTGAGGTAATGGCTGAACTTCGGACTTATTCATCTTTTGAGCGGAATTACCACTAATAATTAGACGAATCTTTCTTTCAGTTCTTCCATCTGCCAATATTTCATATTTTCCGTCATCTATTGTGGCTTTAGTTATTTCTGGTCCTTTCGAACTCACTGAATCAGCAAATGCAGTGGAAACAGAGAGTAACATAGACAGTGCAACGGTTAATGACAGTGTTTTTAATTTCATACAATCACCTCTAACTAATTTCTTCCATTAAAATATAAATGAGTATAATTGCCTAATATTTGGTATTAAACATCTTGAGAATGTCTCCCCTTTGGGGGGAGTATAAGCCATACTCCCTATGGGAAGTACCACTGCATAGACTGATTTAACGGCTCCCGACCTTAATCAAATTTCGGGCAGCAGTGAAAAGATCTGCCCAGCTTTGCCGGGATGACCTTGCCATCGCGTACCTGCCCGCAGCAACGTAATGTAGTACGGCCAGGATACCATGGGCGGAATGACCGGGCAGCATTCCACATGCTCCCCGTTACCGTCAGGAATAATCTGCCGCCGCAGGCACCGATCCTCCCTGCAGCACTTTGGCAGTCGGCCCTACCCTACCTTACCTGAGGAGAATGATTTGGCAGGAATACCTCAAACTCCTGGTGCCTTCTGGAGCAATAGAATAGGACGCCGTGGACCCCACGCACCGTTTCAGGCTGCAGCACGTATGCCGCCGGCTGGACGTCGCCGGACTGAACGATTCGGCCACGCAGCGACCCGATCTATCTTGTCGGCGGGAACGTGGAAACAGGTGTCCTTCATTGCCCAGGGGGTCGAAGATGCGTTCGCTCAGCTCCAGAGGCAGGAAAATGCCTTAAATCAAGTTTCTAGAGAAGGCTCCTTGCATCTTCTTGAATAAGGAGGTGAGAGGGGCTTTTCGTATTATCAGGTTATCCAGTGTTTACTGGGTAGCCTTTTTCTTTGGGCGGTTTACGATGGCGGTAGCCGGGAGAACGTGGGGCTTTTAGGGGAAATAACCCCGAAAAAAACTGTTCTCCCACTGCCCCCAATGACCATGTTTGAGCTGGTAGAGGCAACGACCTCGCATCACAAGCGAAGCTATGGGTTTGGAACTATCGTGGGATTGCCGGCAATAAGGTATGGAATCGTTATGGAACCGGTCGTGGGAATAGACGTGACTAAAGGCGCTAGTGTGCTGCAAGCATTTTTGAAAAAGAATGAACCGTATGGGAAATCCAAGAGCATCTCGCACGGGGAAATGGGTTTGAACGACTAGGGGAACTCTTGGCGGAGTTACAAGTGAAGACGTTGGTTGCTCCTGTAGTCGTCTTAGAAGCAACGGGACATTACCACCGTGGGTTGGCCGGTTATTTAGGACGCAATGGATGGAAGTATGTCATTGTCAACCCCCTGCAGTCGAAACGTGCTAAGGGAATTCAGTTGCGCAAGGTAAAAACGTATGCAGCGGACGCATGGCACTTGGCGGATATGTATTACAGGGGAGATGTTACATCACATCGAACGTGAGAAGAGACGTACACCGAGCTTCAGCATGTGACGCGGCAAAGCATGAATTTGTAACCGGTCTGTTCGTTCAGGCCAAGTTGAACGCGAGAGCTTTGCTGGAACAGGTATTTCCCGCCTATACGGAGATGTTTTCCGACTTGTTTTCTGTAATGGCATTGAGGGTTCTGAAGCTCTGAAGCAATGTTTAAACGGAAGAGAAGATTTAGCAGAAGCGATCCATGAGGTCGCAGGAAAATCTCATTCCAGACGGTGGGTTCAAGATAAAGCTGGACAACTTGAAGCATTGTTGGAAGTTTGGAATAAGCGACCGAGAAGCCAATCGCAAACTCATGTATTGAACAGTATGGTCAGCCTGCTACTTGAGTTCGTGGAACAGTTAAGCTATCTTGAGAGACAGATGAATTGCTACCCGAAGTAGAGTTAATAAAAAGCATACCTGGGATCGGGGATAAACTTGCGGCGGCGATTGTAGCTGAGATTGGCGATATACGACAGTTTCAGGAAGCTAAACAGCTTGTCGCCTTTGCGAGGTTAGATCCTGGTATATTCAGTTCGGGAAAATAGAAAAGGAAAGAGGGCAAGCCGTACAAGGTGGTTGTGATCGCTTGCGCCAACAAGCTATTACATCACGCCTACGTCATCCTCAGCAAAGGACAGCCCAATAAAGTGTAGAAAAACCATATTTATCCATAACCTTCACGCCAACGAAGGTTATTTGTGTTGCTTAGAAAAGTATATCAGCAATTTGTAATTTAACCAAACTGAAAGACTTGACAACCATTAGCTGGTTTTTGTTGATAAACTAAGATAGACGGTTCGAACAGGACGAAGCGCTTATGTCCATTTATGAGAATAACAGGAGGAAGAAGATGTCCGAAC
Source organism: Paenibacillus sp. P25 (assembly GCA_024704175.1). GTDB lineage: Bacteria > Bacillota > Bacilli > Paenibacillales > NBRC-103111 > Paenibacillus_G. Next base: position 7,869,464 of record CP085629.1, read on the forward strand.
ACTTCATGTACTTATTTCCCTGCGATCCGCTTGCGCCCAAGCCTGACTTGCAGGCGCTGCAGCGGGAACTGCTGCGTTACGGCTTCTGGAAGGAGCCTAAAGGAAATTCGATTGCCGAGACAACCCTATGGGAGCTTTGGCATAGCATAGTGGTGCAGGAGCATGGGATCAACACTTATGAGGCCGGCATCCATTTTCCCGACCCGCTGGATTTGCGCTCCTTCATCGACGGCCTCAAACAGCTAGGTATTGTGCCGCACTCCTATTATTTCGCCCATGACCGCAGAAGGGGCCGCACTCCTGCCCACTATTACGACGGCGATGCGCTCAGCGTTCCGGTTCTGATCCAGGAACTCCGCGAACATGGATGGATATCGGAGGAGTTTACGTTCGATTCCATCATGCGCTATGTCCCCGGCCCGTTGTATTATGCGTTATGCGCGGGAGAGCAGTTCGAGCCCGTAGGATTCTACGACGAGAGTCAAACTTTTATACGATACGGGGAATGCAAAGGGCTTTGGATTGAGGATTACGGGGATACGATCACCGTGCACGCGGGGAGAACTTCTGTGAACCTATCTTGAAGAGCAGCGGTAAAGAGGTAGAGGATTGGTCTTTATTTTTGGAAGCCTGGATGAATAATCCGGCGGCTGTCTGGCATGATCCAGAGACAGGCAAGCCGTACGGACTTTGGGATATGGACTTTCAACATACGCTCGGCGCGGGCACTTGTGCGCTTGTGATAGATCAGCCGGGCCTCCTGAACGGGGAAAAAACGGCAGAACTGCTGAGTCGGTTGAGCGGTCAGCGCTTCAATTATTCTTTATGCCATCTGTGATTCCAATAAAAGAAAATATGTGGTAAATTTGCCGGGCCGGTGCATGAAGGCGGATTTCGCCTCCTGGTCCCTGAAATAGCGGTACGAAAAGGCTTTCCGTCGCGGCGTTTATCAAAATGGGCGGAAATAGAGCCGTGAGTACCCGCTATTTCCTGGGGGATACGTTTGAGCGCTTGTATCCTTAGTAAGTCTCCGCCAAACAAAGGATACGGCAGGGAAGTCCCCGATTTCCAGTGAAGCATGCGGAGGGGGTACCCGAAATATGGCAAGGGAGTCCATGGATATGAGTACAGGGTCAACGACAACAGCGGCTGGAATCCCACACACATTCCTCCCACGCGCAAAATGTATGGGTCTGCACACAAAAGGACCTAGCGATGATCCTTCCGCTAGGTCTTTTAGAAGCTAAGCCGCTCCGGGCTCTTGAGCCGAATCGCGGTCGATGAAGAAGGAAGCGAGCAGTCCTATGGACAGGACCAGTGCAAGGAGGATAAAAGTCAGGGCATAGCCGCCGGACTTCAGGAACTGCATCGACATGACCGGCCCCACGCTCGTACCGGCGAAGAGGATAAAGGTATACATTGATACGGCAATCCCGCGGAGCTTGCCGCTTAATTGCCCTACGAGCGCCACGAGCGAAGGGACCGCCAACGCGATGCCGGCGACAAACAGCAGGGTGACGAGCACCAGCATCGGCAGATTGGCGATGAAGCCCAGCAAGGCCAGCCCGGCCATCGCCATCATGAGGCCGCGACGCAGTACCGAGCGTACGCCGAAACGCTTGGCCAGCCGCCCCGCGAACGGGGAGAGAAGCATGCCGAGCACGCCGAAGGACCGGACATACAGAATATCCTGTTTGCTTAGGCCAAAGGCAGGGCCGGTCAAATATTGGCCGAGCACCGAATACATGCTGACAAAGGACATGAGCAGGACAAACGCAACAAGATAACAGAGCATCAGGTGCTTTCGTGTAAAGACGGTTCCGATGTGCTTGATCGGCTCCCAGACACTGGCATGCGCCTGCTGAACCGCCCCTTTGGGAAGCGACCACAGAACGAGCAGCGCCGTGTAGGAGTACACGAAGGCGAGCAGGAGAAAAATTTGATTCCATCCGTAGCTTTGGATCATCACGCCGCTGATCAGCTGGCCGGCAATGCCCGCCACGAGAAAACCCGTGCTGATAAAGCCGATCGCCGTGACCCGCCTTTCCGGCGGAAACATTTCGACGGCGTAAGCCAAAGCCACAGGGGAGAAGGTGGCCGCCGCCGCTCCCTGCAGGCCTCTCAGCACCAGCGGCCCGGCCAAGCTGTGAACGAATCCAAGCAGCAAGGAGATGACAGTCAGGAAGATAAGCCCGACAAAGATGACCTTCTTGCGGCCGTACTTATCGGATAATGCGCCGTAGACCAGGCGGCCCAGCGCGAAGCCCAGGGAAAAGATGCTGCCCGGCGCAGCGGCTTGGGTCGGCGTAATGCCGAATTGCTCGGCGAACAGGGAGATCAGCGGGATGGTGACATACAAGTCGCTCATCACCGCCATGCCCGACCAGCATAGGATGGCCGTCATTAACGGATACCGGCGCGATTCGGTGATCGGGGCCGGAGATAGGGATGTATTCATTCGTCTGCACCTCTTGTAGAAAAAAATAGTTGGGATACCTTTTTAGTTAGATAATCTAATTATACGTCCAAAAAAATTTATCTTCCCACCCCCAATTTTTTTTCCAAACTCGCATTCAGCTTGACCAGAAGCTTCTGCAAGAGGTCTTGTTCTTCCTGATCCAAATCGTCGATGAACGAAGCGCAGCTTCTCCAAAAGGCCGGGAGCGCCTCCTCGATGAGCTTGCGGCCCTCGGTCGTCAGGCGGACATGAACCATACGGCGATTCTGCTCGCTGGTCCTGCGTTCGATCCAGCTGCGTTTCTCCAGCCAATCCAGCAGTGCCGTGGCTGAGGCGCGCCGAATGCCAAGCCGGCTCGCGATGGCCGAAGGCGTAATATCCGGTTTATCCTGATGCAGGTACAAGAGCATAAGCAAATCCAGCTTGCTCTCGGAGATGCCGTACGGCGACAAATGCAGTTCCACCAGATCCAGAATATTATCGCTGATCCACAGCAGCAGCAGACCGCTATGGGCCGCAGTGCGCTTGGTATCCTTGGAAGCCGAATCCTCCATCAGCCGGAGGTAAGGGGCTGTGCCCAGCCGGGGCAATTGTTGGTCGCTGGAATGGTCCTTTTCAATTTTCTTTCTCAAGCGCTCACCCGTATATAATTAGATTATCTAACTATAAACAATGTACCCGATATCTGGTTTCATTGCAAGCCCGAATTTGAAGAGGCTGTCCGGATTGAAAAAAGGGGTATTCGGATTGTGTGGTGAGATTACAATGATTCTCCATTTGTTTCAAACCGAGATTATACGTGGGTGTGAAACATTTTTTATTGCTTGACTTTCCCTTAAGTGGATGGTTTACAATTTGAGTATAGATGGGCCTGGGGTACTAACAACAAAATTCAAGAACTTTATGGGAGTGATAACAATGCCGACCTTTCGATCCAACGGAGCTAAGCTTTTTACGAAGAAGAGGGTACCGGTTTTCCCTTGATTATGCTTCACGGCCTCCATGGAAGCAACAAGATGTTGAAGAATGAAATCAAATGGTTGAAAGAATATTTTCGAGTCATTGCTTTAGATTCGCGCGGACACGGAAAATCAGACAAGCCTCTCCATTATACGCTGGAAGAACATATTCAAGATGTGATTAATCTGTTGAATCATCTCGAGATTGAAACCGGATATCTGATGGGAACGTCTATGGGAAGTTACATTGCACAAGGTGTCGCGATCAAGGTTCCCAATAGGGCGAAGAAGCTGGTTCTCATTGTTCCGAAAAGTCATGGCAAAACATCATCCATGCAAGAGCTTTTCGCACGTCATGCAGAAGAACTGGAGGGCCTGACGTTTGAGGAAAAGTTAAGCCGCGTTTCCAAGTATATTTTTCATGACCCCATTGCTGTCCAGGAAGCATTTAGCGCATTTTATGATCAACAGGCGGTCCTTTCTTCGCCACAAGAGCAAGAAGTCGCTAACAAGGCTTTGGAAGGATTCGATTTCCGGGATCATTTGCAGCACATTACTGCGAGCACATTAATCATCAGTGGAAAGTATGACGGCCTGAACCCGCCGGAAAGGGGAAAGGAGATCGCCTCGCGAATACCCGGTTCAACTTTTATTGAATTTATACATTCCGGCCATGCTCCAAGCATTGAAGAGCCTGAACGTTTTATAAAAGAGGTAACGAATTTCCTGCTTGCTTAACGACTTCAACTGGTCAAAAATACCCAAAAAGCACAACTCCCATCATGAAAGGAGTTGCGCTTCGTAAGCTCCGGGGATTCTTCGGCGTCCTTGCGCAGCCCCGGTTTATTTGTACAGCATATCCGTCTTCTCCATCAGCTCTTCCAGGATCGCCTGGGCCCGTTTGACACCTTCTTCCTTGCCCAGCAGGAACTGCGATTCCGCCGAGGTTTGGGTAGGCTCGCTTCGACAGGCTTTCCGCCTCTTTCGCCAGCATTTCCCTCAGGATATAGAGCTGGAGCCGCCCCAGTCCCCGTTCCATCTGGATGTCATGGGCCTGCTGCTCCCTGCGGTCCGCCACCTGCTCGAGATAAGCGTCGATGTCCCCCTCCATGAACCGGTGCGCCTGCTTCAGGATATCGGAGTAGGCTTCCGTCCGGTTCGCATGCATCGTGAGCGGATGCCCCGTGTGCCGGATCAGGAACCGGCAGAGCATGTCGTCGCCGTTCAAATGCCGGTTGTGCAGCAGGGAATATTCGCCCTGAAAACGGCCCTCCTTCTCAACGTACCGCCCGAGTGACGTGTATTCGTTACAGGAACTGCAGTGAAGCAAGTACTCCGCACTCACATCATCACCTCTTGAGGAAAACCCGTCCTGTCCGGACGGGTTTCGTTCGATAACGTATAATCACATGTCCATGTCAGGCATGGACGGACCGGCGCTCTTCTTCGGCTCGGGCTTATCGCTGACAATGCATTCGGTGGTCAGGAACATCGAAGCGACGGAAGCGGCGTTCTGCAGTGCGGAACGGGTAACCTTCGCCGGGTCGACGATGCCGTGCTCGATCATGTTGACCCATTCACCGGTAGCCGCATTATAGCCTACGCCGACCGGCTCTTGCTTGATGCGCTCTACGACGACGGAGCCGTCGAAGCCGGCATTGGCGGCAATGGTGCGAATCGGCGCCTCCAGTGCATGACGAACGATGCTCACGCCGGTCGCTTCGTCGCCGCTGTCCGTCTTGATATTCTCAACAGCCTTGATCGCATTGATCAGCGCGACGCCGCCGCCGGCGACAATACCTTCCTCCACCGCTGCACGCGTAGAGTTCAGGGCGTCCTCGATGCGCAGCTTCTTCTCCTTCATCTCGGTTTCCGTCGCGGCACCGACCTTGATCACAGCGACGCCGCCGGCCAGTTTCGCCAGCCGCTCCTGCAGCTTCTCGCGGTCGAAGTCGGACGTGGTTTCCTCGATGGCCCGTTTAATCTGCTGTACGCGCGCGTCGATATCCTGCTTTGCCGTAGCCGTCGACGATTGTCGTATTCTCCTTCGTCACATGCACCTGGCGGGCGCGGCCGAAATGATCGGGGCTTGCGCTCTTCAGATCGAGGCCGAGCTCTTCCGTAATCACCTGTCCGCCGGTGAGGGCGGCAATATCCTGAAGCATCGCTTTGCGGCGGTCGCCGAAGCCGGGAGCCTTCACCGCTACGCAGGTGAGCGTACCGCGGAGCTTGTTGACCACGAGCGTCGCCAGCGCTTCGCCTTCGACGTCTTCGGCGATGAGCAGAAGCGGCTTGCCCTGCTTAACGACATTCTCCAGCACAGGCAGCAGATCCTGGATCGCCGTGATTTTCTTATCTGTAATCAGGATGAACGGCTCGTCGAGCACCGCTTCCATTTTCTCCTTATCCGTTGTCATATACGGAGAAATGTATCCGCGGTCGAACTGCATGCCGTCTACGGTCTCCAGCTCGGTAACAATGCCCTTGGACTCCTCGACCGTAATGACTCCGTCCTTGCCGACCTTCTCCATGGCCTCGGCGATCAATTGGCCGATTTCTTCATCCGCTGCGGAGATCGACGCCACCTGTGCGATTTCGTTCTTCTTATCCACCGGCTTGGCAATCTTCTTGATTTCATCCACGGCCACGCGAACCGCCTTCTCAATACCCCGGCGGATGATCATCGGGTTGGCGCCGGAAGTCACGTTCTTAAGACCCTCGCGGATCATAGCCTGAGCGAGTACTGTGGCGGTTGTCGTTCCGTCACCGGCAATGTCGTTCGTCTTGGTAGCCACTTCCTTGACAAGGCTTGCGCCCATATTTTCAAAGTGATCCTCGAGCTCGATCTCCTTGGCGATGGTTACGCCGTCATTCGTGATGAGGGGAGAGCCGAATTTCTTTTCGAGCACCACGTTCCGTCCCTTGGGTCCAAGCGTAACCTTCACGGCATTGGCCAGCGTATCCACACCGCGAAGCATGGCACGGCGGGAATCTTCGCTGAATAAAATTTGTTTAGCCATTAGCTACCAACTCCTTTTCTGCGGCAGGCTCCAGAATTGCCAGAATATCGGATTCCCTTACGATCAAATATTCCTGCTTCTCGTATTTGACTTCGGTTCCGGCGTATTTGCTGTACAGCACAAGGTCTCCTTCGCGTACGTCCAGGGGAACTGTTTTTCCGTTCTCCATCCGTCCCCGGCCGACGGCGACGACTTTGCCCTGCATCGGTTTTTCTTTGGCCTTCTCGGGAAGCACGATGCCGCTGGCCGTCATTTCCTCCTGCTTCTGCGGTGCGATGACAACTCGGTCACCCAAAGGTTTCAACATCGGATAGTCTCCTCCCAATCATTGGTCTGGCACTCGGTTAGTAAGAGTGCTAATACAATTTTTAATATACTGATTTTGTTTTTTTGATCAAGGACGGAAATAAAAGCGCCGCAAACGTCTATAGGCGATCTCGTTAAAATACAGCCGGATTCCCGCGAAATATCTCAATTTTTCTGCAGATTTCTTAGGCTTTTGTCTCGAAAATAAAAAAATAAGCAGGAATCAGAAAATACAAGAAACATTAAGATATCCCCCTTCAATTCTCAAAAATTCGCCGGATATTGCCCTTGAAAAATATTTATCAGCGTAAATACACTTATGTTAGCAGTCGATGGTACTGAGTGCTAATTTTGTCGAATGTCGAATAGGGAAGACTCATCATACGGAAGCTTTTTTACCGATCATGGGCACATGACGTTAAAAGAATTTCACCTATGATCCGGGTCTTCCTTTTTTGTCTTTTCACAGGCTTCGGCATCGTTTCAGAGGAGGTGAACCGCTCATGGCCAGGAAAGCGCGCAGGCGCCGGGTGCTTCGTCTGATCCGCTCCAAGGGGATTCATTTGAGACCGCCTGTCAGCTGGTATGCACGGATTTCCTGAGTTTCCTTTTGGCCTGGGGACCCGGGCCCGAAATCTAATTTTTAATACTTCACAATCTGTTATAGGAGGGAGATTTCATAATGAATGCGTCGCTGCTCGCCGGAGGACTTGGAACCAGGTTAAGACCTCTTACCGAAAATTTGCCCAAACCGATGGCTTTGGTCGCGAATCGTCCTTGGCTTGAACATCTTATCGTCCATCTGAAGGATCAGGGAATCGAGGATTTCGTCATCGCGGTCAAGCACTATCCCGAGAAGATCCGGAGCTATTTCGGGAGCGGACAAAGGTGGGGCGTACGCATCCGCTATGCGGTTGAGTCCTCGCTTCTGGGGACGGCCGGGGCTATCAAGAACGCCGAGCCCTACCTAGACGATCGGTTCATCGCCGTGAATGCGGATATCGTTCATGAAATCAACCTCCTTCCTTTGCTCGAATTTCATATCCAGCAGGGAGCGGATGTCACGATCGGTCTGACGGAGGTAGACGACCCGACGCATTACGGCGTTGTGGAACAGGACAAGAGGGGCCGCATTTTGCGGTTTGTGGAAAAGCCGAAGCTGGAGGAAGCCCCTCCAATCGGATCAATGCCGGTATTTATGTGATGGAAAAGCAGGTGCTAAGGGAGATTCCCGAAGGCAGGGAGGTTTCCATCGAGCGCGAGACCTTCCCTGATTTGATCGAGAAGCAAGCCCGGGTTTATGGCAAAGTCATTTCCGGCTATTGGATGGACATGGGGACCAAAGACCGCTACCGCAAAATTCATTGGGATCTGCTAAACCGTGTGTCCCGGCTTCAGATTCCGGGGCAGGAAACCGGGAACGGCATTTGGGTCGGAAGCGGGGTCGAGATCGGTCCCGGTGCGTCGCTTGTTCCTCCCGTTCTCATCGGCAATCACGTGAAGATCGGGGAACGCTCCGTGATCGGACCGTTCAGCGTCATCGGCGACGGATGCGAAATCGGGAAAAACGTACGCTGCTCGGAAACCATTATGTGGGACCGTCGCCTGGTGAACGATTCGGCGTATTTAAATAACTGCATCTTCGGGTATGAACTTGAGATCGGATCCAGACATATTTTACATGAAGCGGTCATGAACCGGTTGGGGGTGCTTCAGGCATGATGCGGATCGCTTATGTCAGTACTTATGTGCCTAAGAGATGCGGGCTGGCCACCTATACTTATCATTTGAGACAAGCCGTTCAATCCGCCAAGGAGTGGAGGGGCAAAGACCCGGTGGTGGTCCTGACGGATCCCGGGACCGATCCTGTGGACGATCCCGTTCTATGGCCGCTGAAGAAGGACCAAGAGGAAGACTATGCCAAAATGGCGCGGAAAATCAATCACTCCGATGTCGACGTCGTCGCGCTCCAGCATGAGTTCGGGATCTTCGGAGGCGAGGCGGGCGGCCACATTCTGACGTTCATCCGGAATTTGAAAAAACCGCTGATCACGACCTTTCATACGGTGTTCGAGCGTCCGCGAGCCGCCTTATGCCGCGATTCAGCGAGAAATCGCGGACCGGAGCGCGAAGATCATTGTCATGAACCGGAAAGCGATCGACTATTTGCATGAGGCCTTCGGCATTCCGAAGGAGAAGATCACCTTCATCCCTCACGGGACGCCGGAGCCGAATCCGGAGAAGAGACAGGCCTTCCGCCAGCAAACTTGGCTGGAACGGCCGCAAAGTGCTGATGACCTTCGGGCTTCTCAGCCGGGGCAAAGGAATCGAGCTGATTCTCAAAGCGCTTCCCGAAATCGCAAGCAAGGTACCGGATGTGCTCTATGCGATTGTCGGTCAGACGCATCCGGAGGTCAAAAAGCGGGAAGGGGAGCGCTACCGCGAAGAGCTGTGGGAGCAAATCCGCGCAGGCGGCATGGAGAAGCATGTGCTCATGGTCGACAGATATATGGAGGAGGCGGACCTCGTCAAGCATCTGATGTCCTGCGATGTGTATGTTACGCCGTATCCGGGCATGCAGCAGATTACCAGCGGAACGCTGGCTTATGCCGTCGGACTCGGCCGTCCGGTGCTCACCACGCCTTACAGCTATGCGCAGGATCTGCTGGCGGATTATCCGGAGCCGCTGTCGCCTTACGATGACGCACAGGCGTGGATTGACCGGGCCGTCTCCCTGCTAACCAACGATGTGCTGCTCCGGGGCTGGGTGCGGCGAATGGAGGCTATCGGTAAACCGATGCACTGGCCGGAGGTCGGCCGGATGCACGAGAGGCTGTTCGCCGAGGTGAGAGAGCTTGAATCCGTCATCGGTTAGTTTGCGCCATGTTCAAAGATTGACGGATGACACCGGCATCATCGAGCATGCGCTTGGCCTGCTCCCCCGCCGTAAGGAAGGCTACAGCACGGACGACCAGGCGCGTGCGCTGTGGATGTGCCTGGAGTGGCTTGAGATAACAGAGGATACGGAGTCGGAGAGTCTATATAGATTAATAGATACTTATTTATCTTTTTTGCTGTGGGTGCAGAAAGAGAACGGCCATTTTCACAACAATATTGCCTACGACCGGACGAGAGAGGAGGAATCCCCTTCGGACGATTGTCTGGGACGGTGCTTGTGGGCCCTGGCCGTCGCCTTGGTCAAGCTGAGGGACTCCGAACGGCTCCTTGCGGCAAGAGAGCTGTTCGACAAGGCGCTGACTCAGGCGGAAGCGATGACGTATCCCCGCGGATGGGCGTACGCCCTGGCGGCTTTGAACCTGCTGGTCCGTCATCAGTATCCGCTGGGGCGGCCGGAACTACCGGACAAGCTGGCGGCGAAGCTGGTGCAAGCTTACCGAACGCATTCGGGGCCGGATTGGCCCTGGTTCGAGCCGGTCGTCTCCTACAGCAACGGCGTGCTTCCTTGGGGGCCGCTGTGTGCGTATGAAGCAACCCGGAAGGAGGAGCCGCTGGCGGTAGCGAGAGAAAGTCTGGATTTTATCATCAGGCTGTCGACGAATGAAAGAGGGCAAATCCGTCCGGTAGGAAACCGGGGATGGTGCGTGCCCGGAAGCCGGGCGTTATGGGACCAGCGACCGATCGACGTGCTCAAGCTGGCCTTGGCGGCTTCGAAAGCATACGAAATTACGGGGATATCCTCTTATGCGGAAGTCCTGGGCCAATGCCGGAGCTGGTTTTACGGGGAGAACGATGCCGGCATTGCCATGGCTAATACGGAGGAAGGAAGCTGCTATGACGGCTTGGGAGAAGCCGGAGCGAACCGGAATCAGGGGGCGGAGTCGACTCTGGCCTACCTGCTGACGGAAGCGATCTACTGGAAATACATGCGCAGCAAGAGCGGAGATATCCGCTCGGGGAACAAGACGGAGGTGTTACGGCTTACATGAAGGTCACCCGCTATCCGAACAATCCGATTATTGCACCGAAAGATATCGCCCCCTACCTTCAGGATTATGAGGTGATCGGTGTTTTCAACGCCGGGGTGATGCACTATGGCGACGAAGTCCTGCTTCTGCTGCGCGTGGCGGAGAGGCCGGTCAACCCGGATCCGAACTTCGGGCTCAGCCCTTTCTTCGACCTGGCCAGCAGTACCATGGGGATCAACCGGGTCGAGAAGGGAATGCCGGGATACAACTTCTCCGATTCGCGGGGAATCGGCACTCCGGACGGCCCGCCGCTGACGTCGATCTCCTACTTAAGAATTGCGAGGAGCAAGGACGGGGTGCATTTTACGATCGACGATCAGCCGGCACTGTTCCCGGAAAACCAATATGAGATCTACGGGATCGAAGACTGCCGGATCACCCAAATCGACGACACTTATTATATTAATTACTCGGCGGTATCCAACCTCGGCATCACGACTTGTCTGGCTTCCACCAAGGACTTTGCTTCAATTCGGCGGGAGGGCGTGATTTTTCAGCCGGACAGCAAGAATATTGTTATTTTCCCGGAAAAGATCAACGGAAAATACTACGCGCTGCATCGTCCTTCGAGCTCCAGCTTCGGCAAACCGAGCATGTGGATCGCGGAATCGCCCGACCTGCTCTGCTGGGGAACCACCGGTTCCTGATGGGTCGCCGGGACGGCCTGTGGGATGAAACCCGGATCGGGGCGAGCTGCGTTCCGATCAAGCTGGAGCAGGGATGGCTCGAGATTTACCACGGAGCCGACCGCGAGAACCGGTACTGCCTGGGCGCGGTGCTGCTCGATTCCGAACAGCCTTGGCGCGTCATCGCCCGAATGAAGGAGCCGCTCCTCGAGCCGGTCGAGGATTACGAGAAGGAAGGCTTCTTCGGCAATGTGATTTTTAGTCGCGGGGCGCTGTACGAAGAGGGCAAGGTCAAAATCTATTATGGGGCGGCGGACACGTCGATGTGCTACGCCGAGCTGGAGATGGCCGAAATTATGCAGCGATTGGAAGAGACGGAACCGGAGCATCTTTAAGGTGCTCGCATTCGACTGCCGATGAGTATCGGCAGTCGAAGATCATCCGGAAAGTGGTCGAATGGGGCAATAGAGGTTAACGAAGGAGCGGTGTATCTATTTGGGATAGCACCAGCGTAAAACAGTCAACAAGCAAGGTGGAGGGCAGTCGTTCTAACTGCCGGTCCCATTCCCTTTTCCCATCCCCCTACCAGCCAAAATGGTACAATGTATAAAAAATAAAACCAAGAGAAATGGCCGTGGACAGAGCCGTCAATGAAATAATCCAGGGAACTTTACATCGGTGTTTATACAATCGATAAACGGAAATGAAGACCGTAATCAAGGTGGCTATTATCATAAATCGTCTAAGCCAAAATACAGCCGACATAGTAGCCAACGTGCTTGTGGAGCCCCCAAGCAGGAGTAAAATCCCCATATGGAGCCAGTGATGGGAAGAGGCAAGAAATGAAAGAATAAATGAAGCTGCAGTGGCGGCAACTTGGCTTTTTTATTAATCATTTTGTTTTCTCCTGTATTGTAATAAGGCATTCGTAAATTTTTTAAATCCATCGATGATGGTTGCCTGGTCACTTTCCTGAAGATCTCCTAGAACATCCTGAAAAAATCTTAAGGATTGCTCTCGTACCTGCTGAATTGTACGAGACCCTTTCTCCGTTAAAGTTAGTATCATTTCACGGCGATTAGCCTCGTTAATGACGCGGTTAACCAAATTTTCTTTAACCAAGCTATCAACAAGCCTGCTTACGGTACTTCTCTCAAGATTTAAGCGTTGGGCCAGATCGGATACGGACATCGAAATATTCTCAAGCTCTTGCATTGCATATACCTGAGAGACTGAAAGAGGAACACCGCAAGGCGTAGCACTTTGCTCCAAGAGTCCAAAGACCTTAATAAAACTTTGAACGGTTAATCTAAATTCCGAGAGGGCTTCTTTATTCAAGTTTACCGCTCCTTTATGTGTATTGTACAATATATGTATAATACACATATAATTTAAATCCGTCAAACGGATGTGGCCATGCCAGCATGTCCCCCATTACGGCCAGGAATGGAAGCCTGTTAAACAGGCGGCCTTCCGTGGTATCTGGCAAGGTTTATCGTCGGAGCATAACGTCGGAGCAGAGAAGGAGAACCGGTGTCGGGCAAGAGGGAGAGGCCGCTTTTTTCACAGCTTGTGCTTCTACCCGTGGGGGCTATAATAAGGGAGTAGGGGACCGAGGTCTCCCGGGAACGGAAATTTACCAAGAAGCGGGTTGGAAACGATGGATGATGAGAAACAGAGGTTAAGCATCGAAGCAGCGAGGCTCTATTATCTCTCCGATTACAGTCAGCAGGATATCGCGGCAAGGCTCGGCGTCTCCCGCCCGACGGTTTCCAGGCTGCTTCAGCATGCCAAAGAACGCGGCTACGTCCGTATCGACATCGTCGACCCTCTCGAGGATTTGAACGCCTTGGGCCAAGAGTTGAAAATAAAATATATGCTGGATACGGTACTCGTCTGCTATTCGCCGACGGGGGAGTACCAGGAAATCCAGAAGCATATCAGCCGGAGAGCCGCGGAGTATCTGTATGAGACGGTACAGGATAAAGATATCATCGGGGTCACCTGGGGAACCACGATGTACTCCGTGGCTCGGCGGCTGCAGCCGAAGCAGGTGAAAGGCGTGGAAGTCGTTCAGCTGAAAGGCGGAGTGAGCCATTCCCACGTGAATACGTATGCCGCGGAAACGGTCAATTTGTTCGCCGAAGCGTTCCATACGGCTCCCCGTTATTTGCCGCTCCCCGTCATCTTCGACAATATCGCCGTGAAAGAAATGGTAGAGAAAGACCGGCATATCCAGCGGATCATGGAGCTGGGCCGGCAGGCCAACATTGCGGTGTTCACCGTAGGAACCGTCAAGGAGGACGCGCTGCTCTTCCGTCTTGGCTACTTCAGCAAAGAAGAGCAGGAGTCGCTTCGCCGGACCGGTGCCGGGGACATTTGCTCCAGGTTCTTCGATGCCGAAGGCCGCATTTGCAGCGAAGACATCGACAACCGTACCGTGGGAATGAACCTGTCGGACCTTCGGAACAAGGAGAAGTCGATTCTTGTTGCCGGCGGACAGCGGAAGATCGACGCCATTCGAGCCGCTTTGACCGGCAAATACGCCAACATTTTGGTAACGGACCAATATACGGCTCAGGCTTTGCTAAGATAAAACGTAAATGATGTTGATTTCATGAGCAGTCAATCTTATCGGGATCAAGCCTGCCGCGGTCGCGGCGGGCTTGTTCGCGCTTACGGCCGGTATACGAATGAAGTATGCCGCTATTTTATCCATGCTATGATTGAACATAATTTCATTTACCATTTTACATTTGTTCAGACCCGTGCTATGATGGTCCTGCAGTCATCCATGAGTGATTTGAAAACGCATAATTTACGTACAAATGCAGAAGAATGAAAGAGATATAGGGGAGTGGAATGGAGCATGAATTTAGCGGGAATGATCGACCATACGCGCTAAGGGCGGATGCGAGCAAGGCGGAGATCACGAAGCTGACGGAAGAGGCGAAGAAATATGCGTTCGCTTCAGTTTGCGTCAATCCGGTCTGGGTGGCCTATGCAGCCGAGCAGCTGTCGGGAACGGGGGTCAAGGTGTGCACGGTGATCGGGTTTCCGCTCGGCGCCTCAACTACGGCCGTCAAAGCCTTTGAAACGAAGGACGCGATTGCCGGCGGTGCGACCGAGGTCGATATGGTTATTCATATCGGGGCGCTCAAGGACGGCGATAACGAGCTGGTCGAGAAAGATATCCGTGCCGTTGTCGAAGCGGCGGCAGGTAAGGCGCTGGTGAAGGTCATTATCGAAACCAGCCTTTTGACGGACGAGGAGAAAACGCGTGCCTGCGAGCTTGCAGTCAAGGCCGGCGCTGATTTTGTGAAAACCTCCACAGGCTTCTCCACGGGCGGAGCGACACCGGAAGACGTAGCGCTCATGCGCAAAACTGTCGGCGAACGGACCGGCGTTAAGGCTTCCGGGGGTGTACGCGCCGGGAGGACATGCTGAAGATGATCGAAGCGGGTGCTACCCGAATCGGAGCCAGCTCCGGTGTGAAAATTATGGAAGGCGGCCAATCCGCCGCTTCATACTAAGCTTCACACTATAGTCCATGGAGGTAATAAGGATGAAAGAGCAACTGATCAGGCAAGCTATCGAAGCCCGCAAGCAGGCGTACACTCCTTATTCCGGTTTTCCTGTAGGTGCCGCACTCTTGTCCGGCGGGAAAGTTTACCTGGGGTGCAACATAGAAAATGCTTCCTTCGGTTTGACCAATTGCGCGGAGCGGACGGCCGTCTTCAAGGCGGTCTCCGAGGGCGACCGCAAGATCGAGGCGATCGCGGTCGTCGCCGATACGGACGGACCGGTGTCCCCTGCGGGGCCTGCCGCCAGGTACTGGCGGAATTTTGCGACCGGGATACCAAGATTTATTTGACGAACCTTCACGGCGATACCGAGGAGTGGACGATGGCGCAGCTGCTCCCGGGGGCGTTTCAGGCAGGAGACATGAAGAAGAATTAATTGTGTGCCGTCTCCTTATAAACGTGTTGTAAGCGCTTAATAAGGTAACACTTAGAATACATTCACAGTGGAGGAATTCATCATCATGAGATATTTAATTGCGATTCTGGGTGTGCTCGTCGTATTTGGCATGACGTATGCGGTAAGCGGCGATCGCCGCAGCATCCGCTACCGGCCGCTATTCATCATGATCGTTCTGCAGGCGCTGTTGGCCTTTGCCTTACTGAATACCAGCATCGGCGAGTTCCTCATCGGAGGCTTCGCGTCGACATTCGAGAAGTCGCTGTCCTATGCGGGAGAAGGCGTCAACTTTGTGTTCGGAGGACTCGTCAATCAAGGTCAAATGACCTTCTTCCTGTCGGTTCTGCTGCCGATTATCTTTATCTCCGCTCTCATCGGGATTCTGCAGTACACCAGGATTCTGCCTTTTATTATCAAGTATATCGGTCTCGCGCTCAGCAAAATCAACGGAATGGGCAAGCTGGAATCCTACAACGCAGTCGCATCCGCGATTCTGGGGCAGTCGGAGGTCTTTATTTCCGTCAAAAAGCAAATCGGCATGCTGCCGAAGCAGCGTCTGTACACGCTTTGCGCTTCCGCCATGTCCACGGTTTCGATGTCGATCGTCGGCGCGTACATGCAAATGATTAATCCGAAGTATGTAGTTACCGCTCTTGTGTTAAACTTGTTCGGAGGCTTTATCATTGCTTCGATCCTTAATCCGTATACTGTTTCGAAAGAAGAAGATATTCTGGAAGTTCATGACGAAGAGAAGCAGTCGTTCTTCGAGATGCTCGGCGAATACATTATGGACGGGTTCAAGGTGGCCGTCGTCGTCGCGGCGATGCTGGTCGGCTTCGTTGCGCTGATCGCGCTCATCAACGGGATTTTTACCGGCATTTTCGGAATTTCCTTCCAGCAGCTTCTCGGTTATGTCTTTGCGCCGTTTGCTTTCGTCATGGGGGTGCCGTGGAAGGAAGCGGTGGAAGCGGGAAGCATCATGGCGACGAAAATGGTGTCCAACGAATTCGTGGCGATGCTGGATCTCGGCAAGCATACCGAACTTTCCGCTCGTACGATCGGTATCGTATCGGTATTCCTTGTATCGTTCGCCAATTTCTCGTCGATCGGCATTATTGCCGGTGCGGTGAAGGGACTCCATGAGAAGCAGGGCAATGTAGTGGCCCGTTTCGGTCTTAAACTGCTGTACGGGGCTACGATGGTTAGCGTATTGTCCGCTACGGTGGCGGGATTGTTCTTGTAATTTTAGTAAACCTGGCTAAGGAGCGAGTGAGCATGGCTCAATTTAAACGGATTCATTTGATTGTGCTGGATTCGGTAGGGATCGGAGAAGCGCCTGACGCTGCCCAGTTCGATGACTTTGACGTCGATACGTTAGGACATATCGCCCGCGAGCGCGGGGACTGAACATGCCGAATATGGCCAAGCTGGGCTTGTCCAATATTCGTGAGATTCAAGGAATTCCGAGAGCGGACAAGCCGCTCGCCTATTATACCAAGATGCAGGAGGCTTCCAGCGGCAAAGATACGATGACCGGCCACTGGGAGATTATGGGGCTTCGCATTGATACGCCGTTCCGGGTATTCCCTGACGGATTCCCGGAGGAGCTGATCTCCCGGATCGAGGAAAAGACCGGCCGCAAAGTCATCGGCAACAAGCCGGCGAGCGGTACGGAAATCATCGACGAGCTCGGCGAGGAGCATATGCAGACGGGAGCGCTGATTATCTACACCTCCGCCGATTCTGTGCTTCAGATCGCGGCGCACGAAGAGGTCGTGCCGCTGAAGGAGCTGTACGAAATCTGCGAGTTTTGCCGGAAAATCACGCTGGAGGACCCGTATATGCTCGGCCGGATTATCGCCCGTCCATTCGTCGGGGAGCCGGGACATTTCGCTCGGACGGCGAACCGTCATGACTATGCGCTGAAGCCGTTCGGTCCGACGACGATGAACGCGCTGAAGGATGCGGGCTACGATGTAATCGCGCTGGGCAAAATATCCGATATCTACGACGGCGAAGGCGTGACCAAGGCGGTCCGTACCGTCTCCAATATGGACGGAATGGATAAACTGGTCTCGACGATGGAAGAACCTTTCAACGGACTCAGCTTTGTCAATCTCGTTGATTTTGACGCGCTGTACGGACACCGCCGCGACCCGCAGGGATACGGCGGGGCGCTGGAGGAATACGACGCACGGTCGCCGGAGGTGTTCGCCAAGCTGAAGGAGGATGATCTTCTGATCATCACCGCCGACCACGGCAACGATCCGACCTACCGGGGGACGGACCACACCCGGGAGTATGTGCCGCTTCTCGTATATTCGCCGAGGTTCCGGGAAGGCGGCGGGGAGTCGCCGCTCCGCAAGACGTTTGCCGATATCGGGGCGACGGTGGCCGACAATTTCGGCGTGACGATGCCGGCTCACGGCACGAGCTTTTTGACGGAATTGAAATAATATCGATCTGGGGGAAACGAAATGAGCGTTCATATTGGGGCACAACCGGGCGATATCGCCGAAACGATCCTTCTGCCGGGCGATCCGTCGCGGGCCAAATATATTGCTGAAACTTATCTGGAGAACGTTACCTGCTACAACCAGGTGCGCGGTATGCTCGGCTTTACGGGAACGTACCGGGGCAAGCGCATCTCGGTGCAGGGCTCGGGCATGGGCATTCCGTCCATCAGTATCTATGTCAACGAACTGATCAGTGAGTACGGCGTCAAAAATTTGTTCCGGGTCGGTACCTGCGGCGCAATGCAGAACCACGTCCGCGTGCGCGATGTCATCCTGGCGCAGGCCTGCTGCACGGATTCCAGCATGAACCGCCATATTTTCGGCGGCTACGATTACGCTCCGATCGCAAGCTTCCCTTTGCTGAGGGCGACCTATGAACGCGGGACGAGCAAAGGCCTGAAGCTGCATGTCGGGAACATCTTCAGCTCCGACATGTTCTACCGCGACGATAAATCCGTTGTCCAGAAGCTGATGGATTACGGCGTTCTCGGGGTAGAGATGGAAACGACGGCGCTTTATACGCTCGCGGCCAAGTTCGGCGTGAACGCGTTGACGATACTGACGGTAAGCGATCATCTGCTGACGGGGGAAGAAACGACCGCAGAGGAGCGGCAGACGACGTTCAACGAGATGATGGAAGTGGCTCTGGACACGGCCGTTTCCTTGTAAATAGAACAAACGTGAGGAGAGAGCAGACGATGAGAATGGTAGATCTGATTGCGAAGAAACGCGACGGCGGGGAACTGACTACGGAAGAAATCAACTTCATTATTGAAGGCTATACGAAAGACGAGATTCCCGACTACCAAGTCAGCGCCTTGGCTATGGCGATCTACTTCAGGGATATGACGGAGCGGGAGCGGGCGGATTTGACGATGGCGATCGTTAATTCCGGAGACACGATCGACCTGTCGGCCATTGAAGGCGTGAAGGTGGACAAGCATTCCACCGGCGGCGTAGGCGATACGACGACGCTGGTGTTGGCGCCTCTCGTTGCCGCGCTTGACATCCCGGTCGCGAAGATGTCCGGACGCGGACTCGGCCATACCGGAGGGACGATCGATAAGCTGGAGGCGATCGCCGGCTTCCACGTGGAGATCAGCAAGGAGGAGTTTGTGGAGCTGGTGAACCGGCACAAAATTGCGGTGATCGGCCAGTCCGGCAATTTGACGCCGGCCGACAAGAAGCTTTACGCTCTCCGTGACGTCACGGCCACCGTCAATTCGATTCCGCTCATCGCGAGCTCCATCATGAGCAAGAAAATTGCCGCAGGCTCCGACGCCATAGTACTCGATGTGAAGACCGGGGCAGGGGCCTTCATGAAAACGGCTGAGGAGGCCAGGGAGCTGGCTCAAGCGATGGTCCGCATCGGCAACAACGTCGGCCGCAAGACGATGGCGGTCATTTCCGACATGAGCCAGCCGCTGGGCTACGCGATCGGCAATGCTCTGGAAGTGAAGGAAGCGATCGATACGCTGAAGGGCAACGGGCCAAAGGATCTGGAGGAGCTCTGTCTTGCCCTTGGCCGCCAAATGGTATTCCTGGCGAACAAAGCTGCATCTCTTGAGGAAGCCGAAGCGAAGCTGAGAGAAGTGATTAGCGCGGCAAGGCGCTGGAAAAATTCAAGGAATTCATCGCGAATCAGGGCGGCGACCCGTCCGTCGCGGATCATCCGGAGAAGTCGCCGCAAGCCGCTTACCGCATCGAAGTCCCGGCTAAAGCGGACGGCGTTGTGGCGGAAATGGTGGCCGACGAGATCGGTACCGCCGCCATGTGGCTCGGTGCGGGCCGGGCTACGAAGGAATCCGGCATCGATCTTGCCGTCGGCCTGATGCTGAACAAAAAGGTCGGCGATCCGGTCAAGGTCGGAGAATCCTTGGTCACCATTCACGCGAACCGGGAAGACGTGAAGGATGTCGTAGAGAAACTTTACGCCAGCATCCGGATCGCGGACCATGCGGAAGC
Organism: Paenibacillus sp. P25; assembly: GCA_024704175.1. Lineage (GTDB taxonomy): Bacteria > Bacillota > Bacilli > Paenibacillales > NBRC-103111 > Paenibacillus_G. The sequence goes on from CP085629.1 coordinate 7,889,281, forward strand.
TCCCGTGCTTGTGCACGACATTGTAATGGAATAATTGAAGTTTAGCGGCCAAACCCCGGTCCATGGACCCGGGGTTTTATTGTATTCATTTTTTTCTGCGGAACAATAGGGGCCATCCCCGAATTCAAGGAATAACCTTGCGGCGGCGGAATTCGTCGAACAGATTATAGAACATCGATTCGGTTTCGACATACTCATGGAACCCGAACCTGCGGGCCTTGGAGCCGTCTGCGAACATGTCGTAGTCCCAGGAGAAGACGAAATCGCCGAAGCCCCAGGACGACACTTCCTGATAAGAAGCGGTCAGCCCGTATTTGGCGGCCATCGCATTCCAGAGCGGCTCTTTGTCGGCCATAATGGTGCTGAGCGACATCGGCGCGGGGGCGCCGTCTCCAGCTCGAAGTAGCGGGCGATCTTCGGCCACATTTCGCTCCAGCGGAACAGGTCGCCGTTGTTGATATTGAACGCCTGGTTGGCGCACCGTTCATCGGTTGCCGCCCAAACCGTCGCCCGGGCCAGAAGGCCTGCATCGGTCATCTCCAGCGACTTGTCGTAGGCGCCGGGCTTGCCGGGGAAGCGCAGAGGAATGCCGAGCTCCTTGGAAATGGACGCATAGACCGCAATAACCGTTACCAGGTTGAGCGGGTTGCCGAGCGCGAAGCCGCCTACCACCGACGGCCGGATGCCCGACCAGGTCCAGGCTTTGCCCTTTTGCCGATTCTCCAGATAAGTCTGCTGGTCGAACATGAATTCGGGCGGCATGAAATAAGCGTCCGTCTCGCGGGCCGGCGTCTTGAACGGACCGAGATGTCCGCCGTAGACCTTATATCCCTGCATCAGACTGATATGCCGTAGTCCGGGGGCGCCTCTTCAATCGTCTCGACGACGTTGGCAAGCATGGCGAGATTAGGCGGCACCAGTTCGGCCCAAGTCGGCCGGTCCTGGTAGGCGGCATAGAAAATATGCGTCACCTGCGTAAGCCCGCTCAGCTTCTCCCGGCTGTCGTCCCGGTCGAGCAGGTCGACCGCCACGTAACGGACATTGCCCGCAGACTCTCCTCCGCGGCGCGCCAGGCCGATCACCTCCCAATCGTCCAGCGTCTTCAGATAATCGATAAGATTGCGGCCGATCACTCCCTGGGCTCCGACGACCAAAGCGACTTTCCGGCCTTGGTCCGATTGGCCTCCGTTTCGGTCGCCTCCGGTTTCCATCGCTTCCCCGTTTGCTTTATAAATTCCGTTTTCCATCATTAAACCGCTCCTTCTCCACTTATATTTGTTTTAACGCTCCGCCGTTAACCATATATTCCGAGCCTGTAACGAACGAGGCTTGATCGGAAGCCACGAAGGCAATGACCGAAGCAACCTCCTCCGGGGTTCCGATCCGCTCCAGCGCCAATTGCCGGACGTTTTTGGTAAAATGCCGGACGGCCTCCTCCCGGTTCATACCATAAGCAGAAGCAAGCGAATCCGCAAAACCGCCCGGGTTGTCCCAAAGCGGCGTCCGCGTAGGCCCCGGAGACACGACATTGGCGCGGATACCCAGGGGGCCGAACTCGGCGGATATGGCCTTGGACAGACTCAAAATAGCGGCCTTGGACACGCTGTAATCGGGCAGCATCGGATCGGGCTGATGTCCGACTTCCGACGACACGCTCACGATCGAACCTTTCTTTTGCTTGATCATATAGGGAAGGGCGGCCCGCGTAGTTCGGACCATGCTCATAAAGTTCGTCTCCCATACGCTATGCCAGCCTTCGTCGTCCACGCTCAGGAATCCGCTTCTCAGCGGCGCGATGCCCACATTGTTTACAAGAATATCGATCCGCCCAAAGGCTTCGATCGCTCGCTGCAGCAGCAGTTCGGAGCCTTCCGGTTTGCTGAGATCGGTGGATACGGGAGTGAGCCGGTCCGATGCGAGCTGCTCCAGCGTATGGATGCTGCGGTCGCCTCCGACGACCTTGGCCCCTTCGCCAAGAAAAAACTTCACAGCCGCTAGTCCGATTCCCGCATTGGCACCGGTTATCACGACAACCTTGTCTTCAAGCTGCAAATCCATCGTTCTTTATTCTCCTTTCTGATGTCGCTTGTTAAAATAAATTAAAGTACTAGATAATTCGTACAATCGTATTTTAAGCCGTTTTCCAGTATTCGTCAATCCTTATTTCTTAATGTACTAAAAGTTTAGTTCATTTGAATGAATGGGAAGATTCTGATACAATCAATTATTATGAGAAAACCATACCAGCCTTCAGCGAATGAAATAAAATTATCGTCGGTGCTTCATGCCCTGAGTGACCCCCGCCGCCTGCATATCGTACGCAACTTAAGCGAGAGCGGGGAACAGAACTGCACGATTTATCACGAGCTCGAAATTCCAAAGTCCACGTTAACCCATCACTTGAAGGTCCTGAGAGAGGCAGGGGTGACGAAATTAAGGATCGATGGGACCCAGCATTTTTATTCCCTGCGCTTGGACGATCTGGAACGGCTGTTTCCGGGACTGCTTCCATCCGTTTTGAATGTGAAACCGGAGTTAATAGAATAGCCGGTTTTAAACCGTAAGACACCGACGGGGGCGGTGTCTTTTTTTGCGTCCTAAATCGAATGGGGGCCTTGGTCCTAAAAAGAGGCATTTTACGTACATAAAAATTTAAAAATTATCGTGACAAATTGTATCCAATGGTCTATATTTAGATACGTAATGTATCATTGGGCTTCGGGTGGTGGTGCTTATAGACCGTTAGGCGGGATTTTCGCATAGGTGCAGGGGAAGACGCGAGTACTATGCATTTGTCATTTATCGACAGAGGAGTGTTGTGCATGAGCAAAAGACTGATTTACGTTTGGTTCAGTGTGGTCCTGCTGTTTACGATGTTTTCGGGTACGGCCTGGGGCGCGGGCCAATCCGGCACCACATTGACCGCATCCGTAACGGCTGAGGGGGCCTGGGTGAAGAAATCCAGCTACGACTGGACCATTACCAAAGCATCCAATGTGCTTCGTCCGGTCATTAATCCTCACCAAACGTTCCCGCTGGTTTACACGCTGCAAATCCAGAAAACGCTTGCAGCGCAAAAAGAACTGATCAGCGTACGAGGAACGGTCACCGTAACGAACGGAGGAGGCAAAGCGACCGAAGGTCTGAAGCTGGTACCTCAAGTGCAGTACAAGGCAGGGGGCGGCCCGTTCCAGAATCTTGCCGGGGCTTCCGTTACGATCACGCCCGGACAGCTGCAGCCGGGAGAAACGAAATCTTATCCGTATGAAATCTTCTTTACACCGGTAACCGGGGGCCAGTACAAAGTGAATGCCGCCGTCACCATTACGAACCATTCCGGGCATCTGGGCACGGCCTTCGGTCCCGCACCGAGCGCAGGCTTTACGCTTCCCGCCGCCGCTCAGTCCGTTTCCGAGGATGGGACCGCAACGGTAAGCGACGCCGCCTTGTGTCCGGCCGGTTTTACTTGTACGTCAAGCCACCCGGGCCCCTGGAAACTGACGGGCGGCCGACACGATCACCTACACGCTTAACGTTACGAATAATACGGCTCCGATTCTGCAGATTGTTCCGCTGAAGAACACGGCCACCGTAACGGAAGACGATACCAAACAAGGAAGAACGGCGGACAATACCGTTCTTATATTTACAGGTCGCTCCTGCACCAAACCTTAAACTCAGGGAGGAATGAAAGATGCGGAAAAAAGCATACGTCAAGCCGGCGGTCCTTGTTCATGAGCGAATTGTTTTCGAAACCAGTCTGTCCGGCTGTGTTTGCGTGGCCGATGTCGGATCGGTCAAAGTCTGCGTGAAATCCGACGGCACGTGGGAGCCGCTTTAAAGTTGCGGGTCCACCTAGAAGCGGCTAAGGCGCCTTCCTTGTTGAAGGCGTCTTTTTCTTTTTCTTCATCCGTTCTTTAACTCGGCCTGACATTCCCATAACATTCCAAAGCTAAAATGGAGGGACTCGTTTACATGAGCATCCTATGCAAAGGAAGTGCATACCCTTGAACAAGCTGGCTCTTGGAACTGTAATTGCCGCAATCCTCGTTACCTTGCCGTTCGGAGGCGGAGCATCCGTCCGTGCCGAAGCGCCGGCGGATTCGGGAACCGTTTCGCTGCTTTATTTTAACGACGGACATGAAATCAGTCCCGTTATCGACAAGCTCGGCGACCGTGGCGGTGCAGCCCGGGTGAAAACCGTAATTGACAGCGTGCCGGGCGATAAAATCGTTGCTTTTGGAGGGGATCTCGGCGGTGGAACGTTGTTCGGCGGGGTGTTCAAAGGCTTTCCCATGGTAGAGGCCTTTAACCGGATTCCGATTGACGTGGCCAATTTCGGCCAGCACGATTTCGACGCGGGATCGGCCAATACGCTGGAGCTGATCAAAGCGTCGCGGTTCACCTGGATTTCGTCGAACCTGGTCGGTCCGGACGGGAAGCCGTTCGGTGGAGTTCCCCCGTACCAAGTGTATGAGAAGCAGGGCATCCGTATCGGTATTATCGGTCTGACCAGCGCTATGGATACGACAACGCAGGATCAGAGCGTTCGGCAGTCCGATGTCATCGGCGCGGCCAAGGCGGCCGTGGACAAGCTGAAGCGGGAGCAGACCCGACCTTATCGTAGCGCTGACTCAGGAGCCCGTACAAGACGATAAAGAGCTGATGCAGGCGGTACCCGATATCCAGGCGGTCTTCACCGAGGAGGAAGCGGAAGAGAAGTCGTTCGTCTATGACATCGACGGTCCCGGCGGCAGGCAGATCTTCGCTCCTCAAGGGAACATGGGCTCCATCATCCGGCTGATCATCGGCAAGGACGCTGGGGGCAAAATCACAATGAACCACGAGATTCTGAAGGTGGACGATTCGGTGCAGGAAGACGGAGAGCTTGCCGGGTTTGCGAAGGAATACCAAACGAAGCTCGACCGGGAGCTGGGCAAAGTCATCGCGGTTGCGGACAGCGACCTGCCTTACGGGGACCATCATGAGTCCCGGTTCCAGGAAACCGCTATCGGGAACCTGATCGCCGATGCTTACCGAAGCTATTACCATACCGACGTCGCTTTCGCCAACGGAGGCGGAATCCGCGCCAGTGCGAAGAAGGGTGACTTTACACTGAAAGACGCCAACTCAATCCTCCCATTCGGAAACAAAATCGTGGTCGCCGAAGTGGACGGAGGCATGCTGCAGGCCGCGCTCGAGAACAGTGTCGCCGGAGTGGACAAGCTGGCCGGCGGTTTTCTGCAGGTATCCGGCCTTTCCTATACCTATAATCCGGCGAAGCCTATCGGCCACCGAATCGAGCAGGCCGCGGTGAACGGTAAGCCCCTGAGCAAAGAGCAGAAGTACAAGCTGGCCCTTTCGGGCTATATGTATGCAGGAGGGGACAAATATACGATGTTCGGCGGCGCCAAAACGATCGTGGGAGCAAGCGAGGCGCGGACCGATGTGGAGCCGCTTGTCGCTTATGCCGAACAGCTCAGCACGATAAGTGCGAAGACGGAAGGGCGTATTGGGGTGAACGGCTTTGCCGACGTGACTTCGGACCATTGGGCGGCGGAGGCCGTTTACGGCTTAAGCGGCAAGGGCATCCTGAACGGTGTCAGCGAAGCCCGCTTTGCGCCGAATCAAGCCGTAACCCGCGGCGAGTTCGCGGGTCTGCTGGCGCGGGCTCTCGGGCTTGAGCGGCAGGCGGTCACAGGCTGGTACGGATCAGGGAGCGCCGACCTCCAGGAGCCGCTGACACGTGAAGAGATGGCCGTTATCCTGGCCTCGGCCTACCAAGCGAAGAGCGGGAAACGGCTGGCATCGGAACCGGTATCGACGTTTGGGGATGACGGCGAGCTTGCGGAGTCAGCGAAGGCCGCCGTGTCGGGCTTAGCGAAGGAAGGAGTGCTGAGCGGCAGAGGGCAGAACCTGTTTGTACCCAAGGCGAATGTCACACGGGCGGAGATGGCGAAGGTCATCTGGCGGCTGGCTGGGGGAGCGAGCGGTTAGAGGATTTGAATTCAATTGTGGTTTGTCCCTATAATAAAGTTAGCAAGGGACTTTGGGATATTATCCCATTTAGGGAGGGACTACGATGAAGAAACGAAAATTAGGTGCGGCTTTGGAGGTTTCGGCTCTTGGCCTGGGATGCATGGGAATGTCCGACTTTTACAGCGGACGGGATGAGGAGGAAGCCGTTCGAACTATTCACCGCGCGCTGGAGCTTGGGATCACCTTCTTGGACACGGCCGATATGTACGGTGTGGGCAGGAATGAAGAGCTGGTCGGCCGCGCGATCCAAGGGCGGCGGCACGAAGTGGTGCTCGCCACGAAATTCGGCAATGTCCGGAGCCCGGAAGGAGCCTTCCTAGGCGTGAACGGGCGTCCCGAGTATGTGAAGTCCGCATGCGAAGCAAGCCTGCGCCGGCTCGGTGTGGATCATATTGATCTGTATTACCAGCATCGTGTCGATCCCGAGGTCCCGATTGAAGAAACGGTGGGCGCCATGTCCGAGCTTGTCCGGGAAGGAAAAGTGCGCTATCTGGGGCTGTCCGAAGCGGCGCCAAATACAATTCGCCGTGCCCATGCGGTCCATCCGATCACCGCGCTGCAGACGGAATATTCGTTGTGGAGCCGGGATGTCGAGGATGAGATTCTTCCGGCCTGCCGGGAGCTCGGCATTGGCTTTGTCCCTTACAGCCCGCTGGGAAGAGGGTTCTTAACCGGGCAAATCCAGCGCTTTGAGGATTTGGCGGAAGACGATTACCGCAGGTTTTCGCCAAGATTCCAGGGAGAGAACTTTCAGAAGAACCTGGACCTCGTTGGGAAAATTAAAGAGATCGCGAAGGAGAAGGGATTCGAGCCGTCCCAGCTGGCATTAGCATGGTTGCTGGCCCAAGGAGAGGACATCGTGCCGATTCCCGGGACGAAGCGGAGAGTTTACCTGGAGGAAAACGCCGGCGCCCTGCAAATCGAATTAACGGAGGAGGACCTGCGGCGCATCAATGAGGCCGCCCCCAAAGGCGCCGCCTCCGGGACCCGTTATCCGGAAGCTTCCATGAAGAGCTTGAACTTATAGAAGGGAGCCCCGCCATATGGCTTATAGAATTCATCCGGATACGGCGATCGGGCAAGTGAAGTCGCGGGTGAGCGATTTGGAGCGGTCGGTCGGATTTTACCGAGAAGTGGTAGGTCTTAAGGTACTGCGTTCAGCGAATGGAACCGCCGAATTGACGGCCGACGGCGTCCGCGCCCTGCTGCTGATTACCGAACTACCGGATGCCGTAGTGCCGCCGCGCCGGTCGGCCGCGGGACTGTATCATTTTGCGATTTTATTGCCGGACCGCGAGTCGCTCGGAATGGCTCTGCGGAACCTGATCCGCGGCGGCATTCATATCGGGCACTCCGATCATCTGGTGAGCGAGGCGCTTTATATTACCGATCCCGACAATAACGGCATCGAGATTTACGCGGACCGTCCCCGCAGCAGGTGGAAGCGGGACGAGAACAATGAATATATCATGACGCTCGAGCCGATCGATTGGGACGGTCTGCTCGGCGCCGGCGGAGAGGAGCCATGGGCCGGACTGCCCCGGGACACGACCATCGGGCATATTCATCTGCATGTATCCGATTTGGAGAAGACGAGAAGCTTCTACAACGGCGTGCTTGGCTTTGATATCACGGCGCATATGGATGACTCCGCCTTGTTCTTTTCGGCCGGGGGCTACCATCACCACATCGGACTGAATACATGGGCCGGCGTAGGGACGCCGTTAGCCCCGCCGAACGCGACAGGGTTGGACTATTTTACCATAACTATCCCGGATCGGACCGAGCTGGAAACCCTCGCCCAACGATTGACCGAGGCGGCCATTCCCATTAGGAAGGATGGAGAGTCCATAATCGTGCACGATCCATCGGGCATTGAAATTCGTTTGGAACGAAAAGAAGAGAAATAACCGTCAGGGCTGTCCGGATCTATGCCGGCGACCCTTTTTCCGTTCACGGTCAAGCCAAGATCTTAATCCACATAGACCCGGATATGATGGATGCCGTTATTTCCGTACCCCTTCAGGTTCCATTCGGCTTCTTTAGGGTGCGTGCGGCCGGAGGCATCCAGCGCTTTGACCATGATATCGTAGGCCCCCGGACGGGCGGCATTCCATCGGAGCCTCCACCGTCTCCACGCATAGGGGAACGGCGGATCAAGCCATTCCGCCTCCTGCCATGTCCTGCCGGCATCCACGCTGACGTGCGCCTGAACGACCGGACCTTCGCCCGACCAAGCCGCCCCTGTAACGGTATGCACTCCTCGGCGCACGATCTCTTGATCCGAAGGGCGGGCAATCACGGAATTCACCTTCATTACCGTAACCGGCCGCCGGTGGGAAGGGTCGGCTTCGTCCTTGTAGTATACATAATCCACGGTTTGAAAAGGTCCTTGAAAGGCATGATCCGTAACGACGATGCGGTGCAGCCATTTGACGGAGGCCATGCCGTACCAGCCCGGAACGATTAGCCTGGCCGGAAAGCCGTGCTTGTAGGGGAGCGGTTTTCCGTTCTTATGGAGGGCTATGATCGTATGCGGGTGCAGCGCCTTTTCCAGCGGGAGGCTTCTGGCGTACGCAAAAATCCCGGGCCTGTCGGTCCGTTCGCCCCGGTCCAAGCCTTCAAAGACCACCTCGCGCGCACGGTCAAGAAGCCCGCACATGGAAAGAATGTCCCGAAGTGCGACTCCGGTCCAAACCGCGTGGCTGACTCCGCCTGTCTGCCATTGTTCGCCGCGGGCTTTGGGATGAAACAAAGCTCTCTTGTTGCCTGAGCACTCTAACGTAACGGGCAGTGTAACCTGGGGCATGCTTAACAGCTCCCGGTAGGTGAAGGAGCGGGGGTTCCGGACACTCCCTTGAACGCCCAAACGCCAGGTTGACATAGGAATGGACGGATATTCGAAATGATTGCGGATGAAAAAAGCGGCTCCGGCGTGATCCAGCCCGATAGGGAAAGCATCGGAAACTCCTGGTTTTCCGGGACGACTTTTCGTGTTGTCAAATGAGGGGAGTACAGCACGGCAACCACCTTTTCGTTATAAATTTTCCTGCACGGTCCGCCTAAACCACATCCGCCGCCAGCGTATCCAGTGGCCCCTGCTCCGCAGCGATGGACATCAGATCGTAAACCGATATGGGGAACATAGGGAACCCGTAATAGTAGGGAGCAATCGCATACAATGGGAAATAAATCACCAGCGCTTTATCCGCCAAATAATAGTCCGTCTCCGGACCGATGACGGGATTTCCGTGCAGGAGCGGGATGCCTCTTTGCTTGATTTGGGCGGCAACGATGCCGGACAGCACGGCGGAATAGTTCGAGCCGGGCTTGAAAAGATCCTGCAGGGCGTAGAGCTTTCCCGTATTCACATCGTAAGTAAGCGATTTGACGGCGGTGAAGCCGTGGGCCATCGGTGTGGAATAAGCGTAATTGGTCAGTTGAAGACTGAGGATGCCCCTCTCGTTGGTCTTAATCTCGTAATGTCCGGTCATTTCCATGGGGGTGCCCGTTTGAATCTTCTTTTGCTCCTGCTCCAGCAGGTGGACCGCATGGTAGATCGTCCGGTTCATCTGGTCCTGAATGCGCCGGTCGGCGAGACCGAAGACCATGGGATAATAGATGGAGGTACCGGGGGAGGTAATCGAGTGCGTCTGGATGCCGGTCGGGAATTGAAATTGAGGCATGGTTAGCCCCTCCTTTTTTGCTGGCAGACGAATGAATGTTTACTTTAGCCTATTCGATCCGAAGGACTTCGGTTCAACGCGGCGAATGGGTGAATCGGACGGCAGGCTCCATAATTTGGGGAAACGTGTCAAAAGGACCGGCGGCCTTGAATAAACATAGTAGCACTAAACCGAGGCAGGTGATTCCATGAACCCCGGATACGGAATGTTCCAGCAGCAAGCCGCCCGCATGCGCATGACGCCGCAGCTCAGGCAGGCCGTCAGACTGCTTCAGCTCTCCACGCCCGAACTGCTCGACTATGTCCGTCAGGAGCTGCAGGAGAATCCGGTATTGGAGGTCGCCGGAGAAACGCTTGAGCTGTATGGCCCGGACGTCGGCATGCAGCCTTTTCTCTCTTCCCGTGCAGCCGGCGGTCCCGACCCCGACTATGATCCGCTGCAGCAGGCGGCATGGAACGATGAATCCCTGGAACGCTATTTAAAAGAACAATTGAGCTTTATGACCTCTGTCCCGCGCCGGCTTCGGCCTATCGTCACGTATATGATTGGGAACCTGAACGCCTGCGGCTATCTTGAACCCGCTCTGGAAGAAATCGCGGAAGCGCTTCAAACGGGTCCCGGGGAAGCGGAACAGGCGCTCGCTGTCCTGCAAAGCCTCGAGCCCGCGGGCATCGGCGCAAGGAATTTACGGGAATGTCTGCTGCTTCAAATCAGGCAGCTGCCGGACTGCCCGCCTCTGGTGCCGGTCCTTGTAGAAGAACATTTGGAGGAGCTCGCCCGGCTCCCGGTCGCGAGACTCGCGGCGCGGCCGCAGGCCTCCCCTCAGGAAACACAGGTCTGCGGCGGATGTGATCAAAGGCCTGAACCCCCGCCCCGGCGCGGCCTTCCACCCCGGGGAGGTCAAATATATTCTGCCGGACGTCATCATCGAAAAGAGCGGGGACCGCTTCGCCGTAACGGTCAACGATGCGGCGGCTCCCCGGCTCTCCGTCAACGGACAATATGCGCGGATGGTGAGGGAGAACGGCGCGGGCCGGTATAACGACTTCAAGCCTCTTCGGGATAAGCTGAATTCGGCCCTCTTCTTCGTGAGGTGCATGGAGCAGCGACGGGAGACCCTGCTTCGCGTTACGCGGGTTATCGTAGAGGAGCAGGTTGAATTTTTCCGGAACGGGATTTCCTGCTTGAAGCCCATGAACCTGAGCACGGTCGCGGACCGGCTCGGACTGCATGAATCGACGGTCAGCCGGGCGACCTCCGGCAAATATGCACAGACGCCGTGGGGCGTCTTCGAGCTGACGTTCTTCTTCCCCTCGGGCCTCCAGAAGGGGCTGGGTGAAGCGGCTTCCGCGGAAAGCGTCAAGGCGAGAATCAAGGAATGGGTGGGCTTGGAAAACAATGCTAAGCCGTACTCCGACCAAGCTATAGCTGAGCTTCTAAGCGGCGAAGGCATCCGGATTTCCCGCCGGACCGTAACCAAATACCGGGAAGAGCTCGGCATTCCTTCCTCTGTACGAAGAAGGCGGTAGCACAGGCGTTTCGGGCAAGGGGCTTATAGCTTGCCGGGCAGCGTTTTGGCCCATAGGTTCATGTCCTCGAATTTATCGTAAATGTCGCAGTTCTTCGTCAGTCTGCCGTAATACCCGTAGCCAAGTCGCCGGAAGCAGGCGTTCATGCCGAACGAGAGCGCACGCGCAAGCGAATAAACGCTGGCGATCTTCCTTCCGGCCAGCTCGTTCTCCAGTGCTTGAAGCAGCACCCGCATGAGCCCCCGGCCCCGGTAAGCGGGAAGCGTCGCACAGTCGGTCATTTCCGCATTGCGGTAATGGTCGTTGATTTCGGCGGAAGCGGCGCTGATGAGCAGATCGGGCGTTTGTTCGATGAGATAGAACAGGGTGCCCTCTTCCATCACCTTGGCGACATAGGAAGGGTCGTTCATCGGCGTCGGGTACGTTTGAAATACTTCGGCGTACAGGGCCGCGAGCCTCCCGGCATCCCGGGGTCCGGCAACCCGCGGCGTGAAGTCTTCCGGCAGATCAAGGGGATCCGCTTTAACGGCCAGCTTCAGCGCCTCTTCCAGAATGCGGTCCTCTCGGGTCCAGTACTCGCTGGTGCGGCGCTCCAGGTCCAAATAATAAGCCATACAGTAGGCATCGCGGGCGCCGTGGTAATAGCCCTTATAAATCCCCTCCAGCATGCGGCCCCTGGACAGTAAGGACTGCCAGTCCTCCTCCCGTGTTTTTATAAAAAGCTTGGTTAAGGCGTTGGCCTTGGCGATTTCCAGCATTCGTGCGCAGACGGAGCCCGCATCCCCCTCGTAGTCATCCACACGCAGTCTTTTGTTAAAGCGATCCAGACAGTAATAGACTTTGAAGTCCTCTCCGTTCTCGACCAGAAGAGTATAGTAGGGCTGTTCCTTCGGCATTGCTCGGCCTCCTTTTCCCGACTTCCGTTCTATACAGCTATATGCAAAAAGAATGCCGGGATGAGGGGCGGCAGGAATCGCAGTTCCGTAGGGAATGTATGAAAATTTTGCCGCAAATGGAGGGGAAGCGCCGAATTTCTTGCAGTTCAGGGCCGGACTGCGGTTCTTACAGCGTGGTTAAGCCCACCACTGTACCCTCCGGAAAACTTGGCATGGATTTTGCTTAAAACAAAGTAAGAGGATTTTTTATAAAACGAAAGGAGGAAGCGGGCGCGTGAAATGCGAATGGTGCGAAGCGGAAGGGCTTCGGGATAGCGCGAAGGATTGCTATTGGATACTGCCGGACGGCAAAACGGCGGTGGAGATCACTGACGTTCCCGCCCTGGATTGCCCGGGATGCGGAGTCTATGTGGCCGAAAGCGTGTCGCAGCAGGTGGAGGAGGCCCTCTATTGGAACGATGTGTCCGGGCTGGGACTCAGGTTCAGCTATGAAGCGCTGATGAACGCGCCGCGGATCGCCAAATCTTATTTCAGGTAAGAAGGTGCCTTTTATGAAGCGGGAGCATTTGATCAAACCGGTGCTGGATCGCCGTTATCCCACCGTTCAGTATGGGAAAGGCGTGTTTTTGTTCGATGAACAGGGCAAAGCTTATTTGGACGCTTCCTCCGGGGCGGTGACGGCGGGGATCGGGCACGGCGTGCAGGAAATCGCAGAGGCCATGCAGGAGCAGGCGAAGAAGGTGTCCTTCGTGTACCGCTCGCAGTTCACCAGCGAACCGGCCGAACGGCTGGCGGAGAAGCTGGGCGGTCTCGCCCCCGGCGGCGATTACTGGGCCTTCTTCGTGAACAGCGGCTCGGAGGCGACGGAGACGGCGATGAAGGTGGCGATTCAGCATTGGCAGGAGAAAGGCCGCGCCGGGAAATACATGGTCCTGTCCCGGCGGATGAGCTACCACGGGATCACGCTGGGCGCGTTGTCGATGTCGGGGCATGTGCTGCGAAGACGGCGGTTCATCCCGGCCGCTGGAGGAGTTCCCTGTGGCGGCTCCTCCCTACTGCTACCGCTGCCCTTTTCATAAGACGTATCCGGAATGCGGTCTGATGTGTGCGGACGATCTGGAAGCGGCGATCCGGCGGATCGGGGCGGAGCATATCGCCGCTTTCATCGCGGAGCCGGTGATCGGAGCCGCCGGCGGCGCCGTCGCACCGCCCGAGGGATATTACCGGAGGATCAAGGAGATTTGCGAGCGGCACGAGTCGCTCTTCATCGCCGACGAGGTGATGACCGGCATTGCCCGCACAGGGGCCATGTTCGGCATGGAGCATTACGGCGTGGAGCCCGATCTGATCGCGCTAGGCAAGGGCATGAGTGCGGGCTATACGCCGATGGCGGCCGCTTTGGTCAAGGACCATGTCATGGAACCCATTCTGAAACGGTCGAAGAGCGTCATGTCCGGGCATACGTACAGCGCCAACCCCCAGTCGGCGCCGTGTGCCTTGCGGTTCTCGAGTATATCGAGGAGCATGGATTGGTGGACGCGGCCAGGGAGAAGGGAGGCTATCTGCTCGAGAGGCTGCAGCGGCTTGCAGAACGCTGCGAGATCGTCGGCGACGTGCGGGGAAGGGGCTTCTGCTGGCGCTGGAATTCGTGGCCGACCGAGATACTAAGCTTCCTTTTCCCAGCGGTCTCGGCTTGACCTCCAGGGTGGTTGACAAGGCCTTTGACAAAGGGCTGTTAGTCTATCCGGCGGCAGGCGGGGTGGACGGAGCCGGGGATGCCGTTATCTTGGCGCCGCCATTCGTCATTACGGAAGAGGAAATCGATCTTCTGGTGCGGCCGCTTGAGGAGACGATTCAGGAAGTGGCGCAGGAGATTCGGGGCTTCGGATCGGAGGGATCGTGATGGGAGAAAGGGTGAGCGGAGGCGGTTCTCAAGGGGCATGCCCAGCAAGGTCAGGACGCTGGAAGAGGCGCTGGCCTGCATTCACGACGGCTGCACCTTGATGTACGGGGATTCGGCGGCATCGGGACGCCTCCTGCGATCATCGAGGGACTGCTGCAAAAGGGCGTCAAGGAGCTTACCGTCATCGGCAACGACACCGGGTTCCCGCACATCGGGATCGGGCGGCTCGTCACCGCCGGAAGAGTGAAGAAGGTGATTGCTTCGCATATCGGCTCGAATCCTTATGCCGGGCAGCGGATGGAAGACGGGACCATGGAGGTCGTGTTCTACCCGCAGGGCACGCTGGCGGAAAAAATCCGCGCCGGCGGCGTCGGGCTCGGCGGGATTCTCGTCGACGTCGGCGTCGGGACGATCATGGCGGAAGGGCGTGAGACGGTGACGGTCGCAGGGACGACGTATCTGGTGGAGCCTGCGCTGACGGCCGAGGTGGCCATTGTACATGCGAAGCGGGCCGATCCGTTCGGCAACCTCGTGTACGATAAGAGCGGCCGCAACTACAACCCGCTGGTCGCGATGGCCGGTCAACTCACGATCGCCGAAGCCGACGAGATCGTCCCGCTGGGTGCGCTGGATCCGGAAAGCATTGTTACGCCGGGTATTTTCGTCGATATGGTCATTCCGGGCAAAGGGGTGAATTGGGAATGGGCGTGGGAGAAGAAAGCCGCGACCGGATCGCCAGGCGGGCCGCCCGGGAGCTGAAGGACGGGATGGTCGTCAACCTGGGCATCGGGATTCCGACGCGGGTGGCGGATTTTATTCCGGAAGGGGTTCATGTCGTCTTTCATGCGGAGAACGGGATTCTCGGCGCGGGCCCGAGCCCGAAACCGGGGGAGGAGGACGCTTTTCTCTGCAATGCGGGCGGCTTTCCGGTCACAGTGACCGAAGGGGCGTCCTACTGCGACAGCGCGATTGCTTTCGCCATGATCCGCCGGGGCCGCATCGACATGACCGTGCTCGGGGCGCTTGAAGTCAGCGAACGCGGGGACCTGGCGAACTGGATCGTGCCCGGGAAGCGGGTGGCCGGGATCGGAGGGGCCATGGAGCTGGCGCAGAAAGCGAGCAGGGTGGTCGTGGTGATGAACCATGTCAACCAGAAAGGCGAGCCCAAGATCAAGCGGCAGTGCACGCTCCCGCTCACGGCGCAGGCCTGCGTCGACTTGATCATTACGGATATGGCGGTGATCGAGGTCGCGGATGGGGGCCTGATTTTGCGGGAAGTGATGGCTCCATATACGGCGGAGGAGGTCGTACGGTTCACGGAAGCGGAGCTTCGGATCCCGGACGGGGTCGTAACCATTCCATAACGTGGCAGAAAAGGAGGGATCGCCTTGGCAGATCCGAACGGCGGGCGGAAGGAACGGATTCGCGAGTGGATGCGGAACCACCGGGAGGAAGGCACCCTCTTTGCTGCAGCAACTGGTCCGGATTCCCAGCATACAGGGGAAGGAGCAACCGGCCCAGGCGCTTGTGGCGGATCAGCTGCGCAGCATGGGGATGGATGTAGAGGTATGGGAGCCGGACGGCCGGGAGCTTGCGGCCAGCTCTTATTTTTATTCGCCGCGAAGCTGCTTTGAAGGGAGTCCCAATGTGGTCGGCGTGCTGAAGGGCTCGGGAGGGGGACGGTCGATTCTTCTGAACGGGCACATCGATGTCGTGCCGGAAGGCGCCCCGAGCAGTGGAAGGGTGACCCGTACAGCGGCAGGGTGGAGGACGGCAGGCTGTACGGGCGCGGGGCGACGGATATGAAGGGCGGCAATGTATCGTCGCTGCTGGCGGTCCGGGCGATCCGGGAGCTCGGGATCCGGCTGAAGGGCGATGTCATCTTCCAAAGCGTCATTGAAGAGGAAAGCGGCGGGGCGGGCACCTTGGCTGCGATTCTGAGAGGTTACAAGGCGGATGCGGCGCTGATTCCGGAGCCGACGAACCTGCGGATTTTTCCGAAGCAGCAGGGCTCCATTTGGTTCCGGATCATAGTGAAAGGCCGGTCGGCGCACGGCGGAACGAGGTACGAAGGGGTCAGTGCGATCGAGAAAAGCATGACCGTCGTTCAGCACATCCGCGAGCTGGAGGAGAAACGAAACGCCCGGATCGACGATCCGTTATATGCCCGCAACCCGATCCCCATTCCGATCAATGTCGGCGTCATTCAAGGCGGGAATTGGCCGTCGTCCGTACCGGACACGGTGAAGCTGGAGGGAAGAATGGGGGTGGCCCCCGGAGAAACGATGGAGCACGCCAAGGAGGAGATGGCCGGCTGGCTCGAGGGCTTGAAAGGAAAAGACCCCTGGTTCGCGGCGCATCCTCCGGCTTTGGAGTGGTTCGGAGCCCGCTGGGTTCCGGGCAGTGTCGATCCCGGGCATGACTTGATCCGGACGCTGTCGGAGCAGTACCGGAGTGTCCTGGCGGAGGAGCCGGTGATCGAGGCTTCGCCGTGGGGGACGGACGGGGGCCTGCTTACGGGGCTTGGCGGTACGCCCTGCGTCGTGTTCGGACCGGGCGTCACGGAGGTCGCCCATTATCCGAACGAGTACATCGTGCTGGAGCATCTGTTTCAGGCGGCGGAGATCATCGCACTGACCCTGCTGGATTGGTGCGGAACGGAAGAAGCGGAGGGATCGTATGGAATCAAGCCGAACGAAAGCCATTGAGATTAAGACCCCTATACCGGGCCCGGCGGCAGCAGCTGCTGAAGCGGCGAGAGGAGCATGTCCCGCGGGGGCCCTTCAATACGGTTCCCACCTTCGCCGCCAAGGCGGAGGGGGCGCCTGCTCACCGATGTGGACGGGAACACCTTCATCGACTTTGCCGGCGGCATCGGCTCGCTGAATGCCGGCCACTGCCCACCCGCCGTTGTCGAGGCGCTGAAAGATCAGCTGGACCGGTACCTTCACCCGAGCTTTCATGTGGTGATGTATGAGCCTTATGTGGCGCTGGCGGAGAAATTAAACGAGATCACCCCGGGAAGTCACAGGAAGAAGACCTTCTTTCTGAACAGCGGGGCGGAGGCGGTCGAGAATGCGGTCAAAATCGCGCGGAAATATACAGGACGAAGGGCGGTCATTTCCTTCGAGCGGGGATTCCATGGCCGAACCTACATGGCCATGTCGCTTACGAGCAAAGTAAAGCCGTACAAGAACGGCTTCGGCCCTTTCGCCCCGGATACGTATAAAATGCCGTATCCCTACTATTACCGGTCTCCCCACGGCATGACGCCTGAGGAGACGGACGACTACATTTTACGCAAATTCGAGGATTTGTTCCTGTCGGAGGTACCGGGCGAGGAAGTCGCCGCCGTGATCATGGAGCCGGTACAAGGTGAAGGCGGGTTTGTAATCCCTTCCGCCCGCTTCGTTCAAGGCGTCAAAGCCCTGTGCGACCGATACGGCATCCTGTTCATCGCCGATGAAGTGCAGACCGGGTTCGGCCGGACGGGGAAAAACTTCGCCATGGAGCACTTCGGCGTCGTGCCGGATCTGATGACGATGTCCAAGTCGATTGCGGCCGGACTTCCGATCAGTGCGGTCACCGGCCGGGCGGATATTATGGACGCGCCGGGCGTTGGCGAGATCGGCGGCACCTACGGAGGAAGCCCGCTGGGCTGCGTCGCTGCGCTCAAGGTGATCGAAATGCTGGAGGAGCAGCGTCTTGCGGAGAGGGCCGCTTTGATCGGGAATGTGGTCAGCGAGCGGTTCCGCCGGCTGCAGCAGGAGGTGGACCGGATCGGGGACATCCGGTCGCTCGGGGCGATGTGCGCGATGGAGCTGGTCAAGGACCCGGCCGGCAAAGAGCCGGATAAAGAGCTGACGAACCGGGTGCTGCAGGAGGCATACCGGAACGGGGTTATCGTAATGGGGGCGGGGCTGTACGGCAATGTCATCCGATTCTTAAGCCCGCTTGTGATCACGGACGAACAGCTGGCCGAAGGCCTGGATGTGCTGGAGCAGGCGCTCCGGACGTGCGCCGGCGCAAATCATGGTGCATAATGGAGGGGAAGGGGAATGGGTATGAAGAAGCATTTATATATCAACGGGACTTGGGCCGAAGCCGGCGAATACCGCCCGTTATTCTCTCCATACAGCGGTGAACAGATCGCCGAGATTGCCTATGCCGGAGCCCCCGAGGTGGATCGCGCCATCGAGGCGGCGGAACGGGCAAGGCCGCTTATGGCCCGGATGCCCGCACACGAACGGGCTGCGCTGCTCGAGCGGCTCGCCGCGCTTATCCGGGAGAACGCCGAGGAAAGCGCTCGTCTGATTGCGCTCGAAGCGGCTAAACCGCTCAAGACGGCCCGACTTGAAGTTGAACGCACGATCATGACGTATAAATTTTCCGCCGAAGAAGCCAGACGTATCCACGGCGAGACGATTCCGATGGATGCGGCCCCCGGCGGGGAGGACCGCGTAGCCTATACGATTCGCCAGCCCTTAGGGGTCGTTGCGGCGATCACACCGTTCAATTTCCCGATGAACCTGGTAGCGCACAAGGTTGGACCCGCCATCGCCGCCGGCAATACCATCGTGCTGAAGCCGGCCGGGCAAACGCCGTTATCCGCTTTGTGGCTGGCGGAGTCGCTGCAGCAGGCCGGTCTGCCGGCGGGGGCGCTCAATGTGGTGACCGGCCGCGGAAGCGTCATCGGCGACCTGCTGGTTACGGACGAGCGGATCAAGGCCGTGACCTTCACAGGAAGCCCGGAGGTCGGGATCGCTATACGCAATAAGGCGGGTCTGAAGAAGGTGACGCTGGAGCTCGGATCAAATTCGGCGCTCATTGTTGATCAAGGTATAGATATCGATGCCATGATCGTCAGAGCGGTGTCGGGCGCATTTTCCTATGCCGGGCAGGTCTGCATTTCGCTTCAGCGGGTCTATGTGCATGAACGGGTGTACGATGAATTTGTACGGAAATTCACAGCCGAAGCCGCCAAACTGAGGGTAGGTGACCCGCTCGATCCGGACACCGATCTGTCCGCGCTCATCAGTCCGCAGGACGCTGAGCGCACCTTGCAGTGGATCGCCGAAGCCGAGCAGCTGGGTGCCGTTGTGGCGGCAGGCAATAAACAGGACGGCCGGATCGTTCATCCCACTGTTCTGCTCCAGGTGAATCCGGCGGCGAAGGTATCCTGCCAGGAAGCTTTTGCCCCCGTCGTCATTATCAATAAAGTGTCTTCGGTGGAAGAGGCGATCCATGAGGTTAATGCATCGCGGTACGGACTCCAGGCGGGAATTTACACGAACGACATCCGCACGGCGCTGAAGGCCGCAGAGGAGCTGGAGGTGGGAGGCGTTATGATCAACGACATCCCGGGCTTCCGCGTGGATCATATGCCATACGGCGGCGTCAAGGAAAGCGGAACCGGGCGCGAGGGCGTGAAATATGCGGTCCAGGAAATGACGGAGATGAAGCTGGTCTGCTTCAAGAAGTAACGGCAGACAGTTGCCGTCACCGCCGTAAGCGAACGGGAAATCGTGCAAAAAACCAGCCGAAACGCGAATCATTGGCTGGTTTTTTTGCAGTTTTTTGCCATTACGAAGTATGCGCTTCCTGAAATCTATCCATCTTCACTCAGTGAAGAATCACCTTGTAATTCTTCATCCATTCGTTCATTTGACACCAATAGGCAAACAGATAAGTCGGACCGTCGTGGGAGGACGCATCTTCCGTTGTATTAGCAAGGACATCAAGTACTTTCTTCGTATCGAGCAAATTCAGAATAGGGGATTGCCGGTCGGTCATGACTTCCGTCAACCTTTTACGAATGGCTTTTACATAAGAAGGGTTCTGGGTCATGGGATATGCGCTTTTCTTACGATACAAAACGTCATCAGGCAGCAGTCCTTCCAGGGCTCTGCGCAAGATTCCTTTTTCTTGTCCTCCGATATTTTTTAAATCCCAAGGAATATTCCAGACGTATTCAACCAACCGGTGATCGCAAAAAGGAACGCGTACTTCCAGGCCGACGGCCATGCTCATGCGATCTTTGCGGTCCAACAAAGTCGGCGACCAGCGGGTCAGAGTCAAATAAAAGATCTCACGGATTCGTTTGTCTCTTCCATGTTCACCGGCTAACTGCGGTACTTCATCAAGGGCTTCACGGTAACGGCGATCCATGTAGGCTTGGGGTCGGAGGCGGTCAGCCCATTCCCCGGACAACATACTCTCTATGCGGATACTCCTGGACTGTGTAAATGGGACCCACGGAAATGTATTGGCTTCCAAGGAAGCACTGGAATAAAACCAGGGATAACCGCCAAACACTTCATCCGCCGATTCGCCGGAAAGGGCTACGGTCGCCTTTGTTTTCAACTCTTTAAATAGAAGGTATAAGGACGTATCGATGTCTCCCATGGAGGGAAGATCCCGGGCGCGCAGCGGAACGAGGAAATTTCGAATAAGATCGGGAGTATCTATCAGGATGTTATGGTGATCCGTGCCGACATGCTCGACTACTTTTTTTACCCAAGGAGCATCCAAGCTGGGGTGAGCGGCAGTCGCTTGAAAGTGTTGTTCACTGTCTTTGTAATCAAGCGAAAAGGTTTGAACGCTTCCCCTCTTGTGCCGGTTTAAAATCTCTGCAGATAAAGCTGTGATTCCGCTGGAATCAAGTCCGCCGGACAGTAAGGTGCAGACAGGCACGTCGGAAATAAGCTGGCGCTCCACGATATCGTACAGCAATTCGCGAATTTTCATCGCAGTGGCTTCGGGATCATCCGGGTGCGGATGGCTTTCCAATTTCCAATACGATGTCAGACGGCTTCCGTCCCGATGAAACCGGAGGGTATGGCCCGGACGAATTTCTTTCACATCTTTGAAAATTCCATGGCCCGGGGTTCGAATGGGATATAGAGCGAATAGTTCAGATAGACCTTCCGCATCAACTATCGGCTGAATCAAAGGATGGGCCAGCAATGCTTTCAGCTCGGAGCCAAAGACGATAGCACCGTCGCGTATGGCATAGAAAAGCGGCTTGACGCCAAGTCGGTCTCTGGCTAGGAACAGTTCTTGCTTCTTGTTGTCCCAAATGCCAAACGCAAAAATGCCGTTTAAGCGTTCCACGCAAGAGTGACCCCATTCCATATAAGAATGCAAGAGAACTTCCGTGTCGGATCGGGTTTTAAAAGAATGTCCGCGCGATTTCAATTCTTGGGATAATTCCCGATAGTTGTAGATTTCCCCGCTGTACGTGATAACGTAATCGTTCTCCTGCGCGGTCATCGGCTGGTGCCGCCTTGGAGATCAATAATGGCCAACCGGCGATGAGCAAACGCCGCATGAGCGGACAGCCATATCCCTTCGGCATCGGGGCCTCGACATTCCAAGGTATCGGCCATCGATTGTAAAATAGCTTCCTGCCGGTTTAAATCGGTGTTCCAATCAACCCATCCTGCAATTCCACACATGGATTTCGACCACCTTCCCATTAGGATCATACATGAATATACGTAAATTATATGGAATCCTTTACATTCAAACAAATCCATTCTAGTCTATAATAAGATGGACTAAAAGGAATGCGGGGTGCATCACACAGTGGAACTTCTTCAGCTGGAGTACTTTCGTACGGTAGCCCGTTTGGAGCATATGACCGAAGCGGCGGAGATCTTGCATGTCACGCAATCATCGCTCAGTAAGACGATTCAACGGTTGGAAGAGGACTTAGGTGTCCCCTTGTTTGACCGAAGCAAAAGCGGCCGCAGGTTACGGCTAAATGATTTCGGCCGTTCTTTTCTTCAGCGTGTAGAGCGGGCTTTGTTTGAGTTGGAGGAAGGGAAACGTCAAATCGCTGATTTGACCAGTGCCGATCATGGCACCCTGGCACTGGCTGTTAACACAGCCTACATGCTTCCGGATATCCTTAAGCGATTTCGGGAAATCCGGCCGCGAGTCCAGTTTCATGTACAACAGCTGGTAACCCATGAAATGGAAATCCGGGTGAAGAAGGGTGAGGTCGATTTTTGTTTGTCTTCCCCACCCATCCAAGGAAGCGAACTGATTTGCGATATCGTTTTCCGAGAGCAGATTTATGTGATTGTCCCGACAACCCACCGATTTGCCGACAGAGGCCGCGTTCGTTTATCCGAGCTTAAGGAAGAACGGTTTGTCAGTTTGAAAAAAGGGTATGGCATTCGTGACTTGATGGATGGTTATTGTGAAAAGGCTGGATTTGTACCCGACAACGCGTATGAAGGTGATGAGCCGGGTGCATTAAGTCCTCTTGTTCAGGCGGGACTCGGAATTTCTTTTATACCCAAATCGGCTATACATACCTTGCTCCAAGAAAATATGGTCTTCCTGCAAATAGAGGAGCCTGTATGTCTGCGGGAGATTGGACTTACGAGACATCAGAGCCGCTATTTATCCAGTGCGGCAAAGGAATTTCGTCAAGTCATCATCGAGCACTTCCAGAGAATCGCTCAAAACGATGATAGTACGTAACCTTCCTGAAATTCGATCATGTATCGCTTCGATCGCTTATTCCGGCTGATTGGCTGTCTTCTTTCCTGCCTCAAAAGGTGTGGTGACTCCTTCATAGGACAAGTGCATCGTCATTCCCAGCTGTGCATGCCATAAATTATGACAGTGATCCATCCATATCCCGGGATTATCCGCTTTAAAAGCAACTTCATACTCTTCACCGGGAGCTACATTCAGTGAATCGGTCCACCAAGGGCTTCCTGTAGCGGGTTTCCCGTTCCGGCTGAGAACGAGCATGATATGCCCATGAAGATGCATCGGATGATGATCCCAACCGCGGTTAATAAAAGTGGTTTTTACTAAATCGCCTTCTTTGACCGTTAACGCGGGAGTATCGGGAAAAACGCGTCCGTTTATGGTATATAAAGCATTTAGTTTGCCGTCATAGAACCCGAACCGAGTGTCCAAGACGATTTTGTAGGTGCGGTCAAATGGACTATGGATGTCGAAGGGAGTCTGCCCTTTCTCCCCGTAGTTACTCGGGTCAAATACAGGGTTCTTTTCATTGAAAGCTGGGGCTGAGGCTGTTTCCGTCTCATTAAAGACAATCCCCGGAGTGACGCCTGCATCGCTTCGGTCGCTCAATCTTACCGGCGTTTGGGGCATGGTAAATAAAATATCATACCGTCCGCCGCCGGCGATCAATAGGTTTTGATTCTCGATTGAGGCGGGCGACTGAATATCGGCCGCCGTCTATGGCTATCACTTTAAAGGGGGCACCCGATAATTGGAAAGATTGCGGGAAGTTCTGGGCGTTAATCATCCGCAATCTAACCAGTGTACCGGGTGGAATCGTTTGACGGTCAAGGGTGTCCTTTAACCCGTACGCGGGAGTTAAGGTCCAGCCATTCGTTAATTGCCAAGCATGACTTAATACGGTGATGTCTTTGGAATTGGGCTGTGGAATATCGTTTGGTTCTACAATGAGCGAACCGAATAACCCTTTTATCACTTGTTTCGCCGATTGTTGATGGGAATGGTACCAATACGTTCCCACTTGTTTGGCTTGAAAACGGTAGACATGGGTTTCCCCGGCGGTACCGAATCTTGGGTAACTCCGGCCACTCCGTCTTCTGCATTCGGCACATTATAGCCATGCCAGTGAACGGTAACCCCATCTTCAATATCCTTGTTTTTCAAAACAACTTCAACCATTTCCCCTTGCTTCACTCGTAATTCCGGACCAGGAGCGGTCCCATTAAAGGTCCAAGCTTCCATGGTTTTGCCGGAACTTAATTCTACTTGTGTCTTCTGGGCAACCAATTCGAAATGACGGTCTATTTTCTCGGTTAGAGGACCTGTTAATGATGTAACACTTATTTCTTTCGTGTCCATAGCATGGCTCATCGTTTGCATATTCATCTCATTATGATGCATGCTTCCCATATTCATATGGTCAGGAAGAACCGATGCTTTCATGGACAAGGTATACCACCCGCCAATTAGGATGGCAAGAAAAACGAAGGAGAGAATCGTCCGTAAAAGTCTCGCGGATGAAGTAACCTTAAAATGGGTTTGAAGCCGTTTTGCGCTGTAGCGTTTTTGCCGAAACCATAAAGCGCCTAACATCAGGGCGAATGCGATCCATAGGATCACAGCGTTTAAAACGTTCAATTCAAATGGATAAATAAAATAGGAAAAATAACAGCCTAAGATGGAGCTGATCAGAGCGGCTTGAATGGGAAGTATGAATTTTGGGGAGGCAAGTAACATTCGGTCCCTTTCATCTACGGCAGATTGTAAATCGTCTGTTATTTGACCGGCGATCTTTCGCATGAACGATAGGGGTACAAGGGTTGAGCATGCTGAAGGAATGAACAGCGGCATTGTAAGCAATACCTTTTCCTTTATAAATTCCCATCCATAAGTACCTAATAAGACCAGAAGGACTAACTCTGCTATTACCATCGCTTGAGCTGCAACGAATAGGATGGTGGAACGTTTAATACTTTGTTTCAACTCCTTTTTTGTATACCGGAAGGGAAGACGACTCAAACGATTGGCTGCAACCGCCCATAGCACAATCAAGATTAAGAATACAACAAAGTCAATCAGGTATAGCTTTTCGAACATGATAAAAACTCCTTTCTCTGTAGGGACAACGAAAAAAATATAGTGATTGCAAATCCATCATATTTAACAGTTCACATTTATACAAACGCATTTGGATTTATAAAACCATTGATTAGAAGGAATGCGGTTGACTCAGGCCGGCCGCATTCAGCTTACCCGCAGGCGTATGATCCGGGTTCAGGAACAAGTTGATCAGTTCTGGAAAAAAATGTTGTATACTGGGTGAGGATTCGAAAGGTTTTCCGGCTAAAATGCAAGCGAAAGGAATGTGGGCTATGTTCACGATTCGAACGGCAATAACTAATGATGCGGAAGCAATCGCGGGATTGATGTCGGAGCTGGGTTATCCAGCATCCCCGGAGAGCATAGCCTTAAGAATGCGGAAGATGGAAGCCGATCTGATGTACTGCACCTTGGTTGCTGATTTTCGTGGCAGGGTTATCGGGATGATCCATTTGCGAACAGTCTATTCCTATATCAATGATGATGTAGGAGCACAGGTTTCAACAATTGTTACGAAGCCTGAATTTCGGGGACAAGGTGTTGGAAAGGAACTTATGAAGCATGGAGAAAATTGGGCCAGAGAACAAGGAGCGCAGGGGATTCTGCTAAACAGCGGTATCAAAAAAGAACGTGACGATGCACACCGATTTTACGAGAAAATAGGGTACAAGATAACCGGCTACCGGTTCGCCAAAAGATTAACCGATTCCTAACCCGGATAAGCCAACTGAAGAAGCGAACAGAAAAAAGCCTGCTGAAGTCAACAGGCTGATAGGGAACCTTCGAGGTTCCTTATATTTTACTTGTAGTAAGAGTCAATCAGCGGAACAAAGTAGCCGCCGCCGTCTTTTACCTGCATGGAAATGGTTACGGTCTTCACGTTGCCGATATCGACGACGATTTCCTTTAACCCATCTTTCGGGGAAAGGGTACCGACATCCTTCAGGAGGACATTGTTATCCAGATCTTTGATCTTGATGTCCGTAAGATCTTTATCAATCGCCGCGATCTTTAAGTGCAGCGTTTGATATTTTTTCCCCGGAGTAATAATCATGGTCGGTCCGCCGGATCCCTCATGATAATAATAAGCTTCTTTGTAGTTTTTATTGTTATAGGTCGTTTGGGCCGGATCTTTGGTGTATGTATAGTTATCGAACTTTTCCGCGTTGAGCGGCGTGCCGTTTACCTTTTCCCCCAGAATGACTTCTTGGTTGGCCGAATCGTAATCTACCGCCACATTCAGCGCATTGGCTACGGCGCGGACAGGCAGATACGTAGTGCCGTCATAGGTGATGGGAAGGATGGCCGAGCCCTGCTCGTCATTCAATTGGGCAACGGTTCCATTGACGCGTACTTTCAAATCGCCATTCAAATAGGCCTTAATTTCCTGGAGATTCGCTCCTGCATAAACTCCGGTACTTACGCCGACGAGAAGAGAGAGGCCTGCAATCGAGGCAACAAGTTTTTTGCTCAGCAATGAAATAGGCTCCTTTATGATAAATTTGAACTAGGGCTATATTATAATAATATGAAATGATTGGCAATAAGTAGAAATGCTTATTCGCAGGCGGATTGCTTTTAAAATGTGTAAACATGGAAACTTTTGGGCCGGATCGGAGTCTAAATCCACAATGACTCTTTCTGAGGTGGTCTCGAAGTGAAAAAGAACCGGTATAGAATGAAGAAAAGACTAACTTTATATGCCCTCGCCCTGCTGCTAGGCTGTCAGCTGACGTCTGTTCCGGCAACCGTGCAGGCGGCGGACTCCGGTTCGGTGAAGGTTAGTCTTCCCTCTTTTCCCGTCCAAATTAACGGCGTGCTTATGGATCCTAAGAAGGCCCAGTATCCGCCAATCGTTTACAAGGACATCACTTATTTCCCGCTGACTTGGGATTACACCCGCACTTTGGGACTAACGTATACATGGTCGGAAGCGGATGGCCTTCGGATCGACAGCTTTGGCATGAGAAACCAAGAGCGTCCGGCATCCGATACAAGCGGGAACAACAAGAACAAATCTTATCTTTGCCGAGCTCGTTACCTACCCTGTCTCCGTAAACGGCAAGCCCATCGATAACGGGTCCGAAGAGTATCCGCTGCTCAGCTTCCGGGACATCACGTATTTTCCAATGACCTGGCATTTCATGCACGACATGTTTCAAATGGGGCTGATCTGGGATGACAGGGACGGCTTCGCCGTGATCTCGCCGCAGCGCCGCTACTTTTATTCCTTCCTAAGAGATGATGAAGATTACCTGTATCTTCGGTCGGGGACCCAGACATTTAAGATCAGGAAGTCATTGTCGGAACTTCCTGCTTTGCTGACGGACGATGAACAAAAGAAGCTGATCGCACTTCCTTTAAAAGGAGCCGACAAAGTGCTTCCCGCAGCAGAGTTTAAAGCCCCGGAATCCCCCACGATCGAACGCAAGGGCGGAGCATTTTACTACAAAGGGCAGGAGCTCTTCTCTCTGGCACCGATGTCTGCAGATGGTTCTTCCCCTCCGGGAGGCTTCACGGAAGGCGGCGGCTCGGGCAAGCAATATACGGAAACCTGGCTTGATCTGGGGAACGGCAGGAGTATCCTTTCACTAGCGGAGACAGACAACATTCAACAAGTAGCCCCGGACTTCGGTACTTTTTACCGTTATTTCTTTGTCGACGGCAGTCAGAGCCCCGTGCCGCTGAACGGATTCGCCCATTGGCCTATTTCAAGTATACAGATGAACCCGGACGGATCTTGGTGGCTGGCGAGCCGTCCTAATACGGTAGACAGCATCACAGCAAGAAATATGCATATGACCGGGGAGCTAAGCCTGCTGCAGCCGAGCGGACAATCCATCCAGGTGAACGAGCAGTTGAAGGTCCGGGAGATTGAAGTCCTTTCCCGCAAGGAGGACGGCCGTCTGATCTTCCGAGCCTATACCCGTACGTTAGAGAGAGATAATCCTGCATTCGGCATCTACGAGATCGACACAACGGGGAAGCTGACCAAGCTTAGTGATTTATACGGCTCGGCCTATGTGGCTTCGGATGGAGACCTGTGGGTCGCGGACCGGGACGTCAACCGGATTGCGAACCTTACGAAGAAGCACAGCAAGCTGTGGTACGACTATGAATTCCCGTTCGACAGCTGAAAAGGGGGATAAGCGCGTATGATCTACATCCAAACTCCGAGACTGCTGCTGCGCGACTGGGCCGAACAGGACTTGGAGCCGTTCCGGCAGTTAAATGCGGACGAGACGGTGATGCGGTATTTTCCGGCAACGCTGTCCGGCGAGGAAACCGATAAGTTCTACGAAGCGATTCAGGCCGAATTTCGGGAGTGCGGATTCGGTTTGTATGCAGTGGAAGTCAAGGCTCAACAGGAATTCATCGGTTTTATTGGGTTTCACAGGCCGGTGTTTCAGGCTGATTTTACCCCGTGTATCGAGATCGGCTGGCGGCTCAAGAAGGAAGCCTGGGGGCAAGGCTATGCGACGGAGGGGGCGGTGGCCTGCTTGGCGTATGGATTTAACGAGCTGGGTCTGGGAGAAGTCTACAGCTTCACCGCCGTAGTGAACACGCCGTCGCAGAACGTCATGAAGAAAATCGGCATGCGGTATGTCAAAAATTTTTACCATCCCAGAGTGGCGCCGGAAAGTCCTCTATGCGAGCATGTGCTGTACCATATCGAATCCCCGCTGACCGGAAACCTCAGGCGACCTGAAATTTCTAAATAAAATTTTACATCCATTGATTGGGAAATATGTTATTCTATTTAAGAATTTTGGGACATGGGGGATCGGAATGAAACTAGCGGAAGCATTGGTTCTGAGAGCGGATTGCCAGAGAAAGGCGGCCCAATTGAAGCAAAGGCTGGAAAGAGTTATCAAAGTTCAAGAAGGAGAACAGCCGGCGGAGCGACCATCCGTTCTTCTTGAGGAATTAAGAAAAACTTTGGAAGAATTAACGGTCTGGGTGAAAAGGATCAATAGAACGAATTCCCATTCCCCATTCGACTCGACGAGAAGCTTGTCCGACGCCCTGGCCGAACGCGACCAACTGATGCAGCAGAGAAATATGCTGAACGATTTGCTGGAAACCGCTGCGATCAAGCAGGATCGCTACAGCCGGTCGGAAGTCAAGTTTTACCGGACGATCGAAGTGAATGTACTGCAAGAGGAAGTGGACGATCTATCCAGGAAGTACCGCGAGCTGGATTTTAAAATCCAGGAGAAAAACTGGAGCACGGAACTCCTGGAAGAGTAAACAAGTTGGTAGCCGAATCGATAAAAGCGAGCACAACCCACCAACGGGAAGTTGGACTCCGAGCATCAGATGCAGGGCCATGTCTGATACAATAACCCATTAGCCCAGTATTGTAACAAGATTGCGCGAAGCATGTACTTATGAGGTACAAGAAAATGTAACTACCATGTGCTGGTTTATCGATTCGGTGAGGGCGGGGAAGGGGACTTGTTGATGGAAATGAACGGGATTGCGATCCGAAAAATAGATCGTCTGGACACCGGCATCTTGAAGCGGTTGGTTCAGGAAAGCGGCCGTGAAGGCTTCCGCCACATCCAGCGGCTGGCAGATGAATATGAGGCGGGAAAGAACCGGTTCGATCAAGCCGGGGAAGCGCTCTTCATCGCCTTCCGGAACGGGGATGCCGTTGGCGTATGC
This sequence comes from Paenibacillus sp. P25, assembly GCA_024704175.1. Taxonomy (GTDB): domain Bacteria; phylum Bacillota; class Bacilli; order Paenibacillales; family NBRC-103111; genus Paenibacillus_G. The sequence goes on from CP085629.1 coordinate 7,918,610, forward strand.
GGGATGAATCAAGAACCTTATTCGCACAGCCCGGATACTGGCCGCGTCCGCCGGCTGTATGTCTTACCGAGCATACGCCGGTTAGGGATCGGACGAATGTTGATGCATTCGATTATGGCGGAAGCGGAGCAGCATTTTGCCTGGCTAGTACTAAGAACGGACAACCCGGCGGCTGACGCTTTTTACCGTTCCCTCGGGTTTTCGGCCGTTTCGGATTCGGAGCATGCCAGTCATTGCATCAAGCTAATATCAGACTAAAAGCCCTGGGAAGCGTCCCGGGGCTTATTCGTTTGCCTACGAATTGATTCGTTGACGATTTTGGCTCGCAATGGTCTGCATGGCTACATAGAAAGGCTGAACGTTGAACTTTTTCCCGAATTCAAACTTGTACGAGGACGTGCTCACATTGTTGGATTTATAATATGGCGAGGTGATGTAATGGATGGTCAGCTCGCTGTCGTCGAATCCGGTGCCGGCGGTTTCCATGGTTACGTCATAGATGGAATCGAGGTCGATCGACGCCACCCTTGTTTTTTTGCCGGTGACCCCTTGATGATCGATCAGGATGATGCGATGATTCGTGACAATGAAGCTGTCCCTGACGAGCCTGAACCCGGTTGTAATCTTCTCCTCCGGCATGAGGTAGACCCCGTATTGGGCGGTCAGCTCCTGGGTGGACAGCTCCGTATAATTCCCTAACAATCCGTTTAAAAAGCCAGCCACTGCCTTCACTCTCCGTCTTTTTTAATTGATGTAAATCCGTTAATCTTGGTTAATTTATTCGTCAAAAGTCAATATATTCCACTCGATTCCTTAGATCTCGCTGATGGCGACGGATAATTTATAATTGACATAATGGCTTAGTTCGGTCAGAAACCTATCCAGCTCCTCGTTGGAGGGGAACCTGCACTCCAGGAGGTAGCATCCGTCTCCGCTGATTTTATACTTATGAACTACGTAGGCCTGCTGCGCTTCTACAAAGGACAAGAACGGCTGATGGTCAAAGCTCTTTGTAAAAACCGTAATAAACGAATGTACGGCGTATCCGGCCTTCTTGTAATTCAAACGAACGGTATACCCTTCGATGACTTCGTCTTCCTCTAACTTGGCTACCCGGTTGGCCGCCGCCTGACCGGTCAAATGCACCTTCTCCCCCAGCTTCTTCATCGATATGCGGCCATCCTTGGCGAGTTCCTCCAGGATCCGTTTATCCGTATGATCCAGCATGCTTCCCAACCTCTTTCAATATTCAAGTAAAACAGCCGATAGAATTGATTTTCATTATGTACATGATCTTACTCTAAATGGTAACGTAAAAGGGAAAATTACGAAAGAGAGGAACTTCACTATGAAGATCAGACAAATAAGAAATGCGACCATCGTGCTGGAATATGGCGGCTTAACCTTTTTGATCGACCCGTACTTAGCGCCGAAAGGAACTTATCCGCCCGTAACGAATACGGCTAATCCGGTTAACAATCCGACGGCGGAACTGCCGGTGTCCTTGGAGGAAATCATCCATGCCGATGCGGTTATCGTTACCCATCTGCACCCGGACCACTTCGATGCTGCGGCCATCGAAGCGCTTCCGAAAGACGTGAGAATGATCGCGCAGTCGGAGGAGGATGCGCAGGTCATTCGAGCCCAAGGCTTTCGGAACGTACAAGCGCTCGAAAGCACACCCGAAATTCGCGGTGTCCGCTTGACCCGCACCAGGGGACAGCATGGTACAGGCGAAATCGGCAAGCTGATGGGGAATGTTTCGGGGGTTGTTTTTCAGCATCCGGAAGAGAAGACGTTATATATCGCAGGCGACACGATTTGGTGCGGCGAGGTGGAGGAAGCGATCCGCGTTCATCGCCCGGATGTAATTGTGGTCAACGGCGGAGGCGCTCAGTTCCTGCAGGGCGATCCCATTATCATGGGCAAGGAAGACATTTACCGGACGCATTTGGCCGCTCCGCAATCCAAGGTTATCGTCTCCCATATGGAAGCGGTGAACCATTGCTTTTTAACGAGAAGCGAGCTGAAGGCGTTTATTGATGAAAAAGGACTCACCGCCCAAATCGCAGTGCCTGACGACGGCGAAACGATCTATTGTTAAACTTGTGCGCCTGCGGGAAAGAAGGGAATGCGGTGATGAATAACGTGGTTTCGCCAAGGTCGACGGATTCCCTGCAAAGTCTGCGTCTGGCAGCGGCGCTTGGAGCGTTATGGCCGCTGTGGGGCTCCGTCTTCCTGGCGCTGAAGGTCGTCATAACGGAAATTCCGCCGTTTTTGACCGGGTTCCGATTCTTACTTTGCGGGGGCGTGCTTTGCTGCTCTGGTGCTTATGGCGCCTGCCGGCCGTTGCCCGTCCGACGGGCAGGCAATGGGCGAACGCAGCGCTCGTCGGAGTGCTGCTCATTGCCGGCGGCCAGGGCCTGGTGATTGCGGGCGAACAGTACCTGTCTTCGGCTGTGACCGGCCTGCTCGTCTCTACGATCCCGCTGTGGACGGCGCTCTTGGAATGGGGTATCTTCCGTGACCGTCCGAATGCCAAGGCTTCGGCCGGCCTGCTGCTCGGGTTTGCCGGTCTCGCCCTGCTTATCGCTCCTTCAGGTCAAGGAGGACTGCATCTATTCGGAGTCTGCTGCATCCTGTCATCGGCTCTTCTATCCGCCGCCGGCACCATTGCCCTGCGGCGCACCGACCAGCCCGGCGTCATGTTCAGCACCGCCGTTCAAATGCTGACGGGCGGGAGCCTCATGATGACGGTCAGTTTCTTCCGGGGCGAGTTCGCCGAGCTCCGCTTCTCTGCTTTGACGGGAACGATGCTCGCCGCCGTGATCTATCTTTTATTCGTGACCATGACCGGATTTCTGCTCTTTTCCTGGCTGCAGCGCAACACCGCTTCGGTGATGCTGCCGAACACCGTCTCTTACGTCAACCCGGTCGTCGCCGTTCTGCTCGGATGGGCTGTACTTGGCGAACCGATTACACTGCGGATGACCGGCGCGATCGTCATTATTTTGTCCGGCGTCGTCTTTATGGTGCTGGCCGCAGGGCGGAAGGCAAGCGACCGGCCGGCTTCGGGTTGTCCGGCAGAGCTTAGATCTAAAGCATGAGTTCGGGAATGGGGAGGCCCTACTTGTTTTAATGAAGGAAAGTTTGCTTAACGCGTTTCGACTTTTTGAAATAAATGACCACAGTTATACTAATTGCGATGATCGGTAGGGAGATTACAAGGAAAAACTTTAAAGGCATTGTTAAGAGCGTAACCAGCCGATTAGCAATGCACAAACCCTCATAAATGGTAACAAGTTTTGGAGTAGAGCTCTTTCTCTGCATGAAAATGAAGAACAATATCATCGCAGCAACGAATTTCGTAACGAGAAAAGCAAAGAAAATAATGAAAAAGAAATGGTCAAATTCTTGAATCTTATTCAAGTAACGGATGGAAGGGATGGAGCGAAATAATTCTCTGCCATAAAAGGCTAAGGAGCAAATTAGAATAATGTAATAAAGAACTAATAGACCGCCTATAGGTTTGTTTGGATACTCTTCCAAATTCTTTTCGACTCCCTCAAGTAAATAATATCCCTAGGCGAATCTCGCTAGCCCAAATCGGATAACCTAACCAAAAGATTTTGGGGTGGTTAGATGATTATGCTCAAGATTCTCCCGATGCTGACAATCCTGTTGCTGGCTCAAACCGCTGCAGCGGAGCCGCCGGAAAGACCGGAAGTACCGTATCCCTGCAGTGTGGTTCTTCATCCGGTTAGCGAAATCCCCAATGCACAGGGAATGACACTCATTGCGAAAGTGAAAAAGCCATTCGCTGAATCGGCATCGGGTCCGCTACGAGAACGGCAAAGTGTCGGGATTTATGCGGATTGGCTTCCTGCCCCTTCCTCCTTTGGAGATTACGACCGGTACGAGGGGCTAGCCCAAATACCGGGCGAAATCAGCTGGCGGATTAAGCTCTATCCCGTTAAGGAAGATACTCCAAGCTGGTTCGGCGGCACGCCTTGGGTGGGCAAGTTTGACGAAATCTCTACCGCTCTTCCCGATCAAACCCGTGTAGAAGTGCGCCTTTCCAATTCGAGAACCGACAAGCTGGGCCCCATCATTCTGCAAAATACTTTGCAGGGATGTCATAACTAGCCCCTAAACTAAAAAAGAGATCCTTCGCAGAAAAGCGAGGCCACTGAAAAACTAGCGGAGCGGGCGGAATCGTTCTGGAGAAGCGCCAGCGTTCGCCTTTGTTCCCGGATTTTAACCGCCAAAAGCGGGATGAAATTCAAAAAATCCGGGAACAACAGCGATCGGAAGAATGATTCGCACGTGCAGCGGGAACTTTTTCAGTGGGCTCCATAAAAGCGAGGATCTCTTTTATCATCCGCCCAGATTTTGCTCCAGGAATTTCAGCGGCGCTTTATAAAAATCGGTCCGGTTCTCCAGCTTATGGAAACCGTGGCCCTCATCGCTTTTCACCATATAAGGGCTATCGATTCCACGGCCGCGCAGCGCCATGACGAGTTGATCGGATTCCGCCTTCTTGATCCGCGGATCGTTCATTCCCTGTACGACCATGAGCGGGACTTTGATCCGATCGACGTGCATGAGCGGCGAGCTGTCCTCCAGAAGCTTCTTATCCTGCTCGGGATCGCCGACCCGCATGTACATTTCGGCCCGACCAGGTTCCCAATAAGGAGGCATGGTAGCCAGGAACGTAAACAGGTTGGACGGTCCCACATAATCGATCCCTGCCGCATACAGATCGGGAGTAAAAGTGACCCCGGCCAATGTGGCATATCCTCCATACGATGCTCCGTAGATCGCGATCCGCTTCGGATCGGCAATGCCTTGATCGATCAGCCATCTCACTCCGTCGGTGATATCGTCCTGCATGGCTTTGCCCCACTGTTTATTGCCGGCGTTCAGGAACGCTTTGCCGTACCCGGTAGAGCCGCGGAAATTCATTTGCAGAACGGCGTAACCTCGGTTGGCCAGCGACTGTACTTCGGTATCAAATCCCAAGGAATCGCGCGCCCACGGACCGCCGTGCGGCAAGCACGACCACCGGCGGCTTCTTGGAATCGCCCGTTTTCGGCAAGGTCAAGTAGCCGTGAATGTCTAGTCCGTCCCTTGATTTATAGGTGATCGGCTTCATATCCGCCATTTGATTCTCGGGCAGCCAAGGACTGACATCGGCTAGCTTCACGACTCTTTCCCTCTTGGGCTCGTAGAAATAATAGGCTCCCCGGGTTTTATCCCCGCCGGTCTGAATCAATACTTTCCACGGATCGAAAGGATTGCCTATAATACGAAAGCCTTCTCCGCTAAGCTTGCTCTCGATCTTCTTGTACAGCTGTTCATATTCGGGATCCATAAAATGATAGTGCACTCGATCGGTTTCATAAACGACCGCAAGAATAACTTGTTTCTTGTAAGATGCCTTTATGTCGATTACGTCGGCTTCCGGATTCTCGTAGACGGTTTCCGTGATATGCTTTGCGACGGGGTCGAATTTGACCAACGCTTTTTTATCGCGCCCGATATCTGAGAGAGCGTAGATCTTTCCGTTATCAAAAGTGTACATGAGCGGCTCAAAGGTGTCCCCGGCTTCGACGGTCAGCACGGTCTCGAAAGGATCGGACTCCGTCTTCCGGTACAGCAATTTGGTTTTTGCGCCGTCCTTGGCTATGGCAATTAGGATATCCCCGTCATAGTTCGTCATCCATCCCGTATACATTCCCGGGTTTTGCACGGCCATCTGAAGATCGCCTGTTTTTATGTTCAGACGATACAGGTCCATCTCCTGCGGATTCCGCTTATTCATGGCGACCAAGATTTCATTCTCGTGGCCGGGTTTGTACATAATGGAATCGATGAATTCGGCCCGTACGCCTTCAAAAGGCGTCAAATCCTTGTCCTCGGTTCCGTCCTGCTTCACGACATGCAGGTGGTAATCCTCGTTGCCGTTCGTATCGGTCAAATACAGCAGGGTATCTTTCGTGATCCAAGTGAACATCGTGACATCCTGATTGGAAGAGGTGATCCGGGTCGTTTTCTCCTCTTCGACGTTCTGAACCGAAATATTGAGCCGGCCCTCCCAAGGCTCGAGCAGCGCCAGCTTCTCGCCGTCGGGGAAACCTGAAAGCCCGTCTTGGCCGCCGGCCTTAGGAAATCCTCCAAAGGAATTTGATCCGCTCTGCTCTCTCCCAGCACGGCGGCCCGGTACAGGAAGAGCGCCATTTGGGCCCGCGTGACACGGTCCTTCGGCATATATTCCGCCTGATTCGTCAGAAAATTTTGCTTCAGCTTCACGACATCCCTGAAATGAGCGTCCGCAATGGCCGCTTCATCTTTCAACCATACATTCATGCCGTTGTCCTTCAGCGCGAAAGCCCGTACGAGCAGGCTGGCCATTTGTTCGCGGGTCAGTGTAGAATCCGGCTCGAAGCGGCCCTGGTCGCCTTCGGCGATTTTACGCTCCCGAAGCGCGTTGACCGCCTTGGCATAGGGGCTCGCCGCCGGAACGTCCGAGAAGCCGTCTAAGGATGCGGGGTCCGGGAGCTTCAAGGCCCTGCTGATCCAAAGGGCCGCCTCTCCGCGGGTAATCGGGGTGTCCGGGTGGAACCGGCCTTCCGTATCGCCGCTCACATATCCCCGTTTCGTAAGCTCGCCGATCGCCTTGGCCGCGTAATGATCGGCCGGGATGTCTTGATAAGCTCCTTTCTCTACGGTCGCCGCCGCGAATGCGGGAACGGACGTGCCTCCCCACATCGAGCCGAGTAATGATGCTGCCAGAAACCACTGCCTAAGTTGACGGTACATGCTGTTCCTCCCCAAAAATCAATAAAACAAGCTGGAACCCATTATATCGTAGATAGAGACAGATTTTGGCTAAAGTTTTAACAAAGAAATCGGCGGAGGCTCTCAAAATGCAGTAGTAAGGAAAGGGTCGGGTGTGGTAATATTTTCCTAATTAAAGAGCGTGAATAAGGGGGGCGTTCCCGATGATTCTTGAAACGGATAGGCTCTTGATCCGGGAGTTTCGGCCGGAAGACCTGAACGATGTCCACAGCTATGCCTCGAATCCCATAGTGGTGAGGTACATGATATGGGGGCCCAATACGGAAGAAGAAACCCGTGGTTTTCTTGAGCGGGCCATGGAAATGCAGCGGCAGGAGCCCCGGCAAGATTACGAAATGGCTGTAATACGGAAAGAAGATGGCCGGTTGATCGGAGGATGCGGCCTTCACATCTCTGAACCCCGGCAGGGAGAAATCGGTTACTGCTTCCATCCGGACTATTGGGGGAAGGGCTATGCAACCGAAGCCGCCCGCGCCCTGCTTGCGTTTGGATTCCGCGGCCTGGGTCTGCACCGGATTTATGCAACCTGCCGTCCGGAGAACACCGGCTCCGCCAAAGTGATGCAAAGGATCGGCATGACCTATGAAGGACATATCCGGGAGCATATGCGGCATAAAGGGATGTGGCATGACTCTCATCAGTACTCGATTTTGGAGCATGAATTTAATGATAGACAATGACCGGGGAAGGGAGGCTTTTATTTGGTAAATATAGAGGAGCTTGTTGCATTCGTCCGTCCTTTTTATTCGGATAAAGATATCATGCACGATCTGAGTCATATCGAGAGGATGCTTCAGTCCGCCAAAAAATTGCTAAAGCATTACCCGGAAATCACGGACATGGATTCCATCATTTATGGTTGTTACTTTCACGGATTTATCTATTTGCGGGAAGATCTTATTAGGGACTATTTGATGAAGAAGGGGATGGAAGCGGAGATAATCGAGAAAATTGTTCAAATTTCATGGGAATCGCAGAAGGAGGAAGCCCCCGAAACCTTGGAAGGCAAGCTATTGCATGACGCTCATATGGTGGAGGGCGGTAAAACGTATTTAATCGTAAAAGCTTTATGTACCGGTACAGCGAGAGGGCAGAGCTTGGAGCAGACGCTTGATTATATGGAAAGCCGCGTTCTGGGCAAAGGCCAATGCTTGCCTGCCGGAGGCTCAAACGATTTATGCGGAAATGCAGCAGTTTGCCGGGGCATTTATTCAAGATTTAAGAGAAGGTTTGAAGGCTATGGACTAGCGGCAGGGTCAAACTTTAATCATTCCCATAGAATGGATGGGAAGCGTATAATATGATGGAAGTGGTAAAACAATAAGATGGCTGTATTTGGCTTGGAATAAAACGGATGATCGAGGAGAAGGAATGACAGAAAATAGAGCAGCAACTAAAACCGAAACCGGATGGAATTTCGATAACAGCTATGCCCGGTCGCCGGGAACCTTTTTTACCAGCCTGGACCCGACGCCCGTACGGCGGCCCAAGCTGATCGTGCTCAATGAGCGGTTAGCCGCTTCCCTGGGGCTGAACGTTTCAGGGCTCCGCAGCGATGAGGGAACGGCGGCGCTGGCCGGCAACCGGATCCCCGAAGGCGCCGAGCCCTTGGCTCAAGCTTATGCGGGGCACCAATTCGGGCATTTTACCATGCTGGGGGACGGCCGGGCAATCCTGCTGGGCGAGCGGCTCACGCCGCAGGGCGAGCGGTTCGATATCCAGCTTAAAGGGTCGGGACGAACGCCTTATTCCCGCGGAGGCGACGGCCGTGCAGCGCTCGGGCCGATGCTGCGCGAATACATCATCAGCGAAGCCATGCATGCGCTGGGGATTCCTACCACCCGCAGTTTGGCGGTTGTAACCACCGGCGAGCCGATCCAGCGTGAAACCGAGCTGCCCGGGGCCATTCTAACCCGCGTGGCGGCGAGTCATTTGCGCGTGGGTACCTTTCAATATGCGGCCCAATGGGGTACGCCGGAGGAACTCCGGACGCTGGCCGATTATGCCCTGCAAAGACATTATCCGGAGGTGGGTACAGGGGAGGACCGCTATCTCCGCCTGTTCCGGGAAGTAATTCAGCGCCAGGCGCAGCTGATCGCCAAATGGCAGCTTGTCGGTTTTATTCACGGCGTCATGAATACGGACAATATGACCATCAGCGGCGAAACGATTGATTACGGCCCTTGCGCCTTCATGGATGCTTACGATCCGGCCACGGTATTCAGCTCGATCGACGTCCAAGGCCGATATGCCTATGGCAACCAGCCGTATATGGCCGCGTGGAATTTGGCGAGGCTTGCGGAAGCCCTGCTCGCCGCTCTTTGATCCCGACGAGGATCAGGCCGTCAAATTGGCGGAGGAGGCCCTTTCCGGCTTTACCGAGGCTTTCCAGCAGCACTGGCTTACGGGTATGAGAGCCAAGCTGGGGATGTTTCAACAGGAGGAGCAGGATGAAGTCCTGATTAAAGACCTTCTCGTTATGATGCAGAAGCATCATGCGGACTACACCAATACCTTCCGTGCCTTAACCTGGGATCAGCCGGAAGAGGGTAACATCCTGTTTGGTACGAAGGAATTTGCCGAGTGGCGTGAGCGGTGGCAGGCGAGACTGGGCAGGCAAAGCAGGAATCCAAGGACGCTTCGCAGGAGCTGATGCGCAGCAGCAATCCCGCGGTCATTCCCCGCAACCACCGGGTGGAGGAGGCGTTGGATGCGGCGGTGAAGCAGGGCGATTACAGCGTAATGGAGCGGTCGCTTGAGGTGCTCTCGTGTCCCTTCGCGCATTCTCCGGAGCAGGCGGAGTACGCGGCGCCGCCTGCGCCGTCGGCCCGGCCTTACCGGACGTTTTGCGGAACGTGATATCGGGGAGCATAAATTTTATAGAAGCACTCAGAAAAGGGCATATGAAATGGCCCTTTTTTTGCTATTTCCGGAGAGGCTCAGTCAATGGGACAGATAGTGATCTGCCACGGCAGGGGCTGCATAACACCCATATTGCGGGCAAATGCTGGATGGACTTTCATTTTACTGGTAAAATGTAACAAAAACTGTGACGCAATCCCGAAGAAAGACGAAACCCTTCATGTCCAAATGGAGTGGAACGGCAACAAGGAAGAAATTCTACTGTTGGCCTCCAAATAGCCAAATGAATTTCCATATGCTGGGCACCCTATAGCAGGGTGATAAACAATGAGAAAAACTTTAGCTATGCTGACGCTGCTTTATTTTGCCATTCCGGGTGTCGGCTTTGCAGGACCGAAGGAACAATTGCTGGAGGAGGCCTTGCTGCAGCGGCTTCATGATGTGATCCAATCCTCGGTTGCGAGTATTTACCAGGAGCAATACGCTCAGTATCACAGCGAGCGCATTGTTTCGATTCAGGAGCAGGTAACCGTTTCTCCGGAGAAAAAAAGCTGCTCCGGTGGATGCTTTACATGGGCAGCACTATTTTGAAATCGTGGTCGGCTTGACTAGGGTGAATGGAGAATATGTGGAGCTTAAGCTTAGAAACGATACCGCCTCCGCCCGTTACTATTTGGCCGGATACAAGAAAAGGGCGGCGTCTCGAACCAGGTAGGCGACTTATCCTGGCTTTCATGAAAATGCCGCCCAAGCCGCTTAAGCGAAGACTTGCAGCCGAATCGCTGAAAAACAGCGGATCGTCTTCATCCTCCCCGCCGCTAGTGCAGGATAAATAATCGACCATCGCGTCTATGTTGGTGTCACCGGAGCTCTCCGGGATCCGACATAGACTTTTTTATCTGTTGTCACAATCCGGGGCTTTCCGATCGTTCCAGATATGTAACCGGACAACAAGGGAGGTGAACGGATTGGAACGGCCAGACCCCCGGCCCGAAGAAGCGGCCAATCTGTCCAACCGGATCGAAGCCTTGATAGAACAGGTGAGATCGGGAGACGATCAAGCGTATGCCGCCATCATCCGCCAATTTGAAAAGAAAATTTATACGTATTGCTACTGCATCTTGAAGAACCGGGAAGAGGCGGAGGATGCGGTACAGGAAATTTTCATCAAGACCTACCGCGAATTGGACCGGTATCGGCGGCGGTTATCGTTCTCCGCATGGCTATATAAAATAGCCTATCATCACTGCCTGGATCAGATCCGCAGGCGGAACCGCTGGAAGCGGCTTGTATCGGTCTGTCAAGAGCGCATGCCCGCGTCTTATGTCAGCCCTCATGATCAGGCGGTTAACGATCTGCTCCTGCACTTGAATCAGGAGGAAACCCACATTCTGCTGCTGAAGGCGGTCGAGCAGTACAGCTTTGAAGAAATGGGCCAGATCATGGATTGCAAGCCGGCGACCCTGCGCAAAAAGTACGAGCGGCTTCGCAAAAAGCTAATCGAAAAGAACAAGGCTGAAGGAGGAATCGTACGTGGAGAAATGGTGTGAACACGCGGAGGAACAGGAGATGGCGGACATTCGGCGCATCATTCAAAAGGTGGAGATGCCGGCCGGCGGTTACAGCGACCAAATCATGAAGCGGATTGGAGCGGGCAAGATGAATAAAGGAAACAGCAAGCTGATGAAAAAAGTATTGGTGTCGGCATCCGCTGCGGCGGCCCTGGGAGTGGTCGTCATCGGCGGCTCCTTCGTTTCACCGGCGATGGCCGATTCGCTGAAGAGCATCCCGCTTGTGAGCAAGCTGGTGAATGAAATCACAGGCAAAACCTACACCTACAGCAGCACCGGATCGTGGAGCATGGGGGAAGAGGGGGCGCAACCTATAAAGCGGAAGGCACGGAGAACAGCCAAATTATGTTAGACTCGAACGGGAAGCCTCAAAATATTTTTATGGAGGTCAAGTGGAACGATTTGCAGGATTCGTATAAAAAGAGATGAAAGCCGCGCTGCAGCAGGTATTTGCCGGAAACGTTCCTCCAGTGGATACCGTGGATATTTCCGTCCAATATGGCGATTTTCCGGCCGGTTCTTCCATCAAGAGCGGTGCCGTGTACTTAAGCACACGGGTGAAGGATACCACCGTCGTACTGGAAGATGGCAAGCTTCACCGGGTCTTCAAGAGCCTTGCGAATGAGGAAGTGGACCCCGCGGCGCTGAGGGCGGCGGAGACCGTTTTCGAGGGGAAAGGACTGGAGGGGCTGAACAAAGGCCCTTTGCAGAATGCCGCATGGATCATGGAGGGCGGCAAAGAGGTATATGAGCTTCCTTTTGCCCATTCCGAGACCAGGCCCGTATTTGTTGTAGTGGAAAAGGGAACCAACCGAATTCTCAAAGTGAACGCCAGTGAGCTTGAAGATCCGCCGGCCGAATGGACCAAAGTCGCGGAGATCATGGAAGGGTACGGCGAAGACGAATTACTGAAGCAAGCGGTAGTCCAGGCCAAGCAATTATTAAAGATCGATCTGACGGGCTATCAAGCCTCCAAGGATCCGAAAATGTTTTCCGTCGTTCATTTCACTAAGGAAGGCGCACCGTCCGTGATCGGCAAATACAATGCGAAGGGGCAGTTTTACGCGCTTCAGCTGGAGGAGTACGGTTCAGGCATTTAAAAAGAAGAAAGGCATTCAATCCCCGCAAGAACGGCTTTATTTTCAGCCGTTCTTTTTTGGCTTATATTTCGTACCAGGGTTTCGTTGCGCTAACTTGATCTGCAATAATATACTATATGACATTTGGTCCTGAGATGTAGGATATGAGAAGAGCTTGAAGGGAGCGTTCTCATGGAGATTACATCTTTTTTGATTTATTGTGTGATTGCTACGTTTACACCAGGACCAACGAATATTGTTATATTATCCGCGGTGCATAAATTTGGGGCAAAACAGGCAATGGAATATACTTATGGAGCAACGGTGGGTTTTGGTTTATTACTTGTTATTTCCGCCGGCTTGAATACGATGCTTGTCACGATCATACCGAAGTTATTGATGGTGATGCAGATCATCGGAAGCGGTTATATGTTCTATTTAGCTTATCGACTCTACAAAACGGATTCATCCAACCGGGCTGTTAAGCAAACGGCTACCTTTACGTCCGGCTTTCTTATGCAGTTTTTAAATCCAAAGGTAGTACTATTTACCATAACCGTAATTCCAACTTTTGTTATGCCCTATTATAACGCGATCTCTGAGGTGTCAATAAGTATACTCGCGATAACGCTCATTGGATTTTTAGCATTTGTCACATGGGTTCTTTTCGGTACCCTCTTCAAGGAGTTTTTACAGAAGCATAATAAGTCAGTTAAAATAATCATGGCCTTATTTTTAGCTTACAGCGCCGTTATGGTATGGACATAGATAAGCTTATTCAGAGGTGTTTGGGATGGACAAATTTGTCTATAAAAAATCAGCGGGGATTACTGCATTATCAGCAAGCATGACTGAATTTAAGTATAAAAAGCACGCTCACCAGGAGTACGCCATAGGAGTTACACTTCGGGGTATCCAGCATTATAACTTGGATGGCAGTTTACAATTATCCTATCCCAACGGGATTATGCTTTTCAACCCGGAACAAGCTCATGACGGAATGGCGCACGATCATACAGGCCTGGATTATGTGATGTTATACATTGAACCCCAATTGCTTATGGAGGTCGCTGGGAAAAAGAATATCGTACGTTTTTCAACTCCTATTGTATATGACTATCCACTTGAACAACGAATAATCAATCTTTCCCAAGCCATATTTAGTGCACAAGATGAGGCGTTGTGCAGTGAATTGTTCTTATCCCTTACGGACAGTCTGGTTCGAAGCAATCTTTCTACAGACACCAAGAAGGATAACGCTCTGCTTAAAAAAGCAAAGGATTGGATGCACGCCAACTTAGAACATGTACTGAGGCTTGATGACATCTGCAGCGAATTTCATTTATCGAAATTTCAGTTTATCCGATTATTTAAAGCTCATACCGGAATTTCACCATACCAATACTTTCTTAACTGCAAGGTCGAACGTGCAAAGCAATTAATCGAAAAGAACGGGGATGTTTATTCAGCAGTAGCGGAGTGTGGCTTTGTTGATTTAACGCATTTAAATAAACACTTTAAAAGCGTATATGGAGCAACGGCATTTGAATATTTGTCGCATATCAATTGAGATGAAAGCCATTATCACTTCCTCCACACCCGCATTTATGGTTATTTTTGCTCGCCTGCTTCTTAAAGAACGGTTAACTGGCTCACCCGACGATTTGGTGCGGGTTCTTGTATTTGGGCATGGTTTCAGCGGCAGGGGAGGGTGGGGACATTCCTTGTACGCCATGACCCCTTCAGCTATATGCTGAAGGGGTTTTGTTTACAGCAGCAAATCCCCTAAGAGCTAGGACAGGGTGCAAACGAAGCCGCGCTCTAGTTCATGCTTATCAAATTATCTGTGTGCAAGCAAAAATGCTTTACAAACCGTCGGTCGGTATCTATAATATAAATAAACATACCTTCGGTAGGTTTGTTGCGGGGTGTACAAAAAGAAGGAGGACTTTTCCATGAAGTCATTTGAGATGGGATTAACTACGCTGGAGCAGGAGCTGAGTCTTGAACAATTGCCGATCCGCGGGCATATTCCCGCATGGCTGTCCGGTGCGTTATTCCGCAATGGGCCGGCTTATTTTCAAGGGGGGCATTGGTTCGACGGCTTGGCGATGATTCACAAATTTTCGTTCCGGCACGGGGTAGTGTCTTATGCCAACCGGTTTCTCCGCACGGAAGCGTACCGCCGGGTAATGAATGGCGGCAGCAGCTGGCGGCTTCGGCGCAGCAGGGGCCCATGGCGGAAATAACACGAACGTAAGCATATTGAAGACGGACCATCACTTCCTGGCCCTGACGGAATCCCCGGGGGTTATTGAATTCGATCCGGCCGACCTGTCGACGCTCGGGGTGTTCCCTTTTCAGGACGAAATTCCGGCCCACTTGACGACAGCCCATCCTCATCTCGACGTTCACACGGGACAAATCATCAATTTTACCGTTGAATTCGGCCGGACGAACCGGTATCACCTGTATTCGATGGACCCGAAGACCGCCAAGCGCCGGCTGATCGGTTCCGTTGACACGCAGGAGCCGGCCTATATGCACAGCTTTGCCATTACCGAGCGCTACATCGTTCTGGTTGAGTTTCCGCTGCTGATACAGCCTATGATGCTCAGAAGCGGCCATTCCTTCACGGACAGTCTGGCATGGAAAGCGGAGCGGGGCACCCGGCTCGTTGTGATCGACAAAGCCTCCGGCCAAGTCGTGAACACCGTAGAAGGCGAAGCGGGGTTTGGGTACCATGTGATCAACGCTTTTGAAAAAGGCTCCGACATTATACTCGATGTGTGCATGTCGGGGAATTCGTCGGCGATCGGCGACTTGTTTATCGATCAGATGACGGGAGAGGAGAAGGCCCGGTCCCATCCCAGGTTCAAACGGTTTTACCTTACTCCCGGGCAATCTCACGCCCGTTCGGAGACGCTGTCGCCCGAGACGATTGAGCTACCCGGCATTCATTACGCGCAGTGCAACGGGCGGGATTACCGGTATGCCTACGGGGTCAGCACCAGCTCCGCTCATCCGGAGAATGTGAGCAATCAGCTAATCAAGGTCGATACGGTGACGGGGAGACCCGAATTTGGTATGAAGCGGGACAATACCCGGGGAACCGGTATTTGTTCCGGTTCCCGGGGCGGCGGGGAAGATCAGGGGGTCCTGCTGACGGTTGTGCTCGACGGATTCCAGGGCCGATCCTACTTGTTGGTGCTCGATGCGACCAATCTGGAGGAAGTGGGGCGCGCCGAAGTGCCTCACCATATTCCGTTCGGATTCCATGGCCTCTATACCGATGAAGGCGCGTTTTAATTCTATTACCAATTCGCCTTCAACCGGTTGCGGAAAAATCCGCCGTTCGGGCCGTCCTCATCCAGCGTAGCCAGCCACACGGCCGTATCCGCCCCTTCGGCGACCGACACAGGGGCCGGAAGTCCTTCCGCGGTCTGGCGGGAGGCGGTTTCTCGGCCCATGTCCGTCTGAACCCTGCCGGGGCAGGCGGCATTGACCTTGATGCCGTAATCGGCCGCTTCGTGGGCGGCGAGGCAAGTCAAAGCATTCAGCATCGTCTTGGAGATGCGGTAGGCGGAGGAGGCTCCTTTTAAACCTAGCAGGCCTTGGTGCACTTCAAAGGAGCCGACCCCGGACGATACGTTGACAATACGGCCGTAGCGATGTTCCTGCATAAGGGGGACGGCCGCTTGAATGAGCTTCAGTACGCCGAAGTAATTGGTTTCGAAGGTTTCTCTCATCACGGCATCCTCCACCTTCAGGACGGAAATCCCATGATCGAGAATGATTCCCGCATTGTTGACCAGCACGTCCAGACGCCCGTACCGGTTTCTTATAAGATCGATCGCTTGCATTATACTGTCCGTACGGCTCACATCAAGGACCAGCGGCTCCACCGCGGCCCCTACCTGCAGCAGCTCCCCGGCGGCTTCGCGGCCCTTGCCTTCATCCCGGCGACCGATCAGCACCTTCAAGCCTTTCAGGGCAAGGCGCCGTGCGATTTCTCTGCCGATTCCCCGGTTTCCTCCGGTAACGAGTGCGATTCGTTGATGGGTAGTATTCATTTGTGTTCCTCCCTGTACGTTTGTCTACCCGTCATGTTAAACCATTACATCATGTGAAGGTCAAGGGGGGTGGAGAAAAAGAAAACAACATCCGATAAGGACGTTGTTCTCTGGGGGAATTATTCGGCATCCGCTTCGCTTTCCTTACCCTGCCCGGATTTCTGCAGCTTCCGCTTCATTTCGTCCCGCTTCGGGCGCCGGTCCTTCAAGGAGGCGTGCTCCGGCGTTTCCTGGTACAGCCTTCTGCGGCCCATCCGGCGCAAATTTTCCGGCACCAGATTAAATTTTTCATCCTTCATCAGCGCAATGATCCCCGTGCTTTCCGGTCGCTGCCGAATCCCGTAGATCTCGTTGAAATATTCATCAGCCCGGCCCGGCACGTAGGTTTGAGGCTCAGGGTAGCCGACGATTACCCCTTCGTAGTTGCGCAGAATCACCTTATCCTGGCTTTGCGAGATCAGGTAGTTCGGCTGCAGCGCGATTTTGCCGCCGCCGCCGGGAGCATCGATCACAAAGGTCGGCACAGCATACCCGGACGTATGCCCGCGCAGCGACTCGATGATTTCGAGGCCCTTGGATACGGGGGCCCGGAAATGGCCGATGCCCTCGGACAAATCGCACTGGTAGATGTAGTAGGGGCGGACGCGGATTTTTACCAGCTCGTGCATGAGCTTCTTCATGATATGGGTGCTGTCGTTGATGCCGGCCAGAATCACAGCCTGGTTGCCTAGCGGGACGCCGGCGTCGGCGAGCAGGGCGCAGGCTTGTTTGGCCTCATCCGTAATTTCCAGCGGATGGTTGAAATGGGTGTTCAGCCAGACCGGATGGTATTTCCGGATGATGCTGCATAAGTTCCCCGTAATACGCGCGGGAAGACGACCGGGGCCCGCGTACCGATCCGGATAATCTCGACATGGGGGATTGCCCGCAAATTTTTCAGAATATATTCCAAAATATGATCGTTGATCAGCGGCCCGTCTCCTCCGGACAGCAGCACGTCGCGGACTTCAGGCGTATTCCGGATATAGGCGATGGCGTCGTCCAGTCGCTTCTTGGGAACGCCCATCCCTACCTGGCCGGAGAAGCGGCGGCGCGTGCAGTACCTGCAGTACATCGAGCATTGGTTGGTCACAAGGAACAGCACGCGGTCGGGATACCGATGAGTCAGCCCCGGGGTAGGGGAATCCTCGTCCTCGTACAGCGGATCCTCCAGATCGTATTTCGTCTTCTGCAGCTCCGCGGATAGCGGAACGGATTGCTTCCGGATCGGGCAGCGCGGATCGTCCGGATGCATCAGCGATGCGTAATAAGGGGTAATGTTGAGAGGAATCGTCTGCGTCGATATGCGGACGCCTTCTTCTTCCTCCGGCGTCAAATTCACGACTTTCTTAAGATCCTCCAGCGTGCGTATCGTATGGGTCAGTCGCCAGAGCCAATCGTTCCACTGTTCGTCGGTGACATCTTTCCACAGCTCAACCTCTTTCCAGTGCCTCTTACTGCTGAGGGGAACCGGCCGCAGCCCGCTCCCCGGTTCATTGGTCGATAAACTCATGTGTCCGCACCTCCCGGTTTCATTCCCTTCACTTTTTGTAATAGCAAGAACGATGCCAACTTTAAGGGACCGGCAAAAAAATTAGGCGGACAGAACGAACGTAGTCCCTCCCGTTCCGCTAAAATATGGTATTCTGTAGATAGTTTATATTACCGCGGTCAAAGGCCGGATAAGGAGATCCTTATGACCTTTACGAAGAAGCCTCCTCAACCTTCGGACAACCGTTCACTGCAGCCGCAAAATGCCCCTTCACCGCAAGCATACAACGGGCTTGGGCAGACCTTGGAGCCGGCGCAGCTGCTTCAGCGTGCCAAGCTTGCTCCGCGGTTGCTGAGCGCGCACCAGGTGTTGCAGCTGCAAAGCCTGGTCGGCAACCGGGCGGCGGGCAAGTCGCTGGCGGATACGGCTCAGCGTAAGTCTGAGCCCGAGAAGGACAACAAAACCGGCATGCCGGACCGGCTCAAGGCCGGTATCGAGCATCTGTCGGGCATGCCGATGGATGACGTCAAGGTACATTACAATTCCGGTGAACCGGCCCGGCTCGGGGCGGCGGCTTATGCCCAGGGAACGAATATCTATGTAGGTCAGGGACAGGAACGGCATCTTCCCCACGAGGCATGGCATGTGGCGCAGCAAAAGCAGGGGCGGGTGCGGCCTACGCTGCAGCTCAAGAACCTGCCTGTGAACGACGATCCCGCGTTGGAACGGGAAGCGGATGCGATGGGGGCCAAGGCTTGGAATGCAGAGCCGTTACTGCCTGCATCCGCCGAAGCTTCGCCTTTTCCGAAGTCACCTGCAAGTGTCCTTGCTTCCGCCGCACCCGTTCAAGCCGTATTTATTGTCCGGAACGGACAAGTTGTATGGGAGAACGACCCGTATGTGCTGCAGCCGGGGAAAGCTACCACCAGCCTCCGGAGTGGACGCAAAATCCGAGTGTCATCGTGAGCGGGGGCAGTTACAACGTGGCCTTCGACAAGCAGGGAGCTAAAAAATCGTTGAAGCGCAAAGCGGAGGATACCCCTCCGACGCACCCGGAACTTCAGAAAACCAGAGAGAAGCAGGGAGCGACTTACCGGGAGATGCTCAAGAAAAATCCGCAGGAGCTTCCCCATATTGTGAAGAGGCTGGAGGACGCTGCAGAGGGGCTCGAGAACGTGACGGGAGACATCCTGCCGAAAAATCATGCGAAGAAAGTGAAGAAAGAGCATGATGCGGGACCGATCAGCGGCAGCAAATTCCGGGGGATCGTCAAGGGGCTGGATGAGTTCACTCAATCGGAAGCAACCTCGTCGTTTCATAAGGGAGCGCGCCGAAGGCACGGCAATACGCCTCCCCGCGATATTCCGCAAGTGGACAGGATTGTCGAGCTGAGCCTGCGCCTGCAAAGCGCCGACCGCGCTCCTACGCAGACCATCTATGCGCCGGTCGATTTTCAAGGGAATATCACGGGGCAGCAAAGCACCCTACCAGTAAAGATCAGCCGAAGCTTCCCGGCGGATCCTCCGGGCATTCCTATTCCGACCGGGAGCGGGTGGACGCTCAAAACCGGGTATTCGATGAGTTATCCCAGGTTTCCGGCGCGCCGCCGGACGCTGTGTTTCTCGGCTCCATGCTTGCCTCCAACGTATCCACCCTTAGCCACATGTCCGCTCCGGGCTATGCGAGCAACCTTCCGTCTTTTCATCAGGGTCGATTGGAACAGCAGCAGAAGGAGCGGGAAATCATCAAGAAACAGACGAACTTTCTGGCTCAGCAAATCCACCTGCCTGTAGCTCCCGGCAAGCAATATAACGACGCACCTTGGGCGGCTCACGACTATCCCGCTTCCCCGAACGGATGGACGAATCGGAGAGTCTGCTGGAGAAGAACAAGCCGAAATTTAGCGACGAGGAGACGGAGGAATACCAGGACAGGTATGATGCGCTGAAAAACGTACTCGAGGAGCTTAATCAAGCGGTGAACGACGAGGCGGCCCAAGGCCCAGGGATGCAGCAATTGCAGCGACTGATGGCTTCTCTTCAGCAAATCAGCCGCGACGACCCGGGCCAGCAGAATGCAGTCATCCAGTTATATAGCGAGGCTTACCAATGGTTGGTCCAAAGGCGTCAGGACATCAACCGCAGGCAGGTCGGAAACAACAGCGCGGCCAACAATGACTTGGGCGCCAGGGGCCGGCGGTATCCGGCGCTGCAGCAGTTTTTTGCCGAATGCGGGCAGATGGTCGCCTACCATATGATTACTCGGGCCGCGCAGCTGGATTATAGGGCTTCGGAGAACATGCTCAATCAAATGGGTAACTTTGGAAATGATATCGAGGAAGCCGATATCCGGAACATGCTGGAAACCGCTAACCGCCCCGATATCCCGGTGATTGGAAGTTTACAGCAGATGAACCGGTTAACCCAAATTCTGCAAAACAATAATCAGCAGGGAGTGACCGATTTTAATATCGAAACGGCGGAACAGCAGGGCGGCGCCAGCGTGAACGCCTTCTTAACCGGACAATCGCATGAACTGCATGCCGTCGTGAATACGACGGGCCATCTGGATGACAGCCAGCGCGGCCATCACTGGATTGCGGTTACTTTCAACCGTACGGAGGACAGGCAGATCGGGGTGAGGTACCAGGATTCGCTCGATTACGATGCCGATTATACCGATTTGTTCACCGCGTACCGCCAATTTTTCGGCCATATCCCGCCAAATAACCAGTAGCCCGCTGTAAAGGCGACTTGCTGCCAAGTGATGTATTAAAAAAATGCCGCTGCGATTGCGCACAAAGCAATCGCAGCGGCATTTGACGCTTGGAGCGGGAGCATCCTTTTTTTGTGCCGGCAAGGCGGCCCGAGATGCTGTGTCCAAGCGGCGCGGCTGAAACTTTTTAGGAGACTCGGCTTAGGACTTCGTTGCAAGGTTCTGCAGGTTCAGCAGCACGGTAATTAAACCGAGAATGACGCTGGACCAAGTCTCTCCACTGGACAAAGAATAAGCGAAGGGCAGCAGAATAAACCAGACGCCTGCAACAAGAGAGACCCAGTTCTGCCATACGCCCCAACCGGATTTGTCCGTGGCCCATAAAGAAGAGATGATTTGAACGGCCCCGAACACCACGCTGGTCCACAAGGCGCCGGGCGAATCGAAACCGAGAACCCACGGGGCAATCAGGAACCACAGCCCGATCAGCGCAGACAACGTATTTCTCGTTCTCATGTGCAAACACCTCCGACTTTTATTCGCAGCTTCCCGTTAGATGGCTGCAATAAAGTATATGCGGAATGGAACAAGTTGCAATCGCAGACGTCCCGATATTTCGTATGCAAATTAATTTATTAGTCCCATAAAGGACGATCAATTTATTTAATGGCCTGGCTTCTTCGCGATCCCGTAGCGGTTCAGTTTGTACTGCAGCGCCTGCCGTTTGATCCCCAGCGCCTCGGCGGCGAGCGTGATGTTGTACCCATGCATCTTCATCGCGCCCAGGATCGCTTCGCGTTCGAGCCGCTTCACCCGGTCCGGCAGGGTTCCGGCGGCGGCTTGGTCCGCAGGCGTCAGGCTCCATGAGAGCAAAGGGAGGGCGGATACGGCCGCCTTCTCCGGCCGATTCCGCAAATAGGCGGGCAGATGCTCCTCCTCAATCCGTTCGCATTCCAGATCCATCATATTATAGGTCGATTCGATGGCGTGACTAAGTTCGCGGATGTTGCCCGGCCATGAATAAGCTTCCAGCCGGTTCATGGTCGCCGGAGCGATTCCCGTAATTTTCATGCCGAACATCGCGTTGAATTGCTCGATGAAATGCTGCACGAGGAGCGGAATGTCCTGCATTCTCTGCAGCAGAGGCGGAAGATAGAGGCTCACCACATTCAGCCGGAAAAAAGATCATGCCGCAAAATTCCTTTCTCCAGCGCCTCCTTCGGATCCGTATTCATGGCGGTGATGATCCTCACGTTCACCTGCAGCTCGCCGCTCCCTCCGACCCGCCGGACGATGCCGTCCTGCAGTACCCTTAGCAGCTTGGCCTGCAGGAACAAATCCAGGCTGTTGAGTTCATCCAGGAACAATGTCCCGCCTTCCGCCTGCTCGAACAGCCCCGCCCGGTCCACCGCGCCGGTAAAAGCACCCCGGGCGGTGCCGAACATAATGCCCTCCATCAGCTCGCCGGGAACGGCGGCGCAGTTCTGGGCGATGAACGGCCGCCCCGCCGGGCGCCGGCATTATGGATGCTCTGCGCGAACAGCTCCTTCCCGGTGCCCGTAGGTCCGCAGATGAGGACCGGCGAGCTGGTGCGGGACGCTCTCTTGGCTAGCGCGACCGCCTCCAGGAACGGCGGGCTCTGCCCGATGAGATCACTGAAATAATATTTCGCCGAGCCTGCAGGCTTCTTGTCCTTGTGCCCGGACTCGTAAATTTGGTGCCGGAGATCGAGGACCTGATCGTGGAGCTGGACGATGCCGGTAATATCCTTGGCGACTTCCAGGGCGCCGATCAGCTTGCCTTCGTCGCAGATCGGGTAGGTTCCGTTGATCGTGGTGATCCTTTTGCCGGTCATATTGACATAGGTTTGAATTTTTTCGGGGATTTCCTTGCCGGTTGCGAGTACTTTGGCGAGCGTGCTGGTCTCGTGGGTGAGGGAAGGGTAGAGCTGGAATATACTTTTTCCAAGCACCTGCTCCCGGCGAAACCCGTCGATCTCCGCCATTTTATCGTTGTAAAAGACGGTGATCCCTTCTTTATCGATAAGATGAATCCCCACGTCGACGATATTCAAAATCTTCTCGAATACCTTGGGTCCGTAGCCGCCCGGATCGGACATCCTGATTCACCCGCCTCATGAAGGATGGTTCAACTACAACCATATGTTGTCCCGGGCGAAAAAAGAACTTTTCCTGCCCCGCGCCTTGGGGAAAAGACTCCGCTTGCAAGCGAGCAGAACCACTGCAAAATTCCCCGCCACACGTGCCGATCCTTCTTCCGATCGCTGACGCTTCTCCAGATTAATTCCTCCCCTCCGCCAGCTTTTCAGAGACCGGCTGGCAAGCTGTCTGGATTTTTTTTCCTCACCCCCTTTACATAGTAATTAAATTAATAGTATTATTATGACTATGAAAAACGAAATCAAAACCCAACTGTCTCCCCTGGCCCTTGCCGTACTGGCTCTGCTCGCAGAAGAGCCTATGCATCCGTACCGGATGCAGGCGCTCATCAAAGAACGAGGAAAGGATGAAGTGATCAACGTACGCCGGCGTACGAATATTTACCAGACCATTGAGCGTCTGCTGAGGGAAGGATGCATCGCTGTTCAGGAAACGGTACGGGAAGAGGGGAAGCCGGACCGGACGGTCTATGCGATTACGGCCGAAGGGCGAAAACTGCTGAAGGTAAGGTCGCTGGAGATGCTCTCCACACCGTCGCAGGAGTTTCCCGAATTTCCGGCGGCCCTTTCTTTTCTCGCCCTTCTTCCGTCACAGAAGGTTCAGCGGCAATTTGAGAAAAGAACGGCCGCTCTGCATGAGCAATTGAACGACATCGACAATAAGCTTCAAATGTACAAGGATACGATTCCCCGGCTGTTCCTGCTTGAGCTCGAGTATCAGCGCGCCGTCCTGGTCGCCGAGCTGCAGTGGTTACATTCCGTGGGAGCCGATATCCGGGCGGGCAGCCTGGCCTGGGAAGGAAACTGGTTGAATGATCCGTCGCCCCAAGAGGAGTAACGGGTTGGGAAAGTTGGTTAATCGCAGTGATTTGAATGGCTAAGAACAACCAATAAATCCATGGAAAGAAGGTCTTATGATGGACAATACGTTGTACAGCCCGGCCGGATCCGATGAAAGCGTACCTATACTTATTGCAGGAGGGAGCTTGATCGGCCTTACGATGTCGTCGCTTCTCTCCCGTTATGGAATCCGCTCGATGGTGGTCGAACGTCATCCGGGCACCTCGATTCATCCGCGCGTCGCGAGCCTGACGGCACGGACCATGGAGATCTTCCGTGCGGCAGGGGCTGAGCCCGCCATACGCCGGGTCGAACCTGCATTTTCTGAGGACAGCCGCGTTCCGCTGGCCAAGAGTCTGGCCGGGGAACCATTTGATAATTTAATGGAAGATTTCAGCGCATACTTCACCTCCGCCAGTCCGGTCCGAGGCAGTCTCATTGCCCAAGACATGCTGGAGACTGTGCTTGTGGACCGGATTGCCGAGGCTGGCAGCGAACTGCGCTTTAAGACCGAGCTTGCCGGCTTCGTGCAGGATGAAGAAGGGGTGACGGCCACCATCCGTGATCTGGAGAGCGGGGACATCCGTAGGGTGAGGGCGCGCTTTCTGATTGCGGCCGACGGCGGCCGCAGCGGCATCAGGGGAGCGACTCGGCATCGGCCACCATGGGCCGGGAAGCCTTGGACATTTCATCAGTATCCTGTTCGAGTCGGTTCAGGCCGCCGAACTCATGAAGCTGTTCCGCGAGCGTCAGGCGGTGATGTGCTTCCTTGCGAACGATACATGGAGGGGAGCGCTCACGCCGTACCCGGGCTCGGAAATGCGGCCCGATCTGTTTCGTCTGGATATAGGCTATGATCCAGCAACGGAAACCTTGGCCGACTATCCTGAGGAACGCCGCCTGCCGCTTGTTCAGGCAGCGATCGGCATTCCCGATTTTCCGGTACGGATCAAGACCGTGCTCCCTTGGGAAATGGCCGCGCGCGTCGCCGACCGTTTTCAGCAGGGCCGTGTATTCCTGGTTGGCGATGCGGCACGCACCCAGCCTCCGAGCGGCGCCCTGGGAGGAAATACGGGGATCGCGGAGGCGCAGAATCTGGCCTGGAAGCTTGCGTCCGTTCTACGCGGCGAAGCTGGCATCGGGTCGCTTGACACCTACGACATGGAACGCCGCACACTCGCGGATCATACCGTCGAACAGGTCATTATGCTTTCCCGGCAGCGCCATACGGCAGGCTCGCAGGGGATTACGGTGGATACGCTGACCATCAATATGGGCTATCGTTACGGTAAGGGGGCCAGAGTGCCGGAGAACGGGCAAGACCTGCCGCTTGTCCAAAATCCCCTTGCGTGGACAGGACAGCCGGGAACGCGGGCACCGCACATTACCCTCGAAAGACAGGGAGAACCGCTGTCGTCGCTGGATTTGTTCGGCTCCCGTTTCGTCCTGCTTGCCGGCCCGGATGGTGAGCATTGGCTGAAGGCCGCTCAAAGCGCAGCAGACCGGCTCCGGCTTCCCTTGGATATTCATCAGATCGGCGGCCCCGGCCAAGGGACTCTTGGCGATCCCGGGAACGCGTTCGGCCAGACTTACGGCATTCCGGCTTCCGGGGCGGTGCTCGTCCGTCCCGACGGTTATATCGGCTGGCGCAGCCGGGCGGCGGAACAGACGGCCGAAGACCCCGAGCAGCATCTGACGGATGCGTTATCCGCTATTCTTTGTCGGTAAAATCGCTTGATCTTCGAGCGAATTCGGCATTTTCACCTGTTTTTCACCAACTTTACCATTTCTTAACTCTTGCCGAACATTCCGCTTACAATCCATTCCTATAATTTGTTGGGGTGCGGGCATGACCCGCACCAATACATAAGGAATGGATGGTGAATCATGTGATGAGGAAATGGCATTATCTGTTTTTGGCGTTCGCCGTCTTTCTGTCGGGCCTGCCTCTAACGGGGCAAGCTCCGACAGTAAGAGCGGCAGGAACGCCCCCGTATCTGCTGATTACTGAAATCGTATTCAATTCGAAGCGACCTGCAGGGGCGGCCAGCGAGCCGTATGAGTACATAGAGGTTTACAACAACAGCGATCGTGTACTCAATATGAAGGATTACAAGGTCGTCTACGATTACTACGACAACCGGGCCCCGCTGGAATGGGACATTACGGACAACAAGCTCCTGCAGCCGGGACAGACGATGGTGCTGTGGAATCTTACGGACCCGGCCAATAACGGCGGGATTACCGGGGAACTGAGCCAGTTCAACGCGGCTTACGGCACAAACTTGACGGACGCTCAGGTAGTTGTGTTTCATTCGGGCGGCATGTCCAATACGGGCGGACGCGACCTGTCGATTGCACCGGACTACGGCCTGAGCCGGATCACAACGGCAAGCTACAATGCGCAGAATGCCTCGGATACGTCGGATTCGGCCGACGGCAAGAGCGTGACGTACCAGCCCCTGCGGAAGGCACGAACCAAATGATCAAGCTCGGCTCCAAAGTCACGCCGACGCCGGGTACTTTGGTCGCCGGACAAGCCCCCGCCGCACCGGTCCATCTGCCGGCCGATTACATCGAGCCGTATATCGTGCATACGCCGGCGAGCACCGGGATCGAAGCGCAGAATTATACGGTATCGGCTTCTGTCTACGAAGAGACTTACCTGGACTCGGTCACGCTGTATTACAAAACGGATAAGATGAGCGGCTATACCCCGCTGCGAATGACCGTCACCGGCGCGACCTACTCGGCGGTGATTCCGAAGACCGTGCTGGATCCGGCCACCTCCTTGAACTATTATCTCGAAGCGTCGGACGGCACGCACGTGACCCGGACGCCGCAGCAGGCGGATCAAACGTTCAACGTATCCGTCTACCCGGTGCTGAACTACAGCAGCGTTCCGGATCTGCTCATTACGGAAATCATGCCGAACCCGGATTCGCCGCAGACCTACGAGTATGTGGAAGTTTACAACTCCACGAACCGGCCGATCAATCTGAAGGATTACAAGCTGAAGTATATTTATCCGAACAATACGTTCAAGGACTGGGATCTGGATGAGAACAAGCTGATCCAGCCGCAGAGTGCATCGGTCCTCTGGATCAATAACGGGCCGAGCCAAGGGAAAACGCTGGCGGATTTCAATGCGTACTTCGGTTCCTCCGTCAGGGAGGACCAAATGATCCGTACGGGTCCGAGCGACGGGATGATCAACTCGGACAAACGGACACTCGCGATCGTAACCGACACCGGAACGGAAATCTCGCGCGCTTCCTATAACGACGGAGAGTTAATGAACGAAGCCGTCAGCAAAAAGGAATCGTGTACGAGTACCCGAAGGACGGCACCGATGTGATGGTGAAGCGAGCGTTCGGCCAGACGGCAACGCCGGCCGCGGTCATCGCAGGGCAGGTTCCGCCTCAGGCCAAGACCGTGACGGCCGATACGGCGGCGCCGGTCATCGACCATACGCCGCCTTTCCTGGTCACCCCTCCGGCGGATATTACGCTGAAAGCCGGGATCACGGATGACAGGGCGCTGAAACGCGTTACCTTCTACCGTAAAAATAAAGAAGACGCCGATTTCCAGGCAGTCAATCTGGAGAAAAATGCGGAAGGGCTGTACGAAGCCAAAACCGTCTCGCAATACGACCTGATGAAGACGGCGGCGCTGGAGTATTATTTTGAAGCTTCCGACGGGGACAACGTGATTTCGACCAAGGACAAGAACGGCGGGAAGCCGTACTCCATCGTGATCGATCACGGAGTGGTGGAGCCGCTCATCCTGAACGTGAAGGACGGCGACTTCTTGTCCGGCACGAAGGCGCTTCTTGGTGCCAGCAGTGACGAGAACGAAGAGACCTCGCTCCTCATCGACGGGACGAAGGTGCCGACCGTGGACAAGATGGTTCGTTCCGCCACGTTCGTCATGGAAGTGGACGGCTTTAACAAGGGGTATAAGAACGGCGTGCTCGTAGGCGACCGGGTGCTGAAAATTTTCGATGCGGACATTACGGGCAACAAGACGGTCGCGGTGGAAATCCCGGCCGACGATTTGAAAGCGGGAGCCAATGTGTTCTCCGTCGCTTCGGGCAACCGGGTTGATCCGCTCGATACAACGGATAACAATGACGATTTCACGATCCAGAACGTGCGGCTGGTCCTTCCGGACGGAACGATTATTCCGGTCGAGTCTACCCGGATCAAGATCGGCGACGGCACCTATACGGACGGTCCGACCGGCAAGATTTCGCTTGGCGACGGTTCGTTCAACGATCTGACGGCCAAGGAACGCGCGGATATGACGTTCACCATACCGGAAGTGAAATTAACCGGCCGCGCCTATGCCTGGGATACGACGCAGACCGCGGAAGGCGAGCATACGGTGGCTTTCCGGGTGGATGGCTCCAGCCCGCCGAAGCAGCTTACGGCCAAGGTGGTCGTGGACAATACGAAGCCTGTGATCACGAGCTTGTCGATAGAGGAAAACAAGACCTATAAAGGGCCTATCCCATTCGACGTTCAGGCGGCCGATTCCCTCTCCGGGGTGGCGTCGGTGAAAGGCAAGCTGGACGACGGCGATATTGCGCCGCCTTCGGTAATTAACGCGCTGAATCTGAAACCGGGCGCACATGAATTTACAGTAACGGTCACGGATCAAGCCGGCAATGAGCTGGTCCGCAAGGTGCCGTTCTCCGTGGTGGAGGAAAATCCGTACAAGCCGTCGAACCCGTCTCCGGCTCAAGGCGAGACCGACACGAGCCGCAATCCCAAGCTGGGTGTAACGGTAACCGATCCGACGGGCGATCCGTTGGATGTGACCTTCTACAAAGCGTATCAGTATGATTTCACCGACGATACGGCGAAGCAGGCTTATTCGAACCTGGCGGACCGCGAGCCGCCGCTGGAGCTGGCGCCGGCCGGCGAAACGCCGTTCTCGCCGGAAGCCAAAGCCGCGGTCAAAGCGGTGGACGGCCAATATTTTACCACGGACTCGGATGAGAAGTCGCCTTACCAGCGCTTCGACTTTACGGTAGCCGACGATTTGACCGGGATCGATCAGGTCGAAGTGGTGTGGCGCGGCCATTCGAAGCCGGAGCGTCAGGTGACGCTGTATACATGGAACAACCATACCGGCAAATGGCAGGCCGCCGCTTCCGGCATGGGGACCGAGGACTTTACGCTTAAAGCGAATGTCAGCGTCGCCGACATGGTGAAGGACGGAAAGATCCATGTGCTGGTGCAGGACCTGATTCCTTCCCCGGACCAGTACGATTTCGCGTTCGCCTGGATGAGTGATACCCAGTATTACTCGGAAAGCTGGCCGGACACGTATAAAACGATGACGAAATGGATCGCCGACCATCAGCAGGAGAAGAAAATCCAGTATGTGGTCCATACGGGAGATATCGTCGATAATTACGATCAGCCTGCGCAGTGGGACGCGGCCGATGCGGCTATGAAGATTTTGGACGATGCAAAGGTTCCTTACGGCGTCGTAGCCGGTAATCATGACGTAAACCATAACGAAGCCCGGTATAACGAGTACTGGAAGCATTTCGGACGCGACCGCTTTGCTTCGAATCCTTGGTACGGCGGCGATTTGAACAACAACCGCGACCACTACGATTTGATTTCCGCCAAAGGCAATGATTTTATGATTCTTTATCTCGGCTGGTCGATTACGGATGAGACGATTCAGTGGGCGAACGACGTGCTGAAGAGATACCCGGACCGCAACGCGATCATAGCAACGCATGAATACATTGCGCCGGGCGGCTTCTACGCCGGTCAAGGCGAGGATTTGTGGAAGAAGCTGGTAGCGAAAAACCAGAACGTCTTCCTGGTGCTGTGCGGCCATATCCACGGCGTTGCCTATAATGTCAAACACGGGGAAGACGGGCACGCGATCATAGAAATGCTGATGGATTACCAATCCGGCCCGCAGGGCGGTCAAGGCTATATGCGCCTCCTGCAGTTTGACATGAAGAATAACCAAATGTACGTGAACACCTACTCGCCGCTGCTCGACGATTATATTTTCTTCGATAACAAGCCGGAGAGCGAGGAGTTCAGCCTGCCGATTCATCTGAAGCCGGTCGCCAAGGAGGTGGCTACCGACTATATCGGAGTTAACGTGTACACCAAGGAGAAAATCGGGGAGCAGCTGAACGTGCCTAGCGGCGACCGGGCGGAAACGCATTGGAAGCTGGACAAGGATTCGAAGATGTATCACTGGTACGTGACGCTGGGGGATGACTACGGCGGCTTTACGACCTCGGATATATACGAGTTTACGACCAAAGGAACCGGCGGCGGAAAAAAGAACGAAAACGGCGGTCCCGGCTCGAAGCCGGGCAAGCCGGCCGCCCGGGCCGAAGAGCTTGAGCTCCAGCCCGCAAAGCACAGCGACCATGAGCGACCGGAGTTGGATTCGCCTGATCGCAGCCTTTGCCCTGCTCTTTGCCGTGCTGGTCGCGGTCCGGCCTCCCTCGGCGGAGGCGCACATCGGGACGATCGGCTACTCGGAAATCCGGGCAGCCGACCGCTCCGTCGATTATACGCTCTATCTGGAGGCCCGGGAGGTAGAGCAGTGGGCCGTCATCCGCACGAAAAAGGTGATCGTGATCGACCCGGACGCTTCGAGTGAATCGCGAGGCCCCGCCTGGACGCAGGACGATCTGCTCAGGCTGGTGCGCGAATCGCTTCGGGTGACGGCCGGCGGGGAGCAGGGAGCCTTCCGCTTGATGAGCCAGAGCGTCGAGAAGAAGAACGGCATGGATATGGTCAAGCTGCAGCTGTCGTACACGTTCTCGCAGCCGGTACGGGAGTACGCCGTGCATTACGCGTTCTTCTTCGATTCGGACGATCCGCAGCATCAGAATTTCGTGACGATGTTTCACGGCAAAGAAGAGACGCAGAGTGTCCTGAGTACCAAGCTGCGCGACCTAAGCGGCATTGCCGGAACGGCACCGGGCGTTCAAACCCTGGAGATTCCGGTTCCGTCCTGGCTGGTCACGTTCAAGGATTTTCTCGTAACGGGCATGATGCACATTTGGACGGGATACGACCATCTGCTCTTTTTGCTCGGGCTCCTGGTGCTGAAGCAAACGGCAAGAGCCTACGTTAAAATCCTCACCGCCTTCACGGCCGGCCACAGCGTCACGCTGGCCCTGGCCGCACTGGACATTGTCCGCGCGCCGCTGTCCGTCATCGAGCCGCTGATTGCGCTCAGCATCGTCTTTGTCGCGGCCGAGAATTTGTGGTTCCGGCGCCATAACCACCGGTGGCTGATCGCACTGCTGTTCGGCTTGATCCATGGGTTCGGCTTCGCGGATATTTTGCACGGGGCGCTCGGGCAGAGCTATCTTCTCGCTCTCTTCTCCTTCAACCTGGGGGTCGAGCTCGGACAGCTGGCCGTGCTTGCGGTCCTGCTTCCCGCCCTAATCTATCTCGGCCGGGTCGCCTGGTACCCGAGAGTCATGTACGGTATCTCCGGCATAATCGCGCTGCTGGGGGCTTACTGGTTTGTAGGACGGATATAATTTAGAATCGCTAATTTTGGGGGCTTGCCTTACGGGGCAGGTCCTTTTTGCCTGCGCTCAAGTTGACTCCGCCCGGAAAATCCAGTACAGTTCATGCTGTCGGAGTGAACGACCCATCTTAAGTACATAAGAGAGGGAGAGAACCATGATACGATTTGCAGTGATCGGCACGAACTGGATTACGGAGCAGTTTATTGACGCTGCGCGGGAGGCGGAGGAATTCGTCCTTACGGCCGTCTATTCCCGGACGGAGGAGAAGGCCCGCGAGTTCGCGGAGAAGCACGGGATCCCGAACCTGTTTACGGACCTGGAGGAAATGGCGCGCAGCGACGTGTTCGATGCCGTCTACATCGCAAGCCCGAATTCCTTGCACGCGAAGCAGGCGATCCTGTGCATGAATCACGGAAAGCACGTGCTGTGCGAGAAGCCGATGGCCTCGAATGTGCGGGAGGTTCAGGCCATGATCGAAGCGGCCCAGGCCAACCGGGTCGTGCTGATGGAAGCGTTGAAGTCGACACTGCTTCCCAACTTCCGCGCTGTGCAGGAGCGTGCCGCCGGAATCGGCCCAGTCCGCCGCTATTTTGCAAGCTACTGCCAATATTCGTCGCGCTATGACGCCTACAAGCAGGGGACGGTGCTGAACGCGTTCAACCCCGCCTTTTCCAACGGAGCGCTGATGGACCTCGGCGTCTACTGCATTTATCCCCTGGTGGTGCTGTTCGGCAAACCGGAGCGGGTGCAGGCGGACGCGGTGCTGCTCGAGTCCGGCGTGGACGGGGAGGGCAGCATTCTGCTCAAGTACAAGGGGATGGACGCCGTCATCATGTATTCGAAAATCACCCATTCCTTCGTCCCTTCGGAAATTCAGGGGAGAACGGCACCCTCGTTATCGATAAAATCAACCATGCCGAGAAGGTGGAGCTCCGACGCAGGGACGGTTCCGCCGACGACCTGACGGTTCCTCAATCCGCGAAATCGATGTATTATGAAGCGCGGGAGTTCATGGACCTGATTGCAAGCGGGCGGCTGGAATCGGATACCAATTCCCATGCAAATTCCTTGGCCGCCATGGAAATTATGGACGAGGTCCGCAGGCAAATCGGCCTCGTATTCCCGGCGGATATATAAGCCGGCCGATAGGAAAAATAATATTTTCGCTGTATGCTTAAATACCCTCAAAAAGATCGGGGCATTTGCCGAAGATTACTAAGGGAATACATACCAACGACGATCTGAGAGGATGAGCATGATGAAGAAAACGGGTATTGTAATCGCGGCGTGCGCGCTGTCGGTTAATTTGATGGCGGGAGCCGCTTTTGCGAAGCAGGAAGACAAGGGTGCGGAGAATCATGGCAAAGCGCCGGTTCGCATCGAATTAAAAGTGAAGGCGGACAAGCCTATTACGGTTACAGGCGGCACTTATGGCGATACGGTAACCTCGGGAACGTACGGTCATGGCCATAACGGTTATAAAGGGTCGCTGAACGCCATCGAGAATGTGAAGGACAAGCCGGCCGGCGCCGTTCTTGCCGATCTGCTGCTGACGAAGTATGAAGCTCAATTGTCCGACGAGCTGAAAGCGCAGCTCGAGCAAATTAAGGATGCGGATGCGGCTCTTTCCGCGACAGCCGACGCTCTGGCCGACAGCGGCGCGTAAACGACGCCGTTTATGTGCAGAAGGAAGCGATCAAGGCGAACCTGAAAAACCTCAAAGCCTATGAGAAACTGGGCCATCTGTACGAGAAGTTGGGCAAAAAAGGCGTGAAGCTGTACGTGAACGGCGAAGAGCCCGCTTTCGAAGTGGCTCCGTTCATCCGTGAAGGCAATACGCTGGTACCGTTCCGCGCCATTGCGGAAGCGCTGAAGGCCAACGTCTCCTGGGATCCGAACGAGCGCTCCGTTAGCGTAACCCGCGGCGACATTACGGTGAAGCTCTTCATCGACAGCAAAACCGCTTATGTCAACGGCAAAGAAGTCACGCTGGAAGTGCCGGCAGCGATCGAGAACGGCAAGACACCGTGGTTCCGGTCCGATTCGTGAGCGAGGCGCTGAAGGTCGCGGTTCAATGGGAAGGCAACACCCAATCCGTAGTGATTACGGAAGAATAATATCCGTCGGGCCGTAAGGCCTTGGCCGGGAAAAAACGGAGTGCTTAATGGCACTTCGTTTTTTTTGTTTATGGAAAACTCCGGCGGTTTTCTTTGCCGTATAATAGCGAGTGCAGAGGATATCCTATATACTTTAAACGTGAAAGGAACACGGAGAACGGAAGGGAGATCCTCATGCCTCAAATCGACGTGTCTGCGTTAATTTTGCTGCTGTTTGCGGCGCTTGGCGTGATCAGCCATAATTCGTCCGTGACGATTGCGATGGTTTTTCTGCTCCTGCTGCGCGCGGCAGGTCTTCATCAAGCTTTCCCGTGGCTCGAGAAAAACGGGCTAACGCTCGGGATCATCATTCTGACCATCGGCATCATGACGCCGCTCGCCAGCGGAAGGGTGTCGGTACAGGAGATCGGCCAATCGTTTCTGCACTGGAAATCGCTGCTTGCCGTGGGAATCGGCATTCTGGTCGCCTACTTGGGCGGCCGCGGTGCATCGCTGATGTCCAGCCAGCCGACGGTCACGACGGGCTTGCTCATCGGTACGATTCTGGGCGTTGCCTTCTTCCGGGGCGTTCCGGTAGGACCGCTGATCGCCGCCGGCCTGCTGTCTCTTCTTATCGGAAGAACGTAATGCGCATGTTCAATTTCAAGCGCCTGGAGCTGTAAGCCCGGGGCGGGAGGGATCATCATGGGTGAAGGAAGAAGCTATGCGGGACAGCTGGAAGCGCTGCTCCGTTCCCGCGCCAACCCGGAACAGGCGGCGGGGATGGAGGCTTATATGCGGGAACAGTTCCCTTTTCTCGGCATCAAGACGCCGGAGAGGGAAGCGCTGACCAAGGTGTTCCTGAAGGAGCACGGCGTACCCTCCGGCGATACGCTGGAGGAAGCGGTTCGCGCCTTATGGAGACTGCCGGAGCGGGAGTTCCAATATACAGCCATGGCGCTCCTTGACAAGCGGCGGAAAGATGCCGGTTCGGCGCGGATCGATCTGCTTGAAGAGCTGGTCACAGCCAAGTCGTGGTGGGATACGGTGGATTTGCTCGCAGCGAGACTGATCGGGAATCATTTTACGCTGTACCCGGAGCAGATTCCAGGTTATACGGGGCGCTGGCTGGACTCAGGAAATCTATGGCCGCAGCGGTCCGTTCTTTTGTTCCAGCTTGGCTATAAGAAGCGGACGGACACGGCCTTATTATTTGGTGCCATCCGGCATTGTGCGGACAGCAAGGAGTTTTTTATCCGCAAGGCGATCGGATGGGCGCTTCGCGAATATTCCAAGACGGACGAGGCGGCGGTCCGCGCCTTTGTAGCGGAGACGCCGCTGTCGCCGCTTAGCGTGCGGGAAGCTTTGAAATATGCGGATCGTCAGGGAAATACATGATAAAACGGTAGGGTGAATCAATGCGGATTGCATCTCGTAGAAATAAGATTGCACTGGCGATTACTTGCATTGGCATAGGAATGGTGGTCGCGATTATTCTGAAAGAAGTCCATGCCCGGAATTCGACTTCCTCTACACAATATTTCATCGAAAGGTATATGACCAATCCCAATGGCACGCTGGCCTCTCATCTGAAGGATGAAGCTTCGGGAAATCCGAATTTTGGTGTAGGGCGGGAAGCGCTCTCGGAGTCACTGGGCATTTGGATGCAATACGCTGTAGAAAAGAAAAATCAGGAACTGTTCAAGAAGAGCTACGACCTCCTGAAAAGCAAGTTCCTATCTCCGCAGGGGTACATCATCTGGAAGCTGCAGCCCGATGGTCAATCGAAGGTAAGCACGAATGCGCTGGGCGACGATTTCAGAATGATCGATGCTTTATTGAAAGCATATGATATTTGGAAGCAAGAAGAGTATGTATCCACCGCAAAAGAAGTTTCAACAACCCTTCTTTCCGTTCGAAATCGAGGCTATTTTACCGACTTTCATGATTTTTCCATAAATTACTCTTCTAATGCTCTTAGTCTTGTGTATGTGGATACAGTAGCCATGCAGTCCATGGTGCAGAAGAAACTAATCGATCAAACCATTTATGACAGACATATGGAGCTATTGAAAAATATGCCTGTTGACGGGGTTTTTTATCCGAAGTTGTTTGATACGAATGCGGGACAGTATCTATTTGACGAAGACGTCAATCTCATTGATCAACTGATTGTAGAAATACATAGGGTTGAGCTGGGTATAAAGACCGATCGTTTGATTCCATTTTTGAAAAACGAGTGGGATCAAAATCACCAACTCATGGGGCGGTATAATCGTAAGAGCCAAAAAGCGGTTGTGCCGTACGAATCACCCTCCGTATATGGTTTGGCGGTTTTGCTTGCATTGAAATTAAATGATCTTGCCTGGGCTCAGCAGTTGAACTCACAGATGCTGTCTTTCCGGGATAAAGATTTGTCTTTCAAGGGCGGGTACGTCTTCGACCAAAATACGAATATATTTGATAACCTGATCCCGCTTTTGGCGGAAACCTCTCTACAACAGGCTATGCATAACTGACTTTGTTCTGCCGGCCCGCCGTTGCTTAGATTGCAGCGGGGGCTTTTTTACGTGCATACAGTTTATTTGCATAGGTCTTAAGTTTTAATTTATTTTGAACATAATTATAAATTAAATTTTATAATCCACCTATATGAAACTTTTTCCTAATTCTGCATTGTATTATTTTATCGTACTGTGTAAAATTTTGTAGAGAAAATACCCGATGATTCATTTATTATTTTGAAAAAGGAAGGCATGTTGATGGGGAATAAAGAGGTATCGCGAAGTATTGAATTGGGCTATACGACTTTAATCGGACTTATGCTTGCTTGAGCAATTATTTTTTTTTTTTAATGTCTACTTCAAGCAAAACTTTTCAGCATTGGAGATGGTTGTGAGCCTATCCGCACTGCTCGCATTTCTATTCGGTTTTTTTATACCGTTTGGGATTTCTGTAGTCGCCGTATTTATTTTTCTGGTGACCTACTTGGTATGGATGACCACGTTTAGCCATGCCGATGTCATCGTCGTATCCTGGTTCCTGGTGATTCCGGCGAATGTGCTTATCGCGGCATTCATCAGGAAGGGCTTAATCCGTACGAAACGAATTAACGAGCGCTTGAACGATTTGAAAGCGACCAATCCTCAGATCGATTTGGATACCGCACTTGGAAACAAGGAAGCTTTGGCGGATATGTTGATTAAGCAATCGAACTTGGCAAGACGTTATTCCGATCAGTACGGCTTTTCGATGGCGTTCTTTAAGATCGAATTTTTATCGCTGGTGCTGGAGTCGTTAGGGTCCGAGCTTTATGCAAAGTTTTTAATCGAGTTGTCGAATACGATTCAAAAGCAAATTCGTTTTGAAGATTCCAAGTTTTCTATCGAAGGGGGACGCTTCATTATTCTGTGTCCCATGACAAACCGGGAATACTTCCCTGTCGTCACCGAACGGATCAAGAACGCGCTTATGGATATGCCCTTCCTGGACAAAAAAGGACAACCGTTAAAGCTTGTTGTTCGAGCATCGTCCTTGGAATTTAACAAAGATCAATTTGAGCTATATCAAAATATTGATCAAGTTATCGCTTTGCTTGAACGTGGAACAGAAACAGATCTTGTAGCAGAGTATGTCTAATTCGGTGTTTTATCATAGGAGATCCGTGTAATGAATTATACGAGCTGGTTTATTCCTTTATCTATTATCGTTTCCAGTCTTTTTACCATATCCGTTATTATTTTGACGATCGCTACGTTAATCTTTCGGACCAAAATTATCAGAAAGTATGATCGGGGGAGAAGAACTGATGTCTGATATGATCCTCGTCTTCTCTGTCATCAGTATCTGGATCGCCGTCCTGGAAGCTATTGTCATTGTGGCGGGTGCGATCCGGTTTATTTATAAACAGAACAAAGCGCCCCTTGTTATCCCCGATAATATGGACCATTTCCCAACGGTTACTATCATGGTACCCGCGCATAATGAAGAAATCGTTATCGCTTCGACGGTAGAGCACATCTTGCAATTAAATTACCCCGAAGATAAAGTCCAAATCATCGTTATTGCCGACAATTGCTCGGACCGGACTGCCCACAATGTAAAGATACTTAAGGAAAAGCGGGCTTATCGGCACCGAAACTTTCACATTATGGAGCGCACAGGAACCGGCGGCAAATCAGGTGCTCTGAATGATGCGCTGAAGATGGCAACGGGAGACTGGATTTGTGTATATGATGCGGATGCGGCGCCTGAGAAAAATGCGCTTCTGTTTCTGACGCAGAAAGCGATGGAAAAGCCGGATTTGTACGGAGCCGTATTCGGGCGCAATAAAGCACGGAACCGAAATCAGAACTTTTTGTTGAAATGTATTAATTTGGAGCTGGTCACCGTTCAACGGATCCACCACACCGGGTTGTGGGAGTTATTTAAAATCGGTACCATTCCAGGCACGAATTTTATTGTGAAGACAGCGCTGATTCGCGATATTGGCGGTTGGGATGAGGATGCGCTCACAGAAGATACGGCGATTTCCTTCGAAATTTTGACAAGAGGGCAGTTCATCGCTCTGGCCCCGCAAGCGGAAGCTTACCAACAGGAGCCCGAGAGCTTGGCTGTATATATGAAGCAGCGCGAGCGTTGGTCCAAAGGGAACTACCAAGTGATCCTGGACAACATCCATCACCTTTTCACTTCGGTCAGTTGGCGGATCAAGCTGCATATTCTTTATTATGCCGCCAGTTATTTTTGGTTTATGCTGGCCATTATTATTTCAGATATTCTCTTTGTCACTAACATCGTCTATCAAATCATTTCCTTGTTTAACCCTTCTGTCATTTCACCATTCTTCTTCTCGGACGATGTGTATGTGTATTTAATGATTGCTTGGGCGTTAATGTATTATATTTATGTGCTGCAAATCAATTTGGCCTTGGTCGCAGATATCGGACAGAGCAATGTGAGCAATTTTGTTATAGCTTGCGTATCTTATTTTACGTATTCTCAGCTGTTTTTGATTATTTCGGTGAGAGCATTCTATTCTTTGTGCGTAGATAAGATCGTAGGCAGAAAGACGAAATGGTATAAAACACAGCGGTTTAATTAACCCGCCTTCTCCGGGAATTTATCAAATGAAATCCTCCGTACCGTTTAGGGTACCGAGGATTTTTTAGTTGAATTTCTAAGTTTTCGCGGTCTTATGCTTCGCACAGCCGTAAGCGTCAAACTCACCACACCTTCAACTGCTAACCTGGCTATGAGATCATGAGATTAACCTGTATACGGAAGGTAACTCATGTATGCCACATCCTCAGTTACTCCAGATCCAAAGACTTCTCCCGTACAGTTTGTACCTCTTGCCACATTAGATCCACCTGGCGGCGTTTCTCCAGTTCCTTCTCTAATCCTTCATATCGCTGATGCCAGTATCGAGCTTCATTCCGGCTTTGACCCAATGCTTTTGCACGAAGGGATTCACGCGCTTACTTCACCATGCTGACCTTTCCAAGCAATCAGCGTGTGTTCGGGGGAGTCGGGAAAGAGATGTGTTTTACGGAAAAACAATAAAAACCAGGTATGGTCCAGTTACACAGAAACGGTTTTTTGTGGTAAAATTATGCCCGAAAAATATTAAAGGAGGTCATGCGGTAGTTAAGTTTATGGAAAAAGAATATAAAGTCCGGATATACCAGGTGGTCCGCTACATCGAAGAGAATTTGGCTTCTCCGCTTACCGTAGAGGAACTGGCCAACGTTTCCGCTTTTTCAGTCCATCATTTTCACCGTATATTCAAACGCGTGATGAACGAGAATGTGCTTCAGTTTATAAACCGGCTGAGGGTGGAATTGGTTGTCAAAATGATCCATCATAAACCGGAGCGCAGCTTAACCCAGATTGCGCTTGACTGCGGTCTGCAATCTCCCGCTCATCTGGCAAGGACGTTCCGCCGCTATATGGGGATGAGCGCTTCCGAATACAAGGATTCTATGGACCCCACCATAGAACGGTATGATAAAGCGCGGGTGGCTAAAGCGACCGGGAGCGACCTGACTCGGGAAATGGAGGAGAAAATGGAAGAGAAGTACCGCAACCTGGGAATCACGATCCGGCGGCTTCCTGAAAGGCGTGCGGCCTGCATTCAACGTGTAGGGACACTTATCCGTGACGTGGCCGAGCTGATTGTCGAACTAGAGTTCGACAAACTCTATACTTGGATGCGAGCTCATGAACAGATAGAGAACGACAGCCAGGCGGTTGTTTCTATACTCGACGATCCTTATATTACCCCGGAGTCGAAGCAGCGTTATGCGGTTTGCTTCACGACATCAAAGACCGTCCCCTCTGCCACAGAGATACAGCCCTTTACACTTAAGGGTGGGATGTATGCCGTTGTTCCACTGACCGGACCGATTGATGAGTTGCACCCGCTCATACATATGGTGTCACTACATTGGCTTCGTCTCAGTCCCTATCAATGGGATGAAAGTCGAGGTATGCTTGCGATATTCCCGGACAACTCATGGGAAAATTTCCAGCCGGTTCGTATGGAATTTTGTATCCCCATTCAACTAAGGTGAGGAGATGAGTTTACACACCATGGGATAGGAAAGGTCTGCAAAAAGCAAAAATAGTTAAAACAATCCACAAGAATTGGAAAGATATCATCCGGGGAGAGTGATACTATAATCTTGCTGGTGAAATTTAGTAGTATAACACAAACCTTAGGAGGCATTTTATGTTACTTAAGAGAGCAAAAGTATTGATGTTAGCGGCCTTGTCAATCGTAGCACTACAAGTATTGCCAGCGGGTCGAGTTGAGGCCGCTGGAGGTTATGCTTGTGACGGTAGTCCTGGGGTTTATATTTACCAAGATGGTCATTATTCCGGGGCATGTACCCGTGTTGCTGTTGGTGATTACGCAGATTTAACTTCTCTGGGTATTCCAAATGACTCTGCGTCTTCCGTTAGAATTATTAACAACCCAAATTCAGGTGTATATTACGAGGCTACTCTATATGACAACTCCAATTATCAAGGGGCAAACAGTATAATTAGATTTGGATCAGATGAATTAGGGCAAGATGCGATCGGTAATGATAGGCTCTCTTCTCTGAAAGTAAGAACCATAAGTTATACTGAATATACGGGTGTATATTTATTCGAACATGATTATTACCACGGGGATTGGGTAAAGATTACCGCAAATACGGGTGACCTTGGAAACTTTAATGATAAAGCAAGTTCCGTTCTCATCTCGCGTACAGCATTTAACGGGTCCGAATACAAAGTGGCGTTATATGAAAATCCGGGTCTTTCGGGGCGTAGTACACCCATCTTCTCAGGCGATACTCCGAGTCTTACTGCTAGCTTCCAGCAATATGGTAAAAATGGATTTAATGATATCACTAGCTCGGTCCTCGTGATCCGAAACTAAAAGAAACGTTAGTTTAATAAAAGCAGCGGCCGACCAAGACGATTTCTCAGTCTTGGCCGGCCGCTGTTTCATTTTATGTTCAGTCTAAAAAATCTGTACAGTCAAAAATCTTCACATAGCAAAATAACCCAATCAAGCGAACTCGTGATATCTTTAAGGTTCTCACGCCAGAAAGGAGATCAGATCGCTAGAGTTTCCGTTATTTGTTTGGTTCATTTTTCGATGCGAGTTCGAATTTCTCCACTAAACTGAAAATAAATGAAACAATATTAGACCGCCAGAGGTGCGTTCGAAGGACTTTACGAAAGCGCACAGTCAATGATAAAAAGTGCTGAGCCTAATAAGACAAGGAAGGCGCACCTTTTATCCTGCATTATTTCGATTCCATGTAATGTATATTGACATAAATATGTCCATGATGTAACATATGATTAATTTTCTGCAGATCAAGTACCGGATTATTCCTTATTTGCGGTGATGACTCTCACTCAAGCAGAACCCGACAACAAGCGGAGGTGACTCGGATGAATATTCATGCCTTGCCCAAGGTGGAGCTGCATTATCATTTGGACGGCAGTGTCAGGCCGTCAACCGTTCGAGACATTGCGCTGGAGGAAGGGATTTCGCTGCCTGCAACGGAGCTGGAGCAGCTCACCTCTTATCTGGAGGTAAAGGAAGACTGCAGCGACCTGAAGCAATATTTGTCGACCTTCGAGTCCGCCGATTCAATGCATGCAGTCGGCCCGGGGGCTCGAGCGTATTGCCTATGAAGCGGTGGAGGATGCGGCCCGGCAAAATATAAAATATCTGGAAATCCGTTTCGCTCCCGCGCTGCATATGCAGAAGGGGCTGCAGCTCGAAGAGATCGTGTCGTGCGTGCTGGCGGGAATGAAGCAGGCCGAGCGGAAGTTCGGGACCTTAGCTCGCGTCATCCTCATCTGCCTGAGGAGCCACTCGCTTGAAATGAACAAGGCGGTCGCTAAGACCGCCCGGCATTTTCTGGGGCAGGGCGTAGTGGGCCTGGATTTGGCCGGGGACGAGGCAGGTTTTCCGCCCCAGCTTCATAAGGAAGTATTCCGCCTGGCGCATAAGTACGATATTCCCATCACCATCCATGCCGGAGAGGCCGCGGGGTCGGAGAATATCCGCGAGGCGATTACCGGGCTGCACGCGAAGCGAATCGGACACGGCGTAAGGCTCCGCGACGACCGGGAGCCGCTGGAGGCGGTCAGGGAGCGGCAAATTCCGCTGGAAATGTGCCTCACGAGCAACGTTCAGACCAAAGCCGTGAAATCATGGACCGAGCATCCGATTCGCGAGTATTATGATCAGGGAATTCTCATTACGGTAAACACGGACAATACGACCGTATCGAACACGAATATGACGCAGGAGTACGAGAAGCTGATCGGGATTTATGATTTCGGGCTGAAGGACGTGAAGAACGTAATTATGAACGGGCTAAAGGCCTCTTTTCTGGAGGAGCATCTTAAGAAGAAGCTTCTGGCTGAATTCCGGAGCGAGTTTGAAAGGCTAGGCTAAGCGGCGCCGGATTGGAAAACATTGCACGGTGAAATGGCGGAGGACGCATGCTACAATAAAACGGACCAAACGAACGGCAGGCTTACGGGCTTTGCCGTTTCTTTTGGAACATCGACTACTAAGGCCGAAGCCTTCTTAGAGGGCGCGGGGAACCTTGTATTTTGGGGTGAAGCCACTTAGTGGCCGGGTGCTTGCTCTTTGACCCGAATCCGTCAGCTAACCTCGCAGGCCGTGAAAAGGAGAGGTTTTCATGCGTTTTAAAAAGTCCGTTCTGGCGGGAGTACTTGCTCTCGGCACGATGGTCGGAGC
The DNA here is from genome assembly GCA_024704175.1 of Paenibacillus sp. P25. Classification (GTDB taxonomy): domain Bacteria; phylum Bacillota; class Bacilli; order Paenibacillales; family NBRC-103111; genus Paenibacillus_G. The sequence continues at coordinate 7,961,237 of CP085629.1, forward strand.
AGGTGCGGCTTCCGCTGCGCCCTATACCTACTCGGTATCCGGCGGCAATACCGTTCCGTTTACGGTAGTATACGGCAGTGATGCGGTTAAGCTCGCGAATCAATACGGAATTGACCTGAATGCTCTGCTGCAATCGATTGAAAAATCCGCAGGCTCGAATTTTGGTTGGACAGGTCATTATATTCAGTGGCCAACAGGCACGAATGCAGGTACTGGCGGCGGTAAGGTAACAAAACCAAGTCCGGCGAAGCCGTCCCAACCGACTGCCTCCCAACCGCCTAAGTCTCAGCCGACAGCAAATAAACCGGCAAGCAGGAAGCGGTTCCGGTGCAGCGTCCCAGCCTTCTGCGGGCAGCGGCAAAGACGACTTCCACTTCGGCATTTGCCAGCCAGGTAGTGGACCTTGTGAACCAGGAGCGTGCCAAGGCAGGCCTGAAGCCTTTGACAGCGGACAGCGCCCTGAACAAAATGGCTCTGGACAAAGCAAAGGATATGTACGCCAACAATTACTTTGATCATACGTCCCCGACTTACGGCTCGCCGTTCGATATGATGAAATCCTACGGAATCAGCTTCACCTATGCCGGCGAGAATATCGCCAAAGGTCAGCGTACGCCGCAGGAAGTCATGAACGCTTGGATGAACAGCCAGGGTCACCGCGAGAACATTCTGAGCCCGAACTATTCGAAAATCGGCGTTGCTTACTACAACGGCGAATGGGTTCAAGAATTTATTGCGAACTAAACGGAAAAGATCGTCTCCGGACGGTCTTTTTTGCATATCGAATTCAATGTTATATTGCCCAGCTTGTAGATCATTATTTCAGTTAAAGACGAAAAAAACGGTTCTGCTCGCATGGTGAATTTGCGACAGAGCCGTTTTTTCGGGTTGGGGAAGAAATTATTCCGCCGAGCCGAAGGTAATGCGTTCGTTGATATGCTGCGGGTTCTCGATTTCATCCAGGACACCGACGGCATAATCGGCATAGCTGATGTAGCTTTGTCCTTTGGAATTCACCAGCAGGTTATCCTTTCCTTTCGCGTAAGAGCCCGTTCTGGGTCCTTGCGGATCGAAGAAGGCGGAAGGACTGATGAACGTCCACTTGATGCCGCCGGATTGCTGCAGATCCTCCAAATTCTGCCCCTGACTTTTGGCTGTCGCCAAATATTGCGGCGGGAACTCAGGGGTATCGAACAAGTGCAAGGTTTTGGCTTCGTCCACAAACAGGCTTCCCGCACCGCCTACGACGATTAATCTGGTATCGGGCGCTCCCTTGAGTGCCTCGATCAGATGCCTTCCCGCTTCCACATGAAGATGTTCATGGCCCGGTCCGGCGCCGAAGGCATTCACCACAACGTCAAAAGCTTGCAGGTCCGCTGAAGTCAGGCTGAATACGTCCTTCTCCAGCACGGCGGCCTTGGTCTCTGCCAGCTTGGCGGCATCCCTTAGGATCGCAGTAACCTCGTGCCCTCTGTCCAGCGCTTCTTTCATAATCAAGCTTCCTGCTTTGCCGGTCGCTCCAATAATTCCGATTTTCATATTCCATTCCTCCTCAAATTTATACTAACCTAAAAGGATGCAAACTATTGTAACAATGTAACTTACAACATTACAACAAGTTTGTGAAAAAGCTTCAAACCGAAGCCTTTTCGGTGAAAATCAAGCTCTTTCCCCATTAGTTCGCGGCCTTCTTAACCTGATGGGACAGATCGTTCACGAGCTCATCCACCGTGATCTCCGCGAGGATTTGCTCCATGGCACTCTGGGCCCGCTTCAAGATCAGCTCCAGCACCGTCTGAATATGGGCTCCTACCGGACAATTCGGGTTAGGCTCCTCGTGAAAATGAAACAGGCCGCCTTCCTCCACCACATCCACCGCACGGAAAACGTCCAGCAAACGGATTCCGGACAAATCTTTAAGCAAATAGGCTCCGCCCGTACCGGCGCGTACGCCGACAAGTCCGGCTTTCTTCAGTCTGCCCCAAGATGCGGCGGATAATAACAGGATTCGTATTGACGCTGTCAGCAATCCATTCGGAGGTCGCATGATGTTCCTTGGCGAAGCCCAGCAGGGATAAGATATGAACTCCAATCGTAAACCGGTCGCTGATTTTCATGTTAAACACCCTTTCGATGTAACTATTATAGTTACGCCGTAACACTGAAGTCAAGGATGATTTTCTCCGGTACGGAGGCTTCCGATTCAGCCGGCTCCGGAAACCCCTTGATGGACGGCCGGCCGGCGTCCCGGCACCCACATCTTACGCTTCCATCGGATGACAGCGAGCAGGCCGCGGAGGAATTCATCGGCAATCATGGCGATGTATACGCCGAGGAGCCCCCAGCCTAACGCAAGGCCGAGCCAGTACGTTAAGCCGACCGAGACAACCCAAAGGGAGAAGATCCCCGTCCTCATGATAAACCGGGTATCGCCGGCCGCCGTCAGTGCATTGCCGAAGGTCATATTGACCATTTTTGCGGGCTGCAGCAGAAGGTTCATCCCCAGGAGGACAAGACAAAGCTGCACGATTTCGGGACTGGCGGTGAAGAGCCGGATAATGGGTTTGCCGAACAGGTACATCACGAGCGTGTTCACCATAACGACCGCAACACCGGCATAGAAAGCTTTCCATGCTGCTTTATACGCTTCTTCTATTCGCCCGGCCCCGTACAGATGGGCGATTTGAATTTGCACCGCCATGGCGATCGACCAGCCGCAGAGGAAGGAAAAGGATTCGATGGTATTCATGTACGTCCGTGCCGCGAGCTCATGAGTCCCCATCACGGCAATCAGCGAGAAAATGATCATTTGCGTGAACGTCCAGGAAGCGGCATTAATGGACATCGGCCAGCCGATTCTGGCAATTTCCTTCAAGATGGGCACATCGATCCGCTTCAGATCCCTTAACCGAATGAATACGGGGAAGGCGCCGCGGAATAAATAAAACAGCACCAGCATCGCCGCGATCCGGCTGATGTTCGTCGACCAGGCCACGCCGTAAAGACCCCATTCCGGGAAGCCGAGAGCGCCGTAAATAAATACAAAGTTACCGATAATGTGAATCACATTCATTCCGATACCGACGAGCATCGGGCCGCGGGTATTCCCCGTATTGCGGATGACGGTGTTTAAGGACAGCACGACGGCGGTGAAAAAGGTGCCTCCGCCAACGACGGTAAGATAAGGGACGGCGAGCGGCATCACATCAGCCGGTACCTGAAGCAGCACTGCTACGGGAGCGGCGCAAGAACAGAAGAACGAGGCCGAGCGCGGCGCCAAGGTACATATTGAGAACCGTTGCCGTAATGGCCGCCTTGCGTGCTTCTTCGTGCTTGCCCGCCCCGAGCTTCTGCGCAACAACGACCCCCATACCGCTGTCCAGGGTGACGAACAAGACCAGAACGACCTGGAAAAACTGATTGCAAATGCCGACGGCGGCTACCGCCTGATCGGAAATATGGCTTACCATGAGCGTATCGACACTGCCGATCATAAACTGCAAAAACATCTCGATCATGATCGGCCAGCCGAGTCCCCATAGCGTCATTTTGGCATTCTCTTTCATGAAAACGTTATCCTTTCTTGTACCCGGATTCGCCTTTATCGTAAGGCCCGGTGCTCGTGATGGAATATCCAAATTATAAATGGTATAGTGAAGCCGGACTATTAATTTTCAAACAAGAATTATCATGATCTGAACTTGAGCTGAACCGAGGGAGGGATGACCGGTGACGTTACTGCAATTTTCCGTGCCGCCTCTGCCGCATTATATTATCAGCGGCTTTTATCGGGCTTCCGAAGGCTTCAGGCATCCGCGGCGGAGCCGGATCGGCGCATTCGACCTGCTCGTTGTGCTCAGCGGCGCCTTGTTTCTTGGGGAAGAAGGGAGAAGCTGGCGCGTAGGGCCGGGGAGGCGCTGATCTTGCGCCCCGATAAGGAGCATTACGATACGGGGGCTTGCACGGAGGTCACCGATTATTATTGGCTCCACTTTCAGACGGCGGGGAATGGCGGGCGACGGATCAGGAAGGCTGGCCGACGGGAGCCGGCAACGGAGAAAGGCAAGAGGCTTCACGTATGGATCCGGGGGAGGAAGGATCGGGGAGGGATCCGGCGTTCTTCCTGGAAAGCTTCCCCATTCATCTGCCCCAATATACCGTGCTTCCGCGGATATCTGCGCTTTCCGGCAAGCTGCAGCAGCTGGCTTATCTGGAGGAACAGACGCTTTCCCGCAATAAATGGCAGCATCAGCTGATCTTTCAGCAGATTCTTCAGGATTTGGCGGCCGTTCAGCCCCCGGGAAGCAGCAGTCCCGCGGTTCGGGTCGCCGAGCAGGCGGCGACTTATTTGCGCATCCATTACAAGGAGCATATCAGCTACGAACAGCTCGGCCTGGCGCTGAATTTTCACCCGGCCTATATCTCAAGGTGCATGCAGAAGGTATTCGGCCTGACGCCGCTCGAATATGTGACCCGTTACCGGCTGGAGCAGGCGAAGCTGATGCTGCTGAATACGGATCTGCCGATCGGGCGGATCGCGGAGGAGACCGGGTTCAATCAGGTTTCGTATTTTGGCGCATGCTTTGCGAGGCAGGAAGGGATGACCCCGAGAACGTACCGCAAGCAGTATATCAAGGCGGAATAACGGCAGCGAAGATGCTTGAAGGATGAAAAAAAGCCGGACCCTTATCCATAGTATGGATCGGGGTCCGGCGGCTCCATTCATTTACTGCTTGTCCTTGTCGGGACTGCTTTTATCGCCGTACAGCGGCTCATTGAGGTAAGCCTGCGCTTCTTGGATGGTCTCGAATTTATTGGCCTCCAGTCGCTTGGTCAAATCGCGCACCGCACGCTCGACGCTGAACGGATCCGGCTCGGCGGCTTCGCGTTCAGTTTCGCCGGCCGGGGCCGAAGTGTCGTAGCCCTGGGCGATCTCGAGCAGCTTTTGCGCCCGCTGCGATATCGTTCCGGGGGATACGTTATATTTCTCAGCCAGCTGGGACTGCGTGATCTCGGTTAACCCGTACATGGTTGCGACCGTGTATTCGACCGCGACCTCCATCACACCGGGCTTGCGGATTTGCGGTCGCTCCTTCGCGGAATAGGCGAGCCACAGCTTCAGCCCGTTCTCGATCATATGAAGCTCATAGCTTCCTTTCATCTGCCGGGCCGCTTCCCGGGCAACGGCCTGGTACTGCGGATTTTGCCAAGGGGCGTTGTTGATGAGAGATTCCAGCACAGCCTCGCTGTGAGCCGGGGTCTGAGCCTCAGGCTGATCCGGAACAAGCCGGATAATGCCGGAGGAGGTGTCCAGCGGCAAGCAGCAGTGTTTGTATTTTTTTCCGCCGCCGCAGGGACAAGGATCGTTTCTTCCCACTTTTTTCATCACAATATTCATTCCAATCTATAGATGATCTTATGCTTATTATATCCCTCCTTCGACATAAAACCAACCCTTATATCCCAAGACCCCGTGTGGAAAGACCTATGCCGGGGCAGCCTCTTCTTTCATCTTCAGAAATTCTTTAACATATTCTTCGCTTGTTCTGAAGATGGTTCGGATAAGATATGGCTTATTCGAGAAGCGAAAAGGGGTGTTTGTAACCGATGGATCCCGTGTTTCTTCTTACTTTAATGGACCAGTTCGGTTATGCGATAGGTCGCCTGGTCGCCGGGTTCGGGCTTCTCTGTGCCGGGTGCCTGGCGGTGACATGGACCGGATGGTTGAGGAAGATCTGGAGGAAGTCTTTCAGAATACGGCGGAAACCTAGGGAAGCCCCTCATTTTAAAGAAGACACGCATCCCAAAATATGGTAGGTTTCAAGGGGAACCGATTCTTTTTATTCCGGATAGGAGGAATGTGCATTGTCCCGGAGCATCCTGGTGGCGGACGACGATCCCGAGATTCGCGACGTGGTTCGCATCTATTTGAAGAACGAAGGCTACCGCGTGCTTGAGGCGGAGGACGGGGCCCAGGCTCTGGACTTCGTGCGCCGCGAGAGCGTCGACTTGGTTATTCTGGATGTCATGATGCCCGTTATGGACGGGATCAAGGCCTGCCTGAAAATCAGAGAAGTGTCCGCCGTGCCCATCATCATGCTGTCGGCCAAGGGCGAGGACCTCGATAAAATCAACGGTCTGACGACTGGAGCCGATGATTACGTTACCAAGCCGTTCAATCCGCTGGAGCTGACCGCCAGGGTCAAAGCACAGCTCCGCAGGCAGACGCTCACGACTTCGGAGAAGGCGCAGGACGGCGCGGTCATCGAGATCGGCGATCTGGTCATCGATCGAAAACGGCATTCCGTTACGGTGCGGGGCAGGGATATTGCACTCACGCCGCTGGAATTCTCCATCCTGGAGCTGATGGCAAGCCACCGCGGGCATGTATTCAATGTGGAGCGAATTTACCAGAGCGTATGGAAAGAGGATAAATTCACGTCGGACAACACGGTCATGGTCCATATCCGCAATATCCGCGAGAAAGTCGAGGATAATCCGCGCGAGCCGCAGTACATCAAGACCGTTTGGGGAGTGGGGTATAAAGTTGAATAGAGACTTCCTGGCGGTGCTGAGCGGGAAAAAGAATATCCGGGTCTTCATGTTTTGGGCGGCGTTCTTCAGCTTCCTGCTCGTCGTGTTCGTTTCCTGGTCTGCTCGTATCCTTTTCCATTCAATTCGGGCCGTTCGGCAATTTTTTGTTCCTGACGCTCTCGTTCCTGTTCTTCTTCTTTCTGTCGACACGGTCGATCGTACGCGACCTGCGCACGCTGGCCGAAGGGCTGATGTCGATTGCCCGGGGCAACCTGGATTACCGGGTGCCTCTCCCACGTCAGGATGAGCTCGGGAATGTGGCGCGCAGCATTAATTATATGGCGGAACAGCTGCAGAGCATGATGGAGAAAGAGCGGCGGATCGAAATGTCGAAGATGGAGCTGATCACGCATGTATCCCATGATTTACGCACGCCGCTCACGAGCATAATCGGGTATTTGAACCTGCTGAGGCACGATGATTACGTGGATCTGGAGGAGCATAAACGCTACATCGAGAATGCCTACAACAAAACGCAGCGGCTCAAGAAACTGATCGACGATTTGTTCGAATATACCCGGCTGACGAGCGGCAGTGTGAATCTATCTCTGCAAACCGTCGATCTCAGCAGTCTGCTGGAGCAGATGATCGTGGAATTCGAGCCGGTGGCTCAGGCCCATGCCTTAACGGTGAAGCGGGTGTGGGAGCCGAAACAAGTGATGGCCCGGGTGGATGTCGAGAAATTCGTAAGGGCCATCGACAATCTGCTGATGAACGCGCTCAAATTCTCGTTAAAGCCCGGGGAAATCACAGTTCGTCTGATGGAAAACGGGGACGGCATCACCCTTTCCGTCGAGAATGAGGGGAATCCGATCACCCCGGAGCAGGAGCGGCAACTGTTTGAACGTTTTTACAAAGCCGATCCGTCTCGCAGCGATAAGGATATGCCGCCGGGAGCGGGGCTTGGGCTGTCGATCACGAAAAATATCGTGGAGCTGCACGGCGGACGTACGGGGCTTGTGCACCGGAGCGGGCATTTCACGTTCTTTATCGAGTCGCCGTGCTTGAAATAACATAAGGGTTGAACTTCAAGGTCGCCTGTTCCGGCGACCGTTTGCTCTCAGCAAGCGGCCGGATATGGCGATCTTTTCCTTTATATGAAAAAAAGAGATCGGATGCAAAAACTGGAGATTTTAAAAGAAAAGAATGGTTGGTAGCGTTATTCTTTCCAAACATGACCGGATTGGACCGTTTCCAGACGGCTCAAAAGCTGATATTATTTCCTAAGCGAATATTTCGTGTATCGAAATATTAAATAATAAACATTTTCGCATTATAACCGTTTGTCGGTTGAAGTATGTGAGCAGTTCAGGCAGGGGAGCGAACAAAAGCGATGGAACCGACGATTCAAATCGATAAGCTGGAGCATATTCACCGGCAGGTTCACAAAATGCTTCTCATCGAATGGAACCGCATCAGCGGTCCGCTCGAGCTTTCCATGGCTCAGGCGAACTTGCTGAAGTTTTTGGACAGCGTCACGCCGCATAAGACCTCGGAGGTTGCGGATTTCATGTGCATTACCTCGGGGGCGCTAACCATGCTCTGCGATAAGCTGGCCGAGAAGGGGCTGATCGAGCGGAAGCGGGATGAATCGGACCGGCGGATCGTTTATTTGGAACTAAGCGACCGGGGCCGGCAGGTGGTGGAGAAGATCAAGGCGTTGAAGGAGAAGCTGTTTCAAGGGATGTTCGAGGGAATACCGGCTGAGGATTTACAAACCCTGGACAGCTTGTACTCCCGGATCGCGGCCAATCTGTCGCGTATGCCGGAGAACGGAACGAAACGTTGGTACCCGGGATGCGGGGCAGACAGCAAGGGAACCGCAAGCCCGTGAAATAAAACATGCTGCCAAGACCATTTGAACAGAAGGATGAGGAGAGAAGCCATGAAGCGTAAGAGTGTATTGATTGTCATTTTATCGGCGGCGGTTGTTGTCGGTGGCGGTGTCGGCTATTCGTTCTGGTACGAGGGCCACAACTATGTGAAGACGGAGGATTCCCGGATCGCGGGCGACATTTATAAGGTGATTCCGCGGGTATCGGGCAAAGTGACCTCTCTGTCGGTGGCCGAAGGGGATCATGTCCTTGCCGATCAGATCATCGGACAGCAGGACAGCACGAATCTCTCTACCAGCATGCTGGATCAGGCCACGCTGCGCTCTCCGATTGAGGGTACGGTGATCAAGGAGCTGGTCAAAGCCGGCGAGGTCGCTTCCCCCGGACAAACCGTCGCCATGGTAGTGGATAAAGCGAACTTATACATCTCCGCTAACATTGAAGAAACGTCCATTAACCGGATCAAGCTCGGGCAAAAGGTGGACATTAGCGTCGATACGTACCCGGACGCGAAGCTGACGGGCAAGGTCATCGATATCAGCAAAGCCACAGCCTCCACCTTCTCGCTGCTTCCGGCGACGAACACGAGCGGCAACTTCACCAAAGTGACCCAGCGCGTTCCGATCAAGGTTTCGATCGACGACCAGAAGGGCTTCGATTTGTCGCCGGGTCTGAACACTACCATCAAAATTCACGTGAACGGCAACTGACGGAGGGAGTTAACGATGAGAAAACATAATAAGCTGTGGGTTCCCGCAATTCTGACACTGGCCGCCGTCAGCGCGCTTCCCGGATGCAGCACACCGAATGCGCAGGGGGCGGTCGCGGACGGCCTCACCGTGAAGACGATCAAGCTCGGCCAGACGGCGGATGCGGGCCTGAGCGGTAAAATTATTCCGGACCAGGAAGTGAAAGTGGTCTCCAAAGTATCCGGCAAAGTATCGTCCATCAATGTAGAAGAAGGCTCCAAGGTGAAAAAGGGCGACGTCTTTGCTGCAGCTGGAGACCGACGATTTAACGCAGAATGTGAAGCAGGCCGAAGCCGGCGTAGAAGCGGCGCAGGCCAAGCTGGCCGATGCGGAAGCGGGCGCCCGCAGTCAGGAGATTCAGGGTCTGGAGAGCGCCGTACAGCAGGCTCAGGCGACCCTTGACACCGCGAACGCGGCGCTGGATCAGGCCAAGGCCGGATTTGACCTGGCGCAGAGCACGTATAACCGGCTGCGCAACCTGTACGATACGAACTCATCCGTAGCGAAAGAGGACCTGGAGAAAGGCACGCTTGAATTTGAGAAAGCAAAGACGGCCTATGCCCAGGCCCAGGCTTCGCAGAAGTCCGCCGCCGCCGCTGTACAGGGTGCGAAGGCCAAGCTGGAGCTGGCCAAGATCGGCCCGACCGATAACACGGTCAAAGCGATGAGGGCGGATATCGACCGTTTGAATGCGAGCCTGGAGCTGGCGAACAGCGCGCTGAACAATGCCACCATCACGGCCCCGATCGACGGGATCGTAGTTAAGAAGGCGATTCAAACCGGGGAAATGGCCCAGCCCGGAGTCGCGCTTTTCTCTGTCGTGGCCATGGATCAGGTGCAGGTGGAGCTCAGCGTCGCCGACAACCTGATTGGCGGCATCAAAGCCGGTACGCCGGTGGAAGTGAAGGCGCAGAATGTGCCGGGCAAGACCTTCCAGGGCAAGATCGATTTTGTCAGTCCGGTATCCAATCCGAACAGCAGCACTTTCCCGGTTAAGGTAACGGTGGACAATAAGGAAGGGCTGCTGCTTGCAGGGATGGTGGCGGAAGTGCATCTGCAGGGTACGGCTCAGGATAAGCTCGAGGTGCCGAAGTCCGCATTGATCAAGAAAGACGGCAAGACTTATGTCGTGAAAGTGCAGAACGGAACCGTCCACCTGGTCGAAGTGAAGACGGAAGACAAGAACCAGGACTCAGTATACGTGACGGTGAACGATCAACTGCATGCGAGCGAGTCCGTTGTAGTAAGCCCCAGCGATAAATTATCGGAAGGCGCTAAAGTGAAAGCGGAATAGGAGGCGCTCCATGTCGGATTCGAATGCATCTGCCAAACCCGCAAGCGAACAGGGAAGCTCGCTCGCCTTGATCGCCATCGTCATGGGTACGTTCGTCGCCGTGCTGAACAGCAGCTTGATGAACGTGGCCCTGACGCAATTCGTTACGGTGTTCGGCTCGACGGTAGCGACCATTCAGTGGGTCATCACAGGCTACATGCTGGCGTCGGCCGTGGTCATTCCGCTCAGCGGTTATCTCGGTGATACGCTGGGCTCCAAAAATTTATTTATTCTGTCCGTTGCCGGCTTTACCGTAGGCTCCATTCTTTGCGGTCTGGCCTGGAGCGATACCAGCCTGATCTTCTTCAGAGTCGTGACGGGTCTGGCCGGGGGCTTCATCATGCCGATCGGGATGTCGATCATCTATGCTACCTTCCCCCGGGAGAAAATCGGCACGGCGCTCGGGCTTTGGGGCGTGGCCACGATGGTGGCGCCCGCCCTCGGACCTACGCTCGGCGGCTACATCATTCAGTATTACAGCTGGCGGTCGCTCTTCTTCGTCAGCATTCCCTTCGGGGCCGCGACCATTGTTCTGGGCAAAATTTTGCTGAAACCTACGCCCAGGAAAGCGGGGCTGAAGCTGGACGTGTGGGGAGCTATTTTTTCAATGCTGTTCTTCGGCACCCTGCTGCTCGCCTTGAGCAAAGGCCAGTCCGAAGGCTGGACGTCGCTGTACATCGTCAGCCTGTTTTATGTCAGCTTCTTCAGCTTGCCGCTGTTTATTTGGGTGGAGCTTGGGGTCAGCAATCCGCTGCTCAATTTGAAAGTGTTTAAGGACTCCAACTTTACGATGAGTGTTATGACGTCGGCCCTGGTCATGATGTCGATGTACGGGGGGACTTACCTGACGCCGCTTTATCTGCAGAATATTCAGGGGCTGACGGCCATGCAGACGGGACTCTTGCTCATGCCCCAGTCGATCGCGATGGCCTTCATGATGCCGATTTCCGGCAAGCTGGTGGAGAAGGTGGGCGTGAAGGTGCTGGGTGTGATCGGTCTTACGATTCTGGGGACAACCACGCTGGAGCTCCATCTTCTTACCCAGGATACGCCGAATCATTGGCTCAATACCGTTCTGATCATCCGGGGGATCGGGATCGGCTTCTGTATGATGCCGTTAACCCAGATCGGGATGACCAACATCCCGACGGCCGAGGTTAGCCGCGCTTCTTCCTTATCCAACGTCATCCGCCAAGTAGCGGCGTCCATGGGGATCGCGATCTTAACGGTGATCATGACGAACCGGCAGACGATTCATTACAACCAGATTGCCGAGAGCGTGACCGTGGATTCCACCCCGGCGAACCAGACGCTTTCCATGCTGGCATCCGCCATTATGCAGGGAGCCGTCGACAGCGCTACGGCCACCGGTACGGCGACCACGTATTTGGCGGGCATGATGCAGAAGGAAGCGCTCGTACGGGGAATTGCCGACACGTTCTATGTTTCCGCGATCCCGGCCTTTCTATGCATCCCGCTGGTGCTGCTGTTTAAGACGAAGCGGCGGTCGGCGCCTCGCAGCCGCCCCTCGCAGACGGCTCCGGGCGGTCCGCCCGTGACGCCGCGAGCCGGCAGGAGCGCAGGCCGCGCCGGTTCCGGCGCAAGAGCCGTCCAAGGCTTAAATCTAACTAACTTTGCACCTACAGGAGGATATGTTATGAGAATTCAATGGAAAAACGGTTTATCTACCGTGCTGATCGCATCGTCCGTCGTTTTTAGCGCCGCACCGGTTTTTGCCGCCGAAGCCTCGCCGGTTTCGGCCGCCGAGCAGATCTATTCCGTAACCGGAACGACGCAGGCCCAAGTAAAAAGCGTCCTCCAGGAGAAGACGCCAACCGGATGGCGAATCGGCGCCGTGATCAAGCTGTACAACAAGTCGCTTACCGCCTCGCGCATTCCGGACTACGAGTCGCGGGCATTGACATCCGGCGGGGCGCCGTATATCCTGCAGCCGAGCGCAGCCAATCCGAAGTCCATTCCGCCGCAAAGCTACGTGGAGCTCAGCTATATGGCAGAGCCCGACACCCAGGAGGACATCAAGGTAACCGATCTGGCGATCGTGGATGTCAATCTGGAAGTATACCCCAAAGTAGAGACGCCGCTGGCCGATGTGCCTGTCGAAGCCAAGATCTGGCACGGCAGCGATGCAACGATCAGCGACCCGGCGTCGCTTAAGGCTTGGGGCGATACGTTCACCATTCCCGGCATTACTTCGGGACTGAAGTATACGCCGGTCAGCATGACCAAGCAGTTCAGCGGTCAATCGCCTTCCTATTCCGTAACGCTCAAGGTCGATAATCCGGGCTCCGCGACTGAAACCGTGCCGGACTTTACGCTCAGCGGCAAGGCGGAAGGCCAATCCTTCTTCGGTAAAAGGGCCGAGCAAACGCCGGTCGCCTTGAACCCGGGCGAGCAAAAATACATCCACTTCGCCGTGACGACGGACAATGACGCGAAGCTGTCGGCCTTCTATGTGCTGACGCCGGAAACGTTCCTGAAGCAGGGTGCGACGGCGCCGCTCACTTATTATACTGGCCGGATCGGGTTCCAGCTCCCGAACGGGGATGCGGCCGCTTCCGCTCTGCCGGCCTATCAGTTCGGCACCCCGATGACGGTGGATTCGGTAAGCCAGGCGATCAGCCCGCAAACGTCGGTGGCACTGATGGATCTGAAGTGGTATGAGAATGAGGGCCAGCAGTACCGTACGCTCGTAGCGAAGGTCAAGTTCGTCAACAACGGCAGCGAGCCCGATGGCCGTGCCGGAGGTAGGCGCCGATCTGGGCAACAGCGAGGGCGTCTTCTACAACGGGACCAAGGCGAACAGCACGGTGAAGGAAGTGCTCCCCGGACTCGGTACGATCGTGAATTATACGTTCGCCGTTCCGCAGTCCGAGAAGTCGGATCAGTTCACCTTCCGCCTGCTGGAGCCCGCCGCTCAAGCGGCAAGCCAAGCTGCAGCCGCTTCCGCAGGGCAAGCCGTTGCCGCAGCATCGGCCGTTCCAACGGCGGCGGCCGCCGCGCCGCTGGTCAAATCTCCGATCGCGCAGGTGAGCGCAGCCGTATATGGGACGGAGCTGAGTACCACGCAGCTCGACTTCTATCCTTATGAGCTCAATCTGGGGCCTTATGTGCTGACGACGGTAGCGGGCACGAACCCGACCACCCGGGTCTATACCTACTCTTACAAGCTGAAGATGGACTTGGATATCCATACAACGGACGAAGCCGTCGCCGATCCGGCCAATCCGAAACTCTACATGCAGCTGGAGAACGGCAACGGAATCCGGCTGGCATCCAAATCCTTCCCGCTCAGCGGCGACGGCCGCCTGCTCAGCGGTACGCAAACCATCAACTTCGACAGCGCTTCGGATCAAATGGAATCGCCGCTAACGCTCAAAATTTACGAATCCATCAGCACCCCGTATGGAGAAGCAAGACGTCTCCTGTCGGAGCTGAAGGAGTAGGAACGGTCGTTTCTCCTGCGCTATAGTGAAGCCTCTCACCCGCGTTGATCACGGGGTGGGAGGTTTTTTGTTCGTTGATAAGACTTATAAGTTTTTCGTAACTTATAGCTTCGCATCAACCTTGTTAAACGCGCTGGTCCTTGCAAGACAAGGACGGCGTAGCCGTTTATCCTGGTCTTACGACTTTCCGTGTTTCAATTGCTCTAACCACGACGGGAAATCGAGCAGTTCCGGATGCATCTGGCGAAGGACGGATAAATCCGCGAGGTAGCCTTCTCTGTCAAAAAAAGCGGTCGCCTTGACGCCGTCATGTTCATCGCTGTCGTCCCGCCGCGGCTTGGACGGAATCTCGTAGTGAACGGGGACGCCGAAAACACGGTGAATGGCTTCTAAGGCCTCTGCCAGCGTCAGCTCATCACCGGAAATTTCCAGATTTTTGCCGATATATGTCTCCGGGCTGGAAAAAACGAGGGAAGCGAATACGCCGATATCCCGAACCGCAATCATCTGCACTTTCGTTTCCGGTGACCCGATATAAGGGATTGCGATAGAACCTATTGAAGATTGCAGAAGGGTTTTGAAATTTTCCATAAACATGACGGGGCGCAGAATGGTCGCCGGCGGATGCAAAGAACGAATGTAACGCTCCAACCTCCCCTTGTTTTCAAAAGCCGTAATCTTGGTGCCGCGATCGGCGCCTGCAGCGGAGCTGTAAACGAAGTGAGTGACGTCTGTGGCTTTGGCGGCGTCCGCAATCGTCTGTCCATGGCGTATTTCCTGGATCAGATCATCCGGGCGGAAGGCTTGGACGCTGAACACTCCGTAGACACCCTCCATCGCCTGATAGACCGACGAAGGGTAATCCAGATCGCCCTGCACGATTTCGGCGCCGAGAAAGCGCAGCGATTCCGCCTCTTTGTTATTCGTATCGCGTACGAGAAGCCGAACGGACCACCCGCTTGCGAGCAAACTTCGTGCAGCCGCGCCTCCCTGCTGACCCGTTCCTCCAATGACTAAAATGGTTTTCTTTTGCGATGCCATGTTTGTTCCTCCATCTGAAATTCGTATGATCAGGGCGCCCTATTGATACTATAAGTACTCTTCTTTATGATGGGAAGAAGGCAATATTTTTCGATATTGTCGAAAAAAATAGACTAACTAATCTATTGTAAGTGTGGTGACGAAAATGCTTCCCGAAGTGGATGAGGAATTGTGTTTAGCCGAGATTGGAGAAGTGCTGCGTATGCTGGATACGAAATGGTCCTTTCTGGTGATCAGCCAGCTGAATAAAGGGCCGCAGCGCTTCAATCAGCTGCGCCGGAGTTTGGATAACGTCAATACGCAATCGCTGACGGATACGCTTCGCCATCTGGAACGGCACGGGCTTGTCCGGCGCCGTCTGTTTCCGTCTGTCCCGGTAACTGCCGAGTATTCCTTGACGGAAATGGGCGAAGACTTTCGACGGGTTCTTCGGGAGATGCGCAGCTGGAGACGGAAATGGAAGGATGAGTTGACGGCAGACTTTTGAGTCCTTGGGGAGGATGCTTCCATGTTAGATAAGTCAATCCCTTACTATAACGTCATTATGCGAAGGCCTTCCGGGATTCCTATTCCTTCATTCGAATTGCCGCACGGGTATTCCATTGTGAGCTTCCGCGAGGGTCAAGAAGAGAAGTGGGCTGAAATTGAAGCCTCGGTTGGGGAATTTGAGACCAAAGAGGAAGCGCTGCGTTATTTTCATGCGGAATATATGCCTTTTACAGATGATTTAAAAGAGCGGTCGCTTTTTGTGGTCAATGCAAATCGCGAGGAGGCAGGAACGGTCACCGGCTGGTGGAATAGAACGGGAATGAGGCGGGATCCGTCGATTCACTGGTTCGCCGTGAAACAAGATTACCAAGGTTTAGGTCTAGGGAAGGCTTTAGTTTCGGAATGCTTGAAGAGGTTGGTTCAACTGGAAGGAAATAAAGATGTTTTCCTCCACACGCAAACTTGGAGCTATCGAGCCATAGGGCTTTATATGAAAGCCGGTTTTAGAATCGAACCCAGTGATACATTTGCATACTACAGGAATGAGTACAGGGAGGCCATGCCGATCTTAAGAAAATATTTAAAAAATATATGAACTTATTAGAGGGGGGGGCGCCTCATCATTGCAAGGCGAACATTTCGTTCGTCTTTTTTCATTTCTTCGCTTTACAAACGAACATACGTTTGATACGATTTGATAAAACTGGAAAAAAGAATAGAAGTCTCTGCAGACAGCAACGTCGCCGGATACCGTTTCGGAAGACATTTCGCTGTGCGGAGTGTATCATTATACAATGGAATAGCACGGATTGAACTGAACCTATCCACAACAGAAGGAGTGACACCATTGTTCGTTAATCTAAAATCAAGGCTGAACGAGCCGGAGGTCGTCGAGTCGCTGGAATATTCCGTATTTCCCGATCCCGATATCATGGAAAGCACGGTCAATGAATATATACATAAGGACGAGCTGCAAATGTACGGCATTGAACAGGACGGCCGGCTGTTGGGGATCGTGGGCTTCGCCGTGGACCCTGAGGGAGTGTTGACCGTAAGGCACATTTCGGTCCATCCGCAGCACCGCAACCAGGGCTTCGGCCGGGGGCTGATCCTGGAGCTCCTTGCACTCATCCATCCGGCCGAGATTGTGGCGGAAACCGACGAGGAAGCGGTTGATTTTTACCGCAATATCGGATTCGAAGTCATCGGGCTTGGCGAGAAATACCCGGGGTGGAACGGTTCCGCTGCGTGTATAAGGTGGATGCCGACTGATTCTAAAAATAATTTTAGATTAATTGTCAGCCGGGTGTTTTGTCCCTATACTACTGAGAGCGCCGGCGGCGGGAGAATCAACGGCCGCCGCTCGAACGTGCAATGCATTTTTTGCCTATACATATCCGTATCAAAACAGGGAGACTAGAGAAATGAATCCATTCGAACGATGGGGTAAAGGGGTTATAAGGGGGTCTGCGGCGGCTGTTCTGGTTGCTGCATTGCTTGGCTCGGGCAGCGGGGTATATGCTGCGGAAGCGGTGCCCAGCAGCACGACGATTCCGTCTATTATTGAGAAGACGACGGCTTCCGTTGTGGCCATTATCGGCAAACCGGCGGACGGCAAGAAGGTTTGGGAGGCGGACCGCTACAATCTTGCGCACGGAACGGGCGTGGTGGTTCGAAGTGACGGCTACATTCTCACCAACGCGCATGTGGTGAAGAACATGCATAATTTGACCATTGTGACCTCGGACGGGAAATCGTACGCCGGGAAAACAACGCATTATGACGAAGAGAGCGATCTGGCCCTGGTGAAAATCGAAGCCGCCGGGCTCAAGCCGGCGACTTTCGCATCGTCCTCGGACATTAAAGTAGGCGAATCAGTGATGGCGATCGGCACTCCGCTGTCTTTCGCCCTGCGGAACTCGGTTACCTACGGGATTGTCAGCGGCATGGAACGCTCCGTGCAATCGAAATACCAGCTGATCCAAACGGATGCGGCGATCAACCCGGGGAACAGCGGCGGCGCGCTGGTGAATATGAAAGGCGAGGTCATCGGCATCAACACGATGAAATTCGTCGAGTACGGCGTCGACAGCCTGGGCTTTGCGATTCCGGTCGACACGGTGCAGTATGTGCTGGATCACTTTTTCAAATACGGCAAAGTGAAGCGTCCGACGCTCGGCATCGAGCTCGGGGAGAGCTGGGAAGCGGTTGTAGGGTCGCCTTCCGAAAGCGGGCTTGAGGTGACCTATGTCGAAGCCGATTCCCCGGCATCCAAGGCGGGAATCAAGCAGGGGGACATTCTGCTCTCGATCGACGGGTCCAAAACCCGCAATCTGGTCGAATACAACGAAATTTTAAAGAAATATTTGCCTGATCAGAAAGCCCACCTTTCCTTCCGGTCGGAGGGGAAAGGGAAGGAAATCGATCTTGTACTCGGCGAGGACCGTTCAGGCCAGGACGTATTCCAGGACGGCGACGGCTCCTATATTGATGCGGATCAAGGCAAAACCATGATCGGCGACAGCCATTACGGCTGGTCAATGAAATACCCGGCGGGCCTGGTCAAGACGAATCAGTCCGATCTCGGCGACAATGTCGTATTTGCCGATGCCAAAGGGGAGTTCGCCGTCAGTATCCGGATTCAGGAGAAACAAAGCCGCGACCTGTCCCCGCTCGGTCTGCTCAAGAAGCTGAACGCCAAGACGGCGGATACGGTACTGGAGAAGAGGTATGTCGACGGCGTACCCCAGCCCTACGCCAAATTGGTCGCGGAACGGGAAAACGGCGGCTATTATCAGGTTCGCGCCTTTTTGAAGGATGACAAGATTTATTATGTGACGCTGCTTGTGAATAATGATGAGAGCACGAAGAGCGAGTCGAAACGAAACAGCTTTACCGACTTACTCGATTCGTTCGAGCTGAAGTTTGATGCGGACAATGGGGCCCTGAAGGATATCTCCGCCTACCAGGACAAGAATACGGTAACGACCGATTACGGTTTGATCTTCGATCTGCCGGAAGAGTGGGCGCGGAAGGAATACGTTCCCGGCTTGGTATTTGCGAACAAGGACGGGGATCAGACGTTGTCGGTCCGTATCAGCTCCGCCGCTTCGGGAGATACGCTGAAGGATTGGGCCGGCCGTCGGGAGAACAGTTTCAAGGATACTTATGTAGACGGCTATCGGGAAGTTCAAGGGGCCAGGGAACTTACCGTCGGAGGGGTTCCGGCGATTGAGAGCCGCTACTCCTTTACCATGGGGGATAAGTGGAAGCAAAGCGATGTGCTGTATATCATCAAGGACAAATACAAGTATGAGTTGAAGCTGTCCTATCCGAAAACCGCGGCCGGAGAAGAGATGGATGCGTCGCTGGACGGCCTGGTGAAGTCCGTGGAGTTCCCCAAGGAAGCGCTGAGCAAATCGCTTGGCGTCATACAGGATGAGGACGATCTGCTCGATAAGAACAGGACGGTGACCTACACAAGCCAGAAATACCGTTACTCCCTGCAGGTTCCGGAGATGTGGAGCAGCGGCGGCGATTACGATCTGGACGGGGAGTCCGTATCGGCTTCAAAGGCCTTCTCCTTTGAAGGCGGCAAACTTGACGATTACGGCGGATGACCGCTCCGGGCTTGATGAAGTGCAGAACCGCATCGAGAAGGATTACAAGAACAACGCCGAGAATGATGCTGCTTACGTTTATCAGGAGACGGATGAGAATGTATTCGGGACGACCGCGAAGAAATTCGCCGTGCAGTACAAAAGCAAGAACGTGCCTTATACGTTAAATGAATATCTCTTTGCGAAAAACGGCATCGTCTACACGGTGCGTTTGCGGATTAACGATGCCGTGAAGACCGATGAACAGTGGAAGCGGCTGAATACGGCGTTACAATCGCTTCAGTTCACGGACAAGTAAGAAGAGACCGGCTAATCCGGCGGCTATCGTGTCCCATGCATCTAAGTCGCTTAACGGACAAATGTTCAACACTTTTATAACGAATCCCCTTGAAGGCCTGCGGCCGCGGGACAACATCATCCGCCCGCCTCAAGGGGATTTTTTGCCGAAACGACAACCGGCCGTGGAAATTGCTATAATCAAGGTATCATCACACTCAGGGAAGGATTCCAACCGAACATGTCCAAAGCGGATCATATGCTGTCTATTTTATGGATGCTGAAGTCGGGGAAACGGATGACGGCGAAGCAGCTGGCCGACGAACTGGAGCTCCATGTCCGGACCGTTTACCGGTATATCGACGCCCTGTGCGCCAGCGGCGTGCCGATCATCGCCGATTCCGGGCATAACGGCGGCTACAGCCTGCTCCATGAATTTACCGATGCGCCGCTCTTGTTCGATCTCGAGGAGCAGAAGGCGCTAGTTCACGCCGCCATCTTCGCTCAGGAAGCGGGATATCCTTACGGCAATGCCTTGAACCGGGCCGTTACGAAATTAAAAAGATACACCAATCCGGAGCAGTCCGACGCGATCGATCGCCATACGGCAGGCTTCGACGTGATTCATGGCTTAAGCGACGGCTCCGCGGAGTCCGTCCTGCAGGAGCTGGAAACGTCCGTAGCCGACGGCTATACGCTGGTTATGGAATACCATAAAGGCTATGGCAAGACGCCTCCCGAATCCCGCCGAATCGATCCTTACGGGCTTGTCTTCTGGAAAGGTCGATGGTATATGGTCGGCTATTGCCATCTGCGCGGGGAAATCCGAAGCTTCCGCACGGACCGCATTCAGGCGTTGTCCCGTACGGAGCACCGGTTCGAGCGGCCAGACGGTTTTTCCGCGCGTCAGCATTTTCTGGGCTCTCTGTTGCCCGATTCGGAGCCTTCGCAGCGGCCGGTTTCCGTCCGAATCCATGGAAGACCGCAGGCTTTGAACGATTTGTGCGGGCATTGGTTTCTGGAGCATGCGCTGGTGGAACGGACCGAGGAGGAGGCGCATTTTATGCTGGAGGAGAGGGCCGTCGACTTCTTGCCCCATCTCTTGCTATCCTACGGCAGGTCGCTTCACGTGGAAGAACCGCAGCGACTGAAGGAAAAAATGGTGAACACGATCTCAGCATTACTAAAGCATTATGAACAGTTTCTTGATTAAACGGGGATATCATTTCTACTATACTGTTTGTGATAGCCAAGAGGGATCCGCCTTTTGGCTTCTTTGTGCTGACATGAAAAAAATGGATAGCGGGAATGAGGCGTAAAAGCTTCATTTTCTGTTGACTTGATAACCATTCTCAAGTAGAATAATCCCGTGAACTAAGATGATAATGATTCTCATTATTACGGAATATGAATTTTTATATAAAAAGTGGGAGGTCCCATGCGGAAACCGTTTCTAGTTTTAATCGTTCTCGCCCTTTTCTTTACAACCCTAATTCTTCCTCATGTGCATGCGACCACTGAAGGTGTCGACAACATGAATAAGGCTTTGCCGTCGGTCACCCAAGCGATGGATGCGGCCAAGCAGCAGGACTTGACCCGATCCAAACAATCCTATGACAAGTTTCATGACGATTGGATGGATGTGGAGGACACGGTCAAGGCGGATTCGAAATCGGCTTATAAGGATATTGAATCCGAGATGGGGCAAGTGGAATACGCCTTTATGGTGAATAAACAGGATGAGATACTGGCTTCATTGCAAAAATTGCAGCAGGTACTCGACCGTTACGTCCACGGCCAATATGCCCAAGGTTCCGACGGTAAAGAAGAAAACATCACGCTTCCCGGATTCATTGCTCTCTTGGAAAAAACAAAGGAAGCTGTTCTTAATCACGATCAACCGGCGTCATTAAGCGGAATCGGCACCGTCCGCGAGAGCTGGTTAAGCGTCGAAGGGAGCGTTGTGGCCCAATCAGCCTCGGTGTACAGCGATTCCGAACGCGATATGGTCGTGGTTAATGCCATGATTAATGAACGGCAGTACGACAGCGCGGCGAAAATGCTGGATAACATGATCGCTTACCTTACTCCGCTTGCCGGGAAAACGTCTTATACCCTTTGGGACGCGGCTATGATACCCATCCGGGAAGGACTCGAAGCGCCGCTTGTCGTAGGTGCGCTTCTGGCATTCGTCAAGAAATCCAAGGAAGGAAACGGAGGCCGCTGGGTCTGGTCGGGCGTGATCACGGGTCTTCTCTTCAGCGCCGTCCTGGCCGTCATCGTAAAGTTCGTATTCTCCTCGGGGGCTTTCGGTACGAATAACTTCCTCATCGGAGGATGGACAGGGATTTTTGCAGCGGTCATGCTGCTTTATATGAGCTACTGGCTGCACAGCAAATCCAATGTAAAGCAGTGGAATGCCTATATTCAAACGAAAACGCAAACCGCCCTGACCTCGGGCCGTATGGTTTCTCTCGGCGTGCTGTCCTTCCTCGCCGTATTCCGGGAAGGAACGGAGACCGTGCTGTTCATCATCGGGATGGTGAATCAGATCAGCCTTCAGCGACTCTTGCTGGGTATACTGCTCGGGTTAGGCATTTTGGCCGTTATCGCTTTTCTGATGCTGTATGTGGGTATGAAATTACCGCTTCGTCCGTTCTTTCTGGTCTCAAGCCTTATTGTGTTCTATCTATGTATCAAATTTACCGGTCTAGGCATTCACAGCCTGCAGCTGGCGGGATTATTGCCGAATTCGAACAGTTCCCGTTTGCCGAGCATCGATGTTCTCGGATTCTTCCCGTCCTGGGAGAGTGCCATTCCTCAGCTCATCATCGCATTGGGAGCCGTTCTTTTCCTTGTTGCAAGCAAGCTTATTAAAAGAGGGTCCAACCGGACTTCAGCCATATCATAACCAATTCTGGGGGTATTTATAAAAATGAACAAGAATGCATTCCTGCTAACCGCTTCACTTCTGATTTCGGCCGCGGCGCTTTCCGCATGCGGCTCCAACATGAATCAAGCCGGACAATCTGCTGGCGGAACGGCAAGCAACGGCTTCTTCCCAACCATCCGGGAGCAACACCGTCTCCGATGCAGCGGTCAAGGAAGGAACGGCGAAATTGCTGAAAACGGCCAAGCAGCTTAATAAAGCCGCGCGGCGGCCGGGGATGAAGCGAAAATCAAGGAGCTGGGACCGAAGCTTGAGGAGGTCTGGGGCTCTTTCGAAGACGGCGTGAAGCCGAAATACCCGGATATCTATGAGCAGGTGGAGAAAAGCTTGGATCCGGCCATTGGCGCTTCCAAAGCATCTAAAATCGACAAGGATGCGGTCTCCAAACTGGACAGCCAGCTGATCCAGGCGCTCTACGATTTGTCGCAAAAGCTGATCCCGGTTGATCAAATCAAAGCCGGATCCACTCAAATGCTGGGCATTGCAGGCGACTTGAAAAAAGAAATTGAGGCGGGCAACGAAGCCAAGGTCAAAGAACTGGGCCCTAAGCTGGAAGACATTTGGAGCACCTTTGAAGATGGGGTTCGCCCGCGCAGCGCCGACTTGTATGAAAAGATTGAAAAAAGCCTGAATCCCGAAGTAGCCGGTTCGCAAAAGAGTCCCATGGATAAACAGGCCTTATCTCAATTGAACGACGGGTTAATTCAAGCTTTGAACGAAGCCGTTCAATCCTTAAAATAATATATAGAGAAGCCGGAAGCCCTTGACCACTTGACCTGCAGTTTTGACTGCGGGTCTTTTTTCAATTTATCCGGATTCGGATATACTGCTTTTCCATAAGTTCAAAACCATCCTCGATCCGTGCACTTACATCTTCCAGCGACCACTCCAAGCATTGCTCCTTCTCCTCGCTTTCTTCGCCGATCCAGCAGGAATACAGCTCAAACATCTCCTCGTTCTCCCCGAATTCCCGCGTCAGCCGGAATAGCTCCCGGATACTCTTAAGATGGGCAAGGTATTCATCGGGAAACATACGCGCATATCGGGGTGCAGGACGAATTTTCCCCATACCGGTGCAATTTCATATACATAAGCGTTGGTAAAATGCTTTCTAATGGCTTCATTCCAAGGACTAAGGTGCTGAATCAAAATCCCGGCGGCGTGCTCCATGGAATCGTATACTTCAGTCTCTTCAGGAGTGATATGGGACAGATCGATGATTTGTTCAAGCGGAACGCTCCCTTCGGGAAGTTTGCGTGATTTGAACCTTACCGCTTGAACCGGCTTGCTTGCCGCTTACGTCTTCAGGCGACTTGATACTTCCCCTTACTCCCAGAGGCGGCTCTCTCGGGGAACCAATGTAATGAAATCGGCTCATCTCATTTCTCCTTTTATCCCTATATTTCCAATTCAGATAAATCCTGTCGTTTATTATAGCACGTCCGTCCGGAAAAATCTCATTCAGCGGGCTTTCAGTTAACGCTAAGCCGGCTCTCAGTTATATTTCATTTGCATTTCAGGGCGACCGTCTATACTTCAAAGTGTAAAACAAAAACAAAACCAATCTAAAAAAGAGGTGCTTACACTATGAAGATGATCGGAAAAAAAGTGATGACAGGAACGCTGGCGGCTGCATTCTTACTGGGAGGAGCCGGGTCGCTTGGGTCCCAAGCTTTTGCAGCGGCTTCAGCGGATAACGGCACCGCACAAAATACGGTGGCTGCAGAGGCTCAGGCGAATATGAACCAGAACCCCGGCGTTCCGGGACGCGGCCAGCGGCCGGGTGACCGCGGCTTCCGGGGAGGCGATTTGGCGCAGGAAACGGCGACCTTGCTGGGAGTCGACCTGAGCACGGTAACGTCTGATTTGCAGCAGGGCAAGACGCTAGCAGAGATAGCGCAGGCGAAAGGACTTGCTGAAGAAGATTTCCTGCAAAAAGCTTGCCGACGTGAAGAACAAGTCTATCGACGCTGCACTCAGCTCCGGACTAATCACGCAGGATCAGGCGGATAAGCAAAAATCGGGCCTAACGGATCGGCTGAAGCAGATGGTTGAAAATACAAGACCGCAGGGCGATAGGGGCGGCAAAGGACATTTCGGACCGTTCGGCGACCAAGCAGCGATTGCCGGACTGCTTGGTACCACGGAAGACGAGCTGAATACGGAACTGTCGGCCGGCAAATCGCTGGCGGAAGTCGCCGAAGCGAAAGGCATTAGCGAGGATGATTTGATTGCCAAGATCAAAGAGCAGGCCACCGAGCAAATCAAGAGCTTTGTGGAAAGCAAGGGAGGCATGCAGCACGGCTTTGGCGGCCCGGAAGCTCCGGCTCCATCCCAGGATTCCGCTGATTCCGCTGATTCCGCTGATTCCGCTAAATAAGAAGGAACGGACAAGCCTTGGGGAGGAGGAATGAAGGGTGAACGCGAGAAGAAAAGGAATCATGAAATGGATTCTATGGGCCCTGGCCACCGGTTTGATCGGAGTGCTGGCCATCGGGCTTTACTTAAAAGGCATTCATAGCATGGAGATGCACCGAATGGCTGCGAGGGCGGTACACGAGGGAGCCTTCGCCCATGGATATCCGGGAGGATTCATGGAGCGGGGGCCGGCTTTCTCCGGACATGCCGGGAGACTGGGAGCAGGCCACGCCGGACCGGGTCATAGCGGCTTTGGTTTCGGAGGATGGGTCGTCACAGCTCTGATTGGACTTGCGCTGGTTGCAGCCGGATGCCTGCTTTGGAAAAGGGCAGGGCGAAAAGCATGGCTAGAGTGGGCGGCAGGCTTCGTGGTCCTAGCCGGGATTATGTTCCTAACCGGTCCGATCGGCGCTTTGATTGCGGCAGTTATCGCCTTCCTAGTATATAGAAGAATACAAGCAAACAGGATGAAAGGATCTACTGCCGGACCGCGACCGGCATCTTACGGTCCTGCCCCTACGGGTCAAGGACATCTGCTGGACGAATGGGAACGAAATACACTCAAGGAGGATAAATAACATGGGAATTTTTAAACGGGTAAAAGATATTGCACTGGCAGACATTCATCACTTACTGGACCAGGTGGAGGATCCGATCCGGATGGTGAAGCAGTATATCCGCGAGGTGGAGGAGAAGCTGGATGAGGGCAGAGAGGCGCTTGCGAAGCAGCTTCTGACCGAGCGAAAATATGAGGCGCTGATGGCGGACGCCGAAGAGATGGTGCTGAAGCGCACCCGTCAGGCGAACCTGGCGATCGACCGGGAGGAGGAAGGGATCGCACAGCTGGCCGTGGAGGAGAAGCTGCTCTGGGAGAGAAAGCTGCAGGAATACCGCGATCAGGCGGATGCGGTCAAAAACCGTACGATCGCCCTGGAAGGGCAGCTGCGCAAGCTGAAGGAAACGTATGATGAGCTCCTGAATAAGAAAAGGTTCCTCGAGTCCAGAGTGAGTGCGGCGCAGGCCATCCAAGAGCTGTCCGAAGCTTCGTTCTCCTTCGATTCGGAGAAGGTAAATAGAGGCGTAGCGAGAATGGAGGAGCAAGTTTGGCGGCAGGAGGTCTGCGGCGGCGGCAAGCCTGCGCGTGAACGGCATTCTCGGCGGTACATCAGCGGCAGGCCGGAGCGAAGCGTTCAAGGTGGATGTACGGGAAGAGCTGGAGAGAATGAAGGCGGAGAGAAGGAGCGGCTGATCGGTCGCCGGATCAGTTGGTCGCAGGATGCCGTTCGAGATAAGACAAAACCGCAAGGGTGCACTTTATGCCCCTTGCGGTTTTTCAGTGGCATCAACCTTAGCAATGACGTCGGTCTAGCACTGTAAGCGCTTTATCTTTTGTTGTTTAAGTAACGGGTCAGCCTTTTCCTCGGATTAGTGCCGCTAGATTGAACCTTCTGCAGTACCAACTTGCTTTTTTCCCGGTTTAGGTGGAGATTTCCGATACCCAGTTTCATCGCATACACACCTCCGAATGAAGAGAGTAATTTAATTATAATAGCCAGGCCGGAAAAATATGACGAGGCAAAAGCTGCTTTTTCTTCTTTTCCAAGCTTGAAGAAGCAATCAGGAGGATAACAGACTTTGGCGGATGTTCTCCATCAGTATTTCCGCCGCCTGCGGCGAATAGGCTTCTTCCCGGTAAACGAGGCCGATCGTCAGCTTCAGGTCCAGATCGGATACTTGGCGCACGACAGTTCCATCAGGGATGTGCTTCAACAGGATATCGGGGATGAAAGCAATGCCCAGATTGCGCTGCACCAATTGCTTGATCGCCTCGAAGCTGCCCACTTCAATGGCATTTTCCGTCATGCAGGCTTTCTCGGCCAGGGATATTTCCATCATCGCCCGGTAGTGGCAGGTGCGTTCCTTCAGGAGAAGCCGCTGCCCGTGAAGGCTGTCCGATGACAAGGCCGGCTCCTGCGAAAGCGGATTCTCCATGGCAACCAGAAGCGAGAAGGTTTCTTGAAACAACGGCTCATAACGCAGGCCGCCGGAAGAGACAGGGGAGCAAAGGCCGAAATCGGCATGGCCGGATGCCACCCGCCCGCATACAAAATCCGTATTTCCGATCTCCAGCGATAATTTCACGGCGGGACGTTCCTTTGAAAAATCGGCGAGCACCGGAGACAAACGGCTGGTCGCGGCGGGCTCCACGGACGCGATCCGCACCTGACCGGCCATCCCCTGACCGACACCGGCCAAGGCTTCGCGTAGGCTCTCCGCGGATTTCAGCAGTGGCTCAGCCTGCCGGCTGAGCATCCGGCCCGCCTCCGTCAAGCGTATCCGTTTGCCGTCCCGGACAAATAATGTTACGCCAAGGTCGGCTTCCAGCTTTTGAATTTGCATGGATATGGTCGATTGGGCATACTGCGGCTCTTCGGCCGTTTTCTGAAAGCCGCCCAAACGGACGATGGTAAGAAAGGTCTTCAGCATTTTCAGATCCATGGGTTGCACCTGCCTTTTATATCGGAATATACGATAAAAATCATCGATTAATTCAATTTTACTAATATCATATCTTGTTTTATGATGATGTCAATCTTGAATGGTTCAAGGAGGCATAGATCATGCACAGCGATCGTTATTCATCCGTTTTCAGCCAAGCTACTTTGTGGGCTTCCTGCCTGTTTGCCGTCATACTCGGTTTTTCCCGCTTGTCTTACGGCCTGCTGCTCCCGGGCATTCAGCGGAGTCTCGGCGGATCCTACAGTTTGCTCGGCGGGGTGGGGACGCTGAATTTTATCGGCTATTTGGCAGGCACCCTGCTGCTGCCCTTCATCCTGCCGCGTTTTCCCCGCCGGAGGCCGGAGATGACTTTGCTATCCTGTCTGGCGCTCGGGGTTACGATGCTGGCTTCGGCTTCCAGTACGAGTCTGCTTCAGCTAGGCGTGTGGCGGTTTGCGATCGGTCTATTCTCCGCCTTCGCCACGGTGCTGGTCTTGTCGCAAACATTGGATCGCATCCAACCCGAACAGCGGGGGCTGGCTTCCGGGCTGATCTGGCTGGGAGGCTCGGCAGGCATTGTCATCACCGGAGTCCCGGCGCCATGGCTGATCGATCCTGCGCATACCGCCGCCTGGAGGATCGCCTGGGTACTCATGGGGGCGTTCGGCATCGCCGCCGCTATCGGTTTCCAATCCGTTCTCCGGAGGCATCCGCTGGTCCCTCGGATTTCTACCGGGGAACAGCCCGGCGGCAGGTCCAAAGCTGCGGCACAAGCGGCGGGGCCGAGCGTCGCCAAGCGGAGGTCGCTTCTTCGCGTCGTATTCCATCCGAAGGAGCAACTGTTTCTAAGCGGGGCTTACTTTCTATTCGGATGGGGCTACATCGTCTACTTCACATACTTGATCCCCTACCTGACCGAACAGGGAATTCCTTCTTTTTATTCGGGGCTGGTCTGGGCGGTGATCGGTCTGGCAGGATTGTTTAACGGACTGCTGGGCGGAAAAGCCATAGACCGGTGGCCGAGCGGTTATACCTTGGCGGCGGGACTTGCATTGGGCTCCGCAGGCGTCTTGGGGGTGCTGGCGTACAGCCTGCCGCTAACGCTGATCGGCGGCGCGGTGCTCGGACTCACCTCCTTCCTCTCGCCGCCGGTTATGACCTCGGCTCTGCTTCGCCGCACAGTGCCCGGCGAATCGTATTCGGAAGCGCTGAGCGTGCTGACCGCCTTATTCGCCTCCGGCCAGATCATCGGGCCGCTCGTCGGCGCGTGGATGGCGGATCGCATGGAACTGCGGATATCTGTCGCATCAGGCGCCTGGTTTATGCTCGCTGCAGCCGCTTTGGCCGCTCTTTACGGAGCCGTGAGGCATGAGGAGAACGAAAACGCATCGGCGCCTGCCCGGGAGACCCGGTCCTCTAACGGGGAATCTAGTCATTCTAAAGGGTAAAATGAAAAAGCCGCATCTCAGGGACTCAACAGTCCCTCATATGCGACTTTTAATGTAACCGTGTTTTTACTCTCCCCCGGATTACACAAGTTGTATCGGAATAGTCCACCCGATGCGTTCTTTCGTCCACTCCACACTACGGTTGCAAAGAAAAGAATTTGCGCACTTGCTCATTCCTCAACCAAAGGCCTCCCCAAACCAACACAGCCAGATAAACAGGAAACAGGATCGTGGAAAAAAGCGGGGCGTCTAGACGAACCTGAGTCGCAATTACGCCTCCAAAATAACCGGTCAGCAGCATAGCACCCAGGATCGTTGTACGTGGCACTACATAAAAAACGGTTGAAAGAAGTCCGAGTATGGCCATCAGATAAATATGATGCTCCTGGAAGCCAAGTGATCGACAGAATCAACAACAAAGGAAGGTTTAAATAATTTCATGGTACTGTCAAGCAGCATAAACAAAATGGCTATTCCGCTCATTACTCTCGCCGTCCATAGTCGCCCTTTAGAAATTGTTTTTGTCATCGTCCATCTCTCCTTTAACTGATTCAATAAGAATTGTCCTTCTAAGAGTACGACGAATGAATAATGGTGAGATCGACATAGGGAATAAAAAAAATATTTTTATTAAATAAAATCACAATGCAAATGTAGCCATGCCCCTGCACTCTCTCTTACCAATACTCCGGCGGCAGGCATCCGTGACATAGTAAGACCGCGACGGAGCAAGTCCGCAGCAAGAGCCGCTTCCAAAACTTGAAGGGATTCGGAAAACCGTTGCATATTCTCTATTTGTTCATCTTGATAGTGTTCCTCCAAATAGGCTTGGATGTTACAAGGAACCTTTCTATTTTCTTTATAGTGCTTTCTTACATGGAGAGGCAAGGCTTTCTCATCAAATGGCTTTTTCAAAAGATAGCCTCCAAATCGTTATGTTTCTTTTTGTACCCTAACATTGACCATAGTCTATTCAGCCTATATAATATTTTTTTAGTCTAATTAGACTATATTAGTGATGTAAAGGCGTGAAGACGAAATGATAAAGTCATTTTTAATGTTGGGTCAGTCTAATATGGCGGGCCGTGGATTTTTGCATGAAGTCGATCCTATCTATAATGAAAAAATAAAAATGCTGCGCAATGGACAGTGGCAGATGATGACAGAGCCGATTAATTACGACCGTCCGGTTTCCGGTGTAAGCCTGGCGGCGTCTTTTGCCGATGCCTGGTCGAAAGCCAATCCCGATGAAGAAATTGGTTTGATTCCTTGTGCGGAAGGTGGTAGTTCCTTGAATGACTGGCATCCGGAAGGCATCCTTTTTCAGCATGCTTTGTCCGAAGCCCGCTTTGCCCTGCGGTCCAGTCAAATCTGCGGAATCCTTTGGCACCAGGGTGAGAGTGACAGCTATAATTCGCTGCATGAAACTTATTACGAGAAATTGACCCTTATCATCGAGACCTTAAGAAACGAATTAAATCTTGATGAGGTGCCGTTAATCGTTGGCGGACTTGGTGATTTCCTTGGGAAGACCGGTTTTGGACAGCACGCGACAGAGTATCGGCAGGTCAATGAACAATTGCAGCACTTCGCTAACGAACAGCAAAATTGTTATTTTGTAACAGCGGGAGATTTGACGGCGAATCCTGATGGCATTCATTTAGACGCGGTTTCGCAACGCAAATTCGGCTACCGCTATTTCGAGGCTTTTTCGAAAAAGTGTCATGTCATGGAACCCATCCCTGGGGAGGAGCAACCGCTGAAAGTGGAGCGCGACTATTCGAAAACGGAACAGATTTACCTTCATAGCATGGATTTGGCTTCGGGTAAAATCACGTACGCAGAATTCGAGGCGCAGATGGTGAAGGTGATGCAGTCTTGATCCCCTTACTCATCCTTGGCTTGCTCATCCAAAACCCCGGCGCTCACGGCTATGAACTACTGGCCTTAATGGAAAAACGCCATTACAAATACATTGTAAACTTCACAAAAGGCTCGTTTTATTACAATCTGCAGCAACTTGAAGAAAAAGGTTGGATTGAACAGATTCAGCAGAATCCTTCAACCAGTGGGCGCGAAATTCGGAACTTTAAAATCACCGGATCGGGAAAGGCCGAATTCGAAAAATTAATGGTCAAATACGGCACCAAATCGGAATATGTGAACTTGCAATTTTATGGGGCGCTGCTCTTTGCCGATGAATACGACAAAAACAAATTGCTGGAACTGATCCAATCGCAAATAGACCAGACTAAAACCCGAATCGCCCTCCTTGATGAATACCTGTCGAACACACAAGAACTTCCCGGCACAATCGATTACTTCCGCCGCATGAACGAAAATTCCCGTTCCCATCACTTGGTTAACTTAGAGTGGTTTGAACAATTGAGAGCAGAAATAGAGGGACATATTGGATAATAAAAAAAGAAACATCTGAACAGCCCCTAGCTTTAGCTATGGGAATCATCATTAAGCTGGCCCATAGAGGAATCCAGGCGCTTGATCTCTATATCGAGGATAGGAAGAACAAGCGCGGCGGCGGATTTCGAAGCGAATGATATTTTCCGGGTAGAGGGATAGGAATAAGGCCGGATTATACGGTATAATCTTGATTGGGAATTACGATCTGGGGTATACTTTTCTCGCCAATATAAAAAATGACTAAGGAGTAAGATGAATGGAAAAAGTACTGATCTTCGGGCATAAAAATCCGGACACGGATTCGATCTGCTCTGCCATTGCGTACGCCGATCTCAAGACCCAGCTGGGCCAGAGTGTGGAGCCGGTGCGTCTCGGAAGCGTTAACAGCGAAACGCAGTTCGCGCTGGATCATTTCGGAGTTAAAGCGCCTCGCCAGGTGGATACGGTTGCCGGCGAAGCGAAGGACGTAATTCTGGTCGACCACAACGAGCGCCAGCAAAGCGCAAGCGACATCGATCAGGTTCGTGTGATCGAGGTCATCGACCACCACCGGATCGCCAACTTCGAGACGAGCGGTCCGCTCTACTACCGCGCTGAGCCGGTCGGTTGCACGGCGACGATCCTGAAGAAATTGTACAAGGAAAACGGCATTTCCATCCGCAAAGAGATTGCCGGTCTGATGCTTTCCGCTATCATTTCCGACTCGTCGCTGTTTAAATCGCCGACCTGCACTCCGGAAGACGTGGCTGCAGCGCGCGAGCTCGCGGAAATCGCCGGCGTGAACGCCGATACTTACGGACTCGACATGCTGAAAGCCGGCGCTGATCTGAGCGGCAAGTCGATCCAAGAGCTGATTTCCCTCGATGCCAAAGAGTTCCAAATGGGCGGCTCCAAAGTGGAAATCGCGCAGGTGAACGCGGTGGATACGAACGATGTGCTTTCGCGTCAAGCCGAACTGGAAGATGCGCTGTCCGCGATGATTTCGGAGAAGGGCCTGGACCTCTTCCTCTTTGTCGTAACGGACATCTTGAATAACGATTCCGTCGGTATCGCCCTGGGCCGCGCGGCTCATGCCGTAGAAAAAGCTTATAACGTGAAGCTCGAAAACAACAAAGCCGTACTGAAAGGCGTCGTATCGCGCAAATCGCAAATTGTGCCGGTGCTGACAGACGTATTTAACAAACTGTAATGAGATAAGCCAAAACTGCCGGCCATAGGGGCCGGCAGTTTTTTTAGGAGTATTAATAGAAATCTTGACGCTGCTTGGCCGATTGGCTGAGCTTTTTCCACTTCGTCTTCTCCGCGGATTGGAGCGCCTTGTTTTCTTTACGGGCAAAATAAGCCAGCTCCCGCCGCAGCTTCAAATAATTGTCGTAGCGGCTCCGGCTCAGCGTTCCGCCGGCAAGCGCCGCCTTCACTGCGCAGCCCGGCTCTTTGGCATGCAGGCAATCCTGGAAGCGGCACTGCTCCGACAGCTCTTCAATATCGCGGAAGGAGGCGCTCAGCCCGTCCTCGGCCTCCCACAGCTGCAGCTCCCGCATGCCCGGCGTATCGATCAGGAGGCCGCCTTGGGGCAGCACCACGAGCTCCCGGTGGGTCGTCGTATGCCGGCCGCGGTCATCGCCTTCACGGATCCCTCCGGTTAACTGAATCTCTTGGCCGTACAACCGGTTGATCAGCGTGGATTTACCTGCGCCGGAAGAGCCGAGGAGGGCTACGGTCGAGCCCGGGCGAAGGTAAGGGGCCAGCTCCTCCAAGCCTTGATTATGAGCCGAGCTGATCACGTGAACCGGTACGCCGGGCGCAATCGCCTCCACCTCGGCGCCGCTGCTTCCACATCAGGGCACAGGTCGGCTTTGCTCAGCACGATGACGGGGGAAGCCCCGCTCTCCCAGGCCAGAATCAAGTAGCGCTCCATCCGGCGTATATTAAAATCGTGATTGAGCGCGTTCACCAGAAATACGGTGTCGATGTTGGCGGCGACGATCTGTTCTTCCACCGTACTGCCCGCCGCTTTACGCGAAAATTTGCTAAAACGGGGCAGAATCTCCACGATCGTGGCTCGCCCCTCGTCCGGGCGTTCGGAGAGGACGACCCAATCGCCCACAGCTGGGTAATCCGCCCGTCCGGCCGCGGTATGCCGCATTTTTCCCGATATCTCCGCCAGCAAATCTCCCCGCTCCGTAATGACGCGGTACAAATGCGTATGCTCCAAAGCCACCCGCCCCGGGGTATAGCCTTGCTCGCGGTAGGACTTAAACTGTTCCTCCCAAGCCGGGGTCCAGCCCAATGCTTCCAAATTCAATGCGCAGTTCCTCCTGTAACCAGGGAATGCCGACGAATGTCAATTCCCTGGATTCATATCTTTCCTGTTTATTCAGTATAAGCGCCCCTAGTTGCACCCACACGGTACAGTTTATTTGAAACGATTTTTTCTCCCCGCTTTTTAGCCTTTTTTAAGGATTCGTTTAGAGCCGTTTTAGACTTCAAGGGTACATTGAAATAAGAAGGAAATTTATCGTTGATAGGGGAATGCCAATGAGTGGGAGCGTAAAAATCACTTGGTCGATCCTCGCTGTCGTGGCCGTCGGTGTTGGTATTTTTGCTTCGGCACCTTACTTCACGCTGGATCCGGCGAAGAGCAGGGTGGAGCTGAATCCGTCTTTCTCCCTGCACTATTCGTTTCTGGCCGCCCATATTATTCTGGCGCTTACGGCCCTGATTGCCGGCATGTTTCAATTCATTGAGCGGGTCCGGATCCGAAGTCCGAGGCTGCATCGCGCCGCTGGAAGGGTCTATGTCGTCTGCGTGTTTCTCAGCGGCGACCTTGGGCTCATCATCTCCGTATATATCGAGAGCTTTACGAAGGTCACGGCCTTCCTGACCCTGAGTCTCTTGTGGCTGTTTACCAGCTGGAAAGGATACCGCACGGCCGTCCTGCGGCGTTTTCAGGATCACCGCGTCTGGATGCTGCGCAGCTATGCGATCACTTTGGTAGCCGTTACCGCACGGCTCATCGTACCCGTCTGCATCCTGCTTTATCTCAGCCTGCACGGCTTCCGGCTTCCCGGCGGCAGGGAGGCAATGGTGGAGGCTATTCTGGAAACAAACATATGGATCGGGCTGGCCATCAATTTGGTTCTGGTCGAATGGATCGTAGTTAAACGCTGGAAAGGCTAAGGAACTATCTTTCTTCACCGAATGGAAGGGATTCTGCCGCACGAGGCTTAGAGGCTTCGCTTCATAACCATGATCTGATTCACGCCACGCCAAATCCAAGTGCCTGACCCGAAGCGGACGCCTGTCTCTGACCGAGGTTGCGCCCAGGCCGGTATTACCGGCCAATTTGGCGGAGGTTGTTCGCACCATTAAATTTACGAAGGTGCTGAACGGGGCCCGACTGTCATTTTTCGGTGATACGGATCAGCACATCCCTGAGCCTTTCGGACAGAGCCTATCGGGCTTGCTCGCCCTCGCGTTCTCATTCCAGAGCCATGGAGTTGCTGCTCCATGGTTTTTTTGCGTTTGCTTGCCGAGGCCGCGGGCATCGTTTCCGCCGGTCTGCTTGATTGGAGATGATGGTTTCAACCGGGATCATGCTGAGGTTCTCCTGTGTCGGGATCGCGGCGGACCAGGACCGGCTTGCCGGCGACCTTGAAGTTTTGGTTGATCCTTCGGGGGCCTCTATGAAGCAGTGGGGATGGGGGTGGCCGCTGCGTTATTCCGGCAAAGGTACAAAAACAAATAAAAGCTGCCCTAGGGCAGCTTTATTGGCTAAATAATGGAAGAAACGAAAAAGGGTTGAATCCGTATAAATAATGTGTTATTATCACGAATAAGATTTAGGTTTTGCGCATTCATTATTTAATATAGCACAATTAATCAAATTTGTCAAGAACAGAATTAAAGGAGAGAAATCGAACCGCAGAGTGCCAGAATATGATCCCGGAGAAGGCTGAAGAAATGGAGAAAGCTTGCTTCCGGGGAGGAGGGAGTCGGATATGGAGAATAGGCAAGCATACGGGGGAACCTACGCCTCAGCAGGTGAAGGCACAATTAATCGAACAAGGCAAGCAGCACGGTTCGCTGACTTACCAGGAAATTTCGGAAAAGCTCGCTCCGTTCGATCTGGATCCTGAACAAATGGATGCGTTTTTTGAGCAGTTGCTGGAGCTTGGCATTGGGCTGGGGAACGGCCGGGCTGATGCAGAGTCCGCCGGGACCGGAGAGACTCAGGAGCAGGACCGGTCGTTTGACGATGATCTGACCCTGCCGCCTGGCGTCCGGACGGACGACCCTGTGCGGATGTACCTCAAGGAAATCGGTCGCGTTCAGCTTCTCTCCGCCGAGGATGAGGTCCAGCTGGCAAGGAGGATTGAACAGGGAGACGAAGAGGCGAAGCGGAGACTAGCCGAAGCGAATCTGCGTCTTGTCGTCAGCATTGCCAGACGCTATGTCGGACGCGGCATGCTGTTCCTCGATCTGATTCAGGAAGGCAATATGGGGCTTATGAAAGCGGTGGAGAAATTCGATCCTTCCAAGGGCTTCAAATTCAGCACATATGCGACATGGTGGATTCGCCAGGCGATTACGCGCGCCATTGCCGATCAAGCCCGGACGATCCGGATCCCGGTCCATATGGTCGAGACGATCAATAAGCTGAACCGGGTGTCCAGGCAGCTGCTGCAGGAGATCGGCCGAGAACCGACGCCGGAAGAAATCGCTAAGGAAATGGATCTGACCACGGATAAAGTAAGAGAAATCATGAAGATCTCCCAGGAGCCGGTTTCGCTGGAAACGCCGATCGGCGAAGAGAACGACTCGAACCTGGGTGATTTTATCGAGGATCAAGATGCTCCGGCCCCGTCGGATGCGGCGGCTTACGAGCCGCTGAAGGAGCAGCTTCAGGATGTGCTGGATACGCTCACGGAACGGGAAGAGAACGTGCTGCGCCTGCGCTTCGGGCTGGATGACGGACGTACCCGGACGCTCGAGGAAGTAGGCAAGGTGTTCGGCGTAACGCGCGAGCGGATTCGCCAAATCGAGGCGAAGGCGCTGCGCAAGCTGAGACATCCGAGCCGGAGCAAGCGGCTTAAGGATTTTCTCGATTGACCTGATCGATTCATATATAAGGTTGGTGACCTGCATGGAATCCGGATTCATCATTCGTTGCTTGAGCTGCGGTAAGGAGCATAAGGTCGTGCCCGGGCGGCGTCATTACCGCCAGGAGCCGATCGTGTTCGGCACGGACAATTACGGGTCGGACCAAATCTCCTGCGAATGCGGCAACGCACTGGAAGAGCACAGCAGATATGAAAAGGAAAATTTCGAGGGAGAATTCATCGTAGAATGGCAGGATATCTCCAAGTAAAACCATATACGGCTTCAGGCCCGCAGTGCCCTGCAGGCTTTTTGCCGTCCAGGGGAGGGATACGGTCTACGGACGTCGAATACCTTCAACTTATGGAAACGTTATCAATCGCATGACGGTTGTCGCACTGCAATTTCACAGGAGAGGGGCAAATCCAATGAATCTGTATGAAATTGCCGTTATCCCCGGCGACGGGATCGGGGGCGAAGTGGTTCCTTCGGCCATCCGCGTATTGGAAGCGGCGGCGGAGATCCACGGAGGGCTTGCTTTTCGGTGGACGGAATTTCCTTGGAACTGCGAATATTACTTGAAGCACGGCCAAATGATGCCTGATGACGGCATCGCGACCCTGTGCAATTTCAACCAGATCTTCCTCGGCGCCGTCGGTATGCCCGAGCTTGTGCCGGATCATATCTCCCTATGGGGTCGCTGATCAAAATCCGCCGCGAAATGCAGCAGGCTATCAACGTCAGGCCCGCCAAGCTCGCTTCGCGGCCTCAAGTCCCCGCCGCGGGAGCCGAACGATTTCGACCTCATTGTGGTCCGCGAGAATTCCGAAGGGGAATACTCGGAAATCGGCGGCCGCATCCACAGCGGTGCGGATCAGATGGCGATTCAGAGCGCCGTCTTTACGCGGAAGGGAACCGAGCGCGCGATGCGCTATGCGTTCGAGCTTGCGAAGAGCCGCCGCCATCATGTGACCAGCGCGACCAAATCGAACGGGATCTCCCACAGCATGCCTTTCTGGGACGACGTGTTCCGAATGGTGAAGTCGGATTACCCGGAGACCGGAACCGCGAGCATCCATATCGATGCCCTCGCCGCTTTCTTCGTCATGAAGCCGCACATCTTCGACGTGATCGTCGCTTCGAATCTCTTCGGAGACATTCTGACCGATCTGGGCGGTGCCATCATGGGCAGCATCGGCATTGCTCCGGCGGCGAATTTGAATGTGGAGCGGGAGTACCCATCCATGTTCGAGCCGGTTCACGGATCTGCTCCGGACATTGCAGGCAAGGGAATTTCCAATCCGATCGGCCAAATCTGGACCGGCAAAATGATGCTGGACTTCATGGGCTACGAGGAAATCGGCCGGCTGATCCTGGATGCGGTGGAGGATACGCTGGCAGACGGCATCAAGACGCCGGATTTGGGCGGTACCGCCACGAATAAGGAAGTCACGGATGCGATCCTGGAGCGATTGTATAAGCGGTAGAACGATGTGAAAAAAAGCGCAGCCACGGCTAAATCCGCCATGGTGTGCGCTTTTTCTTTAACCCTGGGTCTCATCCGTGCTTTCGGTTTGGTCCATCCGGTCGCTTTTTGTCCTTTGCGTGCTGTTTATGGCTTTCGGCTTGGCTTCACCGTTCGTCATTTGCTCCGGCTCCGTCCGCTGCTCCGCCGCATACTTTTGAATATCGTCCATAGGTTGTTCTCTCCTTTTACTTTAGTTGAAATCCGTCTTATTTTACCAATTCCGCGGCCAAATCATACGGGTGTCCGTCCACTCGGGGCAGGCTGACGGAGCGGCCAAAAAAAGGTTGAGATTCCTACTGGCGTGTGCTATTTTATGGGGAATATCTTGTTTGAAATCATGGGGAGGCTGCAGCCGAATGAGGGAGCTTAACACTGGGAGCGAGACGGAGTGGGAAGAGCAGTATGAGGCATTACAAGCAAGGTACGAGGCTTATAAGAGCCGGAATCTGAAGCTGGACATGTCCAGGGGGAAGCCGTGTCCCGAACAGCTCGACCTCTCCATGGGGATGCTGGATGTATTAAGCTCAAGAGAGGGCTTAACATCCGCAGACGGTACCGATATCCGCAATTACGGCGGGCTTGACGGGATCCCGGAAGCCAAGGCCTTGTTCGCTCAGGTACTCGGCGTAGACCCACGGGAAATCATCGTAGGCGGCAATGCAAGCCTCACGATGATGCACGATGCATTGTCCCGGGCCATGCTGCACGGCGTTTACGGAAGCGATATCCCTTGGGGGAAGCTTCCTGCGGTGAAATTCCTCTGTCCCGTCCCGGGCTATGACCGGCATTTCGCGATTTGCGAGCCGCTGCACATCGAGATGATTCCGGTGGAAATGCTGGAGGACGGACCGGACATGGACCAAGTGGAACGGCTGGTCCGCGAGGATGAATCGATCAAAGGGATTTGGTGCGTCCCGAAATACAGCAATCCGGACGGGGTTACTTATTCGGATGAGGTCGTGGACCGGCTCGCCGCGATGCCGACGAAAGCGAAGGACTTCCGGATTTTTTGGGATGACGCCTATACGGTCCATCACTTAACCAGCCATCCCGATCGGCTGAAAAATATGCTCGAAGCCTGCAAGGCGGCGGGTAACCCGGACCGGGTGTATATATTCGCCTCTACGTCCAAGATCAGCTTCCCCGGCGCGGGTGTTGCGGTAATGGCGGGCAGTGAGAACAATCTGGGCTTCATCCGCAAGCGGCTTGCTGTCCAATCGATCGGGCCGGACAAGATCAATCAGTCGCGGCATGTCCGGTTCTTTGGCGACTTGGACGGGATCCGGGCTCATATGGAAAAGCATGCGGCCATTCTGAAGCCGAAGTTTGACGCAGTTCTGGAATTGTTTGAAGCGGAGCTGGGCGAAGGGAAGTGGGCGTCCTGGAGCCGTCCGAACGGGGGTATTTCCTCAGTCTGAACACATGGGACGGTTTGCGCCCGGGAGGTCATTGCCATGGCGGCGGAAGCCGGTGTCACTTTAACCCAGGCCGGGGCTACTTATCCCTACGGCAGGGACCCGCGGGACCGGACTATTCGGATCGCGCCGACTTACCCGACGCTGGAGGAGCTCAAGACGGCGATTGAAGTGGTATGCCTGTGCGTGAAGCTGGTCAGTATCAAGAAGCGGCTGTAGGAGAAGGGGTAACCTTGTTTTCCAAAGCGACCGCCACGGGTCTTTCATGGCGGATTCCATTCAAAACGAAAAACAGCCGGGTAAGAGGATCTTATCCGGCTGTTTCGCATTCAACCCAAAGTTAACGTCCGCCGCGAGTGCCGCGTGTGCCACGAGTGCCGCGCGTACCACGAGTGCCGCGCGTACCACGAGTGCCATGAGTGCCACGAGTGCCGCGTGTACCACGAGTGCCATGAGTGCCACGAGTGCCGCGTGTACCACGAGTGCCGCGTGTACCACGAGTGCCGCGGGTGCCACGCGTACCGCGAGTGCCACGCGTACCGCGAGTGCCACGCGTACCGCGAGTACCACGCGTACCGCCGGTGCCACGCGTACCGCCGGTGCTTTTTTTGCCGTCATCACAGGGAGGGAAGGGCATGCGGCCGAAATCAAACAGGCCTTGATTTTCCATGGTGAAGTCCTCTCCTTTCTATTGTGAGATAGTATAATATATGAATCTCCCATCTCATTTGATAGGTATAAGAGAGGAATTCTATGAAGATTTTGTCAACGATTGCTATAAATGATTGAGCTGGTTGATGTTAATGTCATTTGAAGAAAAATGGTAAAATAGTCCTATTTCAAAATCGACAAAGTTCATGTAGATTTACAGTGTATGGAAATTGCATATTTCGTACGATAATGGCAAACCCGCCGAAAGGCGGCGACGCAAAGCTACAGGGGCTAAGGCGATTGCTGCAACAATCAACCGCTATGCCAGCCAGTTACCGAATACGACGGGAGCCTCCGTCTATTCATTAATTTAGACATGACAGATGGGAGGTTTTTTATGCTGTCCAAAAAGTCCTAAATACGTGCACCAAGACGTTCTTTATAACGTAGGGTGTTTGACTAAAGCCACAACAATCGCAATGAAAGGAGGATTATCGTATCATTGCTTCATAAAGTGTCGGAATATTCAGTATTTTATGAACGGACTTTATTTGCAAAGGAGCGTTCTCAATGAATGGCAAAGCCAAAGTTGCCATTATAGGCGGCGGTAATATAGGGATCGATTTACTGAAAAAAACCATAAGATCGCCTATTCTGGAGTGCACATTGTTTGTCGGCAGGAACTTGGAATCGCCCGGAATGAAGATAGCGAGAGAGCTAGGGGTCCATGTTTCGGACAAGAAGATTGATGCGATGATCGACAACGCTCACATGTACGATATTGTTTTCGATGCAACCTCGGCGTATGACCATGCCCGGCATGCGGAAATTTTTAAAAGACTGGGGAAGTTCGTAATCGATATGACCCCGTCCAAAATAGGGGAAATGTGCGTGCCCGCCGTTAACTTGAACGAATGTCTGGCCCGGGATAACGTAAATATGGTTACATGCGGAGGACAAGCTTCGGTACCGGTTGCGTATGCCGTCGGACAAACCCACAAACGGGTCGAATATATCGAGGTCGTCTCGAGCATTGCTTCCAAAAGCGCCGGTCCGGCCACGAGGTCCAATCTTGACGAATATATCGAAACGACGGAGGAGGCGGTCCGCAAGTTCTCCCGCCGCCACCGGGCCAAAGCTATTATCAATTTAAACCCCGCCGAGCCCTGTATCGACATGCAGACCACTATTTATGCCAAGGCTCAGGAGCCCGATCTGGAGGCACTTACGAAGACTTTGAGCAGGACGATTTCCCAGATGCAATCATACGTTCCGGGCTATCAATTGGTTCTTCCCCCACGATAGAAGACGGAAGAATCGTAGTCATGGTGAAAGTGCAAGGGCTTGGAGATTATTTGCCCAAATATGCCGGGAATTTGGACATCATTAATTGCGCAGCGATTGCCGCCGCAGAGGAATACGCTTTCAAGATGGCAGGCATGGGGAAAGGGGCGTAAATCATTGTCCACGGTGCTCATCAGCGATCCTACCTTAAGGGACGGCTCTCATGCCGTACGTCACCGGTTAACCAAAGAACAAATGTACAACTATATGCTCATAGCCGAGGCGGCCGGCATCCCTATTCTGGAAGTCGGGCACGGCAATGGTCTCGGGGCGTCCTCCCTGCAGCTGGGCGAATCCCTTGTGCCGGATGAAGAAATTTTTAGGTTGGCGTCGGAAGCCTTGCGCCGTACCAAGATCGGCATTCATGTCATACCGGGCGTAGCCACCATCCATGACTTGAAAACCGCTTTGGATCTGGGCGTGCACGTCGTCAGGGTTGCATCGCATTGTACCGAGGCGGATGTCACGAAGAGGCATATGGCCTACGCTTTGGAGAGAGGACGGGAAGCTTACGGCGTCTTGATGATGAGCCACATGGCATCCGTCGAACTGCTGACGCAAGAGGCGTTAAAAATGCAGTCCTACGGTGCGCAGGGCGTGATCATTATGGATTCGGCGGGGGTCTATTTGCCGAACGACGTTACGGAACGGATCCAGGCGCTGACCGATGCATTAAGCATACCGGTAGGGTTCCATGCGCATAACAACCTGGGACATGCCATAGCGAATTCGGTTGCCGCTTTGCGCGCTGGGGCCACGATATTGGATGCAACGATTCGCGGATTCGGAGCCGGGGCCGGCAATACGCAACTCGAGGTATTGGTCGCCGTGCTAAACAAGTTGGGCTATACCACCCATATTGACCTGCCGAAGCTTCTGGAGGGGGCCAATCTGGCGGAACAAACGATCATCGATAAAGTGCCGACAATCAATTCCACCAGCGTTATCAGCGGATTGGCCGGCGTCTTTTCCGGCTTTGCCAAACCTGTCGAGCAATTATCCAAAAAATATAAGGTAGACCCCCATAAGGTTTTTATGGAGCTGGGAAGAAGAAAGGTGATCGCAGGGCAGGAAGATATCATCATCGAGGTGGTTCATGAAATCGCCGAATCGGAAGCCCAGCATTTTACGAATGAAACGAGTTCGATCGGGTAGCCGCAGGCAGGCGCACCGGCGATCATGCAGGTATTTCAAATTAAATGAAAAGGGTTGATAAGCCATGTTGACGGAACGCGAGAAAATGGAGGTCACCTATCCCTTTGAAGGTGTGGAAAGAAGAGTGCTGGCTTATAATGATAAGCTCATGCTTGTAGAACATCTGTTATCGGAAGGCTCCACCTTTCCGCTGCACAGTCATTACCATGAACAAATCTTTTACATTTTGGAAGGGAAAGTAAGGGTAATTTGCGACGATATGGAATATGAAGTGAAGGCCGGCGGCAGTTTTGTGATCCCAGGGGGCTGGAGCACAGCGTTTATGCGCTGGAAAACACCGTTTCTTTGGACATCTTCACGCCGGCCCGCGAAGAATATATGTAAAATAATCCAAGGGAGCAAGCAGACGATGGATTTGGGACTCAAGGGAAAAGTTGTACTGATCACCGGAGGGAGTCAAGGGATCGGCCTTGAAACGGCGGTTACCTTTGCGGCGGAAGGAGCCAAGGTTGCGATTTGTGCGCGGGACGCCAAGCAATTGGCGGCGGGTCGCTCATATTCAGCGTCATGGCGAAGCTGGAGTGCTTGCATTGCAAGTGGACGTGACGAAACCCGAGGACTGCGAAAATGCGGTTGCCGATGTCGTGACCCGCTTCGGCCGGCTCGACATTCTGGTGAATAACGCCGGGACTGCCGCTGCGAAGCCGTTTGAACGGATCGACGACGGGCAGTGGGCGTCGGATCTGGATTTGAAGCTGTTCGCGGCTATCCGCGTGTCGCGCGCCGCTGTCCCGCATCTTCGTGAAGCGGGCGGAGGCTCGATCATTAACGTGACCACTTCCTGGGCCAAGACGCCCACGGCTTCGTCCATGCCCAGTTCCGTAAGCCGTGCCGCCGGACAGGCTTTGACCAAGGCGATGAGCCGTGATCTGGCCCCGGATCAAATCCGGGTAAATACCGTATGCATCGGTCTGATCCGAAGCGGGCAGCTGGAGGAGCGGTGGCGCCGGGAGAGGCCGGATCTTACATGGGAGCAATTTGCCCGGGACCCGGGACACCAGATTCCGCTCGGCCGGATCGGGAATACGGAAGAGGCGGCGAAGGTCATCGTATTCCTCGCATCCGAAGCGGCTTCCTATGTCACCGGCACCTCCGTTAATATCGATGGCGGTTCGGCCCCCTCTTTGTAAAGAGATAAAAAACCGATAATATATAATAAGACGGATAAGAAGGGGACTTGTATTGATGCGTTATATGGGGATAGGAGCTACTAACGAACATGCAAGACTTATCATGGAGAGCTACGGGCGATTGACCGGACAACCGCTTCTGGGCGAGCCCGCCACGGGCGTCGAGCCGTTCGAACAGCTGTTTCAAGCACCCTGTGTCGTGCTTTCCCACGGAACGGAGACCGACCCGGTCCTGAACTTCGGTAATCGGGCGGCGCTTGATTTATGGGAAATGGATTGGGACATGTTCACGAGTACGCCGTCAAGACTTACCGCAGAACCGATGGAACGGGAGGCGCGGGCGGTCTTTCTAAAGACGGTAAGCGAACAAGGCTATATCGATAACTACACGGGCATCCGTATTTCGAGTACCGGCCGGAGATTTCACATCATGAAGGCGACCGTATGGAATTTGATCGATGAAACGGGAAAGATTCACGGGCAGGTCGCCGCCTTTAGGGAGCACTGTCCAGTTTGAGAATGCGGTGTGACCAAGGAGACGGACAGACATACGGATTCGTATGCTCTGCTGCGTCTCTTTTTTTACGCCGGAAAATAAGCTAAGGGGATTCATTCAACCGTGGGCGCTCCGGTATTGAAGCGGGGTAGCCCCGTACCTCTTCTTGAAGCTCCGACAAAAGTAGGCCGTGTCGGCAAAGCCGGAGGTCTGGGCGACCTGACCGATCGTACAATGGGAGGTTCGCAGCAGCAGACACGCTTCCTCCAGTCTCCTTTTGCTGATGTACTCCATCAACGTGCTGCCCGTATATTTGCGGAACAGACGGGACAGGTAGCTGGGAGACAGATGCACCTCATCCGCCAGCTCGTTTAAGTGAAATTGTTCGTTGAAGTGCTCCTCGATCCACTTCATCACCTTCTCGATATGCCGGGTGGCACGCGGATGAAAGGCCTGCCCGGCGGGTCGCCGCATCGGATAGATCCGGGTTTTGAAATAGGACAGGAACGAAGGGCAGTAGCTGTAAAAAATCTCCTTCCGCTCCCCTTTCGGCGAGAGCGTTAAAGTTTCATGAAACAAGCGGAACTGCTCGCGAAGCTCGGCGTCCTGCCCCTCCTCCAGCCGGAATACCTGCTGCTCCGGTTCGTGATGGACGAGGTCGGAGAGAAAATGGCAGAGCGAAGGAAACAGCCGGGCGAAACGGTCGTCAAGCGGCGACCTCATCTTCAGAATGGAGCGGGTATACGGGAAATCCATATGGAGAAAATGCAGCTGATACGGCTGATAGAATATGAGCGTCGGCGGCTCGATCCGGTAAAACCGGTCGTTCAGTACAAG
Source organism: Paenibacillus sp. P25 (assembly GCA_024704175.1). Classification (GTDB taxonomy): domain Bacteria; phylum Bacillota; class Bacilli; order Paenibacillales; family NBRC-103111; genus Paenibacillus_G. Next base: position 8,006,090 of record CP085629.1, read on the forward strand.
CTGTCCCGTTCCTTCATGGATGTACAGAAATTCGATTCCGTCATGGGCGTGAAAATATTCCACGGGCCGGTGCAGCTCTCTTTTGTTATAAGCCAGGAAAAACAGGTCCAGCCACGGCATGGGCGATACTTGGGCCATCATGACGCCTCCTTCGATTGAAAGCGTTATCAACAAAGAGTCAACCGAGTCCAATTAGAGAGAAACCTTGTTCAATCCCCTGCATGTTACAATTTTAACGAAATCGGTCGCTGTAAGGCAAATGTTTTTTCCACGAAACGAAACAAGAAAGGCAGGTACCTTGTTCATGCGAAAGAATGTTTTCCGAGTGCTGCAAAGTCTATGTTTGGGTTCTCTGCTGCTGCCTTCCGTCGCACTCGCCGAGGGCCCCGGAGCTGCGGCCCAGGCGGAAGGGGGCGGCGTTTATTCTGCTGCCGGAACGGCTGAGCCTGCAGGCGACGTCGTTGCCGTATCCACTCCGGCTGAGCTTGCTTCCGCCATCGCGAGCGCCGCCGCCGGGACCACGATTGTGCTGGCGGACGGGGAATACGATCAGAGCGCCGCATTCAGCATCAGCGGCAAGAAAGGAACGGAAACCGCTCCAATCACGATCCGGGCCGAGCACCAGGGACAAGCCGTCTTTACCGGCAAGGCGGGTCTGAACGTAAGCAATTCCTCGTATATCGTCATTCAAGGGATCAAATTTACGGGCTCGGGGACGGCGGTTACCCTGAACAATTCCAACCATGTCCGGGTCACGCGAAACACATTCGCGCTGAAGGCCATTTTCAATCCAAGCGGCTTCAAATGGCTGCAGTTCCAAGGCTCGAACAGCCATCACAACCGGATCGACCATAATGAATTCGGTCCGCGCGGGGATTTGGGCCAGATGATCGCCTTCCAGGGAAGCGTCATGTCGCAATACGATGTGATCGAATACAACTATTTTCACGATGCGGCACCGCAGACGGAGAACGGCGGGGAAACGATCCGGGTCGGCTTGTCAGGGTCGTCCATGAGCAATGGCTACACGACAATCCAGTACAATCTGTTCGTGAACTGCGACAGCGATGCGGAAGTCATCTCCGTCAAGAGCGGGAACAATACGGTCCGCTACAATACGTTCATCGACAATAAAGGCCAGGTCACCGCCCGCCACGGGCATGCGAACAGCTATTACGGCAATTATTTCTTCCGGACCGGCGACAAAGCCGGGGTAGGCGGACTCCGCATTTATGCGAACGATCAGAAGATCTATAACAACTATTTTGAAAATATATCAGGAACGATTCATATCGACGGGGGCGACTATGATGCCGGACCGGACGGCAAGAACTATACTTCGGACGTGCTGACGAAGCATTGGCGCGTGTACCGGGCCCAGGTGGTTCATAATACGATCGTGAACAGCTCCTCGGGGATCGTGGTCGGCAAGAGCTATACTTACGCGCCCGTCGACAGCATTGTCGCGGATAACCTTGTGGTTGGTTCGGGCGGGCCGCTGTACAGCGAGGTGAAGACTTCGAATACCGTATTCTCGGGAAATATCGGCTATGGCGGTACGCTGGACAATGTCACGCGCAGCACCTATGAGATTCGCGAAGCCGACCCCAGGTTTGTCACCGTGGACGGCTTGCAGAAGCTGTCCGCCGCCAGCCCGGCCATTGACGCAGGAGTGGGCACCTATCCGTTCGTCACGGACGATATGGACGGACAGCCCCGGGCGGCAAGCGATGTCGGTGCGGACGAGTTCTCCGCCGCTCCGGGCTTCCGCCGGCCATTGACTGCGGCCGACGTAGGTCCGAATGCCGTGACCCGGGTCTCGGCGCAGGTATCGGGCCAAGCGGTCGGCGGCTGGTACAACGGCGACGTCACTGTGACGCTGAGTCCGGTGAATACGGAGCCGGGAATCGGGCGTACGGAATACCGTCTGGATGCCGGGACGGAATGTCGGGTTTACTCCTCTCCGATCCTCGTATCGGGTGAAGGGCGGCACACGCTGGCTTTCCGCCATACGAACGGCGATGGCCGGGTGGAGCCGGAGCAAGCCGTGCAGGTGAATATCGATACAACACCGCCTGCATACCGTTTGCTTGCGAACGGTCAGCCGCTGACCGCCGCTTCGATCTTTGACGATACGGAGACGCTGAACCTTCAGTCGCAGGCCGAGGATGCCTTGTCCGGACTGAAAGGGCAAAGCTTTACCGTATTCGGAGCGACTTATGGGACGCAGGGGTCGATTCCGTTAACCGGCAAGATCGGGCTGCAAAGCGCCAAGGTGAAAGCCGAGGATGCAGCCGGCAACGTGAGGGAGGAGACCGTGACGTTCCGGGTGGCACCGACGCTGGCTACTCTGCTGGACATGACCCGGGGGTATATCGACTCCGGCGATATGACCGGGCCCTTGGTGCCGCAACTGACGGAGCTTCTGCGGCAGGCCGAGCATCAGGCAGGCAAAGACTCCGTCCAGCAGGCAGTGAAATTCTTGAGCAATGCCTTGAAGCACCTGCAAAATCCCCCAAAGGGAGCTGGATATCACTCCGGCCGCCAAGCAGGCGCTTCAAACCTACACGGAAGCCTTGATCGCATGGTGGTCCAGGTAAATTAAAAATATCAAAAGAACGGCTCTCTTCAGGTACGAATAAGAGAGCCGTTCTTTCTTTTGCGGCTTTGGTTATGTACATTCCTGCAAAGCCGCTTTCAGGCGCTCCGCCTGCACCGACAGCGGATTTCCGGGAGCCCTCCTTTTCATGATTCCTTCCGAGACGAGCCCGCTTAATAAGACCGTTACCGTTTCCCGGATACTTCCCATCATCGAGGCGAGTTCCTGATGGGTGAGCGATATTTGGAGTTCCGTCCATTCCGGTTCCGTACTTTCTCCTTCACCCGCCGCCGGACGGACGCCGAATTTCTGCGAGAGCTTGTGCAGCAAATAGAGCAGGCGTTTTCTGGCCGTGCCGTAAGCCATGTATTCAAGCATTTCTTGGATTTCTTTTAAGCGCCAGGACAGGAGTTCTATGAATTTCAGGGCAAGATCGGACCTTTCGCCGAGAAGCCGTCTGAACTGTTCATTATCGATAGTGCATAGGACGGAATCCTCCAGCGTTTCTGCGTACAAATGATCGAAGCCCGTCGTGAACGAAGCGATCTCTCCGAACAGATGGCCGGCCCCGAGTATATCGATTGTAAGCTCCTTTCCCCTTCGGTTAGCTTAAACAATCGAACCATACCCGACTTGATTAGAAATAATAGCTTTTGCTCCATGTAGGGAGCCGCTACCATCGTACCTTTTTTGACCAAATTCACCGGTGTAACCGGCTCAAGCCGCTTCAGTTCCTCGTTCGTCAGCCCTTGAAACAAATCTATTCTTGACAGATATTTGATCTTGTCCATGCCCTGCTCCTTTTCCATTCTTGTGGTCTGGACTACATCTTCCGGGGATGAGGCTAATTATACTTTGAACAGGAAAAGATTCAATCTTTCTTGCTTAAAGGAGTGTGGGACGTATTGGACAAGGTGGAAGTAATCATTCTCTCACTGATGGCAGGTATGTTTATCTTTTCGTCGGCCAGCAAGTTGTTGCGGACCCAAGCGATGGTCCGGCATTGGAACGACTACCGGTATCCGATGCGGTTCATGACCGTGATTGCTGTTTTGGAGCTTGCAGGAGCGGTGGGCCTGCTTTTGTCCTTGTGGATTCCCCCAGTGCAGACTTATGCCGCCATCCTTCTTGCGGCCTTGATGCTGGGGGCGATACATGCACATCTTGTGCGGGCGGGACATCATCCGCTTATGGCAATCAATGCTTTCTTTATGCTTGTATTGGCGGTCTTTCTCATTTGGAGATAAAAAGAGACGGTTGGCGGCATAACGCGCTGCACAACCGTTTCTTTTTGCCCGTAAAGCCGTATGAGTCCGCGGCTTAAGTCCAGAACGAACCGTTTCACGCCTGGCCCTCGGGCTCTTTCCGTTTTTCTTTGCCGAATTGGAAATAATAGAGCAGCAGGATCCCGGCGTGCAGCGCTGCAAGCACCAAATAAATATTGCTGTAGACGGATGCGCCGGGGAAAGCGTGCAGCGGATTCCAACTCGCGCCTACGCCGTAATCCACCGCTTTACTGTATATGCCGGCGGATACCGCACCGGCTATAAAGTTCAGCATCGACAACAGCCCCATGCCGATCCCGCTCTGTTCCTTAGGCGGCGACCGGGATATCGCATTGGATAACGCGATGTAAATGAACGATTGCCCGACATTGCCGAGGATCAGGAAGAGGGCGATGAATACTGGCGGAATACCTGCGAAGCAGGATAAAAGAAGAAAGCAAACGATGAGCAGCGAGGATGCCGCGAAGAACAGATAAGCATTGCCTTTGGCATCGGCCAGCTTGCCGCCTTTGCGTCCCAACACCGCCGTCGTGACGGCGGCCGGGACCATCGCGAGCCCTACGAGACCGGGAGCGAGACGGTTAACGTGCGTCAGCGACTGCGGGCTAAGAAAAGGAAGCGAGTAACCGATTCCCGTTGCTAGGAAAGCTACTGCGAGCCCAAGCGTGTACCCCTTGCTCCGGAATAAACCGGGCTGTATAAAAGGGTCCTTCGCGGTACGGATTCGCGCGGTGAACAGCAGGAATAAGACCAGGCCGCTGGCGGCCGCCGGCCATCCGCCGCTTGTGATCGAGAGCAGCAAGAGCGCCACGGTGCCTGCGAGCAGCCCGCCCCCAAGCCAATCGATGGTACCCGGCTTCCCGGGTTCATCGCTGAAATATTTGCGGTAAGAGGGCAGGGCGAGCAGGGTAAAGAGCGGCATGCAGAACAGCCACCGCCAATGCACGGTGCTGATGACGAGAGCGGCGACAACCGGACCTGCCGCGCCGCCGATGGCGAGGCCGGTCATCGAAATGCCGAGCGCACGGCCCCGGCTCTCCGGCGGAAAGTAGCGGACCGGGATGATGCCGGCTGTAGCCGGAATGACGGCCGCCCCCACCGCCTGTAAGCTTCGGCCGAGGAGCACCATCCCGTAGCTTTGGGCGGACAGCCCGATGATGGAGCCGAGAGCAAAGAAGACGAGCCCGAAGGTAAGCAAATTTTTGAGCTTATAGATATCGGCCAGCTTCCCGTAAATGACGGTCCCGACGGCATAGATCAATAAAAAGGCGGAGGAGACCCAGCTGACTTGGGAGAAGGAAAGCTGAAAGTCTGCAGCGATCTCCGGCAATACGATATTGAACATCGTGGCGCTCATCACGGAGATGACGAGCGTAAACGCCAGAATACGAATTAATTTTTTCGCCTGGCGGCGGCTGAATTTCGGTATGCAAAGCTGCGATTCCCCTCTCTGTCACGCTTTCCGGCATAGCGTGTTGTCTGATGGCATGCTTTATTTTATAATCGAAGGGGAATAAACAAAAATATATATTTTGACATATTCATGATATACCTGAGTATATGGAAAGGAGAGGTAGCATGGAGTCGCTGCAGCTTCGGTATTTTCGCACGGTCGCCCGGATGGAGCATATGACGAAAGCGGCGCAGGAGCTGCATATCGCCCAGCCCGCACTCAGCAAGACGATTGCCCGGCTCGAGGAGGATGTTGGCGTGCCGCTGTTCGACCGCCATGGAGGGCGGATCCGGCTCAACACGTTCGGGAAGGCTTATTTGGCCCGGGTGGAGCAGGCTCTGAATTTGCTGGAGGAGGGGCGGAAGGAGGTTTCCGAGCTGGCCGGCCTCGAACACGGGAGCATTCATCTGGCGACTTCGACGATGGACCGGTTGTCGGAGCCGCTGGGCGAATTTCTTTCGCTGCACCCCGAGGTGAACTTCCGGATCACCCAGGCTTCGGCGAAGGAGATGGCCGCCCTTGCCGAAGCGGGCGAGGTGGACGTGATCTTCACGGCGATTCCCATCGAACGTCCGGGGGTTTGCGAGGACGACCGTCCTCAGTGAAGAAGTTTATTTGGCGGTTCCCCCGGGCACCGGCTGGCGGAACGCAGCGCCATACGCTTAAGCGACGCGGCCGGGGAACCTTTTATCGGCTACAAAGAGGGCTTCGCCGTACAGCAAATGAATGATATGCTCCTTAAGAAGGCGGGGATCGCGCCGAACTATGTCTGCCGGGTAGACGAACCTGCTTCGATCGTCAGTCTCGTGCGTGCAGGGCTAGGCGTTGCGCTGTACGGCTGCAAGAGCGGGGAGGAGGCCGGGATTACGCTTCTCCCTATAGAAAAGCCCGTCTGCGAGCGTCATTTTCAAATCGTTTGGCATGAGAAACGGTACCTGTCTCTCGCGGCGCGCAAATTCCGCGACTTCCTTGTCCGGTATTTTGGCGGAAGTAATCCGTTGCAATGAAAATTCACCCCGTTGTTCCGGTACAAGACCGGAGTCCGATTAAAGGAGCGAACCGATGAATAAACATGCATCCGGATTGAAGCATCTTACGCCGCTGGCCGAGAAGAAAGTAACCTGGCTGGAGCTGTTTTACGATCTGCTTTTTGTCGCGGCCGTATCCAAAGCAGGCCATGTCTTGTTACATGTCGAATCCGGTGTGGTCCCGGCAGAATATTTAATCAAGTTCATTCTCATCTTCGTTCCGATCTGGTGGGCTTGGGTCGGCCAATCGCTCTTCGTGAACCGGTTTGGACGAGATCAATTTTCTCACCGTATATTTTTAATTCTGCAATTATTTTTTGTGCTGATCATGACGGCCAGTTTATCGGTTCAATTCGATCAATATTATGTTCCCTTCTTCATAGGCTACATCGGTTTAAGAGCCATGACAGCCATTCAGTATCTCTCGGTACATAAGAAATTGGAAGAGGGTCATAAGGCCACCGCCCGCTATTTGGGGAGCCGCTTTTGGATTGGACTTATCGTATCTTCATTTTCCCTTTTCTTTGACTCGTGGATTCGTTACGCCGTTCTGTATGCGGGAATTGCCGTCGACATTGTGTTCCCGATCCTCGGCCGGAAATACTTGGTGAAAAGTCCTATCCAACCGCATCACTTATTGGAACGTTTCTCGCTCTTTACCCTCATTCTTCTTGGCGAATCGGTAATCAGCATTCTGGCCGTCCTTCAGACCGGGGATTTGACCTGGCAATCGGTTTTATTCGCTTCCATCACTTTTGTTCTGGTGATTGCGATCTGGTGGCAGTATTTCGATAACGTGGAGAAAAAAGTGAACAAGTCGATAACGACAGCGGGACAGACCATCATTTACGGGCATTTATTCATTTATTTATCCATGTGTATGATTGCCGCGTCGATCCAGTTGTTATTTTTGAATCAATTAAATCATTTCTTTATGTTAACCTTTATTTTTGGATCGGTACTGCTCTACTTTTTTTCCACCTCACTGGTCTTTCATAAATACAGACATGTTGATCAAAGATTAAGATTCTACCATCTAGCGTTATTTTTAGGGCTCGCTCGGCGTTTTCTTTGCGGTGGATTGGTTCGTTCTTCTGCCTAACTACGTAATCGCTGGGGAAGTGGCGCTGTTCTTTATTGTATATGCCAAAGTAACGACTTGAGCTGAGGGGAGCGGTTCTTATTAGGGAGGCGGCTGAAAAAATATCCGCTGTACGTGCGAATCATTCTTCCGACCGCTGTTGTTCCCGGATTTCTTGAATTTTTATCCTGCTTTTAGCGGTTAAAATCCGGGAACAAAGGCGAACGCTGACGCTTCTCCAGAATGATTCGTTTTTTATTTTAAATGCAGATCTTTCAAGAACTCCGTAGTCAGCCCTTCCCCCGAATAGGAATCGAGGGGGAGATCTCGATATCCCGGCCTTCCAGAAGGGAAGGGGAGGCGCCTGCTTCCAGAAGCCACCGCTTATGCAAATCGAGCACGAGACGGCGCGCGGTAGCCGGGCTGTCCTGGCCCTCCTTGTTTTTGACCGGGGCGAATTCTTCCTCTCTCCGTATTTTTAGTACTGTCATGCGCTCGGCAAGCGGGAAGAAGTCGAAGATGAATTTTTCAAACTTATAAGCGTTGGGCGTGGCCGGTTGAACAAGAAGGCCTTGGCCGTCGATGGTCTTGACCGCTTTGTGGGCGGCGTGATATGGAAGATTCGCATCCGCATGCCGCTCGATAAAATCGGTGCGGAACAGATGGATCGATAGGTTGCCGAGCCCGTAGGTGAGGCGTCCGGCGCTGTCCGTTAAGTACATCAGCTCTTCCGGCACATCGGTGTATTCCACGACGGCGGGTCGGTCGTTCCTCAGGCAAAGTATGCCGACCTTTTCCTCGGGGTAGGCTTTCTCCGCGACTTTGGTGGCAATCGGATGGTTATAATGTACAGCGGCGCCTACAAAGAGCGGATCGGCGATCCGAATGAGGGCATTATCGACATTGTAATAAAACAGCCATTCCACACCCCGCCGCTTCAGATCCTCCAAGGCGCCGCTCCTCTTCAGGGAAGCGAAGACATCACCGTTTCCGCTTGGGGTGAGGCCGATCTCATCCTTGGCGGAGAGCAGCACGCGTCCCCCGGAATCCAGGGCAGGCAGAACATGCTGCCGGAAAAAGAAAATATCGTCCGGATCATAGCCGAAATAAGCCGATGCCTGGAAGAACCGCACCGTCTCCTGATGGTTCTCCGGGCTCGTCATGATATACCAGGGGATGGGCCGGCCGGCTCTCCGGGACAAGTGAAGCAGACGTTCGGCCTGCAGCTGGAACAGCGATTTTCCCGAAGGCGTCCCAATATTGTAGGTCCCCTTCGGTCCCTCGTGCCCCAGGCGGCTCCCCTGTCCTCCGGCGACCACAAGCGCCGCGACCTTGCCCTGCCGCAGCCGGTCCCAGCCGGTATCGGCGAGTCGCTTCCGCTCTTCCTCGCTGTAATCCTCCAAATCGTAAGCTTCCATAGGAGAGATGCCGCCGGTGCTTACCGATTGCTGCTTCATATCATGGAAAAGCTCGCGAAGCATGGCAAAATCCAGCTGCTCCACCTGATCGAGCAGCCTGTCCTTCGCCGTCTCGGAAAGCGACGGATAAAACCTGAATAAATGCTCTTGGCCGAAGGCTTGCGCCTTTTGATAAAGTTCGACGTACCTAATGTCCACGAATAACCTCCCGGTTCCCGTCTTTCTTTTCTTTGATTTTATCACAAGGGGGAGGAGAATTTAACGAATTCGGCGAGAATTCCCCCATCCTCTAAAGGTGGCGGGATGAATCGCTGTCTTCTTTGTTCAACCTATCGAATACCTTTACTTTTAGAAAGCAAGAAATCATGCTATAATGAAAAGGGAACATATATTCGTGCAATCGTGATTTGCAAATTAGGAAGCCTACAGCAAGAATCAAGGGAAGAAGGTAAAAGAAACATGATTCGATGTGTCAAAACGGCGTTTCGTGCATCCAAATCTGACCTTGACCGTTTGTATCAGTGCAACCGGATTTCGGCTGAAATTTGGAACGAATGCCTCGTCATCGCAAAGCATTTTTCGCTAAATAACGATGGAAGATGGATCGGCAAATCACAGCTACAATCCGAGCTGAAAGATCGATTCCCCTTGCACTCGCAGTCTGTTCAAGCGGTGTGTCATAAGTACTTATTCTCACGGGATAGTGCAAAACAAGCGAAAAATCAAGGACTGAATAACAAGTATCCCTACAAAAACAAGAAGTACTTCAATACCAAATGGGTAGATAAAGCGTTCAAAGTCGTTGGTCATACGATCGAGCTTAGTCTTGGTGTGCAGAACGGAAAAAGACAACGGCCTATCAAAATCGCGGTACCGAATTTACCTCAGGCAGAAATCAAGGAAATCGAACTTGCGTTCGACCGAAAACTGATGATCAGCATGAGTTACGATGACGGGAACATCGCTAAAGAAAATACCGGCACCGAAGCCGTAGGAGTGGACCTTGGCGAGATCCACACGATCACAGCGACATCGACAGCGGGCAACGCTGTCGTGATAACAGGACGAAAAGCAAGAAGCATCCATCGCCTGCGTAACAAAAAAGTGGCTGAATTGCAGCGGCTTATGAGCAGATGCAAAAGAGGCAGTCGGCAATGGAAAAAGTATGATCGGGCCAAAAGATATATCTTGAGTAAAAGCGAGCGCGGGCTCAGCGATGCGATCCATAAAACAACAAGACAATTCGTACAGTGGTGTACGGAAAATAAGGTCAAAGAAGTTGTCATTGGTCAAGTAGAAGGCGTACAGCGGAACACGAAAAAGAAAAGAAAAAGAGCGTGAATCAAAAGCTATCCAATTGGAGCTTTGGCAGAATTCAGAAGCAACTCGCCTACAAACTTGAAGAAAATGGAACAAGCGTGAGAACGGTCAATGAAAGCTATACCAGTCAACAATGTCCTTGTTGCGGTAGAAGGAAAAAGACTTCTACAAGAAATTACAAATGTTCGTGCGGTTACAAAGAACATCGGGATATCCATGGCAGTAAAGGGATCTTATCCAAATATCTGTATGGAGATATCCGATATTTGGGCGAAACGAAAGAAATCAAGTATCTACGGATAGCCTAAAGCTGGAAGTAGTAGATGGTGAGTTCCCACCCACTTGCAAAAGTGTTGCTTACGTAAGCTTGCTGTTTGGTTTCCGCTACTAGGGTAGCGAAAGACAGTAGCAAACCTGCTGTCTTGTAGAAAGTTACAGTAGGTAGTAGTAAGAAACTCCTGCCTCTAAGCGGAGTGAAGGCAGGAGAGGTTCATAAATAACGAAGATTTCTATCCTTGGGTTTCGGGGCCGTATGGCAGCATTTCTGTGGTTTGAATTCATTTTTTGCCAAGGTTTGAAGCAAATTCATTGCCCCGAACACCGGATATTTATCCGTATTTTTTTGTGCGGCATTGCTCAGCTAAACGGGCAGGATAACGTGGTTACACCCTAATTAAATTGATGAGATTATCAGTAAAAAAAGTAAAGCAGACTAATCTCTGCTTTGCTATTTATTGTGTTACTCCATCAGTCTCTCTATTCGATCTACGCGGATCCAGCTCATTTCTTCTATTCCAAGAATGCCTTTAAACTCATTCACGAGCTTATAGGGATTCTGAAGATTTGAGAGGTTCCTTAACTCGAACATGTTACGCAGGCTGCTCAAGTCGGGTAGCACCAAGTTCGAAGAGCGAAAAGGCGCCCACATTGAGCCTCTCGAGTAATGACTTGAACCGGTCTTCATCGCTTCGCAACTGCTCCAGTTCCTTCATCATTTTTTCTTTAAAGACATGCGACTCGGGACTTAGGTAGAGAAGCTCGATATGATCTTGATCCGGGAATTTTTCTTGGACGTATTTCATCAATTCAATCTCTTCTTGTTCGTATGAAAAATCGAATGCCGAAATCAAGCTTCCTTGTTGGACGATGCTGAACCCCCAGCCGTGATCTTCAAAATTGTAAAAGTAAAGCAATTGAAATGGTCGATGGGGACTCTGAAAGTAGAAATACTATTAAAAATGAAACGTTTGATTTGTCCCTGATTAAAAACGATGACTTTGACATTCAAAAGAGACTTGAGTTCCCTGATGGCTTTCTCTTTTCAAGGTATTATCTTGAAGTTGAACCGAACAAGATTTTTGATTTTCATACTATATCTTAATAAACAACTAAGACGCGGTCGCCGGCTTAATTCGGGAACCGCGTTGCGCTGACGGGCAGCAGTATAGTTTAGTTATAAACGTACTTTCCAAAAAGTGTATGGTAAACTGTTCGAAGCAGTGCACTTGAGGGGGAATAAAGAAACTATGGAAGACTCTGTAGTTATACAAGCAGAACGAATTGCAGGCGATTTTCTGCGAGAACAAACAAAAACCTCTTATCTGATCATAGGTAAAGGCATCACAAATCAGGTTTGCGTAGTTGAGACGGAGAGCTGCAAAGTTGTTGTCCGCATGAACGATAAAGATACCTTTCCAAGCTTTATCAAAGAAAAATGGTGTATCGAGCAAGCGACCGCAGTTGGTGTTCCTGGACCTGAGGTGTTATCCATTGGTATTGTTGATGAAACCGCCTATATGATTCAAGCCTTTATTGAGGGAGATAACGGGTTAGACAGTACTGTTCCCAAGTCCGATGTTTGGAGGAAACTGGGCGAATATGCCAAGCTTATTCATTCGATTCAAGTGAAGGGATATGGAGGGAATCTGATTGATCCAGTCCATGGCGAGTTTCAGTCACCTTCTCATGCCGGATCAGACGGCAGTTGGCAGGGGTATGTGCAGTATAATATCAATAGTTTGACTGAGCATGATCGCTTGATTGAGCTTGGAGTAATCACTCCGATGGAATCGCAGAGAGTAAGAAAATTGTTTGAGAATTTGATGAGTAAACCGTTCCGCTTCGGTTTAAACCATGGAGATCTGTCTTTAAAGAATACGATTGTCAATCAGGCAAACCAAGTTATATTGCTGGATTGGAATCCAGAAGTAAACGTGGTACCGCATGCAACTGTTGCTCAATTGATGCATTACCAAATCCTGGGGTTAGAAGAAAGCGCAAGTGTTGAGGAGTTCAAAGCGTTTATGGACGGGTACGGAATAAGTGAAAAAGACATTTCTGAAACGAGGCATTTGCTGCTATTAAGGGCTTTCGATAACCTCAGGTGGGCTATGGATCGAAGTCCTGATCTGATCGAACCCTATGCTGCTTTTGCGAAACAAGTAGTTGATATGATTATGGATTAGCAGAAAATGATCGGTGTTTCTGTCTCTCAATTCAACCAAGTGTGAAGAACATTATTGAACCGAGGGACGGAACACGATAGTCAATCCTGACTCGAATTTGTTCTTCCTTGGCGATGGATCGTTACGCTAACGGGGAACGAGAGTTGAAAGAAGAACACCGTGGCAGTTGATTAGAATTATGAAACTGATTCAGGAGCGTAGAGTGTATGAACAATCGATTAGAACAAGACATAATTTCAACAGCGGAGAGCTTTGTGAAAAATTTTTCTGATAGGGGAATTTTGATTTTAGTATTCAAAGTCTACGAAAACTAGACGATATTCTCGAAGAGTTATGTGATTATAAACTAGATAACGACGCATTGGATTCTGTTTCGTCTATGGCTGGAAGTTACATCTTTGAAGTGGCAAGAAGGAATTATGGAGGCCAGTACTTTTGGGAACAAGATAGAAACCAACCTGTTTTAGTTACCGGTGAGCCTGAATATTCAGTTTCTATATTTGCATTCGATAAAGTTAAAGGCAGAATCCAGAACGGCAAAGAAGATGAGATTCCATATTATTTTGACGGCTATATTGAGGCAGTTAAAAAAGGTAAGAAAACCGGATACCGTGCTACTATAGTTTAGATCATAGGAGATTAAGCTAAACCTTCATGATTTATCTGAATTTAATGAAAAACTTGACCTGAATACTGAAAACGGATTTTTTGAATTTAGGCTGTTTGAGTAGTTTTTTGAGAAAGAAGGATTAACCCCCATTTCATTAATCTAGACGGAAAACCCATAGGTTTTATTTTATTGCAAAGTGGTCCTTTATTGGGACAGGAGGAATGCGATTGAGACCAAGGCTTGGATTGGAAACGGAACATTTGCTGCTGAGGGAGTTCAATCGCGGGGACTTTCATGATTTATGGATGTTGACCCGTCAAACCGAGATCACGGATATTCTCCCGGATTGGAACATGTCGGAAGAGCGGCTCCGCGGCTTTCTGGAGTTCGTCATCTCGTCTTATGACCGGTTTCATCCGGGCGATGTAAGGATTCTGCTCGCTGTAGAGCATAAGCAGGATGGGAGGCTCATTGGCTGGTGCGGGGTATTCCCGAACGACAAGCTTCCACCGGAAGAGCGAGAGCTGGCTTATGCGATTTCGAAGGATTACCGGAACCGGGGATATACCACGGAGGCGGCAAAAGGGATGGTGTCCTACTTGTTCAACCATTCGTCGCTTGAGCAAATCGTTGCGATCGTGAGGCCCTTTAACGGGGCATCGAGAAGGATATTGGAGAAATGCGGTTTTGTTCATCAGCGGCTTGCCAGGCTGTCCGACGGGGAGGACTACCATTATTACCTCCTGTACAAGGAGTGACGCTTGGTGTACGGCCCCGCCTCTGTTAGAATAGAAGCAGCGCAGACGAGACAGCGGGAGCCTCGCCGCTCATGACGGGGGTTCCGGAGGAAAGGGGAGCGGCCGCTTGAACGAGAAGGATTGCGTCCTGCTGCAGTACCTGGTGGAGGAACAGAGCCTGACGAAAGCGGCGGAGCGTCTGTACATCACTCAACCGGCGTTAACGTATCGGCTCCATCAGCTGGAGAAAGAATTCGGCGTACCGATCATCGTGAAGCATGCGAAGGGCGCGAAGCTGACGCCGGAAGGCGAGTATCTGGCCGCCTATGCGAAAAAGTCGCTCGACGACTTGAACAAAATGAAAGATTATATCATCAACATGCGCAACGAGGTCAAAGGCACTCTTCGGCTCGGCGTAGCCAGCTACTTCGGGCTCTACAAGCTTCCCCGCTGATCAAAAAGTTCAAGGATCATTACCCCGACGTACAAATCAATGTGACCTGCGCGCTCAGTCCGGAAATTATCGAGCTCGCTCCATCAGGAGGAGATTCATGTTGGGGTGGTCCGGGGCGAGTATTCCTGGTTCGATGCCAAATACCTCCTGCATGACGAACATATCTGCATCATCTCCAAAGAAGCGCTTGATCTGGAACGACTCCCGGAGCTCCCGCAAATTCATTATAAAGAGCCGAAAATCAAAGCGGCGAGCTCGGTGCCATCGCGATTCAGCGAAACGATTCAGGCCTGGTGGCATGAGCGTTATAACGCCCCGCCGACGATTACGATGCAGGTGGACGCTTACGAAACCTGCAAGGAGATGGTGAAGCACGGGCTCGGTTATTCGATCGTACCCGGTGTGTTCGTCTCTCCGAAGGACGGGCCGCATACCGTAGATCTGGTCCGCAAGAGCGGCGAGCCGATCAAGCGGAACACCTGGATGCTGTACCGGGAGTCGCTGCTGGAGCTGGCGATTGTCGACCGCTTTGTTCATTTTATGAAAACCGAACATGCTTCTTAAGGTCCCTTGGGGGGCCTTATTTTTGTGTACTGAGGAATGCATAATTATGCTGCTTCTCATCTCCCGTACAAGGAGAGGAGCGAAGGAGTTTGCAGCAAGCGAATAGGGGAGGATACTTTGGGGTCGCCAGGCACCGCTCAGGTTCGTTTGTTGGAAGCGGAGGAAAATCTTTGAAATGGGCCCGATTACATAAAAAAATTTTAAGTAAAGCGCGAAAAACTATTAATTGTACTTATTCCTGCCGTGCCGCTACAATGATTCATAAAGTTGCATAAATATTCGGGGTAAGGCGGGGGAACGAATGAATAGCGACGAGTTGAACCGACAGAAAGAGCGGATCGAACAAGCCGTGGATGCGCGGGACGAGCAGCTGCGGCAAATCTCACTCCAGATTCATGCTCATCCGGAGCTCAGCTTCCATGAGCATCAGGCGCAGCGCTGGCTGACGGAGCCTTTAGTGGAAGCGGGATTCGAGGTGGAGCTGGGGATCGCCGGGCTGGAAACATCGTTTCGTGCTACTTGGGAAGGCACGCCGGGCGGGCCGACCGTGGCTCTTCTTGCGGAGTACGATGCGCTTCCTGCGATCGGGCACGCTTGCGGCCATAACCTGATCGGCACGGCCGCCGTCGGCGCAGCGCTGGCACTGAAAGACGCCTGTCCGGAACTGCCGGGCAAGATTATCGTGCTGGGCACGCCGGCGGAGGAGGAGGGCGGGGGCAAGATCATCATGTGTAACGAAGGCGTGTTCGACGGGGTCGATGCAGCCATGATGTGCCATCCGCAAAAAAGACGATGGTGCTGCGCGGCGCGCTCGCTTGCGTGGATGCGACCTTCACCTTCCATGGAAAGCAGGCCCATGCATCTTCCGCACCGGAGAAGGGCATCAGCGCGCTGGATGCGATGATTAATGCTTTCGTGGCGATCAACGCTCTGCGGCAGTTTATGAAGGAAGACGTGCGGATTCACGGAATCATCACCAAGGGCGGAGATGCGCCGAACGTTGTGCCGGAGCTGTGCGAGGCAGTGTTCATCTTAAGAGCGGCGAATGTCGAGGAGCTGGAGACGGTTCGGGAGAAAGTATACCGGGCCGTGCGGCACGCGGCGGAAGGCGTTGGAGCGACGGTCGACATTGCGGAAGGGCTTATCTATGCGGAGCGGAACAACAACAAGGCGATGGCCGGGCTGTTCCAACAGAACCTGGAGCGCATGGGCATCGAAGTCAGCGAACCACCGCAAAAAGGCGGGGTCGGCTCCTCCGATATCGGCAACGTCAGTCAGATGACGGCGGCGATTCATCCGTACATTCGCCTTGGCGACGCAACGACGCATACGCCGGAATTCGCCCGCCTGGCGGGTTCGGAGGAAGGCATGACCCAGCTGAACCGGGCGGCCAAGGCGCTCGCTACGACCACCTTCGATCTGTGTGCCGACCCGGAGGCGATGAAGCGCGTCCGCAGCGAGTTTGAAGCATGGAAACAGCAGAGAAAAGAGGGCGGCGGCAATGGATAACACAGCATCGGGTTCACGCAAATGGTTCAAAATGCCTCATACGTTCGTCATTCTGATTATATTGGTATTTGTGGCGGCGGCGCTGACCTATGCCGTTCCGGCCGGCAAGTTCGACCGTGTGAAGGATAAAGCGACCGGCAAATCGGCCGCTGGTGACCGGCTCCTACCATCATGTCGATCCGAGCCCGGTGCAGCTGGTCGAGATTCCGAAATCGATCGTCCATGGGCTGATCGATTCGGCCGATGTGGTCTTTTTTATCTTCATTATCGGCGGGGCGTTTCAAATCATTTCGTCCACCGGGACGATTGAAGCGGTGACCGCCCGGGTGGCGAAGACGTTCGCGAACAAAGGGAAGTGGGTCATTCCGGTCTTCCTCACCTTGTTCTCGGTCGGCGGCTTCACAATGGGGATGTCGACCGAGGTGATGGTGTTCGTGCCGATCGGCATCGCCATTGCCCGGGCGCTCGGCTTCGACGCCTTGACGGGTACGGCGATGATTTCCCTCGGAGCCTCCTGCGGCTTCACGGCGGGCATCTTGAATCCGTTCAACGTCGGCTTGGCCCAGGCAATCGCTCAAGTGCCGATGTTCTCGGGGGCTTGGTCGCGGATCATTCTGCTGGTCTGCCTGATTACGGTGACGAGCCTTTACTTGGTCCGGTATGCCGGCAGGGTGAGGAAAGACCCGGCGCAAGGACTCGTGTACGATCTGGAGCAGTCCGCCGTAACGGAGAAAATCGATTTCTCCAAAGTCGCCGACAATGCAGCTCAAACACTACCTCACCATTGCGGCGATTGTGATCGGATTCGCGCCGCTTATTTGGGGCGTTTCCAAAAAGGCTGGTGGATGGAAGAGCTCGGCGCTCTTTTCCTCACGATGGGCATTGTTTCCGGCTTCTGCGCCGGCTTCGGGCCGAGCCGGATTGCCGGCGAATTCGTAAAAGGCGCAAGCTCCATAACGTACGGCGCTTTTATTATCGGGATCGCCAGGGGTATCATGGTCGTGCTTGATCACGGCAATGTCATCGATACGATCGTGAACGGCCTCGCCACGCTCGTGGGCGAGCTTCCGGGTTCGGTACAGGTGCTGGGGATGTACGTCTTCCAGAATGTGATGAATGTCTTTATCACTTCGGGTACCGGCATGGCGGTGACGACAATGCCGATCATGGTGCCGCTGTCCGATCTGCTCGGCGTTACGCGGCAAACCTCCGTGCTGGCCTTCCAGCTCGGCGACGGCATCTCGAACATGATCCTGCCGACCTCTTCAGCCTTGATGGGAAGCCTCGCGGTATCCGGGATCACATACCAGAAATGGGTCCGGTTCTTCTGGCCGCTCATGCTGATGTGGCTGGCGATCGGCGCTGCGTTCGTCATCATGGCCAATATCATCAAATACGCTTAAGCTGTATGTTCTAAGGGCACCTGCGGGTGTCCTTTTCTGTTACGGCTCTTCCCTTTGCCCCGACTCCCGGCGCCTGCGGTTCATGAGCACCAAGGACAGTGCCACTACCGTAAGGATGATGCCAAGTACCCGAAATCCCCCGAAGCTGAATTGATCCCCGATTACGATGCCGATCAACAGTGAAGAGAGAATGGCCCCCAGGTTTCTTGACGTACTGAATAATCCGGACGCTACACCGATGATTTCTTTAGGCGAGCTTTGGAACAAGGTCGCCTGCAGGCCGACACTGTTCAGTCCGTTGCAAATGCCGAAAGCCGCTAGCGCCAAACATACACTGATCACCGGTGAAGCTTGATTCCAGGTCACGATCCACACGGACCCGAGTGTCATCAGGATGGCGGCTGCAAGCAATGCTGGCCTCGGTCCCGATTTATCGATCCATCGCCCTGCGAGTGGAGAAGCGAGGAGCGAACACAAACCCAAGCTTAGCATGAGAATCCCTGTATGGAACTCGCTGACATGACGTACGGTTTGCAGGTAGGACGGAATCCCGAAGAAGAGAGCGTAAAAGAGCAAGTTAACGACGATGAATTCGACATTAACCCAAGTTATTGCAGGATACTTGGCCAATGTGCGCAAAGGAATAAAGGGAGACGCCGCTTTGAACTCATGGTGTACGAAAATTCCCAGTAGAACAAGGCCTGTCAGCCCTAGAGCGACATGTGTCGATGAGACATGCCCGGAGGATTTGACCGAGAGTAATCCGACCAGCAGGGGAACCAGCCCCGCGGTAAAGAGCAGGATTCCAGACGCATCAACCAAATCGAGCCATTGACGCAAGGACATAGGGCGTGCAGCGGATGTCGGCGTTTCGTCCTTGGGAATCATTCTCCAGGAGAAGAGTAAGCTGAGCGCCACGAACGGAATATTGACGAAGAAGATCGCGGGCCAATCCCACCAGTGGATCAAGACCCCGCCGACAAAGGGCCCGATGGTCGCCGCTCCGGATTGGAAGATGGTCAATACGGACAGCGCTGTCGCTTGTTTCTCCTTAATATGAATTCGGATAATGGCCATTCCAACCGAAATCATCATGCTGGTTCCGATGGATTGCACAATGCGGAACACGATGAGCCAGCCAAAGCTGGAGGACAGCGGAGCGAATAAGGACGCAGCGAAGGCGACCAGAAGCCCGGTAATAAATATTTTCTTGCGGCCGAATAAATCGCTGGCCTTTCCCACGACAGGATTGGAGATGGCACTTGCAATGTAGAAGCTGAAAATAATCCAGGAAACAACGGTAAAGTCAAGCTGGAACACATGCTGCAGTCTGGGAATCGCGACCGAAACCATCGAAGAGTTTAATGGATTGAGCAGCATTCCCAGCCCTACGGAAATCATTAACCACCAGCTGCGAGTATTCATTTCGGGTTTCCCTCCAAAGCGTTTTACCCTATCGTACTTGAACTTAAGTATTTACTCCAACGCATTTTATGTTATGATTTAATTCATTTGAAGGAATAAAGGGAGGGCGCGAATGGAACTTCTTCAACTGCAATATTTTCTAGCGGTCGCTCGATTGGAGCACGTAACCGAGGCTGCCCGAAGTCTGCACGTGACACAATCGTCGCTCAGCAAAACGATTCAGCGCCTGGAGGAGGATCTGGGGGTCCCACTATTCGACCGAATGGGGAGGAAGCTGCGGCTCAATGCGTTCGGAAGCCGATTCCTTCGCCGTGCGGAAAGGGCGTTGTTCGAACTCGAGCAGGGGAGACAGGAACTTGGCGATTTGTCCAGCCCGGAAAAGGGCACGCTCAAATTGGCAGTGACCACCGCAGGCACGTCGCCCCATATCCTTCGGGAATTTCGCAAGAAGCGGCCTCACATCCAATTTCATGTGCAAATGCTGACCACGCAGGAAATGGTTACGCTTCTTCATCGGGGAGAGGTCGATTTCTGCTTATCTTCACCTCCGATCCAGGAGGACGACATTGAGTGTCAAATCGTGCATATCGACCCGATCCTCATAGCTGTTCCAAAGGAACATCGGCTGGCGGACCGAAACAGCGTATCCTTGATGGAACTAAGGGATGAGTGGTTTGTCGGTGTAAGGAAAGGCCACGGTACGCGTGATTTGGTGGACTCTGTCTGCCAATCGGTTGGATTTGAACCAAAATATGTGTATGAAGGCAATGAACCGGCCAGGCTAAGCGATCTTGTGGAAGCCGGGATCGGCATTGCCTTCATCCCAAGCACGGTAAGGCATTCAAGGGAACATATCCACTATCTCCAAGTAGAGGAGCATGAATTGGTACGGGAGATTGCTTTATTATGGCACAGGAGCCGGTACATTTCGCGGGCGGCCATGGAATTCCGTGAGGTGGTTGCAGAATATTTTAAGACATTAGGATGACCATCGTTTCCCTCTAAAAAACGTCAAAAGATCGCTAACCGCCTGGCCTAGCAGGATGGTGAACGATCTTTTTTAACGATCCTTATTTCAAGAGTTTACGTTATGCCCCTATGATGCGGAAGTAACGGCGGACGGGCGGCGGATATGCTCTGCGAATTTCTCGAAGGCGCTGGTGCGGAACAAATCGCGGCGGTAAATGAAACTGACGAGAGAATGGCGGTATTTCTCGGAAATGGGGAAGCAGACGCACCTTCCCGGCGACCTCCAATTCCTTGACGGACGACCTTGTCATCACCGAGACGCCAATTCCCGCCGCAACGCCGCCCATGATGGCTTCAAAAGTGCGGCCGAATTCCATAATGTTTACGGGCAGCGCGTTTTCTTCATGCAGCCACTGCTCGAGCCAATCGCGATGAAAACACCCTTTGCCGAAAAAAAGCACCGGCATCTTTAGCGCCTCATGCATATTTTCTTGAGCAGGCTCCGCGACGAGAACCAGCTCGTCTTCAAAAGCGGTTAGTACCTCTAGTTCGGGATGCTCCAGTGAACCGCTTATAAAAGCGCAATCCACTTCATAACCCAGCACGCTCTGAATTAATTCGGAAGTATGACCGGTCACCAGCGACAGCTTTACCTCCGGATACAGCTTGTGATACTCCCTTATGATGCCCGGCAAACGGGTGGCGGCTGTCGTCTCCAGCGACCCGATCCGAAGCGGGCCGGAAGGCACTTCCGAATATTGGGTCGATTTCAGAGCCTCTTCCAGCAGGCGAACGATACGGTCCGCATACTTCAGCAGGTTTTCGCCTGCGGGAGTGAGCGCCACTCCCCGGCTTAACCGGTAAAACAACGGGGTGCCTACCTCCGCTTCGAGCCGCTGTATACGCGCCGTCACATTCGATTGCACATAACCCAGCCTTGTCGCCGCTTTGGTAATGCTCCGCTCGAGCGCGACAGCCTGGAAAATTTTCAAATCCCCGCTCTCCACATCCGCTTCCTCCTTCCGTAAGTCATCGTTTTCAATGATGTCTTCTATCTTATTTAATTATTTTACATGATGCACCGGTTGAAATACACTTTGTTTTGACGATCAAGGAAAGGAAGGTGCTGACGAATGAGCACAACCCGTTTCGTCATGCTGACTTTGTTCACGATGCTGGTGGCGGGGCTGAATTTTCCGATCGGCAAAATGGCGCTGGCGTTCGGCTCGCCCTTTCTGCTGCTCGCCATCCGCTTTATTGCAGCCGGACTGCTGATGCCGCCGTTTATCCTAACCCGTCCGCATCCTCGCGGCGGCGCTGCATGGCTGAAGCTGGCCGTCATCGGTCTATTTCAATCGGCTCTGGTGCTCGGAGGCATTTACTGGAGTATGCAAACCATCACTTCCGGCAGTTCTTCGTTACTGTCCTCGACGAACCCGATCTGGTTTATTATTTTCAACTTTGTGCTGTTTGGAACCCGGTACCGATCTGGGCAATGGGCCGGGGCCATCCTTGGCTTCATCGGGGTCGCCATTACGCAAGGGTTTACGGTGCAGCTTCAGGCAGGATTCTGGTATGCGCTTGGCGCGGGTATGGCTTGGGGGATCGCTACGCTTGCTGACGTCAAGGTGGGGCAAAGAATTCGACGCATGGGTGATGGCCGCTTACCAAATGCTGTTCGGCGGAGCTGTTCTGCTGCTTGCCAGCCCGTTTCTCGAACACCCGCATTTTGAATGGGAGAAGGCTCATCTCGTGAAGGAGCTCTTCGTGCTGGGGTGGATGATTCTGATGAGCTCGATCGCCCAGTTTGTATCCTGGTATTACGTGCTGCGGAATAGCGATCCGGGGAAAGCGAACGCGTTCCTGTTCCTCATTCCGCTGTTCGGGGTGCTGTCCGGATGGATGATATTAGGCGAGACGCTTCATTGGTATGTATTTACCGGAGCGCTCTGCATCGGGCTCGGCATTTATCTGGTCAACCGTCCAAGAAGTGACTCGCCGGCCTCGCCCGTCGGAACGGGAGCGGCAAATTAAGCATGGCCGTGTGCCGGGCCTTATTTGCTTTCGCGAACGTAGGACCGCGGTTCCGAGTCTTGGACGATTCGCAGGTTCTCGGCCAGCCGCTCTTTCCTCTCCTGTTCATGAAACCGATGTTCCATGCGGGACAGCCTCCGGGATATGGATTCAAGACGGCAGATCATATACACCGGAAATGCGATAAAAAATAAAGTAATCAGTACGCCGGACCAAGAAATCATAGACATGAAGGGCTCCTTTGTTTTTAACTTATTTTACCATCGTATGCTCCTAATCGCATATTTTTTCCTAATAATGATTAATGCCGTTAAGATCAGGGTAAATAACAACGACATCACGTCTATCATTCACCGTGGGGAGGAAAGACCGATGAAGAAGCGCAGACATCCCACCGTTGAAAAGCTGGATCGTTATAAAGCCCTAAGTTCGGCGGAAAAAGTTGTGTACGACGCCATCGCCGACGGGAAAGCCCGGCCGGATGATATAACGGCAATCTCAGAGGTTTGCAAATTATCCGAACTTCAGACCGCAGTGGCCTTGCAGCTGCTCGAGCACAAAAATCTGATACCGGGCGTCAATGTCGAAAGCTGAACCGCGACCTGTGAAAATTCTCTTGCTCACCGGTGCAGATCGTCTAAATCCCTCTCCCTTTGCCCATACTAGGTAACATGAATTCGAACGGAATGAAGGGGAGCCCCAGATGTTATCAGTGCATTGGAGGCTGGCGGAGCTGTGGACGCTGGAGCGGCAAAGACCGCTCACGGAGGAAGAGCAGTCCGAAATGTCGGCCTGTCTTCATTACAATGCGATTTATGCAAGAAAGCTTGCCGGATTATACAATCTCTCGCTGGCGCGGCGCAGACCGGCGATACACAGTGGCAAGCACGAGATCTGTGAACGGATCGAGAAATTGGAAGGCCTCGGGAGCGATTACCCCGAATTCAAGCCGTAAGCCGGGCACAGGCGCCGCGCGTTAAGGCCTAAAACCAAGTCCCGTTTCTTCTTCGAATGAAGAGCGGGGCTTTTTCTTTTGCCCCGAAAACGGCCATTCGCCAAATTTTTTATCAAAACCTGTTTTAACCTGCCGATTTTGTGGTAAGTAGGGAAGAAAATCTGTTTTTCTCTGGAGGGGGCGGGTGGACCGGTGCGAAGAAGCTTCCATTTCTAGCTCTGACTTATGAATAGGAATATCCGTCGGCTAGCAGGACAAGCGTTTAGGAGCGCTGCGAGCCGCTATTTTGCTGTGTACATTTCAAGACCCAATAGACTACGCACAGGAAGGGATAAAATCTATGTCCGACCAGGAGCTGAACCAGGAGCAAGCGGCAGTTCATGACGAACTGAATGCCGGCGAGCTGTTGAATGCTTTAATCGCTTTTAAGAAGGGGGACTTCACTTACCGGATGCCTTATGACCGAACGGGCATTGCGGGTAAAGTTGCCGATACCTTTAATGAAATTATGGATATGCAGGAAAGCTTGGCGGCCGAGATTGAAACCGTAGCGAAGGTGGTGGGGAAGGAAGGGAAGCTCTCCCGAAGATTCTCCCATAAGAACACCGGCGGCGCCTGGGAGAAGATTATCGATTCCATGAACGGCCTCGTGATCGACCTGATCCAGCCGACCAGCGAAATGGTCCGGGTCATTAATGCCGTCGCCCAAGGGGACCTCTCGCAAAAGGTGGAGCTGGAGTTTGAAGGCCGGGCGCTGACCGGCGAGTTCTACCGGACGGCGAATAATATCAATATGATGGTGAACCAGCTCAGTACCTTCGCTTCCGAGGTTACGCGCGTCGCCCGCGAGGTCGGAACGGAAGGGATTCTCGGCGGACAAGCCGATGTGAAGGGCGTTTCCGGCACCTGGAAGGATTTGACGGAAAGCGTAAACAATATGGCCAGCAACTTGACCGACCAGGTGCGCAACATCGCGGCCGTGACGACGGCGGTCGCCAACGGGGATCTATCGAAGCAGATCACGGTGAATGCCAAGGGCGAAATTCTCGAGCTGAAGAACACGATCAACACGATGGTGGATCAGCTGTCTACGTTCGCGTCCGAGGTTACCCGTGTAGCGCGCGAGGTCGGGACGGAAGGCAAGCTCGGAGGCCAAGCGGATGTGAAGGGCGTATCGGGCACCTGGCGTGATTTGACGGAAAGCGTAAACTACATGGCGTCCAACCTGACGAACCAGGTGCGCAACATCGCGGTCGTGACGACGGCGGTGGCGAACGGGGATTTGTCGAAGAAGATTACGGCCGATGTACAGGGCGAGATTCTGGAGCTGAAGAACACGATCAATACGATGGTGGACCAGTTGTCCACGTTCGCCTCCGAGGTGACGCGGATGGCCCGAGAGGTCGGCACGGAGGGAATACTCGGCGGACAAGCCGAGGTCAGCGGGGTGGCCGGGACGTGGCGTGACCTCACGGAAAGCGTCAATTATATGGCGTCGAACCTGACGAATCAGGTGCGCAACATCGCGGAGGTCACGACGGCCGTCGCCAAAGGCGACCTGTCCAAGAAAATAACGGTCGATGCGAAGGGCGAAATCCTGCAGCTGAAGAGCACGATCAATACGATGGTGGATCAGCTGAGCAACTTCGCATCGGAGGTCACGCGCGTGGCGCGCGAGGTGTCGACGGAAGGGAAGCTCGGCGGTCAGGCCGATGTCAAAGACGTATCGGGTACTTGGAAGGATTTGACCGACAGCGTCAATTATATGGCGGGCACGCTGACCGATCAGGTGCGGAATATCGCCGAGGTGACCACCGCCGTCGCGAAAGGGGATCTATCCAAAAAAATTACGGTTAACGCACGAGGCGAAATTCTCGAGCTGAAGAACACGATCAACACGATGGTGGATCAGCTCTCGACCTTCGCGTCCGAGGTGACCCGTGTGGCCCGGGAGGTCGGTACGCTCGGTATTCTGGGCGGCCAGGCGCAGGTTACCGGCGTAGCGGGCACCTGGCGCGATTTGACGGAAAGCGTAAACTACATGGCGTCCAACCTGACGAATCAGGTACGCAACATCGCGGTCGTAACGACGGCGGTGGCCAATGGGGATCTCTCGAAGAAAATCACGGCGGACGTGCAGGGCGAGATTCTGGAGCTGAAGAACACAATCAATACGATGGTGGATCAGCTCTCAACGTTTGCTTCCGAGGTCACGCGGGTGGCCCGGGAGGTCGGTACGGAAGGCAAGCTGGGCGGCCAGGCGCAGGTGAAGGGCGTCGGAGGCACGTGGAAGGATCTCACCGAAAGCGTAAATAACATGGCGCGGAACTTAACCGACCAGGTGCGGAACATCGCGGAAGTAACGACGGCGGTCGCCAAAGGCGATTTGTCCAAGAAAATCACCGTAGACGTAAAGGGCGAAATTCTCGAACTGAAGAATACGATGAACACGATGGTGGATCAGCTTTCGACCTTTGCCTCCGAGGTCACGCGCGTGGCTCGCGAGGTGGGCACCGAAGGAAAGCTCGGCGTGCAGGCTGACGTGAAGGATGTCTCCGGCACCTGGAAGGATCTCACCGATACGGTCAATTATATGGCGAGTAACTTGACGATCCAGATGCGGAATATCGCGGGCGTGACGACAGCGGTAGCGAACGGAGACCTGTCCAAGAAAATTACCGTCGACGTCAAAGGCGAGCTGCTGGAGCTGAAGAATACAATCAATACGATGGTGGATCAGCTTAATTCGTTCGCTTCCGAGGTTACGCGTGTGGCGCGCGAGGTCGGTACGGACGGGAAGCTGGGCGGCCAGGCGCAGGTTCGGGGCGTCGGCGGCATATGGAAGGATCTCACCGACAACGTCAATATTATGGCGTCCAACCTGACCGATCAGGTGCGCGGCATCGCCAAGATCGTCACGGCGGTGGCGAACGGCAACCTGAAGCAGAAGCTGACGGTGGACGCCAAGGGAGAGATCGCCGAGCTCACCGATACGATCAACAACATGATCGAGACGCTGGCCACCTTCGCCGATCAGGTCACGACCGTGGCCCGCGAGGTTGGCGCGGAAGGGAAGCTGGGCGGCCAGGCGAGTGTTCCCGGTGCCTCCGGCACCTGGCGTGATTTGACCGACAACGTGAACTATATGGCGAGCACGCTCACCACGCAGGTGCGGGCGATTACGAATGTGGCGACAGCGGTGACCAAGGGCGACCTGTCCAGAACGATCGACGTCGCCGCGGCCGGCGAAGTGGCTACACTGAAGGATAATATTAACGAGATGATCCGCAACCTGAAGGAAACGACTCGCATCAATACCGAGCAGGACTGGCTGAAGACCAACTTGGCGAAGTTCTCCCGGTCGCTGCAGGGGCAGAGGGATCTGTACGCGGTCAGCCGCATGATTCTTTCGGAGCTCGCCCCGCTCGTTTCCATGCAGCACGGCGTATTCTATATCAACGAGGCGGCCGGCGGGGAGCCGGTGCTGAAGCTGTTCGCGAGCTACGCTTATCAGCGGCGCAAGCATCTGTCGAACGAGTTCCGGGCCGGACAGGGCCTGGTAGGCCAATGCCTCATCGAGAAGCAGCGGATTCTCCTGACCAATGTGCCCGGGGATTATGTCGTTATCTCTTCGGGACTTGGAGAGAGCACGCCGCTGAACATCGTTCTCCTGCCGATCATTTTCGAGGATCAAGTACTGGCCGTGCTGGAGCTGGCGTCGTTCCGCCCCTTCAGCGAGATCGATCTCGCCTTCCTCGACCAGCTGACGGAGTCGATCGGCATCGTCATCAATACGATGCAGGCGAACCGCCGGACGGAGGAGCCGCTCATGCAGTCCCAGTCGCTGACGGAAGAGCTGAAGAAGCAGCAGAACGAGCTTCAGCATACGAACGAGGAGCTGGAGGAGAAGGCGAAGCTTCTCGTCATTCAGAAGGCCGAAGTGGAGAGCAAGAATCACGAAGTGGAAGTCGCCAAGCGCTTCCTGGAGGAAAAGGCCGAGCAGCTGGCGCTCACCTCGAAGTACAAGTCGGAGTTCCTGGCGAACATGTCGCATGAGCTGCGGACCCCGCTCAACTCCCTGCTGCTGCTCGCGGAGCAGCTGGCCGAGAATCCGGATGCGAACCTGTCGGAGCAGCAGGTGAAATTCGCCAAGACGATTCAAGAGTCGGGACTTGAGTCGCTGGGCCTGATCAACGATATCCTCGATTTGTCGAAGATCGAATCCGGCACCGTTACCCCGGATCTCAGCGAGCTCACGATCGAGGAGCTGACGAACAACCTGGACCGGACGTTCCGCCATATGGTGGATGAGAAGACGCTCGATTTTCGGATCAAGGTCGAGCCCGATGTTCCCTCAGCCATCGTCACGGATTCCAAGCGGCTGCAGCAAATTTTGAAGAACCTGCTGTCCAATGCGTTCAAATTCACGGAAAAAGGCCAGGTCATGCTGCTGATCCGCAGAGCCCATAACGGCTGGTCCGCGGATAAGGAACGTCTGAACCGGGCCAAGCTGGTGCTGTGCTTCTCCGTCAGCGACACCGGGATCGGCATCCCGGAGGATAAGCAGCAAATTATATTCGAAGCGTTCCAGCAGGCGGATGGAAGCACGAACCGCGAATACGGCGGGACCGGCCTCGGCCTTGCGATCTCCCGCGAGATTGCCGGCATGCTTGGCGGCGAAATTACGCTGTACAGCGTCGTGAACAAGGGCAGTACCTTCAATCTGTATTTGCCGCTGGAGACCGATTATTCCGAGCCGCGGCCGCGGCCGAAGTATGTTCCCGAGGTCATCGACGTCACGCCGCCCAGACGGACACGCAGCCTTCCGGCGGCGGATAATGAAATCACTGACGACCGGGAGCGGATTGAGCCGGGGGACCGGGTGTTCCTGGTCATTGAAGACGATCACAAGTTTAATGGAATTCTGTTGGGACTACTGCGGAAAAAAGGCATTAAGACGGTGATCACCTCCTCGGGCACGAATGCACTGGAGCTGGCCCGCAGATACAATCCTGCCGCCATTACGCTCGATCTGCACTTGAAGGAAACGGACGGTTGGCTCGTGATCGAGCATTTGAAGAACGACATGAGCGTACGGCATATTCCGGTTTGCGTGATCACGATCGAGGACGATGAAATTCAGTTGCTGCAGAAGGGCGTCTACGATTATATCTGCAAGCCTGTCACGAACGAGGAGCTGGAGAATGCGCTCGACCGGCTGAATGCCTTTGCGGACCAAACGGTGAAGCAGCTGCTGGTTGTCGTCCACGACGAGGAGCGGCGGAAGCAGTATGTGGACATGCTCAGTCATCCGGATGTCAAGATCACAGCGGTCGATACCGGAAGGAAGGCGCTCGGGCAGCTGAAATCCAAAGCCTTCGACTGCGTGCTGGCCGATAACGATTTGCCGGATCTCAGCGCCGTCCATTTTGTACGGGAAATGCAGAAGAACGCGAAGAGCAAGTATGTGCCGGTCGTTCTCGGCCCGCGACCGCAAGCTGACGGAGGAGGAAGAGAACGAGCTGGAAGAGTCGCTGAAGATCGCGGTCATTCAAGAGGTGAAGTCGACCGCGCAGATCGTCGATATGACGACCCTGTTCCTGCACCGCAAGGTGGATCAGCTCCCGGAGGACACACGCCAGATGCTCGTGAAGCTGTACCAGTCCGACGAGATGATCGAGTATAAAAAAGTGCTGGTCGTCGATGACGACGTGCGGAATATATTCGCCTTGACCACCATCCTGGAACGCCACAATATGAAGGTGATTCCGGCCGAGAACGGCCTTGATGCGATCCGGATTCTCGAACAGACGCCCGATATCGATATTGTACTCATGGATATTATGATGCCGGGGATGGACGGCTACGAAACAACCCGGGCGATCCGGGAGAAGCCGGAATTTCAAGATCTGCCGATCATAGCCCTGACCGCCAAGGCGATGAAGGGGGACCGGGAGCAGTGTCTGGAGGCCGGCGCTTCTGACTACATTACGAAGCCGGTGAACAGCGCCCAGCTCCTGTCGATGATCCGCAGTTGGGTGAAGATGGAGGAAACCCCTTCGGTCGTGCCTCCGTTCAATTATTAATTTTCTTGCCGAACCGCAGAGAAACGGCCCGCCGCCGCTCTGCGGTTTTTGGCATTCCCCGTTTTATGGTACGATAGAGAAATCATTTTTCAGGGGAATGGAGTCGCCCTATGTACGAATATTTATACACTTATGCCTGCCACGAGGACGAGCGGGAGCTGTGCGCGCTGGAGCCTGCGGTCCCTTTTCGCCGCGGATTTGCGGGATGGCTTCGTGCGAAGTACGCGAAGCGTGGAGGTGAGCCGAAGTCCTTTTGTCAAGCTGAAGCTGACGGTACGGTACGAAGCGGACAGCTTAGAGGAGATTGCGGAACGGGCGGCGGACGAGCCGCTGAACGGAGCGACGTTCAAGGTGGTGTTTGTCGAGACGGACGGAAGCGTAGATTATGACCGGCGGCGCGCGCTGGAACGCGAGGTGGGTGCCGGTATGCGGGGAAGGCGAAGATGCGCACGCCGGAGCGCCGGTTTGGCCTGGCCAAGGACGGGAGCCAGTGGCTGTTCGGCGAGCTGGCTTCTAACGAGGCGGTATGGCTTAAGCATAACGGCAAACCGCACAACTACTCTACGGCGCTCAGCACCCGCGTAGCCCGCGCTGTCGTGAACATCGCGGTGCCCGACCCTGCGGGAGTGCGCGTCATCGATCCGTGCTGCGGCATAGGCACCGTGCTGATCGAGGCGCTGTCCATGGGCATCGATATCGCAGGTCGCGATATCAACCCGCTGGCACTGCGCGGCGCACGCGGCAATTTGGCGCATTTCGGTTTTCCCGACGTGGTCAGGCTTGCGGATATGAGGACACTACCGGGCCGGTGGGACACGGCGATCGTGGATATGCCGTATAATCTGTGCTCCGTGCTGCCGGAGGAGGAGAAGCTGGACATGCTGCGGAGTGCGCGGCGCATGGCGGATCGTATCGTCATCGTCACGACGGAGGAGATCGATGCGGTGCTTGCACGGGCGGGCCTCCGGATCGCCGGCCGCTGTGTCGTTCGAAAGGGCGCCTTCGCCCGGCACGTGCTGGTCTGCGGGTGAACACGGGTCGTGCCCGTCTTCACATGGGGCTGTCGCGGTATTGCTTCGGTGTCAGACCCGTGATCTTTTTGAATAAACGGCAGAAGTAGGAAAAATGAGGGATACCGACGCGGATCCCCACTTGCTCGACAGACAGGGATTCGGTCTTGAGCAGCCAGCAAGCCTGCCTGATTCGCCGGGCCATCACATAGTCGGTGATGCTGCTTCCGGTTTCGGCCCGAAACAGATGGGAAATATGATGCTTCGAAAGATGGAGCTCCCTGGCCAGTTCACTCAAGTCGAACGGTTCGGCATAATGCTCCTCCACCCAATGCATAATCTTCTCGGCATGACGCTCCGCACGGGGAGACCCCTGACCGGGGATCCCTTCATCCATCAAGGAGTGGAGGTAACCGAAGATAGCAAGGATCATCTGAGCCGCCGCTTCCGGCTGATCCTTTCCCTTCCGCTCCGACATGATCCGGCCGAAGCGCTCGAGAACAGCGGTTATATAGGTCGTATCGCTTCCCATGGATATGACCTGACTCGCCAGCTCATCCTTCCAAATATGCTCAAAAAAGCGAAGGATCGCCGGAAACCCTTTGAAAAAGGGAGCGAATGTGGACGGCTCGAAGGTCAGCACCGAGCGTTCGTAGGGACACTCCTCGCTTACATCGAAATGAATCCGGTGAAGCTGGAACGGCCGCAGGATCATCACGGATCCGGGCCCGAGTGCATACATTTTGCGGTTCACCATCAAATGACCTTTCCCTTGGTGAACCCATAAGATCTCGATCCCCGGTGGTAGTGATAAAAGCCGGGGAAATTTGCCGTGGAGATATCTTTGTACCGGAATATCACCGGGCTGTTCTGCAAAATATGAAAAGAAAAGGGCATCCTTCCGCCTCCCCGCAAGAAGCCATTCCATTACAGCAACACAGTATCATTTTTTCACAATGCGATGGCACTTTGCAATACGAATCTTGTTTAAAATAATATTCAATAAGGCAAGACGGCAGTGAAAGAATGGTATTTATATTGCACTGTGTTGTGATGATTTGGAGGAGGGGATGGTTCCGGTGGTTGTACAAGAGGTAGGACAACGGATGACCCTGCTTGACTTTGTTACGGATGCCGAATATGCCGACGTTCTGGAAGGCGTCAAGGACCTGCTGATCGAAACCTATAGGATTACGGACGATGAAGCGCTGAATATCCTTGGCCAAAGCCGGGGAAAGCGGATGATTATTTATACGATTACGCCATGCATCTCGATTACATCAAGGAAATCACGCATTATTTAAGAGAAACGCTCGATACCCATTTGGAACAGGCCGTCGACGGGGAGCGGGAACCGGTTCGAAGAATGAGCAATGACGCCGCGGTTTGGCTGACCTTCGAATGTATAAGGCGTTTTTGCAAAAAGTCGCTTCAGAACCTCTAATCGTCGTTCCCCAGAAAGAAAAATCCGCCGATTCCCAGCACGATCAGCGTGACCAGGAAGCCGACAACGAGGAATCCGAGCCCTCCTACAAGCACGAGCGCCTTGGGGAAGAGAAAGAAAGCGATCGCTCCCAGGATGATGAAGAAGAGGATGGATTTGAACGTCATCCGGATCAGCTTCCATAGGACAATGGCAATCAATATGCCGATGACGATATGCATCAGATGGTGCATGGGGTTCCGTCCTTTCGGGTTAGCGGTTGGTGAATAGGGTAACAAAGGAGCCGGAGCGGCTCCTTTGTATTAGTATTCCTAACGGCGATAATC
Organism: Paenibacillus sp. P25; assembly: GCA_024704175.1. GTDB lineage: Bacteria > Bacillota > Bacilli > Paenibacillales > NBRC-103111 > Paenibacillus_G. The sequence continues at coordinate 8,038,266 of CP085629.1, forward strand.
GTATCAATTCCTAGCCGCCGTAAGTGCTGCCGGTAACGGTATAAGTACTGCCGGTTACCGTAGAGGAACCGGAGGGAACGGAGGTCACCACATTCAGATCGGACAGACGGTCCAATAAAGCCGCCGCCTCGGCGCGGGTAAGGGTATGATCCGGATTGAAACGTCCTTCGTCATCCCCTGGATAAGCCCGTTCTGCACGGCGGTAGCGACGTACGGACGGAGAACCGGGGTGATCCGGTCGGCATCCCTGAACTTGCCCTGAAGCGGCTGATCGGCGGCGGAGGCATCCATCAGTTGAATGGAAGGATTGAGCTTCATTAATACTTTGACGAGTGTAACCGTAACATCCTCTCTTTGCGCTCCGTCCGCCGGATGAAAGTCGTACCCGCCGTTTAAGTCCTTATAAGCATCGAAATAATCCTTGGTTGCTTCCACCACGTTGAACGACCAGCGCTTTTGCGGCACATCGTTGAAATCCTGGGTGGAAGACGTATTTTTCAAATGAAACATCCTGGCCACCATCGCGGCGAACTGCTCGCGGGTCACATGCTGGTCCGGATTGAAGCGGTGATTCTCGTCTCCTTCAAGAATACCTTTGCTCACCAGATCTTTTATGTACTTTTCGGCCCAGTGGCCTCCGATATCCGTCAAGGTGATGTTTACGTTGTTCGTCACCTTGGTGCTGTTATCGATTTTGACTTGATTGTGATTTCCGTTGATGTTGAAGCGCTCATTCTTGCCTGCGGCAAAGGCCGGTGCGGCGGTAAGCGTCAGAACCGAAACGGCGGATACGGTAACCAGAAATTTTTTCATGAATCCATCACCCTTCGCGTGGTTTTTGTCTTACACCACTTGATTCGAAAGGACTGTATTGGTATTTGTGGGTAGTACTCTAGTATGAAAAATATATTTTTTTCCGGGCGTTTTGTAATACTTTCGTCATATTTTTGTGCTGGCACTTCCGGTTCAAACTTATACTTTCTGATCTTATAAAAAACAGCCTGCGGCAGGTATGCCGAGGCTGGATATTTTTCGTGCGGGAAGCGGCTTGGGACGACACTTGAACCTACTTATATTCCCCGAGCAAATAGTTGTAGAAAGGCTCGTCCACCCAGAAGCGGTACGAGGTCACTTGGGTACCGGGCTTGATCTTCTGCAGGCCGGCCGTGATCTCGGCGGACTTGTCTTTCAGGGAGAAGGACTGCGCATAGTAATGGCCGGACGAAATTTTGTTATTGGCGATTTCTTTATAATCCTTCAGCTCGGTCAGGGAGTAATAGAGCGGTCGCCACCAGGAGTTCTTGATCAGACCGGTCTGATCCTTCTCGTTCTTCTTGGCGTACTTCAGCACGATATCCTGGAACCTGGCCTTCTGCTCCGGCGTATCGAACTCGAAGGCGAGGTCATATTCTTTGGCATAAGCGATGTAATTGCCGTTCTCAATTTGAACCACCTTGTAGCTCTCCGTTTCCTTCGGCTCGCCCCATTCCTTCAAGTAGACGAAAGCGGAAGTCTTCGGCTCAAGCTGGACCTTTGCGTCCAAGCCTTCGCTGCGCATCAGCCCGATCAGCTGCAGCGCATGGCTCAAGTCGTCGTGACCGTAAGTCAGCGACAGGGCCGGATCGAAATTGGCGCTGAACCGGTCGTCCTTCAGGTTATACCCGGTCACCAAATTCTGCTTCAGCGCTTCGTCGACGATGCTCTGCAGGGCAGGCACCTGGATCAGATCGGCGGTCTGATAAGCTTTGTACACTTGAGAGTAGACGTCCGAATCGCTGACGTACGCCAGATAGTGCTTGTACTGCCCTTTGACGGACAGCACACTGCCGAGAAGGCTTGCGGCAAAGTCATCGGAAGCGGCGGCGCCCGGCTTCAGCTGATCCTGAACCAGCCCGGAATCGAAGGTCGCCGCCAGCTCTTGGGCCGCCTGCAGCGTGAGCTTCCGGTCTCCCTCGCCTGCGTATTCCAGATGCGCGGCTTTAAGCGACGCCTGCACTTTATCCACCGGGTAGCTGTAGGCGAGCTCCTTCAAATCCGCGGCTTTCACCGCGATATAAACGGCGGTGTCTTCGGTCAAGGGTCGCTCCGGCAGCACCGTATCACCGGTCAGAATCCCGTTCTCGTACAGCGCCAGCGCAGCGGAGTAATACGGGCTGTCCGGCTTCAAATCCTGAAACGGATTGGCCGTCCCCGATGCATGGAGTCCCAGCGTCCGGGCGACGTCCTGAATATATTCGCCCCGTGTAGGCTCGGCGGAGAGACTGATCCCGTAATGGCTGGACAAGAACGCGCGGTATTCTGCGGCCGACACGGAATGTACGGCGGCATCCGCACGGGCGGCATGGGTCGCGGCAGGCTGAACCGTCAGCAGACCGGACGATACTAATGCAATGGATAAGAGCTTATGTACGATTTTCATGCGGGTGAACTCCCTTCAATTAAACAGTTAATTCCAACTGAAAAACTATGAATTATCGAGATCATACCATCCGTTCCGGGGGCTGTCAATATTTTCATATGACCTGCATACATTCAAGCGGCAGGGAGTAAATGAATATCCAGCAAATCCTGCTTACACTAACGTGTCGAATTATGGTATAACCTTGATGTAAACGGTTTTGTGTTTTTTCCGGCCTTGCCGGTTTCATAGAGAGAAAGGAAGACATCCGATGTATAAGCTGTTGCTTGTGGAAGATGAGGCGGACGTGCGGGAAAGCGTCATTCAGGAAATCGATTGGGCTTCGTGCGGCTTCGAGGTTGTGGGGGACGCGGAGAACGGGCGCGAGGCTTTGGAGCTGGTAGAGCGGACAGTCGCCGGATGTCGTGATGACGGACATCAAGATGCCGTTCATGGACGGGCCGCAGTTATCCGAGGCGATCAAAGAGCGGTTTCCGACGACCAAGATCATCATCTTGACCGGCTTCGACGAATTCGAGTACGCCCAGAAGGCGATCAAGCTTCATATCGACGAATATGTGCTGAAGCCTTTTTCCGCGCTGGAGCTGATGGAAGCGCTGCATAAAGTGAAGGCGAAGCTGGACGAGGAGATCGAGCAGAAGGAGAATGTGCATCTGCTGGAGGAGCATTACCGCAAGAGCCTGCCGGTGCTGCGCGAGGTTTTTCTCGCATCGCTGGTCACAAGGAAGCCGCCGCGGGCGGAGCTCGAGGAAAAAGCGGCGAACTACGGCGTGGATTTGCAGGGAGCGGGGTATGTCGCGTCGGTCATCAGTATGGATAATCCGCTGAGCACCGGGGAGGAAGAGAATCCGCTGAGCGTGATGGACCGCGCGGTCTCGCTCAAGCACTCGAAGGATAAAGAGCTGAAATTGTTTGCGGTATTAAATATTACCCAGGAAATAGCGGACAAGGCGGGACAGCGTCTCGTCTTTATGCATAACGGACAAGTCGTTCTGCTGATGGTAACGGAGAATGGGGACCGGGACATCGTCTTGAAGCAGACGGTGAGCCTTCTTGAGGAAATCCGCCAGAGCATTGAAAAATACCTGAAATTCACGGTTACGATCGGCGTCGGTACGGTTACCGGCGAAGTGACGAATGTCAGCTACTCCTATAAAGACGCGATTCTGGCGCTCGACTACCGCTTGATTCTCAGCAATAACCGGGTGATCTGCATTGACGATGTAGAGACGCGCTTTGTCGAGAAGCTGCGCTTTGACGAATTGAAGGAGCATACGCTGATCCGCTGCATCAAGGTCGGCGACCCCAGGAGCTGCGAAGCGTGGTGGATGAGCTGTTTCAAGGCGTAGCGGCGGCGCCGGTTTCTTTTAAGGATTACCAGATCTATCTGCTGGAGATCATTACGGCGATTCTGAAAGCGGCCAAGGACGCGGGGATCGCGCTGGAGGAAGTGTTCGGCCGCGATTTTAACCCTTTCACGGAAATTTACCGGTTTACGGATTCGCAGGAAGCCAAGGAATGGATCTACAGCTTGTGCGCCAAAATGCTGAGCACGATCGCCAGCGGCCGGCAGTCCAGCTATAAAACGCTTGTCGAGCAGGCGAAGGAATTTACGAAACAGCATTACCACGAAACCGATATTTCGATCAATAAAGTGTGCGACCATTTGCATATCAGCCCCGGGTATTTCAGCAGCATATTCAAGAAAGAGGCGAAGATGACGTTCGTCGGTTATTTGCTGCAAACCCGCATGGAGGCGGCGAAGGATCTGCTGCGCAGCACGGATCTGAAGGCTTTCGAAATTGCGGAAAAGGTAGGCTATGCGGATCCGAACTACTTCAGCTTCAGCTTCCGCAAGCATGTGGGCGTGTCGCCCAAGGAATACCGAAGCGGCACCGGAGAAGGGTGAAAGCGGGTGAGAAGGCATGTGGCATTGGCTGAAACGGCGGTTGATCCCGGGCGGCGGGCGGCAGGTGAAGAGCATCCAGTTCGTCATCACGGTTTCTTTTACCCTGGTTACGGTGCTGGCCATGCTCTTCGTCGGGATCGTTCTTTATAACAAATTCACCGGGACGGCAGAGCGGAACGCGTATCTCAGCAACCAGCAGATCGTCGATCAGGTGACTTACAATCTGGAAGTTTATTTGAAAGGCATGGCCGATCTGTTCGGCCAGATGGATGAACGGATCCGCCAGAGTCCCTCCATTCCCGGGGACAAGCCGCTGGAGCGACTCGATACGATCCTCCACACGCGGGAGGATCTGGTCTCGCTCGCTCTCTTCAACAGCGGCGGCGAGCCTTTGACGAACCTGCCCAACCAGCCGCTCAGGGCAAACAGCCGGATCACGGAGCAGACCTGGTTCCGCTCCGCGGCCGAGAATCCGAACCATCTGACCTTTTCGGTGCCTCACATTCAAAATTTATACAAGGGACAGTACAAATGGGTCGTTTCCATGAGCAAGGCGATTACGGTCCAGCGGGACGGAAAGAACGAAACCGTCGTGCTGCTCGTGGATATCAACTTCAAAACGATCGACGAGCCGCTGCAGCGCGTCAGTCTCGGCAAGAAGGGCTACGTCTATATCATCGACGAGTCGGCCGGCAATCTCATTTACCATCCCCAGCAGCGGCTCATCTATGTCGGGCTGAAGTATGAGAATGTCGAGCAGGCGCTCAAATATACGTATGGCGCCTACGAAGAAATGTCGACGGGCGAGAAGCGGCTCATCACGATCCAAACGGTCCGGAACATCGGCTGGAAGGTGGTCGGCGTCTCTTATATGGATGAGATCGTCACGACGCAGAAGGAGATCAGCGGGTATATTTCCTGGTTGCTGCTGTTTGTGATCGCGTTCGTCCTGCTCATCTCCGCTTATTTGTCGGCCCGCATCTCGCTTCCGATCAAACGGCTGGAGAAGTCGATGCGCAAGGTGGAGCAGGGCGAGTTCGATATCCATCTGCCGGTAAGCGGAGAGGATGAAGTCGGGCGGCTGTCCCGCCGCTTTAACCTGATGGTGGGCCGGATCGGCGAGCTGATGGAGCAGATTATCCGGGAGCAGGAGGCAAAGCGCAAGAACGAGCTCGAGGTGCTGCAGTCGCAGATTCATCCGCACTTCCTGTACAATACGCTCAATTCGGTGGTGCGCATGGCCGGAACGGGGAAGAATGAGGAAGTCGTCACGATGATCACGTCGCTTTCGAAATTTTTCCGGATCAGTCTTAGCCGCGGGAAGCATATTATCAGCGTTCAGGATGAGCTCGAGCATGTGCGTAATTATTTGGTGATCCAGAAGATCCGTTACAAGAATAAATTCGAATATGAAATCCAAGCGGAGCCGGAGGTGCTGGCTTGCCGGACCTTGAAGCTGATTTTGCAGCCGCTCGTGGAGAATGCCATCTACCATGGGATTGAAATGAGTCCGGATCCCGGACTGATCCGTATCACGGCGGATGCCGAGAACGGCAAGCTCCTGCTGCAGGTGCAGGATAACGGGCTCGGCATCCCGGAAGAGAAGCTGCATACGCCGCTTACCGGCGCGTCCGAACCGGGAGAAGGCTCGGGTGTCGGCATCCGCAACGTGCATGAGAGAATCCGGCTTTATTACGGAGAGGAGTACGGGCTGGAGGTTCAAAGCGAGCTGGAGGTCGGAACGACGGTCAGCATCCGCATTCCGCTTGTACGGGAGGAGGAGGACTGATGGTACGATTTCAAATCCGCGGCCTGGGTCTGCTCGTAGCCGGCCTCACACTGGCCGCCGGGCCGCTGGCCTCCTGTTCGCCTGCGGTAACCCCGGGGATGCCGGCGGAGGAGCCGAAGAAGAATGTAACGCTCGTTATGAAAATGAAAGACAATGAATACTGGAAGACGGTACAGATGGGGGCCGAGGCGGCGACCTAAGGAACTCGGCGTCCGTCTGAACGTTCAGGCAACCGAGAATGAGGACGATGTTGCAGGGCAGCTGGCGATCATGGATAAAGTGCTGCGGGAAGGCACGGATGCGATCGTGCTGGCGGCCAACGATTTCAATGCGCTGGCCGAGCCGGTCGACCGGGCCGCATCGCAGCGGATCCCGGTGATTGCGGTCGATGCCGAAGTCAATTCGGCCAAGGTACGCAGCTTTGTCGGCATCAACAACTTCGAGGCGGGCCGGCAGGCCGGGGAGAAGCTGGCGGCGCTCACGGGAGGGCAAGCACGGGTTGCCGTGCTGGTCTCCGGCAGGGGGCCAAGAATATGGAAGAGCGGGAGGAGGGGCTCGCTCGCCGCACTCTCGGCGTACCCCGGAATCCAGGTTATCGCCAAGGAAGACTGCAGCACGGGACCGCGGCTTTGCGAGGAGCTGACCGTACCTTTGGTCAAGAACAAGGTCGACGGCATCGTCGCGCTGAATGCCGTTACCTCCATCGGTGCGTCCAAGATTGTCGAGAGCATGGGGGCCGGGGGCAAGGTCAAGCTTGTGGCCTTCGACAGCACGCCGGAGGAGCTGGAACGGCTGCAGGACGGCGTCATTCAGGCCACGATCATCCAGAACCCGTTCAGCATGGGATACCTTAGCGTGAAACATGCGGTTGACGCCATGTCCGGCAGGAAAGTGCCGGAACGCCTGGAAACGGAAACCAGAGTCATCGATGCGGAGAACATGTTCTGGTCGGACAACCAGAAGCTGCTTTTCCCGTTCGTGAAGTGACGCGCGGCGGCGGCAAAACCAGACAAAAGCATACAATTTACAGCCCTTGGAAACGTTCTCATGGGAAGCTATAATGGAGTCACCCCCTTAGAAAGAGGAGGACAAGTGGATGGAGCCGGACCGCTTTGCTTTACGAGGGATGGTTTTCGGAATGCTGTTGTCCACGCCGGTATGGTGTTTGATTTTATGGTTGGTTTTGCGGTAGCCGCCGCATGGAGGAGTTCATCGGTAGTAAGCCTTCCTTACCGTCGTCCGGTTCTGGGATGACGCGAAAAGGAAGGCTTGTTGCTTTTGCGGCGTCCGTTACGGCGTCAACCTTTTAACGCTCCCGCCGTCAGGCCCGCCACGAAGAAGCGCTGCAGGAATAAGAATACAATTGCCATAGGCAAGCGCCGTCACGGCTACGCCCGCCAGCAGAACCGGATAATCGGTTACATATTCCCCGCGGAACTGCAGCACGGCAAGCGGCGGCTGTCAGCTTGGACTTGCTGTTCAGCAGCAGCATGGGAATCAGCAGGTCGTTCCAGACCATCACGAGCAGGAAGGTAGCCGTCGCCGCCAGGGAGGGGGCGGACAGCGGCAGCGCCACCCGCCAGTAGAGTGTCCATTCGCCAGCGCCGTCGATGCTTCCGGCCTCCAGGATTTCGCGGCTGATGAGGCGCATAAAGCCCGTCAGCATAAAGACGGAAACCGGCAGCAGCATGGCGGCCGAGATAAGGATTAGCCCGTAGAGCCGGTCCGACCAGCCGAGCTGATGGGCCAAGGAGTAAATCGGCAGCATATTGACCTGGGAAGGCACGATCAGCCCCGCCGTGTAGAAGGCAAACAGGAAGCCGCCGAGCTTCCCTCCGAAGCGATAAATGGCGTAAGCAATCAAGCTCCCCAGCAGCGGCTCCATTAAGACGGTGGAGAACGTAACCTGCAGGCTGTTGAGAAAATACCGGCCCATCGGCTGTTCGCGGAAGACCGACACGATATTGTCAAGCGTGAATGGTTCGGGCCAGCCGAGCGGGCGGGCAAAGAACGCCTGGGAAGATTTGAACACCGATATGAATACAAAATAAAGCGGCGCGGCAATGATCACCGCATACCCGAGCAGCACGGCCCGGCCTAATCCTTTGATCACGGTCCGCAGACCTCCCTCATCAGTACGTAATCCGGCCGGCGCGAAGCGCTTTAAACTGCAAATAGGTAAGCGGCGACAATAAAGCCAGGAACAGAACCGATCCCGCGGATGCCATCCCGAACGAATAATTGGCGAACGCCAGATGATAAATATATGTTGTCAAAATCTCCGTGCCATAGTTCGGACCGCCGTCGGTCATCGTAAAGATCAGATCGAATGCCTTGAAGGATTGAACCGTCGTGTAGGCAACGACGATCGCAGCGGATGGGGCCAGGAGCGGCCATGTAACCTGGAGAAATACTTGCCGGCGGCTCCCGCCGTCGATCCTGGCGGCTTCATACAGCTCGGCGGGGATCGAATGGAGTCCGGCAATGAAGACAATCATCATTTGCCCCGCATGCGCCCATACTTGGACGGCGACTACCGAATATAAGGCGATCCGCGGGTCCCCCAGCCAATTGGGCGACAGGGCACCGAGTCCGGTCTGCTGAAGCATGCCGCCGAGGAGTCCGATCGACGGATCATAGAGGAACGACCAGATCAGGCCCACCGAGACGGAGGACAGCACAGCCGGGAAAAAATACAGCGCGCGCAGGAACGCGTTGATTTTACTGTTTTTGGCTAGCAGTAGAGCAAGAGCCAACGACACGACCGTCTGAAACAGCACGACCGTAAGCATAAACTTGACATTGTTAAAAAATGCCTTGTGAAACACGATGCTCTGGAGCGTTGAGACGTAGTTGGACGCCCCAACCAGGCGGTAGGACGGCGATACGCCGTCCCAATCCGTCAAGGAGTAGAAGAAACCGGCGAAGGTCGGAAAAACAAACAACCCTGCATATAAAAGCGAGCCCGGCAAGCAAGAATAACCAGAGAAGCCTGCGGTTCATCATTTCTTCAGTCGCTGGTCGACGATCGCCTGGGCTTCTTTCGCCGCATCCTGCGGCGATTTGCCGCTCAGCACCGCTTGAATGGAGCTTACGACCGCTTTTTGGTTTTCCGCATTCGTGATCGTGAAGCGGGGCTGGAAGAGCGTCTTCTTATTGACCCAATCGCCCGCCACCTGCAGCTCGGGACTCGTGTACTGCACGTCCTTGACCGTGACATTCTGCCCGGTTTCGTTCGCGTATTGTGCGGCAATCTCTTTACGGCTCAGGAATTCCAAGAACTTCTTCGCCTCCTCCGGATGCTTGGACTTGCCGTTCACCGCCAGCATGAACGTAGTGGTGTGGACTCCCTCATACTTCGCTTGATCCGCCCGTGTCGTAATCGGAGCCAGCAGACTTCTGCTCCAGATTCGGGTTCTGCTTCTTGTTCTGCGCGAGCTGATAGGACCCGCTGGCCAGCATGGCCGCCTTTTCCTGAATGAAGAGCGCGCCGGCCGCGGCATCCTTCGTTCCGAGCGAATTCGGCTGGAAATATCCCTTGTCGTTCAGCTCTTTGAACTGGCTTAAGGTTCGAACCCACCAATCCTCCGTCAGCTTCGCCTGACCGGCCTCCAGCTTCGTGAAGATGTCCTCCGACGGCTCGTTGTTCATGACCATCGTATTCATCAATTGCCCCGGACCGATATCGGCACCGGCGAAAGCAATCGGGATGATCCCCTTTGATTTCAGCGTCTCGCAGAGCGTCAGGAAGCTGTCCCAATCCTTCGGAGGGGTCAAATTGTATTTCTCGAACAGCTTCACATTATAAATCGGATCGTTATAAACAAGCTGGTACGGAACGGCGAGCCGCTTGCCGTCTTTTTTGCCGGCCTGGATCAAATTGTCGTTGTAACGGGTCAGCCACGGCTCCTTCGACAGATCGGCGAACAGACCGGCTTTCGCCAGCGCCTCGAACTGCGCTCCCGGGAAGGAAGTAAACACATCGCCGACCGAGCCGTCTGACAGCTTCGCCTGGGCCGCGGTCTGGTATTGGTCCGAAGGCATCGTCTGCATTTCCACTTTAATGTTCGGATTCTCCTGCTGAAACTTCTCGATCAGGCCGTTCAGCGCCTTGACGTCTTCGCCCCGCCAATGGATGAAGGAGAGCGTCACGGGCTTCTGCGAAGCCGCCTGAGCCGCGGAATCCCCGCCGCCCATCTTGGAAGCGGGTGCGGAGCCGCCGCCGGCGCAAGCGGACAGTAAAGTGATCAGAGCGACGGATGAGGCCAGAACGAGGGAATGCCGTTTCTTGTTTGGATTCATAAAGGAACCTCCCGCTGATGTACCGATTTCTCCGCTTGCTTCCGCCGCCACTTCTCCCGAAAGATCGGCGGCGACCGGGTGCCGAATTGCTCGGCTTCCTCCAGATGCGGATATCCGGATAGAATGAAGGTCGATACGCCGAGCTCCGCATACTCGACAAGGCGGTCCGCCACCTGCTCGGCATTGCCTACGATCAGGATCGCCCCGCCCGAGCGGACAAGGGACAATCCCGTCCAGAGGTTCGGGCCCGCGACGAACTTTTCGCTCCGGGAAAGCTCTCGCAGCTCATTTTGCCGTCTTTGATTCGTGGCGTCGGTCCGGGCGAAGGCCGCCTGCGCCTGCTCGATCGCTTCGGGGGACACCTTGCTGATCAGCTCCCATGCCGCCGCCCATGCTTCCTCTTCCGTATCGCGCACAAGCACCTGCGCCCGCAGTCCGTAACGGAGCGGCCGATCGATTCCTTTCTCCTCCCGGTACTGTGCGCGGACGGCTTCGACTTCTTCGATCTGCTCCCGGATCCAGGCGTGAGGCTCGCCCCACATCAGGAAAGTATCCGCATATTCGACGGCCGCCCGTTTCGCCGCAGGAGAGGTCGCCTCCGAGATAAAACGGCGGGTGCGGCTTTTGAATCGTTTTCGGTGTACTGACGGCTCTCTTGAACTGGTAGTACGTTCCCTGGAACGGCTTCGGTCCGGTCTCTTCGCCGGCCGCTTGCGGTTTGTTCCTGAACTCGGAAAGGGCCATGCCGTCCGACTGGGTCCAAGCCTGCTTCATGACCTCCAAGTACTCCGCGGCTCTGGCATACCGCTCATCGTGCGCATGGGCCAGCGGATCGCCGAGCTCCTCCAGATCCTGCACCGAGCTTCCGGTGACGACATTGATCATCGCCCGGCCTCCCGACAGCACATCGAGCGCCGCCGCCATACGGGCTGCAAGCACCGGCGCAACGAGACCGGGTCTTATGGCTACGAGCGGCCGCAGCGTTCGGGTGTGGCTCATCACCGCCGAGCCGACGACCCAGGCATCCAGGCAGGCTCCTCCCGTCGGAATCAGAACGAATTCAAAGCCGGATCTTTCCGCCGTCTGCGCCACTTGAATCAGATAGTCGAGCGTCGGCTCGCGTTCCGGAGAGACCCCCACATACTTGCCGTCTCCCGCTGTCGGTAAGAACCAGCCGAATTGAATGTCGTCTTGAGCCTCCATGTTAATTCCCCCTCTTAAGTTTGGTGCGGTAAACCGGTACAAAAAAACGACAAAAGAAAGTGGCTTCTTCTGTCGCATCTCCAGTGGGTCTGGTGGATTGTTTATAACCTACTAAATTAGTAAGATTAGTTTGTATTAGCATCATAGCAGGGAAACCGGGATGGGGTCAATGTCATTTCGCGGCTTTGTTAATTTGTCATTTTGCGGCATCATCCCTTTATAATGAATTCAGAATGAGCGGATCACATGGAAAAATGAGGTGGGTATCGGATGAGGACAGCGATGAGGGAAGACCATCACGAATTTTTGGAAATCTATTTTTTTACGCCTACGGAGTACGAGAAGAGCGGGGCGGCTTGGCCGATCCGGCTCGGATACAACATAGCCAAACCGAATTATCATATCGGTCCGAGAACGTCGCCTTATTACTATTTGCTTTTCGTACTGGAAGGGCAGGGGACGTTCCTGCAGGGAAACCAGACGTACCCGCTGCGCAAAAACGATATGTTCTGCCTGTTCCCGCAAGTGACGCACGAATACGTGACGCCGCCGCAGGATCCGCTTCGTAAAGTGTTTTTTGCTTTTGACGGCCGAGGGAAGCGACCGCTTTCGCCGCTGGAGAGAATCGGCCTTACGCCGGGCAATCCTCATAGGGAGGATGCGCTGACTCCGGAGGCTGCTGCAGTTGATGTGGGATTTTTTCGAGCTGGTCAGCGGACCGGCTTGGCGGAACACGGATCTCGCCAGGCTCATCCAGTTTCACCAAATCTTCGGCCGCCTGGCGGAAGGCATCCCCGGTTCCAGGGTCCAGGAGGGCCGTTCGGTTTCATGGCTTCAGAGAGGCCTGGAATATATGGAGATTCATTATACCGAAGGCATCTCCGTGGGAGACGTTTCCCGGCATATCGGGGTGGACCGGACCCATTTTACGAAGCAATTCCGCAAAACCTACGGCCTTACACCTATAGAGCACCTGCAGCAGATGAAAATGAACCGGGCCAAGCAGTTGCTGGAGCAAACCGGCTACACGCTTACGGAAATCGCCCATTCGGTGGGGTACCCGGACTTGTTCTCATTCTCCAAAGCGTTCAAAAAAATCGTCGGCATTTCCCCTAACGGCTACCGGCAAAAGGGCGAATCTTAGAATAAAATTGGCGGCCGTCATAAAATCACATGAGGATTTTGATAGAAATGATGAGAATATTGAATTCGTTTTCGAAGCAATGTGACGCATAATAAGCAATGTAACCAAGATAAATAACAGTTAAGCGGGAGGTCTTCAACAATGAAGAAAAAGATCGTTTCCATCCTTGTCGCTGCGGCGATGGTATCCGTAGTGGGTCGCTCCAGCTCCGGCGGAACGGCAACGAACAATACAAACGCAGGCGGCGCCAAAAGTGATGCGGCATCCAGCGCGAAAAAGCCGACGATCGGCGTAGCGATCTATAAATTCGACGATACGTTCATGACAGGCGTACGGAACGCGATTTCCGCTGCAGCGGAAGGCAAAGCGACGACGGATATCGTCGACAGCCAGAACTCCCAGCCGACGCAGAACGATAAGGTCGACCTGTTCATCACGAAGAAAGTGGACGCCCTTGCGATCAACCCGGTTGACCGTACGGCGGCCGGCGTCATGATCGACAAAGCGAAGAAAGCCAACATTCCGATCGTATTCCTGAACCGCGAGCCGCTGGCCGACGACATGAAGAAATGGGATAAAGTTTATTATGTCGGCGCCAAAGCCGAGCAGTCCGGTACGATGGAAGGCGAGCTCGTAGCCGACTATTTCAAGAAGCATCCGGAAGCGGATAAAAACAAAGACGGCGTTCTCCAGTACGTTATGCTGAAAGGCGAGCCGGGACACCAAGACGCCGAGCTTCGCACCAAGTTCGCGATCAAAGCCGTAGAAGACGCAGGCATCAAAGTCGAGAAGCTGGCTGAAGATACAGCCATGTGGGACCGTGTAAAAGGCCAAGAGAAAATGGCGGCGTTCCTTGCCTCCCACGGCGACAAGATCGAAGCGGTCTTCGCCAACAACGACGATATGGCCCTCGGCGCCATCGAAGCTCTGAAGGCGAAAGGCTACTTCAAAGACGGCAAGTATGTTCCGGTTGTCGGCGTTGACGCTACGGCTCCTGCTGTGAAAGCGCTGGAAGAAGGCACACTGCTCGGTACGGTGCTGAACGATGCGAAGAACCAAGGTAAAGCGACGCTCAACCTGGCAGCGGTTCTGGCATCCGGCGGGACGCCTAGCAAAGAAAACATCGGCTTCGACATCACCGACGGCAAATATGTTTGGATTCCTTACAAGAAAATCACCAAAGACAACGCAAAAGACGCTCAATAATAGCTAAATTCGCTCAGGAAGTAACCTTACAGACAGAAAGCAGGCACGGGGGCGGGCGTTATGACGCTCTCCCCCGGTTTGCTATGAGGCAGGAAAAGAGGTGGAATCATGTCTGACAATCGGTATTTGCTCGAAATGAACGGCATCTCCAAAGAATTTCCCGGCGTTAAAGCGCTGGACGGAGTCACGATTAAGGTGCGTCCGGGTACGGTACATGCTCTGATGGGCGAGAACGGCGCGGGCAAATCGACTTTGATGAAATGCTTGTTCGGGATCTACAAACCGGACGGCGGGGAAATCATTCTTAACGGCAGCAAAGTAGAGATCAACAATTCCAAAGACGCGTTAAACTATGGCGTGTCCATGATTCACCAGGAGCTTCACCCGGTTCCCCACCGTAATGTAATGGAGAACCTGTGGCTGGGCCGTTTTCCGATGAAGGGCTTCGGGCCTTTTCAATTCGTTGATCACAAAAAAATGTACAGCGACACCAAGCAGCTGCTCCAGCGACTGGAGATCGATATTGATCCGCATACAATGGTAGGTACGTTATCCGTATCCAAGGTTCAATCTCTGGAAATCGCCAAGGCGGTTTCGTTCCATTCGAAAGTTATCGTTATGGATGAGCCAACGTCTTCACTGACCGGCAATGAAGTGGAGCAGTTGTTTAAGATCATAAATGATTTAAAGAAGCAGGGCGTCGCCATTATTTATATTTCTCACAAAATGGAGGAAATACTCCGCATTTCGGACGACGTAACGATCATGCGCGACGGCAAACTGATCGGAACCTGGCCGGCGGCGGAGATGACGACGGACCTGATCATCTCGCGGATGGTCGGCCGCGATCTCAGCTCACGCTTCCCGGAACGCCACAATGTCCCCGGAGACACGCTGATGAAGGTCGAAGGCCTCAGCTCGCCGTTCGAGAAATCGTTCCAGAACGTCTCCTTCGAGCTGCGTAAGGGCGAAGTGCTCGGCGTAGGCGGACTCGTAGGCGCTCAGCGGACCGAGCTGATCGAAGCGCTGTTCGGACTTCGCGCCGTAGCGTCAGGCACGATCAGCATCCACGGCAAGCCGGTGAAGATCAAATCGCCGATCGATGCGAAGAAGCATAAGATGGCGCCGCTGACGGAAGAGCGGCGGGTAACGGGGATTTTTCCGGTCCTGTCGATTCAGGAGAATACGGTCATCGCCAACCTCGACCGTTACGTAACGCCATACGGCTTGCTGAACGAGAAGAAGGGCCGCGCAGAAGTCAAGCAGAACGTGGAGAAGCTCCGCGTGAAGACGCCGAATATCCAGACGCAGATCAAGAACCTGTCCGGCGGTAACCAGCAGAAGGTGCTGCTGGCGCGCTGGCCGCTTACCGAACCGGAGATTCTTATGCTCGACGAACCGACGAGAGGCATCGACGTGGGCGCGAAGTTTGAGATTTACTCGATCATCGCCGACCTTGCGAAGCAGGGCAAGAGCATTATTATGATTTCCTCGGAAATGCCGGAGCTGCTCGGCATGTCCGACCGGATCATGGTCATGTCGCAAGGGC
Organism: Paenibacillus sp. P25; assembly: GCA_024704175.1. Lineage (GTDB taxonomy): Bacteria > Bacillota > Bacilli > Paenibacillales > NBRC-103111 > Paenibacillus_G. Next base: position 8,053,787 of record CP085629.1, read on the forward strand.
GGATGACCGGCATCGTCGACGGCAAGACCGCAACCGAGGAAGAAATCATGCGTCTCGCCGCGAATTAAAGAGGCGAGCTTGCACCGGGGAAACCCCTGTCGACGCTGCGAAGTAAATTTTGCCCACGGGCAAAACTCAAAGTTTATGCTTACGAAGTAAGCTTTGCCCTTAGGGCAAAGCTCAGCACTTGCTTACGAAGTTTGCCGTAAGGGCAAAGCTTTCAGGAGGGTCACACATGGCTAATAAAAACATCGGCGGCTTTCTGACGAAATACGCCATTTATATCGTGCTTATCGTCCTGGTGGTCGGGATCGCCGTCAAGGACCCGCGCTTCCTGTCCATCGACATTTTCAGGGATATCCTGCTGCAATCGTCCACCCGCGCCATTATCGCCTTGGGCGCGACCTTCGTTCTGATTACGGGAGGCACGGACTTGTCCGCCGGCCGCGTTGTCGGTTTTACCGCCGTCATCTCCGCGTCCATGCTGCAAATTCTGGATTATCCAAGGCGTTTCTTCCCGGATCTTCCGCATCTGCCGGTTTGGATCCCGATCCTGATCGCCATCATCGCAGGACTTATCGTAGGTCTGATCAACGGCCTCATCGTCGCGAAATTCAACGTGCCGCCGTTTATCGCCACTCTGGGCACCATGGTTATCGTGTACGGCGCGAACTCGATTTACTTTGATATGAAACCGAACGAGTCCCAGCCTATCGCAGGTCTTCGCCCGGATTTCACCAATATCGGCTCCGGCTCTATTGGAAACGGCTCTTATTCCATACCTTACATCGTCATCATAGCTATCATTGTTGCGCTTATCGTTTGGGTCATCTTTAATAAAACCCGTCTCGGCAAAAACATGTACGCCATCGGCGGCAACATCCAAGCGGCGGTCGTATCCGGTATCAACGTGAAGAAGAACCTGATCTACATCTATGCCATCGCCGGCGCATTGTACGGTCTGGCCGGGGTACTTGAGGCTTCCCGGACGGGCGGCGCGACGAACAACTACGGGAATATGTACGAGCTTGACGCGATTGCGGCCTGCGTCGTCGGCGGCGTCTCGACGGCCGGCGGGATCGGTACCGTACCGGGCATTATGGCCGGGGTTCTCATCTTCGGCGTCATCAACTACGGTCTTACCTTTATCGGCGTGAGCCCCCTACTGGCGACTGATCATCAAAGGCCTCATCATCGTTACAGCGGTGGCCTTCGATATCCGCAAATATTTGGCCAAGAAATAATCACTTTAGCGAGAGGACCCGGTCCGGTTTGCGATGGCTAACCATCGTACCCGGCGGATCCTCTTTTTTCTTTTATATTCGATTCCATTACTGCACCGATGATCAATCTTTATCTGGAGCATTGTGCTAATAAAGATAAATTGCCGCTTTAGAGACTGTTTTTGGCAGGAGAAACTTTATTTTTTAACAGGCCCTCCCGCGCTTTGCATTTTCCCCATTACCGTGTTATAATGAATTTACTTGATAAAACGTACCGCAATTCACACATTGAAAAGGGTTCATTTTATTAAAGAAGAACTTTTTTCAATATGTGAATTTTTTATTATTAAAAAGGATCATGTTAAATTAAATTTTTGGAGGTATTCCCCATGCAAACAGGTACAGTTAAATGGTTTAACGCAGAGAAAGGCTTCGGCTTCATCGAAGTAGAAGGCGGAAGCGACGTATTCGTTCACTTCAGCGCAATCCAAGGCGACGGCTACAAGTCCCTTGACGAAGGCCAACGCGTAGAGTTCGACGTTGTCGAAGGCAACCGTGGACCGCAAGCTGCGAACGTAGTTAAGCTGTAATCCAAGGCAAACCCGAGTCGCTCTTAACATCCTTGTTAGGAGCAGTTTTTTTTTTTTGGTTTCTTAAGTCTAAGGGGAGGTAAATGAGCCGTGAATTATCGTAAAAAGCCGCTGGAAGAAGTGCCGTATGAAAATACGCCGATCTGGTCCTGCACGAAGGAAGACTGCAAGGGTTGGATGCGGGACAATTTTGCTTTTGAACACGAGCCGACTTGCCCTCTATGCTCATCGCCGATGGTTCGGGAAACCAAAATGCTGCCATGCTGATCAATATGAAGACCGACTCCAAGTCTTTGAAGTATGGCGTACGGATCAACCATTCATAGTGTGAAAAATATAGAATCGGCCCGGGGAAACGTTCCCGGGTCTTTTTTCGTATTGCTGTTTATATTCCGTTTAAAAAAGCTTTGTATCCTTTGGAAGTGAAGTTCCACGATAGAAAGAATCGGATAGGAGATGAAGCAAAATCATGAATACCTCATCTGTCAAAAACGCGGCCATTAAGCCATCCGGGCAGTGGCGGCTGTTCCTCAAGCTGATCCGGGAGACGAACCCGTCGAAGCTGAGGCTTGGCGTCGCAATCGGACTGAGCGTCGTGTCGACCGTGGTCGGCCTGATTGTGCCCATGTTTACCGGGAAGCTGGTGGACAGCTTCTCGCTGTCTTCCATGAACCCGGGCCAAATCGCGGTGCTGGTCGCCGTGTTTGTCGCGCAGGCCGTAGCGGGAGGCCTCTCGATTTATTTGCTCAACCATGTGGGACAAAGCATTGTCGCGGGCCTTCGGGACCGTCTCTGGAAGAAGCTGCTCGTGCTGACCGTCCCTTATTATGACCGCCACCGGACGGGAGAAACGATCAGCCGGATGACGAATGATACCGGGGTGGTCAAGGGGCTGATCGCGGAGAATTTGACCGGCTTCTTTAACGGGGTGATCTCCATCATCGGTTCGATCGTCATTCTGCTGACGCTGGATTGGAAAATGACGCTGATGATGCTCGCCGCCGTGCCCCTGTCGATGCTGGTGCTGGTACCGATCGGGCGGCAGATGTTCAAAATTTCGAAAGGGCTGCAGGACGAAACGGCCGGCTTCACGGCAGTACTGAGTCAAGTATTGTCCGAGATCCGGCTGGTCAAGGCCTCGGGCGCGGAGCCGCAGGAATACCGCAGCGGGAAGCAGGGCATCACGAATCTCTTTCGGTTCGGACTGAAGGAAGCCAGAATGCAGGCGATGATCTCTCCGCTGATTTCGTTTATCCTCATGGCGCTGCTCGTGCTCATTATCGGGTACGGCGGCATGCGGGTGTCCAGCGGTGCGCTGACGGCGGGTGACCTGGTTGCTTTCATCCTGTACCTGATTCAAATCGTGATGCCGATGAATCAAATTACAACCTTCTTTACTCAGCTGCAAAAAGCGGCCGGCGCCACGGAGCGGATCATCGGCACGCTGGAAGCCGAGGAAGAGGAGCCGGATGCGGGCCGGCCGGCGCCGGAAATCCGCTTGCCGATCACCATGGATGGCGTCACCTTCGGCTATGAGCCGGGCGAGCCGGTTCTGCGCGATATCTGGTTCACCATGGAGCCGGGTAAGGTTACGGCCATCGTCGGGCCGAGCGGCGGCGGGAAGACAACCCTCTTTTCGTTGCTGGAACGGTTCTATACGCCGCAGGAAGGAGTCATCCGCTTCGGGGCCGACCCGATCGGCGATTTCCCGCTGGCGGCCTGGAGAGCACGGATCGGCTACGTTTCGCAGGAAAGCCCGCTCATCGCGGGTACGATCCGGGAGAACATCGTCTATGGCGTGAACCGGGAAGTCAGTGAGGTGGAGCTAAGGCGCGCGGCGGAGATGGCCTATGCGGCCCAGTTCATTGAGGATCTTCCGGACGGATACGAGACGGAAGTGGGGGAGCGGGGCATCAAATTGTCCGGCGGCCAGCGGCGGCGGATCGCCATCGCCCGGGCACTGCTCCGGAATCCGCAAATCCTGATGCTGGACGAAGCGACCTCTGCGCTCGACAGCAAATCCGAAATCGCCGTACAGAAGGCGCTGAACCATCTGATGAAGGGAAGGACGACGCTGGTCATCGCCCATCGCCTGTCCACGGTGGTGGAGGCCGATCAAATCCTGTTCCTGGAGAAGGGACGGATTACCGGGCGCGGGACCCATGAGGAGTCGCTGAAGTCGCACGCGCTGTACCGCGAATTCGCGACCCAGCGACTGAGGATCCGGGAAACCGTCTGACTCTGATCGAACTCTGCGGCCTTTTTAATCCAACCGGAAGCCGCGGTTCTCTAGAAACGGCCGAAGATGGGCGCGCACGGGTCGCCGGTACTTGTCCGCCATGCTTCGGGACCAGTCGGTTACCGTCCGGCCCTGCGTCCGCCGCTTGTAATATTCCAGCATCTTCGCGTCGTATTCCCGGACGCCTTCCTGCGATTGCTCCGGCCGATAGCGGTTCTCATGATAAACGGCATGACGGGGAAGGCGCGGACGCAGGGAGGGTTCCTGATCCGGTACGCCGATCGTCAGACCAAATACCGGGTATACCAGCTCCGGCGGCTCGAGCAGCTCGCTGACCTCCTGAGGGTTGTTGCGGATCCCGCCGATGTAACAAATGCCGAGCCCGAGCGACTCCGCGGCCACGGCGGCATTCTGTGCGGCGAGCGTGGCGTCGACGGTAGCTACCACGAAGCTTTCCGTGTTTTGATGGAACGTCTCGCCTTGCTGCTCCGTTGCGGCTTTGAGCCGGCTGAGATCGGCGCAGAAGACGAGGAACAGTCCGGAATGCTCCACATAGGCTTGATTACCGGCGAGCCGGGCCAGCTCCTGCTTTTTCGCCGGATCGGTCACACCGATGATGGTATAGGCTTGAACGTTGCTGGATGTGGAAGCCGCCTGGGCGGAGGCGATGATCGCCTCCGTCTGCTCGGTGGTGAGCGGAATGTCTTTGAATTTGCGGATGGACCGGTGGTTCTGCAGCGGCTCGATCATAGCGTTCATACTAGCTCTCCTTTATTCGTCAGCTAAATCGAATTCCATCAGATCGCGTCCCACCGTAATGGGGCCTCCGAAGATTTCTTTCATTCCTCTCGTATAGGCTTCTTCGGCTTCGGGGGTCTTGGCGGGAGCGGGAATATGATGGGTTAGCACCAGATGCTTGACCTGGGCCTTACGGGCAATCTCTGCGGCCTCCAAGGTCGTCGTATGGTATTTTGCCGGATTGGAAAGCCCTACGGCTTGCTCCGGGAAGCGGGCGATCAGCTCGTCCAGCCATTCTTTATTGTACGCTTCGTGGATGAGAAGGTCGATTCCTTCCGCCTGCTTGACCATAGCGTCGACCGGAATCGTATCCCCCGACAGGATCAGCGATTTCCCTTTGTATTCGAACTTGTAGGCCAGTGCCGGGTAGACGGGGCGGTGATCCACCTCAAAAGCCGTAATCCGGATGCCGTCACGGTCGTACACGATACCTTCGTTCGATTCGTGGTAGACGATATTCGCGCCCTCATCGGACGATTTATTGTAATTCACCCGCAGGTTGACGTCGAAAGCGAACGATGCCTCCATCTTCCCGATAATGTCCCGGGTCGTCGTCGGCCCGTATACATGCATGGGTCCCTTCCGGCCTTCATACACGCGGTCCGGCATCACATGCGTCCGCCAGTCGCTGATGAAGACATCGAAGAAGCCGGAGTTATGATCGCTGTGATGATGTGTGAACAGCACGTCCGAGATCCGCTGGGGCAGAATGCCGGCCAGCAGCAATTGGGCCACTATCCCGCCGCCGCAATCGACGAGGAAGGTATGGCTTCCGGCCAGTACGGCGTAACCGGGCTTGGCCACCCCATAGACGCTGCGCGGCGAGCCGGTGCCCAGGATGACCACTTTGAGCTGGTCGTGGTAATCCGGGAGGATTTTATCATGCGGTTGAATCCATTGTTCTACAGGCAAACTCATGCGATGCGCCTCTTTTCAACGTATAAAGTTTATTAATCATATTCCTTTACAATGAATTGTAGAGGGAGGCACCATGATTTGTCAAACCGATGGGATAAAATTGACGGGATGCGCTCCGCTTTATTTTCCGTTATAATAGTAGGAAGCAGTCGATTACGGAAAGGAAGAAGCTTACTCTATGGCAGGAAGAAACCAGGACGAACTCGATTTGTCGCTCTTAGGCGCCGAGAAAACCAAATACCCGACGACCTACGCGCCGGAGGTGCTGGAGTCGTTTGACAATAAGCATCCCTACCGCGATTATTTTGTGAAATTCAATTGTCCGGAATTCACGAGCTTGTGCCCGATTACGGGGCGACCGGATTTTGCGACGATCTACATCAGCTACATTCCCGACATCAAGATGGTCGAGAGCAAGTCGCTTAAGCTGTATCTGTTCAGCTTCCGCAACCACGGCGATTTTCATGAGGACTGCGTGAACATCATTATGAACGATTTGATCAAGCTGATGGACCCCCGCTATATTGAGGTGTGGGGCAAGTTCACGCCGCGCGGCGGCATTTCGATCGATCCGTACTGCAATTACGGCAAGCCGGGGACGAAGTATGAGCAGATGGCCGAACACCGGCTCATGAACCATGACTTGTATCCGGAAAAGGTGGACAACCGTTAAGTTTCAATCATCATGGGAAAGGGTGCGTCTACGGTGATAACCGGGAACGTCAGTCCTTCTTTCTTTTGAACAAAAGGAGGAGTATCATGCTGCGCCTGGGCATATTGGATCAATCCCCCATCTTGGCGGGCGAGAACGCCGTGATGGCTATGAGGCAGACGCTTGAGCTTGCGAAGGCCGCCGAAGGGTGGGGCTACTCCCGGTACTGGGTATCGGAGCACCACGATACGACCGGGCTGGCCGGCTCCTCGCCCGAGGTGCTCATCTCCGCGATCGGCGCGCACACCTCCCGCATCCGGGTCGGCTCGGCCGGCGTGCTGCTTGCCGCATTACAGCCCGTACAAGGTCGCGGAGAACTTCCGCGTTCTCGAGGCGCTGTACCCGGGGCGCATCGATCTCGGCATCGGCCGTGCGCCCGGCGGCATGCCGATCGCTTCGCAGGCGCTCGGCTACGGCCGGCCGCAGAACCGCGAGGAGCAGTTCGCTCAGCAGCTGCGGGACTTGGGCGGATTCCTGCGCGACCGGCTCGAGCCGGGACACCGCTTCGAGGGGTTGCGGGCGACGCCGCTGGTGGATACGGAGCCTGAACTCTGGCTCGCTCGGGTCGAGCGGCTATAGCGCCGAGCGGGCGTCCGAGCTCGGGGCGGCCTTCTCCTTCGCCCATTTTATCAACGGCGAGGGAGGGCAGGAGGCGGTACGCCGTTACCGCCGGTATTTCCGCGAAGGCCCGCTCGGCCGCGAGCCCCGCGTGAACGCCTGCGTGATCGTCGTATGCGCCGAAACGGACGAGGAAGCTGAGCGGCTCGCTACCTCGATCGATCTGCGGTCGCTGTTCCTGGAGCAGGGCAAGTTCGGAGCGGCGCCGCCCTCGCCGGAAGAGGCGGCGAGCTATCCGTACACCGAATGGGACCGGATGCGTATCAGGGCGAACCGAAGCCGGATGCTGGTCGGCGGCCCGGATAAAGTGAAAGCGGCCATGCTCGGATTTGCCGAGAGCTATGGGACGGAGGAGCTGATCGTGATGACGATCGCCCATGAATTTGCCGCCCGGCTGAGGTCTTACGAGCTGCTCGCCGAAATATTCGAGCTTTAGCCCTTTTGGACGCCTGCAAGGTCGATCTTGACCTCGGGGCGTCTTTTTTGCGGTTTTTTCCAAAAAAGAAAAAACCGTTTCGGCCTCCGGCCAGTCTAATAATGGAAAGGGGGGCACGGCATGACGCTGGAAGAGAGGGTCCGGGCGGCGCAGCGGGGCGACGACGAGGCTTTCTATGCTTTGGTCAGCGAAGACAAGGAACGTCTCTACCGTATCGGCTACGCTTACCTGAAGAATGAGACGGAGGTGCTGGAAGCAATCCAGGAGGTCACCTGCCGAGCCTACATGAAGGTGCGGAAGCTGAAGGAACCGAAATATTTTCACACCTGGCTGATCCGGATTCTGATCCATTACTGCATCGACGAGCAAAAGCGGAAACGGAAGTCTGCTGCCTCTGCTCCACGCCCCGGAGCACTTCGTAAGCGAATCGCCGCAGGTGGATGAGAAAATGCGTATGGAGCTGGCGATCGAGCGGCTTGCGCCGAAGTACCGGCACGTGATCATTTTGAAATATTACCAGGACATGACGCTTACGGAGATCGCACAGCTGCTCGAACGGCCGGAGGGGACGGTCAAGACGTGGCTGAACCAAGCGCTCAAGGCGCTGAGAAGCGACTTTGGAAAAGAGGGGGGCTTTGATTATGCCTGATCGGTTGGAGCGGGAGCTGGATGAATCGAAATCATGGTTCGAGGACAGGAGGCCGCCTGCGGAGGAGCGGATCGACGCCAGCATCCGCCGCGGGATCCGGCAGGCGAACCTGATGAGGCAGCGGCGGCGGGAAAGGACGCGGCGCTGGATTTGGTCCGGAACAGCGGTGTGCAGTCTATTTCTCTTGCTGGGGATAACCGTACGCGTATCCCCGGCGTTCGCCGCCGTTCTGCGGGATATTCCTGGGATGGACGTGTTCGTTAAGCTTGTCGAGCGGACAGCAGACCAGGGAATCAGGCAGGCGGTCCAAAATGAATATGTGCAGCCGGTAGGGGTTTCGGATGAAAAGGACGGCGTGCGCTTCACGGTGGACGGCATTCTGGCGGATGATTCAAGGCTCGTGGCGCTTTATTCCCTTCGCTCGACGGATGGGAAGGATAGAAGGCTGGGCCGCCCGAATGTGCTGGACCCCTCAGGAAAACCGCTTCAAGCCTCAATTGTCTGGGGGATCCGGTAGAGCTGCAGCTGGAGAACCAGGAGAAGGGGGTCCAGCGGGGGACGCTGGACATTCAGCTGGCCGAAGGGGTAACGATGCCGGATGAAGTGGTGCTGAAAGCGTCGTTCGAGAGGGGCGATCAGCCGCCCGAAATCCGGGACGAAGGCTTCGATCCGCTGAATCCGATAGCGAAGCTTCCGGAAACGGGTGCGGAACGGAATGGGGTACCGCTCGAAGTGCGTATTCCGATTGTTAAGGCGCGCTTTGCCAGCTTGAAGCGGGAGATCCCTATTGGGCAGACCATCGAAACAAGGGGCCAAAAGATTACGGTGGTCAAAGCCGTCGTCGACCCGCTGCGGATCTCGGTTGAAATGACATACGACGAAGCCAACAGCAAGCAAATCTTTGACCCGGTCGATGCCCATCTGACGGACGGTCAAGGAACGGTCTGGCGCTATATCGGAGGAAGTGAGGCCGGTACGAACCGGGACATTCTATATTTCGAGAGTTCCTTTTTCCATGCGCCGAAGGAGCTGTATCTGGAAGGCAAGCAGTTCCGGGCGCTCGACAAGGATAAGATGAGCGTCGTCATCAACACGGACAGCGGAGAGTCGCTTCAGGCGCCGGATGAGAAGCTGAAGCTGAGGGAAGTGCAGAAGACGGACCGGTACAGCCGAATCACGCTGACGCTTCGCGGATTGTCGGAGAAGGATCCGATGGGATATACCGTGCTGAAGCACAAATTTAAAGATGCGGACGGCCAAGAGCACTGGATGGGGGATTTCGGCGATGTCGTTAGCACTTGGATGGTTAGTACCCAGGAGCAGCATAGCTTTTATTACCTGAACAACGAGACATTTCCCGCGACCGCTTACGTTTCAAATCAGCTCTTATCCTTCCTACATTGAGGCGCCCTACCGGATTCGGATTCAATGAAGCGCTGCAAAATTACCCGCACAAAAAAGGACGGTATGGAGCCGCACTGTGAACTGGGCGACTCCATACCGTCCTTTTTCTAGTTAGCGATTCCCGGTTTGTTTGCTTCCTTTTCTTTTTGAATTAAATACATGGCATATTGGATCGGCCGGCGAAGGGATTTCCGGTACACGTCGGGTTCTTTGGATTTAATGAAGGTATCATGGGCCGGTTTCGGGTTCGCTTCGATTAACCATACGTCGCCCTTCTTGTCGATTCCGACATCTAAGCCAAATTCCATCATCGAACCGAACCGCTTTTCGATCACTTCCATTAGGCGATAGGCCAATTGATGGCATTCCTGTTCGATTTGCTCCGCCTTTTTGGGGCCGAAACGTTCCCTTAGGAAACTTCCAAAGTGCAGAGCCTTGCCGTCGCCGTAGAGGAGATTGGTAGTGGGACTGTTCTTGCCTCCGACCCGGAGTGCCTTCCCAGTGATGACCCATTGGCCTTTTCCGTTTTTCTGGATCAATATTCTGGCGTCTATTATGCGTCCGGGAAGCGGCTCCAAATTGAGGCCCTGCTGCACCATAAAATTGCCGGTACGGATTTGCTGCGAACGCACCCATTGGTTCAAACGGCGTCGTACCGTCTCCGCCGAGTCTAGTTTTTGTTTAATGATTTTGCCGGACCTTGTTCTGCCTTGGACGAGATATCCGTCCTCCAGCCTTTTAATTTTCGCGACACTGTGCCCGCCGGTTCCATTACCCGGTTTGACATAGACGATCGGGTACTTTTCCATCATGCTTGCCGAGCCGGGAAGGGGAATAAATAAAAGTCTCCGGCGACCACTTATTTACTTGTTCGGAGCCTTCAAAAAGCTTCATGGCCCTCCATTTATACGTAAATTTATTATTGGCATAGACGAATAAATCTTTCCTTCGGCGCATCTCGCGGAACGGCTTTCGCAGCACTCTGCAAAAATCGATGACAATATCCGGCCACGGGAAGGTTTGTCCCAGCCACTTGCCGTTGGCACCAGGGGTAAATCCATGGATTTTCTTCTTCTTTTCGAGAAGATCGCGGTAGGAAAAGGTGTAAACGACGGCCCCCAGCTTATTTCCTTCACGGACCAGATCGCGTAGAAATTGTGCGTTGGTGAAGAAGTTTCCCTTTCTATGCGCAAGAATACCGATGACAGGTTTCAATGTTGTACCTCCGCCCATATCTTTTGCCATAGAATACGCCGAGAGGGCTCCATTGGAAGCGGCTCATGCCCAGATGCTCCGGATTTGATCCCAGGATTTATGGTCGGGCGTTGGAAATTCGGGGCGCATATAGAGACCCCATCAACATCCGGTGAGCCTGCAATGCTGACCTGTATCCTGGGCGAATCGATTGCACAGAGCTCCGCTATAGCATAAACTGAGTCCATGACCATTTAGATCAATGATCGATAGGGAGATATGTGGATGCTAGGGGAAAAATCGGACAAGGCAATACCGCGGACATCTACGCCTGGGGAGAGGACCGCATTCTGAAAGTGTTTCGGCATCCGATTCTGCTGGAAATCGAGTGGAACATCGGCCGCTTGATCGGAGCATTGCCGGTAACCGCGCCTCAAATATACGGGATCGTCGAGGCCCAAGGAAAGCGGGGGATTGTGTATGAGCGGGTTCGGGGCCGGACGATGATGACGGAGCTGGCGGAGCGGCCGGACCAGGCCGAACTTTTCGGCCGGGAGCTGGCCCGGCTGCATTCGGAAATGCACGGCCATCCGGGTACGGGACTTCCGCCGCTGAAGGAGGCTTTGACGCAAGCTATGCGTAGAGCATCCGATATCTTGCCCGCACATAAGGCGGATGCGGTCGTCAGCTATTTGAGCGGGCTTCCGGACGGAGCGCAAATTTGCCATGGCGATTTTCACCCCGACAATGTACTGCTCGGACCGGAGGGGCCGATTACGATCGATTGGATGACGGCCGTAAGCGGCCCTCCCGCGGCTGATGCAGCACGAACCCTGCTGCTGCTTCGCCATGCCGAGTCGCCGGAAGCTTTGTCCGAACCGGTTAAGCTTTCGTTTACGGCGCTCCGCACCAGGTCGCTCCATGCTTACGAGGAAACGTACCTTCAACTCAGCGGCTTAACTCCGTCCGAACTGGCGAGGTGGGAGCTTCCGCTGATGGCGGCCCGCTTGGGGGAAAACAATCCGCAGAAGGAGAGGGAGAAGCTGCTGAAGCTCGTTGATGAGCGGCTGGAGGAAGCCGGGAAGCTTTGAAGGGACTGCAGTTGAGCCCTTATTTTACGCGTAAAGAACACGTCGCTTCTTAACAAGGCCTTAACCTGCCTTTGGAGAAGCGGCGTTTTTATTTTGAAAGGGAGCGGGCGGCAGTATGAACGTTCAATGAGGCGCCCGCCGCAGCACAAACAGGCCCAAGGGTTTCCTTCCCCTGAGCCTGTCCGAGCGGCCGCTCTACTCGGCGAAGCGGTCGGCCACGGCGCTTGCGCCGAACGACTGCGGCTTGATGCGGGCTTCATAGCCGACCGAGGTGACCCAGCCGCAAATCTCCTGGATCAGCACCTTCGTATCGCCTTGTTGGCCGATGTCGATATGGATTTCAAGCGGGAGCTGCGAGAGAAGGTCGCTCATCCCTTTCTTATTCAGAAGCTCAACCAGCTCCAAACTGAGTTCGGTCTCGCGGTAGATGCGGGTGCGCAGATCGAATAACGGTTTGCTCCGCGCTTGCGGTAGAAGAAGCGGGCGCCCTTGCCGATCTGATGGATGACTACAGCGGTAACGAGCGTCGTACTCTGCCGGGTGGTATGGGAGTCGGTGCCGATAATAATCGTGTACTTGTCGTTAGGATTCTGACGGACGATGGCATGCAGGTGTTCAATCATGGTATCGATAGGGACGGTGCCCCATGTTGGACTGACGAACAGCATATGGACCAACTCCTTCGGAATGCTTTTTCTCTATCTTTGCGCTAGCGTGGGGGCGGCAATCCGTTTCCCCTATATACCAGTATACGTCAAAAATGACGATTTTAGCAGTAAGAAGGCTGGAGGAAAGGGTTGGAAAAGCGCGGATTTTCAAAATCTTAAAATAATATTTAAAAAATTCAGAAAACTTATACAAATCATAACGCTTACATCATATAATAAGATTATAGTAAGCGCTTTAAATCCGATTCCGGGAGGGATGACGCCATGGAAGGAAGATTTTCGGTAGGACTGTTTTTTGGAGTGCTTTTAAGTATCCCGCTGTGGTTGTCCATGATCGGATGGATCCGGATCGTATGCTCCGCTCTTGTGCGATTGCGCATCGTTTGACCCTCCTCCAGTAAAAAGACTGTTTTGACACCACCGTACTTTCCTCAGGAATGTACGGTTTTTTGTTCGCTCTGCGGTCACTAATCCTGGAAGTATCAGGATAAAAATGTTTTCTGAAGAAGGATTTTACAGTATATCGGGAGAATGTTTAATGTACGGGACCACTAGCCCAAGGGTTAGGAGTGAATGGATGGAATGGAACATTTGCAAGGTACCTATTGCTATCCCCTTGTCGTCCTGTCGGTTTTGATTTCCGGTTTCTCCTCTTACTGTGCTCTCGATTTGTATGAAAATATGGCTTACTTCACCGGACGGGCCAAAGCGGTTTGGAGGTCGCTAGGGTCTGTGGCGATGGGGCTCGGGATCGGGTCGATGCATTTTATCGGAACGGTGGCTTATCATCTGCCGGTCAAGGTAGGGTATGACGCGGCACCGATCGTCTTCTCCCTGCTGCTTGCCGGTGCTGGCTTCGTGGGTTTTCTTTGGCATGAGCACCGCTCAACCCCCGAGTGCTTTTCGGAGATTTGCGGCCGGCGGACTGATGGGAACGGCAATGGCGGGAACGCATTTTGCCGGGATGGGAGCCATTCGTTTTCCCGGAACGATCCACTATGATGCTCCTCTGGCCATCCTTTCGGTTCTCATCGCTTATACCATCCCGTTCACTGCGCTTGCCGGGAGCCGTTCGAAACCGTCTTCGCCTTGGGAGAAAGGAATGATTTCCTTCATGCTGGGCATGGTGATGGCCGGTATGCACTATACCGGCATGCATGCCGCGGATTTTAGAATCAGCGATCCGCACGCGGCCGGGCTGCAGGAACCGGCGGGAACCGGCGAAATTCTGCTCGCCTACTGGATCGGGGCGGTCATGCTTATTATTTTGCTGCTGATTGCAGTCAATCAGGCGTCGGTCCGGAAGCTGGCGCTGCGCCTGGCGGAGCTGAGCCGGCAGCGGTACGATTCGATTTTTGAGCATAATCCCGATATGGTCTGTCTTTTCGATACGAAAGGGCGGCTCATCCGCACGAATCCGGCGGCCGAACGGATAACGGGGTACAAGGCCGAAGCGTTTGTGGACAAGCCGTTCACCCGCTTCCTGAACCGGAGGGACAGCCTGAGGATCAAAGCCGGCTTTGCCAAGGCGCTGCAGGGATTGCCGCAAACCGTCGAGTGCACGATCCGGCATAAGGACGGGCATCCCGTTCATCTGAGCACCACAATTGTGCCGTTATCCGCCGGGGGCAGCGTCGTTGATGTGTATACGATTTCCAAGGATGTTACGGAGCAGAAGAAAGCGGCCCTGGAGCTGATTGAAGCCAAGATGAAAGCGGAACAGGCGGCTCAAAGCAAGAGCGAGTTTCTTGCGATCATGAGCCATGAAATTCGCACACCGCTCAATGGGGTTATCGGCATGAGTCAGGTTCTGATGGAGACGGGACTTAGCGAAGAGCAGATGAGCTATGTGAATATTATAGGGAAGAGCGGAACGGCCCTTCTGTCCGTAATCAACGACGTGCTCGACTTTTCCAGGATGGAATCGGGGAAGCTGCAGTCGCTGTCCGAACCGTTCGATCTACAGGAATGCTTGCACGAAATCGTTCAATTGTTCATGCCGCAGATTTCGGAACGGCGCTTATCGATGCAGTGGCAACTCGATCCAGAGCTTCCGGAGGTCGTGATAGGGGATGTGAACCGGCTTCGGCAGGTGCTGATCAACCTGATCGGCAATGCCGTCAAATTTACCGAGAACGGGGGATTGATGTTACAGTAAGCGCGCTTTCCACAGACGGGGAAGTGCTGACCATGGCATTCGAAGTAAAAGACACCGGCATAGGAATACCCGAGCAGAATATCCCCTATCTATTTCAGCCGTTTTACCAATCCAGCGGCGGCGTCCGCAAGAGCGGGGAAGTGGTCTGGGGCTCGCCATTTGCAAAAGGCTCGTGGAGCTGATGGGAGGACGGATCGAGGTGAATTCGAAGCCGGGACAAGGGAGCGTATTCCGTTTCACGGTGCCCGCCCGGACCTTGGAAGACTCGAAGGTGCCGGTGCAGATGTAAGCCGCATCTCCGGTTGTTCTCTCCAAGGAACAAGGTGAAGCAAACAAGCCTCTTCCTTAAGGCACGGACCTTGAGAAGAGGCTCTTGCTGTTTCAAGCAGGGAAGAACCGGTTTAATATAAGGACTAAGGTGTGTAAAAATTTTGCGTGTAGTAGATATGCAGAGGTCCGCCGAAAGCGACACCGACGCCCAGACGGGCGAAAGGGCTTAGCAAATTTTTACGGTGGCCTTCCGAGTTCATCCAGCCGTGATGGGCGAAGATGGCGCTGGTTTGACCGGCGGCAATATTCTCGGCGGCGGCATGGTAACGGATGCCGTTCCCGCTCATGCGGTCGAAGGGGCTTTGCCCGCTTTTGTCCGCGTGATCGAAATAGCTCTGGTCGGCCATATCCTGGCTGTGACTTCTGGCTGTCTTCGCAGCGGCATCATCCCAAGCGAAGGCACTCAGCCCCAGCTTGGCCCGCCCCGCATTCGCCATATCGAACACTTCGAGCTCAAAAGCGCGGGCTAACGTGTCGCTCGCCTCAGGATAGAACGCGGCATGCTCTTGTTCGGTCGTTTTCTCAATGGCCTGAACGCCGGTCACCACATGATTCCTGAAGAGATCGTAAAAGAAGGTTACATAAGCACCGTCGGTTTCGTAGGTGGCGTACTCGTCTTTTCCGTAATTGAGCTTGAAGCGGGTTTTGCCTTTCAGAATGCTTGTCAGGGGATTTCCATATTGCTTCTGCACATCCTGCTCTCCCGCCCCGTCTTTGATGCCTTTGTTCGTTGACCAGGTATCCGAAGGGGAATACAGCCCGACGACCTTGTCCCCCCGGATGCCGACCTGTACATACTCGTTGTAATTCTGATTATAGATATACCAGTCAAAGCCGTACTCGCTCGGATCCTTGCGGGCCGGTTCTCCCAGCTTCGCCAGCACCGATGCGGCGGAGTCGCCGATCGCAATGCCTTTGACGGTAAGGGCCGCTTGAGACGGATTTAAAGCAGCGGAAGATAGGAGTTCGGTTGGCGGGTTGGACGATACGGTTTTGAAAGCGGGCACCGCGCTGTCGTCCGCCGCCATCGGGCGGTAAGACGGATTGTTCTTCAGATTGCGGATAAAGGTTACCGCTTCGGCGCGGGACAGCTTGTCCGCCGGTGCATAGCCTTCCACCGTGGCCGACGTTTTCCCTTGCGCCAGCGTATGGGCGAGCAGGTATTTGACGGCATCGTTCACAGTGATCGAAGCCTTCTGTCCGGAGGAAGCGGCGATGAGACAGGCGACCGAACCGCGGTTATACTCCTGGGGGTCCTTGCTTCGCAGCACAGGCCAGTCATGGGCGTCTGCATAGCGGTAATAAGGGGCGTACCAGGCTTCACCCGCCGAAGGCGCAGTCAGCCCGTTGTCCGGATAAGCCCTGAGGAGCATGGATAGAAACTCCGGTTCGGATACGGTTTGATCCGGGCGGAAGGTGCCGTCCGGGTAGCCGTCGACGATGCCTTCTTTCACGGCGGAACCGATGGCATCCCGGGCCCAATGCCCGGCCGTATCGCTGAATAGGATGTCGGAACCCGCGCCGGAGGCCGCGGGAAGAATAAGAGAAAGAAAGGACGAGGACGGTAGACAAGATATACGCCAACGAGCGCCGCTTCAACACATCGCGCCTCCCATATTCTGCAAAAATTCGACTCTATTCTACTATTATAAGCGGGAGACCCGAAGATTGGAACTTAAATCTTATGAAATTAACTGATGGTAGATTAGAGATTGACAAAGATAGGGAAAGATTTATACTGAAAGAAGCTGACTGTAAGCGTTTTCTGAAGAGAACAAAGGGAATAATTGCTAATCCGGCAAGATAAATATAAAGTACGACGAAAGTCCCGATGGCCATGACCAATATGACCAAAAGTCGTAAATTTGGGCTAGGAGGGTTGAAAAGTAGGGGTTCGACATGTATCCTAATCTTGTAACATATGTGTCGTAATGAATAACATATAAGTGACGCATATTGTTACATTAGAACTAGCGACGTTCCGAACAAAGGGGGAGAGACTTGATTCGGTTCCGCAATGTAAACAAGCATTACGGGCATTTTCACGTTCTGAAAAACATTAACTTGTCCATTGCCGAGAAGGAAGTGGTCGTTGTCATCGGTCCGTCCGGCTCCGGCAAGAGTACGCTGCTTCGCTGCATTAACAGGCTGGAGACGATTTCCGACGGGGAGCTTACGGTGAACAACGTCCAAATCCATGACAAGTCCACCGACATCAATAAGGTGCGCCGGGATATCGGGATGGTGTTTCAGCATTTTAATCTCTATCCTCATAAAACGGTGCTGGATAACATCACTTTGGCTCCGATCAAAGTGCTCGGCGTTTCGAAGAAAGAGGCGGAAGAGACCGCCATGTTCTACTTGGACAAAGTAGGGATACCCGACAAGGCCAACTCTTATCCGTCCCAGCTGTCGGGAGGCCAGCAGCGGCGGGTGGCGATTGCCCGCGGTCTTGCCATGAAGCCGAAGATCATGCTGTTCGACGAGCCGACGTCGGCGCTCGATCCGGAAATGATCGGAGAAGTGCTGGACGTTATGCGCAGCCTGGCGCATCAGGGAATGACGATGGTGGTCGTCACTCACGAGATGGGCTTCGCGCGCGAGGTCGCGGACCGGGTAGTCTTTATGGATCAAGGGCAAATCCTTGAGGAGGCCGCGCCGGCCGACTTCTTCGCGAGTCCGCGGGAAGAACGGGCGAAGCTATTCCTCAGCAGGCTCGCTCCAACATTAATCTTGGGAGAAAGAAAGGGGAACGTTTCATGAAATTGAAAAAATGGATGACGACGGGTGCAATTTCGCTGCTGGTAGCGGCTATGGTGGCAGGATGCGGAACCAAATCGGCAGATACTCCGAAGCAAGGAGCAGGCGGGGATGCCTCCAAGCCGGCTGCTGCGGCAGGCACGCTGGATGCGATCAAGAAGCGCGGCAAGCTGGTAGCCGGCGTAAAGTTCGATACAAAGTTGTTCGGTCTGAAAGATCCGGCAACGGGGAAGGTGGAAGGCTTTGATATCGATATCGCCAAGGCGCTAGCGAAGAAGATCCTCGGCGATGAGAACAAGGTCGAGCTGAAGGAGGTTACCTCCAAGACGCGGATTCCAATGCTGCAGAACGGCGAGATCGACATGATCATCGCCACGATGACAATCAACGAAGAGCGCAAGAAAGAAGTTGACTTCACCGACGTATATTTTAAAGCGGGTCAATCCCTGCTTGTGAAGAAGGGAAGTGCGATCAAGTCGATCGACGACCTGAAGAAGGGGACGAAGGTTCTCGTGGCCAAAGGCTCCACTTCGGCGGAGAACATTCGCGCGAAAGCCAAGGACGCAACGGTTCTGGAATTCGATAACTACCAAGACGCCTTTACGGCATTGAAAGCCGGTCAAGGCGATGCACTCACGACGGATAACGCGATCCTCTACGGCATGATGAAGCAGGATCCGGAACTATCAGGTTGTCGGCGGTACGTTCACCGACGAGCCTTACGGCATCGCCATCAAGAAGGGCGATACGGAATTCGTAAACTACGTGAACACCTTCCTTAAGGATATGAAAGCAAGCGGCGAATACGATAAAATCTACGAGAAGTGGATCGGGGAAAAGCCGGCGAAATAATAAGGCTTCCAGCCTTGACTTGGACCGAGGATGGGCCGCGGGTCTCCCGCAGGTTCATCCTCTTCCGGCTTTTTTGTGATCATTTCGTGAAGGGAGGCGCCGTATGCTCCGGTTCGATATTTTGTTCAAACATTGGGATATGTACATGCTTGGCTTCGGAAATACGGTGAAAGCCAGCTTGATTGCTTTAATAGCCAGCTTCGTGCTGGGCGCGATCATTGCGGTATTCCGGATCGCTCCGTTCAAACCGCTGAACTGGATCGGTACGGTTTATGTGGAATTTATCCGTAATATCCCGCTGTTGCTTATCGTTCTGCTCTTTTTCCTCGGCTCTCCGGCGCTCCATCTGCCGCTGGACGGATTCGAGGCCGGGACGATCGGGCTTACGATCTACACCGCATCGTTCATCGCCGAAGCAATTCGGGCGGGCATCCAGGCGGTGCCGAGAGGACAAATGGAGGCGGCCCGTTCCTCCGGTCTGACTTATATGCAGGCCATGAACCACGTCATCCTGCCCCAGGCGATCAAGATCGTCATTCCGCCGCTCGGCAACCAGTTTCTGAATCTCGTGAAGAACTCGTCCGTCCTCGGCGTAATTGCGGGACTCGATTTGATGTACTACGCGGATTTGGTTTCGACCAAAACGTTCGTGACTTTTGACGTATATATTTTTGTAGCTTTGTTCTATCTGGTGCTGACGATTCCGATCAGCTTCGGCGTACGTTATCTGGAGAAGCGGT
Organism: Paenibacillus sp. P25; assembly: GCA_024704175.1. Lineage (GTDB taxonomy): Bacteria > Bacillota > Bacilli > Paenibacillales > NBRC-103111 > Paenibacillus_G. Next base: position 8,073,167 of record CP085629.1, read on the forward strand.
TGTCCTACGGCCGGTAACGCGTTAAAGGAAGGAGGAAGAACATGGATTTTGCCGGAGCTTATTCCCCGGAGAACCTTAGATTTTTGATGCAGGGGCTGTATGTTACCCTGAAGGTCGCATTTGTTTCGATTATTTTCAGCTTTTTGATCGGGGCCTTAGCCGGTACGCTGCGCTTTGCCCGCATCCCGGTGCTGTCGCAAGTGCTTGCAGTGCTTGTAGAGCTAATCCGCAACCTGCCGCTCCTGCTGATCATCTTCTTCACCCGCTTCGTCGTTGCCGGAGGTGGGGCTGAAGGTGTTTCAGAATCCGGTATACGCGGCCATTGTGGCGCTGACCGTGTTTGAGGCGGCTATGATTTCGGAGATCGTGCGAAGCGGATTGCAGTCCATCGACAGAGGCCAGATGGAAGCGGCCCGCTCGTCAGGTCTGACGTATACCCAGGCGCTGTGGTATATCATTCTGCCCCAGGCGCTGCGCCGCATGGTGCCTCCGATGGTGAGCCAGTTCATTTCCCTGCTCAAGGATACGTCGCTCGCGACCGTCATCGTGCTGGCGGAAATGATGCACAATGCGCAAATCATCGCCGGCAAGAACGCCAACTGGGCGGTCCCGATCCTGGCTATGGCGGCCATTGTATACTTTGTAGTCAATTTTGTGCTCTCGATCGTGGCAAGAAGGTTGGAAGCCCGGTATGTGTGAGAGCGGGGAGACGCGGCATCGTTTATGCTGCGTCTTTTTTGCGCAGCGGGTCGCGGGGTGCTGCGTGAGGTATGCCCCTCCGGCCGCTGTTGAAACCCGTGATACTTGGATTATAAGGTTAAAAGGTAACATCACGGGTTTCAAAGGCGGACGCTCCGCTCCTGCGCGGCACACCTCACTTTGCCCGATCCGCTAGCGGGGCTTCAAAACATCTTGCTTGGTGGAAAAATATATGCTACGATTTAAGTAAGTTATTCGAATAACTAACTATGAGGGGTTTTTCCATTGGCAAAGCCAAATGTGGTTTCAAAAGAAGATCTGGTCGAGGCGGCGAAGCAGTGCATTGCAGAGCGAGGCGCGGACAAGACGACTTTGAACGCCGTGGCTCAGAAGGCGGGCGTTACCCAGGGCACGGTCTTTTATCACTTCCGCACGAAGGAACGCCTTCTGTTTGAGGTGGTGGAGGATATGTGCAAAAAGTCTTGGCAATCGCTCGAAGCTTACATGGGGAATGAGCATGCTTCCGTTCACGGAGCCTTGGAAGGTTCCAAAAGCAGATGTACGTATGATTCTCCATACCATAAGCTTTTTTATTCGCTGTTTGCCGCCGGGCTGCATCAACCGAATATCCGGGAGCAACTGGGGGCACTACTGCAGGGTGAGAATGAATCCTTGAACAAAATCCTGTCGGCCGCCGCTGTAGAAGAAAAGGTGGAAGGAGTCTCGGCCGCTACCTGGGGGATTCTGCTGAATGCCGTCATTGATGGTCTGGCTCTGCAGGCTCTTCTCAATGAGCAGTTTCCGAGAGATGAGGTTTACGGTGCGCTTGAAATAATCATAACCCATTTGATGAAAGGATGATAAGGTTTGCGATTCTTTTTGTTGTGGGGGCTTCTCTTGTGGGGGGCGGCAACCGTGATGTTCCGCCTCCTGGGGCAATACCTGCTGAATCCACAGGCACTCTTTCCGAGTCTCTTCACCTTTGTTTTGGCCGTTCCGTTGATTGCGGCATGCACCTTTCCCGCCTACCGCCTTCGGCAACTGACGGGCCAACAAACGCTGGCGGCCTCAATATTAACGGCGTTGCCCGGGATGGTCCTGGATATCATCACGGTCACGTATCACGACACTTTCTTTCCGAATCTTAGCGATGAGATGATCCCGCTATTTTCCGCTTGGCTGCTCTGGGCCTACGCCTTGATTCTTCTCTCGGGAATTCCAGGTATGCTAAAAAAGCCCAAAGCCGCATAAAATCTCATCCGGAGTACCACTCCACGACTTTCGAAGCATAGTCATGGATGCTTTCCCTGAGCTCCGGCGGCTCAATGACTTTCGCCTGCAGGCCTAACGCTAATAGACGGTCGCGGGCGATCTCCTCGTTTTCAAAAGACAATGTGAGCCGTGTCCAGCCGGGCCGGGCTAGGTCGTCCTCCGCCTTCTGCCTAACGGACTCGCCCATGATTTGGGCAAGGAACGGCAATCCCTCCTCCGCAACTTCCAGAATGACGGAATAACGCATTTGTTTCGCTTCGTAACGAATGAGCCAGTCGCCCCAAAAAGCTTTCAGATCGAATCCTTCCGGCCGGAGAAACCGCTCTTCCAGAATTTCGAACGAACGGATTCTCGACAGGCGATATGCCTCTGTGTACTCTCCCGTCCCGGCTACGAGAAACCAGATGCCGGCCTTTGCCACAAGGCCGTAAGGCTTGATTTCGAGCTCAAGCTCCTTGCCGGTCCGGTCGATATAGGACATCGCCGCCTGCTTTTCTTCCCATACGGCCAGTTGAACCTTGCCGATAAACTCCACTTTTTCCCTTTGGGGGTGCCATGTATCGGTATCGAGGTAGACTCTGTTTTGAATCCACCCGGCGGCCGGCCGGCTTTGGTCGGGAAGACCGTTCAGCGGCTTGAGCAGAGCCGTCCGAAGCGAGGAGCCGATGCCGAGCCGCCGGAGCGGCCGGTCGGCGATCTGAAGGAATAAGGCATGGATTTCCGGCGTCGTCAAGCCGTCAATTCGCGTCCGATATTCCGATGGTAACGAAAAGCCGCCGCCAACCCCTGCATCCGAATAAACCGGAACACCCGAAGCGCTGAGTGCATCCATATCCCGATAGATGGTGCGTTCCGAAACCTCCAGACGCCGCGCCAGCTCCGCCGCCGTCATCCGGCCTTCCTGCTGCAAGTACATCAGTATGGAAATTAAACGATCCGCCCGCATGAACTCATTCCTCCGATCCAAGGCATGTCCCTTAATTATTTTGTCACTGACACAAGATGTCAAGAATCCCGTGCTACAATGATTTCGACCCTTGAATTCATTCGTATATATCCATTTCAGAAAATGGTGGAAAGATGCAGAACATTAAGGCATGGTTTGGTCCACATCCCACGGTCCGCCTGCTGCAGCTTGCGGCATTCCTTCGGTATATAGGCCAGGGTATTGCCGTCGTCGATTTAAGCCTTTACTTGAAGGAAATGGGTTGGAGCGGCGGGGCGGTCGGGGCCGCTTATGGGGTCGCCTTGGTCCGAACGCTTTGGGTTTCATTCGCTGGAGAACTGAACGGGCATCTCGGACCGAAGCTTTATATGATCTTGTTTGAAAGCATAACGGCTGTCGCCGCTTTGGCCGTTACGCTGTCGGGGTGTCCAGTCGTACTGGTCATCGCCGTGATGGTCGCCGGCTTGGGACGGGGGCATACCGGATCCGGCAGTCCCGCCGCGCCCATCGAACGAAGCTGGCTCGGAGCCTATGCCAAAGAACAGGCGGATCATGTGTTCGGTATGAATGCCTTGCTCGGCTATGTCGGCTTGGGTATCGGCGCTCTGCTGGCCGGCCTTCCTTCCTTGTGGGATGAATGGCTTCCGGGGGCGGAGCGGCATCGTCCTTTGTACGCCCTTATCGCTCTCCTTGCGCTTACAAGTCTGCTGCTTATCTTGAAGGTTACCGGAGGCCGGCGGAAAAGATCCAAGGGAGTAAGAGAGACGGCTTCAGAAAGCCTGCCGCTTAAAGGGCCCGAGAGCAAGAAGAGATCCCTGCAATCTTCTGAAGATAAGAAAGCGGAGCTTCTGAAGCTTGCCCTTGTGGTCAACGGAGTGGCCGTCGCGTTATCCGGCTCTATGACTTCCTATTGGCTGGCCGCGCGATTTGGCGCCTCCCCGGAATGATAGGGACGGTGCTGGCGGTGTCTTATGCAGCGGCCGGAGCCATGTCGTTCGGCCATATTTATGCAGCCCGGAGGTTCGGCAGCGTGAAGCCGGTTGTCTGGATGCAGCTGATCGGCGCAGTCTGCGTCCTGGCCCTGCCTTGGACGCCTTGGTTTTGGCTGGCGGCTTTACTGAATGCCGGGGCCGCCGCTTTCAACCTGGGCACCCGCGGAAACCGCTCGTCCGTCTTGACCCGTGAACGAACAGGACGCAGACAGTCCCCGCAGGCTAGGGTGCATTCTTTTTTGCTCCGGCTGAGCCCGGTATTATGGCCTGGCGCCTTTGGCAGAATGGTTGATGAAGGCCTGACCGTACTGCCCTTTACGATTGCGGCGGCTCTGCAGCTGGGCTCGGTTCTTTGGTATGGTCATGTCTACCGGAAACGAAGCCTCAGCAGTCAAAAAGAAAACCGGGCGTGAACGGCGTATGCCGTACAGACCCGGTTGACTTAATCCACTCTCTAACTTAATAGTTGCTGACGGCGAGCCCAGCATCCGGGATGAAGTGCGTTATCATCCGGCTAATCCTACTTTGTCTTTATTCGGCCTGATGATTGATCCGGTCCCCCGTCTCGCAGGCTTCGGCCTCGTTCGATACGGTATCCTCGGCGAGCTTATCGCCGAACTGATCCAGGCGGCCCGGCTGGCTGGCCGGTCCGTCATTGTCCGGTTTATTATTTCTTCCCGTCATCAAGAATCACCTCCACAGGATAGAATGCGTTAAAAGCCTTGGAAGTATCCATTTGCCTATTTTGTAAAACAATAGAAAAACCCCGAGCCTGCTCCGCTGCAATAACAGCGAAATCATGGCTTCGGGGTTCTCTGTCCCTAGCGGTATAGAACAAACGTTACGCCCTGCGGCGGGTCAAATGAATAAAGGTGATGGCGAGCGCGAACACCAGCACAATGCCTTTGACGATATCGAAGGCGTAGTACGGCAGATTCAGCATCGTCAGGCCGTTCAGCAGCACGCCGATCAGCACGGCGCCGAAGAAGGTGCCGATCACGTTCGGCTTACCGGCCCCGAGCACGGAGAAGCCGACGAAGACGGCGGCCACGGCTTCCATCAAGACCGGCGACCCGGCATCGATTTGGCCGGAGCCGACCCGAGCGGCGAACAGAATGCCGCCGATGGCGACGAACAGCCCGGAGAGCACATAGGCGAACAGCCGTACGCGGTTTACCGAGATGCCCGAGAGCCGCGCAGCTTCCTTGTTGCCGCCGGTGACGTAGAGCTGACGGCCCCAGCGGGTATACGTCAGGAAAATGTGAACGACCACAACAGCGATGAGCATCAGGATGACCGGGACCGGCACGCCCAGCGACTTGCCCTGGCCGATCCAAAGAAACTCGGGGGCGAATTTGCCCGGCGCCTTCGTCCCATCGGTCATCTGCATGTTATTGTAGATGGAGAAGCCTTTGGTGTACGTTTTGTGAACGCCCCCGATGATATACATCACGGCCAGCGTCGCGAGCAGATCGGGAATACGCACCTTTACGATCAGAAAAGCGTTAAGCAGTCCGATCAAAATTCCGATCACAAGAGGAACGATCAGCACCACGATGAGCGGCTGTTGGAACCACACCATCAAGGTGGCGGTAACAACGGTGGTCAGCGATACCGTGGAGCCTACGGACAGGTCGAAGCCGTCCACGATTTGAGAGAAGGTCACCCCGATGGCGACAAAGGTCACGATCGAGATGGCGCGGAGTATATCCGCCATGTTGTCATAGGAAAGGAAGTTTTCGTTCACGATGGAAAAGACGACGATGACGGCTGCAATAATGATCAATGCTCCGTATTTATAAGAATAGTCCAGAAGCTTGTCCTTCACTTGTCTAGGCCTCCCCGCTGCTCGCATAATACAGAATTTTCTCCTGCGTGGCTTCCTCGCGGGAAAGCTCCTTGACGATCCGCCCGTAGCTCATGACGAGAATGCGGTCCGCAATGCCGAGAATCTCTGCGATTTCACAAGATAAATAAATAATGCCCTTGCCTTCCTGAGCGAGCCGTCCAATGAGCCGGAAAATGTCGCTCTTCGCTCCCACATCGACGCCTTTGGTCGGTTCATCGAACAGATAGACCTGCGCGTCCGTAGGAAGCCACTTGCCGACGGCGACCTTCTGCTGGTTGCCGCCGCTTAAATATTTCACCAGCCGCTCCGGGAGCGGAGGCTGAATCCCGAGCTCGTCAATGCGTTCACGGGCATTCGCCGCTTCGCCGCGCCTGCTGACGAATCCCAGCCGGCTGAGATGCTTTAGCAATGGGAGCGCCAGATTGGCTTTCACCGACTGCTCGACGAGAATGCCCTGCTTGCGCCGCTCCTCCGGCACCAGCGCCAGTCCGGCACGGACCGCGTCCGTGGGGCTGGAGAGCGCGAGCTTCCGGCCCTGCAGCAGCACCTCGCCGGAGTCGAGCGGGTCCGCGCCGAAGAGCAGGCGCGACAGCTCGGTCTTGCCGGCGCCGACGAGACCGACGACGCCGACGATTTCGCCGCGCCGCACCGTGAGGCTTGCGCCGCGAACCTTCATGCCCGCCGTCAGCCCGCGGGCCTCCAGCAGCGTCTCGCCGATGACAGCGTCCGCCTTCGGGAATTCTTCCTCGAAGGTGCGGCCGAGCATCTCCTCGACGACGGCGGTCGCGTTCGTATCCCGCGCCGGCTTCGTAGAGACCCGGCGCCCGTCGCGCATGACGGTCACCGTGTCGCTGATGCGGAACACCTCGCTGAGCCGGTGCGAGATGAAGATACAGCCGACGCCGTCCCGCTTCAGCCGCTCCATGATCTCGAACAGGCGGTCCGCTTCCTCGTTGCTGAGCGGAGCGGTCGGTTCGTCGAAAATAATGAATTTCGCCTTCTGCGCCAAGGCTCTGGCGATCAGCACGAGTCGCTTCTGGGCGATGGACAGCTCGCCTGCCGGACGCCGCACGTCGATGCCGGTCAGGCCGAGCGCCGACAGCACTTCGGCCGCCTGCATTTTCATCCGGCTCAGGCTGACCCAGCCGCCGCCGGCGGTGAGCTGGTCGAGCATGATGTTCTCGGCCACCGTCAGGGCCGGAACGAGCACCGTATCGACCTCTTGGTACACACATTGGATGCCCTGACGGATCGCATCCAGAGGGCGGTTGATCGACAAGGGAGCCCCGTCGATTAAGACGCTTCCTTCATCGGCTTCGTAGGCGCCGGACAAGATTTTCATGAGCGTGCTCTTGCCCGCCCCGTTCGCGCCGAGCAGCGCGTGGATTTCACCGCCGCGCACTTCAAAATCGACTCCCTGCAGCGCACGCACGCCGGGAAATGTCTTGGAAATCCCCTTCATCTCCAGAAGGGATGCAGCAGTCGCCATCGCTGTTACTCACGCTCCTTAAGCGGAAAATCCCACCGGCCGCAAAGTGCCGATGGGACCCGGGATATTCAGATTACTTTTTAGCTGCGCCTTGTTCCGCCTGCTTAAGCCAGTCGGTGTAGCCCTGCTGGTCGCCGCCCCAGCCTTTGACATACTGGGAAAGCTGAGCTGTGGAAATTTGCTCCTTCGGCGGCTGCGAACGGTCGACGAACACCGGGTCGAGCACGATCGAATCCGGCGTTTGATCGCCGTGCAGCTTCTGGTACAGGTAACGCACTTGAATGCGTCCGATGTCTTTCGGGTCAACCGGCTGCGGAAGCGACCCAAGGATTGTTCTGGTCTTGAATCATCTGCAGATCTTCATCGCTCATGTCGATGCCGTATACCTTGATTTCCGTACGTCCGGCTTGCTGAATCGCGCGGGTCGCGCCTTTGGCGAATTCGTCCCAGGAAGCCCATACGGCGGCAATATCGCCTTTGTTCGGATATTTTTTAAGAATGGCTTCCATTTGAGCCTGCGTGTCGAGTGCCGTATTCTGCGTAGCGGCGCCGAAAGCGGCCACTTCTTTGATATCTTTGTTTTTGTCCTGGAACGCTTTGTATGCGATTTGGCGGCGTTCCATCGGCGCGAAGCCCGCTACCCAAATCTTCACGATGTTGCCTTTGCCGCCGATATCCTTGGACATCTTGTCCAGCGTCATTTCGGCCATCTTCTGGTCGCCCTGCTCGAGCACCGTTACGCCCGGAATCTTCAGCTCAGAGTCGAAGGCGACGACCGGAATTTTCTTCTCCAGCGCTTTCTTCACGCCGGCTTCGAGCGCTTCGGCATTGCCGTGGTCGATCAGGATGCCGTCGAACTTCTGGTTAATGGCCGCATCCAGGTTGGAGGACATCTTCGCGAGGTCGCCGTCCGTCGGGAATACCGTAACCTTGCCGCCGAGCTTCTCGACCTGCTCCTTCACGCCTTCGATATATTGGGCGGAAAAAGTCCCCAGGTTGATCTGCATAATCAGTGCGATTTTCTTATTGGCAAGCGACCCCGCACCGGCTTGTGCGCTGTCCGCGGGCTTGCCGCTGTCCTGAGAGGCCGATTTCGAACCGCAGGCGATCAAACCGATCGACAAGACGAGCACGAGAACCGCCGTCAGGCTTTTCTTCCAGTGAAACATGTAATCGTTCCTCCCCCAAAATATGAATCTCATAATTCCAACTAAGTTACTCGGTGATTCATAGTTTAGCATCGGGCCGGACCTTGGTCAATAGGAAATACGCAAATGTTGTCGTAAAATCTATTGAAATCGCCATCAATCGACAAAGGTGCACCAGGATAAACGGCTACGCCGTCCTTGTCTTATAAGGACCAGCGCGTTTATCAAGGTTGATGCGAAGCTATAAGTCGCGAAACTTTTAAAGCTTATCAACTGAAAAAAGCCCCGTACCGGCTTATCCGGTCCGAGGCGGAAGCATTTCGTAGAACCTTAAGACAGCGGTCTAATGCAGCAGAAAAGACATGGCCACAATAGCTACCGATATGTAATGAAGCAGGTCAATCCAAGGCTTCTTGGAATGCTGAGACAGCGTAAACGTCATATAAACGGAACGGATGACGATGAGGATCAAAGCGATCTGCACGAGCCATGCGGGCATGACGATCCCTCCGGAGTTGAAATGCGTTCCATACAGCATATGAGCGGTTTCAGGATTCATTCCTCACCTGCTTTGGCCGAAAAAAGGGCGCTTAGGGTGCAACCTTTTGGGAAAAACTGCGTCTAGAGGGTAACTCCGGAGTTATATCGATATCTTTTCAACGGAAAGGTGGTACATTTTAATGAAAAAGCTCGTAACCCTTCTAACGGCGGCGGCCCTGGTCAGCAGTTTGACCGCCGGATCGGCGCTCGCCTTCGAGGACGTGGATCAACCGGACCAGAAGCGACCGATCTCGGCGCTTAAGGACCGCGGTGTCGTTAGCGGCATGGATTCCCTGCACTTTATGCCGAAAGGCAAAATCAGCTACGCTCAGAGCATTGTCATGCTGGTAAAAGGCTTGTCGCTGAACATCGACCATATTAATTTTGTGAAGAAGCCGGAAGCTTCCGATTATTTTACCCGTATTCCGAATGACGCTTGGTATGCGCAGTCGTTCGTTATAGCGCAGTTGAACGGCCTGCCGATTCCGAAGGACGTTGATCCGAACGGCACGATCACCCGCGAACAGTTTGCGGATCTGCTCATTCATGCGCTGAACACGAAGGGAACGTTCCCGACCGTCAAAATGCTTATCGTTCTCGCAGACGAGGACCAGCTCGATCCGAAGCTCGGCGGAAGCGTGCAGGAGCCGCTTCTTCATAAGATCGCGAAGCTCGGCGAAGACCGCAAGTTTTATCCGAAGCGTGAAATGACGCGCGGGGAGGCGGCCGTATGGGTGTATAACACGATCCGTTTCCTCGAGTCGCAGACGCAAACACCGGCGCCTCAGGAAGAAGTATCTCTGACGACGGAGAAGGTAACGGACGACGTATACAAAGTCGTGCTGTCCCGCGGACAGAAGCCGACTACAGGCTACAGCATCGACGTCACCGGCATCCGTTTCGAAGCGGACGGTACGGCCGTCATTTCGTATACGGTCAGCGATCCTGAGCCGGGCAGCATCAACGCTCAGATGGTGACCGAGCCGAAGGCCGTAACCTACATTAGCTCCAAATACAAGCCGGTGCTGATGCCGGCCGTGAAATTGGAATAGGATCAGCACTCGATCGGGCCGCGCCGTTTTGGGCGCCGGTCCTTTTTAACGCCAGAATTTATAAGTTATCAGCGGAGCTGATGAAATTCTTTATCACAAGAAAAATTTCCGCTAAAAGCGGTCTGGCATCTTTGAAAGGACTCCGATAAGGAATTTTTCTTACGTTGAGCCGGCTTTCGGTTAAAAAGAGGAACGGTTTGGTTAAATCGGATATAATAGGTTGTGAAAGAGAACCGGAGGAGGCGCTGGAATGGACAAGCAATTTGCCGATATGAAAGGGAAGCTTAGACTGGCTTATACCGATCAAGGGGAAGGGACGCCCGTCGTATTGCTTCATGGATTTTGCGGGAGCTCGGCCTACTGGGATGAGGTGCTTCCGCTGCTTCAAGGCCGTGCCAGGCTGATCGTTCCGGATTTGCGCGGTCACGGCGATTCGGGAGCGCCCGACGAACCGTACGGTATGGAGACGCTCGCGGACGATATCGCAGGACTGCTGGAGGAGCTGCAGCTTTCCAAGGCGGTGCTGATCGGTCATTCGCTGGGAGGATATGCAACATTGGCTTTTGCGGAGAAATACCCTGAGCGGCTTCTCGCTTTCGGATTGATTCACTCTACCGCTTATCAAGACGATGACAAAGGAAAGCAGGGCCGCCTGAACTCTATGGAGACGATTCGGACAAAAGGGCTCCCGGCCTTCGTGGAAGGACTTATCCCAAGACTGTTTGCACCGGCCCATGTGGAGACCATGAAGGATGCGGTGGAGCTTGCCAAGCAGATCGGTCGTGGAACCAGTCCTGACGGGGCGATCCGGACGCTGGAGGGAATGCGGACCCGGCCGGATCGGGGGGCAGTGCTGAAATCCGCCAAGGTGCCTCTGCTGCTCGTGGCGGGCGAGCATGACCAGCTCATTCCCTCCGAGAAAACCTTCACGGTGGAAGGCGGCGGCGTCACCCAGGTGAAGCTGGCGGAAGCGGGACATATGAGCATGATGGAAGCTCCGGACAAGCTGGCGGAGGCTATCGGGGCGTTTGTATCTAAGCTGTAAGCGGCAAATGAAAAGGCGCGGGTTCGGGGTCCCCTTGAGGGGGTTCGGGTCCTGCGCTTTTTTGTTTAGTTCGAATTCTTAGGCTTTTGGAAAACGCGCTAAAAGGTGTACAATTTAAGAAGAATTCGAGCAGCACAAGGTGGTGACGGACATGCCGAACGAACGGAAAGAGCATCTGGAGCGGATTCAGCCTAAGCGGGATGATGGCATGACAGAAGGTCTTAAGCAGAGCGGGAACTCGGAAGCCCATAAGGAGGGCCGGCCCCAAGAGCAGGCTGTCATCTTTTATGACGGGGTTTGCGGCTTTTGCAGCAGGGTGGTACAGTTCATTATTCCAAGGGATCCGGAGGGAAGGTTTCATTTTGCCGCGATCCAATCGGCCGCGGGGCAGCGGATGCTGGCGGAGCAGGGACTTGATCCGAAGGCGTTGGATACGTTTGTTCTGCTGGAGAGGAACCGGGTGTATACCCGGTCTACTGCAGCGCTGCGCGTAGTGAGAGGATTGCGCGGGGCTTGGCCTTTCTTCTATGTATTCATCATGGTCCCCCGGCCGGTCCGGGATGCTGTATATAACTTTATCGCCAGGAATCGCTACCGCTGGTTCGGCCGAAGCGAGTCCTGTATGCTTGCCGGCGGGAAGTGTCAGGAACCGGTTCCTGGAGGACTGACCTTACCCGCTCCGCCTTCGGATTCCGCCATGCCCAAGAACCGCAAGCGCGAGCCGCTCGAGAGCTTCCTTCAGCGATTCGGCGCACGCAAGAACCGCGACAAGGCCGATCAGCGAACTCATCACGGACAGCGAGAGATTCCACCAGCTTGCGGGCTGCGAGAAGTAAGGAATCAGCGCAACAGCCAGGATCGGCGGTGCATTGAGGTGGAAACGGCGGATCAAGAGGATCGTGGAAGCCGCTGTCAGCATGAAGGCAAGCACGCCGGTATGCGACCAGAACAGGAGCGAACCGATCAATGAGGCGGCCCCTGCGCCCGCTACCAGCTTGAGAAGCCCCCTTAATTCAAAGGTACGGCTTAAGAAAAGATAGGAAAACGCCCCCAGCGTAGGGTAAAACAAAGGCTTCAGCGTGGGAAAGCTCAGCGACAGCCAATAAATGAGAAGCAGATACAATAAAATTGCAACGGTGCGAAGATCCATCATCGGTTGTTTTTCCTCGTTTGCTCATCAGAATTCCGGGTTATCCCTTTTTGCCAAAATTCATCTTACTATGCCTGTGTGGCATCGTCAATCCCGAACATTCATCGAACATTTAATCCCCTATATTCGCGTTTGCGGCATAAAGGGTTTGGGCGTTCGCTCTCTATTCGCGTTTACGGTACTGCCCCGGGGGCACGCCGACAATCCTTTTGAACATCCGGATAAAATGCGAATAGTCATTGAAGCCCGACAGCTGGCAGGCGTCCGTGACGTTATGATCCTCCAGCAGCAGCTTTTTGGCGAGGGAGATCCGTTTGAGCAATATATATTCATGAATGGTGCTGCCCGTATTCTTTTTGAACAGCCGGCTTAAATAATAGCGGTTCATGAAAAACTGCCGCTCCAGCGTTTCCAGCGTCAAATCCTGCTCCAGGTGGCGGTCGATGTAATCCAGCACCGGAGCGAGCTTTTCGTCCAGATTGAGATGCAGCGTGGCCTGGGGAGAGAGGCGTTCATGATGGACGCGGTTCAGCAGGATCAGAAGCTCGATCATATAAGCGGTGAGCAATAGCTCCGAGCCTTCCTCTTCCTTCAGTGAAGCGAGCTGTTCGATGCGCCGGAACAAGGTGGCCGCTTCTTCCAGTTGCTGATGGGTAAAGATGATTTTGTTATGCTCGCCCTGCGGGCGGTTGACGAAGCAGTCGAGCAGCGGATAAGGAGAAACGGAAGTCATCGCTGCAGCGACCGCAGGATCGAAATGGATGACGATATTCTCGTAAGGCGCGTCGGAACGGAAGGTGGCCTTGTGCAGCTCCCGATTGTTCATGATCAGCAAGTCGCCGTACTGCAGCGGATATACCTTTTTCTCAATAAAATAGTTGACGTCTCCGGCAATGAAAAAGTAGATTTCGAACCGGTCGTGCAGATGAAATTCCATCTTGTTCGGCTGTTCCGTCCGGCGATGGGAATAATGAAAGTAACGGTTGCTGAAGGTCACATGCACGGTACCGGCTCCTCTCCAAGGGAAAAGTCAAAAAAAGCAATAAATTCAGCAAATAACGCAATGAATGCGTTTTTATTATAAGGCATGATGAAGGTAACTTCTATAAGAAACTAGGTGAAACCTTGAAGCCATTAGGAATTGCGGTGATCGGATGCGGTTCGATTTCTGGCGTGCATTTGAAGGCGATTTCAGCAATCGGCTCGGCTCGGCTGCTGGCAGTCGTCGATATTGACAGGGCTTTGGCCGAGAAGACGGCGAAGCAGTACGGCTGCGATTATTATACGGACTATCATGAGGTGCTGCGGCGCGAGGATATTGATGTGGTTCATCTTTGCACGGGTCATTATTTGCATGCTCCGATGGCGGTGGATGCCCTGAATGCGGGCAAGCATGTGCTGACCGAGAAGCCGATGGCCGAGACCAAAGCGGCGGCAAGAACGATGCTGAATGCGGCGGAGGCGAATCCGAACGTGCAGCTCGGCGTTATTTTTCAGAACCGGTACAATCCGGCTTCCGTTATTATGAAGAAATATGCCGACTCCGGCGAACTGGGCCGTTTGCTGGGGATGAAAGGGATCGTCACCTGGTATCGAGGCCGGGACTATTATGCTACGGAATGGAAGGGCAAATGGGCGACGGAAGGCGGCGGCGTACTGATCAACCAGTCGATTCATACGCTGGACCTGCTGCAGTGGCTGGGCGGCGAGGTGTTCAGCATCAAGGGCACCGTTTCCAACGATTCGCTGGAAGGCGTGATTGAGGTGGAGGATTCGGCCCATGCCCATCTCGTTTTTGAGAACGGGGCGACGGCTGTTTTCTATGCGACGAACGCCTATCGCGCCAATTCGCCGGTGGAAGTGGAGATGTTGTTTGAGAAGGGCAGACTCTACTTACGGGGAGATTCGCTCTACCTTGAGTGCGATGGGGAACAAACCCTGCTCAGCGAGCCGGTGGCTAACGATCTCGGCGTTAAATCCTATTGGGGCGTCAGCCACGGCGCACAAATTCAAGATTTCTACGACCATATCCGAGAGGGGCGGCCGTTCTGGATTAACGGTCCCGAAGGCTATAAAGCCTTCCGCCTGGTCATGGATATATATGAATCTTCAAAAACCGGAAAACGCATCTTTTACCGTTCCCCGGTTCCTGCGGAATAAAGAAGGAAAAAAAAGCACCCCATCGGGTGCTTTTTCTGTTATAGCTTATCCAAAAATTCAGTGACATGCTTCATATATTCCTGAGGGGCTTCGGGGTAGTTCCGGGCGTGCCCCGCACCCGACGTTTTCCAAAACTCGAATCGGTCCTTATGCTTCTCCCACATCGATTCGCTGTTGGTATAAGGTATGGAAGGATCGTCCGTACTGTGAATGAACAGCACCGGCCTTGGATAAATCCGGTCTACAGCGGATAAGCCGTCCACCTGGTCGGGGTCGATGCCGGTCAGCCTTGGCAGAATCCCGAGGATGAGCGGGGTGAACGGGATATTGGGCAGATGCGACCAAACGGACAAGTTGTCCTGAAGATAGTGAGTCAGATGGTTAAAGGGGCTGTCCGCGATTACGCCTGCAACCGAAGGTTCTTCGGCGGCGGCGAGCAGGGATGTGGTACCTCCCATGGAAAATCCGAGCAGCGCGATTTTGGCGGGATGCTGCGTTTTCATCCAGTCGATCGCTCCGAGCAAATCGTACTTTTCATAATAGCCGACCGAAGTCATGGTCCCGCCCGATTCTCCTGAGTTGCGGAAATCGAACATCATTACGTTGTAACCGCGTTCGGTTAAGTCTTGGGCAATTCGAATGGCCTGTGTGGTTGTTTGCAAACGGTTGTTCTTATAACCATGTGCCATGATGATGTTCGGCTTGGCTATGGCTTCCGTTCCTTCTGCGGGCGGTTTGCCCGGGAGATACCAGCCTTTCAATAGAATGCCCTCTTGGCGGCTTGGAAATTCTATGGACTCGAACGTCATCCCGTAATGCTCCGGAGAATCGCTCAGTGCCAGGGGAGCCGGATGAGTCAGCTTCCAGCCGACATAGACGGAAATTCCGACGGATGCGATAAATAGAAACAGAATCAGTCCGGCAAGCGACCGAATCTGGCGGCCGAGTGACCGGCGGCGGCGCGGCGCCCTTGTGATCGCAGGGGTAGCTCTCATAACGGAAATCCTTCCTTCTGCCTTATCGGATGTGCAATAAATGCCACCCCATTATACGATAAACCTTCCGTTCCATGACAGCTACTTTTTGTTTCTATGAACGAAGGATGAGATTCCCCAGACCCCGGCGAAAAGAAGTGCCGCCCACCATTTTTCCGTCATTTGAAGGAGGGCGGGAATAAATAAAAAAGCGGTAGCGGTCATGTGAAGCCGGAAGCGCACGCTTGCCGCGGAATGCTCACGTAAACCGGCCGGTAACGGATAAACCTGCGACCAGTCGGAATGACGGTATGCTTTTTGCAGTTCCTTCAGCTGGATCATGACCAGGAACGAGAACAGCAGGAAGACCGCGCCCGGCGACCAGCTTCCCCGCAGGAAAGCCAAGATTACGATGCCAACCAGAACCAGTCTGCAGATCATGCCGAACCATTCCGACCGCGACCAGACCCGGATATACAAATAACGGTACGCATCCGCGGAACGAAACGCTTGTCCCCCCAACAGCCGAAGCAGCCCGGCCGGGGCATGCACGTTCCTCGCACGGCCTTGAATATGCGGTACGTCCACGAACAGGTTGAGAATCCGGAACAGGTTCGCCCGCTGCCTGTTTTCCACTGAAATTAGATGAACCCAGAGCAGTGTCCTGCGGTCTAAGAGCTTCATGATCCCCAAGTAGGCGAGCATCCCTAAGGCGGCTGTTAATAAGCCTGACCAGAGCGGCAGAGACATTTGCGTCCAGGCAAGGCCAAAGGCGGCCGCCCACCTTAAGAGCGCAAGCGACCCGGCTGATACGAGAGCTTTGCTGCAGCTCGGTGAATCGGCCGCGGAGCAGTATCTTTTTGCCGAGGAGAAGAACGGCCAGTACACGGGCGAACTCAGCGATGCCACCCCCGGCCTCAAGCTTGTACAGCGGCCATGCGATCATCCAGACCGCCAGAAGAATCAGTCCCTGGAGCACAAGGGAGCGCCGTTCGGCTCTTTTCAAATAAACGGTCATCTCGGATTCCAGCGGAAGCAGATAAATGAGATCCGCTTCTTTCAGGAACGTCCGGACCGGGGTGAGGGCAATTACAGGCCATACCGCCAAGGCCGCTGTAAGAAGCAGCGGAAATCCGGGAGGAACATCCGACAGAAAGCGCCTATACCCATAGGTAGAGACCAGCATCAGCAAAATGATTGCGATCGAAGCGCTTTGAAGCGCGTAGCCCAGATAGGGACGGAGCTCTTGAATAAAGCTTGTCGTTCTTTGGGACCATAGACGTTCGAGGTGTTCGGTGCTGTTTCTTTTCATCTCCATGAGCCGCGCCTTCCTGCGTGACAAGTTGAAAGAAGACATCATCCAGGGACGACCCCGGCATACCGGTCGCCTGCCGCAGCGCTTCCACACCTCCCGCGGCCTTCAGCCTGCCTTGATGCAGAAGCAGAAACTGATCCGCATAACGTTCGATAGTCGCTAATATATGCGAGCTGATCAGAATAGCCGAACCGCTCTCTTTCACTTTAACCATAAGCTCGAGAAGCGAACGGATGCCAAGCGGATCCAGTCCCAGGAAAGGCTCGTCGATGATGTACAGCTCGGGCTGAACGAGGAATGCACTCATAATCATAACCTTTTGCTTCATCCCTTTAGATAAATGGGAAGCAAGCCGTTTCGCATGGGGGGTCATTTGGAATTCTTCCATTAACTCGGCTGAGCGTTTCGCATAACCGGCCTGATCCAAACCATAGGCCATCGCGGCCAGTTCCAAGTGTTCCTGGACTGTTAATTCTTCATATAATAACGGGCTTTCCGGAACATAGGCGTACGTACGGCGGTATTCGGTAGGATGATCTTCGACTTTCCGCCCGTTCAAACGGATTTCCCCGTTCTGCGGCCGCATAATCCCGAGAATGTGCTTAATCGTTGTACTTTTTCCCGCACCGTTCAATCCGATCAAGCCAACCATTTCTCCGGGCCGGATCTGAAACGACAAATCATGAAGTACGGGTCTTTGGCGGCTGTATCCGCCGGTTAAATGATCAACCTCCAGCAGGGGTTTCATACCTGGCTTCACCTCTTATCTTCCATTGTACTCGGTTTCCCGTCAAAATAAAAAAGTCGCCGGGGCAATCTGTTTCCTAAAAGCAGGTCAGACATTGGATAAGGCATAGATCATACCACTCAAGCAAACAATATGATCAATAAGCATCATGATTGCCTTAATTTACTCTTGATCCATAGAGTAGGAATGTGATAAGTTTGTATTCCTGCAGCGGACGGAGCATTCTTTCTTCAGAGTGCTTGCAATGCAAGCGGGATTATGGTACATTACTTCTCGCTGCTTTTCTCCTGATAGATTGTCCGATGGATTTGGGAAAAAGCGGTGTTGAACATCGAAAGCAATTATGATATAGTAGTTTTCGCTGTCTGATGTAACAACTTGTCGATCTGGTCTTCAGGATGATCCTCAGATTGGAAAAACAAAACAGTTGCAAAGCGGTAAGCGAATGTGGTACATTGTGATTCCGGCCGTGAGAACGGTACGGAACGAATGAGAGAAATTGCTCTTTGAAAACTGAACAACGAGTGAGTGCTTTAAGAGAATGCAAATTCTCGTCAGCAGTAAAGATTGAGCTTTAATCAGCTCTTTTCGATAGAATTGTCGCTTCGCTCGGCTTCGGCTGAGTGGATGCGCGAAACTTTATTGGAGAGTTTGATCCTGGCTCAGGACGAACGCTGGCGGCGTGCCTAATACATGCAAGTCGAGCGGACCCTTCGGGGTTAGCGGCGGACGGGTGAGTAACACGTAGGCAACCTGCCTGTAAGATCGGGATAACTACCGGAAACGGTAGCTAAGACCGGATAACTAACCGGGTCGCATGATGCGGTTATGAAACACGGCGCAAGCTGTGGCTTACAGATGGGCCTGCGGCGCATTAGCTAGTTGGTGGGGTAACGGCTCACCAAGGCGACGATGCGTAGCCGACCTGAGAGGGTGATCGGCCACACTGGGACTGAGACACGGCCCAGACTCCTACGGGAGGCAGCAGTAGGGAATCTTCCGCAATGGACGCAAGTCTGACGGAGCAACGCCGCGTGAGTGATGAAGGTTTTCGGATCGTAAAGCTCTGTTGCCAGGGAAGAATGCCTTGGGGAGTAACTGCCCCGAGGGTGACGGTACCTGAGAAGAAAGCCCCGGCTAACTACGTGCCAGCGACCGCGGTAATACGTAGGGGGCAAGCGTTGTCCGGAATTATTGGGCGTAAAGCGCGCGCAGGCGGCCGCTTAAGTTTGGTGTTTAAGCCCGGGGCTCAACCCCGGTTCGCACTGAAAACTGGGTGGCTTGAGTGCAGGAGAGGAAAGCGGAATTCCACGTGTAGCGGTGAAATGCGTAGAGATGTGGAGGAACACCAGTGGCGAAGGCGGCTTTCTGGACTGTAACTGACGCTGAGGCGCGAAAGCGTGGGGAGCAAACAGGATTAGATACCCTGGTAGTCCACGCCGTAAACGATGAGTGCTAGGTGTTAGGGGTTTCGATACCCTTGGTGCCGAAGTAAACACAGTAAGCACTCCGCCTGGGGAGTACGCTCGCAAGAGTGAAACTCAAAGGAATTGACGGGGACCCGCACAAGCAGTGGAGTATGTGGTTTAATTCGAAGCAACGCGAAGAACCTTACCAGGTCTTGACATCCCTCTGAATACGTTAGAGATAGCGTAGGCCTTCGGGACAGAGGAGACAGGTGGTGCATGGTTGTCGTCAGCTCGTGTCGTGAGATGTTGGGTTAAGTCCCGCAACGAGCGCAACCCTTGACTTTAGTTGCCAGCATTTGGTTGGGCACTCTAGAGTGACTGCCGGTGACAAACCGGAGGAAGGTGGGGATGACGTCAAATCATCATGCCCCTTATGACCTGGGCTACACACGTACTACAATGGCCGGTACAACGGGAAGCGAAGGAGCGATCCGGAGCGAATCCTTAGAAGCCGGTCTCAGTTCGGATTGCAGGCTGCAACTCGCCTGCATGAAGTCGGAATTGCTAGTAATCGCGGATCAGCATGCCGCGGTGAATACGTTCCCGGGTCTTGTACACACCGCCCGTCACACCACGAGAGTTTACAACACCCGAAGTCGGTGGGGTAACCGCAAGGAGCCAGCCGCCGAAGGTGGGGTAGATGATTGGGGTGAAGTCGTAACAAGGTAGCCGTATCGGAAGGTGCGGCTGGATCACCTCCTTTCTATGGAGTCCATGTCGTCTGTAGGACGACGGACAATACAGCAACTACGGTTGCAAACAGCACTCACTCGTGTTCAGTTTTGAAAGGTGCAATGCCTTTCAAATCATAGCAAGGCTTTTGGCAAAAGTTGATGGTTGCATCAATGGGCCGGGGCATGCTAAGATAATCTTCCTGCCGATAACGGCAGCGAACTTGTTCCTTGAAAACTGGATATCGAAACAAAGTAACAATAGCTGAAGTATTCCGCTGCGATTTCGCAAGAAATCGTCAGCATGTATGCTTAATGCTTACCGGTGTCATGCTAACGCATGGAAGTTGACAATGCTTTGCATTGCAACGAGGTTAAGCTAATAAGAGCACACGGAGGATGCCTAGGCGCCAGGAGCCGAAGAAGGACGTGGCGAACAACGATAACGCCTCGGGGAGCCGTAAGCAGGCTTTGATCCGGGGATGTCCGAATGGGGAAACCCGGCTGCGGTAATTCGCAGTCACCATGTAGTGAATACATAGCTACATTGGAGGCAGACGAGGGGAACTGAAACATCTAAGTACCCTCAGGAAAAGAAAACAAAAGTGATTCCGTCAGTAGCGGCGAGCGAAAGCGGATTAGCCCAAACCAGGGGGCTTGCCCCTGGGGTTGTGGGACGTCAATGTGAGATTAGTTTGTTAGGTGAAGAGGTCTGGAAAGGCCCATCAGAGAGGGTAACAATCCCGTAGCCGAAAGCAAACGAAATCTCTAGACGGATCCCGAGTACCGCGAGACACGTGAAACCTCGTGGGAATCCGGCAGGACCATCTGCCAAGGCTAAATACTCCCTGGCGACCGATAGTGAAGCAGTACCGTGAGGGAAAGGTGAAAAGAACCGCGGGAGCGGAGTGAAAAAGAACCTGAAACCGTGTGCTTACAAGAAGTCAGAGCCCGTTAACGGGTGATGGCGTGCCTTTTGTAGAATGAACCGGCGAGTTACGTTCCCGTGCGAGGTTAAGGTGAGAAGCCGAAGCCGCAGCGAAAGCGAGTCTGAATAGGGCGCATGAGTACGTGGACGTAGACCCGAAACCGGGTGATCTACCCCTGTCCAGGGTGAAGGTGCGGTAACACGCACTGGAGGCCCGAACCCACGAATGTTGAAAAATTCGGGGATGAGGTGGGGGTAGCGGAGAAATTCCAATCGAACTCGGAGATAGCTGGTTCTCCCCGAAATAGCTTTAGGGCTAGCCTCGGGTTAGAGTCGCGGAGGTAAAGCACTGATTGGGTGCGGGGCCCGCCAAGGGTTACCAAGTCCAGTCAAACTCTGAATGCCGCAGACTTGATGCCCGGGAGTCAGACAGTGAGTGCTAAGATCCATTGTCAAGAGGGAAACAGCCCAGATCATCAGCTAAGGTCCCCAAGTGTGTGTTAAGTGGGAAAGGATGTGGAGTTGCGCAGACAACCAGGATGTTGGCTTAGAAGCGACCACCATTCAAAGAGTGCGTAATAGCTCACTGGTCGAGTGACTCTGCGCCGAAAATGTAACGGGGCTAAACACACCACCGAAGCTATGGGTCCGTAAGGGCAGTAGGGGAGCGTTGTAACAGCAGTGAAGGTTGATCGTAAGGACAGCTGGAGCGGTTACAAGTGAGAATGCCGGTATGAGTAACGAAAAGATCAGTGAGAATCTGATCCGCCGAAAGCCTAAGGGTTCCTGAGGAAGGTTCGTCCACTCAGGGTTAGTCGGGACCTAAGGCGAGGCCGAAAGGCGTAGTCGAAGGACAACAGGTTGAAATTCCTGTACCACCGTGAACCGTTATGAGCGATGGGGTGACGCAGAAGGATAGTGACGCGAGCCGATGGATGCTCGTCCAAGCAGTGAGGCTGATGTGTAGGCAAATCCGCACATCGTAAGGCTGGGCTGTGATGGGGAGGGAAAATTACAGTACCGAAGGTCATGAGTTCAAGCTGCCGAGAAAAGCCTCTAGCCAGGGAGAAGGTGCCCGTACCGCAAACCGACACAGGTAGGCGAGCAGAGGATGCTAAGGCGCGCGGAAGAACTCTCGTTAAGGAACTCGGCAAAATGACCCCGTAACTTCGGGAGAAGGGGTGCCTCGGTAGGGTGAATAGCCCGAGGGGGCCGCAGTGAAAAGGCCCAAGCGACTGTTTAGCAAAAACACAGGTCTGTGCGAAGCCGCAAGGCGAAGTATACGGGCTGACGCCTGCCCGGTGCTGGAAGGTTAAGGGGAGCGGTTAGGAGTAATCCGAAGCTGTGAACCGAAGCCCCAGTAAACGGCGGCCGTAACTATAACGGTCCTAAGGTAGCGAAATTCCTTGTCAGGTAAATTCTGACCCGCACGAATGGCGTAACGACTTGGGCGCTGTCTCGACGAGAGATCCGGTGAAATTTTAATACCTGTGAAGATGCAGGTTACCCGCGACAAGACGGAAAGACCCCATGGAGCTTTACTGCAGCTTGATATTGGACTTTGGTACGATCTGTACAGGATAGGTGGGAGCCTGAGAAGCCGGAGCGCCAGCTTCGGTGGAGGCGCCGTTGGGATACCACCCTGATCGTATCGGAGTTCTAACCTGGCACCCTGATCGGGTGCGGGAACAGTGTCAGGTGGGCAGTTTGACTGGGGCGGTCGCCTCCTAAAGAGTAACGGAGGCGCCCCAAGGTTCCCTCAGAATGGTTGGAAATCATTCGAAGAGTGCAAAGGCAGAAGGGAGCTTGACTGCGAGACAAACAGGTCGAGCAGGGACGAAAGTCGGGCTTAGTGATCCGGTGGTACCGCATGGAAGGGCCATCGCTCAACGGATAAAAGCTACCCTGGGGATAACAGGCTTATCTCCCCCAAGAGTCCACATCGACGGGGAGGTTTGGCACCTCGATGTCGGCTCATCGCATCCTGGGGCTGAAGTAGGTCCCAAGGGTTGGGCTGTTCGCCCATTAAAGCGGTACGCGAGCTGGGTTCAGAACGTCGTGAGACAGTTCGGTCCCTATCTGTCGCGGGCGCAGGAAATTTGAGAGGAGCTGTCCTTAGTACGAGAGGACCGGGATGGACGTACCGCTGGTGTACCAGTTGTTCCGCCAGGAGCACGGCTGGATAGCCAAGTACGGAAGGGATAAGCGCTGAAAGCATCTAAGCGTGAAGCCCCCTCAAGATGAGATTTCCCAGTATGTAAGACCCCTTGTAGACGACGAGGTAGATAGGTTCGGGGTGGAAGCGCGGCAACGTGTGGAGCTGACGAATACTAATCGGTCGAGGGCTTATCCAAAATTGCCCCACAAAGTGAAGAAGAGGCTGACGAAGCGGATTCCGAGTACTTTGCGGGGGCCCCGGTAAATTAAGCGAGCATAAAGAATTTCAGCGAAAATACTTTTTTCGATCCAGTTTTCAGGGCGCAAGTCCTGGGATATTTTCTCGAAGCGGAATCTTAAGAAGAAGCTTCATGAAAAATCCGGTTTGGTGATGATGGCGGAAGGGAACCACGCGTACCCATCCCGAACACGAACGTTAAGCCTTCCAGCGTCGATGGTACTTGGACCGAAGGGTCCTGGGAGAGTAGAACGTCGCCAAGCCAGCCCCACTTTGTGGGATTTTTTAATGAAATATCATTGGGCTCGGTAGCTCAGTCGGTAGAGCAGAGGACTGAAAATCCTCGTGTCGGCGGTTCGATTCCGTCCCGAGCCACCATGATTGACATTGGAGTCAGTCATATGGAGGATTAGCGAAGTGGCCAAACGCAGCAGACTGTAAATCTGTTCTCTGACGAGTTCGGTGGTTCGAATCCATCATCCTCCACCATTGATAAACAATATGAGCCATTAGCTCAGTCGGTAGAGCACCTGACTTTTAATCAGGGTGTCGTAGGTTCGAGTCCTACATGGCTCACTTTTTTGAAAAGCATATGCGGTTGTGGTGGAATGGCAGACACGCTATCTTGAGGGGGTAGTGGGCGTAAGCTCGTGGAGGTTCGAGTCCTCTCAACCGCACCATACAATTGATATGCGGTCGTGGCGGAATTGGCAGACGCGCTAGATTCAGGTTCTAGTGGTGTAACAGCCGTGGAGGTTCGAGTCCTCTCGACCGCATCGTATGTAAGTTAAAGAAGCCTTGATGATCAAGGCTTCTTTTTTATGTTTTCCCCACCACACTCTTAACATGCAGTTTACAATAAGCTAATTTTGTCCTGATGATGATCCATTATAATAGGGTCTAAAGTTTGTTAAGGTGGATGGGTTCGCGATGATGCGGTTGTGGGAAAAACTTCGGCTCCGAATCGGAAAAAGCTTTAAGATCAAGATGATCAGCGACTTATCCGTTATTATTTTGATAGCGTTTGGCGGGACCGGTTACTTTACCTACCAGTATAATCTTCGATTATTTGAACAGGAAATAAGTAAACAGTTTTCCCGAACGAATGAAGAAGCCCTGGCCAAATTGGAGCTGAAGATGCAGGAAATGCAGCGAATCTCCCACACTATTGTCTTTGATCCCCAAATGGAACAAATGATCCGCGAACTTAACTCCTCAGGAAACAGCGATGCGTTTCGCTCCTATTTCGAAAAAAAACAAATCAAAGAATGGATCAATCAAATCAAAATGGACGCGCCCTACATTACAGGTTTGTACATATTTGATTTAAACGGGAACCCGTCTTATTTTCGGTTTCATACCCCATCCATCAATGATCTTGATGCTTCCTTTTATCAAAAAGTTTTGCCGAAGCTGAGCTCCTCCATTGGGGAATTGGTATGGTCGCGCTTTCCTTTGCCAAGCATGGTGGAGCCTGACGGAATCCGACAATCGATTATTGCCGCCCGGTGGATGAAAGACAGTTCGTTGAATACCTACGGCATGCTGGTCATCGTTCTGGATGAATCTTTCTTTTCCAGCAGTCTTGAAGGGTTGACGAGGGATGGTTCGGGCAAAGTATATCTGTTCAATTCGTCGAAGGATTTATTATACGGCAATGCGTCACCGAAGTCGGAAGAAGAGCTCCTGCCGCTCAAAGCCCTAAATCGTTCTCAAATCATGGGCCGCGATTTATTTGTGCAAAGTGAATCGAAGGCGTTTCAATTCTCGCTTGTCAGCGGAACTTCCATGGATGCGATCCGTTCGAAAAACAAGACGGTTCTGCAGGTCATTTTATATTCAGGTTTGATCAGCGTTATAGTTATGAGCGTTCTCATCGTACTGGCAAGTAGAAGACTGCTTCGGCCGCTGGACGATTTGGTTGCAGGTCTGCAGAAAGTCCGTTCTGGAAAGTTTGATACCCGGCTCCGGATTAAATCGAAAGATGAGCTGGCATATATCGGGGAAAGCTTTAATGAAATGACGGAAAAGGTCGAGCATCTCGTTAATGAAGTTTATCTTACTCAACTCAGCGAGAAGAAAGCGGAGCTCAAAGCGCTGCAGGCTCAGTTAAATCCGCATTTTCTCCATAATCTATTTAATGAGCTGTATTGGAAGCTGTATTTGCAGAATGACAAAGATACGGCATCAGCCGCTGGCCGCAGTGTCGGAGATGCTGAAATACTCGTTAATGCCGCCGGATCGCCCGACGACACTCGGGGATGAGCTTGGGCAGATCCGCAACTATGTCAAAATACAAACGGAGCTGTTTGAAACCGAGCTGGAAACGGTTTTCGAGGTGGATCCTGAGGCGGAGGATGGCGAAATATTGCGTTCATTGCTACAGCCTCTTGTAGAGAATGTATTTGTACATGCCTTCCGGAACCGGATATCCCATAAGATTCTTATGATCAAAGCCGGGCGACAAGAGGACCTACTGGAAATTGAGATAGCGGATAACGGATGCGGGATGAGTGAGGAACGCGTGTCGAAGATTCTTGGCTCGTCCGGAACGTCACAATTACAGCGGAACGACGGCAGAGACAGTCTTGGGGTAAGCAGTGTGATAAGAAGGATTAAACTGATGTACGGTGCGCCTTATAGATTAGAAATGGATAGCGAATTGAATGCAGGAACGACGATGCGACTCATTTTACCCTTCCGAAACGTAGAAAAGAAAGGGCTTGAAGTATGCTAGAGGGCAAAGTGCTTATCGTGGAGGATCAGCCTAACTTTCGCAAAGGGTTGATTCAAATGGTCGGGCATTCGCCCGAATGGAAGGTTGCAGGCGACGCAAGCAACGGGCAGGATGCACTGCTGCTGCTGGAACGGTTCAAGCCGGATTTGGTACTGACGGATATTAACATGCCGGTCATGAACGGAATTGATTTTATTTCGCATTTGCGTGGGAATCATCCCGATCTCCTGGTTGTGATATTGACGGGTTACCGAAATTTCGAGCATGCCCAGGCGGCGGTAAAGCTTGGCGTATTTGATTTCTTAACGAAACCGTGTACGGACCAAGACGTCTCCCAAGTGCTTGGCAAAGCCTATCTGAAGCTAAAAGAACGGCGCTCCAAGGAGGAAGGACCGATAGATCTCAGCGTGGTGGAAAAGGGGGTGTCGGATTTGGAGGCTCATTTCGTTTCCGCCATATCCACCGGCGAAGCTTCTATTCTGAAGGATCTATTGGAACAACGGATAACGCAGCTTAAGACGTTCTCTTACGGTAAATTACAACGGGAAGCTTTGGCTTTGGCCGTTGCCGTCCAAAGAACCGCGCGGAATTACTTGAACATTGAGGAAGGCGGTCTATATCAAAATACGGTTGACATGGCTGACTTAACGGCTGAAAAAATCCTTGTATGGATCGATGAGCTATGTGACGGTTTCGTGCAATGGTTTATAAAATGGCAGTCATCAAAAAGCGGGAATGCGGTTGATAAAGCGATCCAATATATTGAAGAACATTATGATCAGGATTGCCGTTTGACGGATGTGGCGGCTTACGTTCAAATGAATCCCAGCTACCTCAGCGTCCTGTTTAAGAAAGAAACCGGCGAGTCGTTTAAGAGCTACTTAAACCGCAAGCGCATGGATAAAGCGGCGATATTGCTGCGTAATACCGATATGAAAATATCGGAAATCGCCGGGGCGGCCGGTTTCGGCGAACCGAATTATTTCACCCACGTTTTCCGGCAGCAGTACCGGATGTCGCCGAAGGAATTCCGCCATCAGGCAGGAAACACATCATGCTGAACAAGAAGCGGAAGATAGGAATGAAGTTTGCGATGATTATGGCCGCCGCCGCTGCGTTCTCTGGTTGTACTTATGTTCCAGCGGGTACCACCGAACCAAAAGACGAAATCGCGGTGTCCATCTATGACCGGGGCTCTATCCCCGCTTCCGAGGGTTCCTATTCCGATAACCGATGGACGCGATGGATCAATCAAGCCGGACCGGCGAATGTAAAATTCATTCCGGTCCCGCGCAATGAATCGCGGCCGACGCTGCTCAAATGGTTTGCCGCCGGATCCGCGCCGGATATCATCAACGAATACAATACCGCTTTTCGCAATAATTTGTACGAACAGCACCAGCTGCTGCCGCTGGATCCTTATTTGAGGCTGATGCCGGAATATGAGAAATTAATCCGGCGGTATCCTGAGTTAAAGAAAGCCGGCACCAAATCCGACGGCAAGCTGTACGAAATCGGGAAGCTGAACGAGGCGTATCCACTGCATGCTTTTTTCATACGGACGGATTGGTTGAACAAATTGCATTTAACCATGCCTGAAACGCAAGAGGAGTTTTTCCAGGTGGCCAAGGCTTTTGCCGAACGGGATCCGGACGGCAACGGAAGGAATGATACCTATGGGACCAACATTAGTTATTATTCCGAGAGTGCTTTGAACGAAATGTTCGGCGATTCGTCCTCAAGCACGCAGTTCTCCTGGGGATTGAGGGATGGAGCCATCGTCCGGCAGTGGGATAATGAGCTTGCCTCACTAACCTTCAAGAAGCGTTTATATGATCAGGGCATCATCGATAAAAATTACATGTACGACAGCGACGGATCGAAAGCCAAGCAGGATTTTCTTAACGGAAAGATCGGAATTTATATTAACCCCAGCGTCAATTGGCTGGAATTTACCTTATCGGACCTTGCCATTCTCAAGAAAAATGTGCCCGAAGCCGAAGTTGCGCCGCTTGCTTATCCCGTTACTACAATGGGTCAGTTCACTGGGGCGATTAATAACCCGGTTCAAATGACAACCGTCATCAATGTGCATACGAAAAAACCGGAAGCCGCCGCACGGTATATCGATTTCATGATGAAGCCGCAAACTTCGGTAACCTTTCTCGGAGAAGAGGGAGTTCATTGGCAAAGAAATCCGAATGGATGTCCAGGAGTACTCGATCCGTACAAAGAAAAATACGAAGTCAGCTATAATGCCGATTACCAGATGTTTGTGACCGACATTCAGCAAAAGTGCGGCTACATGGTCAACAGATGGAATCCGCAGGTTCCTGAACAGAGAACGGCGCTGGAATTATTTAAGAAGGCTCAGGCCCTGTACCTTGATCCGGGCAAGCAGTATCCGGGGCTGACGGTAGGGGAAGCCATGCCCGTGTTTCCGAACCGTCTGAATGCGATCCAGACCGCTCTGCTTAAGGAGATCGCGGATCTCTATATCAAGGCTATGATCAGCGGCGTCACTTACAGCCCGGAGCAGGCGATTAAAGACGCACAAGCTGTTTGGGATCAAGCCGGCGGGAAGCAACTCGAAGATTATATGAATGAATGGTATCATGAAAATAAAGATCAAGCCTTCCTCGCCAAGGACCTTTGGGAGATCGTGAAGCGCCAAGGGGCGGAAATGCAGTAACGTTTACCGCCTGCCAACATCTTCTCCGGATTTACAAAACGTTTAAAGTAGCCCAAAAAAGTTATAGATTTATCTATAATTTTTTAAGGGCTCTTTTTTATGGAAAAATTATAATACGTTTAAGATCAGATACAGGAGAGGAAAGATAGTGAAAATGAAAGTAAGAAAGAAGCATCTGTCCGCTGTATTCGTTCTGCCGTTACTTCTCAGCTCCCTGGGCGGCAGTTTGGCTAATGCCGCAGACTCTACCCGCAGCAATCGATCCCCGCCGGCGCCTTCATGGGGACACTTTGCAGATCAATACAAAAATAATGTTGCCGCGAACAAAACGGAAAGCTCCAATCCTGCACTCGGGCTGCTCTCTGGTTATAACCGGTTATGGACTCCCGGAACGGCATGGAACAACGGGAAGATCTTAAACAACAGCGTTTTGGATGCAAATATTCAAAAAGTGGTGGACATCGCCGCCACCCGAACCTCCAGCGAAGCGGATGCGGCCTATTATGATGATCGTCGAAAACAAAGCTACAGCGTCATCGACGGCCTCGGTCCGCTCACCGATGTTTACCGGACGAACGCCGGGGCAACGACAACGATCAACGACATCCCGGCTGATGCCACGACTACAAAGTATGATGACGGAGGAACCGATGCAGGCGATCCCCATTCCAATCTTGGCAGCATCGTGAATCTGGTCAAAACCTTACGAGGGAACTATTCTTCAACAAACCCGGCGAAAAGCTATTTTAGCTATCCCCGCCCGTTTCGATGGAGCGACCCTTCGATCGTGGTTCCCACCCTTGTTCCGGCGATCAGCAAGGATCCGGCTACGGACGGGGGATTTCCCAGCGGTCATACCAATGCGGCTTATCTCAGCGCGATTGCGATGGCCTATGCCGTACCGGAACGTTATCAGGAGTCGCTGACGCGGGCATCGGAACTCGGAAACAACCGGATTGTTGCCGGTATGCATTCCCCTCTGGATGTGATGGGAGGACGGGTCATGGCAACGGCGCTTGCGGTCGCGATCCTGTCCGATCCAAGCAATAGCGACTTGAAGCAGGCGACCTATGATGAGGCTCACAATAAATTGTTGACGCAAACCGGCACAGCGGACGATCGATTTAGTCATTATGCGAAGAACAAAGAAGAATATACGCAGCGCTTGACTTACGGGTTTCAACCGATCCAGGGGTAACAGCGGCCATGGTCGTTCCAAAGGGAGCGGAAGTCCTGCTCGAAACCCGTCTGCCCTATCTGGACAGCACGCAGCGCCGCTGGGTGTTGGCTACGACAGGCCTGCCTTCCGGCTACCCCCTGCTTGATGATCCGGAAGGCTGGGGACGGCTTAACCTGTTTGCCGCGCGGACGGTTACGGAGCTTTTATGAGCGATATTACCGTGACCATGGATGCTTCCAAGGGTGGCTTTAACGCCTTGGATCGCTGGCGGAATGATATCTCCGGAACGGGAAAGCTGACGAAGAAGGGAAGCGGCGACTTAATTCTGCAGGGCAATAATACTTACTCGGGCGGAACGCAGATCGATGAAGGGACATTGGAAGGAGATTCGGGGTCGGCCTTCGGAAGCGGGGATGTTGCGATTAATGGGGAACGCTTATCGAGAATGTTTCCGGGAAGATGATTATCGGCGGAAATTATACGCAAACCGCTAACGGTACGCTGGAGCTTTCTCTGGGCGGCAACAAGGATTTGCTTGAAATGAAAGGTGCAGTAAAGCCAAACGGGAAACTGCGATTGAAATTTTCGAATAACTATGTACCGGAAGGCGGCGCCATTACGATCATCACCCATGGGAAGGATCAACGGGCCGGGGAGTTTTCTTCGGTCGAAACGGTCGGATTGCCCAGCCAGTACAAGGCCCGGGTTACCTATCACTCCGATCATGTCGAGCTGACCGTAGAGAAAAGGAAATTTAGCGATATCACCGATTCTTCGTCCTGGGCGGCTAAGGCCATCGATGCGTTGGCATCCGCAGGGATTCTGCAGGGAACTTCGGACGGGACCTTTTCCCCGAGCATGAATATTTCCCGTGCGGATTTGGTTGTACTGCTGGTCCGGGCGTTAAACCTGAAGGCGGAGTATGCATCGAACTTTAACGATGTAAATCCAAGCGACTATTATTATGAATCCTTGGGTATCGCCAAGCAGCTTGGCCTTGCAAACGGAGTGGAGGGCGATACCTTCGAACCTTCGAAGGATATCACCCGGGAAGATCTGATGCTGCTCTGTGCAAGGGCATTAAAGTTGACGGGCAGCGGTGTTCAAGGCACCGCCGCCGATCTTTCCCAATTCCCTGACAGCAGTGAAATCTCATCCTATGCGGCAGAAGGAATAGCATCCCTGGTCAAGCAAGGGATTGTGGAAGGAAAAGAAAAGGGAATCGATCCGCACGGCAAAGCCACGCGGGCGGAAACGGCGACTATGATTTATCGGATCATTCATTTGAAAAAATAAGGATGTACTCGCCTTTGATCTAGCTATTGCTTGGGTCAGAGGCGATTCTTTGTTTAGCGGTATTTCTTTTTCCCCAAGGCTTCGCTACGGATATTACGATAACAAAAATCAGCAAAAACGTTTGAACGGTCGCCGCGATCATGAGCATCGTACGGTCATGAAGATAAGCCGGGTTTTGTAACGAACGCAAGCCTTCCTGTTCTGTAATCCCTATCGTTCCCTGGACCCAAATATTCAATGCGCTCCCGATTCCCAGCGTAACGAGAGTGAGAAGTTCTTTGACGATCAGCCAGTAATGCTTAACAAGTCCCCAATGGGTCTTTACGGATAGAAAGACGCCTGTTATGATAACCCCCAGCAATCCTGGAATGATCAGGGACAAATCCACTTTGTGCATGAGTTCATGAGAGACGATAAGCGTATCCGCTCTTGAAGCGGTTAGAGCCGAGAGGATGAGAAGCCACTGCGTAAAGCTTCCGCCTACAAATAAAATCGTAAATAACAGATGTGCGATCAGAAACCAGTTCCTTTGCTTAAGTTTGTTGACTGCCATAAAGCCGCCTCCTTTAATTTAACATCGTTAAATCGATTATCAAGCCATTGGCGTTGGATGGGGGCTGAAGGGTTCATTTGAAGGTATAGGCCACTTCAGCTATAATAACCTTAATTTGAAAAAACAGGACAGGCTTTTATCTGCTCGATCATGCTCTATTCCAGCGCTTGGAATGACAGAGAAGATTACCTCGAATGACCAACTTAACAGTGTTAAGTTTAAATGTGTGGCCTTATGTTTGTCAATAGGTATGGAGGAATTTTTATGAATAAGAAAAACAAGACGGAATTGTTGGGGAAAGAAAAAATCTGCGAAACGGCCATTCAACTGATTCATCAAGAAGGGTTAAATAAATTGTCCATGAGAAGCATAGCCCAAACGCTGCAAGTCAGTGCCACGGCATTGTATTGGCATTTTAAAGATAAAGATGAATTGCTGGAATACTTATCCGATGTCATTGTCAGCAGGATTCCTTATCCGAATAAGATCAATTCGTGGGACCGTCAGCTTCTGGAGCTTGGGTTGAATTACAGGCAGGTGCTGCTGACGATTCGGGATTCAACGCAAATCATGTTGAATACGCCTCCGTTTACTCCATACAGACTGAAGCTCATTGAATCTCTGTACCAGCTCCTTTTAACGGCTGGATTTGAAAGCGAACGTGTACCGACGCTCGCCGGTATGTTCCATAATTATGTTCTGGCCTATGTGGCCGATGAAATGAACTACATGCAAAAAAATGAAGAAAGGGGAATGGAGCCGGATAACGCGGTGCAGGAAACCATTCATAAATTCGAGTCGTCGCCTGTCGAAGAGTTTCCTGCTATTGTTAAGCTTGCGAAAGAATCTGCACAAATTCATAGCGATAATTTTGAATACGGCCTGATGGTCCTGCTTTCCGGCTTCAAGCAGTCGCTTTAACCCAGTTGAAAGATCACCGGACTCTTCTTCACGGTGCCGAATAAGAACGGAAGCATTACCAGCATGAATGGTTTGCAAATTGTAAAGAAGCCGGATATAATAGAGTTTACCCAAGTTTGTGCCCTTAGCTCAGCCGGATAGAGCGTTTGACTACGAATCAAAGGGTCGGGAGTTCGTCGGAGCAAGTTATCTGCGGATGTAGTTCAATGGTAGAACTCCAGCTTCCCAAGCTGGTGGCGTGGGTTCGATTCCCATCATCCGCTTTCCAACAGTTACAATAGCTGCTTTCCTGAGGGAAGCAGTTTTTTTTGCGTTCAAAAAAGCCGCCTCTCCTGGGGAAGGAGAAACGGCTTCTATAGGGCAGTTTAGCCGAACATTTTTTGCTCCGAGACATAGGTGCCTGTGCTCTCGGTATCTTCGATCACTTGATCCGGGTTAAACTGCTTCTCGCTCTTCGCGATCACGACGGTCGCTACGCTGTTTCCGATCAGGTTGGTGATGGCACGGGCTTCGGACATGAAGCGGTCAACGCCGAGCAGGAGAGCCATACCTTCCATCGGAATGACGTTACCCGGAATGGCCGCAAGCGTCGCCGCAAGGGTAACGAAGCCGGAGCCGGTAACGCCGGCGGCGCCTTTGGAAGTCAGCATCAGCACGCCGAGCAGGGTCAGGACTTGAACCAGAGACATTTCAATGCCATAAGCTTGGGCGATAAACAGAGCGACCATCGAAAGATAAATGGATGTGCCGTCCAGATTGAACGAATAGCCGGTTGGAACGACGAGACCTACAACGGATTTCGAACAGCCGTACTTCTCGAGCCTTTGCATGAGGCGCGGCAGTGCGGATTCCGAGGAAGAGGTGCCAAGCACGAGCAGAATTTCTTCCTTGATGAACTTGAGCATGTTGAAGATGCTGAAGCCGTAGATGCGTGCCACGATACCAAGAACCACAACGACGAACAGGAACATGGTGATGTAGACGGAGCCCATCATTTTGCCGAGAGAGAACAAGGAACCAATTCCGAATTTGCCGATCGTATAAGCCATGGCACCGCCTGCGGCAAACGGGGAAAAACGCATGATAAGGGCAACCAGTTTAAAGAAGATGTCGTTCATCTTTTCAAAGAACGAAGTAACCGGTTTCACGCGGTCGCCAAGAGCGGACATCGCCAGACCGAACATGACGGAGAAGAAGAGCACCGGCAAGCATGTCGCCTTTGGCGAAGGCGCCTACCATGTTATCGGGAATGACGCTGAGCAGGAAGTCCATGAATCCGTGCGGCGTCTCTGCCGCCTGCTTGGCATACTTCGCTACTTCAGCGGCGCTTTTGCCGACTTTGCTCACGTCCATGCCGGTACCCGGATGAATCAGATACATGACGGCAACGCCGATAGCCATGGCAAAGGTCGTGATGATTTCAAAGTACAAAAGCGCTTTCCCGCCGATCCGGCCGATCTTCTTCATGTCGCCCATGTTGGCGAAGCCGATGACGATCGTAAAGAAGACGATAGGGGCGATGACCATTTTGATCAGCTTGACGAAAATATCACCGAGCACCTTGAGTTGGACGCCGAAGTCCGGAAAAAACTGACCTATGAAAATACCGATAATAATGGCAAGGAGCACTTGGACCGTCAGGTTTTTTCAAGTTGAATCTCATTCCAATCCCTCTTTTCGATGTTTTAATAAACGGATGCGGGCTTAGGGGACGCGGGCGCTTGTTTACGGGCTACCCCGGATTCAATTGCCGCAGCAATTACGGCTTCCC
Source organism: Paenibacillus sp. P25 (assembly GCA_024704175.1). Classification (GTDB taxonomy): domain Bacteria; phylum Bacillota; class Bacilli; order Paenibacillales; family NBRC-103111; genus Paenibacillus_G. The sequence continues at coordinate 8,107,159 of CP085629.1, forward strand.
GAACGCGTTCGACAACCGCCGTATTGAATACGCTCGGAATAATGTAAAACTCGTTCAACTCTTCGTCACTTACTACCGAAGCGATCGCTTTGGCCGCCGCCAGCTTCATTTCTTCGGTGACCCGGGAGGCCCGGCAGTCGAGAATGCCCCTGAAAATACCAGGGAAGCACAGAACGTTGTTGATTTGGTTCGGATAATCCGAACGGCCGGTAGCCATGACGCGCACATAAGGCTCAGCTTCCTCCGGCAGGATTTCCGGAGTCGGGTTGGCCATGGCGAAAACGATCGGATCGGCGACCATCTTCTTCAGGTCATCCACCTTCAGCACGCCGGGACCGGATACGCCGATAAATACATCGGCGCCTCGGATCACTTCGGATAGCGAGCCGGACAGCCCTTCGGGGTTCGTATGCTCGGCGTACCACTGCCAAGCCGGGTTGTGGTAGGTTTCGCCTCTTACAATAGCGCCTGCCCGGTCTACGCCGATAATGTTGCGGATCCCTGCGGCGAGCAAAATTTTGGAGCAGGCGATGCCGGCGGCACCGATGCCGCAGACGACGACTTTCAGGTCTTCCATCCGTTTGCCGACCAGCTTGACTGCATTGAGCGGCCCGGCCAGCAGAACGACAGCGGTTCCATGCTGATCGTCATGGAAGACAGGGATGTCGAGCTCTTCAACCAGCCGCCGCTCGATTTCGAAGCAGCGGGGGAGGAGATATCCTCCAGATTAATGCCGCCGAACGATGGCGCAATCGCTTTCACGATTTGGATAATTTCTTCCGTATCCTGTGTATTCAGACAGATGGGGAACGCATCGACGCCGGCAAACTGCTTGAACAGCACCGCTTTGCCTTCCATGACCGGCATGGCGGCTTCGGGACCGATATTGCCGAGGCCAAGCACGGCGGAACCGTCCGATACCACGGCGATGGTATTGCGCTTAATGGTTAAGGAATGCGCGCGGGAAGGCTTCTCATGGATCGCCATGCAAACCCTTGCAACCCCGGGCGTATAAACGCGGGAGAGGTCATCGCGGTTCTTGATCGGCGTCTTCGGCGTCGTCTCGATCTTGCCTCCGATATGCAGAAGGAAGGTTTGGTCCGAGACGTGAAGCACTTTTACCCCGGATACGGCGTTAACCGCTCCCACGATCAGGTCGGTATGCTTCTGGTCGTATACGTTTACCGTAATGTCCCGAATCGTCGTGAACTTATCCGAACGGCTTACGTCAATCGCTATGATATCCCCTCCGGCGTCGCCGACGGTCGCCGCAATTTGGGCGAAAGAAGCGGTTTCTTTATTCATTTCGAGCCGGAGTATGATACTGGTGCTGGCACCGGATGGTATGGACATGGTCTCTATTCACTTCCTTTTGGCTTACTGGCGTGTTTACATGATATCGCTTACACAAAGGGAAGGGAATCATTTGACCATAATGGTTGTTTTGATCTTTTTGGTCGCACAAAAAAACCGCGAATCGCTTCGCGGCCTAGAGGGGTAAAGAAGGATGCTGGTTTAAGAAAATGTATGCGGAAGGCTTCAAGAAAAGTAATAGACAGCCGATAAAAACATCATAAAGAGTAAATCTTCGAGTCTTTCGCCAAGTATATAACAGTCCGGAGGGAAGAAGGTATGCGGCCCATGGAAAACTATGAAGGTTCCTTGTACCGGGGGTTAATTTTTGCCTTTTTGTTCAATTTGGTTTTGGCGGCCGTGATCGTCGGCGTCTATTTTCTTTGCCGCAGCTGATCCCGAGGGGCGAACTCCGGAAGAACGCTAGGATTTCGGCCCGCCGGTCGGGGAGGACAGAATGTACCGGTTGACCGGGCGTCCGACGCCGTACTGCAGATCGAGACGGACCAGCCCGTTCTTCTCCAGGTAATCCAAATACCGGCGGGCGGTGACCCGGGCAATGCCCACCCCTTCCGCCACCTCCTCCGCGGACAGAGGGGTTTGATACCCCGACAGAAATTGGACAATTTGCTTTAAGGTAAGCGCCTGAAGACCTTTGGGCAGATTGAGTCCCGCCGTTTCGGGAGCAGGGGCCGGTTCCGCGTCCGGATGCCGGCCGTAAATGAGCCGGTCCAGGACCTGCTGCGACACGTTCTTTTCTCCCGCCATCGTCTCTTTCATGGTCCGATAATGCTCCAAGGCTTGCTGCACCCGCTCGAATTTGAAAGGCTTCATGATATAGTCGACTGCACCGTTCTGCAGCATGCGCTGAATGGTCTGCATATCGTTCGCCGCGCTGATGACGATGACATCCACGGGAAGCTGCTCCGCGCGGATGGCGGCTAAGGTTTCAAGCCCATCCATTAAAGGCATGAATACGTCCAGAATCAACAGGTCCGGGCGCAGCTCACGCGCCATCGCGAGCCCTTCCTCTCCGCTTGCCGCAACGCCGACAATCCGAAAGCCTTCCACACGCTCAACGAACAGACGATTCACTTCCTGCACCATCGGATCGTCTTCCACAAGGAGCACTTTAATGATATTCTTTTCCGATTGGGATGGGTAAGCCATAATTACGTTACCTCGCTTTGTTCCGGCATACCGGTCATGGGGAAGGAAACCAGGAACGATGTGCCCTCCCCCGGGGCCGATTCCACTTGAACCGTGCCGTTTCCTCTCCGGATAATGCCTGCAATCAAATACAGCCCGATGCCCCGGTCGCCTTCCGGTTCGGGCTTGGTGGTGAAGCCGCGTTCGAATATACGTTCCCGTGTGGCTTCATCCATGCCGCGACCGTTATCCTCGACAAGGACGGACAGCACCTCTTCATCCTGTTCGATGCTGATAAAAATCTTTTTATCCCGCGGAGCCTGCTTCAATGCGTCAAAGGCGTTCTCGATCAGGTTGCCCAGCAGGATCACGAAGTCATGATGATCAAGACGTTCGGGGAACCGGTCCAGCCGGCTCTGCCGGTCAATCGTCACCTCGATTCCGAGTTCGCGTCCGCGGCTGATTTTGCCGAGAAGAAGGCCGGTCAGGCTGTCGTTCTTAAATCGTTCGCTTAAGAAGCGGGTTTGTTCTTCCTTCTGCTCGGTGATTTCGAACAGATACTCCAGCGCCTTCTCTTTATTGCCCAGCTGGATCAATCCGCCGATCGTATGCAGCTTGTTCATATATTCGTGATTTTGCACGCGGAGCGCATCGACGAACGCTTTGACGCCGGTTAACTCCTCGGCCATCCGCGTCGCTTCCGTGCGGTCCTGAAAGATAGCTACAGCCCCAACTGTGATTCCACCCACTCGGATCGGGACCCGGTTGCTCATGATGAGCGTCCCGCCTACGGTCAGCTCCTGGTTATAAATCGGATGGTTCAGATGCAAAATTTCCGGCGACCGGGTATCCGGGATTACATTGCGAATCGGCTTGCCGATGACGTCGCCGGAGATGCGCATCATTTCTTTGGCTTTATCGTTGAAAATGGTCACCCGTTCGGTATTGTCGATCGCAATCACGCCTTCGTGCATCGCATGGAAAGTTGCTGTTCGTTCCACCAGCAGTCGGGCAATTTCGTGCGGCTCGAGCTCGAACATCTGCTTCTTGATGTGCTGCGCGAGCATCCACGAGCCCCAGAGCCCGAAGAGCAGCGAGAGAAAAAGCACCGCGTAAGCTTGGCCGCTGAGGTCGAGCAGCACTTGACCCACGGTCGGCATGATCCGGCCGACGAGTGCGACGCCGATCTGCTCGTGCTCGGCGTTCATGATCGGCACGAAGGCGCGCAGCGCCGTGCCGAGCTCTCCCTTCGCCTTGGACACGTACGTGTGTTCGGCGAAGGCGGGGCCTTCATCGGTACCCTGCGATACGGTACCGATCTTCGCTTCCACCGGGTGGGACAGCCGCACCCGGTTCATATCCATCACGACGACATAGGTCGCGTCGTTGATAATGCGGATGCGTTCAGCCGCCGTCTGGATGCCTCCGCGCAGCTCGGGCTTCGCGAGGCCGGAGACGACTTCCGGCATTTGCGCCACGGTGCGGGCCGTAACCAGAAGGCGCCGCCCCAGCTCCTCCTCCTTCAGGCCGATGATGCCGCCGAGCAGGATCGTCCCGCCGATACAAAGGGAGAACAGTACGATGCCGAAAGAAAGAAGCGCGATTTTCCAGTTGATTTTCAGCCGCTGCAGCATAGTTCCGGGCCGCTCCTTTCCCGCCCGGCATAAGCCGTGGTCCGTTCGTTTATTATCATCATACAATAGGCTTGTCCGTTTTGAAAACCAACAAGCCCATCCTTCTTGAGAACTGCTCATGAAAGACGGGCCTCACAAAGGAAAGGCCGCCCCGCAGGTCCTAACGGCCGTTATTTGCCTCCGCTCTGATTTTTGTTTTGATTTCCCGACTCCTTGGACCCGCCGGATTTTTGCTTATCCTTGGATTCCTGGCCCTGGTCTTTGGACTGTTCGGAAGAGGAGGCGCCGCCTTCCTTGTTTTGTTCCGCTCCGCCTTCTTTCCCTTTCTCTTTCGCTTTCCAATAAGACTCGCCCTGGCGTATCTTTTCCTGATATTCGTATTCGCGAAGCAGCATCTTTTTCTGCTCGGCCTGCAGCTTTTTCAGATGCTCTTTCTCGGCTTTCCGCATTTTATTCTGCTGTTCGTACTCCTGCTTCTTGATTTCCTGGTACATCTTCATATGCTGCTGCAGCACGGTATCGATCGGCTTGGTCTGTTCCTGCTTTTGACCTTGTGCCTTTTGTTTCTGGTTGGATTGCTTTTGCCCGTAACCGCAGACCGGCGGCGCTAAGGAACAGAGCCGCGCAGCAGAGCAGCATCCCTAGTCGAAAGTACATACATTTCGCCCCTCTGAAAAAAATAAGTAAGAACGGATGATTTTGCGCTTAGTGTGCCCTTCCCGGGGAAAAACATGAGTACGCTCGCATGTCTTGCTTTTTCATGTATACTAAGCTTTAGGCTTAGACGAAGGAGGGGGTTTCGGATGAAATCAGTAGTGGGGACCGTGCTGTTTGTCCTGATCGGTCTGGTGGCGGCTGTCGGTATCGGATTCTACCCGACCTTCTCTTCGGCCCCGCTGGTTAAGGATGATGAGCAGTCGGGCTTCGATCAGGAAATCGTGATCAAATTCAGCCATGTGGTGGCGGAGAATACGCCGAAAGGGCTGGCGGCTCAGGAATTCGCCCGGCGGGTGAAGGAGAAAACGAACGGGCGGGTAAAAGTCGAGGTGTTCCCCAACGGGGTGCTGTATACCGAAAGCGATGAATTCAGTGCGCTCATGCGCGGCGACATTCAAATGATCGCCCCGTCCTTCTCCAATGTGTCCGAGGTGGTTCCGTCGTTTGCCGTCTGGGACCTGCCGTTTGCCTTTATGAACAATGACGCGCTCCAGGACGCGTTCGACGGCGATGTCGGCCGGTCGCTGTTCGCTAAGCTTGGAGCCAAGAACACGGTGGGGATGGCGTATTGGGGGAACGGATTCAGGCAAATCACGAGCAACCGGGGGCCGATCATACATCCTTCCGATTTTCAGGGACTGAGGTTCCGGATTCTGCCGAGCAAGGTGATCGAAACCTATTTCCATGCGCTCGATGCCAAAACCGATGCGATTCCGTTCAACGACGTATACCGCGCTTTGGAATCGGGGGCGGTGGACGGGGAAGAAAACTCGATCTCGAATATCAACTCCAAAAAGTTTTACCAGGTTCAGAAATATATGACGATCAGCAATCATTCGTACCTGGGGTACGCCGTGCTAATGAATAAAGCGTACTGGAACAAAATACCTGTGAATCTGCAGGCAAAAATAACGGAAGCGATGCAGGAGACAACCCGTTGGGCGAACCAGAACGCCATCCGTATGAACGAGGAGCGACTGGAGGAAATTAAACGAAGAAGCAGCATTCAGATTTATACGCTGTCCGCGGAAGAAAAGGCGGAGTGGATCCGGGCCTGGCGTCCGCTATATTCACAGTACGAAAGCATTCTCGGGCGGGATCTTATGGAAAAAATAGATGAGCTGCAGAAAAAATATAGCGGCGGGTGACTCCGGCTTATGGTTAAGCCGGAAAGCTTGCCTAAGGGAAATGTCAAACGGACAATAGAGGTAACGAGGGGAGTGGGGTATCCACTTCCGGTCGCTGTTGTCTGCGGGAAATACTTATTGGAAGCCGCTTTATAGCGGTTATTTCCCGCAGACAAAGGCGAACGCTGGCTCTCCTACAGTGGATACCCCACTCCCGTATCTATCTCTATTCTTGTCAAATGCATTATTTTAGGCACTTCAACTCCGGCTTAAAGTCAAGCCGGAGTCAGTGTTGTAAAGTAGAAGATTAAGCCGTATCGGTGGATAGGACATACACCTTCACATTTTTCTTGACCCCGAACTCTTTGGCTTCGGCCAAATCGTTCATATAGACGTCAATCCGGGAGCCGCGGATGGCCGAGCCGATGTCTTCGGCTTGACGAATCCCGATGCCGTCGATGTAGACCGTGGACCCGAGCGGGATAACCGACGGATCGACGGCGATCGTCCGGCCCTCCTGCACTTTATTCCCGCTATAGGTGATGCCGTATCCGGGGGTGTCCGGCTTCTTGCCGGTCGATTCATAGCCGGCTGTATAAGCGGTAAGCGTTGTAGAAATGACCCGCTGCACGACGCCCTTTTGCCCCTGCGGCGGCGTTAAGGCCGTCGGCGGAATTTGCAGCCGGCTTCCTACGGACAGCCGGTTCGGATTCTCAAGGCTGTTCTCCGCCATGAGATCCTGCACGTCCACACCGAACGAGCGGGCAATTTTGTATAAGGTATCGCCTGGAGCGACCCGATACTCCAGCTGCGGCGGAAGCTCCGGCGCAGCCGGTTCGGAGTCCTCCAGGTAGCGGGACGCAAACGAAAGATCGGGCAGCGCTTCCACCGAATCTTGTTCGGCGTAATAGGCATAAGCGGACATGCTATGGAAGAAAAGCATCAGCAGCAGGACGGGAGCGAAACGACAAACGAATTTCTTGCGATTCATTTCAGTGAATCCTCCTTCTGAAAGTGAGAAGTGATAGTCATAGAGTTGACCGAAATGGAAGATTATAAACCTATCAAGGGCGAAAAATAGTTTCGGAGCCTCAGCGCCGCCCTGGTTTATTTGGTAAGGTGCTGCCGGTATGGTATACTTTTCCTGGTAAATGGGAAGCGGCGATCCTTTTAGTTGACATAAAGAAAAAGCTTCTGAAAGTATAAACATGGAGGTCCTATGAGCGATTCGGCAGTAGTAAGGCTTCAGGAAGTAACGAAAAGAATCGGCGGCAGAACGATTGTCGACCGGCTGAGCTTTGAAGTCCGTCCGGGCGAGGTGTTCGGATTTCTCGGTCCGAACGGAGCGGGCAAAACGACGACCATTCGGATGATGGTAGGGCTTATATCCATGACGGAAGGCGAAGTATTGATCAAAGGATTAAGCGTGAGACGCGAATTCGAGCAGGCCATGGTCCATGTGGGGGCCATCGTGGAAAATCCGGAATTTTACGGGTTTATGAGCGGCTATAACAATCTTGTCCATTTCGCCCGGATGACCCCCGGGGTGGAGAAGGAACGGATTGACGAAGTCGTCAAGCTGGTTCGGCTGGAGAACCGGATCCACGATAAGGTCAAGACCTACTCGCTCGGCATGCGTCAGCGGCTCGGCGTAGCGCAGGCGATCCTCCATCGTCCGGCGGTCCTGGTGCTGGACGAGCCGACCAACGGGCTGGACCCGGAGGGCATCCGGGAGCTCCGCGATTATTTGCGGCGCCTGGCGCAGGTGGAGGGTCTCGCCGTGATCGTATCGAGCCATCTGCTGTCGGAGATGGAGCTGATGTGCGACCGGGTCGCGATCATTCAGAACGGGCGGTCGCTGGATGTGCGGTCCTTTAAGGATGCGCCTGCGGGTACCGGGATGATTGAGGTTTGTTTTGAAGTGGATGCCCCGGAGGCCGCCTTGCGGCTTGCCGGAGCCGGTGCGCGTCTCGGAGAAGGCTCCGAGCTGATCGCGGAGCTCGCCGATAGAAGAGATGCGGTGGCGGCGCTTAATGCGAAGCTTGTTGCGGAGGGTATTCAGGTTTACGGCATCCGCACGCAGACCAAAACGCTGGAGGAGCAATTCCTCGAGGTGACAAGGGGAATCGCATTGTCTAGTCTGCTTCGGCTCGTACAAAATGAGCAAATCAAAATTTACTCCCGCCTGCGGACCTGGATTATGCTGGCCATTATGGCGCTGTCGGTCATCGGGATGGCCATTTTGATGAAATATGTGGTCGAAACAGGCATGAATCACGTGCTTCAGTTCATGGCGTTCGCCTCGAATTTGACGGGGCTTGCCTTTATTTTCTCGGTGATTGTGGCAGGGGACAGCGTGGTCGCGGAATATACATGGGGAACGATTAAGCTTCTGCTGATCCGCCCGGTGTCCCGGGGCAAAATCCTGCTTGCTAAATATATATCCGTTCTATTGTTTCTGCTGGTGCTATTGCTGGTGCTGATTATCCTATCCTACCTGGCGGGGCTCCTGCTGTTCGGAGTAAGCGGAACAGTGAGCCCGGATTCGAGCCTTCCGGCAATCCTTCAGAAATACGGCTTGACGGCGGTGGAACTGGTCATGACGGTGACGCTCGCTTTCATGATCTCGGCGGTGTTCCGCAGCGGCTCTTTGGCGATCGGCCTGTCGATTTTTCTCATGTTCACGGCCAATTCCATCGTACTGGTGCTGGCGCAGCTCAAGTATAACTGGGTAAAATATCTTCTGTTTGCCAATACGGATTTGTCGCCTTATCTGAACGGCGGCAAGCCGATGATTCCCGGAATGACGCTCGGCTTTTCCGTAACGATGCTGGTGCTGTATTGGGTGCTGTTTTATGCGGTGTCCTGGCTGATCTTTACGAGACGCGACGTGGCGGGGAATTAAGAAGAGGGTGGTTACGGTCCGTTAAAAGGGAGACCTGCGTACGGGCCGTTTTTCTATTGGATTCATCTAATGCTGATTAACATGAATTCGGAGGGGAGACTCCGCATGGGGAAACGCTTCTCATCACCTGCCTGCTGACGATGATCATTCACGCGGCGGAGACCATGTCCTACGCCATAAGGCTGGCGGGCGTGCGAACCCGCAAGCTGGCAGTGGCTTTATCGTTAACCGGCATCATCGTGCTGGTCTCTCGAACGTCAAATATGGTTCAGGGGATATTTACCGGAAATATGATCGATGCGGCGATCCAGAAGCCTTGGCTCCCGCTCGAAACCTGGCTTCATTGGATCATTCTATCCGCTTCGGCGGGCACACTGCTTTCGATCATATTGTTCCCGACGGCGGTGAAGCTGGCGATGCGGCTCGTATCCAAGCTGGAGGCGTCCGGCTCGATCCCGCAACTGGTGAAGGATTCGGTCAACATCGCGCAGCTCCGGCAAATCCGGCATCATATCCGTTATCCCCGCTGGGAAATGCTGAAACGGCTCCGGATCGGCGGGATCCCGAAGCGGTCGCTGCTCATGAATGTGCTCATTACAGGAATCTATACGGTTGGCGTCCTTTCGGCTTTATTCGCGGCTTATCTGGTTCCCGACACGAGAACAACGGCGTCCATGTCATCCGGGCTGATCAACGGAATCGCCACGATTCTGCTGACCGTGTTCGTCGATCCGCAGGTTGCCCTGCTTATGGATAAAGCGATCAACGGGCGGATCGAGACCGCCGAAACCAACAAGATGTTCGGGCTCCTGATGCTCTCCCGCTGGGCAGGCACGATGCTGGCCCAGTTGCTCCTCGTCCCCGGGGCTTACCTCATTGTGTGGATTGTCAGACTTCTGCACTAATTTACCGAATATTGATAAAAAATATCGTTTTTAAAACATATGTAAAGGCAAAAGGAAATTCTCGATTTGTGTCGAAAAAGTATACTATTCATAATTAAATTTCAAAAGGGGAAAACCGGTAATCTATGATCGAATTTCAAAATGTCTCCAAAGTATACCCCAACGGGACGATTGGACTAAACAATATTAATCTGACCATTGGTAAAGGCGAGTTTGTCGTGATCGTCGGACTGTCGGGTGCCGGTAAATCCACCTTGCTCCGTTCCATCAATCGGCTGCACGAGATCAGTGAAGGCCAGATTCTGATCGACGGACGCTCGATCACGGCGGCGAAAGGCACACAGGTCGCGTCATCTGCGCCGCGATATCGGGATGATTTTCCAAAACTTCAACCTCGTGAAGCGCTCCTCGGTTCTGCGAAACGTCCTTTCCGGCCGGGTGGGCTATCATTCGACCTTGAGAACGCCTGCTGGGCCTGTTTCCCAAAGAGGATGTCGAGCTGGCTCTAAAGGCGCTCGAGCGCGTCAATATCCGCGAGAAGGCCTATGCCCGGGCGGACGAGCTGTCCGGCGGCCAGCAGCAGCGCGTATCCATTGCCCGCGCCCTTGCGCAGGAGGCGAAAATTATACTGGCGGACGAGCCTGTTGCATCTCTTGACCCGCTGACGACGCGCCAGGTTATGGACGATCTGAAGCGAATCAATCAGGAGCTCGGCATTACAACCATCGTCAACCTTCACTTTATCGACCTGGCCCGGGAATATGCCACCCGGATCATCGGCCTCAGGGCCGGCAAGCTGGTATTCGACGGCCCTGTATCGGAGGCGACGGACGATAAGTTCTCCGAGATCTACGGCAGAGCGATTAAGAAGGACGAACTGCTCGGGGGGACCAGTGATGAAGTCCGATTCCCCGTCCAAGCCGGCACCGCTGAAGAAGCCGGACCGTACCAAAACGTATTTGACGGCGATTTTCCTGATCCTGCTATTATGGGGGAGCGCTTATAAAACGGATGCCACCATCACCCAGCTGATTACGGGACTCCCCGAAATGGGCAATCTGCTGGTGGAGATGTTTCCCCCGGATTGGAGCTATATTGACGTTATCTGGCGACCGATGATGCAGACGATCCAGATGGCCGTCCTCGGTACGACCTTCGGGGCGATTATTGCCGTTCCGGTGGCGCTGTTTGCCGCCGGCAATGTGACGAAGTCCGTGTTCCTGTATTATCCGGCCCGGTTTATTCTGAATCTGATCCGGACGATTCCGGACCTGCTGTTTGCGGCCGTATTCGTCGCCATCTTTGGACTGGGGCCCGTGGCTGGAGTGCTGGCGCTGACATTCTTCTCCTTCGGCCTCATTTCCAAGCTCTTGTACGAATCGATTGAAGCGATCGATCCCGGCCCGCTCGAGGCGATGACGGCGGTCGGCGCCAGTAAGCTGCAGTGGATTCATTTCGGCGTCATTCCGCAGGTGATGGCCCAGTTCATGGCTTACCTGCTGTATACCTTCGAAGTCAATGTAAGAGCGGCCGCCGTGCTTGGACTGGTGGGCGCAGGGGGCATCGGGCTGTTCCTGGACCGTACGCTGAACCAGCTCCGTTATGACCGGGCTTCCACGATCATCATTGCGACGCTGATCATCGTGCTCATTATCGATTACGCGAGTACTAAAATCCGGGAGAGACTGTTATGACGAAACCTAGTGCCAATACTCCTTCGCGTTATGGCGGCCGGATCCGCTTCTGGCTGGTGGCGCTCATTCTGCTTGTCATTTATATTTGGTCGTTCAGCGGCGTTCCTTTTGAGGGAATCAAAGAGACGGCCGGCCAAATCACCGTTTCCATTCTCAAAGGCTTATTCCACCCGGACTGGTCTTTCGTCTATATCCCCGAAGGGGAGGACCTGCTGCGCGGGTCGCTGGATACGCTGGCGATCTCCGTGCTCGGGACGTTCATTTCCGCCATTCTGTGCGTTCCCTTCGCCTTCTGGGCGGCCAACAACATGAGCCGGTTCAAGGCGTTCTCCGGGGCCGGAAAAGTGGTGCTGAGCGTTATTCGTACGTTCCCCGAGCTGGTTATGGCGATTCTGTTTATTAAAGCCGTCGGTCCGGGAGCTTATGCCGGGGTGCTGGCGCTCGGGCTGCATTCCATCGGGATGCTCGGCAAGCTGTTCTCCGAAGCCGTCGAGAATATGGACCTCGGGCCGACCGAGGCTCTGACCGCGTGCGGGGGCAATCGGCTGCAGGTGCTGTGGTTCGCCGTGATTCCGCAGGTGCTTCCGGATTTCTTCTCGTTCTCGCTGTACCGCTTTGAAATTAACGTGCGCTCCGCCGCCATTCTGGGGATGATCGGCGCGGGCGGTATCGGGACACCGCTGATCTTTGCGCTGGAGGCTCGCGCCTGGAACCGGGTCGGCATCATTCTGCTCGGCATTATCGTGATGGTTACGCTCATCGACCTGATTTCAAGCTACATCCGGAAACGGATTGTATAATCAGCGAAAAAAAAGTGGCGGCCGCTGCTCCGAATAGGCTCGGAGGGCGGCCGCCGCTTTTTAATGCTGCAGAAGGGAAGACGGATGGGGCAGACTTGTTTATGTACGGACCAGGAGTACCTTTCCTGTTCTCCCAGGCGCCGCCGCAGCGAAAAGGGCGTTTGGATAGTCCGTCAAATCAAACCGGTTATCCGTCTCCCAAAGATGCAGTCGCCGTTTCTCTAGCAAACGGATCAGCGTGCGGAACGTCCTCTGCCATTCGTCCGGTGTAACCCGGTTCAGCCAGTGCCTCAAATGAAACAACTCGAAACGGACCCCGGCCGCCCGTGCGTACTGTGATAAATTCAAGGGTTCCCCGGAGAGGAGACCGATGCTGATCACCGCGCCTCCGGGTCTGCGTGCACGCTATCAGGTCTGCGCCGCTCCTTCCGCCCACGCAGTCGACAGTCGCCGTCACCCCGTTTCCGTTCGTCCATTCCGTTACGGCATCGTGCAGATCCGTTTCACCGGTATTGACGACACGCCAAGCGCCGAGGGAAATCAGTTCCCCGGTATGGCGATCGCTCCGTACGATGGAAATCAGACGGAAACCGAGCAATGTGGACAGCTGGGAGAAGATTCGCCCGATGGCCGACCCGCCGGCATTGACGGCGAGCACATCGCCGCCGCCGAGCCTTAAGACATCGGTGCAAAGCAGCCAAGCGGTCACAGGGTTGATATACAACTGGCTGGCTGTGGCATCCTCCAGGCTCGCCGGAACCGGGACGGCCCATTCGGCGGGCGAAACGACAAGCTCCTGCCAAGTGCCCTCGCCCCTCAGCGGAAGAACGCGCGTGCCGATCATGGAGCGAGAGACGCCGCCGCCGACGTCCTCGACGGTCCCGACCCCTTCATAGCCGGGGACAAAAGGCAGTGCGATCCGATGAGCATAAGCGCCCCGGACCGGGAGCAGATCCGAAGGATTGATGGGGCTGGCCGTCATCCGGACGAGGATTTCCCCAGCCTGAGGACGCGGGGGCTCCCTGCGCTTCAGCGTCAACACTTCCGCCGGTTCGCCGAACCGTTCGCAGTAGATCATCCATGGCTCCATACCTAGCGCTCCTTTCCTTTTTAGCAAGATCAACGTCTGCACCGTCCTTTTCTTGCAACGAACAGTGCGTTTATCCAGGTTTCTATTCAACTGAAAAAGACAAGCCCGCAGGTAACTGCGGACTTGTCGGCTTGAAGGGGCAATCTTATTTGCCGCCCATCTTTTTGTTGGCGTCGCGGACAACGTCGAACTTCTTGTCGTCGGACGGCGTGTAACCGCGGTGGGAGTACACGTCGTAAATGATTTTTTGGCTTTCCGGATCTTTACCGATTGCGATGAAAGCATCCGCCAGCTTCTTGCGGAAATCCTGGTCCATGTCGGCGCGTACGGAAATCGTATCGTTAGGAATACCGGCCGTGAAGAAGAGCACACGGGTCTTTTGGAATACATCCGGATAATCCTTTACGACGGTATTCCGCGCGTCTTGGAAGATCGCGGCGGCGTCCACTTCGCCGTTCAATACGGCCAGAACGCCTTTATCATGACCTTTCACGATGACACCGGTCACGTCTTTCTCCGGATCAACGCCTTTGTTCTTCATTTCCAGACCCGGATAAATCCAGCCTGCGGAAGAAGTGACATCCTGGAATGCGATTTTCTTGCCCTTCAGATCGGCAATCGTCTTGATCGGCGAATCGGCTTTCACGATCACCATCGATTTATAATTGTCTACAAGCTTGGTCGGGTCTTCCTTGCCGGTTGCGTCGTCGATTCCATAGCGCTGAGCTTGGAGCAGCAGATCGGCCGCTTTCTTTTCGTCGTGCGCGATAACATAGTTGGTCGGAGGCAGGAAGCCTACGTCCACTTTCTTGGAAGCCATAGCCTCGATAACCGTGTTATAGTTTGTCGAAACGGATACTTTAACCGGAATGCCGAGCTTGTCGCCGAGCAATTTCTCCAGCGGCTTCGCTTTCGCTTCGAGCGTTTCCGCGTTCTGGGACGGCACGAACTGTACGGTCAGTTCCTTCGGAACATATCCGGCGACTGCGGGCTTACCGCCTTCGTTAGGGGCTTGAGCCGCCGGCGTATTCTCTTGTTTCTTGCCGCGTGACCCGCTGCAATCCCTGCAGTCAGCACCAGAGCCATACTAATGGCCGCAAACTTCTTGATCATCTTGATTTGACCTCCTGTTTTATGAGCTTGAAACAAAGTCCATTACTTACTATAACATAATTTGGACAACCCTTCAGTAAAAATATTGTGAAGACGGCAAGAATGATGTCAGATAATCTAACATAATGGAGAGCATTGTCCCATAAACCTGAAATTTGGTATAGTGAGTACAATTCGAGAAAACGGAGCTGAACGAGGAATATGACGGAAGAGCTGCTGAAATTGACCATCCTGGAAACAAGCGATATACATGGGAATATGCTCCCCATTCAATATGCCAACAACCAACCGACGGAGTACGGCTTTGCCAAGATCGCAAGCCTGATCCGGGAGGAACGCCGGCGCGAAGGCCATCTGCTTCTAGTAGATAACGGGGATTTGATCCAAGGCACGCCGCTTGCCTACCATCATGCAAGACTGAATGCTCATAGCGACAATCCGATGATCAGCTGTCTGAACGAGCTGGGATACGATGCCGCGGTTATCGGCAACCACGAATTCAACTACGGTCCCGAGCCGCTTGGTAAAGCCGTCCGTGAATCACGGTTCCCCTGGCTGAGCGCGAACATCGTAGACGCTTCGACAGGTGAGCCTTTCTTCGGCAAGCCTTATATCATAAAAACTTATGGCGACGGACTGCGCGTGGCTCTGCTGGGACTGACGACGCATTATATCCCTCACTGGGAGAAGGCGGAGCATATCGAGGCCCTTCGATTTGAAGATGCGCTCGTGACGGCGAAGCGGTGGGTAAGACACCTCCGCGAAGAGGAACAGGCGGATGTTGTCGTCCTTTCCTACCATGGAGGCTTCGAACGCCATCTTGAGACCGGAGAGCCGAGCGAAGCGCTGACCGGGGAAAACCAGGGCTACGCGATCTGCGCGGAAGTGCCGGGGATTGATGTGCTGCTGACCGGCCATCAGCACCGCACCATCTCGGGAGAATACGTGAACGGGGTGCTCGTCGTGCAGCCGGGAAGTGCGGGAACCTACCTGGCGAAAGTAAACCTGTCGCTCCGCCAAGAGGAGGGTCGCTGGCGGGTAACGGACAAAGCGTCCGAGCTCGCTCTCTCCGCAGGGGGCGGAACCGGACCCGGCCGTACTTGAAATCGTCAAGCCGCATGAGGAGCTGGCGCAGGAGTGGCTCGATCAGCCGATCGGCAAGCCGCTTGGCGATATGAGGGTGACGGATCCGATGCAGGTCCGGCTGAAGGAGCATCCGCTCATCGAATTCATCAACCGGGTGCAGATGGAGCTGTCAGGCGCACATATATCCAACACGGCCCTGTTCGACAACGTGTCCCCCGGGTTTCCGGAGAACATCACGATGCGGGATATCGTATCGAACTATATTTATCCCAATACCCTTCAGGTGATCCGGGTATCCGGACAGGATATCATAGACGCCCTGGAACGCTCGGCCGCTTATTTTGAAGAGTATCATGGGGAGGGGCCAATCCGGGTGAGTCCTGAATTCAGCGACCCGAAGCCCCAGCATTACAACTATGATATGTGGGAAGGCATCGAATACAAGATCAATATTTCCCGTCCTGTCGGGCAGAGGATTGTGGAGCTGAATTATGAGGGCAAGCCGCTGAATCCGGCAGGCGAATACGACGTGGTAATGAACAATTACCGCGCCGCGGGCGGCGGAAATTATACGATGTTTCAGGGTAGGCCGGTAGTGAAGGATATTCCGACGGATATGGCGGAGCCGCTGGCAAGCTATATTATGGACAAGGGCACCATTGAGACGGTACTGAACCGCAACTGGGAAGTCGTGTGGGATAGCAAAAGGGAGTAGAAGGAGAGGCCCTCGTCAAAGATCCTTCACGGAATTGGGCGCTGGGAGGCTGACGATCGAGCCTCGAGCAAATTCGAGGCGCTTTTCGGATATGGCGGGGCGGGTCTGTGTCACCCTGAGATGTCGGTCGCATTTCCACAAATCCCCGGTCGCTTACGGGTTGTCCGCAAACGTGATCAGGTTATTGCTCAGCGAGGCGACCCGGACCAGCGATTCCACCCGGTATCCGGCTTCGGTCAGCTTCCGCCTGCCGGGCTGGAACGCTTTTTCAATCACGATGCCGATGCCCGCCACCCTGGCACCGGCCTGCTCCGCAATGCGTGCCAAACCGAACGCAGCTTCGCCGTTAGCCAGGAAATCGTCAACGATCAGCACGGTGTCCTCCGGTCCGATGAACGATTTGGAGACCGTGATGTCACTGGTTTCCTGCTTGGTGAAGGAATATACCTTCTCCGTATAAATGTCGCTCTGCAGCGTAAGCGACTTTCGCTTGCGTGCGAAGATCAGCGGAGTCCGGAGGCGAACGGCCGTCATCAGCGCAGGGGCGATCCCCGACGATTCAATCGTCAGCACCTTCGTCACCCCTTCGGCTTCAAACCGGCGGGCAAAGGCCTCACCGACCGCTATCATGAGCTCAGGATCGACCTGGTGGTTGAGAAACGCATCCACCTTCAGCACCTGCTCGCTCAGTACGATCCCTTCCTGCAGCACCTTTTCCTTGAGCCTTTCCATGATCCCACTCCTCCTTCTCGGATAACGCCGGTCTGCTAATTATTGCGGTGGCGGTACTTCAATAACGGCCGGGCTTGTAGTATGATTTTAGCATAGTTTGGAAAGGGGAGAAACGGAAATGACGGATTGGCTGTTATGGCCCGAGGGAACGCCCGGGGCCTTGGGGGATACGGGGGAGGACCGTCCGACGCTGGTTCCTTATCTCGTAGGGGGCGAAGAGCCGAAGGCGGCTGTGATCGTATGTCCGGGGGAGGCTACGGCCGGAGAGCGGCGCACGAAGGAGAGCCGATTGCGAGGTGGCTCAACGGGCTCGGCGTATCGGCTTTCGTGGTGCATTACCGTGTAGCGCCTTACCGGCACCCGAATCCGCTGATGGACGCGCAGCGGGCGATCCGCACCGTAAGGCACCGCGCGGAAGCGTATCGTGTAGACCCGCAGCGGATCGGTATTCTCGGCTTCTCCGCAGGCGGACATCTGGCTTCGGCGGCAGGCACCCACTTTGACGATGGTGATTCAGGATCGCAGGATCCGATCGAGCGCGAAAGCTCAAGGCCGGATTTGCTTATTCTGTGCTATCCTGTGATCAGTATGAGCAGCGCTTTCATGCATGAGGGCTCGAGGAACAATCTGATCGGGCAGCAGGCGGACTCCGCTCTCGCCGAGCACCTATCCAGCGAGCTGCAGGTGACGGAGCAAACGCCGCCGACCTTCATTTGGCATACGGCGGACGATGCGGCGGTTCCCGTCGAAAATGCGCTGATGTTCGCCACGGCATTAAGGCGCAACAAAGTGCCCTTTGAGCTGCACGTATATGAAAGCGGCGACCACGGGCTGGGACTAGCTGAGGGTCATCCGGCCGCCGCTTGGACTGATGCGTGTGCGGCCTGGCTCAGCTTGCGGGGCTTTCGGGCCTGACGCCGGGGATAAAATCGTTATAACCATTCTTACACCTTGCCCCGAAGCCGGATCTATGAGTAAATAAGGTTTATAGCCGGCCGGCTGACACTCAAGGAAAGGAGTGATCGTTACAATGATTACAACAACTGAGGTGGTCTTCGCGTAAGCGAAGGCACTAAGGAAAAGGGGGCCTCCGGGCCCCTCAATGACTTAAAGATGAGCAGGATGGCTCTTTCCTGAAATTTAGTTCCATTGGGTAGTCCCCATAACGTACATGAACATATTCCCCGGCGCCGCCAAAAACATCCACACAAACACGGGTGGACAAAAAACGGCCGATGGGTTAAAATGGTAAAATGATCGAAAGATCAATTATACATATCTCAGGTGAAAGGAGTGTCGCGCAATGTTGGTAGGCACATTTTTTAATGGAAGAGGAAAAGGGTTTCGAACAACCGAATAAGCATTTTCACCTCACCGTCACCTGAACCGTCATTGATTAACATGACCTATATGAGAGGCATTCGGGCACGATACGGCAGATCGTGTTTTTTTATTGTTACAGGATTTCTGGGCTTGCGGTCCCCAACACCCATGCTTGAAATGCTGTCGCATGAAAAAACCCCCTTACGATCCGGGTTTGCAGCGCAATCCCTGATGATCCCATGCCCCGATTCCTTACCGGGAGGTGTAGTGATGAAAATGCTTGCGACTTTCGAGGCTCTGGCTATCATGGCAGGAGACAAAGCACGAAAGGAGGCATTCATCGAATGGGCTACAAAAACGGGAAGGATATATTACCTCAAGAGTTGCTGAAGCGGCTGCAGGATTACATCCAAGGCGAGATCATTTATATACCGAAGAAGGATCAGACCCGCGCGGGCTGGGGCGAGAATAACGGCACGCGGCAGTCGATCCAGCGGCGGAACTACGAGATATTCCGTTCTTACGAGAACGGGTCGACGGTTCCGGAGCTGATCCGGCAGTATCATCTGTCGGAAGACAGCATCCGCAAAATCATCGTGAAGACCCGGGGACTTACGATCCGCCAGCAGGAAGCGGCGTCCACCGGGAGTAGATAGAATGAAGAAGAAGCCAAGAGCGGATGCTTTTGGCTTTTATTTATGGTGCCATGATTTGTTCCCGGAGGAAAGGGGCCTTGACTAGATCAGCTTCAGTCCGCTGATGAAGATGATCGTGGCCATGACCGTCCGCAGGGGCTTGGCGGGCAGCTTAGCCGTAAGGTCGCCTGCCGATCAATACGCCCGGAACGGATCCGAGCAGCAGGTTGAAGGCAAGCATATAATCGATATGGCCGAAGCCGGCGTGCATGATGCTGGCGGCCGTCACAAGCAGGAACGCGTGCACGATGTCCGTACCGACGAGCTCGGCGGCGGTCAGACGGTAGAAAAGCATCATCGCCAAGGCGAACAGCGAGCCCGAACCGATCGACGTAAGCCCAACAATAAAGCCGAGTACGAGGCCGATGGAAATCGTCAGAAGCTTTTTCTGGGAGAGCGGCTTTGCTTGAATCCGGTTCGTTTCCACCCGGCTGAACCAAACCTTCGCGATGCTGACTACAGCGACGAGGATGAGAACGACGCCGAGCGCGTGTTTAATAACGGTCTCTTGATAATCATGCAGCGGCGGATAGAACTTCAGCACGGCAATGGCGAGCACCGCACCCGGAATACTGCCGGCCGCAAGATATAGCACCAGCCTCCACTGCAGGGTGCGCTGGCGGACATGCTGAATACTGCCGAAGAGCTTCGTAATCGAATTATAGAATAAGTCCGTTGCCACAGCCACCGTAGGCTGGATACCGAAAAACAATAAAAGCGGCGTCAGGAGCGAAGCTCCTCCCACACCGGTCAATCCAACCAAGAGGCCGACCAATGCGCCCATAAAAACAATTCCGAGTTCCATCTGTACGGTCACTCCATATCCTCGTTTATCAGATACCCTTATTATAATTCCTACTTAACCGATATGCAAAATATTTTTACAGTGAGAAACCTAAAAACAGGATATGAAGCGGGATGCCTATAGGTGATTGCCCCACTCCGGGAATTTGCAGAAAAAAAACCTGCCCTTACGCGTTCTCCAGTTGGAGGGGCGCGTACGGGCAGGTCGTTTCCGAACGTTCGGCTTCGGGAGTTATTCTTCGAGCTGGCCCGAGGCTTTGCGCAGCAGGTTGGCCAGGCGGTGAAATTCCCGGCGTGCTTCTTCGGATTCCACACACAGGTAGGCGGCTGACAAAAAACGGATGATCTTGTTCGCATCTTCAGGAGTGAGCATGACATTCTCCCCTTTTCCATCGGTCCATTTGCTGGCATTGTATGCGGGCGGCGGAAGAAGGGTGGCGGCCGAAAGAAATATAGGGCTTTGTCAACCTTCATAGAAATAAAAGCGGTATGTTATGATGGAGAAAAAGAGAATGGAAGGTACTTTTCGGAGGAGGCTGGCCATGATTCCGTTATTTGTTTATGGTACGTCGCTGTCGGGAGAAGCGAATTATTCCGTCGTTGCCTCGTACGTCCTGTCCGTACGGCAGGGGGCGGTCCGCGGCACGTTGTACGACGCGGGAGAATACCCGGCTCTGGTGCTTTCCGGTCGGGACCGGGATTTGGTCCAAGGGGAGTGGCTTATTATCTCGGAAGAAGGTCTCAAACAGACGGATCTGCTCGAGGAATATTACGGCCCCGGGGCGGAGCGTAACGATTATGAACGGATCTGGATCCGGGACGCGAAGCGGGAGGAGCGGGAAGGCTGGGTGTATGTCTGGAAGGATTCGCGTGGTCGCCCGGCAATCCCTTCGGGCTCGTGGCGCCGGCATAGGAATCCGGAGGGAAGCGGTGTATGAAGCCGGAATCCGTAATCTGGCGAATTTAATTGAAGTTTTTCCCGCTGTCTGCCGAAATAAAATATATAATGTAGTCACACTAGCGTCTATCAAGGAGCGAGGGGAATGGCAGGATATAAAATCTTATTGGCGGATGACGAAGCTGCGCTTCGCTTCTTATTGACCGAAACGCTGGCCGAGGAAGGATATGATATTACGGAAGCGGAGGACGGCAGGGAAGCGCTGGAATATTTGCAGGCGGAGAAGTATGATTTGATTATTTTGGATTATATGATGCCGGAGCGGACGGGCGTGGAGGTGTGCGATTGGTCGCGGAACCATCCGAACCCGAACGGGGAAGCCCCGGTCATTCTGCTTACGGCCAAGGCGCTTGATAAAGACCGGGAAATGGCCAAAGCGGCCGGCGTTACCCAGTATATTGTCAAACCGTTCAGTCCGCTGCAGCTGGTGGATACCGTAGAAGCACTGATTCAAAAGGGCGGTTAGGATCGTTTTTCAACATGGAAGACTGGATGTGACACAACTTGCAGCAAAGGACAGCGGACGATCGCGGCGGCAGGGAGAAGCGGTCGCTAGAACAGGGAAGAAGACGGTATATCGGGGAGCTCGGGCAGCAAGTCATGCAGCTTAAGCGGCTCAGCAGGGAACCGGATACGAACATAAGCAAGGATACGGCCAGGCGGTTTTACCGGTTGGCGCATACGATCAAAGGAAGCGCTCCGATGTTCGGCTACAGCCGGCTCGGGTCGATTGCGGAGAAGCTTGTTCTTTATTGGGAATGGGCCTCGGAGGACCCGCCGACATTGCCGGATGGGACCGATGTGGTCCAGCAGTTCAAAGCCTCCCTCTCTCCGTCGATGCCGCTGCTCGAACAGCTGGAGCTGGAAGCGGATATCGGTGCGAGGGAGCTCGAGCCGGATCGGTCCCAGAGGCGACCGCGAAAATCGTTGTTCCCTGCATCGGGTGAGCGTCTGCTTATTATTGACGATGACGATGCCCTTCGCTCCTATTTGGCCCGCAGGCTGACGCTCGACGGCTATGTGGTGGACGAAGCTTCCGATGTAGCGGCGGCGGAGAGGTCGCTGCGCGAGCGGACGTATCATCTCATCACGCTGGATCTCATGATGCATCCGGGCAACGGGTACGAGCTGTTCGAGTTTTTGAAGGAAGATCCGACTCTGAAGTGGACGCCGTTGATCGTTCTTTCCGGTCGGGAGGATGTGAACGATAAGATCCGCCGCTTCCACCTGGGGGCGGACGATTACGTGACGAAGCCTTTTCAGTATGACGAGCTGAATGCGCGGATATATAGTCTGCTTAAGCGCAACCGGATGTTTGAACAAATGGCCTTCCGCGACCCGCTCACCGGGGTGTATAACCGCCGCTTCTTCGATCATCAGGTGATGGCCGAACTGCAGCGGGTCAGCCGGTTTCCGTCTCCGATTTCACTGGCCTTCATCGACATCGACCGCTTCAAATCCATTAACGATACCCACGGGCACAGGGTCGGCGATCTGGTCCTTCAGGGTCTGGCGCATCTGCTGCAAAATCATTTGAAGCCGACCGATCTGCTGGCGAGATTCGGCGGGGAGGAGTTCGTGATCGTGCTCCCGGGCTCGTCCGGTTCCGACGCCAAGAAAGCGGTGGAAGCCATTCTTCAGCAAACCCATGAGGGGCGGGTCGCCCAGAATGAAGGCCAATCGTTTCATATCACCTTTTCCGCCGGTGTCTCGGAATGGATCCCCGGCATGACGGTGGAGGAGTGGATCCGCCGCTCCGACGAGGCGATGTATGAAGCCAAGCAATCCGGGCGCAACCGGGTGGTACTCTTCACCGGCTCTGCTTCCATCGAGGAAGGGCCCGATCCGGCCGTGGTCCGCAGGAAGGTCGTCATTGCGGACGATGACCGTATTCTGCGTTCCATTCTCGTAGCCAAGCTGAAGCATCTGCCGGTCGACTTCATCGAAGCCGCTGACGGAGAGGAAGCTTACCGGGCGCTGCTTGGACAACCGGTGGACCTGTGTATATTGGACGGGATGATGCCGCGGCTCAGCGGATATGCGATGCTGGAGCGGATGAGGGACAACCGGACGAGGCCGGAGGGAACGAAGGTGATGATCTTGTCCGGCCGCGGCCGGGATGAGGATATCAGTCGGGGACTCGAGCTGGGTGCGGACGATTACATGAATAAGCCGTTCTCGATGGTGGAGCTGGAGCTCAAGGTAAAAGAACTGCTTGGGCTGTGACAGGGTAAAGTAGGATAGAACTGCGGGATGGACTACATGGATAAAAGTAGGGAGTATCCCGAAGGGGGGCATGGCGAGACCATCCCCCATATTGAGCAAAGAAGCTTCCAAAACCACGGTGAAGGTGGAAATGGAAGCTTCTTTGTTGTTGTATCTTCACTTATCCGCAGCGGCTTCTTACAGATCGTCCCAATTCAGGTTGGAGGACTTGCTGTAGTTGGTTACCTTTTGCTCGAAGAAGTCGGTTTTGATCGCGTTCATGTTGCTGAAGCTTTCCACCCATTTCATCGGATGGTCGACCACCTCGGGGTAGAGCACGTCGAGTCCGAGCTTGCGCAAACGTTCGTTGGATAAGTACTTGATATACAAATCAATGATATCGTTGCTCAGGCCGTGTATGTTGTTGTTCGTAATGTACTGGCCCCACTCGATTTCGTGCTGCACCGCCGTGCGCATCATATTCCGCAGATCTTCAACCAGCTCGTCGGTGAAAATCTCGGGGTTTTCCTTGCGGATTTCGCGGAAAATATTTTGGAACAGCGCCAGGTGCGTCAGCTCGTCGCGTTGGATGTACTTGATCTCGGAAACCGTGCCGAGCATCTTGCCTTGACGTCCGAGCGCATAGAAGAAGCTGAAGCCGCTGTAGAAGTAAATGCCTTCCAGAATGTAATTCGCCATGATCGTGCGGATCAGGTTATCCGTCGACGGCTCCTCAATGAATCTTTCATACAAATCCGTAATGAACCGGTTGCGCCGCAAGAGATGCTTGTCCTCGCGCCACTGGTTGTAAATGTCGTCGCGTACTTCCGCCGAGCAGACGCTGTCCAGAATATAGGAGTAGCTCTGGCTATGCACCGCTTCCTGGAACGTCTGCACCGTCAGGCAGAGATTCACTTCCGGCGCCGTAATGTACTCGTTGATGTTCGGCAAATTGGCCGTCTGCAGCGAGTCAAGGAAAATCAGGAAGCTGATGATCTTATCATAGCTCTGGCGCTCCTCCGGCGATAAGAACTTATAATCCTTCGCATCCTGCGCGAGCGGAATTTCCTCGGGAATCCAGAAGTTGTTCATCATCGTCCGGTACATCTTGGTCGCCCAGTCGTACTTCACATTGTTCAGTTCGATCAGGTTGGTCGTGTTGCCGCCGATCATCCGGCGCTTGCCCCAATCCCGGTCGCCGTGCTCGTTAAAGAGCTTTTTCTTTTGCAGTTCCATCGAATCGTCCTTCTTTCTCTCTTAGTTCCCGGCTTGACTGGCAGAGATAACGGTCTGTCAGACCCCTATTGCCTGGGAATTGTGCGGGAAGGGAAACAGCGAAGCAATTTTCCCACCCCGCACTTAATTTTTTTGCCCTTGTGTTGTTGTTGGAGCGCAGCAGCGAAGCGAACTGCCGATCAACAACCTCTGCGCCGCCCAAGCGTGTCCATGAAGCAGGCCCTTTGCTCACGCATAGGGCCTGCCTTCATTGGACGTAAGCGCCCCATTCCGCCAACGTTATCCTTTCCTATGCACACCGTCCCTCGGAGCACAGGTTTGCCGTTCCGGGGTCCAGGGGCCGGGGCCTCTGGGGTCCCCCTTCGAAAGGGGGATTTAGGGGGATGGAAATCACGCCGAACAACTCACGCAATCCTCCACCTCAAGGCTCTTGTTGCGCACGTAGTATACGGTTTTGAGCCCATGCTTCCAAGCGACCATGTACAGCTCAAGGAACTCTTTCGCCGTCAGCTCCGGCGTAATATAAAGGTTGAACGACTGCGATTGGTCGATATGGCGCTGGCGTGCGCCGGCCGCCTTGATGCTCCAATGCTGGTCGATCCGGTGCGCTTCCTTGTAGAACCACATGGTCTCTTGGTTCAGGTTCGGCGCCGTTTGCGGGATGACCGCGTTCTTCTTCTCTTCGACGAAGAACTTGTTGAAGATCGGGTCGATGCCGGCCGTCGAACCGGCGATCAGCGAAGTGGACGCCGTCGGTGCGATGGCGAACATCCAGCCGTTGCGGACGCCGTGCTTGGCCACTTCCGCTTTCAGCTCCTGCCATTCGGGGCTGTTGTAGCCGCGCGCCTCAAAGTAAGCGCCGGACTGCCATTCAGTCGCCTTCGAATGCGGGATACGCGCCTTTTTCCTTGGCGATTTCCATCGACGCTTTGATCGCGTAGTAGTTCATCCACTCGTAGATCTCGTCGGCCTTCTCCACATGCTCGTCGGATTCCCACTGGATCTTCAGCTGCGCCAGCATTTGATGGTAGCCGCTGGAGCCGAGACCGACGGCGCGGTATTTCTTGTTCGTGATTTCCGCCTGCGGCACAGGGTAATAGTTCAGGTCGATGACATTATCCATCATCCGCATCTGGGTCGTCACGACGCGCTCGATATCCTCCCGGGTATAGACGCGTCCAAGGTTGGTCGAAGACAGGTTGCAGACGACGAAGTCGCCGCTCTTCAGCTGCGAGGTGATGATGCCGTCCTCGTGCTGCGTTTGAATGAGCTCGGTCGGGCTCATGTTCTGGCAGATTTCCGTACACAGGTTCGAGCAGTAGATCATGCCCTTATGCTTGTTCGGGTTCGCCCGGTTGACCGTATCGCGGAAGAACAGGAACGGCGTGCCGGTCTCGAAGGAGCTGGTCATGATCCGCTTCATGATGTCGATGGCCGGAATTTCTTCCTTGGAGAGCCGCTCGTCGTTCACGCAGTCCCAATAACGGCGTTCCCATTCCTCGCCGAAGGAATCCTCGATCGAGTAACCTTTGGCCTTGCGCACTTCGTGCGGATCGAACAGGTACCAAGTGCCGCGTTCTTCCACCGTCTTCATGAACAAATCGGGAATACAAACACCCGGGAAAATGTCATGGGCCTTCATCCGGTCGTCTCCGTTGTTGGTCTTCAGGTTCAGGAAGTCGAGGATGTCTTTATGCCATACGTCGAGGTATACCGCCACCGCACCGGAACGGACGCCGAGCTGGTCAACGGCGATCGCCGTATTATTGTAGTTTTTGATCCACGGCACAACGCCGCCGGCCACGCCTTTGAATCCGCGGATATTGGAGCCGCGGCTGCGCACTTTGCCTACGTAGATGCCCATACCGCCCCCGTGCTTGGAGACTTGAGCGAAGCTCTGGTCCACGTTGTAGATGCCCCACAAGTTGTCCGGCACCGTATCGATGAAGCAGCTGGACAGCTGATGCAGCGGCTTGCGGGCATTGGCCAGCGTAGGCGTCGCTACCGTCATTTCGAGGTTGCTGAGTACATCGTAGAATTGCTTCGCCCAGTGCAGCTTATCGTTTTCTTTCATGGCGAGGTGCATGGCCACACCCATGAACAGCTCCTGCGGCGGCTCGAGCACTTCTTTATCCAGACCCCGGATGAGGTAGCGGTCGGACAGTGTCTTCAGCCCGATATAATTCAGAAGGTAATCGCGTTCCGGTTTGATGTATTCGCCAAGCTCCTGGATTTCACTCTTCGTATAATGCTCGAGTATGTATTTTCCATAAAGCCCCATATCCGTCAGGTACGTGATCAGCGAATAAAGATCGCCATAGCCGAAATGGCCGTATTTGCGGTTCAGACGCGCTTCTTTATATAAATCGTAGGTGAGCAGCTTCGCGGCCACATACTGCCAGTTCGGCTGTTCGACGCTTGTCTTCTCCACGGCAACCTGGATGAGCGACCGCTGAATCTCCTTGGTGGAGATCCCGTTACGGAACAAAGGCAGCAGCGCTGTCTCCAGCTCCAGCGGGTCGCATTCCGGGTAGGTCTCGCAGGCAAAGTCGATGACCTTCTTCATTTTTGAAAAAACAAGCTCTTCCTTCGTACCGTCTCTCTTGACGATGATCATGTGCAGCTTCTCTCCTTCATTAGCGCTTCGCAATCGCAATAGCTATGTATGAAAGCATAAGCATACCGCCGCCCCGATGAAGCAGGCGACCGCATGCCGTTGTAAGCAAACGCCGGGAACCAAGCGTCCCCTAATCGGTTGATGTCGATCCATGGCGCCCCATGACGACAAGCCGTTCCCGCAGCGGCGGGACTTAGAGCCTTTCAACCGGCTTCGATATAACGAATTACACAATATATCGTATTCGCTGGTTAATTGTCCCACAATATATAGTTGTCTGAAAAGACGATAAGATGAATTTACCGCATCTGTTCCTGCCTGTCAATCTCTTATTTTTTCGACAACCGGCGTTCATAGATTCGTAAATGTTTGGACAAATAGACATTTGGTCAGAACTGCTGCGGTATGCTACATTAATTCAAGCGGAAGGTTTACCCGGACATCAAGAGAGAACGAACCCCTGGTTTGCCGCTTAACCGGATGACGGTGCGGTAACGGGAGAGGGGAAGAACAGGAGGCCGGTTTCATGAAGCTCGCATCATTCATCAGATTACTCCGCTTTAAGCGGGGCATGCTGGCCATAGCATTCATTTTGCTGTTGGCGATGGCTTTGACGGGAGGAGGCGGAAGCGCATACGCGCACGCCAGCCTGGTCGAAGCAGTGCCGGTCTGCGGACGCGGAGCTTGCGGAATCGCCGCCGCAGATTGCTTTGACCTTCAGCGAAAGACTGGAGGAAGGACTGTATTGGATACGGGTGTTTGACGAAAATCAAAGGAAGGTGACGGAGCAGGCCGCGACGATGAATCCGGAGCATACAGGTCTGATCTTGCATTCGCCGAAGCTGGACAAAGGCACCTATGTGGTGACCTATCATATCATCTCGTCGGACGGACACCCGATAGACGGAACCTATTTGTTCGCGGTAGGCGAGAGCCTGAAGCGACCGCAGGCAGGCGGGAAACAGCCGCAGCTCGAGCACCTGCACCGGCAATCGGATCCGTTTCACCGCTTCGGGGTGAAGGATATCCTGCAGTTCGCTTCACGGATCGCTTTTTACTTATTCATGCTTACCTTCACGGGCTGGTCGCTGTGGTCCAGATGGTTTGCGGCGAAGACTTCCGCTCACGCCAAGGAGCCGCTTAAAGGCTGGGGAGAGCGGCTGCAGCAGGCTTATTTGATCGTATACATCCTGTTCCTGATGGCCCATTTGCCCGATTTGATCGGAGACGGGGGGCGGATGCGCTGGTACAGCTCTTTACGGGAACGAGTGTCGGCTACGCCTGGGCGAGCGGCCTGCTGCTTGCACTGTTGTCCTTCGTTGTGCTCTACCGGTACGCGTGGCTGGATTATTTGTGGGCGGGAGCGGTGTGGCTGGCCAAAGCTTTCCTCGGCCACGCGGCAGCTTTTCAACCCGTTTCCGAGACGGTGACGCTGGACTGGCTGCATCTGTTCGCCTCCTCCGTCTGGGCCGGCGGCCTGCTTATGATGCTCATCCTATGGCGCAAAGACCGGGAGCACGCCCTGCGGCTCTATCCGTCGTTCTCACTGGCGGCGCTTCTCAGCATTCTTCTGCTGGTCATTTCCGGCGTCTTATCGGTGCTGCTGTTCCTGCCAGATGTTCGCTATGTGACGGAAACCGCCTGGGGGAAGTGGTCGCTTGTCAAAATCGCGCTGGTCGTGCTCGTCATTCTCACGGCCTTCTTCATCCGGTACACCGTTGCCCGCAAACAAGCCGCTTCGGCCGGCAATTTAATCCGTACCGATACGCTTCTCATGGTGATGATCGTCGGGATTGTCGGAATCTTTACGTATTTGACGCCTCTGCCTGCCAACGAGCCCTTAAACTGGCACGTGATGGGAGAGAAAATCCATATGACCGCCCAGATCAGTCCCAATGCGCCCGGAGTTAACGATTTCACCTTAAAAGTCTGGCTTCCTGAAAATCTCAAGCCGAAGCAGGTGGTGATGAAGCTCCATCAGGAAGGGGCCGGCGCCATCGCGCCGATCGAAGTGCCTTTAACGCCTTATGAAGATCAGGCCGCCGACGAATCGTACGGCATGAAGAAATACAGCTATAAAGCACGGGGGCCTTATTTGCCCTATCCCGGCAAGTGGAAGCTGGAGATTCGGGTGCTGGACAGTAACGACGACGAGACGCCGTATGAAAAGGAGATCCAAATTTACTAATTTTCGCTCGGTTAAAATAGGTCTTAGAGCCTATTATTCTCTTGTGATATTGGGCCGATAGAATTAAAATGGACGTATAACCCCATCAAGAGGAAGCTGAGGATCAACATGAAAAACGGCAACGATCCCTGCCGCAATATGGCACAATACCGGGCGAGACTGCGGAATTGGGTGTTTCAACATTCCTCGCCTGCTGCGTTTATTGCTTGTTATGGTTGAAATTGAGCTTTTTCGCATCACGGTCTGCAAACTGTACGGGCTGTCGGTCGACCCGCTTGATTTCCTGGAAGCGTTGCTGGCGGTGCTCTGCATCACCCCTCTCCTCCAATCGGTCGTCAAGCGCAGCTCGCTGCACGTCTTCCGGACACTGACCGTGATGCTGCTTCTCATTTTTATGCTTGAATTCATGGAGTTCGCCCGTCCGGTACCTTCTGCACCAACCGTTGGAATGGAGAGAAGGTCTTATCGACCTGATTTGTCTTTTCATTTTTGCCGGACCCATTCTGTATTTTGTCGTTACGGATATCCGGCATCGGGATTTCACGGAGAAGCAACTGACATATTTGGCCTTCCACGATCTCTTAACCGGACTACCCAACCGCCAGATGTACCAGCAGTCGCTGACCAAAAAAATCCGCAGATCCAAAGCGACCGGGCGGCGGCTTGCCGTGCTGTTCATCGACCTGGACCGGTTCAAAAATATTAACGATACGTTCGGCCATGCCTTCGGGGACCAGTTCGCTGGTGGAAGCGGCCGAGAGGCTCAAGAATTTGCTGCGTCTCGAGGATCAGATCTCGCGTCAGGGCGGCGACGAATTTACGGTGCTCGTCGAAGCGGTTGATGAGCCTCAGGATGCCGAGAAGGTGGCGCAGAAAATCATTCACCTGCTGAGCCAGCCGTTCTTCATCGACGGGCATGAGCTTCGGGTGGGCTGCAGTATCGGCATAGCCTTGTACCCGCACGACGGGGAGGATGCCATTACGCTCATGAAGAATGCGGACACCGCGATGTACCGGGCCAAAGAAGCCGGAAAGAACGGCTACCGGTTCTACATGGCGGAAATGAACGAAACGGTGATTCAGAAGCTGGTGATGGAGGAGTGGCTGAACAAAGCGCTGGAGCTCGGTGAATTCACGCTGTATTACCAGCCGCAGGTCGACATCTTCACGAACCGGATCAACGGGATGGAGGCGGTCGCTGCGCTGGAATCATCCGCGGCTCGGGTTCATCTCCCCGGGCGATTTCATTCCGCTTGCGGAAGAAACCGGGCTCATCATTCCGATCGGCGAGTGGGTGATCCGAACGGCCTGCCTTCAGAACAAAGCGTGGCGGCTCGAAGGACACCCGCCGCTGAAGATGGCGGTCAACATTTCGCCGATCCAGTTCCACCAGAACAACTTCGTGGACATTGTGCTGGATGCGCTGGAGGAAAGCGGACTTGAGCCTGAGTATCTGGAGCTGGAGATTACCGAAGGCATTGCGATGTATCATGTCGACCAGGTCATCCATAAGCTGCAGACGCTTCGCAGCCTGGGCGTACAGATCTCGATGGATGATTTCGGTACGGGCTATTCGTCCCTCAATTATTTGAAGCGGTTCCCCATCAACAAGCTGAAGATCGCTCAAGAATTCGTGAGGGACATCACGATCGACCCGGACGATGCGGCGATCGTACAAGCGATCATGGCGATGGCGCACAGCTTGAAGCTGAATGTCATTGCCGAGGGTGTCGAGACGCCGGAGCAGCTCGCTTTTCTGCTGAACGTCCGCTGCGAAGAGATTCAGGGATACATATACAGTAAACCGGTTCCGGCCCAGGAGTTTGTTCATCTGCTGGAGCGGATGCCGGCATAACCATCGGGGGATGCCAGGACAAACGGTCGCGCCGTCCTGTCCTGTCCTGTCTTGTCCTGTAATGGAGCGGCGCGTCCTTCCACAGGCAAAAAAACGTCCGTACCGGCCATAAGGCCCGGCGGACGTTTTCTATTTTTGCCTAAGCGGAGAGCCGGGGAAGGAGGGGTTACATCGGGGCTCCGCCGGACGGGGCCTGCCCCCGGGACGAAGCGGGAGAAGAGATGCGGCCTTCCGCCGCTTCCGCAGTGCGGTAGGAGAAGTAGAAGAGCAGGCGGGATGCGGCGATCACGACAAAGCAGACCCCAGATCGGCAGGAATGCCGTTAAAGCGCCCGCCACCAGCGCCCCTAGGCCGTTGCCCGCATTCATTACCAGCTGGAAATCGGAGAAGTAGGCCATCTCCTTCTTATGGCCCGTTGCGTCTTTCATCATGATCGTGTTCGAGGCGACCTCATGCACCGCAAGGCAAACCCCGAGCCAGCTTTGGATCAAGAGGAGCGGCGGGTACGCGTGGATCCAGCCGTAGGGGACCACTGCAACGGCCATCCCGATGACAGCGGCGCCGTACACCTTGAACAGCCCGAAGCGCTCCATAGCACGCCGCGCGAGCGGCAAAGACCAGGGTGGAAACGATGCCGGAGACAACGACGAAGTACGCGATTTGCGAATTGCTTAAATTCAGCACGTTGACGTGGTATATGACGAACAGCGGAGCTACCATAGCGATGCCGGCATTGTTAAGTCCCATCCACCACGTCTTCCGGTCGCATTCCCGGAAAGGGGCGACCCATTGTAAACGGATCGGCTGTTTGTCTTTCGGAGCCAGCTCGGCGATCAGCGCCATCCCTGTGAAGGTGGCCGCACAGCCGATGAGCATTGAGATCACATAGTTCTTCGGGAACATCCACTGGTACGCGTCCAGGAATTGGCCGATTGCGAAGCCCCCGAGCGTGGCGATGACAATGCCGATCATTTTATTGTTGCTGAAGATGCGCGGGAATGCCGCCGGTTCGACCCAGCGGCGCAGGATGGCGGGTCGCTGCGCTCCCGTCACCATGACGGCGACGGCGTTGATCGACCAGAAGAACAGCAGGTACGGGATCGGATGCGGCAAAGCAGGACGCACAAGGCCATAGAGAGGAAGGCAAATTGGCGGATGTACCCGCTGACCAGGAAAACGCCTCTCGTTACCGGCGTACCGCCGCGTGAGGAACGCAAGCGAGAGGGCGCAGAACAGAGGAGGCAGGGAGTTGGAGAGCGCAATCTCGAAATTGCTGGCGCCCAGCCGGGCAATGAGTACCTGTAAAAAAGTAAAAAAACTGACGCTTTTTATATTTTGCAGGGCGGCGTCCAAATAAATCCGGGTCGACAGCTTCAAGTGGGTTCAGACCTTTCTGCAGCGGAGTTATGCGGGTTCACGATTAGCATACCTCGGCCTTTTCGGCATTCCCATGGACACACCGACCGAAAAACATGGATTTTCTTGCCTCTGGCTGCGCTCTTTAAGGTTAGATTAATTTTTCTCAGCGCGAAATGAGTTATACTTAGACAAAAATGAACAGAGAGAGGTGACCGGCGCATGAACCAATGGAAACGATGGATGAAGGAATGGGTGCCGACGGTAGCGATTGCCGTGATCGTCAGCTTCACCTTTAACACGTATATCGCACAGGGCATGATGATCCCCTCAGGGTCGATGTCTGCCTACGATTCAGCTGAACGATAAAGTACTCGTAGAAAAAATGGTCGGACTGACCGATTTCAAATTCGGCGACATCGTCGTGTTCTATCCGCCGCTGCCCGGGCATGAGAACGAGCGCTACATCAAACGGCTGATCGGGCTTCCCGGCGATACGATCGAAATTAAAGACGGAGCCTTGTACCGCAACGGGCAAAAGGTGGACGAACCCTATGTGAAGGAGCCGATGAATTATACCTACGGGCCTGTCACGGTACCGGCGAATCAATATTTTTTCCTCGGGGACAACCGGAATGAGAGCCTGGATTCCCATATGTGGCCGACGCCGTTCGTGGACAAGAGCAAGATCGTCGGGAAGGCGATGTTCCGCTACTATCCTTTTGGCAGCATTGGGGGGCTTAATTAAAAAGATGACGGATGGGCGGACGACGATCACGATTTACGGCAAAGTAGCCTATGATGTGGAGAATGCGGAATGGGTGATGTGGGTGGACGACCGTTTTGTGCCGATGGAAGGGCTCTATGCGGGAATTAACGGAGAACTGCGGCGCCGCGGCCTCCCTCCCCTCAAGGTCGGGGATGAAATATCGCTCGAGGTGAAGCGTTCCTCTGGACAAGAGAAAGGGAACGCTATATAATTTGCTTAAGACGCGGGTGTAGTTCAATGGTAGAACTCCAGCTTCCCAAGCTGGTGGCGTGGGTTCGATTCCCATCACCCGCTTAAGCGAAAGCATAGTCCGCAAGAAAACAGGTTGCTTCGTCAGCCTGTTTTTTTGTTTTGAGAATGTAACTTTGCAGCGACCAACCAAACGGATAGAGGTGAAGGGCATGGACGCCCGGCAGATTACGATCAGAGCATTGAAATACGGGAACGTGCCTCATTATGAGTGGAATACGACCCTTCTGGAGCTGACGGATTCCCATATCTTCGTACTGGGGGAACGGGGCCGCAAGCTGACGCATCATACGAAAGGCAAGGAATTTATCGTAGAGCACCGGACCATTGAGTTTTTTTCGTTCGATTCCTGGTTTACGGTCAGCGCCGATATGGCGGACGGGGGAGATCCGGCAGTATTACTGCAATATTAACGAGCCGGCCGTTCTGAAGGATAGTCTTGTTTCCTTTGTCGATCTGGATTTGGATTTGGTCTACCGGGGCGGGGAATGGAAGGTTGTAGATGAAGACGAGTTCGAGGCGAACCGTGTAAAATTCCGTTACCCCGACGAGCTTGCGAAGCGGGCGAGACTGGAGCTGGAGCGGCTGCAGCTGCGCGTGAAGGAAGGGCGGTTTCCTTTTGACGGGACACTGAACCGCTTCATGCCGCTTATGGATGGAGAGGGGCGGTGACGGACGATGCCGGTGATCCGGACGGAATTGTTCATTCGGGCTCCGATCGAGGTATGCTTTGATCTGGCGCGGAGCATCGATATTCATGCGGAATCGACGTCGCAGACCAGGGAGAGGGCCGTGGGGGGCCGGACGAGCGGTCTGATCGAGCTGGGGAGTCGGTGACCTGGGAAGCCGTGCATCTGGGGGTCAAACAGCGCTTGACGGCAAAAATTACCGAGCTCGAGCGGCCGCACTACTTTGTGGATGAAATGGTGAAGGGCGCCTTTAAGGGGTTCAAGCATACGCACCGGTTTGAGCCGAGGGATCAGGGGACGCTGATGACCGATATGTTCGACTACGAGTCGCCGCTGGGGTCGCTGGGCAAGCTGGCGGACCGGCTGTTCCTGGAGGAGTACATGAGAGCTTTCCTGGTGAAGCGGAACGGCTATATCAAGCAGGTCGCCGAGCGGGGCGGCTTTCCGAGGGAAGCGCAATAAATCCATAGCCGGCAGCAAAAACAGCCTCTCCTCTCCTGTCCAAAGGCAGGAATCGGAGGGGCTGTTTGATTTTACTTCGATCTATATCCGGAAGTGCCGGATGGAGTCCTTTAGCTCCTCAGCCAGCTTTGCCAGCTGATCCGCGCCTTCCTTCATGCGTCCCATGGAAGCGAGCCGCTCCTCGGAGGCCAAGGATACGCTCATGGTGTTTTCACTGGAGACCTGCGCGATCGACGCCGTGGACGCAACGGAGGCGGCGACTTGTTCGGCCGCTGCGGACATTTGTTCTGCGGCGGCGGAAACCTCCTGAATATCCTCACTCATGCTGCGGACCGAATCCACGATGACGCGGAAGGTTTGGCCCGATTCGTTCACGATGGCAATACCGCTGCGCACCTGGCCGGACACGCCCTCCATCGCCTGAATCGTTTCGCGGGTTTCCTCCTGCATGGCTGCGATCCGGCCGGAAATCTCCTTGGCCGAAGCGTCGGACTGTGCAGCCAGCTTCTTCACTTCAGCTGCGACGACGGCAAAACCCCGGCCGCTCTCTCCGGCCCGGGCCGCTTCGATGGATGCGTTCAGCGCGAGCAGGTTGGTCTGGTACGAAATCTCCGAGATCAGCTTGACGATGCCTCCGATCTCTTCCGACCGTTCGCCGAGCCGGCTGATTCGCTCTGCGGCCCTGCGGGTCAACTCGGAGATCGCATGCATCTGCCGCTCCGCTTCGTCCATGGCGGCGGTTCCTTGCGCTGCGCGATCCGTTGTATGTACGAACTTGTCCGCCATATCCGACGTGGTCCCTGAAATCCGGCCGATGCCGGATGCCATTTCTTCCATGGCCACGGAGGTTTCACGGGAGGCCGTCATCTGCAGCTGGGCGCCTGCCGCCACCTCCTGAACGGCCGCGGTAATGAGCACGGCGGCGTCCGTTGTGCGGGCTGCGCCTGCCGCCAGCTCCTCCGCCAGCTCAGTGACGCGCACGGAGGTTTCGAGCGAGCGGCCGATGGCAAGCTGCAGGCGGCGGATCATCCGGTTGAACGCTTCGGCGAGCTGACCGATTTCGTCGCGGCCCGTCGCCTTCATGGCGGACACCGTCAAATCGCCTTCCGATACCCGCACGATATTGCGCGCGACGGCCTGGAGCGGACGGGACAGGGCATAAATAAAATAGACGTTGATGCAGGCGGTTACCAGAATGCTGACCCCGAGAATGACATAGATCCAGACGAGGCTGGCGGCATAAGCGCTTTTGGCGTCGGCGGCGGATTGTGCCGCGCCCTGTTGATTCAGATCGACCAAATGCTGCAGGTGGGTCTGCATGTCATCGAAGATTTTCGAGCCGCTGTCGATGAGAACCAGGGCGTCTTTCGGAGAGCCCGCGCGGCTAGTGACCAGTGTTTTTTGCGTGTTTTTCTTGAATTCGTCCCAAGCGGAGCGGAAAGCGGCGAAGGTACTTGTCTCCTCTTCGGACGAAGGGGAGTAGTCTTTAACGGCCGAATCGACGGCATCATATATTTCGCCGATGGAGTCCTCCAGCTTCTTGCGCTCGTCCGCGTCCGTTCGGTCCTTATGCCGGTAAACGAGGTTGAGCACATGCTCGGTTTCAAAATGAATGCGGTTGACCGCTTCGATCTTCGGCATCCGCACGGCTGTCATCTGGCCGGCCTGGCGTTCAATGAACATCATGCGGTTTAAGGAAAGCACCGAGGTCAGAATAAGCACGAGCTGCATGATGATAAAAGCGAGGGAGATTTTACGGCTGACGGTCCATCGCATGGGCGGGCCTCCTTAGGTCTTATGTATTTATTTGAACATGGGTCAAAAGAATCATTCGACAATATTCGCATTATTCCTGCTGGGATGAAAACAATTTTTTCAAAGGCACTTGGCGACGGTTCGGCGCGGTTCCGGGTTTAGATGGCGAGGATACGGGAATACGGCGTCGAATAAGATGAATAAGCGGGTCAAGGAATGAACAGACCTAGTGGCCGGGAACGATCAATCGGGCCGGTCGGGAAGAAAGGACCGTCCGGTCTATGTCTGAATAAAAAGGAGCTGCAGCCAATACGATGACGAAGCTGGATGAACCTTCGATATCCACGGCAACCTGAACCTGCCGGTGGCCGGCATTTCCCGCGAAGAGGCGGAAGCCCACTTCGGCTGGCTCGGCGCCTTCGCATCGGCAGACAATCCGACGTCGAGCGCATGGACCCGGGAACGGCTGGGCTGGCGGCCGGTGCATCCCGCACTGATCCCGGATCTCGAACAGGGTCACTACTTTGGCGGCTGAACGCCGGCTTTGCAGAGCATCGCCGAAACAAAATAAGGTGGACATGTTTCGGAAGCCCGTGCTATCATAACGGAAGCCGGGTGAGTCCGGCGGTGCGTCAGTTTAACTTCATAATGTGAAAGAGTAGGTGCCGAATTCCTTTAAACAACAAGGTTTCGGCTTAAAAGGGAAGCCGGTGTAAATCCGGCACGGTCCCGCCACTGTAAGCTGGGAGCTTCGCCTGCGTGAAAGTCAAGGTCACTGTTGAGCAATCGATGGGAAGGCCGCAGGAGAAGCGATGAGAAGCGAGTCAGGAGACCTGCCTATTCTTTTGTCACCATGGAACCTACGCGGATAGGGAGGTGAACGGGAACGGTAAAGGGGCTCGCCCTCTGCCTTCAGGCGGCTGTTTTGAACATTCAAAACGGGACCTGCGCTGAAGAGCGGAAGTGGCTCTGGCCTCAGTCTATTTATCGCTCAAACGTTGGCATCTTTCCGGGAGGAAGGGTGCTTTTTTTGTTGTTTAGGAAATGATGCGAAGCATGTTCCTGTGTGTAACCGGGGGATTTATTTTTGAGGAGGAGAAAAAAGCATGGCGGAGTTACTTATGATTCCCCTCGTATTCATCCTGATGGGGTTTCGCCACGGCTTCGATACGGACCATGTGGCGGCCATCGCCGATTTGGTCGGTGCGGAGTCGGGCAATAAAGCGGGCCGGCAGGTGAAGCTGGGGTTGATGTATGTACTGGGTCACGGCCTGATCGTGCTGATGCTGGGGATGCTGGCGGTCTTCACGGGATCGAGGCCGCCGGAGCCGGTACTCGAGGCGCTGGAGAGCCTGGTTGGCGTAAGCCTGGTAGTCTTGGGGGCGGCGGTGCTGATTACCGTGTTCCGGCAGAAAAGCAAGGATTCGTACGTCAGCCGGGCGGCGCTTGTAGGGGACTGCTCGCGCGTCTTTTCGGCACGAAGAAGCTGAAGGTGCAGGGTGCGGGCATTGCCGGCGCTTTTGCCATCGGCATGCTGCATGGAGTCGGGGCGGAAACGCCGACACAGCTGGCTTTGATCTCGACTACAGCCGGGCTTACCGATGCGCTCAAGGCGATTATGCCGATCGTACTCTTCACGGCGGGCCTGGCGGGAGCGACGGTGCTGATCACGTATGCGGCTTCCTGGAGTTTTCTTCGTGCAGGGGTGCGCCGAATCGGGTATATGCTTTGCTGGGGTTTGCCTGACCGGAGGATATAGCGTAATTCTGGGTCTAATGATGCTGTTGGAACGGTAAAAAAGAGCGGGAAAGTCATGCAGGAGGAGGAGCAATATGAGCGGACGCTTATCGGTTATCGGGTTCGGACCCGGCGACTTCGAGCATATGACGCAGAGAGCCAAAGATGCGATCCGGGAAAGCGACGTCGTTATCGGTTATAACACATATGTGGATTTGATTCGGGGACTGCTCGGGGAGCAGCAGATTGTGCGGACAGGCATGACCGAAGAGGTCAGCCGGGCGCAGGAGGCCGTAAGGCAGGCGGAAGCCGGACATAAGGTAGCCGTTATCTCAAGCGGCGACGCCGGGGTGTACGGGATGGCGGGGCTTGTGTATGAGGTGTTGATTGAAAAAGGCTGGCGGCGCGGAGAAGGTGTGGAAGTCGAGGTCATCCCGGGGATTTCGGCGATCAATTCCACCGCCTCCCTGCTCGGCGCCCCGGTGATGCACGACGCCTGCACGATCAGTCTGAGCGACCATTTGACCCCGTGGGAGATTATCGAAAAGCGGATCGAAGCCGCCGGGGCGGCGGATTTCGTCGTTGCTCTGTACAATCCCCGGAGCGGGAGGCGGACGCGGCAAATCGTGGAGACGCGGCGCATCCTGCTGAAATACCGCTCGCCCGAAACCCCGGTGGGCATTGTCAAGAGCGCTTACCGGGAGCGGGAACAAGTTGTGCTCACGACGCTCGCGCAGATGCTGGAGCATGACATCGGCATGCTGACGACGGTCGTCATAGGCAATTCGTCGACGATGGTCTATGATGGGCTCATGATCACGCCCCGGGGCTACCAGCGGAAGTATACGCTGGGCGAGGAGCTGCAGCCGCTGAAGCCGCATGAGCGGTCGCGGCCGGAGGCCGAGCCCTGGGCGCTGGCTCAGGAGGAGCCGGAGGCGTCAGCGGGTGCTGCGGCTGGCGGCGAGGAGCCCGGGGGCGGCGTGCTTCGCCGGCTGCAGCAGTAAGGGCAAGCGCTGCTGGAAGCGGCGCGACAGGCGGCGTGAAGGCGCAGGCGGCGCCGGGCGAGGCGGCCGGATTCGCGGCGGCAGGCGGACCGTCGGGGCCGGATGGCGGGAAGCCGGACGCTACCGCCGCGACCGGGCGGCAGGGGCCGCTGGAGCTGGCGCTGGAGGCGCTGCGGCTGGCATCGGGCCTGCGCGATCAGGCGCCGGGGACGCGGGTAGCGGTTTGGATGCGGCCGGGGGCTCTTCCGGCGTGAGGAGGTGCTCGAGTTCGCGGTGCGGCCGGGACTCGCGGAGAAGAAGCTGACGCCCGCGCAGCTGGCGGCCTTGGCTGAGGCGGCGGGGACCGCGGCTCGGTCGAGTATACGCCGCACCATCAGCTCGTGGTCCGGCTGCGGACAAGCGAGAAGGAAGCGGTGCTGGAGCGGTTGCGGGCCGAGGGCCTCATGCTGGAGCCGGTCGGCGATGTGGTGCAGCTGAAGGCCTGCGATTTTTGCAACCTGGAGAAGGCGGAGTCGGTGCCGTATGCTGAAAGTCTGCATGCGGAGCTGGGCGGCATGAAGGTGCCGAAGGAGCTGAAGATCGGCTTCAACGGTCGCGGCATGGCCTGCTACGGCGCCGTGAAGGAAGATATCGGGATTGTATACCGGAAGGAGAAATTCGATCTCTTCCTTGGGGGCAAAACCGTCGGCCGCAATGCGCATGCCGGCCAGCCCGTAGCGGAAGGGATTCCGCCGGAGCAGCTGATGGAAGTCGTCAGCCGGATTGTACGGCGTTACGCCGAGGAAGGGCATCCGAACGAGCGTTTTCATAAATATTTTGCCCGAGTGAAAGAGCTGGAGCAGTACCGCCACCAGGAGGCGCCTGTATTGATCGGCGAGCCTGCCGTGTGCGGTGACTAAATGTAAGGGGGATAGGGTATGATCGGGAGAGGAAGCTTGAATCCTGGCGGGGATGCGGTGTTGTTCGTCGGACACGGCGACCGGGAGCCGGAGGGCAATGAGGAAGTAAGGACCTTCGTTCGTTCCGTAGCGGAACGGCTGGTGGTGCCGGTGGTGGAGACGTGCTTCCTGGAATTCGAGGTGCCGTCGATGCTGGAGGGACTTGCGAAGTGCGTCGAGCGGGGAGCGGACAGGGTTGCGGTGGTGCCGATCTCATTGTTTGCGGCGGGCCATGTCAAGCTGCATATTCCTGCCGCCATCGACGAAGCAAAGCGCCGGTATCCGCAGGTGGAGTTTGTCTACGGCGGTCCGATCGGCGTGCACGAGCTGGTGCTCGATATTATCGCGTCGCGCCTGGCGGAAGCCGGCGTAGAGACGGAGGCGGAACTGGAGGATACGGCGCTCCTGATTGTAGGCCGGGGCAGCGGCGATCCGGATGCGAACAGCGATTTGTTCAAAATTTCACGGCTCGTCTGGGAACGGTTCAAGGTGAAATATGTGGAGACGGCCTTTATCGGCGTTACGGCTCCTCTCGTGGATGAAGGGGTGGAGCGCGCGCCTGCGGCTTGGAGCCAAGCGGGTGGTGCTGGTGCCGTACTTTTTGTTCACGGGAGTGCTGATCAAACGGATGGAGGCGCTGATCGGCGAGCTGGCCGAGCGGCATCCGGACCGGACGTTCGCGCTCGCGGGGTATTTCGGGTTTCATCCGAAGCTGCAGGAGTTGCTGGCCGAACGGGCGCACGAGGCGCTGCAGGGCGAAGCGAAGATGAACTGCGGGCTGTGCCAGTACCGCCAGGCGGCGATGGCTGAGCACGGACACGACCATGCGCACGGGCATGTGCATGGACATGTACATTCGCACCATGGGCACGAGCATGGACAGGAACATGATCACGATCATGGACACGATCATGGACTCATACATGCGCACGGGCATGAGCACGAACATGGACACGAGCATGATCACAAGCATGAACATGAGCATGATCACAAGCATGCCCATGCGCATCATCACGAGAACGAACACGATCATGAGCTCGAGAAGCCGCGACCACAAGGACCGGCGGCCACCATCGGAGGTGGGCGCGTATGATTCTTGTGATGGCCGGAACGAGCGATGCCCGGGAGCTGGCGCTGCGAATCGCCGGCGCAGGCTACCCGGTGACCGCCTCCGTGGTGACGGAAAGCGCGGCGAAGAGCATCGAAGAAGCCGGGCCGCCCGTCAGGGCGGGAAGGCTGAACGCTGACGGTTTGTACGAGTGGCTTCGCGACAACGGGATTCACACCGTAGTCGACGCGAGCCACCCGTTCGCGGAGGAGGCTTCACGTAACGCCATGGCGGCGGCGAAGCGTGCCGGCGTACCGTACATCCGCTACGAGCGTGAGAGCGGCGTCTATGAGCCGCACGGGTCGCTGCTGTATGCGGAGGATTACGTGCAGGCGGCGGAGCTCGCCGCAGCCAAAGGCGGTGTCGTCATGCTGACGACGGGCAGCAAGACGCTGCATATTTTTGCCGAGCGTCTTCTCGGAAAGCCGAATGTGACGCTGGTGGCGCGCATGCTTCCGCGCAAGGACAATATGGAAAAATGCGAACAGCTCGGGCTGGAGCAGAGGAACATCGTAGCGATGCAGGGGCCTTTTTCCAAGGAGCTCAATGCAGCGCTATATCGGCATTATGGGGTCACACTGATGATTACCAAAGAAAGCGGCAAGGAAGGCGCGGTGGACGAGAAGCTGGAAGCGGCGCTGGAGGCCGGGATCGAAACGATCGTGATCGGCCGGCCGAAGCTGGAGTACGATACGGTGCATACGAATTTTGAAGCGGTGCTTGCGGAGTTGGCCGCACTTACAACGGAGGTGTGAGGAACATGGATTTTCGCACGGATTTTGTACCGACGACGGTACAGCCGCAGGAGATTGAGGAAGAGAGCTTCCGCATCATTACGGAGGAGCTCGGGCCGCACGATTTTACTGAGGAGCAGTTCAAGGTGGTGCAGCGGGTCATTCACGCTTCGGCGGATTTTGAGCTGGGGCGCGACCTGCGGTTTCACAAGGACGCGATAACGGAGGGCATCCGCTCGATCCGCGCCGGACGTCCGGTCATTGCCGACGTGCAAATGGTGCAGTCGGGCATCTCCAAGCCGCGTCTCGCGAAATTCGGAAGCGACGTGAACGTGTACATTTCCGACCCGGACGTGATGGAGGAGGCGAAGCGTCTTAATACAACGCGGGCGATCATCTCTATGCGGAAAGCGGCGAAGCTGGCCGACGGGGCGGTTTATGTGATCGGCAACGCGCCGACGGCGCTGCTCGAGCTGATTCGTCTCGTCAAGACGGGAGAGGCCCGGCCGGGGCTCATTATCGGCGTTCCGGTAGGCTTCGTATCGGCGGCGGAATCGAAGGAGGAGCTCGCTGAAGCTGGACGTGCCTTTTATCACCAACATCGGGCGAAAAGGAGGCAGCGCGGTAGCCGTTGCGGCGCTGAACGCGCTGTCGCCGCTGGCGGAGCGGCAGGAGTAGCGGACCATGGACGCGACGAAGGAAAAACCGATGCGCCACGGATACACGACCGGCTCCTGCGCTACGGCGGCCACCCAGGCGGCGCTGACGGCGCTGATTCTGCAGGAGCCCCAGGCGCAGGCGCGCATCCGGTCGCCGATCGGCACGGAGGTGACGTTCGAGATCGAGACCTGCGAGCTGGTCGGAGAAGGCGGGGCTCGGGCCTCCGTCATTAAGGACGCGGGGGACGACCCCGACGCGACGCATGGCGCCCGCATCTGCGCAGAGGTGACTTGGCGCGAGGAACCGGGCATCGTCATCGACGGCGGCGTCGGTGTCGGCCGGGTGACGAAGCCGGGGTCGCCGGTGCCTGTGGGCGAAGCGGCCATCAACCCCGTCCCGCGCAAAATGATCCGCGAAGCCGTGGAGGACGTGCTGAACCTCTACGAATTGGCCGAGCGGGGAGTTTCGGTCGTCATCTCGGTGCCGGACGGGGAGGAAATCGCCAAAAAAACGCTCAACGGGCGGCTCGGCATCCTTGGCGGCATCTCGATTCTCGGCACCCGGGGTATCGTCGTCCCGTTCTCGACGTCAGCCTACAAGGCGAGCGTGGCGCAAGCGGTTCGCGTGGCGGTGGCCGGCGGCTGCAAGCACGTAGTGCTTTCCACCGGCGGGCGGAGCGAGCAGTACGGGATGTCGATGTACCCGGATTTGCCGGAGGAAGCGTTCATCGAGATGGGCGACTTCGTCGGCTTCGCGCTGAAGCAGTGCAAGGCGAAGCAGGTGGAGAAGGTGACGCTCGTCGGCATGATGGGCAAATTCAGCAAGGTGGCCCAGGGCGTCATGATGGTTCATTCGAAGAGTGCGCCGGTCGATTTCGGCTTCCTGGCCCGGGTGGCGGAGGAGGCGGGAGCTCCGGAAAGTCTGCTCGAGGAAATCCGCGGAGCCAATACGGCGGCTCAGGTCGGGGACCGGATGCAGGCGGAGGGGAACCATGCCTTTTTCGAAAAGCTGTGCTACTACTGCCGCCGTGCGGGACTTGAGGAAACCGGCGGCGGGCTGGAGATAGAGACGGCGATCATTTCGATGAAGGGCGAGCTCGCTGGGACGCGTGGCCGTGCCTTTTACGCCGGAAGGAGATACATAACCAATGATGAATGCGAATATGAAAGTGATCGGGATCGGGGATGACGGCCCGAAGGGACTCGGAGCCGAGGCGGCGGCCTGGATCCGTGAATGCGAGCTTCTCGTCGGCGGCGAGAGGCGACTTGC
This sequence comes from Paenibacillus sp. P25, assembly GCA_024704175.1. Classification (GTDB taxonomy): domain Bacteria; phylum Bacillota; class Bacilli; order Paenibacillales; family NBRC-103111; genus Paenibacillus_G. Next base: position 8,150,790 of record CP085629.1, read on the forward strand.
GTTTTATCCGGATTTTGCCGGAGAGAAGCTGGTAATCAAGGGAGGCCTGGCCGGGCTGATCGAGCGGCTTGCGGCGGAGACGCGCCGTACGGCGGTTCTTGCCTCAGGCGATCCGTTATTTTACGGGATCGGGGCGACACTCATGCGCAAGCTTCCGGGACGTGTGGAGATTATTCCCGCGGTAAGCTCGCTGCAGCTGGCTTTCGCCCGGGCGGGGAAAGCTGGCACGACGCCTGCGTGGTCAGTATCCACGGCCGAAGCATACAGGGACTGGCGCAGCGGATTGACGGCAAGCGCAAGGCCGCGCTGCTGACGGATGAACAGAATAGCCCGGCTGCGATCGGCCGGTATTTGCTTGATTTCGGCATGACGGAATACCGGGCTTTTGTAGGCGAGAACCTGGGCGGTCCGAACGAGCGGACCGGCTGGTACAGCCTGGAGGAGCTGACGGACGGAAGCTTTTCCCCGCTGAATGTGGTGCTGCTGCGGGCGGATTCTGACGCTCCCTTATGGCCGATGGGCATTGAGGATGAGGAGTTCGCGCAGCGCAAGCCGGATAAGGGGCTGATCACCAAAAAGGAGATCCGTGTGCTCAGTCTCGCCAAGCTCGCGCTCCGTGCGGATAGCGTCGTCTGGGACATCGGAGCGGGCAGCGGGTCGGTCGCGATTGAAGCGGCCCGGATCGCAAGGGAAGGCGCGGTTTACGCCATCGAAAAGAATGAGCCGGATCTCGAGCTGATTCGCTCTAATATGCGAAAATTCCGCACGGATTTTACGCTGGTGGCCGGGCGCGCGCCGGCGGGGCTGGAGGCTTTTGCCGATCCGGATGCGGTGTTTATCGGCGGCGGCGGCGGCGAGCCGCGGGAGCTGCTCGGCGTCTGCGTCACCCGGCTGAAGCCGGGCGGTACGATCGTGATGAACGCGGCGACGATCGAGAATTTGGCGGAAGCGCAGGCGGTTTTGAAGGAGCTCGGCATGGAAACGGATATCCTGCTCGCGCAGATGAGCCGGAGCAAGCCGATTTTGAATATGACCCGTTTTGAAGGACTGAATCCCGTATACATCATAACGGCCAAAAGGAAGCGGGAAGGTGAAGCTGGAAGGGAGAACGGCGATGAGTAAGACAGGCATTTTATACGGACTTGGGGTAGGGCCGGGCGATCCGGAGCTGATCACGGTCAAAGCGTTCCGGATTCTCAAGGAGTCGCCGGTCATCGCTTACCCGCGCAAGCGAATGGGGGCGCCAAGCTACGCGCTGAACATCATGGAGCTATACGTCGATACACAGCAGAAGCAGATGCTCGGGCTGACCTTCCCTATGACGAAGGATCAGGAGACGCTGGACAAGCAGTGGGACCGCACGGTGGATACGCTGTGGGAGCCGCTCAGCAGGGGGAAGGATGTCGCTTTCGTAACGGAGGGCGATCCGATGCTGTACAGCACCTTCATTCATCTGAAGCGGCGCATGAAGGCGCGTTATCCGGAGGTGGAAGCGGTGGCGGTTCCCGGGATTTCGTCCGTGCTGGCGGCGGTCTGCGACCCTGGGGGTTCCGCTGGCCGACGGAGACGAGCAGGTGGCCGTCGTGCCGGCAACGGACGATTATGGCCGGATGCGCGAGGCGATCGAAACGCATGACTGCGTTGTTTTTATCAAGGTGGCGAAGGTGATTGACGTTGCGCTCAAGGTGCTGCGGGACCTCGGGCTTACGGATAAAGCGGCGGTGCTGACCAAAGTGACCTCCAAGGAAGAGCAGATTTGGCGCAACGTCGAGGAGCTGGAAGGCCGGGAGCTCGAATATTTAACGCTGATGGTGGTGAGAAAATGAAGGTGTACATCGTAGGCGCAGGACCGGGCGATCCGGATTTGATCACGGTGAAGGGCCTGAAGCCGCTGCAGCAGGCGGATGTGGTGCTCTATACGGACTCGCTCGTAAGCGAAGCGCTGATCGACCGGGCGCGGCCGGACGCAGAGAAGCTGCAGAGTGCGGGCATGACGCTCGAGGAAATGGTCGCCGTGATGACCGACCGTGTCCGGCAGGGCAAGCTGGTGGTCCGGGTGCACACGGGCGACCCGTCGGTGTTCGGCGCGATTCTGGAGCAGATCGTGCTTCTGCAGCAGGAGGGCATCGCCTGCGAGATCGTGCCCGGCGTGAGCTCGGTCTTCGCTGCGCCCGCAGCGGTCGGGGCTGAGCTGACGGTGCCGGAGCTGACGCAGACGCTCATCATCACGCGGACGGAAGGGCGCACCCCGATGCCGGATCGGGAGCAGCTGCGCGATCTCGCATCACATCACTGCACGCTGGCGCTCTTCCTCAGCGCCACGCTGACGAAGAAGATCGTGCGCGAGCTGACGGAGGCGGGCTGGAGCGGGGAGACACCGGTGGCGGTCGTACAGCGGGCGAGCTGGCCCGATCAGCTTATCATCCGCACCACGCTGGAACGGCTGGACGAAGATATGCGCGCGAACGGGATTCGCTCCCATGCGATGATTCTGGCCGGTTGGGCGCTGGACCCGGAGCTGAAGCACAAAGATGCGCACCGCTCCAAGCTGTACGACGCTTCGTTTACTCACCGTTTCCGTAAAGGAGGGGGAGCCTAATGGAGCAGCAGGGGAATGCGGTCACCGGGAAGGTTCTGCGGCTGGAGGAAGGCGTCATTCCGCAGATCGATACGCGCTGCGACTATGCCGTCGTTGCGATTACCAAGCACGGCGTGGAGTTAGCGCGCCGGCTTCAGGAGGCGTTCTGCGGAACGGCGGACGTGTACTATATGTCCAAATTCGCGAAGGGCGACGAGGAGGCCCGGGGCATCCGGCTGTTCGAGGGCAGCGTGCGCCTTGGTTTTCCCGCCTGGTTCCCGCTGTACAAAGGCATCATCTGCATCATCTCGCTCGGTGCGGTGGTGCGGATGATCGCTCCCCTCCTGGCGGATAAGAAGACGGATCCCGGCATCGTGGTCATTGACGATAAGGGTGAGTATGTCATCAGCGTATTGTCCGGCCACCTTGGGGGAGCCAACGAGCTGACGCGCGAGGTGGCCGCCATGCTGGGGGCGACTCCCGTGATCACCACCGCTTCGGACGTGCAGAAAACGATCGCCGTCGATCTGTTCGGCCGCCGCTTCGGCTGGGTGTGGGAGAGCGCCGACAAGCTGACGCCGGTCAGCGCCTCGGTGGTGAACGAGGAGCGGGTGGCCGTCGTGCAGGAGTCCGGGGAAACGGGCTGGTGGCCTTACGAATCGCCGCTTCCCCCGAACATTCGCGTGTACGGCACGACCCGGGAGGCACTGGCGGAGGAGCCGCAGGCGGCCCTCGTCGTGACTCACCGCTTGCTGTCTCCGGAAGAGGAACGCATTCTGGAGAACGGCGTGCTGTACCGCCCCAAGGTGATTGTGCTCGGCATCGGCTGCAACCGGGGGACGTCCGCGGAGGAGATCGAGGCGGTTATCCGCGATACGTTAGCGGAGCTTCATTACTCGATCCGCAGCGTGAAGGCGGTCTGTACAATCGATCTGAAGAAGGATGAAGCCGGACTGCTTGAGGTATGCGGGCGTTACGGCTGGCCGCTCGTCTGCTACACGCCGCAGGAGCTGAACGAGATGCCGATTGTAGACCCTTCGGAAACGGTGTTCAAGTTCACCGGGGCTTATGGCGTGAGCGAGCCGGCGGTCAGGCGTTTTACGGGAGCCGCGGAGCTTGCATTAATTAAGAAGAAAAGCGGCAACGTCACGATCTCCGTTGGCCTTATGAACGGATAACGCCGCTGCGTTTACATATCTTTTGTACGGAAAGGGGAACGGGTATGAAAACTAACGGTAGCCAAAAGCGTCTCGTCATCGCCGGTACCGGCGGCGGCTCGGGCAAAACCACCGTAACGATAGGACTCATGGCTGCGCTGAAACGGCGGGGGCTAGCGGTTCAAGGCTTCAAATGCGGACCGGACTACATCGATCCGACCTACCATACGGCGGTGACGGGAAGGGCCTCGCGGAATCTGGACTCCTGGATGCTGCCCCGGGAGACGGTCAAAGAAATTTTTCTCCGCGCTTCGGCAGGGGCGGATATTTCGGTGATCGAGGGCGTGATGGGCTTCTATGACGGGCGGGATCCGAAGTCGAACACCGGCAGTACGGCGGACATCAGCCTGCTGCTCGATTGCCCCGTCCTGCTCGTGGTCGACGGCAGAGGGATGGCTAGAAGTGCCGCAGCGATTGTAAAAGGCTTCCAGGCCCTCGAGCAGCGGGTCCGTATCGCCGCCGTGTTTGCCAATAACGTGGGCAGTGAAGGACATTATCGCATCATTCGCGAGGCCGTGGAGCAGGAGTGCGGGGTACCGGTCATCGGCTATTTGACCCGCGATCAGCGACTGGCGATGCCGGAACGGCATCTCGGGCTTGTGCCCTCCGTGGAACGGGGGAGCTGGACGGGCTGTTCGGGTCGCTTGCGCAGAGGATGGCCGAGACGACGGACCTGGAGCGGTCGCTGCAGCTTGCGGAATGCGGGACGGTTCCTCGGCTGGAGGCTTCGCCCTTGTTCGTTCCGGCTGCACAGCCCGTTCGTGTCCGCATTGCCGTGGCGCGGGATGCGGCGTTTCATTTTTACTACCCGGAAAATCTGGAGCTGCTCGAGCTGAACGGGGCGGAGCTGGTCTACTTCTCGCCGCTCGCCGGCGAAACGCTTCCGCAAGGCGCGCAGGGACTGTATATCGGCGGCGGCTTCCCGGAGGAATTCGCCGATGTTTTAAGCGGGCAGGAGCAAGTCACCCGTTCCCTTCGCGAAGCGATTCGGCAGGGCCTGCCGGTTCTGGCGGAGTGCGGCGGCTTCATGTATCTCACCGAAGCGATCGAGGATACCCGCGGAGGGACTTATCCCATGCTCGGCGTACTGCCAGGCCGTGTTACGATGCAGACGAAGCTGGCGGCGCTTGGCTACCGCGAGGTCCGGGGGCAGCAGGGCAATCCGCTGCTTCCGGATGGAGAGACGGCGCGGGGACATGAGTTCCACTACTCCATCTACCGCTGCGATGAGCCAGCGCCGCCCGCTTACGAGACCAAGGGTCTCCGCGGAACGAAGCCGGAGGGATGCCTGCAGGGCCGGATTACGGCAGGATATACGCATCTGCATTTTGCCTCCAACCCGGCTATGGCGGGGCGCTGGCTTCAGCTTTGCGCGGAATCGGCAATAACGGTTGACTGAGAGTATAACACGTGTTATTTTTATGTTGAGGTGAGCCTTTTGAAGAAACGGGTGACGAGCTTCGATGTGGCCAAGCGGGCGGGTGTCTCCCGCGGCGTCGTTTCGGCGGTGCTCAACAATACGCCCGGCATCGGCGTCAGCGAGGAGAAGCGGCGCGCGGTGCTGCAGGCGATTGAAGAGCTGAATTATGTGGTGGACGTGCAGGCCCGTGGCATGCGGACGGGACAAAGCCGCTGCATCGCCGCTTACGGGGATCTCAGCAACCCGTTTTTCTCGCAAATGCTGCAGGGGCTGCAAAAGGTCTGCAACGAGCAGGGCTACTTCGTCCTGCTGTGCGGATCGGGGGCCGGGTTCAACGACCGGACGGCGCTGATCGACCTTTATATGCAGCGGCGGATCGACGGGATCGTGACGAAGGATTCGACCGGCTTCACGGACCCGGACTGGGAGGAACGAATTGGTGAGGGAAGGATCCCGTACGTCTCGGTGGAAGGCTTTCCGGATCAGACCGGCATCGCCTCCGTCCTGATGGATTATTCCCGGAGCATCCGGACCGCGCTGGACTATGCCTGGAAACAGACGAAGCGACCTCCCGTTTACGTTGAAATTTATGAAGGAGCCGAGCATCGGCCCAATTGGGGCGACCGGCACCGGACGAAGGCCTATCGGGAATGGATGGAAACGCAGGGACTGAAGCCGCGTGTCGTCCTGAAGCGCTTCGAGGCATGGCCTGCGGACAAGTCGTGGTGGCTGGAGCTGCTGCAGGCGGAGCCGGGACCGGGCCGCTTCCTGACCAACTGGTCCCGCGGAGCGGTACAGCTGTACCGGGCGGCGAATGAGCTGGGCCTGCGCATCGGGCAGGAGCTGCACATCATGGCCGCAGACAACACGGAACGGATCAACGCGCACCTGGTTCCATCGCTGAGCGCCGTCGAGGTGCCTTATACGGAAATGGGACAGGCGGCGGCACAAAGGCTGATTGAATATATCGAGGGCGCCCGGCCGCCGGAAGACACGGCCGATATTTGGCTCGAAGCGAGGCTCATGGCCCGGGAGAGCATGTGAAGAGACGGGCCGCCGTTCGGGACTGGCGTTGCGGTAGAAAAGAGCAGCGGGCATCAGCCGGCAAGCCGACCGTATTCCCGGGATTTCGGCCGCTGTCATCCATTTATAACCAGTTATAACACGTGTTATATTCAAACCAACCCGAAAGGCTGATGTATATGTTCTGGACCAAGGAAAAGCTGGCCGCACGCATTCGCGATTTGGAGAGCTTCCGCTACCGTGACCGAAGAACGGTCTCCGGCATGAAGCGTATTTTCGACGAGGAAGGGGCCATCGGGGCCTATCCTCCGGATATGACGGACGGGGAGGAAATTCGGCCGGGGGACCGCTGGACCGGGCGCGACCTGTACATGTGGCTTGGCTTCGACGCCGACATACCGGCGGAATGGAAAGGCCGCAAGGTGCTCGGGCTGTTCGATCTCGGCCGTACGGGCGGCGGGAATAACAGCGGCTTCGAATCGCTATTGTTCCTGAACGGCAAGCCGTACCAGGGCGTGGATACGAACCACGAAGAAGTATTCCTGCCGCCGGATGCGGCCGGCTCCGCCGTACAGTTCCGGTTCCGCCTCTGGTCGGGCCTGAACGGCTACAGCCCGGCGGCCCCGATCGAGAACCGGCTGAATAAGGCGGAGCTCTGCTGGCTGGATGAAGCGGCCGACGACCTGTACTATACGGCCCGCGCCGTGCTCGAAACGGTGGAGCTCCTCAGCGACAACCGGCCCGAGCATCACGAACTCTTGTCCGCGCTGGACCGCGCCTTCCTGCGGATCGATTGGTCAAGGCCGGGCTCGGAGGAATTTTATGCATCCCTTGAAGATGCACGGGATACGCTTCGCTCCCAGCTGGACCGGATGCCGAAGCATCATCCCGTCACGGTGCGCTGCATCGGCCATACGCACATCGACGTGGCGTGGCTGTGGCGGCTGAAGCATACCCGGGAGAAGGCGGCCCGCTCCTTCTCCACCGTGCTCCGCCTGATGGAGCTGTATCCCGATTACGTCTTCCTGCAGACGCAGCCCCAGCTGTACGATTACCTGCGCACGGATTATCCGGAGCTGTACGAGCAGATTCGCACGCGGATCGCGGAAGGCCGCTGGGAGGCCGGCGGCGCGATGTGGCTGGAGGCGGACTGCAACCTGACCTCGGGCGAATCGCTTGTCCGTCAGCTGCTCTACGGCACCCGCTTTTTCCGCGACCAATACGGGGTGGAATGCCGCTACTTGTGGTCGCCGGACGTATTCGGCTACAGCTGGGCGTCGCCGCAAATTTTGCGCAAGTCGGGCATCGATATGTTCATGACGACCAAAATCAGCTGGAACCAGTACAACCGGATGCCGCACGATACGTTCAAGTGGAAAGGCATCGACGGCGCTGAGGTGCTGACGCACTTCATCACGACGCCGGATCCGGGCGGCGCGAGGGAGCTTTCTATTATACCTACAACGGGAGCGTCACCCCGGAGTCCGTGCAGGGCATCTGGGAAGGCTACCGGGACAAAGAACTGAACCGGGAGCCGCTGCTCTCCTACGGCTACGGCGACGGGGGCGGCGGCGTCAACCGCACGATGCTGGAAATGCGGCGCCGGCTGGAGAAGATGCCGGGACTGCCGAATGTCACGACCGGCCGGGCGGACGACTATTTCGAGCGGCTGAAGGCACAAATCGCGGAGACGGACCGCTACGTGCATACGTGGGACGGCGAGCTGTACCTGGAGCTGCACCGCGGCACGTACACGAGCCAGGCTTATAACAAGCGGGCGAACCGGAAGCTGGAGCTGCTTTACCGCGAGGCGGAATGGATCGGCGTGCTCGGAAGCGTGCAGAAGGCGGATTGGAAGCTGTACCGGCAGGAGCAGCTGTACGAGGGCTGGAAAATCATTCTGCGCAACCAGTTCCACGATATCATCCCCGGCTCTTCCATCGGTGAGGTGTATGAAGACTGCCGCCGGGAATATGCCGCGGCGTTCGAGCTGGGCCGCGGGGCTTGGGAAGCGGCGGCGTCAGCTTTAACGAAGACGGAACCGGCCGCGTCCGAACGGTATGTTACGCTGTTCAACAGCGCTTCCTGGGAGCGGAGCGACGCGGTCCGGATCCCTGCGGCCGAAGGCATGGAGCAGGGCGTCTGGCTTGACATGCAGGGAGAGCCGATGGCGGCGCAGCGCAGCGGGGACGACTGGATCGTCCGGGCCGAGCGTCTGCCTTCCATGGGCTACACGGCAATCCGCTTCGTGAAAGACCCGTCCCCCGCGCCTGCCGCATCCCCATTCCGTCTGGAAGGGCGGGCGCTCTCGACGCCTTACTACGAGATCGAGTGGAACGACAATGGCCAGCTGACGCGCATTTACGATAAGACCGCCGAACGCGAGGTGCTGGCTGAGGGCGCCAAGGGCAACGTGCTGCAGGTGTTCGAGGATAAGCCGAAGGGGCGCCATGAAGCGTGGGATATCGATATCTTTTATCAGGAAAAAATGCGTGAAGTGGTTCAATTGGCAGAAGCCATCCTCGTGGAGAGCGGTCCGGTCCGCGCCGTGGTTCGCTTCCGATGGACTTACGGCCGCTCGACGGTTACGCAGCAAATGATCGTGTATGCCGCCGACCGGCGGATCGACTTCGAGACGAGGGTCGATTGGCACGAGCAGCGGCACTGCTGAAGGTCGCCTTCCCGGTGAAGATCCGCACGACCGAGGCGACCTACGATATCCAGTTCGGCAATGTCAAGCGTCCGACGCATTGGAATACGAGCTGGGACTATGCGCGGTTCGAGTCTGTCGGCCACTGGTGGGCCGATCTGTCCGAACGCAATTACGGCGTCAGCCTGCTGAACGACTGCAAGTACGGCTACGACATCAAGGACAACGTGCTCCGGCTGTCGCTGATCAAATCGGCCTTGGTACCGGATCCGAAAGCGGACCAGGGCGAGCATGTCTTCACCTATGCCGCCGCCGCATGAAGGCGATTGGCACCAGGGGGAACGGTGCAGTCCGCTTGGGCGCTCAACAACCCGGTGACCACCGCCGGCGGCCGGCCGGAACAGGACAGCGCCTCGCTGCTGAGCCTCTCCGCTCCGGAGCATGTCATGATCGACGTCGTGAAAAAAGCGGAGGACAGCGACGAGATCGTCGTGCGAATGCACGAATATGCGGGAATCCGCGGAAAAGTCACGCTCAGCAGCGATTCGGGGATCTCGGCTTGGCAGGAGCTGGACCTGATGGAGCGGCCGGCCGGAGAGGAGCATACCGGTTCCCCGGCGCTTTCGAAATCAAGCCTTACGAGATTATTACTCTGCGTCTTCGCCTTAACGACTAAGGCGAAACCTATTGAAGAAGACGGCCCATCGGCATACGATGAGGCCGTTTTTTCTGTTCCCGTCCGCTACCCCGCATACTCCGTAAGCCCCCGCCCGTCAAGCGTTTCCGCCCCCGATTTCGTCCCTAACGGCGAATAGCGGCAGGGAAAATGTTGCATACTGAGGTAAGTTGAGGTGAAACTATGCGGCCTTGGAATTGGTTCGGAAGACGGAAATACGCTGCTCTTGGGAATGGCACAGGGCAGCAGACGGCTCAGCAGACCCTTTCGCAGAACGGCGGGCAGACCGGGCAGACCGGTCCGCAGAATCAGCAGACGGACGGCACGATAAGTACGGAGCTTGCGCGCAATGTGGCGGAAATCCAAAACCGGTTCACGAACACGCCCGATTTGATCGTTCGTGGGTTGACCATTAAACAGACCGGGGAACCGGCGGCGCTGATCTACCTGCACGACCTGGTGGACAAGAGTGCAGTCAACAACAACGTGCTTCGTCCGCTGCAGACGGAGGAGGGGAGCGGCGCTTCAGAGATCGATTTTATGGTTACGGTCGGCAAAGTCGTCGCGCTGCAGGCTTGGTCGCCCATTGAAGCGGCAATACTCCAAGGCAGATGCGTGCTTTTTGTCGACGGGAGAGCGGACGCCTACGATTTATACACGCAAGGATGGCCGCAGCGGTCGATCGAGGACCCGCAGCTCGAGGCTTCTTTACGAGGTGCGCATCAAGGCTTCGTAGAGACCGGCACCCAGAATGTTGCGTTACTCCGGCGTTATATCCCCAACCGTGAATTGAAGATAAAGGAGATATCCGTCGGCCGAAGAGGGGTGCCACCTTATCCATTGTATATTTGGCGGATGTCGCTCACCCGGAAGTGCTGAAAGAGCTGGAGGACCGGATCCGGAAGCTGGATGTCGATACCATCATCAATACCGGCGAGCTCGCGGAGCTCATCGAGGATAATCCCTATTCGCCTTTCCCGCAGTTTATCTTGACCGAACGGCCGGATGCCGCGGCGTCGCAAATTTTGCAGGGAAGGATCGTTGTGATCGTGGACCGATCGCCGAGCGTACTCGTCGGGCCTGCGAATTTTATATCCTACTTTCAAAACATCGACGATTACAGCACCCGCTGGTCGATCGCCACGTTTATCCGGTCGCTGCGCGTGTTTGCCTTTTTCGTGGCGATCTTCCTGCCGGCATTCTACATTGCGGTGATTTCCTATCACTTCGAGATCATTCCCGTAAAATTGCTGCTCACCATCGGAGAGTTCCGCGGCCGCGTCCCGTTTCCTCCGTTCGTAGAGGCGGTCATTATGGAGATTACGCTGGAAATGATGCGCGAGGCGGGAATCCGCCTTCCCGCCCCTGTCGGGCAAACCGTCGGGATTGTCGGGGGCATCGTCATCGGGCAGGCGATCGTCCAAGCGGGGCTGATCAATAACATCATGGTTATTGTCGTTTCGTTTACGGCCATAGCTTCTTTCATCCTGCCCAACTACGACATGGTCGCCGCTGTCCGGCTCATTCGCTTCGCCATGATGATTGCCGCATCGATGTTCGGCTTTGTGGGCATCATTGCCGGAATGATGACGCTGATCGGCCATCTGATCGCGCTGGAATCGCTTGGCACGCCTTACAGCGGCCCGTTCGGACCGGTAAGATTCTCCGACTGGAAGGATGCGTTCGTCCGATTGCCGCTGTGGACGATGATCCGGCGTCCTTTAAGCGCAAGAGCCGTTCAGGCGATAAGGCAGGGCTCAAATCGTCCGAAGGGTGACGGGAAATGAAAAAATACGCCTACAATGAGATCACCTTCCTGCAGTTCGTCTTTATCATTAACAATATGACTGTGAGCATCGGCTTCCTGGCGGCGCCGCGCGTCCTGGCCGAACAGGCGGGAACGGACGGATGGATTACGCTCATCCTGGGTTGGTCGCTAACGGTCGCGGCAAGCCTGATCGTCGTTCAAGTAATGAAGAGGTGCCCGGACGGCACCCTGCTTGATTTATTGACACGGTTATGGGGCAAATGGGCCGGCAAAGCGGGAGCCGTTCTGCTTGCCCTATATTTCTTTTATTACGGGTACGTCGGGCTCGTTTACACCATTTTAATTCTTAAAACTTGGCCGCTGCCGATGACCCCGGCTTATCTCATTATGCTGCTGCTGCTCATCCCGACCTATATGATTACGCGGAACGGAGTCCGCATCCTCGGCAGATATGCGGAGCTAATCCTGTTCATTTCCTTATGGATCCCGTTCGTTTATATGTTGCCGCTGAAAGAAGTCAACTGGCTCTACCTCCTGCCGGTCCTCAAGGAAGGATGGAAGCCCATACTTACCGGGGTGCCGACACTGTTTTACTATAATATCGGCTTTGCGACCACCTTCATCCTATACCCGCCGCTCAAGGATAAACGGAAGGCGTCGGCCGCTCTGACCTTATCGAGCACGTTAACCATGCTCTCTTATTTGTTCGTGACGCTCGCCTGCTTCGTTTACTTCAGTCCGGACGAAATTACGGAGTTTAACGAACCCGGCATCTTCGTCTTGAAAGCGATCGAGTTTAAGTATATCGAGCGGATCGAAGTGACGTTCATCGCCTTTTACCTGCTGATCTTCTCGATGTCCTGGATTCCTTTAATGTATTTAACCTCTTATTGCACAAGCTGGATGGCTCGTAAGCAGGATCACCGCGTGACCATTTGCGGGTGGTTATGCTGCTGCTCGGCATCGGCACGTTTTTCTTCATGCCTACCGATGATCAGAGCGATCTTATGGCGGAAATTCTCGGCCATATCGGCTTTGGCCTGGAATACATATTTCCCGTCTGCTTCCTCCTGTTTTTATGGGTCTATGACTACGTTAAACGGAGGGTGAGCCTATGAGGACCCGGTCGCTGAAGCTCACGTTTATCGTCCTGTTCGTGTTCACAGCGGGCTGCAGCGACCGGATGGATATTGAGGATGTCACGATTCCGCTTCTTACCGGCTATGATCTGGATCAGCATGACCGCTTGCTGACCTACACCAAGATCCCTGTGTTCAGTAAAGATGCGAAGAAAAAATCACATGAAATCGGCGTCGTTTCGAGAACGCTCCGGGAGTCGAGACAAAGAGAGGATGAGTATGCGCCGGGTCTTTTCCAGGGAAGAAAGATTCTGGTTGTCCTCCTCAGCAAACGGTCGCTGCAGCACGAAAACTGGTTCACCCTGATGGATGTCTACTTCCGTGATGCGAAAAATTCCATAACCTCCAGAATAGCCATGTACGACGGCCCCCTTTCCGAGGTCATCTACTTGAATCCGGCGGACCAGCCGTTCCTGCCGATCCTGCTGAGAGGGATGATCGAGACGAAGAGCAGGAGGAGCGAAACGGTAAAAACATCGATGCAGGAGCTGCACCGGCAAATGCTCGAGAAAGGGATAACCCCTATATCGCCGAGATTATGCTGGAGAATCAGGAGGTGAAGCTGAAAGGGTCGGCACTGCTTGATCATCAAGGCAGGTATGTTCTTTCGCTGGGATATCAAGAAACGGTTTTACTGCAAATTCTCCAGAACCAGGCGGACAAACCCGCGAGCCTTACGCTGTCGATTCCCGGGGAACCGAAACACGGCTTGCTTCACCTGAACAAATTAAGCTTCAACACAGGGAAGACAAAAACGAAAATCAAGACCGCTTACCGGCAAGGCAAATTTCGGTTCGACCTGAACGTTGATATGTCCATATGGCTGACGGAACGTTTATTCCCTTACGACATGCGAAAGAAAAGAAAGGAACTCGAGAACACGATTGCCGGCCAAATGCAGAAAGAGTTCGAGACCCTCATCGGGAAAATCAAGCGGAAGCGAATCGATCCGTTCGGCTTCGGACTGAATGCACGGGCTTATGAATATAACGCATTCAAGAAGGCGGAAGACCGCTGGGGGAAGTATTCGGCGAGTCGGACATTCATGTTCAGGTTCAGGTAAAAATAGGAAGCAAAGGGGCTATGAGATGATGAAGCGCAGATACAGGCGGACTCTTTCTATGCTGCTCATCGTCATGGCGATGGCGGCCGCACCCGGGTGTTCCGACCGGATCGATATGGAGGATGCTTCGATTCCGCTCTCGCTGGGCGTGGATCTCGGGCCGGACAACAAGCTCCTGTATTATTCGACCTTTCCTGTGTTCAGTATCAACGTTAAGAAGAAGAAGCAGGAAACGGAGGCTCAGGCGACAACGCTCCGTCAGTCAAGACTGAAGCAGGACGCTCATTCGGCGGGGGTGTTCTCAGGAAGAAACTACCAGGTTTTCCTTGTGGGCAAACGTCTGCTGCAGCAGGAAGACTGGTTCCGGATGACGGATGTCCTCTTCCGCGATGCGAAAAATTCGGTAACCAACCGAGTCATCGCCTACGACGGACCCCTCTCCGAGATTGTATATTTAACTCCGGAAAACCAGCCGAGGCTCCCCTTAATCCTGCGGGGAATGGTCGACACGAAGAACGCCAGGTCGGAAACGGTAAGAACCACCATGCAGGAGCTGCACCGGCAAATATTCGAGAAGGGGGATGACGGCTTCGATTGCCGAAGTTGAATTGGATCAGAAGCGCAATATTAAGCTGCGCGGAACGGCGCTCTTGGATCATAAAGGCAAATATGCCTTTACGCTCAGCGCTCCGGAAACCATTCTCCTGCGAATCCTGCAAAACAAAGCGAATAAGCCCGTCAGCCTGACGGTCTCCATTCCCGGAGAGCCGAAGAAGGGCCCGCTTCATACCGACAAACTGAGCTTTACGTCAACTCAAGTCAAAACAAAAATAAAGACCTCCTACCGAGAGGACAAGTTTCAGTTCGATATGAACATCCTGCTGCGCATCGCCTTGTCGGAGCGTCTGTTTCCTTACGATGTACAGAAGAAAGGCGAGGAGCTGGAGAAACTCATAGCCGAACAGGTGAAGCAAGAGCTGGAGAAGCTGATCAAGAATATACAGCGGCACCGGATCGATCCAATCGGCCTCGGGATCCGGGCAAGGGCTTATGAGTATGGTGAGTATAAGAAAGTGAAAGAGGATTGGGGCGAAGCGCTGAGCCGGGCGGACATCCATCTGGACGTCGATGTCAAAATAGGAGCCATGGGTCCTGTGAAGTAATTTTGGATAACCGAAGGGTGACGAGAATTGAACAAGTATGCTTTCAATACGATCACGCTCATGCAGTTTATTTTCCTCAATACCGGCGTTCAAGTGAGCGTCGGAGTGCTTGCTGCCGCCGCAAGTCCTGGCCGTGAAGGCCGGGACCGACGGCTGGATCGGGCTTATTCTCTGCTGGGCATTGGCGGCCGCGGCCAGCCTGATCGTCATCCGCGTCATGCAAAAGCGTCCTGACAGCACCCTGCTGGATTTATTCGTGCAGTATGGGGGGAATGGGCGGGCCGGGCGGCCGCCGTGTTCTTTGCCCTCTATTACGCTTATTACGCCTACATTGAAATCGTCCGGATGCTCCTTTACACGAAGCAGTGGTCGCTTCCGCAGACAACGCCCTGGCTCGTCATGCTGCTCATGCTTATTCCGACCTATACCGTCGCGAGGGGCGGGTCGCGCATTCTCGGGCGGTATATCGAGCTTATCTTTTTCCTTTCTTTAATGGTGCCTTTGCCCTATTTGTATACCTTGCAGGACGCCCACTGGCTGCACCTGCTTCCTGTCGTCAAGGATGGCTGGCGACCGATCCTTTCGGCGTTCCGGGAATCGCTGCTTTACTATACCGGATTTGGAGTATCGCTTATGCTGTATCCGTTTTTGGAGCATAAGGACAAGGCTTCGGCAGGCATTGTCATCTCCAGCACCTTGTCGATGCTCGCCTATCTATTCATTGTTATCGTCTGCTTCGTCTATTTCAGCCCGGATGAAATGAAGCTGTACAACGACCCGGTGATCAATATATTGAAAACGATCCAATTTAAATTTATCGAACGGTTTGAAGTGCTGATGACCTCGTTCTTCTTGTTTCTTTTTTCCACTTCCTGGATCACGACTTTGTATCTCTGTGCCTTTTGTACAAGCTGGCTGTTCCAAAGGCAGGACCATCGTCCCCATTTGCGCCTGCTTTGTCTCATAGTCGGCATCGGCACCTACTTCTATATGCCGACCTTTAACGAAAGCGGCCGGATCGTCCAATTTTTTGGCCGGATCGCCATCGGGGTCGAATATGTGCTTCCCGTTTGCCTGCTTCTTTACATGGCGGCTTATGACCGGCTTCGGCGGAGGAGAATCGAATGAGGCGGTCGCTGTATACGCCGCTCATCGCTGCGGTTTGTACCGGCGTTACGGGATGCGGTGACCGGCTCGACATGGAAGATGCCACGATTCCTCTGCTCGCGGGCATTGATCTGGACAAAGACAACAGAATGCTCACGTATATGATCAACCCGGTGTTCAGCAGAGACGTGAAGAAGAAAACGCAGGCCATCGGCGTGACGACACCGACGCTCCGCGCTTCGCGAAACAAAGAGGACGCACGGACGCCGGGCAATTTCACCGGCAGAAAAGTTCAAATCAATCTGATCGGCAAACGGCTCCTGGAGCAGAAGGGCTGGTTCCAAGTCACGGACGTGTACTTTCGCGATGCCAAAAACGATTTTAATACAAGGGTTGTCGTGTTCGACGGGCCTCTCTCCAAAATTATCAACCTGGATCAGCCGGATCAGCCGATGCTGCCCCTGCTGCTAAGGGGATCATCGATACGAAGAACAACCGTTCGGAAGCCGTAAAAACAACGATGCAGGAGCTGCACAGGCAAATGAACGAGAGGGGAGTAACGCCCGCGGTTGCCGAAGTTCAATTGAACCGGAACAACAAAATTCGATTGAGCGGAACGGCGCTGATGGATCATAAAGGAAAATATGTTACGACAATTAATACGGAGGAGACGGTCCTTCTTAAAATATTGCAAAAAAATGTGAAAACCTCCGTCAGCATGACGCTGCCCATTCCCGGCGAATCGAAGCAGGGGCCGTTTTTTCTGAACCGATTAAGCTTTAACGCCGAAAGATTGAAGACGAGAATCAAGACCTCCTACCGTCAAGGGAAGTTTCGCTTTGATATTCAGATCGGCATGACCGCCCTGCTTACGGAACGTCTGTTTCCTTATGATGTGGAACGTCAGGGAAAAGAGCTGGAAGGCTTGATCGCCGCCGAGGTCCAAAAACGTGTCGAGAGCCTGCTGAGAAAAATTCAAAAACATCGGATCGATCCGATCGGTCTTGGGCTGTACGCGAGGGCTTATGAGTATGAGCAGTACAAGAAGGTGGAGGATGATTGGGGCGGAGCATTGGCCAAAGCGGATATTCATGCTTCCGTAAGCGTAAGCATCGGAGCGATGGGTTCGGTGAGATGAAGGGTGCGGGCCGGCGGCGAAAGGTGCTTTCCGGCCATGCGGTCGCTACTCGTCCGCTCTCGCCGCGTGAACGACCAGCCGCTGCGACCCGTCTTCATTGCATGTAATGAGAGTGAGCTGTTCTCCCGTGCGGGGCGCCTCAGTACCGAGACTTCGGTTGGCTCCACCATCTCCATGCCGGTAACCTTGTAGGTGAAGCTGCTTTTCCCGGACTGTAAAACGACCGTATCCCCCGGCTTCAGCGCGTTCAAACGGTTGAACAGCCGGCCGTAGACATAGCTGTTGTGCGCGGCAATCACGGTATTGCCGGCCTTGCCGGGGAGAGCCGTTCCTGTAAAATGTACCGCGGCCGCCTTCATATTGCTGTCAGTCACGCCCTCCAGCACCGGAAGCTTCGCATCGATCGCCGGAATCCGGAGAATGGCCAGCGCCTCCGGCTGGTTCCCTGCTGCGGCCGGTTTCGGCTTTACGCCGGCAGCGGATTCCGTCAAAGCTGCTGCGGCCGGCTGGTCGGCGACCGGAAGGGCGGGCGTCATGGAAGGCGTCTGCCCGTCGGTTCTACTGGCTGATGTTACCGAATCTGCCGCCGCTTCTGTTTGCGCCGCACCCGGACGGTCCGCTTCGACACGGATGGATGCGAGAAGCTCCCGGCGCCGGGCGTCTTCCTTCCATAGGTTGTAATGGGGGTACAAGATGACACTTAGCCCCAGCAAAATCAGCGGAATACTCCACAAGCGCATGAATGGCCGACCTCCTTTCCCAGGATAAACGGCTACGCCGTCCTTGTCTTACAAGGACCAGCGCGTTTATCAAGTTTGATGCGAAGCAATAAGTCATGGAAAACTTATACTTTCTTATCAAACAAAATAGGAAAAAAGAGGGGACGAACCCCTCTTTTTTGCTTTACCCGTTGCGCCGCGGCTTCAGGCCGAAGAACAGACCTGCGCACACCATTAGCGCTCCGGTCTGCGTAATAGCCCCAAGGGAAGCTTTCGCCGGTTTGCGGAAGCGATGAATAACCGAGCGGAATCGGCCCGTTATCCTGGGCTCCGTTACCGGAGTCCGTACCAGCCGTGCCTTGGCCGTTACCGGAGGCGGAAGGGGCAGGCGACTGAGCCGGACCTGTAGGGACCGGGGAGTTCCCGAGATTCTCCAGCCCGTTCGGGGTGCCGCCCGATCCATTTGGAGTCCCTCCAGTACCGTTCGTTCCGGTGCCTGTACCCGTACCTGTCCCGCCGCCTGTGGACCCGCCGCTGGAGGAACATTTATCCGCCGCTGCGCGGGCTACGGTCTTGGTCGTTCCGTTCACCGTAAGCTGAAGCGGTGCAGCCTGATCCGACACGATCTCGATGGTCTTGGTCCCGCCGGCCGGAAGAACGGTTTCCGTCCAGACCTTTTGGCCGGCGAGGGAGTAGCTTATGGTTAGATCCGACGAATTCCGGTTGGTCAGCTGGAAGCGGTACACGCCGTCCTTCTCGGTACACAGCGCTTTGGCATCAAGAAAGTCGAAGGATTCGATCACGACGGGATCCGCGATCGTCCCCGCTCCCGATCCTCCGGAAGAGCTGCCCGAACCGGAAGAACCCGAATCGCTGGAGCTGTCCGAGGAATCCGACGAGGAGGAACAGCTGTTCACGACCGAATTGACGAGTCTCGCAATCTGCTGATCGGCGGCATGTCCGTTTTCCGTATTCAGTTGAGCCGTTACGGAACCCTTATAAAGCTCAAGCGACCAGTAACCGCAGGGAAGGTCCGTTTGTACGGTATGGGTGCCGGGCCCGTAGGAAGCGGTGACATTGCTGTATACTGCCGCCTTCTCGTAAGGCTTGCCGCTTGGTTCCGGGGTGACTCCGACCGGATAGGAATAGCTGGTGAACGAAATCTCGGTGCTGCAATAGCCGTCCGGAATGGTGAAGGTTACTTTTCCGGGACTGATCGACGAGTTCAGCGGCTTCATCCATTCCTCCGGGCCGGATGCGCTGAGTGCCTTACAGGCTCCGCCTCCGTACACATTGTCCCCGACCGTTGAGCCGCCACCGCCGTATACGCTTCGCCGCCGACAGAGGAGCCGCCGTACACACTGCCGCCGACCGTCGACCCGGAGCCGCCATAGACGGCCGCCGCAACGGCATTATTCGCCGCAACGGTTTGTCCGGAGAGCGAATCCTGTGCCATTGCCGCAGACCGGCAAGAGCAGCATGCCTATCAGCAGCATCGTCAACAAAACAGCAAAAGAACGTTTGTCTGCAAGCTTCATTCCACCACTCCTTCTTCGTTAAGAATACGATATGTATAAATTGGTAAGTACGGATTATGGTTAAACCTTTTTTCGCAATTTGAAACAGGTTTTCGTAAAAAAATTTTCCTGCACCCCATGGCTATGACCCCTTGGTTCATAATCATTCAGCAAACATTCAGCCAATCTTTATTCACGGTTAAGCTTGGATTCATTTGGAATTCATAATGCGCCCCTATACTTCAACGTGTAAGACAAACTACATCAAACAGGAGTAGAGGTGGAGCTTATGAAAACAATCGGCAAAAAAATGATGACAGGTACGATTGCAGCAGGAGTTTTGCTCGGAGGCGGATTGATCGGTCTGTCGCACTCGCAGGCGCAGGCGGCGGATACGAATGCAGCCAACACGGATTCGGGCAAGGTTTCCACAGACTCCGGTTTTAAGG
The DNA here is from genome assembly GCA_024704175.1 of Paenibacillus sp. P25. Lineage (GTDB taxonomy): Bacteria > Bacillota > Bacilli > Paenibacillales > NBRC-103111 > Paenibacillus_G. The sequence goes on from CP085629.1 coordinate 8,170,417, forward strand.
GCCGGGGCGGCGACCATAAAGGCTTCCGCGGAAATAACATCGGTAATAATATAGTGAAAGAAACGGCGACGCTGCTCGGCGTGGACGAAAGCGCGATTAAGGACGAGCTGAAGCAGGGCAAGACGCTGGCCGCCATCGCTCAAGAAAAAGGCCTCAGCGAAGCGGACTATCTGCAAAAGCTGACGGAAGCCGAAACGAAAGCGATCGACGACGCGGTAGCGGCAGGCAAGCTGACGCAGACCCAGGCGGATAAAATCAAGACGAACCTGTCCGACCGTCTGAAGAAGGCAATTGAGAACACCGGCTTCGGCAAAGAAGGCAAGCACGAAGGCTTCGGATTCGGAGGCGGCGACCTGGTGAAAGAAACGGCGACGCTGCTCGGCGTGGACGAAAGCGCGATTAAGGATGAGCTGAAGCAGGGCAAGACGCTGGCCGCCATCGCTCAAGAAAAAGGCCTCAGCGAAGCGGACTATCTGCAAAAGCTGACGGACGCCGAAACGAAAGCGATCGACGACGCGGTAGCGGCAGGCAAGCTGACGCAAACCCAGGCGGATAAAATCAAGACGAACCTGTCCGACCGTCTGAAGAAGGCAATTGAGAACACCGGCTTCGGCAAAGAAGGCAAGCGCGAAGGCTTCGGATTCGGAGGCGGCGACCTGGTGAAAGAAACGGCGACGCTGCTCGGCGTGGACGAAAGCGCGATTAAGGATGAGCTGAAGCAGGGCAAGACGCTGGCCGCCATCGCTCAAGAAAAAGGCCTCAGCGAAGCGGACTATCTGCAAAAGCTGACGGAAGCCGAAACGAAAGCGATCGACGACGCGGTAGCGGCAGGCAAGCTGACGCAAACCCAGGCGGATAAAATCAAGACGAACCTGTCCGACCGTCTGAAGAAGGAAATTGAAAATACCTTCTCCAAAGGCTTTGAAGGCAAGGGACATGCCGGCGCATTCCGCGATCCGGACGCTGTAGCGCAAGCCCTGGGGATCTCGAAGCAGGAGCTGACTACAGCACTGCAGGCAGGCAAATCCGTTCTGGATCTGGCCAAAGAAAAAGGCATCAGCGAGGAGCAGCTGAGGTCCAAGCTGAAGGAGATCAAGGACCAGAACGGCAGTGTCCAGCAGGATCAGGCTTCGGCTGCATCTGCCGCAAGCTAAGCAACCCCTATACTTACAACACCCGGGCATCATGCGCGCGGATGCCCGGTTGAGATAAACAGAGTTGCCCCAAGCGGGCAGCTCTCATTCACGGTAACACGATAAAAGAAGGGTGGAAGTTAAGGGATGAATTACATAAAGTGGGTAGGGGCATGCGCCTTGGTTGCCATGCTGCTGAGCGGTCGCGGAACGAAAGCGCCGGCACAGGGGCCGCAGCGACAAACGGGGGCACCGGTACGGAGCAAACGCAGCAAACGAATACGGCGCAAGGAGCTCAAGGAGCCCAAGGATCATCGCAGACGGAGAGCGGCCAGACGGCTAAAGACCAGGGCCAGGGGCAGGCCAAAACGGCCATGAACGAAAGTGAAAGAAAGATGATGATGACGTTCCAGACGCTGATCCGGATGGATAAGACGGACGGGCTTGCCATCACCAAGGATCAGGCGGCGGCTATGCTTCCCGTCGTACAGGATGGCATCACGAAGAAAGAGCTCACCACCGATGCGGAGGCGAAGCTGACCGAGAAGCTGACCGCGGATCAGAAGAAATTCGTGGAGGATGCCGCTTCCCGCATGCAGAACAGGGCGAACGGCGGCTGGCGGCCAGACTCAGCTTACGGATGAGCAGAAAGCGAAAATGGAGGAAGCAAGGAAGCGCGGGCGGCTAATGGCCAAAACGCGAACGGTCAAAATGCGAACGGCAGCGCGAATGCAAACGGGACGGCCGACGGAGCAGGGAGCGGCGGCACCGGTGGAACCGGCGGCGGAAATGCCGGCGGAAACGGCAATCACGCCAATGGTAACGGAAACGGTGGCGGTCCCCGTGGCGGCGGCATGCAGAACGCCGGCCAGCAACTGGTGGAGCTTCTTCAATCGAAGACGAAGTAACCGGAGGTCACGGTGCTTACACCTACTTGAACAGCCGGCTTCTTATCTGCGCCGGGCGGCCAGCGACCATAGCGCGGCGATAAAGTAAAGAAACACCGCCGCCCCGAACCACCGGAATATTCCGGGAGTAGCCGCCAAGTACAATCCCAGCGGCAGAGACCAGATGCCGGTCGCCAGCAGGCCGGCTGCGCGCTGCGCCGGGCGGCGGAAATCAGCGCGAGTCCGGCAGGCGGCGGCATCAAGGCGAACGTGATCCAGAGAGTATCCGCTGAGATCACATCGTGGTAAGGGTTAAAGAAAATGAGGATAACCCACAGCAGGATGCCGAACACTGCCGAGCCGGTACCGGCAAAGACGGCGGCATGCCGAAGGAAGGCGTGTCTGCGCAGCCCGAATCCGGCTGCAGCGAAGAAAAAGGCCGACAGGAAGGCGACACTCAGCCATCCCCATCCATTCGGAGACGTCAATTTTCCAAACCAATAGTAGGCGTAGAGCCGAACGGTATCGAGCGGACCGCCGCCCACATCGCCGCTTAAATCCACCTGCTTGGAAGGAAGCTTGCCCTCGCCCAATGCGGCTAAGTCTTCGGAAGCCGAACTGAGCGCACGCGTCCTGGAACATAAACGGGTCACCAGCTCATGATGCTCCGTCTCGTAAGCAAACACAAGATAGGACTCGCCTTGGACAAAATCGATGCCGCAGGAACTTTCCCCGCTCCGGCATTCACGATGATCTGCGAAGTATCCGGCCCCTTGAATGTTCGCTCGACTTCGAAGCGCACCGCATGTTTGTAGGCCAGAGCGCCGTTTGACTCATACGGGTCCGGTACCCACTTAATCTCAAGCACCTTGCCTGCAAATACGGACCCGGAGCGCGAGACGGCTTCGTCCAGGGCGGGCGTCCTGCAGCTGCAGGCCTCGCAAGGCGTCGGCTGAGACAGCAGACCAACCGCGGGAACGCACACTGCAAGCAAGAACACAGTAAGCAAACGTCGGATCATAAGAAAAGCTCACCTCGCCATAACAGACGGGGTGAGCCTTTACTTTGTTTCACGAATCAGCGCAACCGGGATACATGCCGCTCGAGATGACAAGGCGGTTCCAGCCGTTGATCGCGACGATCGCCATCATCAGGCTAACAAAGTCTTTTTCGTCGAAATGGCGGCGCACTTCCTCGTACACGTCATCCGGCACGCCGCGACCTGCAATGAGCGTAGCCGCTTCCGTCAGCGCCAGCACGGCTTTTTCCGCCTCCGTGAACAAGGGCGATTCGCGCCATACGCTGAGGTGGTGCATTTTTTGCTCGGATTCGCCCTTTTTCCGCTGTTCGTTCACATGCATGTCGAGGCAGAACGCGCGACCGTTGATCTGCGAGGCTCGGATCTTGATGAGCCCGACGAGCTTCGGGTCCAGTCCGCTTTCATGGACGAAGCTCTCCAGCTTCAGCATCGTCTGATACGCTTCGGGATTCGCCTTCATGGGGTTAATCCGCAATTTCATGGTTCATTCTCCTTTGCTTTTAGGTTGATTGGCTTTACATCCCTTAAGACGGAAAGGCGAATCCTTTTGTGACAGGGCCGGCATCCGGCTTTCGGGCTTGCATCCTGCGCGAGCATTGCATATAATACAAGAAGTTAATTTCATAGACGAAATGCAATGACGGAGAAAAGTAAGCAGTGCCTCTTCACAGGGAGGGAACGCCGGAGACTGAGAGCGTACCCGATAGAATCAGGTCGCCGAAGTTCGCTCCCGAGCAGTCCTTTGAAACCGCCTGTAAGCGGCAAGTAGGAGGAACCGGCCTGCACGAACGTGCGGAACCGTTAAAGCAATGAAGTGAGAAGATGCCCGCTTCAGCTTGGGCCCTTATGGGGACAGGCGGCGCGGATTTTTCTAACAAGGGTGGTACCGCGACTTTTTTCGTCCCTTACGGGGCGGGGAAAGTCTTTTTTGCGTTTGGCTGGAAGAAGCGTCGATTCATAAAAAGGAGGGCGAACGAAGCATGAAAGAACGTTTATTGGCACTCAAGGAGGAAGCGCTGCAGGAGCTGGCGCAGGTTGCGAATCAGCAGCGACTGAACGACCTCCGGATCAAGTATTTGGGCAAAAAGGGCCCGCTCACCGAAATCCTGCGCGGGATGGGTGGCTTAAGCGCGGAGGAGCGCCCGGTGATCGGCCAGGTGGCCAACGAGGTGCGCGGCGCGATTGAGGAGGTCATCGAGGCGAAGCAGGCGGAGTATGCGGCGGCCGAAACGGCGGCGCGGCTTGCGGCCGAGACCATCGACGTGACGCCGCCGGGCCGACCGGTGGCGCGCGGGGCGGTGCATCCGCTGAACAAGGTGATTCAGGAGATCGAGGATATTTTTATCGGGATGGGCTATACAGTCGCCGAAGGGCCCGAAGTAGAGCAGGATTATTACAACTTCGAGGCGCTCAATCTGCCGAAGAACCATCCGGCCCGCGACATGCAGGATTCCTTTTACATCACCGACGAGATCCTCATGCGGACCCAGACTTCCCCGGTACAGGTGCGCACGATGGAGAAGATGAAGGGCCAGGCGCCGGTCAAAATCATTTGCCCGGGCCGGGTGTACCGCAGGGACGACGACGATGCGACGCATTCCCACATGTTCACGCAGATCGAGGGTCTCGTAATCGACCGGAACATCCGCATGAGCGATTTGAAAGGAACCCTGCTGCAGTTCGTGCGCGAGCTGTTCGGCCCGAATACGCAGATCCGTCTGCGTCCGAGCTTCTTCCCGTTCACGGAGCCGAGCGTCGAGGTGGACGTGACGTGCGCGATGTGCGGCGGGTCAGGGTCGCCGGGTGTGCAAGCAGTCGGGCTGGCTGGAAATTCTCGGCGCCGGCATGGTGCATCCGAATGTGCTGGAGAAGGGCGGCTACGATCCGCAGGAATTCAGCGGCTTTGCGTTCGGCATGGGCGTCGAGCGGATGGCGATGCTGAAGTACGATATCGAGGATATCCGTCATTTTTATACGAACGATCTGCGCTTCTTGAAGCAGTTCGTGCATTTATAAGGGAAGGGGCGTGAAGACGAATGAAAGTATCATATCAGTGGCTGTCGCAGTATGTGGACGTTAGCGGGAATACGGCATCGGAGCTGGGCGAAAAGCTAACCCGCGGCGGCATTGAAGTGGATATCGTGGAAAACCGCAACAAAGGCGTGGAGAAAGTCGTCGTAGGCTTCGTCAAGTCGCGCGAGAAGCATCCGGACGCCGACAAGCTCAGCGTTTGTATCGTGGACGCAGGACTAGGCGAGGATCTGCAGATCGTATGCGGAGCGAAGAACGTAGCCGCCGGACAAAAGGTGCCTGTAGCGCTCGTCGGCGCGAAGGCGCCGGACGGACTGGTGATCAAGCGTGCCAAGCTGCGCGGTGTAGAGTCTCAAGGCATGATCTGCTCGGCCAAGGAGCTGGGCTTGAACGACAAGTCTGCTGCCGAAGGAGATTCAGGAGGGCATTCTCGTTCTGCCGGAGGATACCAAGGTTGGTGAAAGCATTCTCGAAGTACTCGCGATCAACGACGAGGTGCTCGATCTTGATCTGACGCCGAACCGCTCGGACTGCCTCAGCATGCTGGGGGCGGCTTACGAAATCGGAGCGATTCTCGGACGTGAAGTGAAACTCCCGGATACGGAGAGTGCGGTTGAGCAGCTCGGTTCCGGCGTGAAAGCGGCGGACCGCATTTCCGTTGAGATTACCGCCAAGGAGCAGTGCTCCCATTATGCGGCGCGTTTAATCGAAGGCGTGAAGATCGGACCGTCTCCTCTGTGGATGCAGAACCGGCTGATGGCGACCGGCGTGCGGCCGATCAACAACATCGTTGACGTGACAAACTATGTCATGCTCGAATACGGGCGACCGCTGCATGCCTTTGACGCCGACAAGCTGGCTAACGGACACATCGACGTGCGTTTGGCCAAGGAAGGCGAGAAGCTGGTAACGTTGGACGATGTCGAACGTACCCTGGAGCCGCACATGCTGCTGATCACGGACGGCACGAAGCCGGTCGGACTCGCCGGCGTGATGGGCGGCGCGAACTCCGAGGTGTCGGAGAGCACGACCCGCATTCTGCTGGAGTCGGCCAAGTTCGACGGCGGTACGATCCGCAAGACGTCGCGCCAGCTCGGCCTCCGCTCCGAAGCGTCCCAGCGTTTCGAGAAGGAAGTCAATCCCGAGGCGGTGATCCCGGCACTGGACCGGGCGGCGGCGCTGATCGCCGAGCTCGGCGGCGGCCAGGTGGCTTCCGGTATCGTAGAAGGCGCCGGCGGCGAACACAAGCCGGTGCAAATCGAAATTACGCTGGATAAAATCAACAGCTACCTGGGCACCTCGTTATCGCTTGAAGAGGTGAAAGACATCTTCGGACGGCTGAATTTCGTAGTGGAGCCGCTCGAGCAGGACGGCTTGCTCGTTCATGTGCCGAGCCGCCGGGGCGACATTACCCGCGTGGTGGACCTGATCGAAGAAGTGGCTAGACTTCATGGCTATGACCATATCCCGACGACGCTCATGAACGTTGAGACGACGCCGGGCGCACTTAACAAGGAGCAGCGTATCCGCCGTTTGACCCGTAATTTGCTTACGAACAGCGGTCTGCATGAAGCGATCACTTACTCCTTCACGCATCCGGGTCTCATCGCCGAATTCCCGGGAGCTTACCGGGAAGCGAAGCCGATCGCTCTGGCTATGCCTATGAGCGAGGAACGCAGCGTGCTGCGCACGAGCCTGGTGCCGCATTTGATCGATGTGGCGCTTTACAACCGGAACCGCAATACGAACGATGTGGCGGTATTTGAAATCGGCCGCGTATTCGTTACCGAAGAGGCGAGCCTGACTCGTCTGCCGGAGGAAAAGCTGCTGCTTTCGGCCCTGATCACCGGCAAGCGAAGCGAGCTGCATTGGACGGGGAAGCCGGGCGATGTGGATTTCTACGATTTGAAAGGCGTGTTCGAAGGCCTGACCGATTATTTGGGAATCAAGGGTGTTCGCTACGTTCCGGCCCAGCCGGAGGGCTTCCATCCGGGGCGGACCGCGCAAATCGTGGTTGAAGCGAACGGCAAGCAAACGGTGCTCGGCGTGATCGGACAGCTTCACCCGGCACTGCAGCAGCAGAAGGATCTGGCCGACACATTCGTGCTGGAGGTCGAACTGGACCTCTTGGCGCAGCTCTCCGACGAGAAGCTGACGTACAGCCCGCTTCCTCGTTATCCGGCGATCAGCCGCGATATGGCGCTCGTTGTTGACCGCTCCATCGCGGTCGGCGATTTGCTGGCCAAGGCGAAGGAGACGGCGGGAAGCCTGCTCGAGTCGATCCAGGTGTTCGATATTTACACCGGCGAACGGCTGGGTGCGGACAAGAAGAGCGTGGCGATCTCCCTCGTGTACCGCACGCCGGAGCGGACGCTGACCGACGAGGAAGTCAGCGAGCTGCACGGCCGCGTCGTCGCTTCCCTCGAGTCCGGCTTCGGCGCGGAGCTCAGGAAGTAAGGAATTTCCGTTCCTGAATGATACATTTTCAGGACCGGGGCAATGCTGTTCCAATTGCGATAACGCAAAGCGGAATGAAAACAGAATTGCCCTCCCGAATTCGTACATTTCGGGACCGGGGAATTCCGATTCCGGTTATAAATTTAGAATAAAATTTATTTAGAGGAATTGCCGTCCCGAATCGTACAATTCGGGGCAGGATACAGCAGGAAAAGGATTCTCCGTATCGAATTATGTAGGATACGGAGAATCTTTTTTGTATGTCCTGAAAGGGGAGCAATTACGTGAACGGTGAAGACAAGATCCGGATGACCGTCAATATTTACGGTACCCAATACAAGCTGGTTTCCAATTCCAGCCATTCTCATATAAAAAACGTCGTCGCACTCGTCAACGACCAAATGCACCGGATTGCGGAGTCGAACAGCTGGCTCGACCTGCCCAAGATCGCCGTACTGTCCGCCGTCAACATGGCGGATGAATGGACGCGGATGCAGGAGGAGCTGCAGCGTTCGCTGGAGCGGCAGAAGCAGCTGGAGAAAGCCCGCGAGGAGCTCGAAGTGCTGCATGAGCCGCATAAGGAGCTGGAGCAGGAGCTCACTTCGGAGCGGGAGCGGCTGAAAGTGCTCGAAGCGCAGCGTTCCTCGCTGGAAGCGGCTAAAGCGCAGGCCGAGGCGGAAGCGGCTAAGCAAACGGAGCGCGTAAACGAGCTTGCCGAACGCAGCGAGACGCTGACGACGGAGCTGGCCGAAGCCCGCGAGCGGCTCACCGGCCTGCTCGAGCTGAGCGGCGAGCAGGAGGAGCAGCTCGGCCAGGCGCGGGAACGCATCGCCGAGCTTGAGGCGAATGCGGCTGCACAGGCGGAGGCGTCGGCCGAGCAGACGGCGAAATTGCAGCGGCTGGAGCAGGAAAAGCGGGAGCTGGAGGCCCTTGCGGCGGAGCAGGCGAAGGAGCGGGACAGCCTGCGCTCGCGGCTCGGCACAGCGGAGGCGGAACGCGACCGCTTGGCGACGGAGCAGGCGAAAGCGAAGGAGCAGCGACTGTCCACGCTGGAAGCCCGCGGGCGGGAGCTGGAGCAGCGGGCGCAGGCGGCGGACGCCGAGCGGACCCGGACGGCGGAGCAGCTGGGCGCGCGGGAGCGGCAGTACGCCGAGCTGAGTGAGCGACTCGATCAGCTGCAGGAGCAGTTAAGCGCCCAGCAGCAAGAGGTGGAGCTGCAAGTGGCGCTTTACAACGAGCTGCAGGAGAGCAGCAGCGCGCGCAGGAGGCGGAGCTGCGGCAGGCGCTGGCGGAAGCCCGCGAGCAGGCGAGCGCGGCGGCGGAGGCCGCCCGGCAGCGGCTGACTGCGCGCGAGACGGAGCTGGCGGACGCACGGGAGCAGGCGCGTCTGGCGGCGGAAGCGGCGGAGCGCCGTCTGGCCGAGCGGGAAACGGAGCTGCTCGGACAGATGGAGGAACAGGTGCGGCAGACGGCGGAAGCGGCGGACGAGCTTCTGGCCGAGCGGGAAGCGGAATTGCTCGGGCAGATGGAGGAGCAAGCGCGGCTGGCGACCGAAGCGGCGGACAGGCGTTTGACGGAGCGGGAAGCGGAGCTGCTCGGACAGATGGAAGAGCAGGTGCGGCAGACGGCGGAAGCAGCGGATCAGCGGCTGGCCGAACGCGAAGCGGAGCTCGCCGCGCGCGAGGCGGAGCTGGCGAACGTACGGGAACGGGCGCGACTGGTAGCGGAAGCGGCGGATCGCCGTCTGGCGGAGCGGGAAGCGGAGCTGCTCGGACAGATGGAGGAGCAGGCGCGTCTGGCGGCGGAAGCGGCGGAGCGCCGTCTAGCGGAGCGGGAAGCGGAATTGCTCGGACAGATGGAGGAGCAGGCGCGTCTGGCGGCGGAAGCGGCGGAGCGCCGTCTGGCGGAACGGGAAGCGGAGCTGCTCGGACAGATGGAAGAGCAGGTGAGGCAGACGGCGGAAGCGGCGGATCAGCGGCTGGCCGAGCGGGAAGCGGAGCTCGCCGCGCGCGAGGCGGAGCTGGCGAACGTACGGGCGCAGGCGCGTCTGGTCATGCGGAAGATGCGGACCGGCGTCTGAGGGAGCGGGAAGCAGAACTGCTCGGTCAGATGGAGGAGCAAGTGAGGCAGACGGCGGAAGCGGCGGACGAGCTTCTGGCCGAGCGGGAAGCGGAATTACTCGGACAGATGGAGGAGCAGGCGCGTCTCGCGGCAGAAGCGGCAAATCAGCGACTGGCCGAGCGGGAAGCGGAGCTGCTCGGGCAGCTGGCTGAGCTGGAGCGGCGCCGCGAGGCCGAGCAGGCCGAGCACCAGGAGCAGAAGCGGCGCATGCAGGCGCAGCTCGGCGAGCACCTCGAGAAGGGCCGCGAGTCGCTGCTTCGCGGCGACAGCCTGCAGGCCGAGCTGGACGAGTCGCGGGCCCGGTTCGACGGGCAGCAGGAGGAGCTTCAGCTGCAGCAGGAGCTGTACAGCGAGCTCGACGCGGTGCACCGGGAGCTGCAGGAGCAGAGCGGCAAGCGCACCGCGGAAATCAAGCGCGAGCTGGAAGCCGCACGCGAACGGAACCGGCTGGCGGAGGAGGCTCATGCGGCCCGCCTCGCCGAGCTGGAGCAGGCGCTGCAGAGCCGCGAGACGGAGCTGCAGCGGGAGCTGGCGGAACGCGAGCAGCGCAGTCAGGCATTGGAGCGGCGGCTTGAGCAGCAGCAGGCGTACAACCTGCGGCTGCAGGAAAGCAGCGACCAGTGGCAGAAGCGCAGCGAAGAGCAGGCGGCGCTGGCGGACGAGCTCCGGCGCAAGCTGGACGAGCAAAAAGAGGAGCTGGATTTTCAGGCGGAGCTCTACGAAGAGCTGCAGGGGCAGCATGACGAGCTTGCCGAGCGGCTCCGCCTGCAGGAAGCCGGCGCGCGGCAGGTCGCCGATCAGCTGCAGGGGCGGCTGGCCGAGCTGGAGAGGCGCCTTGCGGGCCGCGAGGCCGAGCTTGCGGAGCTGCAGCGTGAACGCGACGCGGCGCATGAGCTGGGCCGGGCCCTGCAGGAGCAATGCGCGGCGCTCGAGACGCGCGAAAGCGAGAGCCGTGAGCGCAGCGGCGGCCTGGAACGCCAGCTGAGTGAGCAGGCTGCTCGCATCGCGGAGCTTGTGGAGAAAGCGGCGCAAGCCGAAGAGCTGCGCCGCGAGCTGCAGGCGCAGAAGGAAGAGCTGGAGCTGCAGGTGGAGCTCTACAACGAGCTGCAGGAGCAGCTAAACGAGCAGCAGCAGCGACGGCATAAAGCGCTGCAATCCGAATACGCGCTGCATCAGGAGAAGGCCGAGCACGTCTTCAGCGAGCTGGAATCGCTGAAGAGTGAATACGAGAAGCTGCAGATCGAGTACAACGAGTGGATCGAGCTCGTGGAAAAGGAATAAAGGATGAACGGTTTGGATTGGGCCGCCCTGGTCATTGCGGCGGCCGGTACGGTGCTGGGGTATTCCCGCGGATTTGTAGGGCGACTGATATCCTTTGCCGGATTTTTTATCGCATGGCTCTCGGCATTTTTATTCTATGACGATTTGGCCCCGCTCATTAAGGACACGCTCGCGCTGTCCGGCTATGAGACTTATCAGAAATATGAATTTCTGACCAAGGGCCTTCATTTGGACACCTATGTCTATAACGGACTGGCCTTCGCCGTTATCTTCTTCGGGGTAAAGCTTGCCTTCAGCATTGCCGGACGGTCGCTTAACTGGCTGGCGTCCGTACCGGGACTGAAGCTGATCAACCAATGGAGCGGAGCGGCGCTGGGCTTTCTCGAAGCCGCCCTGCTGATCATTCTGGCGGTGCACGTGATGACCGTGCTGCCGAACGATACGGCACAGCGTTTACTGAAGCAATCGGTGACGGCCCCTTATTTGCTGGAGCATACGCCCCTGATCACAGGCAAGCTTCAAGAGCTCTGGGAGCGCAAAGAATCCGATACGGTTCCCAAAATCAAAGCATAACAAGCAAAAGCGTCCCTGCTCCTGACTGGAGAGGACGCTTTTCCTTTTCTTACGCCCGGTTACCGACCGCACAAAAAAAGCCCCGCCGTCCATACGGCAGAGCTTCCGCGCCTAATTCAAACTACTCTACAATCAGCTTGGATTTCATATTCACATGGCCCGATCCGCACGGAATGGCACAGACGATATCGTAAGTACCCGCTTTGTCCGCTTTGAAGGTGGCCGTTTTCTTACTGTTGTCCAGATGCACGCCAAGGTCTTTGATATCTACGCCGTGCAGCCCTTCTTTATTTTCCAAAGCGATGCTGACATCGGAACCCTTCTTCACGCGGTACTCCGCTTGGTCAAATTTAAAGTTGGACGCAACGAGCTTGATCTCCTGAGCGCCGCCGCTTGCGCGCCGCCCGTACTGCTGCTTCCGGATGTACTTCCGGCCGGTGTACTCGGCGCAGCCGCATCCTTGCGCCGCATGCGGACAACCCCATGGCCAAAGCGCCGGCCAATGCCAAAACGATAACCTTTTTCATAACAATTCCCCTCCGGTGTACGTACTTGAGTCTACAAGACTATCATACACAAGCCGGGCTTCGGAAGTCGTGTCGGTTACGTGACAACATGATGAAAGTCTTGTGAATATTTGCCAGCCTGTGTACTTACGCGCAGCCCAATCCTACCCAGGTTACGGCAGGCTCGCCGGATGGACAAAATAGGTCAACGCCGTAAACAGCCCGAATGCAATCCAAAGCCACCGCCATTCATACCTCCGGATATTTTTCATCAAATTCATCCTCTCCCTTGAAATAAGCTCCGTTTTTTCTTAGGATACAAGACAAATGTGAATGGACTATGTACAAATTATTAACCAAACCTTAAAAAAGAAAACCAGCCTGCGGCGCCGCGGCTGATTTTCTTCCCGGGGTATGGGGACCCGGGCGTTTACTTGCCTTTATTCCGGCCCGCGGCGCTGTAATCAAACGGAGACTTCACCGGAATGAACAAGTCGATGATCCCGATGACGAGGGCGCGAGCAGCGCACCGATAAAGCTTGTGGACACACCGCTGACGATAAACTGGGCGAGCCAAATGATGACCGCGCTGGTGATAAAGCCAACAATGCCGCGGCCGAACGGCGTAATTCTTTTGCCGAAAATGCCTTCGATGATCCAAGCGGCTATCGCAATGACAAGAGCCAGGAAGAAGGCACTCCAGAAACCACCGACGGTGAAGCCCGGAACAATCCAGCTGACCACGAGCAGCATCAAAGCGGAAACGATGAATCGGATGAGATGTCCTAGCAAATGCATGGGCAGATCCTCCTTCAATTTCGGTCCTCGGCCGTGTCCCTTTTTTATTACGGTGCAAAACATAGTTTATCCTTTCAAGGCGGCTCTATGAGTGGGAATCCTTAGGGAATGCCGATAGCTTTAAGCAGAAGACTTGGATATAATAAATGAGGAAAGCCTTGATCCTTAGGGGCTTAAGAAAGAAAGGCAGGTCCATCGTTTTGAAAACGAACACGCAGATAGGCGACAAGATTTTAACGACATTGGATTTTTATTCGATTTTAGATAAATGTGCAGCCCATGCTTCTACCACCACGGGAAAAGAAAGAGTGGAGCAGCTTCGCCCGAGCGGTGATCTTGAGGAGGTCAAGAAGCGTCTTCAGGCAACGGACGAAGCGGTGAATGTAGAACGGCTGAAGGGCGGAGCGCCCTTCGGCGGAATCCGCGATATCCGAGCGGCGGTCCACCGGGCCCGGATCGGCGGCATGCTGAATCCTTCGGAGCTCCTGGATGTGGCCACGACGGAGCAGGGAGGACGCAGGCTGAAGCGGTTTCTGGAAGGGGTTCACGAGGATTATGCGATTCCGTCCCTCCTCGACATTACGGAGCGGATTACCGATCTTAAGCATCTTGAGGACCGGATACGGTCCTGCATCGACGACAATGCACAGGTAGCGGATTCGGCAAGCCCCGAGCTGTCGAGGATCCGACATGAACTGCGTACAAGCGAAGGGCGTGCACGGGAGCGGTTGGAGCAGATGGTCCGGACCCCTTCGATCCAAAAGATGCTGCAGGACAACCTGGTTACGATCCGTGGCGACCGTTACGTCATTCCTGTCAAGCAGGAGTACCGCGGCCATTTCGGCGGCATGGTCCATGATCAATCGGCCTCGGGGGCGACGCTGTTCATCGAGCCGGAAGCGGTGGTGCAGCTCAACAACCGGGTGCGCGAGCTGAAGCTGAAGGAAGAAGCGGAAATCGAGAAGATTCTCCGGGCGCTGACCGCGGTCGTTGCGGATTCGGCCGACCCGCTGCTCGCGAATGCGGAGGCGCTCACCGAGCTGGATTTCGTCTTTGCCAAGGCGGGACTTGCCCGCGAGCTGAAGGCGACGTCGCCCCTGATGAACGACCGCGGGTTCCTAAAGCTGAAGCGCGGCCGTCATCCGATGATCTCGTCCGAAGCGGTGGTGCCGCTGGATGTGGAGCTCGGGAACAAGTACAGTACGATTATAGTAACAGGGCCGAATACGGGCGGGAAAACCGTTTCGCTGAAAACGGTCGGGTCGCTGTCCCTTATGGCGATGTCCGGCATGTTCGTCCCGGCGGAAGAGGGCGACCAGCTCTGCGTATTCGACGCCATCTATGCCGATATCGGCGACGAGCAGAGCATCGAACAGAACCTCAGTACGTTCTCCAGCCATATGACCAATATTATACGCATCCTGCGCGATATGACGCCGAAGAGTCTTGTGCTGCTTGACGAGCTCGGCGCGGGGACCGACCCGGCGGAGGGCTCGGCTTTGGCTATCGCGATATTGGAATATATTCATAAAATGGGTCGCCGCATCATCGCAACGACCCATTACAGCGAGCTGAAAGCCTACGCGTTTGACCGTCAGGGCGTGATTAACGCCAGCATGGAGTTCGACGTGCAGACGCTTCGTCCGACCTACCGGTCGCTGGTCGGGGTGCCGGGGCGAAGCAATGCCTTCGCCATAGCCGAACGGCTCGGCCTGGCCAAATCGATCATCGACCATGCCCGTGGTCAGGTCGGGGAAGAGGATCAGCGCGTCGAATCGATGATCGCGACGCTGGAGGAGAACCGCCTCCAGGCCGAGGCGGACCGGACGAGCGCCGAACGGCGGCGGCGCGAGGTGGAGTCGCTGCGCGAGCAGCTGACCCGTGAGCGGCGCGCGGTTCGAGGAGCGACGCGACAAGCTGATGGAACGGGCGGAGCGCGAGGCGCAGGAAGCCGTTGCCAAGGCGCGCAGGGAGGCGGAAGAGATTATTGCCGAGCTGCGGCGTCTGCAAAGAGAAGAAGCCGGGGGCGTGAAGGACCACCGCCTGAGTGAGATGAAGCGGAGGCTGAACAACGCGGTTCCGGAGCTGCGCTCCAAGCAGGCGACCAAGACGCCGAAGAAGAAAGCGGAGACCATCGGGCCGGGCGATGAGGTGCTGGTAACGAATCTCGGCCAGAAGGGTCATGTCGTTGAAATCGTGAATGAGCAGGAAGTGACCGTACAGCTTGGAATCATGAAGATGAAGGTGAACAAGGCGAACCTGGATCTGGTGAAGCAGGCGTCGGCACAGAAGAAGCCGCCGCAGCAGGCTACATCGAGCTTGAACCGGACACGGGATGAGAACGCCCGGATGGAGCTTGATTTGCGCGGGGCCAACGTTGAAGAGGCGATCATGGAGGTCGACCGCTTCCTCGATGAATCGTTCCTTGCCAACTTCGGCCAGGTCTACATTATCCATGGCAAAGGCACCGGCGTGCTCCGAACGGGCATCCAGGAATATTTGCGCAAGCACAAGCACGTCAAGAGCTACCGGATCGGCAATTACAACGAAGGCGGGGCCGGCGTGACGGTAGCCGAGCTGAAATAAGCACCCGAAGCGTTTCCGGGCAAGCCCACGGAGAGCGGCTTTTGTTCCATCGACGCCATCGTCCTGAACCCGAATGCGGCCGAAAAATTTTTTTGAGCGGAATGAAACTATGAATCGACAATATCGTATATAAGGATATCAACATCGATGTTCCAAAAAGCTCTGCAGGCTGATACAATCATATCAATTATATTTCGGGAGGATTTTCATTCATGGGAATTTTTAAACGGTTGCGCGATTTGACGATGGCTTCGATCAACGACTTGCTGGACAAAGCGGAAGACCCGGTTAAGATGCTGAACCAGTTCCTCCGCGATATGGAGGAAGACATTCAAGAGGCGGAAACGGCGGTAGCCAAGCAAATCGCCATCGAGAAGAAATTCAAGCAGCAGTACGAAGAAGCGCAGGAAATGGTGCAGAAGCGCGAAGAGCAGGCGCTTAAGGCACTCGAATCGGGCAATGAAGACTTGGCCCGCCGGGCTCTTCAGGACAAGAAAGAGCATCAGACGCGTTTCGACGAGATGAAGAAGCAGTACGATGTGGCCAAGGAGAACGCCGACCGTCTCCGTAGCCAACTGTCCGAAATGAAAGACGAGTTCAACAAGATGAAGAACAAGAAGGACCTGCTCGTCGCTCGTGCCGAAGCGGCCAAAGCGCAAAAGCAGATCAACCAGGCGATGAGCGGTTTCGGAACGGACAACGCGGCGAAAGGCTTCGACCGCATGAGCGAGAAGGTGCTGCAGCTGGAAGCGGAGGCTGAAGCCAGCAACGAGCTCCGTTCCAAAGGCAAGAGCCTGGATGACGAGCTCGATTCCCTCGGCAAAAATGACGGCGTCGACGATGAGCTCGCCGCACTGAAAGCGAAGCTGGTCGCCAAGAAGCGACCGGAATAATCGCCGAAACCAGAGACTGAAGGCCCGTTACCTTCAGTCTCTTCGGTTGTTTTCACGCATTTTATGGCGGGGAGGCGGGGGCAAAATCATGATGAATGACGAGGTGGACCGTTGGATGGGCAATCCGTATTTGGAGACGTTGGCGTTTTTTTCGATCGCCGTTCTGGCCTTGATTGTGTTTCTGGCTATTTTTGAACTGGTGACGAAGTATAAAGATTGGGATGAAATCAAAAACGGCAATTTGTCGGTGGCGATGGCGACCGGGGAAAGATCTTCGGCATTTGCAACCTGTTTCGTTTTGCCATACTGAATAACGACAGCATTTTGCATTCCCTGATCTGGGCCGGCTATGGCTTTTTGCTGCTGCTTGCGGCGTACTTTATCTTCGAGTTTCTAACCCCTTACTTCAAAATCGACGAGCAAATACAAAAGGATAACCGCGCTGTCGGCTTCATTTCGTTAGTCATTTCGGTTTCGCTGTCCTATGTCGTCGGTGCTTGCGTGACTTAAAAATTGGAGGAGGACCTGACCCTTGAAGTATTTGTGGGGCACCCTGTTTGCGCTCGCGCTTGTTTTTTTGATCGCGGGCGTTTACTATTTTATTAAATACGCTTGAATCCGGTTTGCCGATAGAACCGGAGACCATGTCCGCGGGGAGGAAAATCAACGGTGTCGGACCAAAGTGGCCAAGTTTGTCCTTGGTGTCAAACGGAAATCGTATGGGATCCCGAGATCGGTCCCGAAGAAACTTGCCCGCACTGCTTTAACGAGCTGGGGGAATACCGAAGCATTCGGCTGGAAATAGGAAAGTCCGGACAGAAGGATGGCCGGGACGAGGACTACGAGGAAGAGGAAGACGAGGAAGATTATTTCGACGAGGATCTGGAGACGGATTCGCTCGATGCATATGAGGAAGGCGCACAGCGCGTGCTGGATACGCAGGAGGAAGCGCCAGAATGCCCGTCCTGCCGCAGCTTTATGCTGCTCGCCGGCACGCAGTCCGCTGCCCCGTCCTTCGTTCCTTTCGTTCATGAGACGGTGAAGGAACCGATCGTAAAGGCGGATTATTCGGCGCAGGTCTATGTTTGTCCGTCCTGCTTCAGAGTCGAGACGATTCTGAGCGAGAAAGACCGGCTTTCGATGATGGAGCCGCTGAAGCGAAGCTAGGGATGGTATCACAGTTCACCAAAATGGGCAAGAGTAGCGGCGGGGAAACTCGCCGCTTTCCTTTTTTTTCCGCTAGGTCATGTTTTTCACCGATTGGGGAAGCTTAAGTTTTGACTATCTAAGAACCAGGTGAGAGCATGGAATCTGGAACTACATCTTTTCCGCATCATGGGGTACGCACCAAGGGCGGGGGAAAACCCACGAATGGCAGGAGGTTCGCCGGGAGGAGAGGCAGGGCGCGGCGGCAGGAAAGAAGCGGCGGGCGCCATTGTCGGCCCAATCCCGGTCGCTGCTCACGGTCAATGGGCTGTTTGCCGCAGCGAACGCCTTATCGGGAACGTTCGTCAATGTTTATCTTTGGAAAGCCAGACATGATTTCAGCCTGATCGGCTGGTTCACTTTGGTGCATCATTTGACGATGGCGCTCACCTTCTGGATTGCCGGCAAGTGGGTGAAGGAGCACAATAAAATGAACTGCCTCCGGGCGGGTGTGGCCGTAGCGGCCGTTTTTTATTCACTGGTGCTGTGGTTCGGCGCTCGTGCCGCGGATCATTTTGTTGTACTAGGCATCGTCCAGGGGATGTCATCGGGGCTGTTCTGGATTGCGTTTAATGTGGTTTATTTTGAAGTGACCGATCCGGACAGCCGGGACCGGTTTAACGGCTGGGCCGGGCTTCTCGGTTCGGGGGCGGGGATGCTGGCGCCCTGGATCTCCGGTTTGCTGATCGTTCATCTGAAGGCGACGGTCGGGTACCGCTTGATTTTCTCCATTTCGGTGGCGGTCTTCGTGATCGGTGTGATCGTCAGCTTCTTCTTGAAAAAACGCAAATCCGAAGGAAGCTATGAATGGATGCTGACCTGGAACTGCCTGAAGCAGAAGGATACCGCCTGGCGGACGGTATGTCTGGCCTTGGCCGCCCAGGGCGTACGAGAGGGCGTCTTCGGCTTCATGATTGCGCTTCTGGTGTATGTTCACACTGGGAACGAGGCGAAGCTCGGCGATTTCTCGCTCGTGACGTCCGCCGTCGCTCTCCTCAGCTTTATGGTTACCGGACGCCTGCTAAAACGCAAATTCAGAAGGAACTCGATGCTCATTGGAGCGTTGATGCTGGTGCTGATGATCCTTCCTTTCTTTTGGAAGGTGAATTTCCTGACGCTGCTCGTGTTTGGTGTCGGAGTCGCCATCTTCTTTCCGTTCTACGGCATCCCGATGACCTCGACCGTGTTCGATTTGATCGGCGGGGACCCTGAGAGTGCGAAACGGCGGGAAGAATACATCGTGATGCGGGAGCTCGCGCTCAATGCCGGACGGATCACCGGAACGGCGGTGTTTATTATAGCGGTGCAGCTCACCAGCTCGCCCGCCGCGATGAACTGGTCGCTGCTGGCGCTGGGCGACTCACCGCTGGCCGCCTGGTTTTTCATGCGCAAGGTGCATGCTGTTTAACTGAAGCGAAAAGCCGGTATCCCGAAGGGGAGTATCGGCTTTTTGTTCCGATTCAAGCAGCTTTCATAGCGTCTTCAGGATCGGCTGAAGCCCCCGCCCCGCTTGACAATCGGCCTTTGCCCGATACAATGAGAGAGAATAAATAAGGTTGAACGGTCGGGACAAGGCCTGGGAGCGAAAGGAGTGCAAGCAGCATGACGAAAAGCAGAAAGATGGTGGGCAGCATCACCGAGCTGATCGGCGATACGCCGGCGGTGCGGGTCCGCAGGTCGCTGGGGGAAGACGATGCCGAGCTGTACGTGAAGCTGGAATATTTCAACCCGAGCGGCGGCGTGAAGGACCGCGCGGCTTATAATTTGATCGCGCAGGCGGAGAAGGACGGCGTGCTGAGGCCCGGCGCGACGATCATTGAGCCGACCAGCGGCAACACCGGGATTGGCCTTGCGATGAACGCGGCGGCCAAGGGCTACAAAGCGATTCTGGTTATGCCGGATAATATGACCAAGGAACGCATCAATATCCTCAAGGCTTATGGAGCCGAGGTGGTGCTGACACCGGCCGCCGAGCGGATGCCGGGAGCGATCAGAAAAGCGATGGAGCCGCGGGACCGGATTCCGGGCAGCTTCATTCCGCAGCAGTTCGAGAACAAGGCGAACCCGGATATTCACCGGGTCACGACCGCGCCCGAAATAATCGAACAGATGGAAGGCCGGCTGGACGCGTTCGTCGCCACCTCCGGTACGGGAGGAACCATAACCGGCACAGGCGAGGTGCTCCGGGAGAAAATTCCTGGGATTCGCATCGTGGTAGTCGAGCCCAAGGGCTCTCCGGTCCTGTCGGGAGGGCAGCCGGGTCCGCATAAGCTGGTCGGAACGAGCCCCGGGTTCGTTCCGCCGATCCTGAATACCGGTGTCTACGACGAAATCGTTCAAGTGGCAGACGAAGATGCACTGAAGACGACAAGGGACCTGGCGAGGCTGGAGGGCATCCTGGTCGGGCCGTCGGCCGGCGCGTCCGTTTGGACCGGCATGCAGGTGGCCCGTCAGCTGGGCAAGGGCAAGCGGGTGCTCTGCATCGCGCCGGATACCGGGGAACGGTACCTGAGCATGGATATTTTTTAATGAGTAAGATATGAATAAGATTGGGCTTGTTCCATGGGGACAGGCCCTTTTTGTCAGGTAAAATGCAAAAGTGCGTTGAATAATTATACATAATAGTGTATAATAATAATCATGAGAGCTAAGTATTGAACGAAAGCGGGGGAACGGATGATGAAGATCGCGCTGCACAATGAGCTTCCGGCCGAAGGACAGTTTCGTCAGCTGGTGGAGTCCCTTTCCGGTCAAGAAGGGCCGGCCGAGGTTCCGGGATATGAAACCTTTTGCCAATGCAAGCGTGTCATTGCCGCCTATGACCAGGGAAGACTTGTCGCCATCGGCGGTGTGGCGGATGCCTGTGATTGCGGGGTCGCCAGCGGATTCCGGTTCACGGTGGTGCCGGATTACCGCAGTCGTGAAATTGACGCTTATATGAAGAAGGCCGCTGACGGTTCAAGGCGTTTCCTGAACCGGTTACCATAGAGCAAGCCGGGCCTTCAACTCCTGCGGGAGATGGAAGGCTTTTTTGTTGCCGCCGGGGCCCGGAAAGCCCTTCAGGACAGGAGCGGCCCGCCCAGGCAGGGTCCAAGCGAAGGCATTTTTATTTTGCCAAAGTCGGGGATCTGGGTGTAATATGGAGGAATAAGCTTTGAAGCAAATCCTAGAGGAGGCGTATCCATGGAACAATTCAAAATGAAAATCGTCGAGTCGCTTAAAGAAGATGCGCGCCGTTCCCCGGCACTCATCGCGACTATGCTCGGCGCATCGGAGGCGGAAGTGGCGGAAGCGATCCGCGAGCTGGAAGAGGCGAACGTGATCGTGAAGTACGCGACCGTCGTGAATTGGGCCAAGGTGGACAGCGAGAAAGTCACTGCCCTCATTGAAGTTCAAATTACACCGGAGCGCGGCCGCGGCTTTGATGCCATTGCGGAGCGCATTTACCTATATCCCGAAGTCAAGTCCGTTTACCTGATGTCGGGCGCTTACGACCTGCTCGTCGAGATCGAAGGCAAGACGCTCAAGGAAGTCGCTTCGTTCGTCTCCAACAGGCTGTCGCCGATCGACCGGGTGCTTTCCACCAAAACGCATTTTATTTTGAAAAAATACAAACAGGACGGCATCACCTTCGAGGATCATGAAGACGACCGCCGGCTCCTGATCTCACCGTAAAGGAAGCTGAGGAACGATGATAGAGCAAAGACAGGAACAAGGGTCCAAAACCAAATCGATGAGCGATTATTTGGCCCCGCTCGTGCGGGAAATCCCGCCTTCGGGAATCCGCAAATTTTTTGATCTGGTGAGCGGGAGCAAGGATGTGATCTCTCTCGGCGTGGGCGAGCCGGATTTCAGCACGCCTTGGCATGTGCGGGAAGCCTGCGTCTATTCGCTCGAAAGAGGCAATACGAAATATACGCCGAACGCCGGCATTTATGAGCTCCGCGAGGCGATCGCGGAGTATTTGTACGATTCGTTCCAGTCGCTGTACGAACCGTCTGACGAGGTGCTCGTTACCGTCGGAGGCGCCGAGGCGATCGATCTGGCGCCGCGGGCGCTCGTGACGCCGGGGGATGAAATCTTGATTCCCGAGCCGTGTTATATTTCCTACAGCCCGATCACGCGCATCGGCGGCGGGATTCCCGTCGGGATCGAGACCTTCGCGAAGGATCAGTTCAAGCTGACCGCCGAATCGCTGAAGGCCGCCATAACGCCGCGGTCGAAGGTGCTGATTCTAAGTTATCCAAGCAATCCGACGGGCGCTATCATGACCTATGAGGATTGGCTTCCGATTACGAAAATTGTAGAAGAGCACGACCTTATCGTCATATCCGATGAAATTTATGCCGAAATGACATACGACAATAAACATGTCAGTTTTGCCGCTATGCCGGGTATGCGGGACCGCACGATTCTGGTCAGCGGCTTCTCCAAGGCTTTTGCCATGACCGGATGGCGGATGGGATATGCCTGCGGCCACCGGGAGCTGATTTCCGCCATGCTCAAGATTCATCAGTACACGGTGATGTGCGCCCCTTCCATGGGTCAAGTGGTCGCTCTCGAAGCCCTAAGGAACGGCCTGGAGGAGAAAGACCGCATGGTCGAGTCCTACAACCAGCGCCGCCGGCTTGTCGTGAAAGGGTTCCAGGACATCGGTCTGGAATGCCATGTGCCGCAAGGCGCTTTCTATGCTTTTCCTTCCATCCAGTCTACAGGGCTTAGTTCGGAGGAATTTGCCCAAAGGCTGGTCCTTGAGGCGAAGGTCGCAGCTGTGCCGGGGCACGTATTCGGGCTGGGCGGGGAAGGTTTCCTGCGCTGTTCTTACGCTTACTCGGTGAGCCAGCTGACCGAAGCGATCGAACGGATTGGAAAATTCCTGAAATCTCTGTAATTTCGACAAAATTAGCCATATGCAACAACTCCCAAAACTGGTATCTTAGAAGTAGGGAAGTTTCATAGTTTCATTATCTTATGGGACCCCTATCCAGTAGGTCTAAAGGTATGAAGTGGGAGGGATGAAGATGGCTTTTCCGGAATATCAGCTTCGGCCGTATTTGCAAATTGGATGGATCCGCGAGAACGACCACAGAGCCAAGTGGATGTTTGGAAAGAGCAAGAGCACCTCGTCTGCCTTATCTTTGGAAGAACATATTTACCAGCTGCGTCAGGAATTGGAGCAATTGGTCCGCAACGGCAACAGCTTAACCTCCCCCAGGTCGTAGAGATCAGCATGGCCTTGGATAAAAAAATCAACGAATATATGAACCGCCAAAGAGGAAGCCGGTCCTGATCGGCTTCTTTTTTTCGTTCTTCAGCGCCCATGGCAAACAAGCCTGTACCAAAATCTGTG
Organism: Paenibacillus sp. P25; assembly: GCA_024704175.1. Classification (GTDB taxonomy): domain Bacteria; phylum Bacillota; class Bacilli; order Paenibacillales; family NBRC-103111; genus Paenibacillus_G. The sequence goes on from CP085629.1 coordinate 8,193,278, forward strand.
GGTTGCTCCTGTCCTTTTCCAGACTTTATAATCGTTTACCGAAAGGGGACGATTACTCATGAGAAAATGGGGCATACTCGCCTTCCTTATCGTACTTTGCTTGACGGGAGCAGGTACATGGACCCAGCCGGCCGTTGCGGCCGCGGCGCTGCAGAAGGGGAGCGTCAGCGGGGACGTCTGGGATTTGCAGTACCGTTTGAACGTTCTGGGCTATTATGCGCGCGCCTTTGGACGGCGTTTACGGGGACCGCACCGCTTCGGCGGTTGCCAAATTCCAACAGGCTTACGGCTTGACCCCGGACGGCATTGCCGGAGACCGGACATGGGCCGCTTTGAAAAGACATTCGCTGAACCGCAGCGAAGTGGACATTCTCGCCAAGGTGATCTACGGCGAGGCGCGGGGCGAGTCCTATACGGGACAAGTCGCCGTCGGCGCGGTCGTGATGAACCGCATCCAGTCGGGCCGGTTCGGAAGTGGCATCCGGGACGTCGTATTTGAGCCCGGCGCCTTCACCGCGGTGGATGACGGCCAGTACTGGCTGACACCGGACCGTACCGCTTATATGGCGGCGTTCGACGCCGTGCGCGGATGGGATCCGACAGGCGGAGCACTCTATTACTTTAATCCCAGAACGGCGACCAGCAAGTGGATTTGGTCCCGGCCGCAGACGGTGACAATCGGCAATCATATTTTTGCAAAATAATAGTGAAGGATCCCCGCTTCCGATGGAGGCGGGATTTTCATTTTGAAAGAGTTGCAGCCTTTATGATAAACTAGGTTCATAGAGACACGGGACCGGATCCGATCCGGGGCCAGGGAAGGGGACATCAATCGAATCATGCGAGCGAAGCCGCTGCTCATTCTGCTGCTCATGACGGTACTTGCGGGCTGCGGCGGAGGGCCGAAGGCGGATGTATCCATTTTCATGATGGGATCTCAAGGCATTCCGAGCGAGGTTACGGACAAGCTTCAGCAATCGCTGCAGACGAAGCTGGGAGCCGCTCCGACCGTTCAAATTACGACGACTCCGATATTTTCGATGGAAAAGATGGTTGTGGAAATCGCCGCGGGAGAGAACGGGATTCTCGTGCTGCCGACGGAGCAGTTCAAGGCGATGAGCGCTCAAGGCGGCTATGTTCCGCTCGACGATGTGGCGAAGCCGGAGGATTTTCCGGAGGGCGTGCTGGAAATCAAGGAGGAAGGCAAGCCGTCCACAGGCAAGCATCTGTACGGAATTCCGATGGATAAGACGAAATGGTTCCAGGAGCTGAAATTGAACGGCAAGGATCTGATGGCCTTTATCCCGGCCAATGCTCCGGATCAGAATAAAGCGAAACAGGTCATGAAACAAATCGCTCAGAAGAGCGAATAACCGTTACACCGACAACTGAATATCCGTTCAGGTGCCCGCGGCCATCCGGTCGCGGGTTAAAAGGGAAGCCGGTGCAAATCCGGCGCGGTCCCGCCACTGTAATACGGGTTGTTCTTCAGGAGCCACTGTCCGGTGCCGGATGGGAAGGCGAAGAACGGCATCAGCCGCCCGTAAGCCAGGAGACCTGCCTGAACGGAGGACCATGCGGCCTTTTCGAGGAAAGAGGAGCAGACACGCATCCCGTGCGTAAGGAGCGGCCGGCAGGTCGCCGATCGGCACCGGGGATGGCGGCCCTCTGCTTTTTTTCGGAAAGCGGGGGGCTTTTTTGTTGATAAGACTTTATAATTTATCGAGCATGTATAGCTTCGCACCACGGGCCTTGGTAAACGCGCTGATCCTTGTAAAACAAGGACGGCGCAGAGCCGTTTATCCCGGGTGAGCGAGGCGGAAGAGGAGAGATGGATGGTTATGGCAAGGTTTTATTTCAATAAAAAGCTGCTGGTCGCGGTGCTTGGTCTTGCACTGGCAGTGGCGGGAACGGGTCGCGGCGGAAACGGCGGCAAGACGACGCCGAAGCCGGGAGAGCCCACCGATCCGCCGAAAGCGGCGTCCGGGACAAGCCAGGGCGGCGCGGGAACGCGCAGCGAAGCATACGGTCTATCCGCTGAAGGTGAAGGATGCGACCGGCAAGGAGTTCACGTTCGAGAAGGCGCCCGAGCGGATTGCCTCAACTTCGCCGGCTGAAACAGAGACGCTGTTTGCCCTGGGGCTCGGCGATAAGGTGGTCGGGGTGTCGGATTTCTGTGATTATCCGGCGGAGGCCAAGACCAAACCGAAGATGGGCAGCATTGTAAAGCCTAACGAAGAGGCGCTCATTGCCGCGAATGCGGATTTGGTCATGACGGGTGTATCGATGAAGACGGCCGTCGTGGACAAGCTGCGGGAGCTGAAGATCAACATGTTCAAGGTCGAGCCGAAAACGGTGGACGATGTGATGAACAACATCCTGATGATGGGTCAAATCTTCGATAAGCAGGACCAGGCCGAGAAGGTGGTCGCTTCAATGAAAGCGGACCGGCAGAAGGTGCTGGACGCCGTTAATGATCTGAAGCCGGAGCAGAAGAAGAAGGTGTTTATCGAATTCTCGCCGGGCTGGACGGTCGGGAAGGGCGAGTTTCTGGACGAGCTCATCACACTGGCCGGAGGCATCAATGTGGCGGCCGATCAGAAGGGCTACGTGCAGCTGAGCGAGGAGAAGGTCATTGCGGACAATCCGCAGGTGATTCTGTACCCGAAGGGCATTACGGATGATAAAACCAACAAGCCGATGGATCAGGTTATCCGCGAGCGCAGCGGCTGGGATAAGATCGAGGCGGTGAAGACGAACCGGCTGGCGGGGGTCGACAAAGATACGACGAGCCGTCCGGGTCCGCGGATTACATCCGGTCTCTTCGACATCGCCAAGGGGATTTATCCGGAACTGGTGAAATAATGAAACGACGGCTGTGGATTTGGGGCGGGGCGGCCGTACTGCTGCTCCTGCTGGCCGCAACCGCTGCGCTGTCTCTCGGCTCGGTTCGCATTCCGTTCGGACAGGTATGGAGCATGGTGCTGCACCGGATTCCGGGAATCGCAAATCAGGTTCCTGTTCGCTGGACCGAAGCGGCGGAGCAAATCATTTGGAAGGTGCGCCTGCCGAGGGTCGTTCTGGGGATGCTGGTCGGCGCCGCACTGGGGCTCGCCGGAGCCGCCTTCCAAGGGGTGCTGCGCAATCCGCTGGCGGACCCCTACACGCTCGGCGTCTCATCGGGAGCGTCGGTGGGCGCGGCTTTTCTGATCCTGTTCGGACTGCAGTTCGCCTGGCTCGGCCAATGGACGGTGCCTGCCGTCGCTTTCCTGACGGGGACGGCATCCTTGGCGATCGTGCTGCTTGCTGGCCCGTTCGCAGGGGATGCTGCGGATCGAGACGGTCATTTTGGCGGGTGTGGTGATGCAGGCCTTCCTCGGGGCCGGGGTGTCGCTGATGGTTGCTTTGTCCAAAACGGTAATCAATGAGATCATCTTCTGGACGATGGGCAGTCTTGCGCTTCGCGGATGGTCCTATACGCTCCCTGCTGCTGCCTTATTTGGCGGCCGGCGCGTTTATACTGCTTGGCTTCGGCCGGGCCATGAACCTGCTGGCGCTGGGGAACGGCACGCGGCGCATCTCGGCGTGAACGTTGAGCGGACGAAGCTGGCGGTGCTGATCGCCTCCACTTTGCTCACGGCGGCGGCCGTATCCGTCTCCGGTGTCATCGCCTTCGTGGGCCTGATCGTGCCGCATCTGCTTCGGCTTCTGGTCGGGCCGGATTACCGGTCGCTCCTGCCCTTGTCACTGATCGGCGGGGCGGTATACGTGCTGACGGCGGATACGTTAGCCCGAACATTGCTGAGCCCGACGGAAATCCCGCTCGGGGTGGTTACCGCTTTTCTCGGCGCTCCGTTCTTTGCTTATTTGCTTAAGCGGTCCAAGCGCTCCGGCGGTATGTAGACGTAGGTAATTGGGTTGGCTGGCTAAGGATGATTCCGGGCAAAGTACATATTTTCAATTGGATTATACGGTGCGAATCGGGGTGAGGACGGAATGGCGGTTGTGCAGGTGGAACGGCTGGGCAAAAGCTATGGCGCAGAGCGCGTGCTGGAGGAGCTCAGCTTCGAAGTGGCGGAAGGGGAATGGCTCGGCATCCTCGGACCGAACGGCACCGGCAAATCGACGCCGCTGCAGCTGATCTCAGGCGTGATAAAGCCGAGCTCGGGGCGGGTGCTCCTTCAGGACAAGCCGGCGGGGAGTTATCCGCGCAAAGCGCTGGCACGTTTCGTCGCTGTGCTGCAGCAGGACGCCCTGCCGCAGGTTGGCTTCACCGTCCGCGAGATGCTCGAGATGGGCCGGTATCCGTACCAGAACTGGCTCGGGGATGAACCTGCGGACCGGAGCGGCTTGGTGGAGCGGATTCTCGATTGGCTTAGGCTCCGGCCATTGGCGGACCGCACGCTCGACCGGCTGAGCGGGGGCGAGCGGCGCTGGGTGGCGCTCGGCAAGGTGATGGCGCAGGAGCCGAAGCTCCTGCTGCTTGATGAGCCTACTACCTATCTTGATATCGGCTATCAGCTGGAAATGATGGATTGGGTGCGCAAGTGGCAGCAGGAAAGCGGCCTGACCGTGATTTCCGTACTGCACGACTTGAATCTGGCGGCGCAATACTGCGGCCGTCTCCTGCTGCTGCACGAAGGACGCCTGGCGGGGATGGGGACGCCGGACGAAGTGATTCGGCCCGAGCTCCTGGAGCGGGTATACGGCACCCGGCCGCATGTATTGGCGCATCCGGAGAGAGAGGTTCCACAGATTCTGCTGGGAAGGGGAAGGATGGATTAATGGATATGGAACTGGATGGAAAGTTATGGGATCGTGAGTCCGAAGAAACGCTGGAACAGGTCATCCGTGGAATCGGCCCGCTGGACAGCGAGGCGGTGAAGGCGGCGGAGGCGCATCTCGATCAGCTGACGAAGCCGCCGGGAAGTCTCGGCCGGCTGGAGGCAGTGGCCAAGCAGCTCGCCGGCATCCGCGGGGAGCCGCTGCCCGACCTGGGGCGCAAGGCCGTCATCGTGATGGCCGGCGATCACGGCGTTTGCGAGGAGGGGGTAAGCGCCTTCCCTGCGGAGGTGACGCCGCAGATGGTACTGAACTTCCTGCACGGAGGCGCCGCCGTCAATGTGCTGGCCCGCCAGGCGGGAGCGGACGTGGTGTGCGTCGATATCGGCGTAAACGCCGATTTGGCCCACCCGGACCTGCGCTCGCGCAAGATTCGCCGGGGCACGGCCAATATGGCGAAGGGCCCCGCGATGTCGCGCCGCGAGGCGGAAGCCGCGGTGCTGGTCGGCGTCGAGACGGTGGAGGAGCTGGTAGCCGCCGGCTACCGGCTCTTCGCCACCGGCGAGATGGGCATCGGCAACACCACGGCCAGCTCAGCCTTGCTGGCTGTGCTGGGGGGCGCCGATGTGGCAAGCGCCGCAGGCCGCGGGACGGGCATCGACGATGCGCGTCTCGCGCACAAGCAGGCGGTGATCCGCCGCGCGATCGAGCTGAACGGGCCGGACCCGGAAGATCCGATGGACGTGCTGGCCAAGGTCGGAGGGCTGGAGATCGCCGGCCTCGTCGGCGTGCTGCTCGGCGCGGCGCGGCACCGCTGCCCGGTCGTTGTCGACGGTTTTATATCGTCGGCCGCGGCCTTAGTGGCGTCCCGGCTAGCGCCGGGAGCCGTGCCGTATATGATCGCATCACACCTGTCGCAGGAGCAGGGCCATGCGCGGTCGCTTGAGGAAATCGGCCTTACGCCGATGCTGCGGATGGATATGCGGCTTGGCGAAGGAACCGGCGCTGTGCTCGCTTTCCCGCTCATTGAAGCGTCGGTGCGCATCATGAAGGAAATGGCGACGTTTGCGCAAGCGGGCGTGTCCCAGGCGGAAGCGAAAAAGCAGGAAGCTTGAGGCCGGGGTTTGGCTGAAAAAGCTTGGCTGCGAAAGCGGTAGGAACGAAGGAACGGAGGAACGCTTGTGAAGGTGCTGGTTACCGGCGGCGCGCGGAGCGGCAAGAGCGGGTTTGCCGAAGCGTATGCGGCGAAGCTTGGTGCCGAAGGCGTGTATGTCGCGACCGGTCAGGCTTACGACGAGGAGATGGAGCAGCGTATCGCCATGCACCGCCGGGAGCGGGAGGCGTCCGGGTTTCCGTGGCGGACGATCGAAGAGCCGCTGGCGCTGGCGGAGACGCTTCTGCACCTGCAGGACGAGCAGGCGGGCGGTGCCGCCAAGGACCTTCGCCCTGTCGTGCTGGTCGACTGCCTGACGCTGTGGTTGTCCAATTGGTCGCTGCGTCTGGAGACGGAGCCGGAAGCGGAGCGGCGCTCGAAGAGAAGATTGCGGAGCTTGCCGGAGTAGTGACCGGTTACCCCGGACTCTTGCTGCTTGTAACGAATGAAGTCGGTTACGGGCTGGTGCCGGAGTACAAGCTGGGCCGCCGGTTTCGCGACTTGTCCGGGCGGATGAATCAGAGGCTGGCGCGGAGCGCGGACCAAGTGATTCTGGTTACATCCGGAATCCCGGTGGAGCTGAGCCGCATCCGGTTTCAATTTTAGCGGGATCTGCGGTAAGAAAGGTCAGCGGCCGTGAACGGATGGCTGGATATAGGCTGGAGGAAAGACATTGTTGTTCTATAGCTTGCAGGAAACGGCTGCGATGACGCTGGCGGCACTCGTGCTGGACTGGCTGATCGGCGACCCGGCCTGGAAAAGGCTTCCGCATCCGGTGATTCTGCTCGGGCGGCTGATTACGGCCTTGGAGAAGCGGTCGCGCCGGCTGAAACCGGGGGCCTTAGCCCGGCACGACTGAAGGCGCGCGGCGCGGCACTGACGGCCGTGACCCTGATCGCCGCTTTCGGAACGATAGGCGCCGCGGCGTGGATGGCGCATGCGATTCACCCTTGGCTGGGCTATGCGGTGAACGTCTGGTTCATTTCCACCACCGTGGCTGTCAAGGGGCTGAAGGATGCGGCGATGCAGGTGTACCGGCCGCTTGCCGATGGGAATTTGGCGGAGGCCCGCAAATACGCGGGCTACATCGTCAGCCGGGATACCTCGCGTTTGGCGGAGCCGGAAATTACACGGGCGGCGGTCGAGACGGTAGCGGAAAATATCGTGGACGCGGTCGTCTCCCCGCTGTTTTATGCCCTGCTAGGGGCGGCACCCCTCGCCATGCTGTATCGTGCTGCCAATACGCTGGATTCGATGGTCGGTTATAAGAATGAAAAGTATTTGCATTTCGGGTGGGCGTCGGCCCGCTGGGATGATGTCATGAACTTCGTTCCGGCCCGGATCGCAGGCCTGCTTGCTGGTCCTGACCGCCTGGCTGACGCCCGGGGCGGACGCCGTTCGCGCCGCACGGGCCGTCCTGCGCTTCGCCCGGCTTCATCCGAGCCCGAACAGCGGGATTCCCGAATCCGCCGCGGCGGGCGCCTTCGGCTTTGAACTGGGCGGCGTGAATGTGTATCACGGACGGGTCAGCGAGCGGGCCCGGATGGGCTGGCCGCTGCGCCCGCTGGAGAGGGAGGACATCCGGCGGACGGTGCGGATGATGTATGGCGTCAGCTATTGGCTTGCGGGGGTGCTGCTGTGCGTGATGTTATGGCTTGGATAAGCAAATCGGGTGCCGCCTGCGCGGCGGCCTTTCAGTTTTTGACACGGTCGCCGGTACCGGTGCGGCTGGAGTATACCGATGCTCTGTTTCGGCGGAGCGTCGTTTTTTATCCGCTGGCAGGTCTTGTTCTCGGGCCGCTGCTCTCCTTGGCCGGGACGCCGCTGCACATGGGGCTCCCGGCGCCGCCGTCGGCCGCTCTGCTGCTCGCCGTCTGGGTGGGGCTCACCGGGGCTCTGCACCTTGACGGGCTGATGGATACGGCCGACGGCGTGCTGAGCCACCGTTCCCGTGAACGGATGCTCGAGATCATGAAGGACAGCCGTGTCGGGGCCATGGGCGTGATCGCCTGCGCTCTGGTGCTGCTGCTGAAATGGTCTCTGCTTGCAGAGCTGCTCGGCAGCAGGGTCTGGGGGAAAGCCTCATGGCTCCTGCCGCTGGTCCCGCTTTGGAGCCGGTGGTACATGGTGGTCGCTATCGCCTGCTGGCCTTACGCCCGGGCGGGCTCTTCCGGAGGCATCGGCGGTTATTTCCGCGGTGTAGGCCGGAAGCATATGCTCGCACACACAGTGCTCGCACTGCTGCTCACGCTTGGCCTGCTGCTGCTTTCCGGCTTGGCTCCGGAGGACTCATTCGCGCCGCTCTTTATCGTCTTGGTGACTGTTATATGCGGCGTAAGCGGGAGTCTTTATTTGAGCCGCAAGCTGGGCGGGCTCACGGGCGATACCTACGGAGCTTTGAACGAGCTGCTCGAAACAGTCCTGCTGCTCTTGCTCGTACTGTGGGTGTGTTAGAAATCAGATCTATTGGAGGTGGATCGGCATGCTGGAGCAATACGGACACGGCGGGGATTTGCGGACGGCGGCGGAAGCCTTCGGCGGTTCGCCGGAGCGTTTTCTCGACTTCAGCTCCAATATGAATCCGCTGGGCCCCCCGGAAGCCGTCGGCCGGATTCTTGCGGGCAGCTGGCGGGAGGTGGTGCATTATCCTGATCCTGCAGTTCGCGAGCTGACGGCAAAGCTGGCTGCAAAGCACGGGGTACCGGCGGAATGCGTGCTTGTGGGCAACGGCGCCGCCGAGCTCATCGATCTCGCGGTACGGATTCTGGAGCCGAAGGTGACGGGGCTCGCCAGGCCGTCCTTTGCCGAATATGAGGAAGCGGTACGGAAAATCGGCGGACAGGTGCGGGATATTCCACTTCGGGAGGAGACGGGCTTCCGGCTGTCGGAAGGGGATATCGCGGAAGCGACGGCTGTCTGCGACCTGCTGATGCTGGGCCACCCGAACAATCCGACGGGGCGGTCGCTAGGCGAAGAAATGCTGGAACGGCTGGCGGCGGTAAGAAAACCGGTGATCGTGGATGAAGCCTTCCTCGACTTTTCTCCCGAGGAGGAGCGGCTGACCTTGACCGGCGCGGCGGCGGTGAACCGGCAACTGATCGTGATTCGCTCGATGACGAAATTTTACTCCATCCCCGGTCTGAGACTGGGGTATGCCGTGGCACATCCGGACCGCATTGCCCGGATGAAGCGGCCGCAGGTGCCGTGGAGCGTGAATGCGCTGGCCCAGTGGATCGGGTCGGCCGTGCTGGAGGAGCATGCGTTTGCCGCGGAAACGAAAAAGTGGTCGCCTGAAGAGCGGGAATGGCTTTCCCATCGTCTGCGGCGACTCGGGCTGAAGGTGTACGACAGCGACGTGAATTTCCTGCTGCTCTCCCTGGAGCCGCTTCAGTTAAAAGCACGGGAGCCGCAGGAGGCAATGGGGCGGCAAGGTGTCCTGATCCGCGACGCCTCGCGGTTTCCGGGCCTCAGCGAAGCTTATGTCCGGGTCGCCGTCAAGACCCGTGAGCAGAACGAGCGGCTGGCGAACGGGCTGGCTTCCGTAATTGAGATGCTGAAATCACGCCAAACCGTTTCGGTCTCGGCGGAAAAGCCTGCAGCGGTCGGGGGAAGCGAGTCAGCCCCGGGGAACGGCCACGGCAAGCCTGTATCCAAAGGGACTCAGACCGCCCTCGTCAACCCGGTGCACACCGATGCCGAAGCAGGGCGGTCGGCTCCGCACGGCAAAACCATTATGCTGCAGGGCACGGGCTCGGATGTGGGCAAAAGTCTGCTGACGGCCGGTCTCTGCCGCATTTTCCTGCAGGACGGGTTCCGCGTGGCTCCCTTCAAGTCGCAGAATATGTCGCTTAATTCATACGTAACGCCGGACGGGAAAGAAATCGGGCGCGCCCAAGGAATGCAGGCCGATGCCTGCCGCGTTCCGGCAACGACGGATATGAACCCGATTCTACTGAAGCCGAAGAAGGATATGGTTTCCCAGGTGGTGGTGCACGGCAGGCCCTACCGGGACCTGGATGCCCGAACTTACCGGGAGCGGTATTTATCCGAGGCGGAGGCGGTGGTGAAGGATGCGCTGCACCGGCTGCAGAGCGAATACGATCTGATCGTCATGGAGGGGGCGGGCAGCCCGGCTGAGGTCAATCTGAAGGACCGGGATATCGTCAATATGCGGATGGCCGGATGGGCCGATGCGCCGGTCATTCTCGTCGCGGATATCGACCGGGGCGGCGTATTCGCTTCTTTGGTCGGCACGCTGGATATTTTATCCCCCGAGGAACGCACCGCGTGAAGGGCTTTATCATCAACAAATTCCGCGGGGACGTCTCTCTGCTGAAGCCCGGGCTCGAATGGCTGGAAAGCCGAACGGGAAAACCGGTGCTCGGCGTCATTCCCTACCTGCCCGATTTGGGTCTTGAGGATGAGGATTCGGCTTCACTGGACCGGAAGCTGGCGGTCGCCCGCACGGAAGGCATAGCGGATCCGGCAGTAGAGCCGGAGGCTTGTCTCGATATCGCCGTCATCCGGTCGCCGCGAATTTCCAACTTTACGGATATCGATCCCTTGTTCCATGAACCGGATGTCCGCGTGCGGTATATCGATTCGGATGCGGATTTCGGCCGGCCCGACGCCGTGATTCTACCGGGCAGCAAGAACACGGTTGACGACCTGCTGTATCTCCGCTCAGCCGGAATTGAACGCAAGCTGCAGGCTTATGCCGCGCAGGGTGGATGGCTCACGGGCATTTGTGCCGGTTACCAAATGATGGGCACCTGGTCGCTGGATCCGGAACTGGTCGAGTCGGATCAGCCGGAGCTTGAAGGCCTGAACCTGGTTCCGGCCCAAACGGTATTTGCAGCGGACAAAAGAACAATCCGCGTCGAGGGCAAGTCGCAGCTTTACGCGCCGGACGGCGGATCGTCGCCTGTTAGCGGGTACGAGATTCATATGGGGCGCACGGAGTTCACCGAACCGGTTCAGCATCCCTTCGAGATCCGGCGCACGGGAGCGGACGATTACGTTCCGGACGGGGCAATGGGCGCCAGCGACAGGATATGGGGTACATACCTTCACGGCATCCTGCATAATGACGATTTCCGCCGCGCCTGGCTCAACCGGATTCGGGAGGCAAAGGGATGGGAGGCGCGCCGTCCGGTCTGCGTTTCATGGAACGGCGGGAGGCCGCGTTCGACCGGCTGGCGGATCATCTCCGCGACCACTTGGATATGAAGCTTTTGTATGAGATGATGGGACTATAAGCCGGATATACCAATCAGAAGGAGGGAAAGGAATGCGGATTTATACACGTACGGGAGACGCCGGACAAACCGGGGTTATCGGCGGACGGGTCGACAAGGACGATGTGCGGGTGGAGGCGTACGGCACGGTGGATGAGCTGAACTGTTTCGTCGGTCAGGCGATTGGCTTCCTCGATCCCGAGCGGGATGCGGACCTAAGGGCCGACCTGCTCGAGATTCAGCACGAAATCTTCGACTGCGGCTCCGACCTCGCACTGCTGAAGCAGGAGCTGCGTCCCTATAAGGTTACGGCCGAGATGGTGGAACGGCTGGAGACGTGGATCGACAAGTACGATGCGGAGACGCCGGATATCAAGCGGTTTATTCTTCCCGGTGGCGGCCCGGCGTCCTCTGCACTGCACGTATGCCGCACGGTCTGCCGCCGCGCCGAGCGGCGGGTGGTGACGCTGGCTCGCACACAGCCGATTAATGACGAGGTCCGCCGCTATTTGAACCGGCTCTCGGATCTCTTCTTTACCGTCGCCCGGACCGCGAACCACCGCGCCGGCATCGGCGATGTGGAATATGTACGGAGCGCCGAGGTATTCCGCCGCAAATCATGAGCTACTACAAGCCGCTTGAATACGTCGTCCCCCCGAGGAGGAGGGCTTTATCCTCCGTACCATTTTGCAGAAACGGATGGGGGTATCCCGGAAGCTCCTCTCCCGGCTCAAGCTGACGGAGCAGGGGATTACGGTGAACGGCGAACGCAAATACATCGACATCAAGGTGAAACCGGGAGATCTGGTGGCCGTGCGCATGGAAAAGGAAGCGTCCGAGGACATTTTGCCGCAGCCGATGGAGCTGGATATCCTCTACGAGGATGAGGAGCCGCTGGTGCTGAACAAGCCGGCCGGTCTCGTCGTGCATCCGACGCACGGCCATTATACGGGCACGATTGCGAACGGGGTCGTTCATTACTGGGCGCAGCAGGGGCAGAGCTTCCGCTTCCGTCCGGTGCACCGGCTCGACCAGGAAACGTCCGGGGTCCTCGCCATCGCCAAAAATCCATACGTCCACCAACAAATTTCCGAGCAGATGCAGGCCCACGAGGTGAAAAAGGAATACATCGCGCTCGTACACGGCTGGGTAGAGACGGACGCGGGCACAATCGAGGGACCGATCGACCGGGATCCGCAGCGACCGCATATCCGCATTGTCACGCCGGAGGGCTATCCGGCGGTTACGCATTACCGCGTGGAACGCCGTTTCCGCGAAGCGACCATGGTCCGGTCTGCGGCTGGAGACCGGCCGGACGCATCAGATCCGAGTCCACATGAAGCATCTCGGCCATCCGCTGCTCGGGGACAAGCTGTACGGGCCCGAGATACCGGCCGGAGAAGACTGGATCGCGCGTCAGGCGCTGCACGCCGCAGTTCTCGGCTTTATCCATCCGGTGGAGAAGCGCTGGCTGGAGCTGGAGGCGCCGCCGCCTCCGGATATGGAGGAATGCATCCGGCGTCTGGAGCAGGTGTAGAATTACGCCAGAAATTAAAGGATTGCCCCCTTCAGGCCTAAAGCCGCTTCCCGTATAATAGATATACCGACAGGGCCGCCTTCCGGCGACCGCATCGCGACCCTCAAGGCCAACGACCTTGGGGGCTTTTTCCATCTAAGCCAATCGGCTTGGAGCAACTGGGAATCACTCAGGTGAAGGGGGACGGCAAAGGATGTACAAATTGATTATCGTAGACGATGAGCCCACGGTCCGTTTCGGCCTGCGCAGCTATTTCAATTGGAACGACTACGGGATCGAGGTGGTGGCGGAAGCGGAGGACGGGGAAGAGGGGCCGCAGGCCGTCGAACGGTTCCTGCCCGATTTGATCCTGACGGATGTGCGCATGCTCCATATGGACGGAATTGCGATGGTCGCGGAGATTCGCTCGCGGCACCCTCATATCAAGATCGTTTTTGTCAGCGGCCACGACGATGCGGATTATTTGAAATCGGCACTTCAGGTGAGTGCCGTCGATTATATCTTCAAGCCGGTCAATATGCAGGAGCTGCAAACCGTGGTGGAACGCGTGCTTCATGCACTGCAGGAAGAGCAGACGGAACGGAGGCTTATTGCCGATATGCAGGAGAAGCTGACGCAGAGCATGCCGCTGCTCCGTGAGAAGTTTCTCATGTCCGTCATCCGCGACGGCATCCCAAGGCCCGAGCGGATTCGGGAGCGGCTTGATTTTTTGGGACTGGGGTCGCCTTTGGAAGCTTCTTATTGGGTTATCCTATTGCGGATCGACGACAGCGCGGAGGTAATCGATAAGCGGACGGAGCGGGACAGGCAACTGCTCGCCTACGCCATCCTGAACATCTGCCAGGAGCTGATCGGCCGCTTCATGAAGGGCTATGCTTTCGAGAATCAGAGCGGTGAATATATCGGCATTTTGTATGGAAGCGGGGAGAAAGAGGGGCTGGAGGATCAACTGTTTCTGCTCGCCGAAGAAATGAGGGAGAATCTGGCGCGTTGGCTCAAGATCAGTGTGACGATCGGCGTCGGCGAAAGGGTGAACCGGCTCCAGGCACTGCCGCAGTCCTACAACCGGGCAAGGGAAGCCGCGGATCAGAAATGGTATCTGGGCAAGAACCGGATTATTACGATGGACAGCTTGGAGACGGGGGACGGGGACTCTTACCGGTTCGAGCCCGTGCAGATTGAACGGTTGAACTCGGCACTCAAAGCAGCGGATTTGGCGGCCGTCATGGCGGAGCTGAGCGATTGGTTCGAGCGGCTGGCGCGCAACCGCCGGGACGGATTCCGCTACGGACGGATCATGTCGCTCGAGCTGATTTTGCTGTCGAACCGGTCTGCTGCTGGAGCTGCATATTCCCACACGCGACTTGGAGGAACGGTCGACGGAGCTGTGGGAACAAATTTTTCAACAGGAAACGATCGCCGATCTAAGGCGGCTCCTGGACTCTCATATGACAGAAGTTTGCCGGCAGATCCACGAGAAACGAAGCGGCAGGGCAAGGAATGTGATTGAACGGATCAAAGCGGTGATGGATCAGCGGTACGCCGAGAATTTGACGGTTTCCGACATTGCTGAAAGCGTTTACCTTAGTTCGACTTATGTCAGCCTTCTCTTCAAACAGGAGACTGGGGAAACGGTGTACGAATACTTGACCAAAGTAAGAATCGAACGGGCGAAGGAACTCCTGCGCGATGCCCGGATCAAATTTTACGAGATCTGCGATGCGGTGGGCTATTCGGATCCGAGCCATTTCAGCAAAATTTTCAAAAAATATACGGGCCTAACCCCCAGCGCCTATCGGGACCGGGGCATGTAAAGGGGGATCGCTTCGGATGAAGCCGCACGCTCCAAGATGGCTTAACTGGCTGATGCCGCCGCTTCGGGGGATCGTGGCCGCAAGATATTGGCTGATGGCCTATGTGCTGCTGATTTTACTGCCGGTCAGCCTGCTTCTCTACTCGTATTATCAAAAGTCTGCCGCCATTCTGGAACAGGAGGTCACCCGCTCCATGCTGCAGACCCTGAGGCAAACGGGAATCAATCTGCAGTACCAAATGGACCGGGTTCGGGACACCTCCAATGCCTTGTTTATGAACCCGTATCTGTACAAATATGTCATGGGTCCCGATACCGACGATCCGTTCGATACGGTCAAAGGGCTGCGTTCGCTGATCGGCGCCGCCGAGTCGAACGATAATGTGTTCCGCATCCGGCTGTTCGTGGAGGATACCAAGCTGTATGCGGGCGAGAAGATCAACTTTTTTCCCCTGGCGAATTTGAAGGCGCGCTCCTGGTATCCCCGGATTGTCGAGGCCGGCGGCTCGATGGTGTGGACGGGGGCCTACAAGGAATCCTACATCGACAAGGGCGATGCCTACGTCCTGTCGAGTGCACGGATGCTGCGGGATCCCGACAGGTATGACCGGATGATCGGGGTACTGGTGGTCGATATGACGGAACAGACGCTGCGGGATATCATCGGCCGGGTGGAGCTGTCTGAGCAAAAGCTGCTGTATATCACGGATCGGGAGGGCAAGCTGATTTGGCATACGGACAAGGCGATGATCGGTCAGCCCGCTCCTTTGGTTGACGAAGCGGCGGCTTCGGAAGAGGAAGGGGCCGTGAAATTTGCTCACGGCAAGGATACGGCCTACCGCATCTTTACCACGATTCCTTCCACCGGGTGGAAGCTGACGGCGGAAGTGCCGGCGGCCGAAATTACGCGCCAAGCCTTTACGTTAAACCGGTTTTCCGGCGCAGCCGCGCTGCTCGGCGTGTCCGTTCTGTTCCTGCTGCTCGTCTTTGTGCTGATGGCCTTTGTCATTCAAAGCATGAACCGGAGGAGTGCGGCTCGTCATCCGCACGATTCACCGGGAAGGCGTGGAGCGCCTGGACGGGTATGGGGCAAAGCGGGAGGAAATCTGAATCTGTTGGAACGCAGCGTGGATCATATGCTTCATAAAGTGAAGGAATTGATGGAGGAGACGTATACGGCCAAGGTGCAGGAGCGCGAGGCCCAGTCGCGGGCTCTGCAGGCGCAAATTAATCCGCATTTTCTGTATAACACGCTGGACACGATCAATTGGGCTGCGATGGGCCGGGGGCTCACGATGTCAGCCAGATGATCGACGGCTTGGCGAAATATTTCAGGCTGAGCCTGAGTAAAGGACGGGACACGGTACGTGTGGAGGATGAGTTAAATCTGGCCAAGGTCTACCTCGAGCTGCAGCAGAACCGGTTTCCCTGCAGCTTCACCTTTACGATAGAGGCCGATCCTGCCGTCTATGACTATGAGATGCCGAAGCTGATCCTGCAGCCGATCGTGGAAAATGCGGTCGCTTCACGGAATCCGCAAGTCGAAGGCGAAGAAAGGCTCGATCCGGATTGAAGCGGGGCTGGAAGGGGAGGACCTGCTGCTCTCTGTAACGGATGACGGGTCCGGCATGGGCGGGGAGACGGCGGCGAGGCTCCTGACGGAGCCCCGGCCCGAACTGCGAACGGACGGTTCGGGCAGTTCTTACGGGCTGTATAATGTGAACGAACGCATCCGTTTGTTTTCGGGGGAGGCCTACGGGCTGTCCATCGCAACCAAGCTGGACGAAGGAACGACGGTGCGGGTTCGCCTGAAGCCCGTACGAAGCGGTTCCGATGCGGAACCGCCCTCTTTTTAAGGCTGCAATCCGGTGAATGCCGGTTCCGACTCGTTGTTCGGGACCCGGCATTTTTTCATGCCTGCCCCAACTCCATAGGATTTGACCAGAAACTATTGTTTCACCATCTACAGTGCTTTGGAGCCGGGCTCTATAATGAGAGTATAAAACGGAGGTGACTCAGGCATGGACACGACAACGGCCGCAGAGCTGGAGCAGCGGAATAAAGCGAGGACCGCCGTTACGCGGGACAACCGGTGGAAGCTCTTCCGAACCCATATCGATATGTATATCTTGCTCCTGCCGGGCCTTCTTCTGCTGCTTCTATTCAAATATACGCCGATGTACGGAATCCTTATCGCTTTTCAGGACTTTAACATTTTTGACGGGATCTCGGGCAGCAAGTGGGTAGGCCTCGAGCAATTCCGGAAGCTGATCCGCTCGGAGGAGTTCCTGCAGGTGTTCGCCAACACCCTGCTGATCAGCCTGTACAAAATCGTGCTGCTGTTCCCGGTGCCGATTCTGGTGGCGCCGCTGCTGAACGAGGTTCGGCGGATGCTGTTCAAGCGGACGGTGCAGACGATCATTTATTTGCCGCATTTTCTGTCTTGGGTGATCATTTCGGGGCTGTTCATCAACATCCTCTCTCCTTCCGGGGGGCTGGTCAATCAGCTGATCCAGTGGTTCGGCGCGAAGCCGGTATCCTTCCTGCTGGATAATGAGTGGTTCCGGAGCGTGGTGGTGTTCACGGCGGGGTGGAAGGAAACGGGCTGGAATGCGATCATCTTCATCGCCGCCATAGCCGGCATCGAGCAGGAGCAGTACGAGGCGGTCGCCATCGACGGGGCGGGACGCACCAAGCAGATGCTTTACATCACGCTTCCCGGCATCCTGCCGACGATTGTGCTGATGTTTATTCTGCGGATCGGCGACCTGCTGGAGGCGGGAACAGAGCAGATTCTGACGCTCTACAACCCGGTTGTTTACCAGACGGGCGATGTGATCGGAACTTACGTATACCGGGTCGGGCTCGGTAAAATGGATTACAGCTTCAGCACCGCGGTAGGCCTGTTCAACTCGGTCGTCGGCTTCCTTCTGATCGTGCTCGGGAACATGCTCAGCCGGAAGCTCGCTGCAAAGAAGTATATGGTAGGAGGCTCGGATCATGCGCAAAAAAACGCTAGGCGACATCGGCTTGGACCTCTTTTCCTACGGCGTTCTCCTGCTTCTGGCCGTTTCCACTCTGCTTGCCGTTTGCCAACGTGCTATCGAAGGCGGTCAGCGAGGAATGGGCGGTTGTCTCGGGCAAGGTGGGTATTTTCCCGATTGGCTTCCAGCTGCAAACCATGAAATATGTGGTGACTTCCAAC
The DNA here is from genome assembly GCA_024704175.1 of Paenibacillus sp. P25. Classification (GTDB taxonomy): domain Bacteria; phylum Bacillota; class Bacilli; order Paenibacillales; family NBRC-103111; genus Paenibacillus_G. Next base: position 8,211,005 of record CP085629.1, read on the forward strand.
CAATTCATTCACTCGTTTCTCATTTCCTTCGGGGTTACCGCAGGCGGTACGTCGCTGTCGATCCTGATCACCGCCGTGACGGCTTACCCGCTGTCCAAACGATATCTTCCCGGCATTGGTGCGATCATGGTGCTGTTTATCTTCACGATGATGTTTAACGGGGGATCATCCCGAATTATTTGCTGATCAAAAATCTGGGGCTCATCAACAGCTTATGGTCCCTGATTTTGCCGGCGGCGGTCAGCGTGTTTAATCTTCTGGTCATCAAAAGCTATTACGAGAGCTTGCCCGAGGCGCTGGAGGATTCGGCCAAAATGGACGGCGCCAGAACGTTCACGATCCTGTTCCGTATCATCCTGCCGCTCAGCGGTCCCGTGCTCGCCACGATCGCGCTCTTTTACGCGGTGTATTACTGGAACGACTTCTTCCATCCGATGCTTTACATCAGCGACCCGTCGCTCAAACCGCTGCAGCTGTACCTCCGGGATATCGTCATGGATGCCGACTCCTCTACCGCATTGAATAAAAGCGCGGACGACATGATGAATGTCTCCCCGGAAGGCATGCGCTCCGCGACGGTGATCGCCTCTACGGTTCCGATTCTGCTGGTGTATCCGTTTTTGCAAAAATATTTTATCAAAGGCGTCCTGATCGGCTCCGTCAAGGGTTAAACCAATTCAAGGAGGGTTCTTATGAACAAAAGGAAATGGTCGCTCGTCTCGCTAGCCTCACTCACGCTGACCTCGGCCGCCTGCTCGTCCCAAGGGGGAGGCAAAGCCCCTTCTGGTTCGTCCGGTTCCGCTTCCGCCGGGAATGGCGAAGCGAAGCCTCAGCTGAAGTCGCTGCAAATCTGGCAGAAGGACGATTACAACACGTATCCGGTGGCCAAGATGCTGGAGGAGAAAACCGGCTACAAGGTGCAGTACGACATGCTGCCCCAGGACAAACCGCAGGATAAGCTGAACCTGCTGATTGCTTCGGGCGAGCCGTACGATGCCATCACGACAGGGGAGGAAGCGATTTCAAGGCGCTTTACGCGGATTATGCCAAGAAAGGGGCACTCACGGATCTGGGGCCCTTGATCGACAAGTACGGTCCGAATATTAAAGCCTCCGTGTCCCCGGCGACGCTGGATGCGGCTAAAGTTGAAGGCAAGCTGTACGCGATTCCGACGCCGACCATTCGTTATGCGGGAACGAGCTTGATGATCCGCCAGGACTGGCTCGATAAGCTCGGATTGAAAGCGCCTACAAGTTTGGATGAGCTCGTTGCGGTGCTGAAAGCGTTCAAGGAGAAGGACCCCGGCGGCAACGGGGATAAGAATATTCCCCTGACGATCAAAGGGGACGATCCGTTCATTCAGAATATCGCCGGGGCCTTCGGACTGGCCAACGGCTACAATGATGTGAACGGCAAGCTGACCCCCCGTGTGCTGGACCCTGGCTATAGGGAGTATGTGGCTTTCATGAGCGATTTGTTCAAGCAGGGCCTGCTTGATAAAGAATTCGGCGTCAACAAGGATGCGACGATGAAGGAGAAGTTCTCCAGCGGCAAGGCGGGCATGATCCCGCTGCATTGGGCCGATGTGCCTACGGTTGCCGACGCCCTCAAGAAGAATGCGCCGGATGCCAAGATGGCCTATATCCCCGCGCTTAAGGGCAAAGACGGCAAAATGGGCATCTCGGCCGCGGCCGGTTTTGACCGGATCACCTTCATCCCGAAATCCGCCAAGCATCCGGAGGACGCCGTCAAGTGGATCAACGCCAAGCTGGATAAAGATACGTTCAAGCTGATGGCCATTGGGGAGGAAGGCAAGCATCACACCTTCAAGGACGGCGCGTACCAGCCGATTCTTCCGATCTTTACCGATGAGCGGAATCAGGCGAATAACTTCTTGATGGGCGTCGATGAGAAGAATTATCCGACTTATTGGCAGGCCCGGGTGCGCAAGGATCCGCGTCTGTTCGAGGCTTGGGAGTACCTGAACGTGAAGCGACCGGAGGAGACCCGTAGGCCTGACCTACTCGGCATCGCCCCGTTCATGCCGGAATATTCGAAGAATGCCCAGCGACTCGGCACGATGGTGAACGATTACACGGTGAAATTGATCTTTGGTGCAGAGCCGCTTTCGGGTCTCGAAGCGTTCCAGCAGAAATTTAAGGCGGCCGGGGGCGACGCCAGCTTCAAAGAAATCAACGATTGGTATGTTACTTTGAAAAAATAAGCCGGAGGTCTCCATGAGCAAAATCATTGAAGCGGATGTTATCGTATGCGGTGGCGGACCGGCCGGCGTCAATGCGGCCATTGCGGCCGGCCGCGGCGGTGCGAAGACGGTGCTGATCGAGAAATACGGTTTCGTCGGAGGCATGTCCACCGCGGCGCTCGTTTACCCTTGGATGACCTTTCATACGACGGAGGGAAAGCAGGTTATTGGGGGCATCGCGCAGGAGATCGTGGACCGGCTGGTGAAGCTGAACGCTTCTCCCGGCCATGTCCGGGATACCGTCGGCTTCGTGCATACCGTAACTCCGTATCATCCCGAAGTCTACAAAGTGCTCGCCGTCGATATGCTGAAGGAAGCGGGGGTCAAGCTGATCCTGCACAGCTTCGGGGATGAGGTTCGGATGACCGGTGACCGGATTGATTCCGTACAGATGACCTCCAAATCCGGCAAAATGTACGTCAAAGGGAAAGTGTTCGTCGATGCGACGGGAGATGCGGATATCGCTTATTTGTCCGGGGCTCCCTGCCTTAAAGGGAGAGACGGCGACCGCTTGACCCAGCCGATGACGATGAAGTTCCGCATGCGTGGCGTGGATCTTGCCCGGGTGAAGCGGTACATGCTCGAGCACCCGGAAGAGTTTTACGGCAAGACGCCGTTTGCGGAGTCTGCCCCATCTGCCGCTTACCGGGGTGCTCGGCTTCTACCGGCATTGGAAAGAAGCGGATTTGCCGATCCGGCGCGATCAGGTGCTCTTTTTTACCGGCCCCGAGGCGGACGAGGTGCTGGTCAATACGACCCGGGTGCAGGGACTGGACGGCACGGACGTGGAGGATTTGACGGAAGCGGAAGGGCTTGGCCGGAGGCAGGTGCTGATAGTGGCGGAATTTATGAGAAACCGTCTGCCGGGTTTTGAACAAGCATCGATTTCCGCTGTCGGGGCGCAAATCGGCGTTCGCGAATCGCGCCGGATCGACGGCCTCTATACGCTGCAGGCCGGAGATGTGGTGCAGGGGCAGCTGGTTCGAGGACGTCATTGCGCGCAGCGGATATCCGATCGATATTCACGATCCGTCCGGCAAAGGGGTGATCGCCCGGTGGGTGGAAGGGGACGGAGCCTACGATATCCCCTACCGGCCGCTTGCTGCCGAAGCGGGTCGTCAACCTGCTGACGGCCGGCCGCTGCATATCGACAAGCCATGAGGCTCTGGCAACGACTCGCCTTACCCCGAGCTGCATGGCGACGGGGCAGGCGGCGGGATCCGCCGCCGCGCTTGCGGTCCGGGACGGGGTAGTTCCGGCTGACATCGATGTGAAAGAGCTTCAAGCCGTACTGACGGCGGGAGGGGCCCTGCTCGGCTGAAAGCAGCGGGTTCGACCCTTCACCAAATATTCGTTTAGGAGGCAGAAAGCAATGATGAGTGATGCAAAGACGTTGGTTACGGTGCCCTCGCAGCAGCTGCCCGTTTCTTATACGCCCGACGTGGTTGTCGTAGGAGGCGGCGCTTCCGGCGTCGCGGCGGCGATCGCGGCGGCCAGGAGCGGGGCGGATACCCTGCTGATCGAGCAGAGAGGCTATATGGGAGGGATGGGGACGGCCGCGCTCGTGCCGGCCTTCTGCCCGTATACGGACGGCGAGAAGCCGGTGATCCGCGGCATCGGCCTGGAGTCGCTGGAGCGGATGAAGTTGGCGGCGGGCGACGATTTTATGGCCCGCTACAAGGAGCGCCTGGACTGGGTCCCGATCGACGTGGAGACGCTTAAGCGCGTGTACGACGAATCGGTAACGGCCAGCGGAGCCGGGGTCCTCTTTCATACCTTTGCGGATCAAGTCCTTCTGGAGGGCGACCGGATCAGCGGCCTGGTCATTACGAACAAGTCCGGCCGTTCGGTCGTTCAGGCGAAGCTCTACATCGATGCGACGGGCGACGCGGACTTGGCGGCATTGGCCGGCGTACCCTTTCATGTCGGCGGGGAGCAGGGAGAGCTGCAGCCGGGGACGATGTGCTTTCTTGTAACGGGAGTGAGTAAAGAGCGGTTCGACCGGTTTCTGGCGGAGTCGGGACAGGGCGGGCAGCTGGAGAAAACCGTGACGGAAGCCCAGCGTAACGGGGACCTGCCGGAGGGGCGCAAGCGAATCTCGGGCATCGCCTGGCTGTCCGATACCGTCGCCGGCTTTAATTTCGGACATATCTTCGGAATCGATGGCACCAAAGCGGAGGATCTCAGCCGTGGCGCCATCGAGGGGCGCAGGCTGATCGAAACGCAAATCCGCTTTCTTCGAAAGTATGTACCCGGCTTCGAGCAGGCGTATCTGGTTCATTCCGGCGATCAAATCGGCATCCGCGAAACGCGCCGGATTGTCGGCGACTATACGCTGGTTGTCGAGGACTTTCTCTCGATGCGTTCTTTCGAAGATGATATCGCCCGGAACGCTTACTTTATCGACATTCATCTTGCGAATGCATCGAGCACGATGACCATCAAGCATTTGCCCAAAGGCCAGTCGCACGGGGTGCCCTACCGCTGCATGCCGCCGCAGGGCAAATCCAATCTGATCGTCGCGGGGCGTTCCGTCTCCTCCGACCGTCCGGTTCAGGGCTCGCTCCGCGTCATGCCGAACTGCTTCGCCATGGGGCAGGCCGCCGGAACGGCTGCAGCGATGGCAAGCCGGTCCGGCGGCGGCTTCCGCGACGTGCCGGTGCCCGAGCTGCAGCGCAGGCTGATCGAGCAGGGGGCTTGGCTGGGAGAAAAGCCCGGCCAAGCAGGCGCGGTGAGTGAGGCGGTCGCCGTCAAAGTGGAATTTGACCAGGAGGCTTACCGGTAACCCGTAAGGGCGGAAGTGCTGGGAAATTCGCAGAAGTTGATTTAGATCATGAAATCGCCCGTTCGCACCGGGATATGGCGCGAACGGGCGATTGTCATTTTTGTTTACTTAGCCTGCAGCAAACCCATATATTCCTTGACGGCTGTGCTGAGCAAATCGATCCCGCCGGACGAGGGAACGAGCTTCGTCAGCCGCCACTCGGAAGGCTGACTGACCAGGTAGCCGACCGGGTAAGGAATGACTTCCGCTCCTTGTTTGCGGAAATGCTGCACCGCCCGGGGCATATGGAAAGCCGATGTGATGACAATGGGCCGATGCAGTCCGTCGCTTGCCAGAAGCTTCACCGAATTTTCGGCGTTTTCCTTCGTCGTTCGGCTCGTATCATCCAGCAGAATGTCCTGCTCCGGCACCCCGAGAGCAAGCGGCTTCCGCTTCGACAGCCTTCCTTCATTCCCCGTGTCCGTGAAGACCTGCCCGCCCGATACGAGGACCGGCGCCCGCTTCCGGTGATACAGCTCGGCGGCCGCCACGACGCGGTTCAGCGTCGTTCCGGTCAGCTGTCCCGATCCTTCCACCTCGGGAACGCCCCCTACGGCCCCTCCCGTCAAGATCACATACACATCGCCTTCGATCGTAAGCGGGGGCTGTAGCGCTGCTCCAAGGTACGAACGGCGGCTTCTCCGGCCAGCGGAGTGGAAGCGGCGTAGAGCACCAGCGTCGCCAAAGCCGAAGCAAGCGCCGCTCTGCGTCCGAAACGCAGCGACCAGACGGTCAGCGCCGCAAACAGTACGATGAAGATCCCCGGCGGGAGCAAAAAGCTGTATAGCGCTTTTAACACATAAATCATGAGAGCGAGCGACCATCCTTTCCGCATTCCGGTTCCATGAAATTCCTTTTCCTTACGATTCAGTAAGTTTAAGCGCGTTAAAGTATAAAGCGCGCTGCAACTTTCTGAACTAAGAAAAATTTCCGCTAAAAACGGTCTGGCACCTTTGAAGGACTCCGATAAGGAGTTTTTCTTATTATCGCCGCCCGCCGCCGTTTTTTCAATGGATAGGCTATCGCTCATTTGCAGTGGATCGCCTTTCGTCGGTATAATTGGGGGAGGAACCGAGTACAACTTACTAGAGGACAAGGATGATTCGAAGCATGAACGGCAAACGATTAACGATTTATCAATACCCGACCTGCGGCACCTGCCGCAGCGCTATGAAGCAGTCTGAAGGAGCTCGGCCGGGAAATGGACGCCGTGCACATCAAGGAAACGCCGCCGAGCGCAGAGCAGCTGAAGGAGCTGATTTCCCTCAGCGGGCTTGAAATTAAGAAATGGTTCAACACCTCCGGCGAAGCCTATAAAGAAATGCAGCTGAAAGACAAGTTGCCGCAGATGAGCGACGACGAGAAAATCCGGACGCTCGCCTCGAACGGCATGCTGATCAAGCGCCCGGTCGTCACGGACGGCAAGAAGGTGACGGTGGGCTATAAGCCGGAGGTTTATGAAGAGGTTTGGGGAAGCTGAATTTATGCTTGAAGGAGTGTGAAAGCCTTTGGAGGAAAAGCCAAAAGGCAGGCCCAATAAACAAAATCCGTTCTGGTATATCGGCGCGGCGGCGATGTTCCTGCTTGCGAAGGGAAAATGGCTTCTCGGGCTTTTGAAATTCGGGAAATTCGGCGGAGCGATTCTATCCATGGCGCTGTCCGTCGGCGCGTATGCCATTTATTATCCCTGGGGATTCGCCATCGGCTTCGTGCTGCTCTTGTTGGTCCATGAGCTCGGTCATGTCATTGCCGCCAAACGCAAAGGGTCGCCGGTGACCGCGCCGGTATTTATTCCGTTCCTTGGCGCGCTGATCAACCTGAAACGCCATCCGCAGGATGCGGTGACAGAAGCGTATATGGCTTACGGCGGTCCGCTGCTCGGCTCTATCGGTGCGGCGACCGTGCTGGTTGCGGCTTATTTTACGGACAGTCCCCTTTTATATTCGCTCGCTTATGTAGGTCGCTTCTTGAACTTGATCAACCTCCTGCCGATTCACCCGCTCGACGGCGGCCGGATTGCGACAGCGGTCACCCGTTGGCTCTGGCTGGTCGGACTGATCGGCGGTCTGGTCGTCATCATCTACCTGCGCAGCTTCCTGTTCATCATCATCTGGGCGATGTTTGCCTACGATTTGTACAAGAAATTCGTGAAGTACCGCAAGCACGGCGAAGAGCGCTTCGTCACTGCGAGCTTCCTGGTACCGGCCGAGCCGCTGATTGCCCAAGGCTTCTTTATTCCCGGCCCCGAGCATAAGCGGGAGCTTCCTTATACCACGTATTCCGACATGGACCGCCAGCAGTTCGTCCGTGTGACGTGGGACGGACTGGATTTTACGGGGACGATACCGCTGGTCCACCAAGGGCTTGTCCGCCGGGTGCATCTGACGCGACTTGAACATGTGCAGAAGGAAAACGGGCTGCATCTCATGCTGCACTGCCAGGTGGAATACACTTTGTTTGAAAACGACAGATATTACGACGTACCGACGGCTTCGCGCTGGAAGTTCGGGATCGCCTACGGGGGACTCGCCGCAGCTCTGCTCGGAATGATGTCCTTCATTCATAAGGCAAGCGGACTGTCAATGTAATACGGATCGGATGAATGCAATACGACATTCCAAGCAATCAGACCAAAAAGACGAGGTTGTTATCATGAAGCCTATTCAATCCAAACGTTTGGCCGAACTGGGTTCGGCTATTTTTTCTGAAATGGCGCAGTGGAAAAAAGAGGTGCAGGAGCGAGGCGTCGACGTCATCGATCTCGGCATCGGCAGTCCGGACCGCCCGCCTTCCCCCAAGGTTATGCAGGTGCTGGCGGAAGCGGCCATGAACCCCCGGATGTACGGCTATCCTACTTCCGAGGGAAGCCACGCTTTCCGGGAGGCCGTAGCCCGCTGGTACAAGCACCGGTTCGGGGTGGAGCTGGACCCGGAGCGGGAGATCGTCACACTGATGGGCTCGCAGGACGGGCTCGCGCATTTGGCCTTAGCCGTAACCGACCCCGGCGATACGGTGCTGGTGCCGGACCCGGGATATCCGATCTATTCCGCGAGTCTGGTACTGGCCGGGGTGAAGCCTTATTTCCTGCCTCTTCGCGCAGAGAACGATTTTCTGCCCAAGCTGGAGGACATTCCGGAAGAAACGGCGCGCAAAGCGAAGTTCATTTTGCTTAACTATCCGAGCAATCCGCTGTCGGCGGTTGCTACACTGGAATTTTTCCGCAAGCTTGTCGATTACGCCCGCCGCCATGAGTCGCTGATCGTCCATGATTTGGCTTATTCGGAAATGGCTTTTGACGGATTCCGCCCACCCAGCATTCTTGAGGTGGAAGGCGCCCGGGAGATCGCCGTCGAATTTCACTCGCTCTCCAAAAGCTTCAACATGGCCGGTCGCCGCATCGCTTTTATGGTGGGTCAGCAGGACGCCGTCCGCGCCCTTCGCGTATTGAAGTCGAATATCGACTATGGCGTGTTTCTGGGCGTGCAGGAGGCCGGCATCGCCGCGCTGGAAGAGGATATGTCGCCGGAAAGCCGTCCCGTTGCGGGATTGTATGAAAGGCGGCGTGACATCGTGATCGATGGGCTGAAGCAGGCGGGATGGGATATTCCGAAGCCGAAGGCGACGATGTTCATCTGGGCGCCGATACCGAAGGGGTGGACCGCTCGACAAATTTCCCGGGAAATCTTGTACTCGGCAGGCGTAGTCGTCATTCCGGGTGATGCCTTTGGGCAGGAAGGCGAAGGCTACGTGCGCATAGCGCTCGTGCAGGAAGAAGAGCGTCTCCGAGAGGCCGTACAGCGAATCGCGCGTTTCCTGCAAGAAGCCCGGCCATAGGCTTAAGCGGGGAGCCGGAGCAGGTGCAGCAGCAGGCTGAATGCATTAGCGGGTGAAAGGGGCTGTATCGATACATGGTCCAGCCTCCTGCCGGACCGAGGACGAAAGCTACGTTGAGGCTGCATCTGCCTGCGTGACCAGGCATGATTGGAAATATATACAAGAGGGCAGCTGCACGGTATAATTATCCCGTGACGGCACAGCAATGCTGGGACGCAATGAAAGCGTTTTATATTGTAACGGCGCTGGTACCACCCGAGGATAAGGAACAATATTAAACTCCAGGAGCGATGAGCATGAGCGAGCAAACAGCGGATGTGCAGCCGGAAAAATGCACTAAACTGGGCAGGACGATTCAAGTTCGACTCGTGAAAGATCTGGAGAAAGCGCAAGTCTACTACCGGGATGTGCTCGGTCGCCGTGTGGACGGCTGGGGCCATGCGGAGCGGGACGATAGGTGTTTCATCCTGCAGCTGGCGGTCTCGCCGGACGATGTGAAGCCGAACGCCGCTTCCGTGAAACGTGCAACCTACCCGACCGAATGGGAGGGCCCGGAATACGGTTGGGATACGTTCGTCCATATCGGCTGGGAGGATCTCGATCACTTATCGAGGAGATACGCGGCAAGGGTGCGATCATTGCCGTTGAGCCGTTCACCGGCGCACACGGCGGCTGGGAATTTAAGAACGCATATATCCATGACTCGGACGGTTACAGCATCGTACTTGGCGCTATGCGCAAGTACGAAGAAGCTTAAAGCGGAATGAAGCGGAACATTTCTGCGGAACAATAATTGAAAGTCACTTGAAAATTTATAGGAATTTAAAATGACCGGGATGGCTTGAAAAATAAGGAGTCCCGGTTTTGTCTTTTTTATGGCTGAACAGACGGTCCTGCGAACATTGCGCACTTTACATCCATTTCTCATCATGTCGCAATTTCTTATACTGCCTTGTCACCAAATCGCAATTTCAACCGCCGCCCAAACGTGATAAGATTTAGCCAAGTCATGTTATTATAAGGAGGAACACCAAGTGTCCAGCAAATTGAAGATTGCAATTGTCGGCTGCGGCGGTATTGCCAACGGGAAGCATTTGCCCAGTCTTTCGAAGCAGCAGCAGGTGGAACTTGTCGCTTTTTGTGATATCGTAACGGAGCGTGCGGAGAAGGCCAAGGAAAAATACGGAACGCCGGACGCGAAAGTGTATGAGGATTTCCGCGAGCCGCTGAAGGACGGAGCAATTGACGTCGTGCACGTATGTACGCCGAACGATTCCCATGCCGAGATTACGATTGCGGCGCTGGAGGCAGGCAAGCACGTGATGTGCGAGAAGCCGATGGCGAAGACGGCGGCCGACGCGAGACGCATGGTGGAAGCGGCGAAACGTACCGGCAAGAAGCTGACGATCGGCTATAACAACCGGTTCCGCGCGGACAGCCGTTACCTCAAGCAGGTGTGCGAGGACGGCGATTTGGGTGAGATTTATTATGCCAAGGCCCATGCGATTCGCCGCCGTGCCGTTCCGACATGGGGCGTGTTTTTGGACGAAGAGAAACAAGGCGGCGGCCCGCTGATCGATATCGGCACGCATGCGCTCGACTTGACGCTTTGGGTCATGAACAACTACGAACCGAAGGTCGTCCTCGGTACGGCGTTTCATAAGCTGTCCTCCAAAGAAAACGCTGCCAATGCTTGGGGTTCGTGGGATCCGGAGAAGTTTACGGTGGAGGATTCGGCCTTCGGCATGATTATCATGAAGAACGGCGCGACCATCGTGCTCGAATCGAGCTGGGCGCTCAATACGCTGGACGTGAAGGAAGCCAAATGTACGCTGTGCGGCACAGAAGGCGGAGCCGATATGGAGGACGGGTCGCGGATCAACGGCGAGAAGCACAGCCGATTGTACACGAACAAAATTCAAATGGATGCCAAAGGCGTCGATTTCTACGACGGCAAAGGCGAGAGCATGCAGGATACGGAGATGCGGCTGTGGATCGATGCTTTATTGAACGACAAAGAACCGATCGTCACGCCGGAGCAGGCCTGCGTCGTGTCGGAAATTCTTGAAGCCATCTACGAATCGGCCAAAACCGGCAAGGCCGTTTACTTCGACTAAAGAACCGGATTCGAAACCAGCTGAACCTTTTGGAGGGGAATAACCATGATAAAAGTCGCGATGTTAAGCTTTTGGCATGTGCATGCCAGGGATTACGCGAAGCAGGCAACCGAGCATCCAGATACGGAAATCACGGCCGTCTGGGACGAGCAGCCGGAACGCGGCAGGAAGGAAGCGGAAGCTCGCGGCGTCCGTTTCTTCGAGAGCCTCGATGAGCTGCTCGCGCAGCAGGACATCGACGGGGTGATCGTGGATACGCCGACGAACATGCACCGGGATGTCATGGTGGCGGCGGCTCGGGCCGGTAAGCATATTTTCACGGAAAAAGTCGTAGCGACCACCCTCAAGGAGTGCAATGAAATCCTGGCGGCGGTCGAAGAAGCCGGCGTGAAGCTGACCGTGTCGCTCCCGCGTCTGAACGCCGGGTATACGGAGGCAGTGCAGGATGTCATCCGGCAGGGCCTGCTCGGCGATCTAACCCTGGTGCGCACCCGGTTGTCCCACAACGGCGCAATTCCTTCCGAGAGAGGCTCGCTCGGCTGGTCGCCTGCGCACTTCTTCGACGCCGAGCTGTGCGGTGGAGGCGCCATGATCGACCTGGGTCGCCATCCGATGTACTTGGCCCGGCTGTTCCTGGGGCCGCCGGAGAGCGTCTCGGCGAATTACGGATACGTCACGGGCAAAGAGGTGGAGGACAACGCCGTGTCCGTCCTGCGCTATGAGAACGGCGCACTTGCCATCGTCGAGGCCGGCTTCGTCAACCGGTACTCCCCGTTCGTGGTCGAAGTCCACGGCACCGAAGGAAGCCTGCTCTATTCGACGCACGACAACAAGCTGTTGATCCGTTCCTCCAAATTGGCGGATCAGACCGAGTGGAGCGTGCGGGAGCTTCCGGCGGAACGCCCGTCCGCCTTCCATCAATGGGTATCGCATATTCAGAACGGGACGACGGCAAGTGAGAATATCGCGCTTGCGGCTGATCTGACACGGCTCATGGAAGCGTCCAACCGTTCCGCGCGTTCGAGCGCACCGGTTCGGCTCAGCGATTTGCAGCCATGAACGGGCAGACCCGATCCAGCGTCAGGCCGTACGCCTTCGAGCTGATGCTTGACAACCCGCAAGCGTTGGACCGTCTGGACGTGGAGTTCCGGTGGGGTTCTTACGGCATCCGGATTCAGAAATTTCATCATACCACCTTCCAGGCCGGTAAGATGATTCAGTTTCATAAGCATTCCAACTTCGAATTTCACTTTATCCCGCGAGGCAAAGGGAAGGTCATTCTCGGCAATGACCCGTTCCCTCTGCACGAGGGGCTGATGTATTTGACGGGACCGGGCGTCATGCATTACCAGGAGGCGGACCCGTTCGAGGCGATGGATGAGCTGTGCCTGCATATCGATATCGAGCGGCTCGAAGAGTCTCCGCACGCCGGTGAGGCCGGCGAAGATTGGGGTGCCCGCTGGGAGCGTGCCGAAGCCGATGCCTGCATCCGGCGCTGGAGCCGCTTCCAGCGCGGCCTGTGGCGGATCAGTACCGCGCGATGGATTGCTTCCTGACGGCTTACCGGGCCTGGCACGACAACCAGCCGGGACTGTTCACGGTCATCAAGCAGTCGGTGATTCAAATTCTGCTGCGCACGACCCGGGCCTTCGCCTCGCTTCCGCAAGCCGGAGCCGCCTTCGCGCGATATGAAGCATTACCGCTACCAGCAGGCGATCCAGTTCATCAAAGACAATTACATGGCTCCGCTGACGCTGGAGGTTGTGGCCGAACGCGTGCAGATCAGTCCCCGTCAGTTGCAGCGCATCTTCCGCGAGCAGACGGGCGGCACCTTCAGCGAATATATGGAGCAGGTCCGCATGCTGCACGTCTGCAGCGAGCTGGCGGAGAGCGACATGACGATCGACCGGATCGCGTTCCAGAACGGCTTTTCCAGCGCGAACTATTTGCATTACGTATTTAAAAGAAAGCTGGGCACAACCCCGATGCAGTACCGTCTGCAGCACCGGAGACAGCCCTGAGAGAGCAGCGCCATCGGTTTCGGCATTGGCCGGAGCCGGCGGCGCTTTTTTGCCGTGCCGAACAAACGTCCCCATTCTCTCTGCCGGTTGTGGTATACTAGAGAAAAATGAGAGATTTTTCACAGTTGGGAGAGATTGTTTTGCAGCGACCACTTCAAGAAGAATTAACGGATCCCCGAGTACTGCTGGTGGATGGAATGGCCTTGCTGTTCCGGGCCTTCTATGCCACCTCCTACAGCGGATATATTTTGAAAACAAGCGCAGGCTTACCCACGAATGCGGTTTACGGGTTCGTCAAATATTTCTGGGATGCCGTGGAGCGATTCCGGCCCTCGCACATCGTGTGCTGCTGGGATCTGGGGAGCAAGACGTTCCGCAGCGAGAAGTTCGAGGACTACAAAGCGAACCGGCCCGATTGTCCGGAGGAGCTGATCCCGCAATTCGATCTGGTGAAAGAGGTTACTCAGAGCTTCGGGGTCATGAACGTGGGGCTGCCCGGCTATGAGGCGGACGACTGTATCGGAACCCTGGCCCGGCTCTACAGCGAAAAGGCGGATGTATACATACTGACCGGCGACCACGATATGCTGCAGCTTGTCGATGAACGCATTCACGTAGTCATTATGAAAAAGGCCAAGGCAATTATGCCGTCTATACGCCGGCCGCGCTGTTCGAAGAGAAGCGACTGACTCCGCAGCAGTTCATCGACTTGAAGGGGCTGATGGGCGATACGGCCGACAACTACCCGGGCGTGAAAGGCATCGGCGAGAAAACGGCGATCAAGTCGCTGGTCGAGTACGGCTCGGTTGAAGGCATCATCGAGAACCTGGCGCAGCCGCCTAAAGGGGTCCGCACGAAGATCGAGACGCAGCTCGATATGCTGCATCTGTCGAGGGACCTCGCCCGCATCCGCTGCGACGCCCCGCTCGAATGTGCGTTGGAAACAGCCGCATGGGTGCTCGACGGGCACAGCGTGATCGCGAAGTTCGAGGAGCTCGAGTTTAAAGGCCTGATGAAGCTGATAGGTTAGCGACCCTTATGGGATGGATCTCAAACATAGATCCGTCCCTTTTATTTTTACGCCCGGCATAACCGGGGACATGACTGGCAAGCAGGAAAGAACCGGGAAGGGGATCCCGGTTCTTTCTATCTGCATGCACTGAGTCTGCGGCCTTCCTTTTTCCTGAAAAAAGATGGGTTCCCCCAGTTATTGCTTCTTGGGAAGCGACAAGGTTACCGCAAGTCCTGCTATCATGATCAGAGCTGCGATATAGATCGCAAATCGCTCTCCCGCTGCGAACGCGGCAATGGATGGACCCTCAGCGGCCGAGCCGGCCACCGCGATCAAAAAGGCGATCCCGATGGCGTTGCCAATGTTCAATGTAGTCGAAGCCATGCCGGAGGCAACTCCTTGGTCGCTCTGGGTTACGCCGCTCGAAGCGGCAATCCACATGCCGGTCCAGACGATCCCTTGGCCGATTCCCGAAACGACGATCCCGGGGACAATCTGAAGATAACTGCTGCCGACATAGGCTCCGAGCGGTATAAGACATGTACCTGCGATACCAATGACAAAACCGGTCACCAGCGTGCTTCTCGTCGTCAGGCGGTTGGCCAGGCGTTCTCCCGCTTGGGTACCCAGGGCGATAGCAACCGAAGGGACGAGAAAAGCAAGACCCGTCTGCAAGGCGCTGTACCCATGGACGTTCTGAAACAGGGTGGTAAGGAAATAGGGCAGTGCGCCAAAGGTCCCCATAAAGACGAAAGTGATGGTCATGCCGGCAATTAAGCTGCGGTTGCGGAAGAGACGCATGGACATTAAAGGATCCCGGGTGCGGTTCTCGATGATGGCAAACAAGACTAGGAAGAGGATACAGAGAACAGCGCAAATCACTACGGATGGAGCGCCCCAGCCCATTTCGGGCCCTTGTACAAGCACATAGACCAGAAGGGTCGAGCCCGCCGTTACGGTCACGGCGCCCGGCAAGTCAAATGAACGCTTCTGAGACCGTTTCTCGTCCGCCGGGATAAGGAATAAAGCGGCAATGGCCACGAATCCGGCCAAAGGTACGTTGACGTAGAAGACGGCTTCCCAGCCGAAGGCCTGCGTCAGCGACCCTCCCAGCAAGGAGCCGATCGTAAGGCCGCTGGCCCCGGCGCCTCCCCAAACGGCAAGCGCCCGATTCCGGCGCGGGCCTTCCTCGAACAACCGGTTGATTAGGGACAGGGTGGCCGGAAAAAGAAACGCCGCCCCGATTCCTTGAACGGCGCGAGCCGCAATAATCATCACAGGACTCCAGGACAAACCGCCCAGCGCCGACGAAACCGAATATAGAAACAGCGCGAAAATAAACATCCGCTTCTGCCCGATCACATCGGCCGTACGTCCGCCAAGGAGCAGAAAACCGCCGCAGAAGATGGTGTAGGCGCTGACCACCCACTGCAGCGTTTGTTGAGAGAATCCCAGCCCGCGACCGATTTCGGGCAAGGCCACAAAGACAATATTGATGTCCAGCGAATAGATGAGCTGGGCCATTGCCAGTAGTGCAAGGCTCCAGCCCAGCGCACGGGGCTTCGCTGGAACGAATCCGGCGGCCGCCGCCTGGTAGTGCTGATTTTGACTCATGACGATCATCAACCTCATTTCAAATTATTTTGAAACGATTATATTTCAACTTTTATTGAAATGTCAACGGTGAATTTGTATAATGTAATCATGGAACATAACAATGATGAATTCGTGGCCAAGGTAGCCAAGGTGCTTAGCGATCCCATTCGTTTGCGAATTTTAAGAATCCTTAAGGAGGGGCGGCAGGAATATTACAAGTCGGTTTGTTCGGCGTTCCCGGTCTGCGGTATGCCCGGAGGACTTGATGTTCAGGCTGGGAGAGATCTCGCCGTCCAAGCTATCGTATCATTTGAAAGAATTGAAGGAGGGCGGCTTTATTCAGGAGTGCAGGGAGGGCAAGCGGATCTTTTATATGATGAAGCCTGACCGTTTCCAAGCCTTTATGGAACATATCCGTTTGTACTGATACGGCGGCGGCTTCCGTCCGGATTCACTCCCCGCACACCAACATATGGGTTTAACCGGGAGACCGGCATCGAAAGGAATTCGGGCAGCGGGAGCGAATAGTAATACAGCGACAGATTCGAAATCAAGATACAGATAAGGGGACGCTGGCCGAAATGGAACAAAGATACGTGAAAGAATCCCGCCGCTACAAAACCTCCCGCATTTTCCCGACCGATGTGAACAATCATAATACCTTGTTCGGGGGCAAGCTGATGGCGTATATCGACGACATCGCTTCGATCGCCGCTTCCAAGCACTGCCGGCGCTCGGTAGTCACGGCTTCGACCGACTCCGTCGACTTTCTGCAGCCGATCCGGCCGACGGATTCCGTTTGTCTGGAATCGTTCGTCACCTGGACGGGCAAAAGCTCGATGGAAGTGTTCGTCAAAGTCATTACCGAGGATTTGAAAACGGCGGAGCGCCGGATAGCCGCCACTTCTTTCCTGACGTTCGTGGCGCTGGATGAGAACCGCAGACCGGTTAACGTCCCTCAAGTGATTCCCGAAACGCCGGAGGAAATCCGTCTTCACGAGACGGCCGAGCACCGCAAGGAAATGCGGGCCCAGCGCCGGGAGCAGAGCAAGAAGTTCGCCGATGTGCTGACTACCGTATTCCCGTGGGAATAGGGCTGGGATATAATGGGATAGAGCCCGGGCGAACAAGCCTAATCTCGAATACCGGAGGGAGAACGGATGGGGAATATCAACCAGTGGGAGAATGCCGAACCGGGCGTGAAGCGTAAAATTTTCGAACCCGGCGCAGGCCTGATGATGATGGAAGTGCACTTTGAAGAAGGCGCGGAAGGCTATATTCACAGCCATCCCCACGAGCAGCTGTCCTACTGCCTGAGGGGCAGGCTGGAATTCACGATAGACGGGGAGAAGAAGACAATCTCCGCCGGCGAAACGATCTATATCCCGAGCGGCGCGAAGCATGGCCGCCGGGCACTGGAGCCGAGCGCGCCGCTGGATTCGTTCACTCCGGTACGCGAAGACTTGGTAAGAAGAGAATAGCATAGGCGCCGTACGGCCGGCTGATCCGCTCTTGTGGGCGTTCAGCCGGCCGTTTTCTTTTCGCGGTGGAGAGTTGCGGCAAAATTTCTGCCTGATGACGGCAGGGTAAGGGAAATATCAGGGAATTGTTCGTTCACCCGGCAGTCCGGGCCGCTATACAATAACAATCGGACGGGAAAGGGGAAATGAACAAGATGAAACGAAAATCGAAGAGTTTCCAAGTTTGCTGCTTTCTTCTCCCCTTGGCTCTGATGCTGTTAGCCGGCTGTGAACCGGAGAAGAAGCCGGAGGATGTCATGAAGGCCTTCACGGAGGCTTGGTTAAAGGGGCAGTACGACGCGATGTACGGGCAGCTAACGGCCGAAACGAAGCAAAAGATAAATGCGGAAGCCTTCGCCTCCCGTTACCGGAATGTATACGAAGGGATCGACATGTCGGGGCTTACCATTAAGGCGGAAGCCGCCGAGAAGGAGCCGTCGCAGCAGGATAGGCGCCGGTTTAAGCTGCATGTGGAGATGAACACGCTGGCAGGGCCGGTATCTTACGATCAAACGGCGGTGCTGAGGCGGGAGGACAAGGCGTGGGCTGTGGATTGGTCGCCGGCTTATTTGCTCCCGCGGCTGGGGGATACCGACAAGGTCCGGGTGCAGACCATAAAGGCGTCGCGCGGCGAAATCTACGACCGGAACGGAAAGGGGCTCGCGGTCAATGAGGAGAAATACGAGGTCGGCGTGGTGCCGGGGAAGCTGTCCGATCCGCCGGACGAATCGGTTGCGAAGCTTGGCGGGCTCTTGAAAATCACACCGGACGAGATCCAGGCCAAACTAAAGGCATCCTGGGTAAAGCCGGATTATTTCGTCCCGGTCACCGTCATTTCGAAGGGAGACCCCCGTCTGGAGCAGCCTGCTGGCCATCAAAGGGATCAGCTATCAAACCAAGACCGTGCGCTCCTACCCGCTGGGGGAAATGGCGGCCCATTTGACCGGTTATATCGGCAAGATCACAGAGCAGGAGCTCGGGCGGCTGAAGGACAGAGGCTACTCGGCGGACGACTCTATCGGCAAAACGGGGCTGGAGCTATCGTTTGAGTCGCGTCTGCGAGGCAAGGACGGAGGGCGGATTTATATCGCAGATGCGTCCGGCCGGGAGAAGGCGGAGATTGCGAGGCGTGATCCGGAGGACGGCGAGACGGTCAAGCTGACGATCGACGCCTCCCTGCAGCAGGCCATGTACCTCCAGCTCGAGAAGGATACCGGAGCCGGCGCAGCCATCCAGCCGATGACGGGCGAGATTCTGGCCCTGGTCAGCGCTCCTTCTTATGATCCCAATCTATGGATCGCCGGAGTTTCGGCGGCCCAGTGGAAGGCATGGACCGAGGATCCGGATAAGCCGCTGTTTAACCGGTTCGCCCATGCTTATGCTCCCGGTTCGTCGTTTAAGCCTTTGATGGTCGCGGCCGCCATGCAGGCGAAGACGCTCGATCCGGAGCAGGTCAAGACGATTACCGGCAAGCAGTGGAAGAAGGATGCTTCCTGGGGGAATTATTACGTCACCCGGGTTTCCGATGCCGCGAGCGATATCAACCTGTCGAAGGCCTTGATGTATTCCGATAATATTTACTTTGCCCAGGCGGCGCTGGATATGGGGAAGGACCGCTTCACCGCGGAGCTGGGAAAATTCGGCTTCGGTGAGAAGCTGGAGCTTCCTCTGGCGGTGGACGTTTCTTCCCTGTCCAATGCCGGGATCAAAAATGAAATCCAGCTGGCGGATTCCGGCTACGGGCAGGGCGAGGTCGTTATGACGCCGATTCATGTAGCGGCGGCTTACACCGTCTTCACGAACGGCGGCAATATGCTGAAGCCGGTTCTGGAGCTGAAGGACCGGCCGACTGGCGAGATCTGGAAGAGCGGATTGATCGCTCCGGATGTGAGCCGAACGGTGACAACCAAGATGAAGGAGGTCATCGATAATCCGGCGGGAACCGGGCACGCGGCGAAGATCCAGGGCCTATCGCTTGCTGGCAAGACAGGGACGGCGGAGCTGAAGCAGAAGAAAGGCGAAGCCGGTCAGGAGAACGGATGGTTCGTCGCCTTCAACACCGATAACCCGCAGCTGCTTGTGGCCCTGATGGTGGAGCGGGTGCAGGAGCGGGGCGGAAGCCACTATTTGGCGGAGAAGATCAAGGCTCTGTTCCAACGGCTGGATCCGAAGGAGCAGCGCTAACGAGGCGTACCTTTGCGAAGCAATAAGTCATGGAAAACTTGTACTTGCTGATTAAACAAAAAAGACGGATTTCGCTCACGTCAGCGAATCCGTCTTTTTATACGATCCGAAGCTTTTCTTAAATGTCGGTAAAATGGATAGGCCCGATGACTTCTTCCAGGAACAAACGAAGCTCCGCCGCTTCTTCCTCGTTCAGCTTGTAGACATGCTCGAGATAGCCTTCTTCCTCCAAATCATCCGGGCCGATGACCGCCGTACGCCCGGTTTGCATATCGGTTACCAGCTTTTTCCCATAAAACCGGTTTGTAGTTGTAATCGCCAAATCAAAACGCCGCAGCGTCTCGCCGACAAAACAGACGAACCGGGTTTTCGTTTCCTCCGTGCCGTCGTATAAATAATCAAACTCTGTCATTCCGCTATTCCTCGCTCCCTGTTTTCCTGAATCCTTAAGTAGTCTAAATTATAGCAGATTGGGCGGGCATGCGGCAAAAAGGGACGAGATTACCTCTCGGAAGGCCCTTTATAACCAGCAACCTTTCGTTTTCAATTCATAGGAAACGTGATACAATCAGTAGAAGCGATTATTTTCAATACAGGCCATACACATAACCGAAACGGAGGCTTACTGGAAAGATGTCCAAAGCGAAAATGAGAAGCGACATGATCAAAAAAGGCTTTGACCGCGCTCCGCACCGGAGTCTGCTGCGTGCCGCAGGGGTTAAAGAGGAAGACTTCGACAAACCGTTCATTGCGGTATGCAATTCTTATATCGATATTATTCCGGGTCACGTTCACCTGCAGGAATTCGGGAAGCTTGTGAAGGAAGCGATCCGCGAAGCGGGCGGCGTACCGTTCGAATTCAATACGATCGGCGTGGACGACGGCATTGCGATGGGTCATATCGGGATGCGTTATTCCCTCCCGAGCCGCGAAATTATCGCCGACTCCTTGGAAACGGTTGTATCCGCTCACTGGTTCGACGGCATGGTTTGCATCCCGAACTGCGACAAGATCACACCCGGCATGATGATGGGCCTCCTGCGCGTCAACATCCCGACGATCATGGTCAGCGGCGGCCCGATGAAAGCCGGCAGAACGAGCGACGGCCGCGCGATCTCCCTGACTTCCGTATTCGAAGGCGTAGGCGCTTACCAAGTCGGTAAAATCGACGACAAGGCGCCGCTGGAGCTCGAGCAATACGGCTGTCCGACCTGCGGCTCCTGTTCCGGCATGTTCACGGCGAATTCCATGAACTGTCTGGCGGAAGGCCTTGGCCTGGCACTGCCGGGCAACGGTACCATTCTTGCGATCTCTGAAGATCGTAAAGAATTCGTGAAGCGTTCGGCGAAACAGCTGATGGAGCTGATCGAGAAAGACATCAAGCCTCGCGATATCGTTACGATCGAGGCAATCGACAACGCGTTTGCCCTGGACATGGCGATGGGCGGATCCACCAACACGGTGCTCCATACCCTGGCGCTGGCACATGAAGCAGGCATCGAATACCCGATCGAACGCATCAATGAAGTGGCGAACCGCGTACCGCACTTGGCGAAAATCGCTCCGGCCTCCGATTACCACATCGAGGACGTGCACAATGCAGGCGGCGTCAGCGCCATCATCAACGAGTCGCTGAAGAAGCCGGGCGCCATCCACGGCGACCGCATCACCGTTACCGGCAAAACGCTGGCCGAGAACGTAGCGGGCTGCGAGATTTTGGACAAAGACGTCATTCATCCGCTCGACAACCCGCATTCGGAGCGCGGCGGCCTGGCCGTACTCTTCGGCAATTTGGCTCCAAACGGCTCCATCATCAAAGTCGGCGCCGTGGACAAATCCGTCGGCGGCTACCACAAGGGCCCGGCCATCTGCTTCGATTCGCAGGATGAGGCGCTCTACGGAATCGCCAACGGTAAAGTGAAGGAAGGACACGTCGTCGTTATCCGCTATGAAGGACCTAAGGGCGGACCGGGTATGCCTGAGATGCTCGCACCGACCTCGCAAATCGTCGGTATGGGTCTCGGTGCCAAAGTCGGTCTCATCACGGACGGCCGCTTCTCCGGCGCATCCCGCGGCATCAGCATCGGCCATATTTCGCCGGAAGCGGCGGAAGGCGGCCCGATCGCATTCGTCGAGGACGGCGACATCATCGAGCTTGACCTGAACAACCGCCGAATCGAGCCGCTCATCAGCGACGAGGAGTTCGAACGCCGCAAGGCGAACTGGAAAGGCTTCGAGCCGAAGGTGAAATCCGGTTATCTTGCTCGGTATTCCAAGCTGGTTACGAACGCCAGCGGCGGCGGCGTGTTGAAAATCTAATGAAGTTGCATACAGAGCCCGGCTTTGGCAGTATTTGCGAAGCCGGGCTTTTTTCTTGGCTTAGGAAATGATGCGAAGCAAGATCCTGTGCGTAACCGGGAGCTCCCCAAAAGTAATACCAAACGCTCCGATCGAAGCCATTCCATGTAGTTCATCCGTGGTTAAGTCGAGGCGTTTGGTGCGAGCAGCTCTGCTGCTCTAACGGAATAAGCTTCTGAGGCTATCGTCACTTTTGGGGGATCAGTTTATTGATCCGAGCTGCTTCCTTCATCCACATCGTGCGTCGGATGACCGCCGGGGTATCCGCGGGAGATGCCGGAATGAAACTCCCGGTTCTCATAGGTATAGCTGTTCGGCGGACGCTGGTCTTCGCGCCAAGGTGTGCTTTTACCGAAGGACCGGGTCTCGATAATGGAGCCGTAAGGCCCGTCGGGGAACTCTTCAGCCGTTAAGTCGTTTCGCTGCGATTCGACCGTAGCCAAATCGGTAAATTTTTTCTCGGGGGCCTCCTGCATGAAGCCGTCTTGATCCTGAGCCATTGGAAACACCTCCAGTGCTTGGGCTGATCTCCCGATTAGGGTTCCCGGGATTCGAGCAAATATCCAATTGCAGCTTGCCATCGGTCGAAAGACATGGTATGATTTACCTAATTTCAAACCTTGCAGAGGAAGCACCTCTCTTACGATCGATGTAGGAGAGGTGCTTCTTTGCGTTTGAAAAATATCATATTTGCAGGGGAATTGTTTTGAACCTGATGTTCTTGAACAGCTTGGAGAAGGTAACGGAAGAAGGCGGTGTAAGATCGGCCCAAGTCTCGATCGGAGAAGAGGATGGGGTTTGGCATGTCATGTGGAGCGAGAAGTCGGAGGACGGCCGGACGGAGCAGGAGACCTGGTACGAAGGCCAGCATTGGAACGAGCTGTTGACCGCATTTCGGGAGCGGCTTTTGTCCAGACAGGCTGACGGCTACAGGCCGCTTATTGAAACTGCGGGAAGCGGACTTACGCCTTCCGACGAACGCGCCGTTTATATTCAAATGCTGCAGTATTATGCCGAGCTGAATCCGAACGAAACGCTTTACGAGTCGCTCAGACAGTGGCGGCTGAAGCAGGCGGCGAAGGAAGGAAAAGCGCCGTTCATCGTAGCGACCAACCGGTCGCTGAGCTTGATCAGCGTCTTTGTACCGCAAACGGAAGAGGAGCCGCTGCAGCCGCCGGGGTTCGGTAAAGCGAAGGTCGCCCAATACGCCGCAGACATCCTTGCGATTACGGCGGAACAGGCGCGTACCACGGTCTTTCCTCTTGCATGGGTGGAGCGGGAGATCAACCCGGGTGCTTTCTACGCGTGGCAGGTGCAGGAAAAAGAGAGACGCCGGAAGGCGGAAGCGGAGAAACAGGAGACCAAACGAAAGCCGCTGGAAGCCATCCACCGGGGAGAGCCCTTCGATGAGCCGCTGGAACAAACGAAGCTGCAGCGCCGCAATCTCATGACATGGATTGAAGAGCTTGAACGCGACGGTTATGAGCTGGAGCCTTATATCGGGCATCTATTGGAGCAGGTTCCGCAGCCGGAGCGGGAACGGGCCTGGAAGGCCTTTGAGCAGCAGGGAGACCGCTATCTGAAGCCAATTCTGCAGACCGTCTTTAAAGAGGAGGAGCTTTCGGCGAAGGATACCGACCGGATCTACGAGTGGCTGAGGCTGCTTCGGCTGCAATTCCGCCGGATGAGCGTACCAGAAAGCGCAAGCGGCGGGATAACCTTCAGGAGCGAAAAGCGGGCCTTATTGCAGCGGGGAAGGCGGATGGGGCTCATCCGCCCCTTTTTCCCCACCAAATCCGTTCTGCTTACCGGCACAGCAGAAGCGGGGAGCCTGGTGTCAGGCTTGTCGCTTAGCACCTGAAGGAGCTCCTTCCACTGTTTCATCTTGACGGGCTGGGCATCCTCGTGAAGCTCATATCCGATCTGTCCGTTGGATTCCAGCGTCGCCGTTTTGACATCGGACAGGTTGACGATTCCCATCGTGCGAAACCTTTTTTCCAGATCCCTGACCGTGACCCGGGTCCTGCGCGCAGTCGCTCCGGGAGGATGCGGCCGTTCTCAATCAGGGCCACGGCTTCCCCGGAAAACCATTTTTCGAGGAGCTTGAATTTCAGCTGCAGGTATTCCAGGAGGGCCAAGGTACCAAGAAAGGCGGCGACGGTAAGCAGGGTGATCCCTATCTGCTGATTGACGATCGGTTGAACCAGGATTTCGCCTAACGAGAACAAGATTACGGTCGATGCGACGGTCATCTGGGATATGGATTTGCGGCCGGATATCCGGATTAAAATAACGGAACAGATCACAAGCAGTACGGATTTCCAGACAAAAGCCACAGCGGCCACCTCCTTGTCCATAGGATGAATCCGAACCGGAGAAACCATTCTCCTTATAACAAAAAAAGGACCGGCTTCAAAGCCAATCCTTTTTACGGAACAAGATGAACATGGAGACACCAACGATCACCATGAATAACAGTGCGACTACTCCGCCATAATGCCAGTGCATGCCGGGGACATAATCGAAGTTCATTCCGTAGACGCCGGTAATGAACGTAAGCGGCATGAAGATCGTCGTCAGCGCCGTAAATACGCGCATGATTTCGTTGGCGCGGTTGGACAGGCTCGACTGGTAAGCCTCGCGCAAGTTGCCCATCAGATCGCGGAACGTATCGAACGTTTCCGAAATTTTCACCGCATTCTCGTAGATGTCGCCGAAATATTTTTTGAGCGGTTCGCTGATCAGCTTCAGCTCTTTTTTATTCAGGGTGTTGATCACTTCTTTTTGCGGGACCAGCACTTTCTTCAGCCACAAAATTTCGCTTCGCAAACCGATGATCTCATTCAGATGCGATTTCTTCGTGTTCATCAGAATGTCTTCTTCCAGCTTCTCGATCTTCGCTTCGATCCGGTCGGCCACGTTCGTGTAATTGTCGACGATCAAATCCATCAAGTGGTACAGGAACTGGTCCGGAGCCGTAACCTCTTCTTCCCATAGAACGGGCTTCAAGGCGCGAATCTCATTGATCTTCTGGCGGGTAACCGTAATGATGTAATGTTTGCCCAGAAAGATATTTAAGGCCCGAAGGAAAATTTCCGCGTTGTCGAAACGAATGCTGTTGACCACAATAAAATAATGACTGTCGTATAATTCGATTTTGGGACGCTGCTCTTCTTCCGTCAGCACGTCCTCAATCGCGAGCTCATGAAGATGAAATAAGGGCTGTAATAATTCCAAATCCTCGACATCGGCGTCAATCCAGTAAAACCCGTGCTTTGCGGGGGACTAACCGTCTGTGTGATGTCTTCCACGAGTGTAAAAATGCCGTCTTGAACCAAGCGTGCTTTCATAGTTTCCACCCCTTCGTGTTGGTCCGAAAGGAACACACGGGCCGGATACAGCAGTCCGGACAGGCGAAACAGGACAAGCACGGAAAGACAGGGTCTTACCGTCAGAGGCTGATTTCGCTGCTTCGAACGGCCGCAAACGACCGGGTTCCAAACGAACGTATTCGGTTGTTTTGAACGCAGATTCTACTCTTCGGGTCTCCGTCCATTCGAAAGCTGCACCTCTCTTTTTGCATGAAATGTCGAATACTTGTTTAGTATATACCTTCATTTCCCACTCTTCAAGTTGAAAAAGTTGGATGGGGCTTCGATTTTCATGCACCTTACACAGCTTATGTAAACGGGCCCCGGAAGGTTCATGGAACCTTCGAAAACTTCCTTCATCTGGAAGGAAACAGGTCGCGGCTTATGTTATTTTTTTGCTTTGAGGCTTGACGGTCAACCCGATTTCGATTAAAGTATTATTATCTTTATCAACTGAATAGATTCGGTTTCACACTCTTATCAAGAGCAGGTGGAGGGACTAGCCCGATGATACCCGGCAACCGACAGACTTTAGGCGGACGCGACGCGAGTTGCGCCAACGTCTTTGGAATGCACGGTGCTAAATCTTGCGGAAGCGTATGCTTCTGAGAGATGAGAGAGGACAATGTAGCCATATACAAAGGCCTTTCTCGTGCTTGCGGGTGAAGGCCTTTTCTTATGCCTTCGTCAGCAGGAAGAGTGCGGGAACAGACGAATCCGACCTTACGAAGGAGTGAGCCAAGATGCCAATCAAAATCCCGGACCATTTGCCGGCAAAAGAAGTGTTGATCAACGAGAACATATTCGTCATGGATGAGAGCGTAGCCTACCATCAAGACATACGACCGCCGCGGATCGCTATCCTGAATCTGATGCCGACGAAGGAAACGACCGAAACGCAGTCGCTGCGGCTGATCGGCAACACTCCGCTCCAGCTCGAATTCGCCCTGCTGCACCCCAAGACCCATACCTCCAAAAATACGTCGGCCGAGCATCTCGAGCAGTTTTACAAAACGTTCGACGATATCCGCGGCGAGCGGTTCGACGGCATGATCATTACCGGCGCGCCGGTGGAGCGACTTGAGTTTGAAGACGTAAACTACTGGGATGAACTTAAGCAAATTATGGAATGGACCAAGTCGCACGTTACCTCTACGCTCCATATTTGCTGGGCGGCACAAGCGGGTCTTTATTACCACTTCGGTATTCCGAAGTACCCGGCGCCGGAGAAGATGTTCGGCGTGTTCCCGCATACGATCACAAGACCGAATGTAAAGCCGCTGCGCGGCTTTGACGAAGAATTCCTCGTGCCTCAATCCCGCCATACCGAAGTGCGCCGCGAGGATATCGAGAAAGCGAGAGGGCTCGAAATTCTGTCCGAGTCGGAGGAAGCGGGCGTCTATATCGCGGCTTCAACGGACGGCAGGCAAATTTTCGTAACCGGGCATTCGGAATACGATGCGTGTACATTGAAATACGAGTATGATCGGGATATTAATAAAGGTATGCAGGTGGCCGTTCCGAAAAATTATTACCCGAACGACGACCCGAGCAAACCGCCGCGCAACACCTGGAGAGCCCATGCCAACCTGCTGTTCTCGAACTGGCTGAACTATTATGTATACCAAGAAACGCCATACGATCTGTACAAGGGGGATTACGTCATATGACATTGGATAAGGACCTGAAAATCGAAAGCCGGCTGGCACAAATCGGATCGCAGGAGGAACCGGTAACGGGAGCGGTCAGCTTCCCTGTCTATCAAGCGACGGCGTTCCGTCATCCGAAGCTGGGCCAGAGCACGGGCTTCGATTACGCCCGGACCAAGAGCCCGACGCGAACAGTGTTGGAGGGGCGATTGCGGATCTGGAGTCCGGCGACGCCGGCTTTGCCTGTAGCTCCGGGATGGCCGCGCTGCAAACGATCTTTGCGCTGTTCAGTCAAGGCGATCATCTCATCGTGTCCCTTGACTTGTACGGCGGCACTTACCGGCTGCTCGAGCGGATCATGTCCCGTTTCGGGGTAACGGCCACTTACGTGGATACGAACGATCTCGATGCGCTGGAATCCAATTATAAGCCGAATACGAAAGCCGTTCTGATCGAGACGCCGACCAACCCGCTGATGATGGTCACCGACTTGGAGCTGGTGTGCAGCTGGGCGAAGAAAAAGGGAATCCTGACCATTGTCGATAATACGCTCGCTGACGCCGTTCTTCCAGCGGCCGATCGAGCTTGGCGCCGATATCGTCATTCACAGTGCGACCAAATATTTGGGCGGGCACAATGACGTGCTGGCCGGCCTTATCGTAACGAAAGGCAAAGAGCTCTCCGAGCAGATGGCATTCCTGCACAATTCGATCGGAGCGGTGCTCAGCCCGCAGGACAGCTGGTCGCTGATGCGGGGCATGAAGACGCTCGCGATCCGCATGGAACGTCATCAGGAGAACGCCACCAAGATCGCGCTGTTCCTGAAACAGCATCCGTATGTGGAGGCGGTATTCTATCCGGCGCTTCCCGATCATCCGGGCCATGAGATTCAGAACAGGCAATCGTCCGGCAACACCGGTATTTTCTCCTTTAAAATGAAGGACGCCCGCTACATCGAACCGATCCTGCGCCACATCAAACTGATCGCGTTCGCCGAGAGCCTGGGGGGCGTGGAATCGCTGATGACCTATCCTGCCGTTCAGACGCACGCGGACATCCCGGAAGAGATCCGCCGTCAGGTAGGCGTGGACGACAAGCTCGCTGCGCTATTCCGTAGGCATCGAGCATGCGGACGACCTGATTGCCGATCTGAGCCGGGCCATGGAGCTCGCGCATCAGGAAGTCAAAGGAGGCGAGCCGGTCCATGGCTAATCCGACGCGGCCTACTCACCGCAATGATGAGCATGACAAGCGAAATTTCGCCACGAAGCTGATTCACTTCGGTTCCGAAATCGACTCGGCTACGGGTGCAGCCAGCGTGCCGCTGTACCAGGCATCGACGTTCCACCAATTTTCACTGGATGAGCCGCAGACGTATGACTACACCCGTTCCGGCAATCCGACCCGGCAGGCGCTTGAGGATTATATCGCTCTTCTTGAGGGCGGTGCCCGCGGTTTTGCTTTTGCTTCCGGCATGGCCGCTATCTCAGCTGCATTCATGCTGCTCTCGGCGGGAGATCACGTCATCTGCACGGAGGACGTCTACGGCGGCACGTACCGTTTGCTGACAACGATTTTGACCCGCATGAATATCGAGACGACCTTTGTGGATGCGACCGATCTTGATCAGGTAAAAGCGGCACTGAAACCGAACACGAAAGCCGTATTCCTGGAGACACCTTCCAATCCGACGCTCAAGATTACGGATATCGCGGCGGTAGCCGGCTGGGCCAAGGAGCAAGGCCTCCTGACGATGCTGGACAATACGTTCATGACGCCTTATCATCAGCGTCCGATAGAGCTTGGGATCGATATCGTTCTGCACAGCGCAACGAAGTTCCTCGGCGGCCACAGCGATGTGACGGCGGGACTGGCGGTTGCGGCAACCGACAGCCTCGGACGGCGGCTCAAGCAAATTCAGAACGGACTCGGAACCATTCTCGGTGTCAACGATTCCTGGCTCTTGATGCGGGGGATGAAAACATTGAAAGCACGGATGGATGCGCATGAGCAGAGCGCCCGCCGCTTGGCGGATTGGCTTTCCTCCCAGCCTTCCGTAGATACCGTCTATTACCCGGGTTTGCCGAATCATCCGGGGCGCGACATCCACGAGAAGCAGTCGCTCGGCTACGGGGCTGTGGTTTCCTTCGATGTTGGCTCCGGCGAACGCGCCAAGCAGTTGCTGTCCAAGGTGCGTATTCCGCTCGTTGCAGTCAGCCTGGGAGCGGTCGAGAGCATCCTGTCGTATCCGGCCATGATGTCCCATGCCGCGATGCCGCGCGAGGTGCGGCTGGAGCGGGGATCGGCGACGGGCTCGTCCGCTACTCCGTCGGGCTCGAGGATATTGAGGATATCATCGCGGACCTGGAGCAAGCTCTCACAAATTCGTAACATTTTAGACCGCCGGTCGGCTTTCATAGCTGTATGGCGGTCTTTTTCTATAGCAGGCTTTGGGCGTTTTATGGTACGATGAGAAGGTAAAGGAGTGAGATGCGATGAGTTCCATCGATCGGATTTTGGATCAGGCGGTGGCCGGACAGCGGATCAGCCTGGAGGATTGCATACAATTATATGAATCGGATGAAATTGAGAAAATGGGGCACGCGGCAAATCAAATTATGCTGAAGCACCACCCGGAGCCGATTACGACGTTTGTGATCGGACGGAACGTCAATTATACGAATATTTGCGATGTCTATTGCAGATTCTGCGCCTTCTACCGCCCGCCGGGCTCGAAGGAAGGCTATGTGTCGCCGGATGAAACGATTTTTCAAAAAATCCAGGAAACCATCGATGTCGGCGGAACGGAAATTCTGATGCAGGGCGGGACGAACCCGAATCTGCCGTTCAGCTATTATACCAATCTGCTGCGTGAGATTAAGAAGCGGTTCCCGAACATTACGATGCACTCCTTCTCTCCGGCGGAGATCCGGAAGATGCAGGAGGTTTCGGACGGTCTGACCCTCGAGGAGGTCATCCGGGAAATTCATACCGCCGGATTGGACTCACTCCCGGGCGGCGGCGGTGAGATTCTGGACGACCGCACCAGGAAGCGGATCAGCCGGCTCAAAGGCTCCTGGCGCGACTGGATGGACGTGATGGAAACCGCCCACCGGGTTGGCATGAGCACCACCGCGACGATGGTCATCGGCTTCGGCGAATCGAGCGAGGAGCGGGCGCTTCATCTGCTCAGAGTCCGCGATGCGCAGGATCTATGCATTGCGAACGCCTATGCTTCCCCGGCTTCCTGGCGTTCATCTCCTGGACCTTCCAGCCGGACAATACGAATATGAAGGCGGAGAAGCTTAGCGCCGAAGAATATTTGAAGAATGTCGCTATCAGCCGGATTATGCTCGATAACATTAAGAACTTCCAATCCTCATGGGTTACCATGGGACCGGAAGTCGGCAAGCAATCGCTACATTACGGCTGCAACGACTTCGGCAAAGACGATGATCGAAGAGAATGTCGTATCGGCCGCGGGCACCACCCACAAGGTGAACATCTCGTCCACGCTGGACATCATTCGCCAGGCAGGAAAAATCCCCGCGCAGCGGAACACGCAGTATAAGATTTTAAAAGTGTTCAACGACGAGAACGAGCACGTAGTCAACGACTTTGTGATGCAGAATTAACTATAGTTGCAAGGTGTCCATTTCAAACAAAACGCTTATCTACAAAAGGATAAGCGTTTTTTATTTAATTGAGGAGTGAAATTTTGAATAAAATCAGTAACGCAGATACCCAAAGATACCTCTCACAACTTATAGAAAAATTTGCTGATAAGCAAAGAGTGCAAGAAGGGTATCTTCTTTGGAACTCCTTAAAGCATAAGCCAACCATTATATCTTTTGAACAGGCAACAAGTATGCAAGATGACCAAGACCTTATTTTTTATCTTGAAAGAGAAAAAATAATGTATTCTGTAACCATGTCTGAAGTAACCATGTACATAGAGCAATTGGAGCCTTGGTCAGAAGTTGATGCTTACTTATTCGATGCTTCTTTTACTTGGCTGATAGCTTTTACCCATGAAGAGGTTATTTTGTCGGTACGAATAGAAGGCTCTTCCTATAACCTCCTGATAGGTGACGATCTGAACAATATCGAAAGCTTGGTTTCAAGACTAAGAACCATGCATGATTGTATAGTTCATCCGCCAATGGGGCTTCCCGCTATTGAGGAAGGATTGTATTTACCTCCCGATTTAACGGCTTTCTACAAGCTTTGCGGAGGGGCCGATCTTTTTATAAATACTGAGTATCGGCTCTCCCTTGTTTCTCCAAACCAATTTGTACTCGCTAATCCGGTTATTGTTGGAGAGAGATATGAAGAGGATATTTCTTCAGATTGGTACATCCTCGCAAGTGATGGAAACGGTGATTATCTTACCGTAGACCTTCAAGAAAAAAGATTGGGGAAGTGTTATGATAGTTTTTGGGATAGTCATGGAGTCGTAGGTCAATGCCCCGTTATTGCACGTTCCTTTACAGAGTTGCTTGCAAACTTAATGAAAGGTAATGGAAAGAGGCGTTATTGGTCGCAGGATGATTTTGTTTCATTAGGCGATGCTTATGATGACATAACAAATGTATAAGGAATTTTAAGAAGTCTCCTTAATAAAAACACTATAATTAGGGAGCGATTAAATGTCATTAGAACAAACGAAGGTCATAGATATTGGATTTCATTATATTAAGATAAATGAAAGGGAAAAATCCGATAAAAATATTTAAGCGATAACCCAAGACTTTAGGCTGGCTGTTCATTCAAGCCGCTTGAAGCCTTGGGCTTTTTGTTTCCTCGATTATCCCAGCCAGTGAAAAACGGTCATACCGGCTGTCTCTCCGGCCCTTTGTCGCTCAGGAAAGGCCGGTAGCGATGAACTGTCGGTCGCCCGTCCCGTATCCCGCAGAGCACCGCGGCTGACCAAGACCTGTGTGCCGCGCGGCGTCAGCTGAAAAAGCTTGGCCATATCGGCATCTCCGACCCGGATGCAGCCAAGCGAAGCATCCTTGCCGATCGAGTCGGGATCCGAGGTGCCGTGGATCGCAAGGTCGCCCATGCCGAGTGCGGCATCGCCGTAAACCCCCGGTCGCTTCCCTTGAGGAGACCTTACCCGCGTTCCGATCGTATACTCTCCCTCCGGCGTCCGGTGACCCTCCCGGCCTGCACCGATGGATGCATCAGCCAATACAACCTGACCAGCCTCCAGCTGAAGACGATGGGCCGCCGGGTCCATCACGATGCGGTAAGGGGAGAAAGGGACGACGGCATCCGATTCTCCTCTTGGCTCTCCTTCGTGCAAAGTTTCATAGATAAAGTTCGGGTAAAACATCCGGCTGACATCTTCCCCCTTGTTGTTATAAACCCAACCTCCTGAACCGTCAAAACCGGTTCGGACCAAGGCCGAACCGGTTGCGGGTTCAAGAGGAATTTCACTTATATAGTTATCCGGATAGTTTCCCGTCAGAAGCTCCAAGGATTCCGGAGGATGCCCGTTCTGGGAGATATAGGCGGTCAGCGCCGTTCGGACCAAATTCGCTCCGGCTTCGGCCTGCGGCTTCAACTGCTCGAAATCGCGGTTCAGGAAGCGGATTTTCACGGCCGTATCCACCGCGGGGTTGTATTCCGCAACGACGAAGGCCATATTTTTCAGCTTATCGTCGGTTAACGGGACTGCCGTATTATCCATAGTGCGTACGGCGGATGCCAAGCCATAGACGGTTATGCTCATTTTGGGATAGTCGCCCGCAAGCTCAATCGCTTTCCGGTGAAGCGCCGATTCTATCTTTGCTTGATCGGTGCCGTAAGGAAAATGAAGGACAAACGGCTTCTCCGTACTTTCGTAGGTCACTTCCCTGCCGACTTCCCAAGGCTTGACCCATGATACCGCTTTCGAAACGACCGGCGGTCCGTAGAATATACCCACCAGCAAAGCACATTAATCAGAAGCAGAAATAGCAGCAGAAATTTAAGCAAAGGAGGAAGAAACTTTTTTCCGGCCGGCGGCAGGACGTTATTTTCAGATGATGAACCGGGATGAAGCTGCTGCTGCAGGTGACGCAGAGCGCTGTAGGCGGGGTAATAATACTCTGAAGGATAAGCCTTCATGGCCTGGTTGTAATGATAAATGGCCTTGTCCGTAAATCCTCCGAGCTCCAGCTGGCGGCCCAGGCGGTAGTGGGCTTCCGCAGAACGGGGATCGAAGTAGCGGATGATTTTCTCATAATAATGCGGATCGCTTCGATTCACATAAAAGTTTTTATGAAGATGGACCAGATTGCTTTCCAAATGCGTTCCGAACCGCTTTCGGGAATCTTCCATGGCATAGTCCTCCACGTAGGTTAGTAGTATAAGAGTATGACGTTAGCACTACAAAGATACGATACAAATTGTATCACAAACATCGAGTTTTGGAAAGATTATATATACAAAATGTATCTTAAGTATCCATGAACCACCATACCGTGCTGCGGCCGTTATCTCGATTTTCCTTTTTTGGTCTCACATTGCTCCAAAACGGTTTGTATATATGCAACAATCGGACCATATACTTTAAGGGAGAGTTACGGGAAGGAAGGAGTGAATGGGATGAAGCTGTTTTCAGTAATCTTGATGAAGCGCTCGGAAGAGCAGGCAGGACGTTTATACCGGTCCCTTCGGCATTCGGGCGACATGTTACATAATTCGGACCAAATCCACATCACCCTGAACCATCGGGACGGTCTATCGGAGATCGGCGTCTACGGCGTGATTCCGCATTTTCGTTTGGATAAGGACGGCGAGAAGGTATATGCTGAGTCGGCTGAGGCGATTGCGGAGTACTTGCTCGCTGAAGAGGAAAGAAGTTTAATGGGGAAATTGATCCGCCAGGAATTCGATTACGACCTGGAAGAGGACTGCGAGAAAATTATGGGCTATTGCGATCAGCTTCTGTACGGTACAGGGGATGGTGAGAACCCGGCCGGGGAAGCATCGGATCGGCGCAAGGCGAAGATTATCTCGGAATTAACGGAATACCTAAGGGAACATACGGAGCTGAACCTGGACGGTTTTCTCCGCTTTCGGCTAAAGGATTATATGGAGGATCTGCGGGAGATCGCGGAATATGCCGTGGATGAATTCGTTATGGACCGCCAGCACCAGGAGTTTATCTCCCTTCTGCAATATTTCGTCTACATCCAAGAGGCAAAGGTTCCGTTCGTTCATTTGATTCATAAGGGAGGCAATGATTTTATGCTTCTCAACGACCGCATGGAGCTTATTGACACCGATGATAAGGATGCCGTCGTCACGGTGGAAATGCTGGAGAAGGACATGAATTTCGAGGATATGATTGTAAGTACGCTGATTAGCGTTTCGCCTCAGCAGATTTATATCCACACCAGAGAACCCGAGCTGCAGGTGATTAAGACGATATCGCAAATTTTTGAAAATCGAGTGGAATTGTGCGGCTACTGCCGGTTGTGCCACAACCTTGACCGGACGACGGCGACCGAATATAATAAAGGGTAAGGCAAGGATCAAAGATATGAACCGCTTTGAAGCACTGTCCAGAGAGAGGGGACCCGGCTGCAATCCCCTTCAGCAAGCGTCTCGCGGTTTACCCCTTTGTAGCCGTGGCTTGGAACGCTGCTCTTCCAGGGGCAAGCAAGTATAAGTCTCCGGGTCATTCCCGTTACCGAATGTCTTGAGGATTCGCCGGCTGAGCATATGCTGCAGGGTAAGTGCAGCCGTTCGGAGGCGGATTGAACTAGGGTGGAACCACGAGCATAAAGCGCACTCGTCCCTTACGGGAGATGCGCTTTTTTTAATTCCTGGAAATGAAGGAGGATGTTGACTATGGCAGCAGTAAAAGTGACTTTTCCGGACGGAGCGGTCCGGGAATTCGTACAGGGGACAACAGCGGAGGATATTGCCGGTTCCATCAGCCAAGGACTGAAGAAGAATGCCGTCGCGGCGAAAATCAACGGGAAAGTGGTGGATCTGAGCACGCCGCTGGACCAGGACGCCTTGCTCGAGATCGTAACCCTCGACAGCGAGGACGGCCTGGAAGTATACCGCCACAGCACGGCGCATCTGATGGCCCAGGCGATTAAACGCATCTATGGAGAGAAAGCCGTGAAACTCGGCATCGGCCCGGTCATTGAGGACGGATTTTATTACGATATCGATTTGGAGACTTCCATTACACCGGAAGATCTGGTCAAGATCGAGAAGGAAATGGAACGGATTACCCAGGAGAATCTGCCGATCCGCCGCCGTGTGGTGAGCCGGGAGGAAGCGACCCGCATCTTTACGGAGCTTGAGGATCCCCTGAAGCTGGAGCTGATCCGCGACCTGCCGGAGGATTCGGTCATCACCATTTACGACCAGGGTGAATTTTTCGACCTCTGCCGCGGACCGCATCTGCCGTCTACGGGCCGGATCAAGGCTTTCAAACTCCTCAGCGTAGCGGGAGCTTATTGGCGCGGCGACTCCAACAACAAGATGCTGCAACGTATTTACGGCACCGCCTTCCCGAAGAAATCGGAGCTGGAGGAGCATCTGCATTTGCTGGAGGAAGCGAAGAAGCGCGACCACCGGAAACTAGGCAAAGAGCTTAAAATTTTCACGTTCTCAAACGAGGTCGGACAAGGACTACCGCTGTGGCTTCCCTACGGGGCTAAGCTTCGCCGCACCATGGAGCGCTACATCGTGGATTTGGAAGAAAAGCTGGGCTACCAGCATGTATACACTCCTGTGCTGGCAAATGTGGAGCTTTATAAGATCAGCGGACACTGGGATCATTACCAGGAGGACATGTTCCCCAAGATGGTGCTCGATAATGAAGAGATGGTGCTGCGCCCGATGAACTGTCCGCACCATATGATGGTATACAAGAGCGATATGCGCAGCTACCGCGACCTGCCGATCCGTATTGCGGAGCTCGGCATGATGCACCGTTACGAAATGTCCGGCGCGTTAACCGGTCTGCACCGCGTGCGGGCGATGACGCTGAACGACGCGCACATTTTCTGCCGTCCGGATCAGATCAAGGATGAGTTTGCACGGGTAATCAATTTGATCCGTCATGTCTATGAGGACTTCGGCATCAAGGATTACCGCTTCCGCTTGTCTTACCGGGATCCGAAGGATACCGAGAAGTACTTCCCGAACGATGAGATGTGGGAAATGTCCCAGCGGATGCTTCGCGAGGTTGTCGAGGAGCTCGGGTCGCCGTTCTATGAAGCGGAAGGCGAAGCGGCCTTCTACGGACCGAAGCTCGACGTGCAGATCAAGACGGCGCTCAAGAAAGAAGAAACGCTGTCGACCGCGCAGCTGGATTTCCTTCTGCCGGAACGCTTCCAGCTGGAATACGTCGGTTCCGACGGT
Source organism: Paenibacillus sp. P25 (assembly GCA_024704175.1). GTDB lineage: Bacteria > Bacillota > Bacilli > Paenibacillales > NBRC-103111 > Paenibacillus_G. Next base: position 8,247,132 of record CP085629.1, read on the forward strand.
CAGAAGCACCGCCCGGTCGTCATTCACCGCGGCATTATCTCCACGATGGAGCGCATGACGGCTTACCTGCTTGAGAACTTTGCCGGAGCGCTTCCGACTTGGCTCAGCCCTGTGCAGGCGAAGGTGCTGCCGGTTTCCGGCAACTTCGACGACTACGCTAGGAGTGTAGAAGAGAAGCTGCAGGCGGCGGGCATCCGCGTGGAAGCGGATCTTCGCAACGAGAAGCTCGGTTACAAGATCCGCGAAGCCCAGCTGGAGAAAATTCCGTTCATGCTCGTCGTGGGCGAGAATGAAGCCAGTTCCGGCAAGCGTATCCGTACGCAGACGCGGACAAGGCGATCTCGGCGCTCAGAGCCTGGACGGCGTCATCAGCATGATCAATGAAGAAATCCGTTCGAAAACGCAGCAGTGAGCTGAAATAGCTAGCTCAGAGCCCGTTTCCTGTTAAAGGAGACGGGCTTTTTTAGATTGGTCAACGCGAAGGTGAAGGCGCAACGCAAGAGGCTCCTGTCATGAACTGGTTTTCCTAAAGATATTTGCACGGCCGGTTTAAGGTATAGATCGCCTACAAGTTGGAAAGCCTCTTATATTAAGGGGAGGTTTTACAAACCATCATGTTACCTAAAACCGCAAGCCATGCGAAATGGATCTGTTTCATCGCTTTGATGCTGACCGTTTTGATGTGGATTGAGCAGGAAAACGATTCAAAAGCTACGAATAACGATATAAACGTTGGCAAGCGAGTGTTTACCCAAATCCCTGCCGCAGGCGGCAAAGCGCTGGAGACCAGCGTAAAACCGGTCCAGGAAGTGAGGCCCGCATCGGTCGCCCAGCAGACCGCGGCTCAGGGGCAGAGAAGCCGAAATTACAAGCTGTTCCCGCACACATCCCAGGATTTGAGCAAGATGAAGGCGGTCGAGGTCGTGGCGACAGGTTATTATGCAGGCCGGGAATCCACCGGCAAGAGTCCCGGACATCCAGAGTACGGGGTTACGTATTCCGGGATGAAGGTGACGCGGGATGCCACAGCCTTTTCCACCATTGCGGCGGATCCTGCGATTTTTCCGATTGGGACCGTTCTCTATATTCCGGGATACGGCTATGGGATAGTAGCGGATACGGGCAGTGCGATCAAAGGAAGAAGGATTGACTTATACTTCGAAACGAAGGATCAAGTGTACAAGGAATGGGGCAAGAAAACCTTAAATGTCTTTGTAGTCCGCAAGGGCGACGGTAAAATCAACGAAGCGATGTGGTCGCAGCTGAAGAACGAGATCCTGTTCTAAGGAACCGATTCCGGCCAATAACGATAAATGAAACCGGAGAAACCAGGCTTAATGAAGCTTTGGTTTCTTTTTCCTGTCCAAGGAATGGCTAAATCCGAACAAAATTACATGTTTTCAAAGCGAATGTTTTGGTGTAAAATAAGGTTACAGTAATAAATGTTAACATAGGTTCCGGGATGTCATCATTTTTGTCCGTATATTCCCCGTTTCCGATTGTTATGACGAAATAAACGCCGATTTTCAAGACTGGATGTGATGTTTCTTGCTTAATGCCTTATTAACAGGGAGTATGATCCAAGTGAATAAAAGAAAAGCCGCCGAGGTTTATCCGTTTCTCGAAGCCTTCATCGCCCGTAAGGAAGAGCAAATCGCCGAGATTGAGCAGATCATTGAGCGATACGAGAAAAAACGGATGATGGAAGAACGAAGCTACCAATCCATGTCAGCTTTACGCCGTATGTTCGTCGGGAAAAAGCCGGATCATCATTTGGCCGTGGAATATATCCATTATGTGAAGAAGCCGATGGAGCAGATTAGAGAACTGCGTGCGGAAATCGAGAATGCCCGGGCCATTCTGAACGAAAGCCAGCCCGGTGATTTGGTCGCTGTCAGCGAAGAGCTGGCCAAAGAAATCAAATAATAGGAGCCCCTAGCCGATGTTGCAGTTGGCCAGGGGCTTTTTTGTCGCAGATACAATAAAGGCGCTCCTCCTTTCGGAGAAACGCCCGGTAACAGGTCATTATTTATTTTCCATCTTGAGCTGATTCAGCTCGATGAAGTCCGTATCCTGGCTGTAAGCAGGTACGCCATGAATCCCTACGTCCAGACCTACCAGCTCTTCGTCCCGGCTGACGCGTACGGGTACGAATCGGTTAATCAGCTTGAACGCTACCCATGTGAGCAGGAAGCCCCAAGCGCATACGATCACGAGCCCAAGCGCCTGCACGCCCAGCGGCTTGAAGCCGCCGCCGTACAATAAGCCGCTGTAGCCCTGGCCAATCCCCTCGGTAAGCTCGGGCTTTGCGAACAGCCCGACAGCTAGCGTCCCGATACTGCCGCTGATGCCGTGAACGGGGAAGGCCCCCACCGGATCGTCAATGCCTCTAGACTCAAGGAATTCCGTTGCGAATACCATGGCAATCCCGCAGATAGCACCGATCAGAATGGTCGCTGCGTCGCTGACGAATGCACAGCCTGCGGTAATGCCGACGAGCCCTGCGAGCGAACCGTTAATGACCATCGGCGGGTCGGATTTACGGTATCTCAGCATGGTGAACAGAATGCATGTCGCCCCGCCGGCCGCCGCCGCCAGCATCGTTGTAACGGCGATATGACCGATCGAACCGTTGGTAGCGCTGAGCGTACTGCCGGAGTTGAAGCCGAACCAGCCGAACCAAAGAATGAATGCGCCTACGGAAGCGAGCGGCAGGTTGGAGGGAGGCACGATATTGGCCGCACCCGTTTCCGCGAATTTCCCGATCCGGGGACCGATGAGGATCGGCGCCGCCAAAGCCGAGAATCCGCCGAGCGCATGGATCACCGCAGACCCTGCGAAATCGATCATGCCGAGCCCTCCGAGCCAGCCGCCGACACTCCATACCCAGTGTCCTGCAATCGGGTAGATGAGTCCGGTCATGGCAATCGTGTACAGGATATAAGCGTGGAAGTTGATCCGCTCGGCCACGGCACCCGAGACGATGGAGATGACCGCAATGACGAAGGCGCATTGAAACAGCCAATAGGTGTCATGGGAGATCGTTAGATCAATGTGTGTTAAATCTCCTCTCATAAAGAAGCCGCTTGTTCCGATCAGACCGGCCGCGTCCTTTCCGTACATGAGAGCAAAGCCGAAGAAGAAGAAGATCAGTGCTCCGAAGGTTATGTCAACAAAGACTTTCATAATAATGCTCACAGCGTTCTTTTGCCTTACAAAACCGGCTTCCAGCAGGGCGAAACCGCCTTCCATCAGCAGAATCATGGCGGCCGTCAGCACGACCCAGATCGTATCCATGCCGGTCTGAAGCTTAGTTAAATCCAAGACGCTCAGCTCCTTTAAAATTCCGAAGAAAATAGTGCTTAACCGCAAATAATTATACGGTTTTGATGAGAGTTATGTCAACGAATAACGTAAGATAAAATTACATCGGCAACGAATTGTTCGGATAATTTTGGTATTCCTCCGGAGCCGCCGTTCCTCCATGTCAGCTTGGTCACATAGCATAATATTCCCTATACCTGCCCACTCTATAGATAGTGATGCCTATCCATCAAGCAGCAAGGAGCGTGTGAGATGATCCCGCTGGAATCTTCAATAACGAACCGGGAGGAAGCGTTTGACCGGGTTCAAAACTATCTTCACCAATTCGATTTTACTTTGGGCGGCAATTGGGATTATGTGCACGGTTCGTTCGACCGTTCATTGGATGAAGCGCGCAAAGTGTGGCTCCGCGTCCCTTTCGCGGTTACACACGGGGCACTGGAAGGGGATACCGGCGCTACGGATGCGATTATTCAAGTGGGAACTCCGTTCGTCCTGAAGCATCTTTATAATGAAGGCTTGGACAAAGAGGCTCAGGTCAACACTTATGGCGCTCTGATCAACCAGTTTCAGGAGCCTGTCGATAAAAATGCTCCCGTAGAAGAAAAATGGGTGAAGGAAGCCAAGGATTTGCTGCAAAAAGTCGAATCCCGCTGGTCGCCGTAAGGAGAATGGTCCCGTTTTCGAACAATACTACGACTTTCAGGAAGCCCTTTATCCGTTTATGGATAAGGGTTTTTCATATTTTCCGCCGTTTCAAAGGTTTTAACTTCGTTTTATTTTATTTTAAGGTTCGTTTAAGGTTGTCAGTGCAATATATAGTCAAGAATAACAAATAACCTGTGAGCACTTATTCCTACAATGATTACCGAGACAGGATAGGAGGTCCTACCCATGGAAAACAAAAATAACTTCAACGACTTCTTCCGTCGTCCCTCCGACGATTCCCACAGGGATTCGAACGGCGGCGAGCGGAATGAAACGCCCGAAAGGGAGCGAAGCGAGAATGAACAGGCTTCCCATTACTTCTCCTACGGCCCTCATAAATCGGCTTGGCCCAAAGACGGCGGCGGGAGGTCCGCCGAGGATACGACGGCAAGCGACAGCTACGGCTCGGCACCGGTCGAAGTGACCCCGCCGAAACCGCTTCGTTCCTTCAGCTTCCGTTCGGAAGAGGAGCAGGCGGCAGGGGGATGCTGGCCTTGGAGGCTGGCAGGTGAATAAGCCGAAACGGTCGGGCTCCAGCTTCAAAAGCCTGTTCGCAGCCTTCATGGCCGGGGTGCTTGTGGTAGGCGGCTTAATGTATACATCGGATAAAATGAATTTGTTCACGGGCAAAGGTGCTCTTGCTAACGGACCGACATCGAGTCCTACGGTAAGCCAGCCGTCAGGCGGCGGCGTGAAGCCGACAGCGCTTGATATGAGCCGGCCGCAAAATATTTCGCAAATTTTCCAGCAGGCCAGCCCGGCGGTGGTTAAGATTGAAACGAAGGTGAAAGCACAGAGCTCCCGAAGCTCCGGCAATCCGCTCTTCGACGATCCGTTCTTCCGTCAATTTTTCGGCAACGGAGGCGGCTCGCAGCGACCGAAGAGCAATTCGAACCAGCTGCAGCCGTCCGGGATGGGAACCGGATTCATCTTCGAGAAAACCGGTTACATCCTGACCAACGAGCACGTGATTGACGGGGCCGACGAGATCGATGTAACGGTACAAGGCTACGATCAGCCGTTTAAGGCGAAGCTGCTTGGCAACAGCTACGACCTCGACCTGGCGGCGCTGAAGATTGAGCCGGTGGACGGCAAAGAATTCCCGACCCTGCCGCTTGGCAACGCCCAGGACATGAAAGAAGGGGATTGGGTTGTGGCGATCGGGAACCCTTACGGCTTTGACCATACGGTAACGGTCGGCGTGCTCAGCGCGAAGGAGCGTCCGATTTCGATTCCGGACGAAAAAGGGGTTCGCGAATACAAGCACTTGCTGCAAACCGACGCTTCCATCAACCCCGGCAACTCCGGCGGTCCGTCGCTGAACATGAACGGCGAGGTGATCGGCATCAATACGGCCGTCAGCGCACAAGCACAGGGTATCGGCTTTGCGATTCCGACAAGCACCATTTCCGCCGTACTCGATAACCTGAAGAACAACGTAACGATTCCAAAGGAGCCGTCCCCTTATATCGGGGTATCGCTCGAGCCCATTGATCAAAGCTGGCTCTCCGAGCTCAAGCTCGACAGCACGGATGGAGCGCTTATTGCGGAAGTACAGCGCAAGAGCCCGGCATTCAAAGCGGGTCTACGCCAGTACGACGTCATTACCGATGTCAACGGCACCAAAGTGAAAACGCCGGATGACCTCACGGCGGCCATCAAGAAGCTGAAAGTGGGCGACAAGGCAACCTTGGGCATTGTTCGCGACGGCAAGAAGTCTACCGTCGACGTGACGATCGGCGACCGTAACGTAGACGGACAGCAGCAGCAATAACTTAGGCTCGAAGAGGCAGAGCGGTCAGCTCTGCTTCTTTTTGTCCAAGGCAAATTTTTGATACAATGGTTGTAGGGGCGGTGGTGCATTTCATGAGAGAAAAAATATTAGTAATCGACGACGATGAGAAAATCACTTCCATGCTTCGCCGCAGTCTGGCTTTTGAAGGCTATACGGTCTTTACGGCGAACCACGGGATGGATGGACTGAAGCAAATTTTGGAGAACGAGCCCGACGCGGTCATTCTGGATGTCATGATGCCGCAGCTTGACGGTTGGGAAGTCGTAAGAAGGATCCGTGAAGGCGGCTCGGATGTGCCTGTACTGATGCTTACCGCCAAGGATGAAATCAGCGATCGGGTGAAAGGGCTCGACATGGGGGCGGACGACTACCTGGTCAAGCCCTTTGCCTTGGAGGAGCCGCTGGCCCGCGTACGCGTACTGCTGCGCCGCAAATCTTCCGAGAAACAGGAGCGACCGGCCAATAAACTGCAGTACCAGGATGTATTTATGGATCTGGACACGCGGGAGGTCTTCCGCGGAGGGCAGCTGATCGAGCTGACAACCAAGGAGTTCGACCTCTTGCATTTATTTTTGCAGAATCCGAAGCGCGTTCTTTCCCGGGATGTCATTATGGAGAAAATATGGGGCTACGATTACAGCGGCGAATCCAACGTCCTAGAGGTATATATTGCGCCGCTTAGACAAAAAACGGAGGAGCACGGGCATAAGCGGATCATCCAGACCGTGCGCGGCGCGGGCTACGTGCTGAGAGGAGAGAGCTGACATGTCGGTTCGCCTGCGGCTGACGCTGTGGTACACATCCATTTTATCCGCCACGCCGCTGCTGCTCGGGTTAGGCTTCTATTTCTTTCTTCATTACTCATACTATGATAGCCTGAAAGTGGATTTGAGCGATCAGTCGAAGGTCATTGCTACCAAAATAAAGGCTCAACCGTCGGGAATGGATTGGGACGGGAATCTGGTCTTCGATTTACTGCTATCGGGGAAAGATGTGGTCATTACCAGCAATATGTATATCCAGATTATCAATCTGGAGGATCTCCGCGTGAAATTTCGTTCCACCAACATCGACCAGCTTGGCATTAAATTCCCCAGCTGACGCAGCAGAAAATTCAGGATGCAGAGGATAAGTCGCTTTTCGAGAAGGTAAAGATTAAATCGGCCGCCAGCAAGACGATGGATTTTATGATTTACTATCAGCCGGTTTATACTCCGGACCCATCAAGCGGTTCTCTTAAATTGGTCGGGATGATCCAGATTGGCATGCAGCTCGACCAGACCGAACGGCTTTTTCTCCTGCTGCGCTGGGTGCTTGCAGGGATGGCCGTGCTCGTCATCGCCCTGGCGGCTTCCGTCGGCTGGTTTATCTCGCGCAAAGCTTTCAACCCGATCGAACAGGTGATCGCAGCGACGGATCAAATCGAGAAAGGGGCCGATCTCGCCCGGCGGATCGAATATAAAGGGCCGAACGATGAAATCGGGCGGCTGACGCAGACGATTAACGGTATGCTCGGGAGGCTGCAGCACACGTATGACGAGCTCGAGGAAGCTTATCGGGCACAGCGGCGTTTTGTCTCCGACGCCTCGCATGAGCTGCGTACGCCGCTGACCACCATCCGCGGCAATGTCGATCTTCTCGAGAAGATGTGGAGGCAAACGGCCGAGCAAGTCGGGCCGGCAGGCAAGGACCGGATGCAGCTCGAGCTTTCCCTTGAGGCTATGCACGATATCGCCGGCGAAGCGGAGCGGATGTCGCGGCTCGTGAACGATCTGCTCTCGCTGGCCAGAGCCGATGCAGGCTTCCAGATGGCGAAGACGGAGATTGAGCTTCGGCCGCTGGTTGATGAAGTTGTCCGCAAGGCGCAGCTTCTGCCGCGCAGCGCGGAATGGATCGTAGGGGATTTGTCAGCGCTGGACGGACTGCAGATTTACGGAAACTCCGATTACGTGCAGCAACTGATTTTTATATTCATAGAAAATGCCTTCAAATATACGGACCGGGGATACGTTCGGCTGGACGCGCTGCGGCATGACGGCCAGGTCGGCATTCGGATCGAGGATACCGGCATAGGAATGGATAAGGAAGAAATTCCGCATATCTTCGAGCGATTCTATCGTGCGGATCCTTCCCGCGGGAAGAAATCGGGAACCGGCTTAGGGCTGTCCATCGCCAAGTGGATCATCGACGAGCACAATGGTTCGATCGAGGTCAAGACGATTAAGGATGCGGGAAGCACCTTTGTAATTTGGCTTCCGGTATTGCAGCCGCATATGTCTTCTCCGGAGGCAATTGAGATCCAGGCGGAGGGGCATTCCCTCCCACAGGGGAATCAGGTATAATGAACTAAAGGGTTAAAATTTTTCGACAGGCAGGTGCGGCATGGACGTCATAAAGATTTCTCCAAGAGGCTATTGCTACGGTGTGGTCGACGCGATGGCGCTGGCCATGCAGGCCGCCAAAGATCTGAATTTGCCGCGACCGGTATATATATTAGGCATGATCGTGCATAATTCGCATGTCACCGATTATTTCGAGAAGGAAGGCGTTATTACGCTGGACGGACCGAACCGCCTCGACATTCTGGAACAAATCGACAAAGGCACCGTTATTTTTACGGCCCATGGCGTTTCACCGGAGGTGCGGCGGCGGGCGCGCGAGAAGGGACTGACCGTTGTGGATGCCACCTGTCCCGACGTGACCAAGACGCACGATTTGATCCGCGAGAAGACGGCCGAGGGCTATGAGATTATTTATATCGGCAAGAAAGGCCACCCCGAGCCGGAAGGCGCCATCGGCGTTGCGCCGGAGCATGTGCATTTGATCGAGAAAGAGAGCGAGATCGGCGGGCTTAAGCTGGATACCGATAAAATTCTCATCACGAATCAGACGACGATGAGCCAGTGGGACATCAAGCACTTGATCAACAAGTCGCTAGAAGTATACCCGCGGGCTGAAATTCATAACGAGATCTGCCTTGCTACGCAGGTGCGGCAGGAAGCGGTGGCGGAGCAGGCGAAGGAAGCCGAGCTGGTGATCGTAGTAGGCGACCCGAGGAGCAATAACTCCAATCGGCTGGCTCAGGTTTCCGAGGAGATTGCGGGGGTGAAGGCTTACCGGATTGCGGATATCACTGAGCTGAGGCAGGAATGGCTGCAAGGCATCAAACGGGTGGCTGTCACTTCGGGAGCGTCAACCCCAACTCCCATTACGAGAGAGGTTATCACTTATTTGGAGCAGTATGACCCGGATAACCCGGCTACTTGGGAAATCCGCAGAACCGTGAATATGGACCGGTTGATTCCGGCGGTAAGACATAAAACGGACGCGGAGTAGCGACATCACGGAAAAAGAAAGGGACGGCAAGCAGATGAGCGCAACGGCGAAAACAAAGAAATCTTTTAACGTCCGTAACACGAAACGCTGGTTTAAATATAAATATTTGCTGCTCACCCGCGCCAAAGGCGGCCCAAGCCTGGTCGCAATGGGCTTTTCGATCGGCCTTGCCGTTGAAATGTTTACGTCGCCGACGGCAGGGCTGGCATTTTTTCTGATATTCCCGTTGGTCTATTTGTTTCGGGCGAGCATGGCCGCGGCTCTGATCGGCTTTGTATTCGGTAAGGTCATCTATATTCCTATGTCGTTTATCAACCGGATGGTCGGCGGATGGGTGCTTCCGAGAGCCGCGAAACATAATCTTCTTCACATCTTTGCCGGATTGGCTTGACACGTTTATCCGGTTCAACTTGAAATTATTCGTAGGCGGGGTCATCGTAGGAATCATACTTGGAATTATCGTTTATTTCCCCATTAAGTGGCTGCTCGAATGGTATCACGACAAGCGTAAAGAAAGACGCAAGAAGCGGAAAGAACAGCTCATGCTTTCATCGGACACGAACGGTTAAAAATATTGGGCTCACATATTGACGGGGACGAGTTCCCCGTTGTATATTTGCTTTAGTGATTAAAAGCTTAAAAGCGGATAAGCGTCGAAGCGTCTAAGTATGAAATAACCTGTCCGAGGAGAGTGTTCACCATGATCGTTATTCTTTCCAACAAAGTAACCGAAGAACGGATTTCCGAAATTGTTCACCATATTGAGCAACACGAGGTCACCGCTCACGTATCCCGGGGGTGGAACGTACGGTCATCGGCATCATCGGCAAAGCGAGCCCCGTGCTTGCGGAACAGCTGAGGCGACTGTCCGGCGTGGAGCAGGTCGTGAAGATCTCCAAGTCTTATAAGCTCGCATCCCGTGATTTCCATCCCGACAATTCCGTCATCCGAATCGGCGATGTCGAGATCGGCGGAGACGAACTGGTCGTGATGGGGGGACCTTGTGCCGTGGAATCACCGGAGCAAATCGACGAGATCGCCCGGCTGGTGAAAGCCTCCGGAGCCCAGGTGCTCCGGGGCGGCGCTTTCAAGCCCAGAACCGGCCCGTACAGCTTCCAGGGTGTTGGGGTGGAAGGTTTGATAATGATGGCCGAAGCGGGCCGCAAGCACGGTCTCTTGACGATTACCGAGGTCATGACGCCGGAATATGTCGATGTATGCGCGGAATATGCGGATATCCTCCAGGTCGGAACGCGGAATATGCAGAACTTCGACCTATTGCGCAAGTTGGGAACGATCCAAAAGCCGGTTCTCTTGAAGCGGGGGTTCAGTGCTACATACGACGAGTTCCTGAACGCGGCGGAATACATTCTCGCCGGCGGAAATCCGAACGTTATGCTGTGCGAGCGCGGGATTCGGACTTTCGAATCGTATACGCGCAATACCCTGGATCTGGCGGCCATTCCGGCGCTGCAGACGCTAAGCCACCTGCCGGTGATCTCGGATCCGAGCCACGGCACCGGCCGCAGAGAGCTGGTCGAGCCGATGAGCAAGGCTTCGGTGGCGGCGGGAGCGAACGGGCTCATTGTCGAAATGCACACGGATCCGGATAATTCGATGACCGGGGACGGCGTTCAGTCGCTTTTCCCGGAGCAGTTCGCTAAGTTAATGGTCGATCTGGAAAAACTTGCACCGCTCTGCGGCAAACGTTTCGACACGAAGAAAGAGCTGGTCCAGACCATCTGAACATTCGGATTAACGGTCCTTATTCCCAAAGCTTACAACGCACAAAGGCTTGATATTCCTGAGAAAACGGGAAGTCAAGCCTTTTTTTGTGCAATTTGTGAACAAAGAAGGAGATAGTGTGAGCATACCTAACACCTTCGTAAAAAATACCTTACATAAGTATTGACGATGATCCGACAAAAGACTTATAATATGACCATGATTGAATAAAAACTTGAACAATGTTCGAACAATCAAGCCTAAATGTTCGGAAATTAGGAGGTTAACGAGTCAATGTCAGTTCAAAACGTGTTAAACACTATCCAAGAAAAAGGCATCGAGTGGGTCGATTTCCGTTTTGTCGATTTGAGCGGCAGAGCACATCACATCTCTTTACCGGCTTCCGAAGTGGAAGAAGAAACCTTCGTGAACGGTGTAGCATTTGACGGCTCTTCCATTCCAGGTTTCCGCGGTATTGAAGAATCCGACATGGTTATGATGCCGGATCCGGAATCCTCCTTCGTTGATCCTTTCACTGCACATCCGACGCTCGTTATTATGTGTAACATCTATACTCCGGATGGCGAACGTTACGAGCGCGACCCTCGTTCCATCGCTCAAAAGGCAGAAGAATATCTGCAAAAATCCGGCGTAGGTACAGCGGCATTCTTCGCTCCTGAATCCGAGTTCTTTATTTTCGACGAAGTTCGCTATGAAAGCACGCAAAACAGTTCCTCCTTCTTCGTAGATTCCGAAGAAGCTCACTGGAACTCCAACCGTAAAGAAGAAGGCGGCAACCTGGGCTTCAAAGTGAAGCACAAGGGCGGCTATGTGCCGGTAGCTCCTACGGATTCCCAACAGGACATCCGCAGCGAAATGTGCCGACTGCTGATCGAATCGGGTCTTCGCATCGAGCGTCATCACCATGAAGTGGCGACAGCCGGCCAAGGCGAAATCAACTTCCGTTTCGACACGCTGACCAAGACAGCCGACAACCTTCTGAAATACAAATATATTGTGCAAAATACGGCAAGACAATACGGTAAAGTGGCAACCTTCATGCCGAAGCCGATCTTCGGCGACAACGGCGCCGGGATGCACGTTCACCAATCGATCTTCAACGGCGACACTCCGCTCTTCTGGGAGAAAGGCGCTTATGCCAACCTGAGCGAAATGGCTCTGAACTATATCGGCGGTATCCTGTATCATGCTCCGGCACTGATCGCGATCACCAACCCGAGCACGAACTCTTTCAAGCGTCTCGTGCCTGGCTACGAAGCACCGGTTAACCTGGTATTCTCCAAAGGTAACCGTTCCGCGACCGTTCGTATTCCGGTGGTCGCCGTTACACCGAAAGGTCGCCGCATCGAGTTCCGTACTCCGGACTCCACGGCTAACCCGTACCTCGCATTCGCGGCTATGCTGCTTGCAGGTCTGGACGGCATCAAGAAGAAAATCGATCCGCGCGCTCTTGGCTACGGTCCGCTCGACAAGAACATTTATGAGCTGTCCGATGCAGAAAAAGCGGAAATCCGCAGCGTTCCGGGTTCCCTGGACGAAGCGCTTGATGCACTTGAAGCTGACTATGAATTCCTGACGGAAGGCGGCGTCTTCACGAAAGAATTCATCGACAACTACATTGCACTGCACCGCGAAGAAACGAAAGCCGTTTCCATCCGCATTCATCCGCACGAGTACTCCTTGTACTTCGATCTGTAAGATCCGGTATTATTTATACGAATCATAGAGCAACCTTCCCTGTCGATCGGGGAGGTTGTTTTCTTTTTCGGAAGTTCACCCTTTTGTAACAAATGCCCCTTATACTGACGATATCTTTAGTAGGAAATCGTTTCCTTCCATTATTGGGGAAACAGGGAGGTGACGTTATGGGTGGCGGATGGACCGAGAAGGAAGCGGCTCATTTGCTGAGCAGGACGACGTTTTACGCGGGTATTCAGGAAGTGAACGCATCTGTAGATCTCGGGAAGGAGGAGACGGTGCGCCGCTTATTAGAAGGAGAGCCGCTGACGGGAGAACCCAAGGAGCTTCTGCCGCTGGAGCAGGTGAAGGCGGACGGGAAGGAGCTGGCGGCCGATCAAATCGTCGATCAGCAGACCTATTGGCTGTACCGGATGGTGAACACCGATTCGCCTCTTGTCGAGAAAATGACATTATTCTGGCACGGGCATTTTGCCACTTCTTATCAGAAGGTACGTGAAATCCCACTGATGCTCCGGCAGAACGAATTGTTTCGGAAGCAAGCGCTTGGCGGCTTTCGCGATTTGGTGGAGCAGGTGACCAAGGATCCCGCCATGATGCTGTACCTCGATACGAATAACAACCGGAAAGGGAAGCCGAATGAGAATTACGCCCGTGAGGTAATGGAGCTTTTCACTCTGGGCATCGGCCATTATACGGAGCAGGATATTCGCGAGGCAAGGCCCGGGCCTTGACGGGTTGGAGCTATGATAAGAAGACGGACGAGGTCAAGTTTAATCCGAAACAGCATGACAACGGAATAAAGTCATTTCTCGGTGAAAGCGGCCCTTTGGATGAGAAGAATGTGATCGCTATCCTGTTCAAGCAGGAAGCGCCGCCTCGTTTTATAGCCAAAAAGCTGCTCGTGTATTTCGCGGCGGATAATCCGACGGATGATTGGGTAGACAAGCTGGCCGCGGTTTTCGCTAAAAATTTCAATATTCGGGAGACGCTGAGCTTTTTGTTCCTGAGTGATGATTTTTATGCGGAGGCTAGTCAGGGCGCATTGATTAAGACGCCAGCGGAATATGTGGCCGGCCTCGTCAAAGCGTTTGACCTGCCGCTCGCTAAAGGCTTCGTCCAGGCGATGCGAAAGATGGGACAGGAGCTCTACCTTCCGCCTGATGTGGCGGGATGGAGAGGTGGGACGGCCTGGTTATCCTCATCAAGTCTGCTCGCCCGGTATCAATTTGCCGAATCCGTGGCCAAGAGACTGAGCAACGATATACTGAACAAGCCCGAATTTCGTCCGGAGTCACAAGCCGAGGCGGATGGGTGGGTACAGCGGTTCGGGAATATCGTCGGCATTCGGAACTTCGGAGATCAATCCAAACGGGTACTCTCCCAATATGCCGAGGACACGTTCCTTCATGCGGGCCAGAAGACCGGCGGGATGCGGGGTCGCTGCAGCTCGTGATGATCAGCCCGGAAGCGCAGATGAAATAAGGAGGAGGAAGCCGTATGAAGCTGACGAGAAGAGACTTCATTATTAAAGGAACGGCGCCGCTGGCCACACTCGGACTGGGCGGCCCGCTGATTTTTGCCGAGAGCGGCAGTGTGCTGTCATCCCGCGCCGAGAATTCGGCGGAACCCGATTCGCCGGTACTCGTCGTCATTCAATTATCCGGGGGCAACGACGGGATCAATACGCTTATTCCTTACGGGATGGGAGGATATTTCGACGCACGTCCGACGCTGAAGATTACGGAGAGTGAAGTGCTGACCATCAACAATCAGGTCGGGCTGCATCCAAGCCTGGTTAACCTGAAAGAACTATATAACAATGGAAAGCTGGCTATCGTTCAAGGTGTGGGGTATCCGAACCCGGACCATTCCCATTTTCGCTCCATGGAAATTTGGCAAACCGCGGAGCCGGAGAAGATGATTCGAAGCGGGTGGCTAGGACGTTACGCGGAAACTTCCCTGAGTGGGGAATCAAATCCGCTTAAAGCCCTGCAGATAGGGAGCAGCGCCAATAAAGCAATGATTTCGGATAGGGTCAGTATCCCTGTGATTCAATCTCTGGAGTCCTATAACTTTCTGGATCCCAGAACGCCTAGGCAGGACCAGAACCGGATTGCCACAGCCTTTCTGGATATGTACGACCCGTCCAGACAGGGCACGGTGATTCAAGTGGCCTGCAAGCGGGGCAAGGAAGCTTATGAGAGTGTAGAGGCGGTTCATAGCCTGGCAAATGCTTATCAAGTCAAAGTCGAGTATCCCAAATCAGGCATTGCCAAGGACCTGCAGCTTGTGGTTAAAATGCTCTCCGGGCGCTCCGGGACACGGGTATTCTACCTTCAGCTCGGCGGCTTCGACGATCATGCGCAGGAGAAGGAGCAGCATGCAAAACTGCTTAAGCGGCTCGACGAGGCGCTTGGCGCATTTTATAAGGATTTGGAGACACAGGGGCTCGCAGACCGGGTAGTAACGCTGGCGTTCTCGGAATTCGGCCGGCGTGTGAAAGAGAACGGGAACGGCGGCACGGATCACGGAACGGTCGCGCCGGTCTTTGTTCTGGGCGGCAAAGTGAAGGGAGGGCTCTACGGCGTCATGCCGAGTCTTACCGATCTGGACAATGGTGATCTTAAGTATGAGGTGGACTTCCGCTCGGTGTATTATACCGTATTGGATCAATGGTTGAAGGGAGACGCCCAGGGGTGCTGGGCAGGGCTTACGAGAAGCTGGGGTTCATTTGAATTGAAGATGGTCAGTTGTGAAGGATGGACAAATCGAGGCCGGGGGCCTCGTTTTTTTTGTTAAATCCTGGTTTAGAAAGCGCAGTCATTTTGGGGGTAGCCGCTGATCCGGACAGAGGCTTAATTACTTTCATCTTTCCGGATCGAACGCTCGGCTCTGACAAAGGCAATGAAACGTTTGGCTTCCTCGGGGGTCAACTGCTTCCCGTCCACGGTCAGAGCAAATTTTTCCATAATCTTCTCGTCGGATAATTCCAGACTGTTGACGAAATCTCTCACGTCATCATCGAGCGAAGAATGAGGGTCATCCGTTCTTCCGATCAAATAATCGATAGGGACCTTGAAGAAGTTTGCAATCGCCACCATGGTGTTGTAATCCGGTTCTCTTCTATTATTTTCATAATGGGACAGAGAGGCTCGGGTAATCCCGAGTTTGCTTGCTAATTCTTCCTGGGTCAATGCATGCTTGTCGCGAAGCATGGCAATCCGCTCTCCGTATTTCATTCGACTACCTCCAGTGGTAACATGCGTTGTTATGTAGAGTACCGTACTATTATCAAGATAGCATGTTTTTTGGTGAGAGCACAAACAATTACTTGACGTGATACAAAACGTATCTTATCTTTAGATTATGCCCTCGATAATATACTATATGTATCAATTTACAGAATTTTACCAAAAAACGATAAATAGGATGATGAATCATGTATTGGAACTTGGAGAATTACAAGCAAATTGAAATGCAAAAGCCGCTATCCTCTCTGGAATGCCGGTTATCGATAGCCAAGGTGAATGGGAAACCGGTTCACAGCGGCTATGCGATCGTCCGGATCGTCCGGCTCGATACCCATGAAATCAGCTTCACCAGCGATCTTGTGCTTCCTACGGATCAAATGATGACCGTGTGCTTCGAGCTTGTTACCGAGACGCAGTCCATCCGTTTGGAGGGGCGTGTTATGTCCAGAGAGAATCATTCTGCGCCATATAGATATGGGGTGAAGTATGATATTCCGGATGCCCGTCGTTTACTCTTGGTTTCCATGATCAACAGGCTGGCCTCCGAATCGGAATCTTATGCGGCCAAGGCCGTCGAAAGCTATGCCTCCTGTCACATCCTTCCCGAACTGCAGCCGAGAATCAATTGTTTGACTTGAACGAGAGATGTGAGATATTGTACTCTAAAAAAAATTTTAGAATCTATGTTGAGTTGAATCGATTCGAAAGAACAAATTCCGACAAAAAATACGAAAATCTATGTTTGACAGAGATACATACTGTAACATAAAGTGTTATTGTACACATTTTAAAGAGAGACGCAGTTATTCGGATAAAGGAGAGTATGCCCATGAGTCATGTTTTTTCGAATCAGGATAAGGTCGTTTTGGACATCCACAAAATTTTGGCACAGATGAATATCGATGAAGAGAAATATACCCGGATCTGTACAATGAATCAGAATAACGGCAACCTTTCCTCCCCACAATCTCCCAGTAAGCTTTCTGCTACCCTTAGCTAACCTCAGCAATTCTCAATCAAGAACGTCCCTTCGGCATAAAGTAGTATATCGGTTCGGTACGCGCCTGGCGATTACAACGAATGCAAGGTGACTTCGCTGCGCACCATGAACCGAAGGTTGATCCCCGTTTGTCCTAATCCCTTCGATATGTAGAACGTTCCGTACGACTTCCGGTGAAGCCCTTTATAAATGCCCATGGCCGGCAAGCGTCCCATCGGACGGAGTTTGTAGAAGCCGGGTACATTGAATTGCTTGCCGTGCAGATGCCCTGCCATCAGATATTCGTAAGGCTGTTTAATTTCAAGCACGATATTCGGGTCATGCGTCACGACGACTTTCGGCAGATGAGGAACAGTTTGGGAAAACGATTTTCCGATCTTGCTCTTACCACTGTCATAGTCGTCGATTCCAACGATTTGAAACCCGTTCAACGGGACAACCTCGTTCCTTAGCACCCGGATGCCGTAACCCTCGATGAATCTGATCAGCCGGCCGACAACGGGTCGCTGGTGATCATGGTTGCCTAGTACAGCGTAGGCGGGAATGCCGCTGGCTTGAACGACCTTGAGGTAGGTCCCAAGCTTCGGAAGGCTGGAGGGCAGCTTGGTGAAGTCTCCAGTAATGCAGATATAGTCCGGATTCTCCGCCCTTAATACGCGCTCAAGCTGCTCGGGCTTTACGCGCAATCTTTCCACGTGAAGATCGCTAAGCTGCAGTATACTTACCCCGATGCCGAGGTCGCAGTGAACCCGTTCCACCTTAAGCCAACGGGTGGGAAGGATGAGCATGCCGTAGAACGCGGTAACGACCGCAATCAAGCCAATCGCCGGAAAGAGTAAAGTCATTGTCATGGAGTCCTCTCACTAAGATAGATTCGATACCTATTGTATCATATTCCTGCGCTTATAGTTAATTGAAGAGTTTTTGGTGGAAAGGCGTTTACAGAATGTCCAAGCAAATGATCCCCGTACAGAATACTCTATTACATAACCATCTATAGACGGGGAGGGTGCATATGGTTACGCCAAGAGATTTGATTGGTACTTGGGATGGGGTTACTCCAAGCGCAAAATTGGAACGGCCCTACGAAGACCGTACGCAGATGGAAGTCAGTTTCGGTGCCGGATCCTTCTATAAGTCCGGATGGAGAGCGTACATGGATACGCAGCTAGGAAGTTATTTTACCAATGGAATCGGCGTCGGATTTAACTCGATTTATGACCCGGAAGTGGAAGCCGTAGCGAAAGTATTGGCCGATGCAGGAATTAAACGTACCCGATTCGAGATTGGCTGGGGATATTTGCAATATGATGATGAGACCAAAATCGGCGTTAATGCCCAAAAGCAGGCGGAGATTATCAAGACGTTGGTGATGTTTAAAAAGTATGGCTTGCGTCCGCTAATCCTGCTAAATTCGCATCACGGCGGACCTTGCCCGATGAAGACGATTACCTCAACTTTGCTATCTCCAACTCAAATCGGCGATAGGCAAATTCGTTTGGATCCCAAAAATATAAGCGAAATCAAGGTCGGCTATACCGGTCTTACCGGAATATCGGATATGAATGCATTTCCTTTAATTACTGAGCTTAATCCGGTAACAGGCGTTGCCACTTTATCCGCTCCGCTTATGAAAGCATTAAAGGCCGGTTCCATTAACTTAACTAAACTTAAATACAGGCCGTTTTCTCCTAGAACGTTTGCAGACGGAACCATCAATCCATCCAGTGATGAAACTTTGCAGGGCTGGGCGAAATATGTGAAGAATGTATGTTCCTTTGCTAAGAGCATACTTGGAAATAATATGGACGACGGTTTTGATGTCGAGGTTTGGAACGAATTAAGCTTTGGAAGCGGCTTCCTTAATATCAATAACTATTACAATCCGGATTTGCAGTTCTCGGGTGACTATTCTTTTACCACTAAGTCCGGACAAGTGGCTAAAGGTTATGAGTCTTTACTTGCTCTGGCGGCCGATATTATTAAAGATAGTTCGAACGGATTCAGAGGTATAAAAGTAATCAACGGGTTTTCCAATCAAACGCCTTGGGCAAATAACCGATGGATCTATCCGGGGCAGGATGGTAACAGCAGACATTATTATACAGGATACAATTATGCGACTATAACGAATGGCGGTACGAGCTGGAAATATGCTCCTAATGTGAGGGTTGACGCCGAAGGAAATACGGGAAGCACATTTGTTCCCTATTTTACTCCTGCTTTTCCCGAGTATAATCACACTTATCTGGTTACTGAAAGCATAACCAATGATATAGTTCCATTTCCGTCCCGATTTAAAGACCACCATAGATATTCGAATTTTGACGGGAAATACACTGAACTATGGCAGAGTGAAAATAACTTTGTTACTTCAGAGTACACCAATTTGATTGCTGCCCAGAAGGGGATACCGACTACGAGCCCAATATTGGGAAAGTGGAGACATTATATCGCGGCTAAGTCCATTCTCCGTGCTTGTCTTTTCCAAAATCATAAGGGCTTGAATGTTAATATCATTTATAACGCTAAAGAAACAGATGTTACCTTTGCTGTAATTCCGACAGACTTCTTTACGGCGTTAAAAAGTAACAAGTATGTTCTAAATGATGCGGTTCTTGCTTTGACCGGGCCCGCGACTTCAAGCGGTTAAGAATACGGTTCGTATGTTTAAAGACAGCGTCAATATAGAAAGTCCTCGTAAACTTAAGGTAACCGAGCTGATCGAGTATAAGCCAAGACTTGTTTTTCAAGGCGACGGAACGACAAAACACCCGAATGTATATCATAGAGATAATTTTGTCCTTTTGCCTTATCAAATCAATGAGAGCAAATTTGTAATTCCTTACTATGTTATGACTCAAGATATGACGTTTCAGTGGGATAAGACCAAGGATATCGCTGATCCTACAGCATACGATATGCCGCCGCAGATCTACGATATTACGATAGCCAATATCAATAGCGTGAATCCGGTACTGTCCGGATATGATCCCATTAAAAATATCAATATACCGGTTACAGTGATCGGAAGTGGTCCGGGTTCCCTGAAAATAAGATTGGAAGCAACCGACTATCCCCGTTTTCTTATTATTGAAGAAACTTCTCCAGGGCCGCAAATTTCCGGTTTTACCTTACGAAAAACGCCGGCAGGCGGGAATATAAGTTTTGTGCCTAACTTTACGGGGGATATGCAAATCCGTTGGGGACGTTACCCGATTAGGCGGGCGTCCAAGTTTAAACGTGAATTTTGGGATAGAGATGTGAAGTGGGACAATATCCCGCCGGTGGCGGTCGATTATATTGACACGATCGATTTTTTCGATCGAGGCGGATTGCATCCTATGAGTCCGAAAAGCGCCGTTCGAATTACAGGAAAAATTAAACCGAAGTATACGGAAGTGTATAGCTTTGAGATGAACTCGAATACAAATAGAGTTAATTTGTGGATCGGAACGACGCAATTATTTACGACAGGCTCGTATGATTGGAACCAGACAATCTTGCTCCAGGCGGGGACCGAGTACGATTTAAGATTCGAATGCACGTCTCCTTATGCCGGAACAGATGCCGTGACTCTATTCTGGTACAGTGCAAACCAAGAGAAAGAACCTGTATGTTCTTCAGAGAGTGAAACGGAAAATATAGCGAACTTATCGGTAACAAACAATCAGGCGGTAAGTTATGATATTCCCGGTTTACGCGATGGCGATGGGGTTCAATTGAGTTTTACCAACGGATTGGTATCTAATAAATTCCCTCAGTGGAATTATGACTTTAAGGGAGTCCTTCCTCCAATTTATATGGATCATACTAACGGATAGGGTAAAAAAGCAAAATCGATTGACAATGATACAATTAGTATCATAAACTTGGGTTGAAGATCAATTTGTATCATGTTCGGCCAATCAATTGCTTATCACTGGAAGGAGCCCCTCTCCGATGAAGAAAAAACCGACCATTGCTATCGTAGCCCATGACGCCGGCGGTCTTGGCGGGATGGAATTAGTTCTGAACGAAACGATCATGCGTCTTAAAGAGGATTATAACGTAACGGTGGTGGCATCGTCTCTAAACGTGACGGATCCCAAGGATATCCGCTTTATCAAGATACCGGTTATCAAAAGACCGGTTCCAATAAGGCTGATCCTCTTTTCAATATTGGCCAGCATAAGGCTTTTGTTCGTCAAGCGGGATATCCTGCATACGACAGGCGCCATCGTATTTAACCGTGCAGACTTTTCTACCGTTCATTTTTGCCATGCCGGTTACCTGAAAGCGACCGGTGGATCGCGA
Organism: Paenibacillus sp. P25; assembly: GCA_024704175.1. Classification (GTDB taxonomy): domain Bacteria; phylum Bacillota; class Bacilli; order Paenibacillales; family NBRC-103111; genus Paenibacillus_G. The sequence continues at coordinate 8,268,289 of CP085629.1, forward strand.
CTTAATGATAAGATCTCCTTGTTCCGGCAGTGGAACAGCGGGATTGCTTCATTTATAGCCAGAACGATGGAGAGGATTGTATATCGTCCAAGTCGTACTAGGAAGTCTGCTCGCGGTTTCAAACCGTGTGCGAGAGGAGATAATGGAGGACTTTCCTTATCCTCCCGAACAGGTGGGTTATCTGCCGAACGGTGTAAATATTCAAAAATTCAGGTCTTATGATGAAGAAGAGAAGAAAGAGCTTCGCAGGCAGTATGGAATCCCGGAGAAGGGAAAATTTCTATTGTTCATGGGGGGGGACTGGCCACGGAAGGGACTTGATTTGACGATCGAAGCCTTCAATCGAATTGCCGGCCAATATCCTGACTTATATCTCTTCGTTGTTGGCCAGGGGAGCGCGAGGTATTTCATAAGCTGGTAAGCAGTGAGTACCGTGATCGCGTAGTATTCACCGGCAAACAACCGAATCCGCATCATTGGTTCGGGATGTGCGATGTCTTTGTCTTTCCATCCAGCTACGAGACGTTCTCGCTGGTTGTTCATGAAGCGGCCGCCGCGGGAATGGTCGTTGTTTCCACCAAGGTAGGCGGGGTAGAGGATCTAATTACACACAACGTCAATGGATTTATCTTGCAGCGCAACAGCGAAGAAATCGCCTCAACGCTGCGCGATATTTTAAACGATCCGGAACGTTACCGTATTTATGGCGAGCGTGCCCGGGCGCGGGTCGAACAGTTGACCTGGGAGAATATGTATCGCAGACTGGTCAGTCATTATGAGGAAGACGATCACAGGCTTAAGGAAAAGGCCCTGTCTTAACAAGTATTCTGGGGGAGCTGTTGATTTTGGATAGAGATTCGGGCTATAAGATTTTGGGCTTTGCCACTCAAGGGGCCAGCGGCGACGATGAAAATCGGCTTAAAGCGTTATTAAGCGAGGTGCCCGCCACTTTTTATCCTTTCGAGAAAAGAAAGAAGTATCAGAATTTTTGGCGTCTTCTCCAAAACATTCTTAAGGAAAAGCCTAGTTTGGTTGTAATGGAGGGAACTGGAATTTTCGGCGGTTTGGCCTTAATTATCGGTAACCTGATAACCGGCGTCCCCTATGTCGTGGCAGCGGGGACGCCGTAGGCCCTTTTATCGCAAAGAAACAGCCTTTCCTGGGCCCGCTGTTTCTTTTCTATGAAAAGCTGTTGTACAGTAGGTCGATCGGCTTTATCGGATGGACGCCGTATTTGGCGGGGAGAGCCTTATCTTACGGCACCAAATACGCCATGACGGCGGCGGGTTGGGCACCTTTCCAGCATTCAGAAAGCGAGCGGAAGGCGTTCAGGAAGCAGATTAGAGAGCAATACGATATCCCCGAGCATCATATTGTGGTCGGCATTGTCGGTTCTTTGAATTGGAGCAAACGGGTGGGCTACTGCTACGGCTTCGAATTGGTACAAGCCGCAAAAAGAGTGAAGAGAGAGGATGTAACGGTCATCATTGTCGGCGACGGCGGCGGTAAAGCGAAACTGCAGGAGCTGGCGGGAGAGGATCTTGGTCATAAGATCATATTTACCGGGCGTGTGCCGCGGGAACAAGTGCCGATGTATTTATCTGCGTTTGATTTAGCCAGCTTGCCCCAAAGCATAGATCAGGTCGGCGCCTTCCGCTATACGACCAAAATCAGCGAGTACTTATCCGTCGGGCTTCCCATTCTTACGGGTACTCTTCCGATGACGTACGACTTACAAGGGGACTGGGTATATCGAATCTACGGCGATACGCCTTGGTCCGAGACATATATTCATTCATTGGCAAATTTTATGGAAACCATTACTTTCGAACAGATCCGTCAGAAATCAAACAACATACCGAAGAGTTTTTCCTATTTTCGAAAAAGAACCCCAGGTTCAAGCCGTCCGGCAGTTCATATACGACGTTCTAAATAATCGGAAGACAGTAAATTTATAGGATAATTTGTAATAATGCTATTGCGCAAAACAAGAAGACCCGGGTTGACGTACCGGGTCTTTAAACTTTTTTGTGCGGTTACCGAAATAATGGAAGAGAAACGCATTAAAAAGAATTGTCGCATTAAAAAATGTGATAAAACATACAAAAAATTGCTAGATACAAATTGTATCAAACAAGATAAACATGTATAATGTTAACATAAAAGAAATTTTAGCTTGCCGCCAAACTTAGAGAGAGATGGAAGGAAAGCGATTACAACTGTTTGGCTCCGCTGAACGATGTACAAGAAAGGAAGGAACTTTAAAAGATGAAATTGGGGAAGCGTATTTCTGAGCTTCGGGAGCAAAGGCAAATCACCCAGGGCGAACTCGCCCAAATTATCGGAGTAACGCGCGTTGCCCTTTCTCACTATGAGAATGACCGCAGGCATCCGGATTACGATACTCTGATGAAGATTGCCAAATTTTTTTCGGTAAGCGTGGAGTATGTGATTGAAGGGGAAAATACTTCACAGCTTCACAATTAAGCAGCGTTTTTGTTTTCAATCAGGAAGGGTCTGGCATGAAATGCTCCGATAAGGGGCTTTTCTTTTTTTGACCAAAAAAATAGTTACAAATTGTATCATTGATGATATGATAATGGATATCGGAAATATATTATGATTCATTGTCCGGGTTCGGAAAGGATGAAGGTCCGTTGTCTGCAAAAGTAATGGCAAACGAAGCACTTCTCTATTTAGCAAATCATGTCGTTGGAAAAATCCCTTTTTATTCCATACGCTATTTTTATTTAGAGAAAATATACAAAATCAAGATTGGTAAACATTCAGCTGTCCATATGGGCCAGAAGTTCATGACAAGAGGTGGGATTGTCATTGGTAACCATACGGTTATCAATCGAGATTGCACGTTAGATGGGCGAGGCGGCCTTATAATTGGTAACAATGTAAGTATTTCACCGGAAGTGATGATTTTGACGGCGGAACATGAAGTGAACAGCAGTTCTTTTGCGGGTACACTGGCTAAGGTTGAGATTCAAGATTATGTCTGGATTGGGAGCCGGGCCGTTATCTTGCCTGGCGTTACTCTTGGAGAAGGTTCGGTAGTAGTTGCCGGCGCGGTCGTAACGAAGGATGTGCCGAAGTTTAGTATTGTCGGCGGAATCCCGGCCAAAGTCATAGGAACAAGGAATAAGGAATTATCTTATAAGCTGGAGTATAAACGTTTGTTTCATTAGTACAACGTAAGGAGGAAGTAAGGTGCAGGTGCCAAGCAAGTTATTAGTTCTGAGTCCCGTAGCGGAAAGAGGCGGGGCCGAGAGGGTTATGGTCGATACTTTGAAGTATTTGAACCGTGATAAATTTCAAGCGAAGCTTATTTTTTTCGAGCAGGGTTCGTTGGTTGAGGAGATGAGCCGTCTAGGATATGAATCGGAAGTAATTCCGGCCGAACGGCTGAGAGACCTGGGAACTTACATTCGCGTCGTTGCCGGTTTGAGAAGAATCATCCGTACGGACCGGATCGATATCGTTGTCAGTTGGATGCCGAAAGCACATTTATACGGGGGTATCGCTGCATTCCTCGAAGGGAAAAAATCCGTATGGTGGCAAAGCACATGATTCCGAAGAGTCACTGGATGGATAAGGTCGCCTCCAAGATCCCGGCTCAGGGAGTATTGTGCCCTTCCCGGGTCACCAAGCATTTTCAAGAGAAATTAACGCCTAACAAGCAGGTCCTGCTGAATAATCTCGGTGTTGATTTAGAGCAATTCGGTTCGTATAACCATAATGCAAAAAAAGCACGGGCCAGATTGAACATTCCAGAGGATGCAGTCGTCTTCGCCTTTGTAGGAAGGCTGCAGCGTTGGAAGCGCCCGGATGTTGTTATCCAAGCATTTAATCAAGTTGCCGGGGGCAAGAATGCTTACCTTCTGATCATCGGCGGTACGCTGTTTGGGCTTGAACAGGATTATGAGGAAGAACTAAAACAGATAGCTGCTTCGGGGCAGTCATCGAAAATTCTTTTTTGGGACACCAAAAGGATGTCGGAGCTATTCTCGAGGCGACCGATGCGGTCGTCCATGCCTCATTAATGGAACCGTTCGGAATGGTGATTATTGAATCCATGGCGATGGGCAAAACAGTTATTGCCGTAGGTCAAGGGGGACCTGTCGAAATTATATCCAATGGAAATGACGGTCTCTTATATGACGGTTCGCAGCGCCAACTTGCCAATATTATGGAACAAATCCTGGAGGGACAATTTCCCTTGAAAGAAATAGGGCAAAGGGCCCGTCAGACCGTGGAGAAGAAGTTCACCGTAACTCAAATGGCGGAACGATTCGAATCCAATATCAGTTTAATTTTGAATTAGCCGAAGTTGGTTGAAGTGGAGGGAATGTATGCCTAACCAACCTGAAAATAATTCATTAAGACCGTTGACGTCCTTTCGTTTTATTGCCGCTTTATTCGTATTTGGGGCCCATTTATATTATTTAAAAGGCTTTCCCGAGTACAAAGCCGTTTATGAGCGGTTTTTAAGTCAAGGAGATATTGGGGTAACGTTTTTCTTTATTCTCTCAGGTTTTATATTGACTTATAACTACCTGTATAAATTCGATACCTTAAACAAGCGGCGTCTTAAAAGCTTTTATATTTCAAGGATAGCCCGTATTTACCCCTTGCATTTTCTGACTTTTTTTCTTGCCATCCCTATTGTCTATAAATACATGCTTGCCGACCCCGGGTCGATTATTGGCAAAGCGACAACCAATTTACTGTTAATTCAAAGCTTTGTTCCGATTGAAGAAATTTTCTTTTCAATGAACGGACCCTCATGGAGTATCAGCGATGAAATGTTTTTTTATACTCTATTTCCTTTTGTAATATGGATTGTTAGGAAAGCCGGAATTCATACAAAAGGCAGTCTGTTATCGATTATTTTGATATGGGTATGTCTCTTGTGCTTGGTTTTTTATTATAGGGATATAGCTTGGAGCCACTGGTTGTTTTATGTTTTTCCAGTTACTCGATTTATTGATTTTGTTATAGGAGTACTGCTTGGCATCTTTTTATAAATATAAAAGATTGGATTAACCATCGACTAACCAGCAAAGTCTATTACAGTTTTATTGAGCTCTTCTCCGTGCTGCTTGCTGCGATATTTCTATACTTTCATAAAAGTATGCATCCTTCTCTAACGTATAGCGTTTATTACATTCCAAGTATGTGTTTGATTATTTTTATCTTCGCTTTTCAGCAGGGATTATTATCTCAATTACTTTCCCATAAAATGTTAGTATTTCTCGGCGAAGCAAGCTTTGCCTTTTATATGACACATGATTTGATTATTAAATACACTTATCGTATGCCGTTTATTAAAACTCATCCGATCGCGATTGCAATAACTGCTTTCCTGGTATCTATTGTTGCGTGCACATTGATCCACTTGTTTTACGAAATGCCTCTTCGCAACAGGATCAGGAATATCTTGTCCTATCCTAGAGGTGTTAGAGGATTTAACGTAGAGGCTAGGAATTTATAGTATCATATACGTGTTAATGAAAAATTTTCAAAAATAAGTATTCTTTATGATACAAAACGTATCAATTGTGATATAATTAGCATGATCCGAAAATACATATGAGGTGAGAAACTATGAAGAACGCATTAATTACAGGTATTACGGGACAAGATGGAGCTTACTTAGCAAAATTGCTGCTGGATAAAGGATACAAAGTGTATGGGATTATCGCTAGACGAAGCACGAGCACTTTATGGAGACTGCAATTTCTCGGCATTGAAGACGAAGTGCAGCTGATTGAGGGAGACTTGACGGATGTATCTTCAATTGCAAGGGCACTGCAAATTGCAAAACCCAGAGAAGTATATAACTTGGCGACCCAAAGCTTCGTAGGTACTTCTTGGGATCAACCGATCACGACCGCACAGATTACGGGCGTAGGCGTACTCAACGTTCTGGAAGCCATTCGTTTGACCGATCCATCTATCCGTTTCTACCAAGCATCTACAAGTGAAATGTTCGGCTTAATTCAAGAACCGATGCAATCGGAAAAAACGCCGTTCTACCCGAGAAGTCCTTATGGCGTCGCTAAGCTTTACGGACATTGGATTACGGTCAATTATAGAGAAAGCTTTAATATGTTTGCATCCAGCGGAATTTTATTCAACCACGAATCTCCTTTGAGGGGAATTGAATTCGTTACAAGAAAAGTTACCGATGCCGTAGCAAGGATAAAATTAGGAAAACAAAAAGAGCTCCGACTCGGCAATATCGATGCCAAAAGAGACTGGGGGTTTGCAGGCGATTATGTTAAAGCGATGTGGCTTATGCTGCAGCAGGAAACCCCGGATGATTATGTGGTAGCCACAGGAAAAACAACGACTGTCAGGGATATGTGTCAAATTGCTTTTAATCATGTGGGATTGAATTATGAAGACTATGTCGTAATTGATCCTCAGTTCTACAGACCGGCTGAAGTTGATATCTTGTTAGGCGATTCTTCCAAAGCACAGAAACAATTGGGCTGGGAGATTGAGACAAGCCTGGAGCAATTAATCCAAATGATGGTAGAGGCAGATCTACATCGTGTAGGAAAAGAGTCCGTTGAAGGAATCAAACCGGCCTTAAACGTGGGAGCTTAAGGGGTAGTCAATATGAAAGTGTTGGTAACCGGCGCCGGAGGCTTTGTAGGCAAACATCTTATTAAAAATCTCAGGAATCGAAATCATGAGGTCATTGCTTTTGCATCAACTACTCGCGTGGATCCTGAAATTGGGGAGCTTCATGGTTTAGATCTAACAGGTACCGCTCATTTGCAGGATCTGTTGAAAACCCAAAAGCCGGATATCGTGTTTCATTTGGCGGCACAATCCAATGTGATGAAATCTTGGCAGCATCCTTCCGAGACGCTAAGAATCAACACTTTAGGGACCCTTAATTTAATTCAGTCCCTTATTGAAGTTTGTCCGGATTGTAGGTTAATCAATGTTGGTTCAAGTGAAGAATACGGACTATCGGGTAAGGAAGGCAAACCTCTTACGGAAGAAATGGCTTGCCTTCCTCAAAACCCCTACTCCTTAAGCAAATTTACAGCAGGTCAGCTTGTACTTCAACTGGCCAAAAAACACCAGATCCAAGTCGTACATTTGAGACCATTCAACCATTTCGGACCGGGTCAAGAAGAGGGGTTCGTCATAAGTGATTTTGCTTCCCAAATAGCGAAAATCGAGAAGGGTTTGATTCCTCCCGTACTTCGGGTCGGGGACTTATCGGCACAAAGGGATTTTACCTTTATACACGATATTATTCATGCTTATACTTTAATAATAGAAAATCCTCTACCTAACGGCATATATAACATATGCTCAGGGATACCTCAAGCCATTCAAACGATTTTGGAGCAAGTGCTGCGAATGTCAAAGGTTAAAATCGAAGTTGCAACCGATCCTAATAAATTAAGACCTTCTGAAGTACCGTACTTTGTTGGTTCTTCCAAAGCGCTTGAGCAAATTACAGGATGGAAGGTTGAGAGCGATTTTCTTCAAAGTTTGGAGATCACTTTAAATTGGTGGAGAGGCCGGGACAACTACTAAAGATACGAGCTGATAATAGCGCATTAGCCTGTTATCAGCTTTTTTACAGAGAGAATATAAACAAAAAAGAAAGGTTTGCTCCCCGCTGATCAACAAGGTTAACTTATCTTGGGAAATAGGTCCCGTCCGGCCGGAGGCACACCAATTGACCATTCTCCAGGTTTTTACCAGGTTCATTTGGCGGTTTGCAGGAGAGCAAGGTTTCGAAAGTAATCAATTCCTGGCCTAATACTAACGGTTTGGAGTAAGGTTTTTTTGCAAGATTTTCTGCATTACAAACTCATCTCCTTAAAATAATTGTTTTAATACAAGTTTAGTATAAATATTAATTCATCTCTTAATCCATCGAATGGCGGAACAAAAAATGTAGAAATCAATCAAATTTTAATAAAGCGATCAATATGTTTGGTTGACGGAGGGTCTTTATGCGATTGGTTGCAGTCATTTTATGGGCCGCATTGCTATTCGTGCTAACATGCAACATAAGTTTACATACTCTTTTTTATCGAAGAGTTTTTTTCTACATAAATCCCCACCCGAAATTCAGTGATTTGCTAATCTTTTCGGATATCTATGCCGTCCATTCAAACTGGCTTATTGTTAAACTCGGTCATTTTATTGGGTTCGCAATTATGGACGCACTTCTGTTTAATTTGATTAAAAAACGGAAACTTTCTGCATTTTTAGCAGTATTAGTGGCTATACTTACAGAAATTTTGCAAATGTTCTTCTACCGCGATGGAAGGCTGTATGATATATTGATAGATTCAGCAGGGGTGATGTTAGCTTATCAATTAAGCAATTTTAGATTAAGAAAAATTCAGGGTCTTGAAAAGAAAGATTAACCTAAAAGTTATCAATTAAGGGAGTAGGATATTTTTGGGGAGATATGAAGAGTTGGATTCCTTAAGAGGATTGGCATCCCTTACGGTTTTAATTGGACATTGTTTACTATTATTTCCATATTTTGAAAATTCGTACGATCCAAATTTATGGTTCTTAAATGCTCTTCGATTTACACCTTTAAGTATTATATGGGCGGGGCACGAAGCCGTTATTTTATTTTTTATTCTCAGTGGGTTTGTTCTATCTTTACCGTACTATTATGGCAAGCAGCGACCTTACGTAATATTTATTATAAGGCGTTTATTTCGTATATATCTTCCATACCTTTTCGTAATTTTGCTCGCTGTTTTAATGCGGTTCGTAATAACAATTCAAACTGATTTAAATTTAAGTAAATGGCTATATACTCTTTGGGATGAAGAAATAACTTGGAGATCAATCGTTAATCATGTCGTATTTATCGGTCACTATAATTCAAGGGTGTTTGATCCTGTAGTGTGGTCACTTATTGAAGAAATGAGAATATCAATCATATTCCCGCTACTTATGTTTCTTGTTATCCGATATAATTGGAAGATCAACGTAATTGCATGTGTTGCCTGTTCAATAATGAGCAACTTACTTAACTATATAAGATGGCATTATTCGTTTCCTTTATTACCAACCTTATTAGGTTTCTTAAGTACAATTGAATGGATTCCCATGTTTATCATAGGAGCCTTGATTGCAAAAAATTTAAAAGTTATAATTGAAAAATTTAATCGTTTTCATTCGTGGTTCAAGGTTTTAATTTTGGTTTTTGGAATTTTTTCTTATACATTCAATCACTGGATAACATTGAAAAGTAGCATAATAAATCAACAAATAGTACAAGATGCCTCTATTACTGTTGGAGCAATAATTTTTATTATTTGTGCAGTTTCATCAGGAAAAGCAAAACGATTGCTTTTATACAAACCGATCAATTATATCGGAAAAATATCCTATAGTATCTACCTATTTCATATGGTAATTCTTTTAGGTTTAGTGCATCTTTTTATTAATTCAATACCCCTTTGGGTAATTTGGTTAATTACGTTGATAGGTACCTTAATCGTTTCAGCTTTATCGTATCGTTTTATTGAGATCCCATTAATTTCATTAGGCAAAAAATTAACGGGTGGAATGACTAAAAGAAAGACTATTGGAACCCAATCCGTAATGCATAGCAAAGAACCATCAAAAGTATAATTAGGTGTGGATGAAACTAAAAAAGATCGCCGACTGCCTAGCCAATCAGGCTGTGTATGGCGATCTTTTTTAGTTTCAAAGCTTAATATATAAAAAAGTTTCCTATAAGATCAATTATCAGATAGCTTCATTTTGATTTTTTCCTCTTACAAAAATTCCAGCTGTTACCCTTGTTACAAGGGACCTCACTTTATCTGTTTTGGCCTCCGTCACGATTGAAATCAACCATGCGTACGATATTATAAGAATAAGCGTTAAGATAAATAATCCGATATTGGCCACAGTGGGTTGCAATAAGTAACGTTCACCGATGAAAGATTTAATAAAGTTGTTGACTGGGTAATGAGTTAAATACAATGTATAAGAAAAACCGGCCAATATCAGGCTTATCCTTCCAAATAATGAATTTTTAGTTAGATATTTACCGTTATAAAAAATGATGAAAGTGTATACTATTGCTGAAAATGTCAGTCCAACTATAAAATTAATTAAAAATGTTTTTTCCCTTCCGCTTAAAACCATCGCTGCAAAAAACATAAGTATCGGTGCAATGAGAAGCCCTATTTTGAGTATACTATTCTTAGGGATATTTATTCGTGGCAATAGGAGAACAACTGTACCTAGAAGCCATACTAAAAATAATAGCATTCCATTTTTGCCCAGCATAATCCCTATTATTATGGCTAAAATTCCATAAATTAATTTATTAAGGATTTTCTTTGAACTAAGGACAAGTACGATGCAAGGAAAAAGAATATAATACCAAAATTCATAGGATAGACTCCAAAGCGGTTCATTATGCCCGAATGGTATAAACGGAAAACCACGAAGACCTTGTAAGAAAAAAATGTTTGTTAGAAGGGTCTCCCAACTCATTTCACCTACAATCGCTTGGTCCCCATATAAAGCTATACTAAATATATTCCATATATAGATCAAAAGCAGGGCAGGTAAAAGAACGATCCACAACCTAACAATTCTGTTGGTTAAGTATCGTTTCCATGACCATTCCCCTCTAATTATCAGTTTCAAGACACTAGCTGAAATAAAAAAGCCACTTAATACAAAAAAAATCATTACCGCTTGATATCCTTTCGTACTTAGTAAGAAGAGTAACTGTATAAGAATATTTTTATGTTCCACCTGTTCATACTGAACAAAAAAGCCGGGTCTTAAGTGATGCAATAACACTGCTATTGAAGCCACTCCTCGAAAGAAATCCAAGTAATAAGATGCAAGACTGTCTTTGTTTATTAAGTTCATACTTCTTTGAAGAATACGGTTTTCAAACATTAAGTTTCCTCCTCTTGTTATAACCTGCTTTATTCCAATACTTAATGTCCCACACATCAATGATACAAAATGTATCAATAATTATGCAACATATTTTATTTCGTCTAGATCGTTCCCAAAAAATAGAACCGCTTGCTTGGGAACAAACGGTTCTATAAAAGTTGCTTATTTACTTCAGTGGCCAAAGTGCACCACGGACATCATAATTCCATTGAGGAAATCGTGTCTTAATTCCGTCGCTTTCTAATTCGATTTTAACTCCATCCCCATTTTTAAAATTAGGAAGATCCAATATGCCCATAAGATTTTCTTTTACATCAACAACCAGCTGGTTTCGGCCATTATTATCAGGGGCAACAAGTTCTCGTGTCTGGCTTGCACTTGCCCAATAAAGTGAGATATAGTGCGGTCTAGCATAATTATTGGAATACCTTAATACTAAATCATAAGGTTTCCCAGCCTCAAGCAGAACGGAACCCTTAGTAGGTTGGCCACAGGCATCTATGATATTGGTTCCATTGATATAAAGTTCCGTCTTGCAGCTATCAGAATCTATGATAAAAGTATAGTTCTCTGAGTATTTTGGAACAACAGTACCCGTCCAACTCCAGGAACCTCTGGTTGGAGACATTTCCCCAGAATCTTTACTGATACTTACTAGTTGGAGGTTGCGTGATGTCAGTGGAGCTGCATTAAATTGATTTTCCGGGAAACTTTCTTCTTTGAAGGTTCCGGTCGAACGGATTGGATACGGCCCCCAACTAATGGTTGCTTTCCCTGACACATTAGGAGTAAACGACAAGAGCGCTCCATTTGTAGTTTTAACGAGCTTAGGGTTGGAAATGATAGGCCCTTGGTTATCCTCTTCAATAATTAAAAATCTAGGGTAGTCCAAGGTTTCTAACTGGACTGTCAATGTGGTTGGTGTAACCTGTAAGACCGGAACACTGACTTTCATGTCGGTGATGGGATCATATGCATACACCTTCGCATTCGTTCCTTTAATATTGGATAATGTCAGTTCGAAATTTTCCGGTGGCATATCATACCGAGTTGGATCCAGTTGTTCCTTGGAAGAGTCCCACGTACGAGTCATATCCCTTGTTATTATATAATATCCGATTGCAAATTTATTGCTATCCAGTTGAAATGGAAGAACGGCAAAGTCCTCCCGATTGTAGACGTCCGGATGAGCATCAGTACCGTCACCTTTAAACACAAGACGTGGTTGCGGTTCTTCCAAACTATCCACTTTCAATGGTCGAGGATTGTCTATGGAGACACCAGTTTTCATTAACCTTACGATATTTGTCAAGGCGACGAGCTGAGGACCGATTTTTTCCCTGACTGAATCAGTTAAGATATACTTATTCTTCTTCAATTCCTCAAAAAAAGCATCCGGCAGTACGCCATAAGCAAGGTCTCCGCCTTTCGCAGCATAGACTTCTGCAGTTTTAAGACCTTTATGGCTATAGAATGTAAAAATTCTTAGTAACGATTTTGCCCCCATTCTTTGCATTATGTCAATAAGGTTTGCATTTTTGGAGTCCACCATTGCCGCGGCCATCAGGTCTTGTGCAAAGTTAAGCCGGTTTAAATTCGTTTCGGTCATCCATACTTCCGCCGGCTTTCCATTACCCGGGTTAGAGTATCGATAATGGTCGCTCCATGGGCCTGGAAAGGGCTGAAGATCCCTCACGGTAAATTCCGTTTTGTAACCATAAAACCAATGCTCCGGAAAATAGGCCAAATGTTCAGGCACATAATGTTCTGTATCGAGTATGCCAGTTGCACCATAAGTTACATTCTTGGATAGGCTACTCTCATTTATAGGTGAATAGCCAGTATAGGGGTGTCGGCTGAATCCAGCTTGACCCTCCCACATGATTTTACCATTCTCCCAAGGCCTTTGATTGGAGAAGCCGCTAATAACCTTCACGCCCGGAAGCTTGTTTTCTGGTAGGGAAACATATTGTGCCGTCTTCGGTAGAAGAACCTCAAAACCGGTTGTCGTCTGGCCTCCAGACGTATAGCTGAGTGGCTTGGCAAAGTTAAGTGGGGGATTGTAATATTGATTGATATCCAAAAAATGACTGCCGAAGGTCATTTCATTCCATACTTCGAGGTCGAAGCCTGCGTCCGAAGCATCGTTAGTCCCGAGGACATTTTTGGCAAAGGTTGTGACCGTTTTTACATACTTCATCCATCCGTTCAAAGTTTCCAGCGCGGCTGGATTTTGGGTGCCATCTGCAAATTGTTGACCGGAGATAGGTTGGTATTTAAGCTGAACAAGAGTTATGGAGCCAGGTTCCAAGTCCTTTGGAAGCGGAGCGGAAAGCTCGCATCGTCCGGAAGCGCTATCTACCGAAGTAATGATAGGGTACATGGTTTGATAAGCCATCCTGGTAAGTCCGGTATATTTGGGGCGAATGCCTGCGGTCGATTCCACATAAATCTCCCTGGATCCCGCTTTAGCGCTTTTGATAAGCTTCGTATCAAAATTTTTGTAAGGCGATGGACCGGCTGAATTGGCGTTAAGCAGGAGAAGTGGGCGGATATTATTGTTTTTTAATGCAGTTAAAACCTTAATAAGGTTTTGTTCCTGCTGGGGAATGAATTTGGAATCGTCTTCGAAACTAAGATTCCCCCAGTTGAACTCCACCCGGGCTGAACGAATCCCGGCTTCTGCCAATACTTTAGCCGTTGCTTCCGCTTCCTGTGCAGTTACATTAAAGTTGATACCCAATGTTTCGAGAAAACGCCCCGCGTCCCAAGTATCCATGTAAGATCTCCAAGGAGCGCTATAAAAAGAACGCGTGCCAAATTGAATCTCCTGCTGGCTCCAATCAACATAAGGCCTATCAAGAGAAGCGGCCGATGCCCGCCCGGAAGGCCCATGGCGTAAATAATCGCTATCGGTCATGCATGTGCCCGCTAACAGCAAAGAGGCTACTAGCAGTTTTGTTGCCTTTGATACAATTCGGTTCATCCACTTTCCCTCCAAATTTTTTTGTTTGTAGTATGGTTAGATATTGACATGATACATATTGTATACTAAAGTGAAGATAATATCGATACAAAATGTATCCTTTCAAAAATGGAGGACAATATGGTTATCCCTTTGCTCCAGTCTTTATATGATCCGAGAGGCCCGATTTCTTTAAGTGACGCTCAATATGAGGATATCCTTAAAGACATAGAGATATTCTCCCTATCTTCCCAAGTCTACCATCTAATAGGGGATAGGGATATCGGTCGAATGCCAGAATTTTTTGTTAAAAGATTGAACGACAAATATGTCAAAGGTATGCATCAGAACCTATTTATGAGACATAAGGAGCAGGAAAAGATTAACAGGCTCGAGTCTAAAGGACTATCTGTTATTCCTTTAAAAGGAGTTCATTTCGCTGAGCGTTATTTCGGCCATTTTGCGGCAAGAGTAAGCGGCGACATTGATTTGCTCGTTCCTGTATCCGAGCTTCAGCAAGCTATTGCATGCGTCGAAGGTTTAGGATATACCTTTGAAATTATCAAGGATCACCATGCCAGGCTTCATGATAAGAACGGACTCATGGTGGAACTGCATTGGACGCTGGATAAGCAGCACTGGTCCGATCTCCATGTCGAGCCTTTCTGGCAAAAGGCCGAGCCCCTCAAAGATTACCGCTATGTCAAGCAGCTTTCGGACCTGCATACGTTTTATTTTATTTGCCTACACGGGGCAAGGCATCAAATGGACTCCATGCGCTACGTCCTGGATATTGTCCAAATGATTCACAGTGCGGCCCGAAGCTCGATTACAAGGAACTGATGGAACAGGCGGCCTATGACAAGACTTACAAAAGAATTCAAGCCGTGCTTTCCATTGTGTACCAGCAGTTTCCGCATTTGCAGGAACTGAAACCTCTGCCTTTCGAGATGATCGAAACCCACTGGAATTACAACGTCATTAGGGATGCAAAGCTGGGAGTCCGCAAGAAGGATTATTTCTTGTATAAGTTTTTCTTCAAGCACCTGATCTTCGATACCTTAAGACATCAAATGAAGTCATTGCGCAGAGCTTATTGATCATTATTCATATGAGAACGAGGGATTGGAAATGACAAACCGTTTTATTACCCGGATTGCCGAGCACACCTTGGTTTTGACAACGGAATCCGAATTCGTTAAAGAATTTATTTGCCAGAAGTACGGTGCAAGACCTCTTGACGACTCGCTAAAGCCGGAGGCCGACTTGGTTGTTTTCATTCAAGAAGGCTACGGAGCACCGTTTGAGAATTATGATGTGGAGGTTACCGCCACCGATGAATCGATTGTTTATAAGCGGACCGATTATTTGATCGAGGCGGATAAAGAATACCGGACGGCCCGCTTGGAAGTGCACGATGATTTCGCATTAAAGCATGCGATGGTGAATCTGTACAGCGCATACATAACCCAAAGGCAGTGGGGGCTCCTTATTCATTCCTCCTGTTTGCTGGAACGCAATCAAGCCTATTTGTTCGCAGGGCACTCCGGAGCCGGTAAATCTACCGTTGTGCAATTGTCGCAGCCTAGACCGATTTTGTCCGACGAAGCAACGATCGTAAAGATTACCGAGGAAGAAGTTGTGATATACAATTCGCCTTTCCGAAGCGATACGGATTTACCTGATATTCCGGGTACTTATCCGCTGACTGCGATCCAGATTCTACGCCAATCTCCGGATAACCGCAGGCTCCGCATGGGAGGCATGGAAGGGATTCAACAGGTATTGAAACGCGTATTTTACTGGGCGCATGATCCGGAAGAAACGAAGAAGGTATTTCGGATGTGCAGGCTCTTAGCTGAAAAAGTTCCTGTTTATGAGCTGTTTTTTCAAAAAAATGATACGTTTTGGGAGGAAATTTCATGAGTACGCAATTTAAACGCAGCATGAACGTCGAGGCTTTGGAAGTGGAGCAAGAGTGGCTGATTCTGAATGCAGATCAGTATACCGTAACGAAACTGAATGAAGTGGGCGGATTATGCTGGTCTTTGCTTAAGGAACCGAGAACCGTGGACGCACTTGCTTCCGAACTGCAAAACCATTATGAAATTACAGCGGAAGAAGCGGAGAGTGACGTAGAGACGTTCCTTTCCGAGCTTATGCAATTGGGTCTTGTGGAACATGCAAGCTAATGTCGTCACCTTTAAGGCATTAAAGAATTTAATCAACAAACAAAAATATATCGAAATTCCGTCTCATGGCGTCAGCATGCTGCCCTTTATCCGTTCGGGTAATCTGTGCCGTTTTGAGCCTGTAGACCCTTCCAAGCTGGCCCGGGGTGACATAGTTTTGTTTCTTGCTGATAACGGGACTTTGGTGGGACACCGGTATATTGAAACGAAAACCGTGGGGAAGGAAAGGATGATTGTCTGCAAAGGCGATTCGAATTTATATCCTGATTCTCCTGTACCGTATGACCGGGTTATCGGGAAAATGATATCGATTCAGAAGTCGTCGGGCCCCCTCCTGACTTCAAGCCCTGGGATGAAGCTCTGGGGAAAACTGGTCATCCGACTTCCCTTGCTATCGCTTACCATTCACTCCTACTTGCGGGTCGTTAGAAAATTACGGGGAATGAAAAATAGCTTATGGGCATCTTAAAAACAATCAAGCGGAAGTGGAAACGCTATTTGGAAATCGGGGAGATCAAAAAGCCGCTTGCCATGATTTTCCCGTATGTTCTCCGGTATTGGGAGACTTATCTCTGGCTCTTTATCCTGCTGTTTGGCGGAATAGGAATGACCTTATGCTTTACCTGGTTTCTGCAGAACATGACCGATGCGGTAATCAGACGTAATGTGGGTGACGTGCAAAATCTGCTGCTGTACGGCGTGCTGTTCATCGTCTTAAGCGGTGCCGTCAGTTTTTTCAGTACCTATCTCGAGGCTGCGGCCGTGGTCAAGGTACGGACGGATTTGAAGAATGCCTTATATCATCATATGCTTCGTCTGCCTGCAAAATATTACAGCAGCAATCATTCCGGAGAGATGGTTTCCCGGCTGACCAATGATGCCAACAATATTGACGGAGCGGTCGGAAGCAACATGCTGAATGTGTTCCGTCTGCCGCTCATGGCGGTCGGTGCTTTCATTTACTTGTTCCAGATTAATGGCAGACTGGCTTTAATTTGTCTTTTGCTCGGTCCTATAGCCGCTCTATCCGGTATTCTGTTCGGCAAGTCTGCTTCGCCAGAACAGCAGAATCGTCCATGAAACGCTTGCAAAGCTGAACAGCTTCTTAAACGACAGCTTCGCAGGTTATGCGGTAATCCGTTCTTTTACGATGGAGCAAAGGATGAGCCGGCAGTACGAGTCCATTACAGGTAAGCTGTTGACGCTGGAGTTTACACTGGCGAAGCTGCGGGGCTGGTTTCAAGCTGGGGCCGGAATGGCGGGTTCCTTATCGTTTCTGATTTGTCTCGGAGTGGGCGGCCGTTATGTGATGAATGGCGAAATGTCGGTCGGCGACTTACTAGCTTTTATTAATCTGGTACAGCATTTGATTTATCCCTTAACGGGGTTAGCCGGAATGTGGGGAGCCTTCCAGCGTTCCGTAGCCGCTTTGGAACGAGTTCAGGAAGTACTGAATGAAACGCCTGAGACCCGCGAGCTTTCCTCTTACCAACCGGCGAAAGGGGTCCAAGGTGCGATTGAATTCAGGGATATCCGGTTCAGCTATGACGGTCAGGCTAATGCTTTGGACCATTTTAATCTTTCGGTGCCGGCGGGCAAGGTTGTTGCTTTAGTCGGTCCCAGCGGAGCGGGAAAAAGCACCTTGTTTAATTTGCTGATGGGCTTCTATAAGCCAGAGTCGGGCGAAATTCTATTCGATGCCAAGCCCATCCACCGGATGTCCGTTTCCGAGCTGAGGAGCTGCACGGCTTATGTTCCGCAAGAAACTTACCTGTTTGATGGAACGATTAGAGATAACATCGCTTTCGGCAAAACGGATGCCGCTGAGCTGGATATCATCCGGGCGGCGAAGGAAGCGAACGCTCATGATTTCATCATGAGCTTGCCTCAGGGCTACGATACCGAGATCGGTGAACGCGGGACCCGTCTATCAGGCGGGCAAAGACAGCGGATCGCCATAGCCAGGGCGATACTGAAGGATGCGCCCATTCTGTTGCTGGATGAAGCTACATCGGCTTTGGACAGCGAGACGGAATACCAGGTACAGGAAGCATTGGAGAAGCTGATGAAGCATCGGACCACGATGGTGATCGCTCACCGCTTGTCGACCATTCATCATGCCGACTTGATCGCGGTGGTGGATCATGGGCGTATTATCGAGCAGGGAACGCACCAGGAACTGATTCATAAGAACGGTCTGTATGCGCGGCTTTATCAGATTCAGTACAGCCAGGAAAGAGAAGCGCTGGAAATCAACAAATCAAGCTAACCCCGATATGGTCGGGGTTTTTTGACGCCTGTCGAAAACAAAAGAGAGCCGGGACGATTGCTCATCCCGACTCTCTTCTGTCTACCAAATTAACGAGGGAAGTAAGTGCCGTCCGGACGAAGACAAATAGGGGCACCTGTGTTCAAGTTGACACCTGGGCTGTTCGGAGGTTTACAAGACAGCAGTGTTTCAAAAGTGATGAGCTCATGGTTCAAAACAACAGGCTTGGAATAAAGCTTCTTTTGCATACTTTCACCTCCTCACAATATAGTCAAATCATATGATACAAAACGTATCAACAACCACAGTATAATCGAATTTGTCGCCGATGTCTAGTCGCCTTTTTTTAAAAATTAAATAAATGATGTCGAATCTTATACAACTTGTATCTTACTGGAATGAATAATTGAAAATAAATCTCCCTTTCATAATTCCTGAAATAATTAAAAAATGCGAACATCCGACAAACGTAACATGAAAAAAATCCGTAAATTTATGAAAAAAGATTGACAAGATACAAATTGTATCATAGAGTTATGAGTGTACCAATGATACGTTATGTATCCGATTGGTGTGGGACTTGAAGGACAAAAGCAAAACATCGGAGGTTAATGATGGAACTCAAACAGTATTTTCTGGTCATGAAGAAAAGGCTCTTGTTAATTATCCTTTGCGTTGTAATTGCTACTCTTACCACTGCCGTTTACAGCCAATTGTTTTATACCCCTATATATCAGGCCTCCACTAAATTTATTGTAAATAAAACGGTGGAAATTGAGCAGCTGGGACAGCAGCAAATGGATCTGTCCGCTTTAGGCTTCAATATTCAAATGATCAACACCTATAAAGAAATTATCCGAACGCCTGCCATTATGGATAAAGTCGTACAAAGATATCCGGAACTCGGGCTTACCCCGGATATGCTCAGCAGCATGATTAATGTCCAATCTGTGAATGGTACGCAAGTCATGACATTATCTATACTTGATTATTCCTACGAAAGAGCCACAAAAATCGTTAATGCCGTCTCCTCAGTCTTTCAGAGTGAAATACCCAAAATCATGAAAGTCAACAATGTAACGATCCTGCACTCGGCCAACGTGGATGATACGCCTCAACCCATTAACAAACGTTCATCGCAATATATACTCATCAGCGCAGCGGTTTCTTTATTTTTTGCGATAGGCCTAGCGTTCCTTCTTGAATATTTGGACGATACGTTAAAAACCGGGGAGGACATCTTACGTACAATGGGAGTTCCTGTCTTGGTCTCAGTACCCAAATTGAAAATGAAACAAGTCACTACAATAGGAAAAACATCTTCGAGGAAGCGGGTAGGTGAAGGGCGATATGCCAATATTGAAGGATAATTTGGAGCTTCTGCCAGAGATCGATGAAAGTTATATCGAGCTAAAAGTCAACCTTGATTTTTCTATAAAAAATACAGGAATCAAGAGTTTAGCGGTCCTTTCGGTGAATTCAGGGGAAGGCCGGACCACATGCTGTATGAATTTGGCCGCAGCATATGCCAATGCCGGTAAGAAGGTAGTCATCATCGATACGGACCTTCGCAAGCCATCGGTTCACCTTCAGTTCCGTGATTCGAACCAACAAGGTTTAAGTAACTATTTGTCAAAGCGTGCACATTATGGCGAAATTGTGAAGGATTCGGGACATCCCAATCTTATGTATATTCCGGCCGGTAACGTCCCGGTTAATCCGTCACAGCTCCTTTCCTCTGTGGAAATGGATTTGCTCATGCAGGAGTTGAAAGACAATTTTGACGTGATCATTGCCGATACGCCACCTGCGCAAAAGTCCATCGATGCCAAAATCATGGTCGCCAAGTGCGATGGGGTACTCCTTGTTACGCAATACGGTAAGGTAAAACCGACCGCTGCGCTAAAGTTGAAGGAAGAGCTCACCCATGCGGATGCTCATCTTGTAGGCGT
This sequence comes from Paenibacillus sp. P25, assembly GCA_024704175.1. Taxonomy (GTDB): domain Bacteria; phylum Bacillota; class Bacilli; order Paenibacillales; family NBRC-103111; genus Paenibacillus_G. Next base: position 8,288,614 of record CP085629.1, read on the forward strand.
GGTTCTGAATAAAGTGACCGGAAAAAAATCTTAATTATAATTTGAAGCAGCGATCATTGCCGCCTCGAACAGGTAATGTCTACTGTACCTATATCATCGTAGGCACTCGGCCATGCTGTGGGTTCAAATAACCTTAGACATGAATTGTCAGGGGTGTGGCGTGAGGGGGGTTGGATGCCCCATTGATATAAAAAATCTAGCTATGCTGTCTTAAACAAATAAGACGGTGGAGTTAGGTGTTTTATTTTTAGAAAAAGAAAATCTATTGTTTGGAGGGATTGGAATGAACAAAGTAAGAAAAGCCATTATCCCGGCCGCCGGGCTTGGAACCCGCTTCCTGCCCGCTACCAAAGCGATGCCTAAAGAAATGCTGCCCATCATCGACAAACCCACCATTCAGTACATTGTTGAGGAAGCGATCGAATCCGGTATTGAAGACATTATCATCGTGACCGGCAAAGGTAAGCGGGCGATTGAAGATCACTTCGATCACGCGTTTGAACTCGAATCGAATCTCGCAGAAAAAGGAAAGGTCAAGTCGCTTGAAGAAGTACGCCGCACTTCTAAAGTGGATATACACTACATTCGGCAAAAAGAACCAAGAGGTCTCGGACATGCCGTATGGTGCGCAAGAAGATTTATCGGAGATGAACCGTTTGCCGTTCTGCTCGGGGACGATATTGTGCAAGCCGAAACGCCGTGCCTTAAGCAGTTGATCCATCAATTTGAGAATACCGGAGCTTCCGTCATCGGGGTGCAGCCAGTGTCGGATAATGAAACCCAGCGTTACGGCATCATTGATCCTTTGACAAAAGTCGGCGACTTATACCAGGTTAAAAAATTTGTTGAAAAACCGCGGCCCGGTAAAGCTCCTTCCAATCTCGCCATTATGGGCCGATATGTATTGACTCCTGAGATTTTCCGTTTCCTGGACCTTCAGGAAGAAGGGGCCGGCGGTGAAATCCAGTTAACGGATGCCATTCAAAAACTGAATGAGTTTCAGCGGGTGTTCGCTTACCACTTCCAAGGTGTGCGTTACGATGTCGGCGAAAAGCTGGGCTTTATCTTAACGACATTGGATTTCGCCCTGCGCAATCAGGAGCTTCGTGCCCCGCCGCTAGTCGCCATCGAGAATTTGCTGGAAAAAGATTCCCTGCCGAAAGCTATCGGATAAAAGGAGTTTGGTGGTAATGTCCAATTATTCCAATGAAGGGGAAGCCCTTGGACCGAGGACATATTATTCCGAAGACCAATTAAGGAAAGTAGTGCTAAACCAAAGGTCCTACCTCTTGATGAAAAGGGCGCTGGATCTAATTGCGGCATCCGTCGGTTTGTTGCTCTGCGTCATTTTATTTATCCTGATTGCTATTCTGATTAAGCTGGAGGACCCGAAGGGAACGGTCTTTTTCAGACAAATTCGTGTAGGCAAAGACGGGAAGCACTTCTATATGTATAAATTCAGATCCATGGTTTGGAATGCAGAGGAACTGCTGAAGAATTTAATGGATAAGAATGAGATTCAAGGCGCTATGTTTAAAATGAAGGATGATCCCCGTATTACAAAGGTGGGGAGATTCCTTCGTGTTACAAGCCTGGACGAACTGCCGCGACTGTGGAACGTACTCAAGGGGGATATGAGTCTGGTAGGGCCTAGACCACCGGCGCCGCGGGAAGTCGAGCAGTACACAAGCTACGATAAACAGCGCCTCACAGTGACCCCAGGATGCACCGGTCTGTGGCAGGTGAGCGGGAGAAACGGGCTGTCTTTTCAGCAAATGGTGGAGCTGGATCTGTACTATATCCAAAATCGCACGTTATGGTTCGATATCAAGCTGATCACCAAAACCTTCTGGATTATGATCTTTCCCAAGAATGCTTATTGATTTAAAACATTATGATCCGTCAGGAGAGCTTATATGAAAGTTACTGTGATTGGAACAGGATATGTTGGGCTCACTACGGGTGCTTCTTTAGCCTATTTAGGACATGAAGTTACCTGCGTCGATGTGGATGAAGTGAAGGTTGAGCAGCTGACAGGCGGGATTATGCCTTTCTATGAACCCGGCATGAAAGAGCTGATTCAGACCCAGCAGGACCGTATGCAGTTTACCAGCTCCTATTGGGAAGCGATAATGGAAGCCGATGTCATCTTCTTTGCTGTCGGCACTCCGGCCAACTCGGACGGATCGCCTAATTTAACTTATTTATTCACGGCAGTCGAAGAAACGGTAGGCTATCTCCGGATGAAAGAGAAACGCACCGTTCTGATTAACAAAAGTACAGTTCCGGTGGGAACAGGGGATCAGATCGCAAGGAAGGTTCAGGAAGCCGGGTTGGAAAGCAAGGTAAAGGTGGCCTCGAATCCCGAATTTCTCAGGCAGGGCCGCGCGATTCAAGACACGCTCTATCCGGACCGGGTCGTTGTCGGCGGAGACGATGCCTCAAGCGGTATCCTGCGAGAGCTTTACGGCAATTTGCTCGAACAGAGCTTTGAGCCGCCTTTCCATGCTCCGCGGCCTGCTGGATACACTAAGCCGGATTACATTCATGTCGATCGCAGAAGTGCCGAACTGGCTAAATATGCGGCCAATGCTTTTTTAGCAATGAAAATCAGTTTTATAAATGAAATCGCTAATGTATGCGATCGAGTGGGTGCGGATGTTAAGCAGGTTGCCGATATTATCGGTAAAGATCCTCGCATCGGCTCTTCATTCCTGCAGGCTGGAATCGGCTATGGAGGCGACTGTTTCCCTAAGGATACCCGGGCGCTGCATTATATTGCAGATACGAATGGTTATGATTTTAAACTGCTGTCAGCAGTAATTGAAGTAAATCAATCGCAAAGAATGGTTATGATTCAGAAGCTTAGGGAGCGACTCGGAGAATTGGCAGGGAAACATATTGCTGTCCTGGGTCTTGCTTTTAAGCCCGGTACGGATGATCTCCGTGAGGCCCCCAGTATCCCGATTATTGAATCTTTGGTGGCCGAGGGTGCTCACGTAAGGGTACACGATCCTGTCGCTATGGAGAAGGCCCGCCCGTTACTTCCGGATGTTATTCATTTCAGTGAAGGAGTGACGGAATTGTTAGCTAATGCGGATGCAGCCCTGCTTGTTACCGAATGGCCGGAGTATACACGGCTTAATGCAGAGGAAATGAAGTCACTGATGCGGCAACCGATCCTTATCGACGGTCGCAATGCAATGAATAGAGCAAATTTTGAAGATTTTGATTATCAAGGCATCGGTACCGGATTAAAAAGACAGGTTGAGCGTGCTTACGCCAAACCATAGGATAGGTTGGAGAGGGTTATCCCAAGCGTTGTTAGTCTTGGCGATAACCTTCTTCTTCTAGACCAAGATACATTTGAATGATGAAAACAAACCATGCTGCAGCGAAATCGGCTAAAGTGCTGAAATCCCGGCTTAGGATGATATAGACACGGCCTTAAGATTCTGAATGGAAGTAGGCGTATGAACTTGAACGCAATGATAGATAGGATTCAAGGAAACCGGATCCTTAGGACGATGGCGACTCTCCTCCTGTTCAGTTTCTGCGGGTATTTATTAGGCCGAACCGTGATGGATCCGTCCAAAATTAGAATTCTCTTTTTTGTATCGATCTCCTTAATTTTTGTGGCATTGAGTATTCGTTATCGAGCATGGATGCTGTATGGACTGTTGATTTATCTGCCCTTTATGGGATTGTTCCGCCGAGCCCTTATCCCTTCGTCAGGATGGAGTTCGTTTGACCCACTGGTCATTTTGGCCCCGGGCATGGTCATGCTGCTCGGGTCGTATTGGGTATACGGAACCTTTATAAAACGCCAGGCTATTCCGAGCGATGAAGATACCAGGCTGTTTAAATTAGTACGATGGATGATTTTTATTGATGTAATCCAAATTTTTAATCCTTTGCAAGGAAGCATTTTGACGGGGCTTGGTGGGGTTATATTTTATGTTGTACCTCTCTTTTGGATGGTATTGTCTCGCCTTTATTTTAACGAACGTTGGATAAAGCTTATCTACGGTACGATTTTGACAATCGGTATAATCAGTGCTTTTTATGGTTTGAAACAAATACATTATGGTTTTTTTGAGTTTGAGGAACAATGGATAGAAATTGCTAATATTGCAGCCCTTATGGTAAGTCAGGATGAATCAAGAGCTTTTTCATTCTACTCGAATGGGGCCGAGTACACACTCTATCTAGTTATTTCTATTGTCATTGCCTGGGTCTTGCTTCTTCGGGGGAAATTATTTACCCGTTTGGTTACTCTTACGGCAATTCCTTTGCTATTTTACGCTATGTTTTTACAAGCTCAACGTACACCCGTGATATTAACTTCCTTAACATTAGCTATTATTTCGATTGTGAGCGCTAAGAAAGCATCTACCCGTTGGTTTGCAGTTTTCGTTATGGGAATCGCATTGGTAGGGGCTTTTTCGTTTATTTCAAAAATGGATACTTCCGGAAGTGCCCTAATAGCGCGACAAGTCAATGGTCTTACCAATCCGCTTGATGACAAGCATTCCACCGCCACAATTCATGTGAGTATGCTGGTTAACGGATTGCTAGAGGGCTTTAAGATGCCTATTGGACGTGGTCTGGGAATTACAACATTAGCTGGCGCCAAAATGTCTAACACTGGAGCAAGTTCCGAAGTAGACCTAAGCAATATGATGATCTCCGATGGAGTGGTCGGAGGGATTGTTTACGGATTGATTCTTCTACAAGCACTTCGGATGGCATTTAAAGAAGCAAGGTCCAGTACGATCGGGCTTATCATTCTCGGCATTTTATTAGCGACGCTTGGAAACTGGTCCATCGGGGGCAATTATTCCGCAAGTTCTATTATCTGGCTCAGCATCGGCTATCTGGACGTTCTTACATTAAAACGCAGGAGGGAATCATTGCAATGCGAAAAAAACGACGCCACCGTCGAAAAGCTACCTACCGGAGTTTGAAGACTTTTGCCGTTCTCGGCTTAAGCCTATCCGTTATTGCCGGGTGCTCGGCAACCAAATTATTCACTCCCGAAAAAGAGGCCCTGGCCCAGGAACAGCGACTTAAAAGCGTTAAGACGCTTAAGCTGGTCAAGCAGAAAATTGGCGAGTCTCCTGAACAGGCTGCAGAATTTGCGGCATCGGTCCAGTTCGATGTGCTGGCTGAGACGGATGGCGTAGTGGAAGAGGTCTTTAAAAAGCGGGGAGATAGTGTCAGTGTAGGCGATGTTATCATGCGGCTCTATTCCAAAGAGGCTAAATTTGAACGTGAAAGACTTACATTGGCCGTCAAGACGGCGCAAGACGCTATTCAGAAGGCAAACAAGGATGCCGAACTCAGCGGAACGGAGTTATCCCAGTCCATCGCGAAGGCAGAGCAGGAAATTGTGGAGCTAACGCGTACCCGCAATAAAACAAAAAATGATTACGATGCAGGTACGGCGACTAAACTGCAGGTACAGCAGGCGGAGTCCCAACTGGCGAAGGCACAGCTTGACTTGCAATTTCAGAAGCAAAAACTGAAATCTTTGCAGGGGGCGGATGCCGCATCTTCTATGCAAACCCAGCTGCAGGAAGCCCAATTGAATCTGCAGCGTTTTGATGAACTGTCCTCAGGCCTCGAGATCAAGGCCCCTGCTGACGGTATCCTTACCGAGTTGCTGCTCGATAAAGGCATGCCTGCCGGCAAAGGGACGAAGGTAGGCTTGATTCAAAAACTGGATCCGATCAAGGTGAAAGCACAGTTGTCAGAACAAGCGGCGAGGCTTGTGCGCGGCAAAAACCAGCTGTCCTTCTATTTGCCGGGCAGTACGGATAAGGTGAAGGCAAATATTGGATTTCTATCCAGTGTAATTGATCCGCAAAGTAAAGGATACGAATTAAGTCTCGAGGTTCCAAACCCGGACCTTAAATATAAGCCGGGCATGAAGGCACGCATTCAGCTCACGGATGAGAGCGAGCAAATCGTACTGGCCGTCCCTGTAGCAAGCATTGTTAAAAAGGGCGAGGAAAACTATGTTTATATTCTTGTAAATGATCATGCAGAAAGGCGCAAGGTGGAACTAGGCCGCCTAAGCGACGACGAGCTCAATCAGGAAGTGTTGTCTGGTTTGAAGGAAGGGGATAATTTGATTATCTCCGATCCGAATCAATTGAAAGACAAAGAAAAGGTACAACTGGCCTCTGCCGGAAACCAAGTCAAAAAGTGAGGGCACAATGTATGAAACTACAATGGAATAAAACTCTGGCCGCGGTGATGTTATCCGCTTCATTGCTAGCTTCACCTGGAAGTCTAACGGTTATGGCAAGCGATGAAACTGCAGTTGTTTCTCAGGCGGCGGTAACGCGCTACAATTTGACAGACACGGTGCAGGTTGAGATCAAGAGTGTCATTAATGAGCGGACTGCCAACGGGACCCGGATTGGTGTAGTCGTCAGACTCCTTAATACCGGTGATCGGGTAACTCGGGTACCGGAATATGCGCTAAGGGCTAGGACCAGCGATGGAACAGATTACACGCCGCGTGCCAGCGGGGCGAATGCCACACAAATTCAACCTCAGGAAAAAGTGGAATTAACCTATATCGTGATGCTGGATCGTAAAGATGACTTTAAACTGTCGTCACTCTATTGGGTGGATATCGACGAGTTCGAATACCCGATTAAAGAAACTACGGTTCTAACGGTTCCGATTCCCGGCGAATGGAATGGAAAGCAAACTTCTTTAACCGGAGAGGGGCAGTCGGCGGCATGGAAACAGCCGTTCCTTATTCCCGTTCTTTCTCCCTACCCTGCAGTTTTACACCATTTCAATTGATTTACCAGAACAGTACCCAAGGTCCGGTAGCTCTTGTTGCTATGCTTGTCGAAAATAAAGGTTCTATGAAAGAAACGCTGCCCAGCCTGCAAATCGATGGTAATTCGGATAAAAAAGTATATCACGGTAAACGGATTGCCCCTGTCGATGAGGTGACTTTGGAGCCTGGGGAGATCAAGCAGCTTTATTACGCTATCCCCTTAGAGAATGATGCGGAACTGAAGAGTCTTACTGTGCTGAATCAGGAAAATTTTGTGCAAGCCGATAAAACGGTGATCGATTTCAGTATAGGACGATTGGCCATCCAATTGGATGGGGAAGTGGCAAAGTTATCCAATCAGCCGGCTTTGAGCGGGACGATTGGTCCGATTGCTTTCGACCCGTATAACAAGCTGGTGCAGCAAGGTGTCGAGGTTTCGCTCGTGGAACTGCATATGCACGGAGCCGAAGGGGATGGGTATCAGACGGCTGTAGCCAAGTTCAAGCTGGAAAACAAAACGGACCGGCCGTCGCCTGTGCCAAACTTCCTAGCGGAATTACGGACAAGCAACGGATCCAGCTATGCGGGAGCAAGACAAACTACAGCCGCACAGGAACTGCTTCCTAACTTGTCTTATGTTGTCGGCTATTCCTTTAACCTGCCGAATTCGGAAAAAGGAAACGATCTGGTCATGAATCTGCTGGATGGCCAGCTTGCCGCTCCTTACCAGATTCCGATTGCTTCTTTCCGGACTCAGGTTCAAGCGGAAAAGGACAGCGACGTTCTGGAATTCTATCCGTTCGAAGTCAAAATGAATTTCTGGTCGATGAGCGCCTTGTTCGAACAAGGCAGGTACAAATACAAGATGAATTTGGATCTGGATATCAAGCGGCTGGATAACATTGTAGTAGATCAGAACTTCTCCAAAATGAAACTGGAGCTGGTTGACAGCAGAGGACGGGTTTTAGGATCCGAGACAATCGCCTTCACAGGAGTAAACCGGCTTGTCAGCGGAAGCCAGTCGGTTATCTTCGAGAATATTAAGACGGAACAATTTGAGGATAACCTGACTGTAAATGTGTACGAATCCATGGATACTCCGTTTGGCGAGGCCAAAAGGCTCGTTAAAACGTTAGTTCAAAGGTAATGCGATGAGAAAACTATTCTTATCAAGTCTCGGGGTTAATATTCTCGTCATAGCTATAAATTTGATTACCGGAATACTTAGCGCCCGCTTCCTGGGACCTGAAGGTAGAGGGGAGTTGGCCACAGCGACGCGCTGGAGCACTTTGTTTACCATTCTCTTTACGATCGGGCTTCCCGGTGCCGTCATTTATTTGGGAAAACAGTTTCCGGAGAGGCAAAGAGAGTATTTTGGCGTATACCTCGTTATCGGGACTTGTATCGGCCTTACGGGCCTTGCTATTGGAGAGTTCATTATTCCAAGACTGCTGTCTAACCAAACGGAGCAAGTCGTTGCGCTTGCTCAAATTGCTATGATAACACTACCCTTTGGACTCTTATCCGATGGATTGATCGGGACGCTGCAAACGAAAAATATGTTTAATAAGGTGCTCGCCCTCCGGATTTTAAACCCGGTGGGTACCTTATTAATCATAAGCGCATTACTTATTGCAGGGAATTATTCTGTACGAAGCTTTATCCTGTGCAGCTTGATTTGGTCATTGAGCATGTTCGGGATCTCTCTGTCATGGGTTCTTAAGGTGACCCGGCCCAAAATAGCCAATATTAAGAAAAACGGAAAAGAATTGTTCGGAAAAGGTATCCAAATTTACTCCGGATTTATTGTTTCCACTTTTGGAAGCAACCTGGACCAATTGATCATTTCCCTGTTCCTTACCACGTATACATTAGGCCTTTATACGGTTTCAGCAAGTATCGCGACCATGCTGCCCTCTGTGCTTGTCGGTGCTATAAGCACTTATTTATTTCCAAAACTGATGGATATGCAGCAGGACCAAAGGCAAAGGCAAGTGGAACGCATTCATGGAACTCTTTTTTATACAACGCTATTCCTGGCCGGTTTTGCAGCACTTCTGCTCCCTTTTGCACTTCCGCTCGTCTACGGCAAGGAATTTACCGAGGCGATTCTCATGGGACAAATCCTGTTGATATGCGCACCACTTAATGTCGCTTACGTCGTAATGACCAACTATTTGTCGACCGAGGGAAAGTTCCAGTTCGTAACTTATGCGGAAATCACTGGACTGGTCAGCGGAGGAATCGCTGCTTTTTTATTGCTTGCCATCCTTGGGCGGAATTGGAGCAGCTTTAGGCGTAATGATAATCGGTCTAGTAAAGTGGGGCTTTCTTTTGTATAAATGTTCTTCTCTCGGTATCGTATGGCATAGGTCGCTGTATTTTTACCCGGCGCCTTTCGTATCTATGGGAAAACTTGTCATACACAAGCTGATACGTACACGAAATCAACCTACCGTTGCCGGGGAATAAGCTTACCGGTTTTGAAGAATGAAAGTTGGGTGGTAAGGCGAAAATGAACGTTTTAATTCTGACAAGATATTTTTCTCCGATACGTAACGGTCTTTCCGATCATACGGAATTAATGAGGAATCTTTTTAAGCAGGCTTGTGATTCAGTGACCGTATTATGTGAGAAAACGGCAGATCGTTCTCTTGCGATCCCACCTAATCATGAACAAGAAATTTTTGAATATGAGAATTATCGTGACTTTCTCCGTCAGTTGGCACTCATTTGCCAAAATAAACAAATCGATATTGTTATTTTTCAGTATGTTCCCCACATGTGGGGAAAGGCCGGAATTGCACCGTTTGCTTCGATTCTACCTTTTTGGGTCAACCTAAAGTATAAAATTCCGGTTATAAGCTTTCTCCATGAGCTTCACTACGACTGGAGTCCTAAGCCGAAACAATTTTTGCTTGCCCTGTGTCACCGAATCCAATTGTATATGATTGGATGTACAAGTCAGTATCAGATCGTTACCAACCATAAGCGGGAACGTGCACTAAAAAAAATTTGGAACCGGAAGGTATTTTGTATCCCTGCCGGTAACGTAAGCGGAAGAAAATCTGAAGCATTAAGGGGCTCGCGTTTTCCCTGGCCTTATATTACTTGGTTCGGTACTTTGTCCGAACATCAACGCCTCGAAGAATTGATTCGGGCCTTTGCCCGGCTGTCTGTTGATACTCCGGAGCTGAAGCTTGTTTTAGTCGGAGGCTTCAACGTCAATAACAAAAGGATAGAATCGGCCAGACAATTTGCCATAGAGCATGGTTTGGCCGATCGTCTTGTGGTCCGGGGTTTTGTGGATGATGACGAATTAAGCGACATTTTACATGGAAGTTTGGCTAATCTCTTCATTGAATCATCCGGTCCATCGGGCAGACGAACGGTTATTGCGGCTTACTTGAGAAGCGGCCGGCCGATTGTAGCCCTAGACGGTTCAGAAACGGACCCCGATTTCATTAACGGTGAAAATGTTCTTTTGGTGCCGGATCGAAATGACGCGGCGCTTGCTGAGCAAATCCGTTCTGTTATACAGCAGAAGGGCTTGAGGGCACGTCTTGAGCAAGGCGCCAGAAGTTTATATGGTAGAAAATATTCGGATCAAGCCGTTTTGAACAAATTTGATGAGATTTTAAAGCGGACCTTGCGAGGATATCCTGTAAATCATGATCGGAGGACTATATGAGAATATTACAGATCGCCGATGAGTTTAATTCAGCGGGCGGGCTCGAGAGGTTCATATATAACTTTTCGGTTCAACTTATGAAAGAGGGTCATGAGACTGTATTAGCGACCCTAAAGGTTAATTATAACGGAAGCTGGGGAGAAGAAGATTTTCAAACCGTAATGCTTCCTGAAGAACCAAGTCGGTGGGCTAATTATGCCAAGGAATTCCAGCCGGACCTCATCATATGGCATACCATACCACATACGGCTAAAATCGTTGAGAGTCTAGCTCGGAAGTACCCGACAGTGGCTACTGTACACTGTGTCATGTGTCCTTCAGGTTTAAGGCTCTACAGGGATAATGAAGCTTTGTGCATGAAACGCGGTGGGGTTTCATGCATGGTAAACTGGTATACCAGAAAATGTGGAACCAACATCTCTCCGGTCAAAGCATTTCAGGCGGTTTCACTTCATCGATCGATGATTTCAGCTCTGCATCGGTGTACTCAAGTCTTTGCGGTTAGCAATGCGATTCGTGAATTTTTAATGATCGAGGGCATTCCTGAGAATAAGATACAGGTTTTTGATAATACCTTGAAGCAGATCGAGGAGCTTCGTCCACTCGTACTTCCGGAAAAAAAGCAGGAAATCAATCTCTTATACGTAGGCCGGCTGGTTTACTCCAAAGGGGTTCAATACTTGCTGCGTGCCATTCCATTTTTACTTGATAAAGGCATTGCAGTAAACTGTTCCATCATTGGAGACGGTTGGTATAAGCAAACCTTGGAGGAATTAAGCCATAATCTCGGATTATCAGATCACGTCCGGTTTGTTGGTCGGGTTTCGGGGGTTGAGATCGACGGATGGTATGCAAATTCGGATGTCGTTGTAGTTCCTTCGATTTACCCAGACCCTGCCCCGCTTGTTGTCCCTGAAGCGAGAAAAGTCGGGAAACCCGTAATCGTGTTCGAGGCCGGAGGGTCGCCGGAATGGGCTGATTTTATGGACGGGATCTATATTGCCAAACGGGCGGATGCAAAAGATTTGGCCGAGACCATCGCCGGATTCATTTCCGGTCGGCACCATCTTCAGCGTTCGTTAAATGCTGACAACTCAAGTCGTAAGAAACAAAGAATGCGCATTGACCTTGTAGACGCGATTGTCGGGGGAGTGAGGAGTGGTGCATAAAGTATGGATGGGCTGTTCCGCTGGTCTTGGTCAAGGCGGTTTGGGAGGACATTTGAAATTTGTTTATGATGCTGTAAGATACAGCGGCGGGAATGCAGGGGTATACTCATTCGTTCCGTCTGGTTCTGAGCCGATAACGGCCATTCCCGCTCCGTCTTGGCAAAAATGGGTTAAGTATACGCCGGTCCGATGGCTCCCTGCCACAAACGTATATTGGGAAAGTATACATTTTGATCAAGCTGTAAGTGCAAAGCTGCCCAATTCCCCGTTATTTACCATACCTTTCCTGGTTACGCGGAGAATTGTTTTCAAAAGATCCGCGCCTCCGGCGGAATTTCCGTTCTGGAAGCGGCTACGACCCATGTGAACGAATTGTTTGCTGAAACAAACGAAGAACATTTTAAATTCAAAATGAAAGGTTCACCGTACAATCAGCCATGGGTTGACCGTGTCAAAAGGGAATATGAGCTTGCAGATTATATTACGGTGGCTTCTCGACTGCAGCGGGATTCATTTATTCGCCAAGGGATAAACCCGGATAAACTGTTATTCGCTCCACTGGGTGTCGATACTGAGCGTTTCAGCCCCTTAACCGATCAGTCCAGGTTGCCTTCCAAGAGCTAAGGGGGATAAGTTCACAATCATATCTGTCGGGCAAGTATCTTTGCGCAAAGGGATTCCCTACTTACTTGAAGCCGTTAAATTGCTCGGGGATCCGGAAATTGAGGTTATACTTTATGGTGGAATCGGCTGGAGAAAGATCCGGGAGCTGATTCAAAAATATATGGATATGGGGCTTCGGATTAAGCTTGGATCCGGAGACCCGGTACCGGCTTTAAGAAGTTCGCATCTTTGCATTCATTCGGCGGTAGAGGACGGATTCGGCCTTGCCCCTTTAGAGGCAATGGCCACCGGAATCCCCACGATCGTTACCGAAGCTACCGGGATGAAAGATGCCATTCATCATGGAATGAGCGGGATCGTTGTTCCCTCTAGGGATGTTAAGCGGCTGGCTGAGTACATTCAAAAGCTTAAAGAAGATGATAACTACCGGATTCAAATGGCACAAGCCGCTAGACTAGCTGCACTGAAATATGATATTCGGGAGCGTATTGCGCAATATGCGGAAGTATTAACTCCGGTTTGGAAGTCAATCCAACTCGAAAAATCAATCCTGTAAAGGAATGGAAGCGCCATGAACTCTCAAGAACTGAAGGGTACATTAGTTAGAAAAATAAGCGGTTTTTTTGATTATTGGCTCGCTCATGATATGCGCCGTCGCTATGGGATCGATTCATCTGTCATCGTATCCCCGGGGGCGCATATTGAAAAAGAAGTACAAATCGGCCGGCGCAGTTTTATCGGACGTCGTACCATGGTCGTTTCCGGCCAGATTGGCGCGTTTACCAGCATCGCCGATCATGTTGTTATCGGTTCGGGCGAACATCAGCTGGATGCGGTCACCACCCATATGGAATGGCATGTGAAAACTTACGGAAGAAATTGGGAAAATATAAAGCCTCCGCCTGTGATTGGCAATGACGTCTGGATCGGAACCGGGGTTACTGTTTTGAGGGGAGCGGTTATAGAAGACGGAGCTGTTATTGGAGCAGGTGCCGTCGTCAGAGGACATGTTCCTGCCTATGGTATTGCTGTTGGAATTCCGGAAAGAGTGGTCAGGTACCGATTTGATGAAGAGCTTCGTGAAGCCCTTCGGAGTACACAATGGTGGGAGTGGGATGACCGCAGTATTGAGGAAGCTTACCCTTTATTCGGTGATGTGAAGCAGTTCTTGGACTATGCGGCCCGTCGTAATCAAAAGGAACATGCCTCGAATCGCTTGGTAAAAGAACGAATCACAACGATAAGCGGGTGAGATCAATATGCTTTGGAAAACCGGTTGGAGTTTGACTATTTTAAGAGCGGATAGTAAAGCGTCGCGATATCTCGATGCATTACGATGGTTTGTTGCCGTTTACGTTATGATTTATCATCTTAGGCCCGTATTATTCCAAGGCTACAACCAATTACAAAACAAAAACCTGATCGTGAAAGCCGCTTATTTGTTGACCAGCATGGGTTACGAGTTTGTTATGCTGTTCTTCGTATTAAGCGGTTATTTAATTTCATCGAGCGTTCTTAAGGCAGTAGGTAAGGGGACTTTCTCCTGGAAGAGTTATTTGATCAACCGCTTTACACGTTTATGGCTGGTCTTGATTTCCGCTCTTGTCCTGACTTCCGCTCTGGCACAGCTCCAGTTGAATATGTTCCCGGATTCGGAGTTCTTTTACAATAATATGAAGTGGTCTGATTTCCTGGGAAATTTATTTTTTTTGCAAGGAATATTTTTTCCTAATTATGGAGGGAATCTTCCGCTTTGGAGCTTAAGCTACGAATTCTGGTACTATATCTTATTCCCTTGTTTGGTTCAGTTGTTCGTTTCCCGATCCTTACTCGTAAAGGTGGGTTATGGAGTCCTGGTTATTGGCTTAAGTGTATTACTTGGAAAAGGCATTATGCTTTATTTCCTCATCTGGCTTCTCGGTACACTGCTTGTTGTGCTGCCGAAGCCGCAAATTTCAATGAAAGTGCTTGCCCGTGTCTGCATTCCCTTAGCTTCTGCTTTAGCGGGAATGATTATGTTGGCGGATAAATTGCTGCTTCATCAGAACGATTCGGACCTTATAAAGCGTTTTTTTCCACAATTTATTGTTTCCGTATGTTTTGCAGGATTAATTTATGCCATCCTTCATTGTTACAATCATCCGGGAAGTGTTGATGTGAAAGCTTTTAATATTCATGTCTTCCTCGCCGGGTTTTCGTATACTTTATATCTAACGCATTATCCTGTCATTAATTTACTTAGAGTATGGCTTGGAGATGGGCGGTGGGGGACGTGGCGACCGGATATACCGCATGTTCTACTGGGACTTGTCATTTCGATCGCCATTATGGCGTATGCCTGGGTCATCTCAACCTTTACCGAAGCACAAACATCTGAAGTCAGATCTTGGATTACACGTCAACTGGATGCAAACAGATTTAAAAGGAGGAGCTGACCATGAAAATTCTCGCAACCGGTATGGGTTGGATTGAACATACCCCCGGCGGATTAAACCGCTATTTTGCTGACTATCTCCGGGCTATGAAGGAATACGGACATGATGTCCGTGGATTCATGACGGCTTTCGGTGAGCCGACGACGGCACCGGGATATATTGAGGATGTAATCCGCCACCCGGTCAGACTGGGTACCTGGGCACGGATGAAGGCATTCAAGGAAGTGGTCGGAAAGGCTTTGGAAGAACGGCGGCCTGATATTTTTAATCCGCACTTCGCCCTCTACGCTTCTTTAATTACCCGCGACCAGCTCCCCGATCACTCCCCATCGTCACTCATTTTCAGGGCCCATGGGCTCAAGAATCGCTCGTTGAAGACAAAGGCAATAAACTGGGTCAAACGGTCCGTTACACGATGAAGAAACGCGTGGAGCTGATGGCTTACCGTCGTTCGGATCATTTTATCGTACTCAGTGATTATTTTAGAAATCTGTTATCTAACGATTACGGCGTTCCTCTGGAACGAATTCATAAAATTCCAGCCGCCCCGGATCTGCAAAGATTCCGCCCTGCCCAAGACCGGGCAAAGCTGCGCGAAGAGCTGGGGCTTAAGGAAGAGCAGCAAGTGATTTTCTGCGCAAGAAGGCTTGTACATCGGATGGGCATCGACCATCTGATTCAAGCGATGCAGCGGATCTCCACCCAGGTGCAGGATGCCGTACTCTATATCGCCGGAGGAGGACCGCTCCGGTCGCAGTTGGAGCAGCTTGCAGAAGGATCGGGACTTACCCGGTACGTGCAATTTCTCGGCAGAGTATCCAATGAGGATTTGGTCCGCTGGTATCAAGCGGCGGATCTGAGCATTGTGCCTACTCTTACGCTTGAAGGCTTCGGGCTGGTAACAGTAGAGGCGCTCGCCTGCGGGACACCGGTGATCGGAACCCCATATGGCGGGACCAAGGAAATATTGGAAGGGCTCTCCGGTAATCTCCTGTTCAAGGATCATACCCCTGAAGCCATGGCCGAACGAATCAGCTCCGTATTGCTCGGGAAGACCGTTATTCCTAGCCGGGCGGAATGTCAGGACTATGTGCTGAAGAACTTTACATGGCAACGCGCAGCGCGGGAGATTACAGGCGTATTCGAGCAAGCCATCGCCGAACGGAAGGAGCTTGCTCTCCGATGAAAATTGCCTTCTATAATCATACCAGCGATATCAGCGGGGCCGAGATCAGTCTGCTGCTGACCGCCAAGCATTTGAAGAAAGCGACGCCTGTGCTTTTTGCGCCGGAAGGGGATTTGCTCGAGCGGGCACGGAAAGAGGGGATTGAGACCGTAAGCATTCCTAGCTACCGTGCGAGAATGACCAAGAATCCGCTGATGCTCCTCAAACATATTCTGGGCATGCTCTGGGCCGGGCTTCTCTTTGCGGGTCGAATCCGGAAGCATTCCGTACAGATCATCCATGCGAATTCACTGCGCGCGGGCATCATGGCCGCGCTTTTTGCATGGTTTCACCGTCGTCCGGTCGTTTGGCATGTACGCGATAATCCGCCCCAAGGCTTGATCGGCAAAGCGACGCAGCAGCTGGCGTCCATCGCCGTGAAGGCGATACTTTGCATATCGAATTCGGTTGTGGAAGGATTCGATCAACAGAAGCTCGGAGATAAAATTCACTTGGCTTACAACGGAATCCCGATTCGTGATATGTCAGTGGAGGAAAAAGCAGGGTACCGCAAGTCTATCCGCGAACAGCTGGAGACTCCGCTTGACAGTAATGTCATGGTTATCGTCGGACAAATCGCCCTCTGGAAACGGCAGGAGGATGCGATACGCGCAGCCCACCAATTAATTGCGGGCGGGCATGACGTTTATTTGTGGGTAGTTGGCGAACCGAAATTCCGCGAAGAAAACGAAAAATACTGGAAATTTCTGCACGAGCTTGCTGCAGAACTGAAGATAGCGGACAGAGTGAGATTCACCGGATTCCGCGAAGACGTACTGGAAATCTGCACCGCGGCGGATTTCCTTTTATTATGCTCGGATAACGAGCCGTTCGGCCGCGTAGTCATCGAAGCCATGTCCCAATCGGTTCCCGTTATCGCAACGAATGCGGGAGGGCCGCGGGAAATTCTGGTCGACGGATACTGCGGCTTTTTGTACGAGACGGGCAACGTGGAACAGCTCACTAAGCACGCCTCCAGTTTAATCAAGAATCCCAGCCTTAGGCAGGAAATGGGCCGGTTGGCCCTAAAACGGGTCAGGGAAAATTTCACGAAGGAGCGAACGATCGAGGTGATCGAAACGGTGTATCAAGATATTTTATCTCCCATGACCGCACACGGTACACAGCTTCGAGAAAAGCGTCGGGAAGGAGGGGTCCAGGTGAATGGAATGCGTATAGCCATCGTCCATGATTATTTGAACCAAATGGGCGGGGCGGAAAGAGTGGTGGCGGTGCTGCATGAAATGTTTCCGGAAGCGCCGATTTATACGACTATCGTCGACCGGAGCAAGCTGTTCCCGGAGCTGCAGGATGCCGATATCCGGACCACTTGGATGCAAAATATTCCAGGCATCTTAAAACGGTTTAAACAATTTTTCTGGTTGTATCCGTTTGCCGTCCGATCGATGGATTTGCGCGGGTACGACCTCGTCATCAGCTCCAGCAGCGCCTATGCCAAAGGGGTTATGGCGGACCCAGGGGCAACCCATGTCTGCTACTGTTATACCCCGATGCGGTTTGCTTGGGATTTCCACACCTATATGGAAGGGATGCAGGTGCCCGGTGTAATCAAGAAGCTGGCCCAGGCCATGGTCGCTCCGCTGAGGAGCTGGGATGTGGCAACGGCGCGCCGCGTGAACCATTTTGTGGCCATTTCCACCGTCATTCAGGAGCGGATTAAGAAATGCTACAACCGGGCTTCCTCCATCATTTTTCCGCCGGTGAATATTTCCCGTTTTTCCGTAGCGGATGCCTCGGAAGTTCAAGACTATTATTTGGTCGTCTCCAGGCTCGTTTCCTATAAAAAATTGGATTTGGCGGTAGAAGCGTGTACCAAGCTAGGCAAGAGGCTGATTGTGATCGGCGGCGGCCCGGACCGGGAGCGGCTTGAATCGCTGGCCGGACCTACAGTGGAATTCAAGGGGAGGTCGCCGGATGAAGAGGTGGTCCGCTACATGAAGCAGTGCCGGGCTTTTCTCTTCCCGGGGCTGGAGGACTTTGGAATCACACCTCTGGAAGTCAACGCCTGCGGCCGTCCTGTGATTGCTTACAAGGGCGGCGGTGCTCTGGATACGATATTACCGGGTATTAACGGTTCCTTTTTCGAACGGCAAACGGTGGAATCCTTGGTCGCCGCATTAACGGATTTCGAGAGCCACACGTGGGATGCCGAAGAAATCCGCAGGCATGCCGAGCTTTTCGATGAGAAGCGGTTTTGCCTGGAGCTTATGGAATTTATCGAGAGCAAAATGCAGCGGCCGACCATTAAACCAACCTATGCGGCCGTTTCCGAAAATTAATGGCTGCAATTTAATAAAAAGAGGAGTGGATGAGAAATGAAGCTGGTATTGTTATCCGGAGGATCAGGCAAAAGACTATGGCCCTTGTCGAACGACTCCCGCTCGAAACAGTTTCTGAAGGTGCTCCGCAGTGAAGAGGGAACGCTGGAATCGATGGTACAGCGCGTATGGCGGCGACTCGGCAGTACAGGCTTCGGACGGAACGCCTATATCGCTACCGGCAAAGCACAGGTGGACATGATCCAAAGCCAGGTGGGCATGGAAGCTCCGATTATCATCGAACCGGAACGCAGGGACACCTTCCCGGCAATCGCGCTTGCCGCGACTTATCTGTACTCGATGGAAGGCGTAAGTTTGAATGAAGTTGTGGCCGTGCTTCCGGTCGATCCCTATGTGGAAAACCACTTCTTTAACCGGATCAAGCAAATGGAAGCGGTCATTCATGAATCGGGAGCCGATTTGGCGCTGATGGGCGTAAGGCCTACCTATCCTTCTGAAAAATATGGGTATATCGTACCCTCCGAAACGACCGATGAATCTTCGAACTATGTAAATGTGAGTCACTTCAGCGAGAAACCCCAAGAAGACAAAGCGAAAGCCCTGATTGAGCAGAACGCGCTTTGGAACTGCGGGGTTTTTGCCTTTAAATTGGATTATTTGATCAGCCTGCTGGCGGACAAAGGGCTCCCTATTCAATATGAGGCCATGCTAAAGCAGTATGATAAGCTCCCGAAGATCAGCTTCGATTATGAGGTTGTGGAGAAAGCAGCGAAGATCGTTGCCATTCCTTACGACGGATACTGGAAGGATCTCGGAACCTGGAATACCCTGACGGAAGAAGTGGAAAGCAGCATTATCGGCCACGGAACGATCAGCCCCGATTCGATGAATACCCACCTGATCAACGAGCTCGATATTCCGGTAGCAGTGCTTGGCTTATCCAATGTGATCGTCTCGACAAGTCCGGACGGAATCCTGGTCGCCGATAAGAGTGCCAGCCCGCGGGTGAAGGATCTGATCAAGCCGCTGGAGCAGAGACCGATGTTCGAAGAGCGCCGCTGGGGAACCTACCGGGTGCTCGATTATAAAAAAGTTCCCGGACGCAAACGAGGTCCTAACCAAACGCATCTGCGTGTCAGCCGGGAAAAACTTAAGCTATCAAATGCATTTTAAACGGGATGAAGTATGGACCGTCATTGCCGGCGAAGGCGAGTTTATCTTGAACGAGCAGTTTCACCGGATTCAAGCAGGCGATGTTCTTAAAATTCCGAGAGAAGCCAGACACAGCATCCGGGCGATTCGGGATTTGGAAATTATCGAAGTCCAGACGGGCGAGGAGCTGGTGGAGGAGGATATTATCCGCCTCTGTACCGCTTGGGACGAAATCATGGAGTACTGCGCCGTCAATCGAGGATGAGGCCCCATGTTCAGCTCCCCTCAAACCGAGCCGGCCATCTGTTCACGCCCGTCCGTTCGCGGGCGGGTGGTCGGTCCCTGTCACATGAAAGGGGGCGAGCCGTATGCAAGCATGGCGACGCGCCCTATATCTGCTGCCTTTGCTGCTGTGTGGAATGCTGGTGTTCCTGTTCTCATCGCAGTCTTATGAACAGCAGTCTTTAAGCACGTTTCTTACGATGCATGTGAATAAAAAAGAGCTAGCCCGGATCCTGCCCGACATCACGATCGATTACGGTGTGAAGCATATCGAAGCCAAGCGCGCCCCGTTTCAATTCGTAGAATTCATCATCCGGAAATGCGCACATCTGATCATCTATGCCTTGCTGGGGGCTTTGGCTTGTTTGGCATTAAGGCCTTATGCGACCCGCAGCCTCTGGAAAGCCCTTCTGGTGCTTGGCGGGGTATTCGTCATCGCTTATGTCGACGAGTGGAACCAGACGTTCAGAGCCTTTCGGACCGGAATGATTCAGGATGTATACCTCGATTTTCTCGGGGAGCGGCAGGAGTCGGGTTCATGGCCTGTGTATTCTTCTTGAGAGACCGCAGAGAAGCGGCCAAGCGAAGGTTGGCGGTAAACAAAGTAAAGGGGTCATGACCAGTGGTCATCACCCCGAATTATGAATTATGGAGGTTTGTGCACTATGGATTTCTTTACCATGAGCTATGTCGGCAAGCATCATTAAAGAAAGTATCGACAAAGATATTGCAGCGTTCAATATCGCACAGCTGAAGGCGGCTCTTGAAGTCATTCCCTTCATCGATATTCCCGAACAAGAAAAACAATGGCTCCATGCTCATGCAGCCAGTCATCTGGAAGGAGCCGCCGGGATTTAAGCGCGCTCCGACTCCGTCCGCATCATTCTCTCCGCCCGAATAAAGGCAATGAAACGCTTGGCCTCATCCTCGGATAATTTAGTTCCATCCACCATCAAAGAGAATTTATCGAGAATCTCTTCATTGGAAAGCTCCAGGCTGTCAACGAATACCCGAACCTCTTGATCCAATGTGACATGAGGATCATTGGTGCGCGATAGTAAATAATCAATGGATACGTTGAAATAATTTGCAATTTTGACAAGGGTTTCGTAGTCGGGCTCCCTTCTGTTCTTCTCGTAATGCGAAAGAGAAGCGCGGGATATATCCAATTTAAGAGAAAGCTCTTCCTGAGTCAACGAATGCTGCTCCCTCAGGTAAGCGATACGATTACCAATTTGCCCCACTTTTATTTCCTCCTATCCGATTACAAATATAGATATCTGGCCTTATGTTCTTGATAGCGTTAGGTCTTAATGACTATGATTACATGAGGGATGTCGAAATACCAAATGCTTAGGCGTTCAAAAAACAAGCGCCCCTTAATGCCTAATTTTAATATATGAAAATTATACAATACGTATCGGTTTTTGTGAAGAATAGTTCCCGGGTTTCATTAAAAAGCGGCTTGAAAGCGTTAATTCTAAAGAAAAATTTATAAAAACAGGGATACGAAACGTATCTAAAACATGATACAATAAGTATACAAGATGAGGACAAACTTCAGTTGTCAGATGACTTAAGAAGCAGAGAGACTGCTCAAGCCGAAAATCGCTTTTAACATTTTGTCGGAATTTATGATTTAATATTGAATCACCTGCGTCTTATTTATTAATTTTTGAAATTCGACAGTTTACTTTTTTCTACAATTTCTTGTTGTCGAAATATGTAGTCTTATATTCTCCTAGATTATACATTATGTATCGTAATTTGTGAAGAAATAGTTTCATTATATGGGCCTTTCAGGCTAATATACTAAACATTTCAGATTATCAGGAGGTTGACACCCAATGATCGGATCCCAAATCCAGAAGCTACGTATGCAAAAACGCATGTCTTTAACCGAGCTTGCGGCAAGGGCGGGAGTGGCCAAATCCTATCTCAGCTCCATTGAAAGAGATTTGCAATCGAACCCCTCCATTCAATTTCTTCGAAAGCTTGCACCGGTTTTAGGGGTTAATGTGCAATCTTTAATTTTGCAGGAGCAGCGACCGGACAAGCCGGATCCGCTGGATACGGAATGGGTTCAGATTATTCAAGAGCTGAACGCTCTCGGAATTAATAAAGATTCGCTTCGCAGTATGGTCAGTCAATTGAAAATGAACGAAGCCGCCATGTATGAGGCCGGTTCGAGTCGCTGACGGAAATTAGACAATCCCGGCTAGCCTTGTCACATTGTGGCATACCGTCTAAAAAATTCTTTAGAGTAGCGAAAACCGCCCGGAAAGAGTAGCGGAAAGTTCGATGTTTTCGATAATATACTTTATGGAGATACGGTATGACCGTTTAGTCGAATACAAATGGAGAGAGGTAGCACATGGATAAAGCCATACCGCTAGATGTTGTACACGCGCTTCGCCAACTGGGAATCAACCCGTCCAAAGCATTGGAGTTCCTTGCCCTGGATAAGGAGAATAAGCCGCTTGACCGGAAACGGAGATACACAGCGCTACTCCTCTCATCAAAAACATGGAGTAACGGGAAGCCTCTTCTATTCCCCTCGCAATCTTCACAAGGCAGTGATCTCGTTTCCGCTTTGCCATCATTCACCTTTTAAACCATGCCTTCATCACAGGCTCATACATAGGCTGGCGGCCCAAATGGCTCCGGTACAACACGAGTCCCTTTGCGGGCCAAACGGTGCGGACCCCGTCCGGTATTTGCAGACGGTTTAATCGTTCCTGCTGCCAGCCTTCAGAGCCTTGATACCTTCTGGCAAGCGTCAAATGCGGCTTGAAGGCCCGTTCCTCCCGAAGAAAGCCTACCCGTGCCGCGGCTTCCTCTATTTCCGATTGAAGCAGGGACAGCTTGTCCGTTTCTCCACCGATTTTCGCCCAGAGAATGGAAGGGGATCGCTTCGGTCCGAAAGTCCCCAAATGGCCGAGCGACAAACGAAAATCGCCGGTGGCTGCGGCAAGCGGTATCATCGCTTCTTGAAGAGACTCGATCCGCTCCGGTTCCGTTTCCCCCAGAAACTTTAAAGTGATATGCAGATCCTCCGGATGAACCCATTTTTGAAAAGGAAGCTCCCGCTTTAATTCCGGCATGAAGCCGGTTAAGCAAGCCTTTATTTGCTCCGGCAGGGCAATAGCGATAAACAGACGCTGCTTCGATTCCATCGCTCGAATCACGCTCCTTAACGTCATGAAACTTCCACTTGATGAAGCAAGTCAAACTTTGCTATCATAGCGATATCCTATGAAAAGCGAAGGTGTGAATTCAGTGAATAAGCGCGCTTATAATTTCAACGCGGGACCGGCTGCGCTTCCTCTGGAAGTGCTTCAGAAGGCGCAAGAGCAGTTTGTGGAGTATCAGGGCATCGGCATGTCCATCATGGAAATTTCCCACCGCAGCTCCCATTACGAGCAGTTGAACGACGAAACCCAAAGCTTGCTGAAAGAATTGTTTGCCATCCCGGACGGCTATAAAGTGTTGTTCCTGCAGGGCGGCGCCAGCACCCAGTTTGCGATGATTCCGATGAACTTCCTGAAGGCAGGGCAAACGGCGGCTTATGTTCATACCGGCGCGTGGGCGGATAAAGCGCTGAAGGAAGCAAAGCTGTTCGGTGAGACGGCCGTTGTCGCCAGCTCCGAAGCGGACAAGTTCACCCGGATTCCGGACCTCAGCGGGCTGAAGCTGCCTGAGAATACCGCTTACCTTCATATTACATCGAACGAAACGATCGAGGGCTCGCAGTACCAGAGCTATCCCGATACAGGAAACGTACCGCTGATCGGCGATATGTCCAGCGATATTTTGTCCCGTCCTGTAGATATTTCCAAGTTTGCTATGATCTATGCAGGCGCTCAGAAAAATTTGGGCCCGTCCGGCGTTACGGTTGTTATTCTGCGGGAGGACATGCTGGAGGATCTGCCGAAACATATTCCCGCCATGCTGAAATACGAAATTCATGCGAAGAACAATTCCTTGTATAATACGCCGCCGGTTTACTCGGTTTATATGGTCAACCTGGTGCTCAAATGGATCAAGGACAACGGCGGCGTAGCGGCGATGGAGCGCCGGAACCGCGAGAAGACCGATCTCATTTACAAGGCGATTGACGGAAGCGGCGGCTTCTATCAAGGCGTGGTGGACCCGGCTTACCGTTCCATTATGAATATTACATTCCGAATGAAGGACGAAGAGCTGGAGAAGAAATTCGTGAAGGAATCCGAGGCGAACGGGTTCGTGGGCTTGAAGGGCCATCGCAGCGTAGGCGGCTTGCGTGCATCGACCTATAACGCGGTTCCTTATGAAGCCTGCAAAGCGTTAGCCGATTTCATGGCCGACTTCCAGCGGCGCAACGGCTAAGGTAATAAAGACACGGGGCAGGTCTTCCATGCGGATGGCCTGCTTGTATTTTGTGCCGATAAATTCGGGAAAGCTGGTTCACCGGCTATACGAATATCTCATAGAGTCCGATACCAATGAGCAGGATGCCGCCAATGGCATTGGCGTATCGGCCAATCCATGTATCGGCCAGCCGGTAGCCTATCCGGATTCCGAGTTCTATGGTAATGAGCGAAAATACCCCGACCGAGACAGACGTCCAAACCGGCGATACGCCGCTGATTCCTGCGCCGAAGCCGCTGGCAATGCAGTTCATCGCCAGAGCGAGGCCTAAAGATATCGATTCCCGCCAGGAGAGGATATGATCCTGATTTCGATCAGCCTTCTCCGGGTTATCGAGCAGGGAAAGAACGGAACCCTCGGTGCTTGCCGGGGTCGCCTGTTCCGCTGGACGACGAAACGCACCCGGTCTGATGCTCCAGAGGCCCAGGACGATAATCATCACGCCGCCGGCCGCATTCGCTACCGGACTCTGAAGCGTGTGAGATACGAGATCGCCTGCAGTCATCGACAGGAAGGTCGCAATCACCGAGAGCAGCGCAATTAAAAGGTTGGAAAAGAAAGGAACACGAGTCGACCTCATGCCGTAGGACATGCCGATTCCCAAATTATCAATATTGGATGCAATACCGATGGCGAATACCGATAGTAAGTGCATACCCGAGACCTCCTTCGTTCTGGTTGCTCTTTAAAGGGTATGCGGCAGGCGCCCATAAGGTTTACGGGGAAGAAAAAAATGAGCACCGCGCCTCTCAGCGTCGCGGTACTCATCTTTTATCGAATATAGGGGAATGCAGGGTTAGGCCAGCGATTCCTTTACCGCCGGTTCGGTCAGCTTATACCCGACGTTGCGGATGGTTACAATGTATTCAGGATTACGCGCATTGGCTTCAATTTTATCGCGGAGATGACTGATATGAACGTCCACGATCCGGGTATCGCCCAGAAAATGATAATCCCAAACGCCGTGCAGCAGCTGCTGGCGGCTCAGAACTTTGCCGCGGTGCTTACATAGGAATAGAAGCAGATCGAATTCCTTCGGCGTCAGCTCAATCGGCCGGCCTTTGACCGATACTTCGCGCTGGTCCGGTTGAATGGAGATGGAACCGACTTGTATGGGCGCCAGTTTCTCGGTAGGAGGCAGCGTCTGAATACGGCGGAGAATGGCTTGAATCCGGGAAATCAGCTCCTGAGGGCTGAAAGGCTTCGTCATGTAATCGTCGGCCCCGTTATCGAGACCCGCGATTTTATCGGTCAGGTCCTGCATGGCCGTCAGCATAATAATGGGAACAAGGTTATTCTGGTCGCGCAGCTTCCGGCATACCTGAATGCCGTCCATCTTGGGCAGCATCAAATCGAGAACGATGAGATCGGGTCGAAACTGTTGAATCGCTTGAAATACGGCTTCACCGTCATACACACACTGAACTTCAAAGCCGACGAGCTTGAGGTTGAATTCAATCAGCATGGAAATTGAAGGTTCATCGTCAACGACAAGAATTTTCTTCTTCATCATATCGGTGGAATCTCCTTTAGCTTGAGCGCTTGATGATCTAATTATCGCAGGGGACTATCAACCCAGGATTAATCAAAGGTAAACCGAATGTTAAATTTGTATAAAAGGGATGAGTGCATTGGCCTTTCATATCGTACTCGTGGAGCCGGAAATTCCGGCGAACACCGGCAATATATCGAGAACCTGCGCGGCGACGGGGACGTGGCTTCACCTGGTGAGACCGCTCGGCTTCAATACCGACGACCGTACGCTGAAGCGTGCAGGGCTGGATTACTGGCATGCCGTCAAGCTGGAGTACCACGATTCGTTTCAGGAAGTGAAGGACAAGTATCCGGACGGACGGTTCTTCTTTGCTACGACCAAGGCGAGTAAAATTTACACCGATTTTACATTTCAGGATGGAGATTTCCTTGTGTTCGGCAAAGAGACCAAAGGGCTTCCGCCGGAAATTTTAACGGCCCATCCGGAGCAGCTGATGCGCATGCCGATGTCGGAGGCGGTGCGTTCGCTCAACTTGTCCAACAGCGCGGCGATTATTTTATACGAGGCTCTGCGTCAGACCGGATTTCCCGGTTTAAAATGAATCATGGAGAAAAAGGACAGAATGGAAGGATTTTTCACATGGATGTCGAATGGTAATAGGGGGCAATGACGCTATATGCCATGAATCCAAGGTGAATAAGCGGGATTGCCGCCGAATTGGATGGTTGTCGGTCCATGGAAAGAAACCTTTTTGTGAAAAGTGAGGTGAATTGACGGTGAAACCGGCGGGAGTGGTCAGAAAAGTAGATCAGCTGGGGCGCATCGTACTGCCCAAGTCGCTTCGCAAGCGGTACCAAATGAACGAAGGCGATCCGGTTGAGATCTTAGTCAGCGGGGATCATATCATCCTGGAAAGGTACCGGCCACGCTGCGTCTTTTGCAGTTCCATGGAACAGGTGAGCGAGTTTAAGGAAAGACATATTTGCGCAGAGTGTTTGTCGGAAATGAATGCATTAAAGAATGCCAAATAAATCTCCGATCGGACGTCTGTGCCGGTAACAAAAAAACATCACCCGGGCCGCCTCAATGCCTGGTGTGATGTTTTTTCTATAATAAGAGCGAATATTGGTATAAATAAATAAGGACCGGTTCCGCCCAAAGAAGCGACCGATCCTTGCAGAGGGTCACCTGTTACAGACCCTTGGTCTTGTCTTCATTATAAGCGGCGGTAAGCATGGCTGTGATAAACATAATGAAAACGAGAATGGAAATCCAAAAAGTGGCTGACATGGGCTGCACCTCCTGCAACATATTATACCCAACCGCCCAAAAAAAGAAAACATAAAATCTGTGAACAGGCCTTATTTGAAAAACAAAAAATGCGTCGAAAGCGGCCGCAAACGTCCGTCCGACGGATGATTGATGACCTGGCCGTCGAAAATAAGCGTGGAGGATCCGCCTCCGTCCAAATTGTAAGCATCCTGCACCCCAAGAGACAGCGACTTGTCCTGAATTTCCGGAAGCGTGGCGCCGGAATTGCCGTTCTCATCATACCCGTCCGTCACCATAAACAGCGACTGATCGTTCTTGAAGCTGCCCACGACCGTGCGGGGAGCCCTTGCCGGCGAATACAGCCATTGGGACGGGATCGCTTGCTTCTTCCCGTTCTGCAGCAGGATCGGCACGAAGGTAGCGCCGTAGGCCGGCTTCAGCTTGTCAAGGTCCTCCTGGCGGGAAAACTTGCCGCCGATCAGCTTACGGTCGGTACTGATCCCGATGAAAGTCAGATCTTCGAAGGTCGGCTCAAAGCCGTATACATATTTACCGTTCATCACAGTGGTACTGAGCGGGAACCGTTTGCCCGTCTTGGCGTCATCCGCGAATCCCCGGCATTGACGCCGGCCACGGCGCCGTAACGCTTGGCGGCGCTGAGCGTCGTTTCAGCGCCGCCGACTTTATCGTTCCCGAGCACCATCGCCATCCCTTTATCGGTTCGCAGATCGACCTTCAGCGCGTATCCCTTGTAATTCGCTTCGCTGAAAGTGAACAGCTTCAGATCGACATTGGAGGAAGAAGCCGACCGGGACAGCTTGCCGCCGAGTTTCGTCCCGATTCGGGTATCGAATACGGCCGCCGGACGTTTGGCCGCGGCATCGGCGGTCTGGATCATAGCGGAGGCCTCCGCCGAGCTTTTGGCGTACAGGTCGTAATATTTTTCGATGGTGGAACGAGTCTGGGCCGCATCCTCCTTTGTCTTATCCAGCTTGGACAAGATGGTCTGCAGCTCGCTTTGCAGGGACATATCGGCGGCGGCCCCAATCTTCAGTTCAGGCGACCGGACCGTGATTTGCGATATAAGCAAAAAGAGCATAAGTCCAAGAAACGGAGCGGTAGCCAGAAGAAAAGTCCGGTTAATTTGTTTCGTTAAAAGCATTTTTATTTCACCTAACCTTATTGCAGCGCGTCCAGATTTTTTTTGAGATCGTCCAGCTTCTTCTTCACATCCGCCAGCTGGGTGTACAGCTGATTGCTGTTGTCGGTCTTGCTGCTTGCGCTGTCTTTTGTAAAGGCGAGCAGCTCGTTGATCGAATCGATCTTGGCCTGCATCTTGGCCATATCGGCGGAGACGCCATCCTTCAGCTGGGCGACCTGCTTCTTGTAATCTTCCTGGACGGCGCTTAGGCTGCTGCTGCGTCTGCGCGGCGATGTCGTCTGTAATCTGACGTTTAAGATGATCCGTGTAAGCTTTGGCGCCCCAAGCGCCCAGGCCGATCAGCACGGCCCAGGTCAGGAACAGGTACAAATAAGTCTTCGGCCGCCGCGTCTTCGCCGCTTGGGCTGATCGGACGACGGTCTGCGGAACGGCGGATTCGATTTGGGTACTCATGGTTGGCTCACCTTCCTATATTCATTCGGGGACTGTCCAACCATCTTCTTGAACACCTTGCTGAAGTATTTCTCGTCCTCGTATCCTACCATTTGGGCCACCTGGGAAATCCGCAGATGGGGATTCAGCAGCAGCGACTTCGCTTTATCCATGCGGATACCGGTGATGTAATCGGACAAGTTCACCTGAAATTCCTGTTTGAATTTGCGGGAAATATATTCTCGGCTCAAGTAAAAATGGTTGGCGATGTCCTGCAAAGTAATGTCCTGGTGATAATGATTCTGAATGTATTTGGCAATGTCGAAGATGACGCTGCTCTCCTGCTGCTGCTTATCCAGCGACCGCCGGGACAGCTCGGTCAGGTCGCTTAGGAGCTCCTCGCGCCAAAGCTCGATGGACAGCGTACCTTCCGGACCCAGCGGGACGGAGAAGGGCTTTAAGCTTCCGTCAGCGGACAGCGGCGAGGGCTGGTCGCCGAATAATTCCGCGAGCTGGCGGCTGCAAAAGGCGTTGTATTCGTGCCACCAGATCTCGAACTGTTTCACAGTGATGCGGTCCAGACGGCGGACGGCATCGATCCATCCCTCCAGCGCTTTGCCGATTTGCTCTTTGCTTCCGCGCGGATGGCGAGCCGCAGGCTTTCGGCGTAATCACTGAAGCTCAATAGCTTCCCGGCGGCGGTCTCCGGCGTATACCTATGTATGCCCTTGCCTTTGGCCAGCAAATTTCGCCGTTTCAAAGCCGTTCTAGCCTCGCTGTAAGCCGAAGGGAGACCGGCAGGGAACGGCCTCACCGAGCTGACCCCGATTTCCGGGCTGCTGCGCAGCGCCGCCTGAATGCCGGATTGGATCGAAGCAAGCAGCGATATCCGCTCATCGGAAGCGCCGTAAAGCACGACGGCAATTTCATGGTCGCTGTTCCAGTAACGAAAGGCCGTTCCCGCGCGATGGGGCGGGGCCTTCAAGATTTCGTTCGCAATATTGGTGATCGAGAAGAACAGCAGGTCCGGATGCGAGGCGAATTTGGCCCTCAGCTCCGCGCTCATCGTATCAAGAGTCAAGACGGCGACGCGGCACTCCCGCAGGGAAGCCGGAATACCGAACTCCTCGCGAAGCGCCGCGGCATGGGACTCAAACCCGGCCGGCTCGGCCAGCAGATCGGACCAT
This sequence comes from Paenibacillus sp. P25, assembly GCA_024704175.1. Taxonomy (GTDB): domain Bacteria; phylum Bacillota; class Bacilli; order Paenibacillales; family NBRC-103111; genus Paenibacillus_G. The sequence continues at coordinate 8,318,252 of CP085629.1, forward strand.
ATCTTCTCCCAATAAACGGGCCTGTATTGATTCCGCTCGATATTGTGTTCCTGCTGCTTGCGGCGTTCCGCTTCCTCCCTCCGCCAGCACGACGCGGCTTTCGCCACAGCCGCCTCCAGCTGATCGGCGTCGATCGGCTTCAATATATAATCGATGCCGCCATGCTGTATCGTATGGCGGACGAGCTCGAAGTCGTCGTGCCCGCTGATCACGATCGTTTTGCCGAATGGATAATGCTGCTGCAGCCAAACCATCAGCTCCATGCCGCTCTTCAGCGGCATCATCATATCCGTAAATATAATCTGCGGCTTATGCTCCTCGATCAGCCGAATCGCGCCGAGTCCGTCCTGCGCCTCAAGCACTTCTCCGATCCCATGGGCTTCCCACGGAACCAGCAACTTGATCGCTTCACGGACATGCTTCTCGTCATCGACGATGATCGCTTTCAAGATGATCTCCTCCAGGCCTGGTTTCAAGCGGAATGCGAAGCGTGACCCGGAATCCGGACGGTTCGTTGTTCTGCACGGTTAAATCCGCCATTTCATTAAAGTAAAGCCACAGCCGCATTCTCACATTCATGAGACCGATGCTGCCGCCGTCCTCGCCGTCCGGCTCGCGGACGGTCCCTGCAGCGCCTTCCGCAAGTCTCCGGTTCAGCTCGGCCAGCTCCTCCTCGGGAAGACGTCTCCCGTTATCGGAAACGACAATTTCCAGCAAGGCCGGAGAGACCGTACGGCTGCAAATCGTCAGCTCCCCGGCCCGGACGCCGGGTCGAAGCCGTATTTGAAGTAATTCTCGACGAGCGGCTGCAGTGTCATTTTGGGAAGAAGAATGTCGAGCGTTTCCTCTTCTATATGATACCTCACTGAGAGCTCATCTTCAAAACGCTGCGTCTGCAGCTGCAAATAGGCCTTGATATGATCAAGTTCCTGCCGCAGCGGCACGACGGCTTCGTCCGTATTCATGCTGTAACGCATCATCTTCGCGAGTGAAGAGAGGAGCTTGTACACCTTCGGCGCCTGGTGCTGCAGAGCCAGCGTCCCGATCGATTGCAGCGAATTATACAGAAAATGCGGATTGATCTGCGCCTGAAGCGCTTTGAGCTGGTTCGTTTTGTTGGCCAAATTCAGCACGTATTCGTTCTTGATCAGCTCATTGATCGTTTCCATCATAAGCCGGAACCGCCGGGCGAGGATCCCGATTTCATCCTTGGAATTCATCTGAATCTCGACGTCGAGCTGTCCCGTCTGGATCTGGTTAATATAGCCGATCAAGCGTTTGATGGGACGGGTGAAGCGGAGCGTGATCCACAAGGTAAGAACGACGACCACAATCAGCAGGACGACCAGGATCACGAATTGAATTTGAGTGAGCTCCCGGGCTCCGCTGTACAGCTGATCATACGGAATCTGCTTCACCAAGGTCCATTTCAGGAACGGCGTCTCGACCTTTTCGAAAATCCGGATGCTGTCTTTCGTCTCGAGGCTTCCTTCGGATTCGGTTTGCTTCAAGATGTCGCCCGCCCAGGTCCCGTTCGGCTTCACCCCCGGTTTATCCTGGGAGCTGCTGGAATAAACCACCTTTCCTTCCTCGTCCAGCAAGCTGATGCTCTCCTGTCCGCTCATCAGCTGGCTGAGCATCGTATCCAAGGTGTCCGTCTTGATGTCGACCGACAGCATACCGAGCTCGCTCCCGCGAAGGGACGCGGTAGATCGCCCGGTGAATGGACAGAACATAGCGGGGCTCAAAGTAAAACGACGGCCCGATATTGTAATTGTGACTGAGATGCGTCGTTTCGACCACGGATTCATAGGAGTCTTTGCGAAGCCAGCGATCCGGCGGCTCCGTGACCTCCATATTCGGCGTCTTCTTCATATTAAACATCAAAAAAGACCGGGGCTCGCCCGGGCCGCGCTTCAGTATGCTCATATAGACCTGATAAACGTCCGGGTTCAGAGCGATCGTCTGCATCAGGTTGTAGATTTCCGCATCGCTTTCGTAGCCCGTGAAACCGGAGTTGATCAAGTTGGTGAAGGAGGCGTTCCGGTAAATGGAGAAGGTCAGCTCGTTCAGCTGGTTCATATAATTCGTCAAATTCAGCCCGCCTTGATTGAGCTGACCGCGCATTTTCGACAATCGCCCGCTGTTTAACGGACATCTTAGTGTAAATATTTGTCACCATCATGGACGTCACAATCGGGGCAATGGTTGCAATGAGCAAGAAAATAATGAGCTTAAAGCGTAAACTGTTGCGGCCCATGGGTCAGCTCCTTTTATGGCCGGCGCGAAGGAAAGAATGGTCAATATTTTACACCAAACGGTTCATTATCTTCGGTGTCGGCGGACGAAGGCTTTTCTTATACTTGATACTATAGACAAAATCTCCAGTAAAAAAAAGCTCGAATTAAAAGGAGGGGTTCAGGGTGAATCGACGACATTCGGCAGGCTGGCTCGAACAGCTCGTATTTGTCGGTCCGGCGTTCATTTGTTTTGCGGTCATCATCATCCTGCCGTTTTTGCTCGGCATGTATTATTCCTTCACCGATTGGAACGGGGTGTCGGGGAAGGTCAGCTGGAACGGCATCGCCAATTTCAAGCAAATCTTGTTCCATGATCCTGACTTTATGAAATCGTTCTGGTTTACGATCCGGTTCTCCGTCGCGGCGGTGATCATTACGAATCTGCTCGCTTTCGCTATCGCCATGCTGCTCACGCGGCCGCTCAAGCTGCGGAATACGCCTGCGGACGGTATTCTTCCTTCCGAACGTCATCGGGGGCCGCTGCTCGGCTTCATCTGGCAGTTCATCTTCGTCAAAGGCTTCGCCGCCATCGGCGGAATCACCCATATACCGTTCTTTAATCTCCCGTGGCTGGGCGACGAAACGACCGGCTTCTGGGGCATTGTCATCGTGTTCGCTTGGCAGACGGCCGGTTACTTCATGGTCATTTACATCGCGGCGCTGATGAATCTGCCGAAGGATGTGATGGAAGCGGCGGAAATCGACGGAGCCAGCTCCTGGCGGCTCCTCTCGCGGATTATCGTGCCGCTGATTATGCCGGCTGTAACCGTTTGTCTGTTCCTGGCGATTTCCAACTCGTTCAAGATGTTCGACCTCAACCTGGCGCTAACCAAAGGCGGGCCGTTCCGGTCGACGGAGTCCGTGGCACTCAATATTTACAACGAAGCGTTTCAAAACAATCGTTTCGGCCTGGGGACGGCGAAGGCATTTATATTCTTCATCGTGGTAGCCGTTATTACGAGCATTCAAGTGCGGATTACCAAGAGCAAGGAGGTTGAAGCGTAATGGATTCCAAGCCGCGTTACACCTCTCGCACCTTCGGGCTTGAGATCGTCGCCGTCGTGCTGGCTCTCCTGTTTCTGGTGCCGTTCTATTTCGTCATTGTGAACTCGCTGAAAACGTTCGGCGAACTGCTCACCGATCCGACCAGTCTGCCGACTGCGCTGCAGTGGAGCAACTTCAGCAGGGCTTGGAACATTATCAAATTTCCGACGGTGCTGACCAACTCGCTGATCATTACCGTGTTCAGCAACCTGGGGATTGCGCTCATCAGCTCTATGGCGGCCTATCGCCTGGTCCGGCATCCGAGCCGGTTTAACCATTTGCTGTTCGGCTTGTTCGTCGCAGCCATGGTCATTCCGTTCCAATCGATCATGATTCCGCTCGTCAAGGTGGCCAAAACCGCCGGGCTGTTCGACAGCATACCGGGGCTTATCGTCTGTTATCTGGGCTTCGGAGCGCCGATGTCGATCTTCCTGTTTCACGGCTTCATCAAGTCCATCCCCGTGGAAATCGAGGAGTCGGCCGTCGTGGACGGAACGAGCGCTTACGGCACCTTCTTCCGGATCGTCCTGCCGCCGCTGAAGCCGATCGCCGTCACGGTGATTCTGCTGAACAGCCTGTGGATATGGAACGACTTCCTCTTTGCCGTTTCTGATTCTGCAGAGCCCGAGCCTTAAGACGATCCCGCTCGCGACCAACTCCTTCTTCGGTCAGTATACGAAGCAGTGGGATCTGGCACTGGCTGCACTGCTGCTCGGCATCACTCCGATCATCCTCTTCTTCCTGGCGATGCAGCGTCACATTATTGAGGGGATTACGGCAGGCTCGGTGAAAGGATAATTCCGTTGTAAGCGTGGTCAATTTGTTCCACCTTTTTGTTCAATATCCTCGGTGCCCAGGACGCGCAGCGGAATTTATAATCGGTAATGTAGACAACATAACTGAAAAAAAGCAGCTTCATCAAAAAAGGGAGGTTTCAACTATGAACAAAGGCTTCAGGAAAGCGGCGGCGGTATCGATGAGCGCCGTCATGCTCGCCGGTCTCGCGGCAGGCTGTGCGAAGGGCGGCACGGATAATAACGCGGCAGGCGGCGGTACCGGGGGTACAGGCAAGCCGGTTACTTTGAAAATTTTCCAATTCAAGGTTGAAATCAACGAAGCGCTGAACCGGATGAAGGATGAATATGAGAAAACGCATCCGAACGTGAAGCTCCAGATCGAAACGGTAGGCGGCGGCGCGGACTACGGCGCGGCTCTAAAGACGAAATTCGCTTCCAACGATCAGCCGGACATCTTCAATAACGGCGGCTACAACGAAATGAATACGTGGCTGGAGCATCTTGAGGACTTGTCCGACCAGCCTTGGGTCAAGGATGTGCTTCCGGTAGCGAAGCGACCGATGACCAAGGACGGCAAGCTGTACGGCATGCCGATGAACATCGAGGGCTACGGCTTCCTCTACAATAAAGACCTGTTTGCCAAGGCCGGCATCACGGAGCTTCCGAAGACGCTGAGCCAGCTCGAGGCTGCAGCGGCCAAGCTGAAGGCGGCGGGGATTACGCCGTTCTCGAACGGTTATCAGGAATGGTGGATTCTCGGCATCCATAACCTGAACGTCGCGTTCGCCCGTCAGGCCGATCCGGACAAATATATCGCCGGCTTGAACGACGGCTCGCAGAAAATCGGCGGACCGGTATTCGACGATTGGTCCAAGCTGCTCGATCTCACGGTCAAATACGGGCGACCGAATCCTCTGACGACCGATTACAATACGCAGGTAACCGACTTTGCCAGCGGTAAGGCGGCGATGATGCAGCAGGGCAACTGGACCCAGGTGCAGATCGATAAAATCAACCCGAATCTGAAAATCGGCGTGCTTCCGATGCCGATTAATGAAGATGCGGCTGCGAATGACAAGCTGCTCGTCGGCGTACCGAACAACTGGGTCATCAATAAGGACTCCAAGCTGAAGCCGGAGGCGAAGGAATTCCTGAACTGGATGGTGACTTCGGATATCGGCAAGCAGTACATGACGAAGGAATTCAAGTTCATTCCGGCGTTCTCGAATATCACGGCGGATGAGAAAGATCTCGGCATGATCGCGGGAGACATCCAGAAGTACATCAAGGATGGGAAAGTCCTGAGCTGGAACTGGCCTAAATATCCGGACGGCGCTACCCAGGAGTTCGGAGCGACGATGCAGGCCTACATTGCCGGCAAGAAAACGAAGGACCAGATGTTCTCCGACTTCCAAAAATCGTGGGATAACCTGAAAGCGAAGAAATAAGAGAGGTCGCCCTGCATTATGAGGGCAATCCGCTCCGATTTGAAGCCTCAGCCGAGCTGCTGAGGCTTTTTAGCGCTTTCAGCACGGGAGGAACCCTGTTACAATGGGTAAAAATACCGTACAGGGGCAGGTCCGCCCGCAGGAAAGGATGCGCAGCACGATGGGTTGGTTGAGATTACGGGAGAGGTGGGAGGCGCGAACCCTTTCGATTCCGGTCGAAAGGCGGTTATCCAAGGAAGCGGGAGCGGCGCTGTTCATTCATTTTTGCTTTCAATTCGGGGCCTCGATGTCCGGCGTTTTTCTTACGCTTTATTTATGGCGGTTAACGCACAGCCTCTGGATCAACGGACTGTATAACGCCGTGAACTATGCTGTAGCGCCGCTGGCTTTTGCACTGGGAGGCTACATCATTAAAAAGAAGGACCGCATGGTCACCTATCGGATCGGCATCGGGCTGATCGCCTTGTTTTATTTGGCGGTGGTGCTCGCCGGGGAACGCGTGGTCGATTACTACGTGCTGTTTGCGGTATTTAACGGGATCTCGAGCGCCTTTTACTGGGCGGGGTATTTGACGCTGATGTACGATGTGTCCACCGAGCAGAACCGGATCCGCTTTCTTGCGGTCAATATGATCTTCTTCACCTTGGCCGGACTCATCGGACCGGCGCTCGCCGGGCTCATCATCCGCATGAACGACGGGCTGAAGGGCTATACCATCGTCTTCGGTATCGCATTCTTCATGTTCCTGCTAGCCGCCCTGGGAAGCCTGCGGATTAAAGGGAAGACCTCTCATCATAAAACGTATTATTTGAAGTATGTCGGTATTGTGATGAAGAAAAACCGGGACTGGCTGAAAGCGCTTTTTGGTTTTACGACGATGGGGCTGTTTCAGGGGATCATGCTCTTTCTGCCGAATATTCTGCTGTTTCAGCTGGTCGGACGAGAGGATCTCGTCGGCTATTTGGGGGTGCTTTACGCCAGCCTCAGCATCGTTACGGGCATGTTTATGTCCCGGTTCGGACGCGAGGAGAGAGCGCGAAGCTTCATGATGATGTCAACCGTCGGCTTTCTGATCGGAACCCTCTTTATTATCTGGAAAATGACGCTCTTTACCGTGATCGCCTTTATGATCCTGTATTCCATCTGCAGTCCGCGCAGGGCAATACCTTGACCTCCTCCTATTACCGGCTGATCGGGTTCTTTGCCGCTGAAGGGCGAGCCGCGGGTCGAGTCCGTCGTCATGCGTGAAACGTTCCTCAACTGGGGGCGAGTCATGTCCATTCTCGGTCTCTTGTGGGTGACCGAGCAGGCGGGCAGCGAATCGCTGCCCTGGGTGCTCGCGGCGGCATCCGCTCTGCAGTTCGGATTGGTGTGGTCGCTCAAGCGGCCTGAACGGTCCGCCCCCGTAAAGGCGACTCATGGCCGCTCGGAACAGGCATGATTCGGCGCGGGGCAGACGTCTGTTTATTTTCCGCCCGTTACTCGTATGGTTTCGCCGTTCACAAAGGAGTTGGCGGCCGAGCCAAGAAAGGCAATGAGATTGGCCGCATCCTCAGGAGTTCCCAAACGTTTGGCCGGATGGGAGGACGCGAACTTCTCCAGCATTTCGGGCGGGAACTCCGCTTGGTTGCGTTCCGTCAGCGTCAGTCCGGGCATTACGATATTGGAAAATATGCCTTCGCTCGCATGCTCGACGGCAAGGGCCCTGCTGAATCCGTGAAGGCCCGCTTTTGCCGTCATGTAGGAAGAAGCCCCCGGCATACCGTCCTCGGCCATCTCTGACGAGACATGTACGATTCTCCCCATGGCCCCCCTTTCATGAACGGCAAGCACTGTTTTTGTTACAAGGTATGCGGCTTTAAGATTATAGTCGATCATCCGAAACCAAGCCTCCGGGTCACCTTCCTCTATACGAACGGGATGCCGATTCCCGGCAACCGCATTATTGACAAGAACCGAAATCAAGCCATATTTCCGGCCTATTCCCGATATGACCTCATGGATGGAGGACATTCGAGTGAAATCCACTTGCACGGCTTCGCCTGTTCCGCCGCGTTCCGCTATTTCCGTTAAGACCGATGAGGAGGCGGAGGAATCATTGGCATAGGTGAATATGACTTTTGCCCCTTCGTCTGCATACCTAAGGGCGACTGCCCTGCCGATTCCCTTTGACCCCCCGTTACCAGCACAACTTTTCCGGACAATCCGAGATCCATCTCTTTTCCTCCTTCAGAATAAGTAGACCAGTCAATATAATTAGAATGAAAAGGAAACCCGACAACCTGCGCCGCCGGCTTTGATGCTAGCCTTATCTCCGTGCCTGAGCAATCAGCGCCTTTAACTCTTCCGCAATGAATAATAAGGGATCCGGGCTGCGATGGGTACGGCAAAGGACGATGGCCCCTTCGATGGAGGCGGTTATGATCATGGCAATCCGAGCCGCTCTCTCGGTCGCGATCCCGTGCTCGATGAGCATATCGGCATAGGCATCCTGCCAGGCATTATATATCTCCGCGCAAACCGTCCGGAGCCGGTCGCTTGTATGAGCGGTCTCAAGGGCAACGGATGCGATAGAACCCGCTTTGACACAGTCGGTATCCGCGAACTTCCGGGCAATGTATGTAATCATAGCGTGTACGGCACCGGCCGGATCGCTGGTGTCGGCAAGCGCCTTTCGAATTTGGTCGGTTACCGCCAGACCATGAGCGACCACCGATTCGGCGACCAGCTCCTCTTTTCCATTGGGAAAATAATAGTATAACGACCCTTTGGGTGCACCTCCTTCCTTTATGATTTGATTCAGGCCGGTAGCGTGATAACCTTGAAGCTCAATCAGGTTGGAAGTGGCTTGGATCAGCCGCTCGCGGGCCGATAACGATCGTTCCATTGGACAGGTTCCTTTCCGGATTATAACGATTGGTCTATATAAAACATACCGTTATCCCAACTCCATGTCAATCATTAAAAGCCAAGGCGCCCCGCCATCCTCCTGATCTTTATTCGTTTGCATGTGAAGCAGGGAGAAGTGGGAAACTAGGAGGAAATGTGATGCGGAAGGAGCAGGCAAGATGTACGATTGCTTGATTGTAGGCGGGGGATTGCCGGACTTCAGGCGACCATTCAATTGGGACGATACCGGCATAAGGTAGCGGTGGTGGACAAAGGAACGGGGCGGTCCACCCTATGCCGAGCTTATCATAATGTGCTGGGCTGGCCCGACGGGGTGTCGGGCATGGAGCTTCGGCGCCTCGGACGGATGCAGGCGGAAAGAACGGGCGTATCCTTCGTGCAGGATGAAGTGGTATCGGCGGTCGCCACGGGGGCCGATTTCGAAATCGCCTGCGCTTCCGGGGGCGCTCTCCGGGGAAGCACGCTGCTCGTGGCTACCGGGATCATGGATCGGTTTCCGCCGGCCGCCGGGGCTGGAACCCTGTCTGGGCCTGTCCGTTTACGTGTGCCCCGACTGCGACGGGTACGAAGTAACCGGGCGGCGTACCGTCGTCATGGGCTCGGGGCCGGCCGGTGCGGGCATGGCGCTTACCCTGCGGTACTGGACGGACCGGATCGTCTATATCAATCATGAGCAGGCTGTCGTAGGCGGCGCGTCGCTGGAAAAGCTGCAGGAAGGCGGAATCGAATACCTCGAAGCGGAAATCGCGGAGGTACTGACGCGGAAAGACGACGGGCCGGGAGCTTTCGCCGGGATCAGGCTGAAGGACGGGACCGAGGTGGAAGGCGAGCGGGGGTTCCTCGCTTTCGGCGGGAATGCCGTTCATTCGGAGTGGACGAAGGCGCTGGGGGTCGAGCGGCTGGAAAACCGCCATATCGTCACCGACCCGAGAACCAAGATGACGAGTGTGCCGGGCGTATGGGCCGCTGGGGATATCGGCGTTCATTCGGAACAGGTGACGATTGCCATGGGGGAAGGCTCGCAGGTCGCTATTTGGATTCATAAGGAGCCGCTTAGGCGGAAAAAGATAGCCGACCGCAAAGAGGGCTGTCTGATCGGCGCTCAGAATACGCATTAAATGCAGGAAAAGAAGAAGGACGGTCCTCTCATTGCTTTGGCGGGAGGCCGTCCTTTTTTGCATGATGGTTTACGCGGCTTTATGGGCGTTCCAAACGTTTGGCCCATTCCTCAAGCGACTCTTCGCCGTTGACAAAAATCCTCTTGAGCTTGTAAGGATCCTGCTTGGCGTCGGCCCAGCCCTGATGGATCGTGAAGGCATACCGGAAGCCGTGCGCTTTCAGGATTTTCAGGGTGGTCCGGTTGTATTCCCCGTAAGGGTAGCAGAAAATGTCGGCCGTCGTGCCAAGATGATCCTCGATCTGCTTCCTGGCTTCTGCGATCTGCCACTCCTGCTCTTCCCTGCTGAGCTTCGGCAGGTGGGGGTGCGTCATGCCGTGGGGCTGGATGTCCCAGCCGGCCTCATGCATTTCGCGGATCTGATCCCAGTTCAGATAATATCCGTCGTCGGTCATGCCGGGCGAGACGAACAGCGTGGCATGGAAGCCGAGCTGTTTGAGCAGCGGCGCGCATGCTCGTAATTATCCGCATACCCGTCGTCGAACGTCAGCAGCACCGGTTTGTCCGGAGCCTGCATGCGGCCTTCCAGAATATCGGTAAACTGCTGCAAGGTGAGGGTCGTGTAGCTCTGCTCGGCCAAGTAATTCATCTGCTCGGTGAACTTCTCCGGCGTAATGGTGGCGCGGTTGCCCGGGTCGACCGTAATGCTGTGATAATTCAGAACGGGGATGGCGGGGATGTCCGTCCTGGCATTCGCTACCGCCGGAGGGATGAGCAGGGCAACGAATCCGATGAGAGCAAACAGGCGCAGCATCAGGACGCAGGCCGATCGGATCATAAGAGTCAGCTCCTTTGCAGGAAAGCTATTACTCTATTATTATCCGGGCGGGCCCGCCGTTATGCACGTTTTTGTTAAACCGGCTTGGATAGGGGCGATTCGGCCAAAGCGGTAACGACATGGGCGAATTGGCGAAGCGCTTCTTCCCCGGCGGGAGTGAGCTCGTACACACCACGCTCCACCCGCTTGAACCAGAAGTACACGTTCCTCTGCAGCATACCGGCCGCCCGTGAGTTGCCTGTCAGCTCCCGGAGGCGTTTCGGGCTTAAAGGGCCATGCACCTGAAGCCGCCAGGCGAGGTGCAGCGATTTCTCGCGGTAGGACGTAACGAGCTTCCGTTTGCTGTTGCCGCCCGTGTTGTAATCGGCGCGCCGCTCCTGAAACTCGGTAACGAGCCGCGTGGCCGCCCGTTTGTTATGGCGCGGAGCCGAGTAGAGCGGATGCTCGTCGGAAGGCGGATGGCACTCGAGCTGTACCCGGGGCCTGCGCGTTTTATAGAATTGGACCGTGAGCATCCCGATCCCGAGCATCCCGCACAGCTTGCGGAGCTCGGGCCAGCTGGCGCCGTGCGGGGCCCGGCCTTTGGCCGGCGGCTCGAAGGCGACGTAGACGCCTGCGGGTCATCCGCTGACCGGTCGATGGCTTGGAGCAGGAGCGGGATCGAGAAGCTCTTCTTCAGCTCGACGATGACCGGCGGCTCCTCTCCCCGGATCGCCACCAGGTCGCAGTGGTTCACTTCGCCGCGGACGCTGTAGCCGAGTTCTTCCAGATAAGCTTTGACCGGTGCGTAAAGCTCCGTTTCGTGTTTGATGGCCATGTCTGACGGACACTCCTTTGCTGCATTAAAATGATCCGCACTGTGACAAATCGAATGTTATTATATCACAAGTTTTGGTAGAATAGATTTTAGTTCTAGGAAGGTGAGAGGAGAACGAGGAAATGACCACGCTTATGGAACAAGCCGGCCGTATCGAGCCTTGGCTCGGCCGGAGCTTTGAGTGTGTTTGCGGGCAGACGCACAGCGTTTCGCTGCGCAAGGTGGTAATGGAGCGCGGGGCGCTGGCCGCGCTCCCGGCATATGCGCAGGAGCGGGGGCTGCACGAGCTCCTGCTGGTCTGCGACCGGCGGACCGCGGAGCTTGCCGGCCGGGAGCTTCAGGAGCTGTGCGCGAAGGCGCAGCTCCGGGCGAAGCTGTGCGTGCTCACGGACGATGAGCACGGGGAACTGGCCGCCGACGAGCGGGCCATCGTGCAGCTGCTGCTGCACGTGTCCGAGTCGGCGCAGGCGCTTGTGGCCGTGGGCTCAGGCACGCTCCACGACATCGTGCGCTTCGCGGCCTACAAGACCGGCCGCGTCTTTCTCAGCGTGCCGACGGCACCGTCGGTCGACGGCTTCGCCTCGGTCGGGGCGCCGCTGATCATCGGCGGCTTCAAACAAACCGTTCCGGCCTGCGCGCCGGAAGCGATCTTCGCCGATCCCCAGTCGCTGGCGTCGGCCCCCGCCCCATGATCGCCGCGGGCTTCGGCGACATGCTGGGCAAATACACGTCGCTCGCGGATTGGGAGCTTGGCCGCCTGCTGCTGGATGAGCCGGTCTGCGAGCTCGCCGCGGAGATGACGCGCCAAGGGCTCGCGCTTTGCGTCGACAACGCGGAAGCGGTTGCCGCAGGCGCCGAGGAAGGCATCCGCCGGCTGACCGAAGGGCTGATCCTGTCCGGCATCTCAATGCTGATGGTAGGCCATTCGCGTCCGGCCTCCGGCGGGGAACATCATCTCTCCCATTACTGGGAGATGAAATTCCTTCAGCAGGGCCGCAAGGCGCTCCTGCACGGGGCCAAGGTCGGCGCGGCCACGGTGCTGATGGGCGGCCTGTACGCCCGCGCCGCAGCGCTGAGCGAGGCGGAGGTGCGCGAGGCGGTGCAGCGGCGGCTCGGCGATCCGGCCAGCTTCGAGACGGCCGGCACGGAGGCGGCGATCCGCGAAGCGTACGGGCCGATCGCGGCTTCGGTGCTCGCCGAGAATGCGGCCGAGCTGGATCCGGCGCAGCGGAGCGCGCAGCTGCGGCAGATCGGCGAGCGGCTGAGCACGCGCTGGGCCGACGTGCAGGCGGTTTGCCGCAGCGTACCGGCGCAGGAGCAGCTGGCGGCGTGGCTCGGGCAGGCCGGAGGCAGCACCTTGCCGGAAGAGCTCGGCATCGAGCCGGCGCTCGTGGCGGACAGTCTCCGCAACGCGAAGTATGTGCGCAGCCGCTATACGATCATGCGGCTGCATGAGTGGTTTTAACAAGCTTATAGAACGAAGAGGGGACAGACGGGAGCGTCTGTTCTTTTTTTGTCGCCATCTTTTTTGTGAGAAAATTTCGGGCAACTTCCCCCGTTCCTGCATAGTTATTTAATACACTTCAAAATCAAAAAGCTGATGTGAGAGAAGTTGACGTAAGGCGCTCGATCCATAGCCTATGGCAAGCAACCGAGGTCCGGCATCCCCTCCGAAGCAGAAGCCGTTCACGATTCATGCAGCGGGTTGGATTTTGCCGAAGCTTAAGCGAATCAGGAGGCGAGGTTGCCGCCTGCGGCGTTCATCGCCCTTCGGCCTGCGGCAAGGAGGGTTTCGCCGACCCGCCCTTTCCGGCAGAGAAAGCGGTACATACCGTGTACCCCGGCCTGCACCGGACGGAGTCATGTTACATGCGGGCCGCCTGGAGCCGCTTCCCGTCATTCGGTTTGCTGCGCACAACCTGAAACCGATCCTTACGAAGCCGGTTTTGCTTCGCAAAACCAAAAGCCTATCCTTACGAAGTAGGTTTTGCTTCGCGAAACCCCGAGGAGGTAAGACCATGAACCTATTCAAAAAAATTTCCGATTACCGCACGGAGACGGAAAGGCTGGCATGGACCGGAACGTTCGCCGATTATGTCGAGAAAATTCGGGAAAATCCCAGTCTTGCCATGACGGCGCATGCACGCGTGTATGAAATGATCGCCTCCCACGGCATTGTGGAGGAAAACGGGCGTCGAAAATACAACTTTTTCGAACAGGAGATTTTCGGGCTCGATCAGGCGATAGAGAAGCTCGTGGAGGAATACTTTCACTCCGCGGCGCGGCGTCTCGATGTGCGCAAGCGGATCCTCTTGCTGATGGGTCCGGTGAGCGGCGGCAAATCGACGATCGTGACGATTCTTAAGCGCGGGCTTGAACAGTTCTCGCGTACGGATAAAGGAGCCGTGTATGCGATCAAAGGGTGTCCCATGCATGAGGAGCCGCTGCATTTGATCCCTAACGAGCTTCGGCCCGAAGTGGAGCAGGAGCTCGGCGTCAAAATAGAGGGCAATTTGTGCCCTTCCTGCCAAATCCGGTCGCGGGAGGAATATGGCGGGCGTATTGAAGATGTGCTGGTGGAACGCGTGCTCATTTCCGAGGATAACCGGGTCGGCATCGGGACGTTCAGCCCCTCTGATCCGAAATCCCAGGATATTGCCGACCTGACGGGCAGCATCGACTTTTCCACGATCACGCAGTACGGGTCGGAATCCGATCCGCGCGCCTACCGGTTCGACGGCGAGCTCAACAAAGCGAACCGCGGACTCATGGAATTCCAGGAGATGCTGAAATGCGATGAGAAGTTTCTGTGGAATCTGCTCTCGCTGACCCAGGAAGGGAATTTCAAGGCGGGCCGCTTCGCCCTCATTTCCGCCGACGAGCTGATTATCGCGCACACGAACGAATCGGAGTACAAATCGTTCATCTCCAACAAAAAGAATGAAGCGCTTCAGTCGCGGATGATCGTCATGCCGATTCCTTACAACCTCAAGGTATCCGAGGAGGAGAAGATTTACCAGAAGCTCATCCGGCAAAGCGACATGAAGCATATTCACATCGCGCCTCACAGCCTGCGGGCGGCAGCGATCTTCTCGATCCTGACCCGGCTCAAGGAATCCAAGAAGCAGGGCATGGATCTTGTGAAAAAGATGCGCATGTACGACGGCGAGGAGGTCGAGGGCTACAAGGAAGCGGATCTGAAGGAGATGCAGAACGAGTATCTGGAGGAAGGGATGACGGGCATCGATCCCCGCTATGTCATCAACCGGATCTCGAGCGCGCTGATCCGCCACGATCTCGAATTCATCAATGCGCTGGATGTGCTGCGCGCCCTGAAGGACGGTCTGGACCAGCATCCTTCGATTACGAAGGAAGAGCGGGAACGCTACCTGAATTTCATCTCCATCGCGCGTAAAGAATACGACGAGCTGGCGAAGAAGGAAGTGCAGAAGGCGTTCGTGTACTCCTTCGACGAGTCGGCCAAGACGCTGTTCAACAATTACCTCGACAACATCGAAGCCTACTGCAACTGGGCCAAAATCAAGGATCCGCTGACGGGTGAAGAGATGGACCCAGACGAGAGGCTGATGCGCTCCATCGAGGAGCAGATCGGCATCTCGGAGAATGCGAAGAAGGCGTTCCGAGAGGAAATACTGATCCGGATGTCCTCCTACTCCCGGAAAGGAAAGCGGTTCGACTACAGCGACCACGAACGGCTGAGGGAAGCGATCGAGAAGAAGCTGTTCACCGATCTGAAGGACATCGTGAAAATTACGACTTCCACCAAGACGCCGGATGAAAATCAGCTGAAGCGCATCAACGAGGTCATCAAGCGGCTTGTCGAGGAGCACGGCTATACGACCGCTTCGGCGAATGAACTGCTGCGCTATGTGGGAAGCTTGCTGAACAGGTAAATCCTTTGCTTTGATTCTCCCGCCCCGGGCTTAAGCGCCCTGGGCTTTTTGCGCTGATTCCCCGGAGGTTGAAAACCTCCGGGCGTTTCCTTATGATGGGGGTAATGCGCTAGTAGGGGAAAGGGAGACTGAGCATGGTCAAAATCCTTGTCGTGGATGACGACAATTATATCCGCGAGCTGATCAAGGTTTCGCCGCGGGACGAGGGCTTTGAACTGTATGAAGCGGAGAATGGACGCGAGGCGCTGCAGGTCCTGGAACGGACCGGCGTCGATCTTGCCATATTCGATATCATGATGCCGCTGATGGACGGTTGGGAGCTGTGCCGCGAGCTGCGCCGGCTGTATCCCGACCTGCCGCCGCTCATGGTGACGGCGAAAGCGGAGACGGCGGACAAGGTAAGGGGATTCGGGCTCGGAACGGACGATTACCTGGTGAAGCCGTTCGACCCGCCGGAGCTGGTGGCGCGCGTCAGGGCGCTGCTCAAGCGCTACCGGATCGCCTCCTCCCATGTCGTCCGGCTGGGAGCGCTGGAGCTGAACCGCACCAGCTTCGAGGTGCTGCTGGGCGGCGAACGGATGACGCCGCCGCTGAAGGAATTCGAGCTCGCTCTTCAAGCTAGCGGCGCATCCGAATCAAACCTTTACGCGAAACCAGCTGATTGAGCAAATATGGGGCATCGATTACGCCGGCGACGACCGTACGGTGGATGTCCATATCAAGCGGCCGCGGGAGCGTTTTCCGGAAGAAACGTCGGGATTCTCCATTCGTACGATCCGCGGCCTCGGCTATAAGCTGGAGGTTCTGACATGATCCGCTCCTTATACTTAAGGATTGTACTTGCTTTTATGGCCTCCGTCATGGTAGGACTGATCGTTGCCTTTTTCACGATGAATTATTGGTTCAGGGACCAGGTTACTGCGGGAATCCGGGCCGAGCCGCTGAAAGCCGCCCGGGATGCGGCGGAAACGTTCGCCATGACGCAGGGGGTGGACCTCGATACCTATTTGAGAAGCCGCTATTCGATCCAAAGCAGCATCATCACGTTGTTCGATTCATCGGGCCGTTCTTCCGATTACGGCAAATCGCCCTCCGAGCAAACTCCTTCGATTCCCCGGGAAGCTGTAGAGAGGGTACTGCAGGGTCAAATTTATGAGAATGGTGTGAATCCTCCGGAGAAAATCATGGTCGGGTACCCGATCACGGCGGGCCAGGAGCGGTATGCGCTCTTTTTACGCCCCGACTTCATGAAGCCGATGAGCGATCTGCGCCGCATTCTGCTTACCGCGCTTGCAATAGTTCTGATCACGGGAAGTCTGCTCATTCTCATCACCGCCCGTTATCTGGTCCAGCCGCTAAAGCTGATGACAAGGGCGACGAAGCGGATTGCGAAAGGGGATTTCAATATCCACCTGCGCTGGAAGCGAGCGGAAGGACGAGCTTGGCGAGCTGGCGGAGAGCTTCAGCCACATGGCCTCGGAGCTCAAGCAGATGGAGCGGATGCGGCAGGACTTCGTATCGAACGTATCTCACGAAATCCAGTCCCCGCTTACCTCAATCGCCGGCTTCTCTAAGCTGCTCCGTACGAAGGCCATGTCGGAAGAGGAGCGGAACCGTTATTTGGATATTATTCGAATGGAGTCGGAACGGTTGTCGCGGCTGAGCGACAACCTGCTCAAGCTCGCTTCGCTGGAGTCGGAGCATCATCCGTTTCATCCGCACACGTATGCCCTGGACGAGCAGCTGCGCCGGGTTATTGTGGCGCTCGAGCCCCAATGGAATGCCAAAAAGCTGGAGCTCGACCTTCAGTCGCCGTCTATCAAGATCGCCGCCGATGAAGACCAGCTCAATCAGGTTTGGGTGAATCTTCTCGGCAACGCCATTAAGTTTACGCCGGAGGGCGGGTTGATCCGGGTCGTTCTGCAGCCTTTAACGGACCGGGTCCGCATTCTTCTGGAGGATACCGGCATCGGCATCTCCAAGGAAGATCTGGAGCGCATCTTCGACCGTTTCTACAAAGCGGACCGTTCACGGCGGCGGGAGCGGGGAGGCAACGGGCTCGGCCTTGCCATCGTCAAGAAGATTATCGAGCTGCATCAAGGCGCCATTGAAGTGAGCAGCGTTCCCGGCATGGGGACGACGGTGATCGTGACGTCGCCGAGCGTTCCGGGTAAAAGGGTATAGCTCTATATATGCCGCTCCGCCGCCGGGTGCTTCAGCTGAGTCCGATCAGGCACTTGGCCAGCTGCGTCCGGTTCTTTACGCCGTATTTGTGCAGCATCGCATTGACGTGCTTCTTCACCGCCGCCTCGCTGATGAATAGCGAGGCGGCGATTTCGGCGTTGGTTTCGCCGTTCACGAGCCGTTCGGCCACTTCCCGTTCCCTGGGGGTAAGGGGCGAGGAAGCGCCTACGCCGCCGGCCGGAATATGCGGCCGGCCCGCATCGGGAATGATCCTGTTCAGATAATCCGCAAGCCGGTCTCTCCTTGTATCCAGAACAAAGGTGGAGGCAGGCTTGTTATCGCCATAGCCGTAATGCTTCAGTCCGGGGACGGCTTCGAATCCGTAGCCGGTATGGGATAGATCATAGTAGTCATGCGGCGGGGGCGAAGAAATTAGCAGGTCGCCCGCCAGGATGTATTCGAACATCCTCTGAACGTTATCCGAACGCAGCTCCTCGTTCTCCGGATCCTCTACGTCCGCGGCCAGTATAAACCAGCCGGCCTGCTGCCCTTCGGGAACCTCAAAGGCTTGAAGCTTGGCGGGGGACAGGCTTTGGAAATAGGGGCCGGCGACCTTCGAGCGGAGCAGGTAGGTTAAAGTTCGCCGGTTGACGGGGACAAAGGCGCTTAAACCGGCAACCCTTCCTTCCGCGCTGCGCAGCAGCCTTCAATGCGCCGTCGCCGTGCCGGAGCAGTTCCTCCGCCTCCAATGCGGAGAGACGAAGGAGACTTTCCTCGGCTGTGAGCTTGAAACGGAACAGAGAACCGCTTTCCGGATCGGAGCAGCGGATGGTGAAATCCCGGGCCTCCCGCTCCCGGCGGCGGATGTATGCCTCCGCCTCGTGCAGATTGCTTTCCGTCACTGTTTCCAGATAATAATGCGACCGGCGGGAATGCCTGAAATGGGCGCGCATCACCGGGCTCCCGGCGAGCCGAAGCAGCTCCGCCAGCTTCTGCGGCGAGTCCGGACGATGGTCGGCCGATTGCATAATGAGGTCGTAGTAATACTGTACGGCGCGTCCGCGGCACCGTTCGAAGGCGGCGGGAGCCCGCTCCCGGAAATCGCTCCGGATCGCTTCCCGGATCAGCTCATGCAGCCGCCAGCCCTCCCCGGTACGGCGAATAAAGGAGAGGCGGACCAAGCGTTCGAATAGCTGAGAGGGGACCTCGCGGCCGGCCAATAAGGACAGGAACTCTTGGTTGAACGAGCGGGGAACCGATGCAGCCTGGAGGAGATCGCGCAGCTCATGGTCCCGCGCTTCCCTGAGCCAGAGCGCAAGCAGTTCCTCCCATGCCGCGCCCCGGCCGGGGATTTGTCCCTGGTTTGCGATGCCCAGCCCGGAGGGGACCAACAGGGAAAGCGCCAGCGGGTGTCCCAGCGTCTGCAGCCAGAGCCGATCGGACTCCGCTTCATCCGTCACCCCGTGCTTCTCCATATATAAACGAAATTCCTCGTAACTTAGCTCCTGAAGGGGAAGGAAAAGGATCATGTTCCGCCAGGAGGGGAAATCCGCCAAGGACCCTCCAACGGGGAGCGCCCGGCGATGACGACGGTCATCTGCGTAAGAAGCCCCGGAAGCAGCGTTTCTCTCAGCCATGCATCCAGGCTCCCGGCTTCTTCATAGTGGTCGAAGGCGAGGATGATTTTTTGGTTCCGGGCCCGCCGGTTTAGACAGCTAAGACAGTGCTCCGTCAGGAGTGTTCCGTCCGCCGGATTATCTTCTCCCATATGCGTGAGAAGGTTCAGAAGCACGGATTCGGGCTCGCCCGGATGCTCCCGCAGGTCCGTCGGAATGAATAAAGCTCCCCAGCCGCCGCGCTATCCGCCCGTACTGCTCCAGCAAATAACTTTTGCCCATGCCCCCGGTTCCGAATAGGTTGATGATGTTCTCCGGCCGGCGCGAACCATCGTCAAGAAACCGCTCAAAGAAGCGGAGCTCGAAAGAACGTCCGATAAAATAATCTCCGTTCAGCCGGTCGAGCCGGTCCGCTATCCGTTCCCACGCGCTATTTCCCTCTTCTTCCGAAAGCTTCACGGCGATTCCCCTCCATCCGATTTTTATCCAAAAGTATACTATCAAAGTCAACCATTGGGTAGTACCCGCAGGAGCCGGGGACATGGTACGGTTGCTTTACTACGAAGCAATGGAGGATGAAACATGAAAGAAATGCTGCACAAGACGCTGTTGGGGGATGAAGCCCTTAGGTCGCGGTCGCTTCGGGAGGATACGGTGACCGGATCGGAAATTTTGCTCCGTACGCTTCTGCTCGAAGGCGTCGACTGCGTGTTCGGCTATCCCGGCGGCGCCGTCCTGTATATCTATGATGCCATGCACGGGAACGAGCATTTTCGCCATTTGTTGACGCGTCATGAGCAGGGAGCGATCCACGCGGCGGACGGCTATGCCCGCTCGACGGGCCGCACCGGCGTGTGCCTGGCTACGTCGGGTCCAGGGGCAACGAATCTTGTCACCGGGATCGCAACGGCTTATATGGACTCGGTGCCGCTCGTCGTCATCACCGGCAATGTGGCGACCTCCCTGATCGGCACGGATTCGTTCCAGGAGGCGGATATTATCGGCATTACGCACCGATTACGAAACACAGTTATTTTGTGCGCCGGGTGGAGGACTTGGCCCGTACGGTCAGAGAAGCTTTCCATATTGCCGGTACGGGACGAAAAGGGCCGGTACTGATCGACATTCCTAAGGATGTGTCGGCAGCTGAGACGAAGTTCCGTTATCCGGAAGCCATTGAGGTCCGCGGCTACAGCCCTTCCCCGCGGGTAGACGAGGGGCAGATCCAAGCCTTGGCCTATGCATTGAAAATCGCAAAGAGGCCCCTGATTCTCTCAGGAGCCGGTGTGATCCATGCCGATGCGTCGGAAGAGCTGATCGGACTCGCCGAAGATCAGCAGATTCCGGTAACCGCCACACTGCTCGGTTTGGGCGGCTTCCCCGGAGGGCATCCCTTGTGGCTGGGGATGCCGGGCATGCACGGGACTTATGCGGCGAATCGTGCGATGCTCGATTGCGATCTATTGATCTCGGTCGGCGCCCGGTTCGACGACCGCGTCACCATGCGGCTGGACGGCTTCGCCCCGCAAGCGGCCATTGCCCATATCGATATCGATGCGGCGGAGATCGGCAAGCTGGTGCGGACGGTACTTCCGGTGACCGGCGATGCGAAAGAGGTGCTGAAGCGCCTGCGCTCTTCTACGGGAAGGCAGCGTGTGGATAGAAGCTCTTGGCTGGACCACGCTGCCCGGATCAAGGCACTGCATCCGCTCGGCTATACCCCTCGGATCAAACCCTTAAGCCGCAGTATGTGATCGAAATGATCTCCCGGACAACGGACGGGGAAGCGATCATTACGACGGATGTCGGGCAGCATCAGATGTGGACCGCGCAATTTTACCGCTTCCGGCATCCCCGTTCCCTCCTCAGCTCCGGCGGCCTCGGAACGATGGGCTTCGGGTTTCCGTCCGCGATCGGTGCGCAAATCGGCAACCCCGGCCGGCTGGTTATCTCCATCAACGGGGACGGGGGATTCAGATGTGCGCCCAGGAGCTGGCGGTCTGTGCGATTCACCGGATTCCGGTCAAAATCGTCGTCATCAACAACGGTACGCTCGGCATGATCAAGCAGTGGCAGGAGCTCATCTATGACGGGCGGTTCAGCCATATCGATTTGTCGGGAAGTCCCGATTTCGTCAAGCTGGCGGAAGCGTACGGCGTCCTTGGGCTGAGGGCGGACAACCCGGAGGATGCCGAGCGGGTCTGGGCGAAAGCGCTGCTCACGCCGGGTCCGGTGCTGATTGATTTCATCGTTTCGAAGGATGAGCTGGTTTATCCGATGATTCCGCAAGGCAAAGCGTTAAGCGATATGATATTGGGGGAGAAGAGACCTTGAAACCGAAGCAAATGATTTCCGCACTGGTTCTTAACCGGCCCGGGGTGCTGCAGCGAGTCTGCGGACTCTTCGGACGGCGGGATTATAACATCGAAAGCATTACGGTCGGCGTTGCGGAGGACGAGACGGTATCCCGAATGGTGCTTGTTCTTTGCGAGGATGAGGTACGGGTCGAACAGATCGGAAGGCGGACTGTCCAAGCTGATCGATGTGATCCGGGTGACGCACTTGAACCTTATGCCGCTGATAGCCAAGGAGCTGATGCTCATTAAGGTCCGGGCGGAACCGGCGGTCCGCCCGGAAATCTTCGGCATGGCGGAGACTTTCCGCTGTCCGGTAATCGATATCGGGCAGCACTCTGTCGTCATCCAAGTCGTAGGCGACAGGGAGAAGAACGACTCCTTCCTGTCCCTGCTGCGCCCCTATGGCATTCTGGAAGTCACGCGGACCGGGGAAACGGCGATGAACCGGGAGGAAGCGTGATGCCGATTACAGATGAGATCCGCCGCTTGCGTCGATCAGCTGGCCTGTAATCCAGCGGCTGTCGGGCGAAGCCAGGAAAGCGGCGATATCCGCGATGTCTCCCGGCTGTCCCCACCGGCCGAAAATGGAAAACTCGGCTCCGAACCGCCGCCCCTCCGGATCCTGCAGCGTGGCGGCGTTCATATCCGTCTCCACGAAGCCGGGCATGATGGCGTTGACGGTGATCCCCGCGGCCCGAGCTGCTTGGATAAGGCGAGGGTTAGCGGGTTTAGCGCCCCTTCGACATGCTGTATGCAGGAATAACGGGAAGCGCGATTCTCGTTACGGCGGATGACAGGTTGATGATCCGTCCGCCGTCCCTTAGGCGCGGCGGCGCCTGCTGCGTGACGAAGAACGGAGCCTTCACATTGATGGCCATAAGCTCGTCGAACATTTGCTCCGTCGTATCCTCAATGAACTGCACAAGACTGCTTCCCGCGTTGTTTACCAGGATATCGAACCGGGTATCCCCCGTGCGTTCTTTCAGCTCCGCATCCAAGGCATCGTACAGTCGCCGCACCCTTCCATCGTTTCGAGTCCGGCCCCGACGGCGAAGGCCGAACCGCCGCTTTGCTTGATCACCCGTACGGTTTCTTCGGCCCCTCCCGGTTGTTTCCGTAATGCACCGCAACCAGAACGCCTTCCTGCGCCAGGCGCAGGGCGATGGCCCGGCCGATTCCCCGGCTAGCCCCGGTCACCAATGCAATCTTGTCTTTCAATCTGTTCATTTCGATTCTCTCCTTTATTTATTCATTCATTGCGCGGTACGAGTTTCATCCTTCATGCTTCGCGCTTAAGACAGTTTTATCACAAGAGGGCTGTTGAAATGTTGCCTGCTCATTCGGGGCCGGATTTCTAACCCGTTCCTTCCTCATGCCCAGGGGAGCTTGTCCGGAAAGGGACAAATACGGATCGTTTGCGAGGCGATGGATGGGTTATCCGCTTCCGGTCGCTGTTATCAGGAGGATATGTTGAATGGAATCCGCTTGAGCAGCGGTTATTTCCCGCAGATAAAGGCGAACGCTGTCGCTCCTCCACTGGATACTCCACTTCTGTATATAACTCGTTTATTCCCGAAACCCGTTCCTCCCCATCCTGGCCCGGCATACCTCATGCCGGGTTAGTTTCTTTTTTATTAATAAATAGTTCATATTGAGTTCATATTCGCGTTGTAATGTATTTCCATGTCATTTTTATATATACAGAGGGAGAACTATTGAAGCGGAAGGAGTACAGGAATGAACCGGCTGACCCAATTTTCAATGAAAAACGTTTCAGCGCTGATTATTATTATTTTCCTGCTGTTCGGCGGCGGGATCTATTCGGCGATGAGTCTGAAGGAGGAAAATTTCCCCGATATTTCCTTTCCTGTGGTGATGGTCACCACAACTTATACGGGGTCTCCGCAAGACGTCATGGAGAACGTTACGAAGCCGATCGAAGAGAAATTGGCTAACGTTGCGGAGCTTGACAGCATGACATCGACGTCAAGCGACAATATGTCCTCCGTCATGCTCCAGTTCAAGCAGGGAACGGACACGGACAAGAAGAAGCAGGATATCGAAAGCCTGGTGCAAGAGGTGAAGCTTCCGAACGCCTCCGGCAAGCCGAAGGTATCCACATTCGGTTTCGCCTCGATGCCGGTTTATTATCTCGTCGCTTACGCCGACAACGGGATGAGTCAAACCGAGCTCGACAAGCTGTACAAGGATAAAATCAAACCGGGCTTCGAGGGCATCAGCGGCATCGACCACATCGAAGCCATCGGGAACCGGGAAACCTCCATGGATATCCAGCTGAACGCCGACGCGCTGACCGCCTTCGGGCTGACGCCGTCCCAGGTCACCGCCTCGATCAGCTCCGCACTTTCCAAAGGGCCGATCGGGACGGTAGAGCTGAGCGGCAACGAGAAGATCGCCCGAGTCGTGGGCGATATTGACAGTGTGTACGGCCTGGAGCAGATGGAGATCAGCCTGCCCTCCGGCGGAACCGTAACGCTGTCTCAGGTGGCGACGGTATCAGCCATCTCGGAATCCGAATTTAACGCCCGCCTGGACGGGAAGCCGGCGCTCGGCATCCACTTGTTTAAGACCAAGGATGCGAATGCGGTCGAATTTTCCAATTCGGCGGATAAGCTTATGGCCGAATGGAAGACGTCCATGCCGAATGTTACATTCAAATCCATTTACAACAGCGCGGATGAAGTCAAGGAATCCATCAACGGCATGCTTCGCGAAGGAGTTGCCGGTGCGCTGCTCGCGTCTCTGATGATTTTGCTGTTCCTGCGCAACATCCGCATGACCTTGATCGTCTTGGTTTCGATCCCGCTATCGATCCTGATTACGCTGCTCATGCTGAAACAGCTTGACATCACCTTGAACATCATGACGCTCGGCGGGATGTTCATTGCCGTCGGACGGGTCGTCGACGACTCCATCGTCGTTATCGAGAACATTTATACCAATTTATCCAAAGCCCAAGAACGCAATGAATCGGTGATCCTGCTTGCGACCAAGCAGGTGGCGATGGCCATTACGTCTTCAACGATCGCCACGGTGGGCGTATTCGCTCCGATCGGGATGGTCAGCGGGTTTGTCGGAGAAATATTCCGTCCGTTTGCCATAACGATCGCCTGCGCGCTCCTGGCTTCGCTGCTCGTCGCTTTAACCGTCATCCCGATGCTGGCCAAGATCCTCGTACTTAACGGCAAAGGCATTAAGGCGCATGATGAGACGGAGACCGGACGATTTACCGCTTTTTATGAACGGGTCCTTCAGTGGTCCCTCCGGAACCGGATCAAAACTTTGCTGATCTCCGGGTCGCTTCTGATTTTATCGCTCGTCATCACGATTCCGAATTTGGCGGTATCGTTCGTACCGAGCGGGGAAACCCCGCGGACGATGTATTACCAGATCAAGTCGCCTTACGAATCGTCCTTTAACTCCACGGATTTAAAAGCCAAGGAGCTTGAACAAATGATGCGGGAGACGAAGGATACGAACGGGAAGCCGGTATTCGATTACGTCGAGGCCCTCGTCGGATATAACGGCGGCGAAGACCGGACGGCCTATGCGATGCAAATTTACGTTGAAGTCAACAAAGACGTAAATCCCGACAAAGTGAAGGAGCAGTTCAAGCAGGCGCTGCTCGCCGACCTGCCGAAAGGCTCTGAAGTCGAACCTAAGGATCTGGGGGGCGGAGGCGGCGTGTCCACCACCGACTTCTCCTATTCCTTGATCGGCGACGATCAGAAGACGCTGGAAACCGCTTCGGCCGCCATCAAGGCGAAGCTGGTCGAATTTCCGGAGCTCAGCGAGATCGAGGACAGCCTGAGCGATGCGAAGACGCAGGTGGATATCGTGGTCGACCAGAAGAAGGCGCGGGCTTACGGCCTGGACGTATCGACCGTAAGGGATATGGCGCGCAGCTGGGTGCAGAAGCAGGAGCTCGGCGATATTAAAATGGATAACGTGACCTATACTACCAAGGTTTCGCTGAACAAAACGGATAAGGATACGCTGGAGAAGCTGGGGCGCATGCCGATCAAGACGAATTCGGGCACCGTGTATCTGGACGAAATCGCCAAGCTCAACGAGGTGGAGGCCCCGGCCGCGATCCGGCGCGACGACCAGAAGCAAGTGGTCAATATTACGGCGAAAATCAATTCCACGGATAAAAGCGGTGTGAGCCGGAAAGTATCGATGGCGCTCGGCGCAGTGGAGCTTCCGGACGGTGTAGATCGTCAAGTCAAAGGGGTTAGTGAGGATATCAACGAGAGCTTCACTCAGCTCTTTGCCGCCATGGCAGTCGCTGTCGCCGTCGTCTACCTGGTTATGGTTCTGGCTTTCGGCAACGCGGGAGCGCCGTTCGCGATTCTGTTCTCGCCGCCGCTTGCAGCCATCGGAGGGCTCATCGGCCTGCTAATCTCAAGGGAATCCTTGAACGTCACCTCCATGATCGGCTTTATGATGCTGATCGGGATTGTAGTGACGAATGCCATCGTGCTGGTCGACCGCGCACAGCGCCTTCGCCATGAAGGCTATACGGTACGGCACGCGCTGATCGAAGCCGGACGGGTCCGGTCGCGGCCGATCATCATGACCGCCGGCGCCACCATTGTGGCCCTGTCGCCACTGGCAATGGGCTTCACACACGGCACCTTGATTTCCAAGGGACTTGCCGTGGTCGTGATCGGCGGTTTGACCACATCCACCATTCTTACGCTGGTTGTGGTACCTATCGTTTATGAACTCATCGAAGGGTTCAAGAATCGCGTATCCGGCTGGTTTCATAAAGAGAAGCGCAGCGGCGTGAAGCCGACTTCGCTCGATATGTAATTTGGAGGAGGCATTAGAACATGTTAAAGGTTAGCACGGCGAAAACCAAAAATAAGAAAAACCGGCTCAGGGCGCTCGCGATCCTGGCGGTAGCGGCGGCGATTGCCGCCGGTCGCTCCGCGCCGGGGGCCAAGGGCGGAGCTGCGGCCAATATCAATCTGGAGAACCGACCGGTGAAGACGGAAACGATCGCGAAGCACAAGATCAGCGACCCCCGTGAGCAAATTGCGGATGTGTCGGCCATTTCGACTGTGGACGTCATTCCCAAGGCAAGCGGTCAAGTGACGGATGTACTGAAGAAGCGGGGCGACGTGGTGCAGGCGGGTGAGGTATTGTTCCGTATTGACAGCCGGGATGCGGAATCGGCTGCCCGCAAGAGCCAAATCGCGCTGGAGAGCGCGCAGCAGACCTTAAGCAAATCCATTGAGGATAACGCAAACACCCGCCGCGACCTGGAGACCGCCATCACCAAAGCGCAGGAGCAGGTGGACAACGCCCAGAAAGATTACAGTAAGATACGAAATGATTATGATGACGGAAAAGCGACGGATCGTCAGGTGGAGCAGGCGCAGACCGCACTGAACAATGCGCAGCTCGATCTCGAATCCCAGAAGAACAAGCTGGCGGCTTTGGATAAAACGAATTCGCTGGCCGCTCAGCAGTCTCAGGTGGAGTCGAACCAGGTCGCCTTGTCAGACGCCCAGCGTGCGCTGGAGAATTATGAAGTCAAGGCGCCGATCAGCGGCGTGCTGACCGATTTCAGCGTGGAGGCGGGAGGCACCGTATCGCCGTCCGCCAAGGTGGGCCAAGTGCAGCAGATTAACCCGATCAAGATCAAGGCCGAGCTGACGGAAGCTTCCTACCAGCTGGTCAAGAACAAGCAGGAGCTGACCTACTACAGCCCGGATAATCCGTCCGAGAAGGGAACGGCCAAAATCACGTTCCTGTCGAACGTCATGAGCGCCACGACGAAGACCTATCCGATGGAGCTGGAAGTGCCCAATGCGGATCAGAAGCTGAAGCCCGGCACCCGAGTGCTGGTGCAGCTGACCACGGAAGCGGAGGAGCAGGTCATTGCCGTGCCGACGCTCAGCATCGTTCGGGAAGGAGCGGATTCGTTCGTATTCGTCCTGCAGGGCGATAAGGTGCAGAAGCGTAAAGTCAAACTGGGACGTCTGAACGATACGTACCAGGAGATTCTGGATGGCGTCAAGGAAGGCGAGCAGCTCGTCACCACCGGGCAGCACCAGCTGAAGGACGGCCAGAAGGTGGAAGTGGCGAAGCCGGACGCCGCGGCACAGACTTCTCCACCGGCGGCGGATACGAACAAAAAATAACACCGGCTTTCAGAAGGAGGCACTTTCATGATGAAACCTTGGAAAACAGCTATGACCGCCGTTCTGATCGGCACCACGATGATCCAAATCGGAACGCCGGCGCTGGCCGCGGATGCTCCCCAGGCCGCGGTCGCGGCGCCGAGCAATTACGGGCTCACGGATACGATCCGGGCCGCCGTCAAGAGCCTGGCCGTCGAATCGACGACCAGCGGTAAACGCATTGCCGCAACCGTCCGGCTGTATAACGGCGGAACGCAAAAGGTGCGCGTTCCCGATCACGAGCTTCGCGTGCGGTCGACGGACGGCACAGAATATACGCTGAGCCCCAGCGCGACCAATAAAGGATCGCTGCAGCCGAACGAAATCGGCGAGCTTGTGTACATGACCGTGATCGAAAGCGGCTCGCCGATTTCGATCAACCAGCTTTCTTTCGTCAACGTGGATGAATACGTATATCCGAAGAAAGAGACGAACCTGCTCAGCATCCCGATCGATAAGCAGGTATGGTATGCCTCGGCGATGGAAGCGCAGAAGAATACGGATCCCAAAGCCTGGGGCGAGGCCTTTACAATTCCGGGCCTTAATTCCAGTCTGCGTTATACACCGACGGCGGTGGATATCCAGTATACATCGACCGGCGCTTCGGCTTCGGCATCTTCAGCCGCCGGCGGCACGGCTTCCGCGGGCTCAGCGGCAAGCGCAGGGTCCGCTTCGGCTGTGTCCGGAGGGTCCACAGCTTCCGGGCGGGTTGCGCTCGTTACCCTGCTCGTGGAAAACCCGGGCGTAGGCCGCGAAACGTCGCCGGATTTCCGCATCGACGGACAAACGGCCGATAAAACCTACGCGGGCAAACGGATCGAACCAGGTCCGCTCACCGTCGATGTAGGCGAGAAGAAATATATCCATTTCGCGATTCCGATTGATAACGGCACGAACCTGTCGTCCTTGGTCGTCATGACGACGGAAACGTTCGTTCAGGCGGGAGCTCAAGGGAGCACGCCGTCCAGCACGAACTTTGACGTGGGCCGGCTTCGCGTGGCCGCTCCGGCCGGCGGGCAAGCGGATTCGACGTCCGCGGCATCCTACAGCCTGGGCAGCCCAATTGCGTTCGATCCGCTCAATAAGCTGATCGACGGCAATACGGAAGTCTCCTTGATGGAGATGCACATTCACGATAACGGCGACGCCGGCTATAAAACGGTTGTCGGCAAATTCAAGCTGACAAACAAGAACGACATTCCGATCCCGTCGCCGGCCTTCCAGACGGAGCTGGTCGGTTCGGAAGGCTTGTCCTATGCCGGTACCCGCCAATCGAATGCGGCGGCGACCTTGAATCCGAAGATGTCCTATGTCGTCAATTACTCGTTCAATGTACCGAAGTCCGAGACCGGTGAACATCTGGTTATGAAGCTGCTCGATACGCAGACGGCGGCTCCTTACAGCAGCACGATCGCTGCGGTGCAAACCGCCGCCATCGATTCTGCGGAAACCGGCGGCAATGTCTTCTCCATGTATCCGTTCGAGGTCACGCTGAACAATTGGACCTTATCGACGATAACCAGCGGCGGAGGCGGCTCGATGGTTTATAATTACAAAATTTCCGCCGATCTGAGCATCAAACAGGCCGACGATGTAGTCGTTGATTCCAACTTCTCCAAGCTGCACTTTGAACTGCTGGATACGACAGGGCGTTTGATCGGCACGGCGGACTCCGAATTTACCGGCTCGAACAAGCTGATTGACGGGAAGCAGACGATCACCTTTAATGCCAAATCGGACCAGCTTGATTTCCCGCTGACCATCAACGTCTACGAAGGCTTCGATACGCCGAACGGACAGGCCAAACGGTATATCACCACTTTGAAGCAATAATCCATCTCTTCTTCACTCCCTTCGCCTTCCGCGAAGGGAGTTTTTAATTTCTCCGCTCAAGGCACCCGAGCCCAATTTCGGTAATAGGCAATCACCCTTTGGGCTTTTGCACCATATAAAGTAGGGAAAGGGTCATATCGTCCCCGCACCTTAACCCAAGGTGAAGCATTATGGAAACGGGAGTGAGCATATGTCTGAACAAGAAATACAAAAGGAGCAAACCGAGCAATCAAGAGAAATACAAGAATGGGAGGATGCCGAATTCCATCGGCCTCACGGCTTTCACGGAGCGCATGGCGTTCCCGGGGCTTATGGCGCCCACGGATTTCCCGGATTTCCCGGGGTTCACGGTATTCATGGAGTACATGGAGTTCATGGGGTTCACGGTCCATTCGGGGTTTACGGCGGCTATTACGGCTTTCACGGGTATCCCGGCGGTTTCTTTTCGTCCCCGCTGACTTACGGTACGGCTTATGCATCCCCCTTTTATCCGTATCCTTATCTGACTTCCTTTCCGTTTTCTCCTTTTTCTTCTTTCTTGGTTTTCTAGAAAAAAACAGCCTTAGGACGGATTCCTAAGGCTGCACTTCTGTTAATACCGGCTTGTCCGCCGGAACCGCGGCGATCGGCAGCATCACTTCCACTGTCGTCCCTTTGCCGACCTCGCTGAAAATGTTCATCCGTCCGCCGTGGCTCTCAATGATTTTGAACGTGACCATGAGCCCGAGCCCGGTTCCTTTCTCCTTGGTGGTATAAAAAGGCTCTCCCAGCCGCGGAAGGCGTTCCTCCGGGATGCCGCGACCCTGGTCCGTAAACCGGATGACGATATAACGGTCTCCCAAGCGCTTCAGCTCGATGCGGATTTGCCCGCCGTCGGGCATCGAATCGATGGAGTTGTTCAGGATGTTAATAAACACCTGCTTGATTTGATTCTCGTCGCAATTGATCAGGGGAAGCTCCGGGTCGATCTCCGTCAGCAAATCGACGTTGTTGATGATGGCCTGCGAATTAAGCAGCAGAATCGTATTATGAAGTATCATGCCGGCGTCTTTGGGCTGAAACAGCACCGACTGGGGTTTGGCGATAACAAGAAATTCGCTGACGATAAAATTGATCCGGTCCAGCTCTTCCAGCATGATGTTAAAATAATTGTCGAAACCGTTTACTTTCGATTGCATCAGCTGTACGAAGCCTTTCAGCGAGGTGAGGGGATTCCGGATTTCGTGGGCGACGCCGGCGGCCATTTGACCGACGACGGACAGCTTCTCCGAGCGGAGAAGCATTTCTTCCGCACGCTTGCGCTCGCTGATATCCTGGGCGATGGTGTAAACGCCGGCGATTTTCTTATTGACGAAGATCGGAAAGTTCTTCACGCTGAGCTCCACCTGCTGTCCGTTCGAGCGGACAAAGGTAATTTCAAAATGCGGCGTGGCTCCTTGCTGCGTTTGTTCGAACTGTTCGGCCCAAAAATCAAGGCACTCCGGCAGCACGAGCCGTTCTACGGTTTTACCGACCAGGTCGGTCTCGCTGTACCCGAATACCTGATGAAAGGCGGGATTGGCGTTCGTAATGGAGCCGTTCAGATTGAACTGTAATATCGGATCCGGATTGTGTTCGAACAAAGACTTATACCGGAGCTCGCTTTCTTCCAGCAGAATTTCCGCTTTCTTCTTATCGTAAAGCGCCTTGATCATCGCGTAGGAACGGGCGAAACGGTGGTCTTCCTCCTGGGCCAGGATCGCCTCGAAAATTTCATCGTCCTCGTTATTCTCCGGCAGACCGTGGTCCAGCTGCTTCATGCGGTGAAGCAGATCCATCGCGTTCACAATATGCTCGCCGTGAATCCAGGCGGCGTATGCCGTTTTGTACCTGGACGAGAACTCCGGTTTGAGCGACACGATGCCTTTGCGCGAATCATAGCCCCGCACATGGTTCATATTGACGACGTTCATCTGGTCGATCAGCCGGAAGCCCTCTTCGAACAGCCATTCTTCGAAAGCTTCGAGCGAAGCCGCCCAGTAATATTTATCGGTAACGGTATGAATCATATATTCTTTATCGCGTACGCATTCGATTTTAACGACCTCGTCCGAAGAGATAACCTTAATGTCGGAGCCTTTGCGGTCGCTGGAGACTGGTATTTTTTGCATATTTTGATATCACCTGCCTATCGAGCTCGACTCATTATACCATGGAAATGCAAACTAACCTATTAAAATAATTGCCGGTCGGGCCATTTGAAACCATGGCTGATGAACATAATGAAGGTTTTTTTATCGGAAACGAGAGCAGGCCGGAAGTGCCCCTTTTATCTCTTTCGTAGAAGGCGAAAACGTTCGATATGAAGATATATGTACCCTATTATATCGAACGGGGAATCGGCAAGTAAATCGTCTGAATGACGGGTAAGTTAATAGGTTTTAGCTATTAAGATCATTGTTTTTATATATTGGAACTATAAGTATTTTTGTCACATAATGGAACCAGGAAAAGAAGGGAGCGCTGCGCTATGACACAAGGAAAATCGGACACTTCATGGAATGCCGTCCATTATGACGAGCGGATGGGCTTTGTTTCCCGGCTGGGAAAAGGCCTGGTGGACATGCTGAATCAGCAGGCGGGGGAACGGATTTTGGATCTCGGCCGCGGGACCGGGGATCTGATGTATGAGATCAGCCTCCTGGGAGCCGATTGCGTGGGCCTCGACAGCTCGGAGACGATGCTGGAGAAGGCGCGCCGCAAATACCCGGGGCTCCGCTTCTTTCATGCGGACGGGCATACGTTTCGTTTGCCGGAGGAAGTCCCGTTCGATGCGGTGTTCTCGAATGCCGCGCTGCACTGGATGAACCGGCCGGAAGAGGCTGTCGTCTCCATAGGGAAGTGTCTGCGAAGCGGGGACGTTTGATTGCGGAATTCGGCGGAAAAGGGAACGTGGATCGGGTGGTCCGGACGCTGATGGAGGTGCTCGAAGAGCTCGGGGTCGATGCCGAGGTGCGTTACCCATGGTATTTCCCAAGCATTGGAGAGTATGCCGGCCTGCTGGAACGGCATGGCTTCGAGGTGCGTTATGCGGAGCTTTATCCCCGTCCGACTCCGTTGGACGACGGAGAACGGGGGCTCAGGCACTGGCTGGACGCGTTTGCCGGGAAGCTGCTGGAGGGGCTCGACGCGCCCGGCCGGGAGAAGGCGTACTCCCTGTGTGAGGAGAGACTGCGGCCTGATTTGTTCGATGGCGAACAGTGGACGGCGGATTACCGCAGACTGCGCGTGGCGGCCGTGAAGCTGTAATCCGGCCGCCGGACGGATCGCTACTTCAAGCGCGCTTTGATGCCCGGAATAGAGCGCAAAGCGCGCTGTTTCTGCAAAAAAATGATGTTCGCCCGGACAAAAATTTGATACAATCAACATAATATATGATCAATGTAAGCGCTTCATCGGAACGGCCCGGAAAGCCAATCCCAAGCGTCTTCGACATCATGAAGGGAGCTAGATCCAGGATGGCTTTGTTTCGCCGAATCCGGAGGTTTCGCTGGATCCGCTATGCGGTTTCCGCCATCTGCTTAGGCCTCGTGTTTACGGCTTATCATATCCTTACCGTGGAAGGGGAGGGCACGGAACCCAAAATCGTGCTCATGCGTCTGGAGGATATCGGCCCCGGCGGCCAGTATCGCTCGGTGGAGCAGCTCGGCAAACTGCGCGCTGTACTGGAGTACCTCGACGGAGAGAAAGCGGCCTATCATCTGGCGGTTGTTCCGCGCTGGATTGATATTGCACCGGACGGAACCCGTTACGATGTGCGTGTCGATCAGCAGGACGATCCGTATGCTGCGGCCTTCCGTACCTTGCTGCATCAGGCTGTCGAGAGGGGAGCCACCGTCGGGATGCACGGCTACACCCACCAGGTGGGTAGTGTGCGCCGGGACGACGGGCAGCACGAATCGGGCATCGGCAATGAGTTTAACGTTCCCGGGAGCGACGAAACGCTAACGGCGGCTTATGCGGAGCCGAGGCTGAAGGAGGGGCTCGACATTCTCAGGCGGGCCGGCGTTAAGCCCCAGTTCTGGGAAGCGCCGCACTATCGGTCCACGGCCGAGCAGGACCGGTTGTTCCGAACGTATTTCGGCTTGAATTATCAGGCGGACGTGCAGACGAACCGCAATGCGCCGAAGGCCCAGTACGCCAATTCGAGAAATACCGGCCATGGAAATTCAACGCTCGGGGCGGCTTATGTTCCGACGCCGTTCGATTATATTCCTTTCAACAAAGACGAGAAGGTCATTGTGGACCGGGTCGGCAAATCGGAGAACGTGGCCTCTTTTTACTTTCATCCATTCCTTGAATTTAAGTACTTGGTTCCCTTGAAGGATGAGAACGATCAGCCGGTTCTGCGCGACGGCATTCCGGAATACCGGTATGCGGATCCGAACAAGAGCCTGCTGCACAAGCTTGTGAACGGCCTCAGGTCCAAAGGCTACCGTTTTGAATCCATCCAGGACTACGTGCCGTTCACACCGGCGCACAGTGTACCGATGCGTCCGGGAACCCAGCCCATGATCGAGGATGCGGATGGGGACGGTCAGATGGACTTTATTTGGTGGGATACGAAAAGCGGGTCCCTCAGCGTAGAATCCGGGCGGTTCCGCGGCCTCCGGAATGAAGAGGAGCCTGCTCCGGCCGTATGGGGCAAGCCGGCTACGCGAAAGGAGCGGTCGCCGCCGCCAGCGGGAAAGACGCGTCCGGCCCTTGCAGTCTGTGGACGGTGAATCCGGCCGGAAATCTCACCCGCTATGTGTCGGACGGCAAACGGTTCGTGCAGCAGAGCAGCTGGAAAACCGACGCGAGAACGTGGGAGGAGTTGTTTGCCTTACCGCAGAAGAACGGCGATATGCTGCTGGCGGGCCTGACGAAAGACCGGCTGCAGCTGTACGGCTGGCTGATCCGGAACGGGCAGATGAAGCCGCTGAAGCCTTTTGTCTTCCGCAGCAAGGTCATGGGCGAGATGCAGGTTCGGCAGGCGGCGGGAACGCTGTTTATTTCCAAAGCGGATGCGGTCAGCGGGCTGGAAGTTCAGATGGATGAGGCGGCTAAGCAGTGGAAGATTACCAAGACGGAGCTGGAGCTTCCAAGCGAGGACGGCTGGGTCCGGTTCGGCGATTACAACGGTGACGGGATGGAGGACATTCTGCGCTGGAACCCGCAAACGATGCGGTACTCGGTTTATTTGAAAGGGTCTGACGGCACTTGGAGGTCGCTCTCCGCCTTCGGTCCCTGGGGACCGCCAAACGACGGCTCCCGGCTGATGATTAAAGATATGGACGGCAACGGAAAGAGCGACCTGGTGCTGCTGAACCGGACGGACGGTTTCGCCGATCTGGCGCTTTCCTTCGAGAGCCGCAATGCGCTCGCGCCTTAGGGTGCGGGCTTTTTCAATTACAAATATTCCAGCAGTTGTTCCTCCGAAATGACCTTGAATCCGTTTCGTTTAAGCAGTGCGGATGTTACTCCGCTCCCGGCCATTTTGCTGCCGGCAAATTGGCCGTTATAAATCGCGGAACTGCCGCAAGAGGGACTGTTTTCTTTAAGAACAACGAGGGTTGCCTTTACTTCTCCGGCCTTCTCCAAAGCGGCGTACGCTCCCTTAATATATAATTCTGTTACATCTTTCCCGGATTTTTCGATCACCGTGGCATGTCCGTCCAGCACATCATAACCGTCACCGCCTACAATTTCGGCGGGCTCCCTCGGAATGGATAAGCCGCCCATCAGTTCAGGGCATACGGTTACCGCTTTGTTCTCCTCCACCAATTGATTGATCTTGGAATGCAAACAATGCGAACCGTTATATCTTACTTCCATTCCCGCCAGGCAAGAGCTTACTAAGATCATAAAGCACAATCCTCCGTTATATAGATATGAAATTCAGGAAGCCGTAGAGCCCAAGCTCCAATAGGAAACGTTCTTATTGAATTGTAGTTTCAATTGCCGGTTTAGACAACCCAAAAGGGAGTACTTGTTTTAGTCAATTTTTCTCTTGAACGGAAGGTTCAACTTGGGGCATGATGGGGAGTGGGGAAAAGGGGTGTGCGTGAGATGAGACAACGGGTGCAGGAAGTAACGAAGAACTGGAGGCTGATTCTCGGACTGGCTCTGCCGTCCATTATCTCCTTCGCGTCGGCGACCGTCACCGGGACGATCAATCTGATTATGGTCGGTCCGATGGGCGCGCTCGTGATTGCCGTCGTCGGCGTATCCAATATTATCTGCTATAACGTATGGGCGCTCTGCTCCGGGCTCGGCCATTCGATCAATTATCTCGTAGCTCAAAATTACGGCGCCGGCGAAATGAAGAAAGCGGTCGAGCGCACCTATGCGGCGCTGGCGATCGGTTTGGCGGTTTCGCTGCTGGCGGCTGCGGCAGGATGGTCGCTTCCGGCGGCGATTCTGCGCATGATGGGCGCTCGCCCGAGCTTGTGGCTAGCGGTACCGAATATTTGAAGTACCGGTTGTTCGCCGTTGCTTGTACCACGATGAGCTTTGTCCTGCACGGCTTCTTCCACGGGATCGGGGATACGAAGACGCCGATGCGAATGTCGCCGCTGACGAACGTGGCGATGATCTTCTTTACTTATACACTGACATACGGCAAGCTGGGATTTCCGGAAATCGGCCTCACCGGCGCGGGTCTTGCCGTTCTGATCGGGGAAGCGCTGGGCCTCATAGGATGTGCCTATATGTATTTCATCCGGCTTCACCCCATGTACGGCACGCGCCGCTTTACAGCGGTGGACGGGGCGGAAGTCCGGCTGATCGCCGCCGAGAGCGGCAAGCTCGGGGTGCAGGAGCTCGCGATGAGCGGAGCGATGTTTGTATTTACCATGTTTGTCACAAGACTGGGTACCGATGCGCTGGCCGCCAACGAAATCGCCCTGAACGTAATGGGGCTGGGCTTTATGCCGGCCTTCGCTTTCGGTGCGACGGCCACCATATTGGTCGGCCAGGAGCTGGGGCGGGAAGATCCGTTCCGGGCCCGCCGGATGGGGACGGATACGGCGATTCTCGGCGACCTGTTCCTGCTTGCGCTTGGCGCAGCCGAATTTGTGTGGGGCGAGGAAGTCGCGAGACTCTATACGTCCGACCCTGAGGTATATCATTTGGCAGGACGCCTGATCCGCATTTCCGCGTTTCTGCAGCTGTTCGACGGCCTGCTGAATTATTATGCCGGCGGGCTGCGCGGACTGGGCGACACCGGATTCCTGCTGCGGGCCTCCCTGCTGCTGAACTGGCTTGTATTTATTCCGCTGGCTTACCTGCTGACGTTCTATTTTGAAGGGGGAAGCACCGGCGCGTGGGTTTCGCTGTACACATTTCTGGCGTTATTCGCTATGTCGGTATTGATCCGCTTCTACAGGACGGATTGGGGCTCCGCGCGTGTGAAGCAGGCCGGCGCCGTTCACCATTAATCGAATCCTCCGTTTTCCGGGCGAGCGCCTGCAGGAAACGGAGGATTTTATATTTTATCATGGAAAATTTAGCAGGATTTTCTTATCGGCACAGCGAATGCTACAGAAGGGAAAAACGCGATTTTTCTCGGAATATGTCGAAGCGGCAAAACCGCTGCAAGCAGTTGGACGAAAGCTGAAGCGGCATGAGCCGCCTTGGAGGGGGAGTGAGCGATCGATGCCAGGCGGAATTTCTTTCAAGCGCATTGTGCTGCTGTGCCTGGCGGGCTGTTTGTTGGCATCGGCTTTACTGTTTGGAGCAAGCGCCGCTTTTTTTTCATAAATACACGGCTCCCCTATCGTTCAGGGCGGGCTGGATTTGTCCGGATGGAATTTCGACCGGGACGGTGCCGTTCGTTTGAGCGGGGAATGGTCCTTTTATTGGAATCGCCTCCTGCCGCCGGAAGCCTTCACTCTGCCGGATCCTCCCCGGCCATCCCTGTACGCCCCGGTTCCCGCCTCCTGGAACGGACTCATGGTAGACGGCAAACCGATTTCGGGAGAAGGCTATGCCACCTACAGGATCAAGCTCGCCCTGCCGAAGCTGGATAAGCCCCTTGCCATCCGCATACCGACCATCAATACGTCTTATAAGCTGTGGATGAATGGAACGGTGATCGCGTCGGCGGGTACCGTAGGCGTGACGCCCAAGGAATCGGAACCGCAGTACGCTCCCCAGCTGGCTTTCCTTCACGCACGCGGAACCGAGGTTGACCTGGTGCTTCAGGTGTCTAACTATTCCCACTATAAAGGAGGCGTTTGGCGACCGCTGGAGATTGGCCCTATGGATTCCTTTCTTCTCGAAAAAGAGCTTGCCGTCGGCTTCGATACGTCGCTGATCGGTAGCCTGCTGATCATGGGGCTGTACCATTTGGCGCAGTTTGCCGTCCGGAACAAGGAATGGCCGATGCTCTTCTTCGGCTTATTCTGCTTACTGGTCAGCCTGCGCATGTCGCCGCTGGGCGAAATCGTTCTGACCAAGCTGTTTCCGGACTTCGATTGGACGCTTGCCATCAATTTGGAATACGCCACCGCTGCGCTCGGAATGTCGCTGTTCGTGCTGTTTTTTTCGGGATGGTTCCCCCAGGAAAGCCGCCGCAAAATGAATTTCATGATTTGCATTGCCGGGGGCTGGTGTGCCGCCGTAATGGCCATGCTTCCCACGGTGATCATGACCCGGCCGCTGGTTCTTCTGCAGCTGTACCTCCTCGGCGGGACGATGTATATTCTGTGGATTGTGGCAAGGGCATTCCTCCGTCAAAGGGAGGGGGCGACCATCCTGCTTCCGGCCTGCCTGATCTTCGCAGCGTCGGTCCTGAACGATATGCTCTACGCTCACGAGCTCGTGCATACCACCGATAAAATGACCGCTTTCGGCCTGCTCGTCTTCATCTTTTGCCAAACCCTGCTGCTGTCCGTCAGGCAGTCCAAAGCCTTCAGCAGCGAAGAACGGCTGTCGGCCGAGCTGACCAAGATGAACAGCGGACTGTACGATAAAATCAAAGAGCATACCGCCGATCTGGAAGCGGCGAATGCCGCCTTGAAGCGGAAGAACGACGAGTTGTCCCGTTTGGAAACCTCGCGAAGTCATCTGCTGAGCAATATCTCACATGACCTGGGAACGCCGCTGACCACCATCCGCCGCTACGTCGAAGCGATTCTCGACGATATGGTGGAAACGAAGGAGCAGCGGGACCGCTATCTCCGTCTTATTCACAGCAAGGTGCTCGGGATGGACCGGCTGATCGAAGATTTATTCCATTTGTCCCAGCTGGAAGCCAGGCAAATCGTTTTTAAGAAGCACCCCTTTCATACCGACCGTCTGATCGAGCCGCTGTATGCCAGATATGAAGTGGATACGCGGAGTGCCGGCATTCGTTATACCTTAACGGTCCACGATCCCCCGGGGTGGAGGGCTATTCGATGGTGGAAGTGGATTTGGAACGGATGCATCAGGTCTTCTCCAATTTGATCTTCAACGCGATCAAGTTTACGCCGAGCGGGGGCCGGATTCATGTGGAAATGATCGACGACGGCGCGCCATGCTGTGCCGGATTACCGATACGGGATCGGGCATCGCTCCCGAGGATTTGCCCTATGTATTCGACCGCTTCTATTCGAGCAACCAAGCAAGAAACGAGATTACGGGCGGCCGGGGACTCGGCCTCTCGATTGCCAAGGAAATTGTCGAATCGCATGGCGGGCGAATCTGGGTGGAATATTCCGAGCCGCAGCAAGGAACAAGCATATGCTTCCGTTTGCCTTCGGGTCCCAATGCAATAGGACTTGACCCGATATAGCCCCATGGCCTATGCTTGACTTAGGACTATAGAACCATACTATCTGAGTGGGTGGGTATAATGACAGGGCATAAAATCATGATCGTCGAGGATGATGCGGAAATTCGCGATATCATCCGTCTCTACCTGGAAAAGAACGGATACAGCGTGATCATGGCGGAATCAGGGGATGAGGCGCTGGCTATGGCGCCCGCAGAGCAGCCCGATTTGTTCATTCTGGATGTGCTTTGCTGCCCGGGAAAAGCGGGTTTGATACCTGCTCCGAGCTTCGGACGATTTCGGTCGCCCCATCTTATTCCTAAGTTGCCTGAAGGATGAAACGGATAAGGTAGCGGGTCTTAATTTGGGCGGCGATGATTACATAACGAAACCGTTCAGCCCGAACGAGCTGGTAGCGCGCGTGAAGGCGAACCTGCGCAGGCCGCATTTGTCAACGGGCACGGCAGACCGCTATCCGGCAAGGCTGAATGTCGGTGCACTGCAGATAGACCGGCTGAGCCGGGTGGTCAAGGTGATGGGGCAGGAGGTTCCCTTGTCGCGGAAAGAATTCGACCTTCTCAGCTTTCTCGCCTCACGTCCGGAGCAGACCTTCAGCCATGAAGAGCTGTTCCGCGAAATATGGGGCCAGGAAGGCTTTAACGATACGCGAACGATTATTGTACATGTCAGCAATCTGCGGAAAAAGATCGAGCAGGACCCGTCGAATCCGAAGTACATTATTAATGTGCACGGAGTGGGCTATAAATTTGCCAAGTCGGGCTAACGGCCCTGCGCCCGTTATATAGATGATAAGAAGTCGGCCCGATGCGGCCGACTTTTTTGTTAAGTATAAAGTCTAACCGGTCCGGACCGTCTCACCCCGGAAAGAGCCTTCGGGAGCGGCGTAAGAAGAGCAGGGAGAGGAGGGTGACGGCAATCAGCACTAGCTCGGCGCCCCAGAAAGGGAAGGCTTGCTTTTGAAACAATGCGGCGAAAAAGTCCGGAAGCGCATGCCATGCCACGGCCAGGGCCAGGAAGCGGAGCTTCCCGTCGCGGACGGCATACAGCACAAGGAGCGAAAGGGCCAGTTGAAAGATAAGCGCCATGAGGCGCTCCCCGGCGGATAACAGGGACATCCCCGGTGTCACGTGCTGCAGCGCTGCCGGATCGCCTCCCCCATGCCGGCAGGCATACCGGAAGCGATGGCATCGAACTGCCCGTTCTTGATCATCAGGGCCATCGTCAGCATCTGGACGGCGGCGACCGTACCGATGAGGAGGGCCTCCACTCCTCCGTGGCCGAGCCCGTAGGCCAGGCCGTCGCGTCGTTCCCGCCGCCGGCGGAGCAGGAAGCGGAAGGCGGCATAGCGGCCGGCTTCCTCGAACACCCCGGCGACCAAAGCGCCGTAAAGTGCATACGTCAGAGGGGCCTTTAAGGCTTCCGCGGCGCTGGGGTTCATGAAAAACACGTAGTGGTGAAGCAGCTTTTCAAGCACCTGGGAGAATACGATGAAAATGAGTGCGCCGACCCCAAGGGGAACCAGCGGGATTTGTTCTTTTTTCCGCAAATAAAAGAAAGCGGCCAGCGTAATGAGAAGGGGAATCGCGGCTTGAACGGCTAGCGAAATAATAACGGTGTCCGTAATCATAAAGGCTAAGGACCTCCTCCATTAATGTTGGTCTTCCTCATCGGAGGAAGTTTCTCCGGCTCCGTTCGGAGAACCGGGGATCAGGATGGTGGCCAGGGAGAAACGCCTGCGCTCCGGAGAGGGCGGGTGATTCAAATGTTTATGGACGGCGAGCCTGATCTCCTCCGCCATCTGCTTGAATTCCGAATCGCTGAGGTAGAGATTGACCACACGGTAGCCGGCCCCGTCCCTGCGCATATCCATATCCTTCTGCCCCGTATATTCTCCAAACTCCCCGATCAGATGCGAAAGGAAGGTTATAAATGACCGCATATGATCGTCCGGATTCATTCGTTTCAGTTCTTCTTCGGACAACTCCGAGCCATGCTCGGCCAAAGCATAAGTTTTCTCCACCGCTCCGCGAACCTGTTTCGTGCCGACGACCCGCAGGATGCCGGCCCCGGTCAATGTCTGGAGTCGCCGGTACAAAGTGGGAGAGGGGATGTCGGGCGACCATTCCTGAAGCCGCTGGACGGTTCGCTCCCGGCCGATCAGAGCTTGAATGATGCGTATGCGAACAGGGTGCAGTAGAAGCTTGGCTTTGTCATCCATGCGCGAACACCCGCATTTCATTTTATTATACAAAATGATAATATTATAAAAATCGATAAGAATCAACCTGACGTATCGCTCCACACAAAAAAAGCACCCCGTATCCAATAGGAACGGGATGCTGCTGGAGTGAACCTAAACCTTGCCGGCATGCTCGTTGGTGTAACCTACCCTTCGGTCGACCTTCAGCTCCAGCATCTTGCCGGCCGGATCGTAGGCGTATTCCGGGCAGGCGCTGTCATACAGCCACCATTTGCGCCGGTCCGCTTCGGCGCCGTAATCCTCGAAGTAGAACAGATTCAGCTCGGTAAGCAGATTTCGGATCTCCTCCGCCATCTGCGGAGCGACATTCTGAACCGCGAGGCGCCACTGGCCTTCCTGTCCTTCCAGGCGGAACGGACAGCCATGTTTGGAAGTATCCAGCAGCGACCGGCCGGTAACGGATTTTACAAGCAGAATGGTTTGCGTAGGAACGCTCATGATTCGTCAGTCTCCTTTCCTTAAGGCAGGTCGATAAGCATAAAGGTCGAGTCTGCCTCCGACCGGATGGACAGCCGCGGCGTCCCTTCGATCCGGGCCGCATCCCGGCGCGCCAGCTTGGCATCTCCGTTCAGCGTAAGTTCGCCCTCAATGGTAAAAACGTAGATGCGACGTCCTTCCGGCTGCACAAATTCAAGGCTCTGACCTGCTCCCAGCTCGGACAAGTAAATCGTCATATCCTGGTGGATATGAGCGATATGCTCGCCGGATTGATTGGAAACGATCGGCAGAAGCGCGCCGGCCATCCGGGACGGATCGTATTTCGTCGTTTCGTAGGATGGCGTCAGACCGGGCCGGTCAGGGGCAAACCAGATTTGCAGCAGGTGAACGTCCTCATCGCCCGGATTTACTTCCGAATGGATGATCCCGGTTCCCGCCGACATGCGCTGCACCTCGCCGAAGGTCGTGACCGCCGAATGACCGGTGCTGTCCTCGTGCTTCAGCTGACCTTTCAGGACGACGGACACGATCTCCATCTCCCGGTGCGGATGGGCGCCGAAGCCGCGATGCGGAGCGATAATATCGTCGTTGAAGACGCGCAGGGGGCCAAAGCGGGTATTCTCCGGATCGTAATAATCGCCGAACGAGAAGCTGAAGTTGCTTTTCAGCCAGCCGTGATCCGCCGAGTAGCGCGAAGCGGCAGGGTAAATACGTATCATACGGGAAACAGCTCCTTTCGGTAATTGAACATAACTAACTTTAGTATAGAATATGAAAATAGATAAGTAAAGCGCAGGACCGGGCCAAGCGGTTGGAGAAGCTGCCATTTTGTGCTAAGATGACGGTAAAAACAAATTTTGCACCTGAAAGGGAGCGGCCATGAATATTCAAGTGATCGACGCGGCAATGGACTACAGCGAAGAAGACGGTTACGTCGGCAGGGTGGAGTTTTCCGTTCAAGGCCAGCCTGCGGCCTATGAGATTACACTGCAAAGCAAGAAGGCGCGGGATTGGAGCTACAGCCTTCATTTCGCCAAAGAATCGGGCGCGGAGGAAGATATCCTTCTGCTGGAGGAACGGCTGGAAGAAGACGACGAGCTGTTCGATCAGCTGGTTGAGGCGGCGATGAGCCGGTCGCCCAAAGGCTGAACCCATCCGGCATGGCAAAGTCCGCTTGACATGAGCAGGCGGGCTTTTTCATTTTTTTATGCGAAAATGTACACGGCTTCTGTAAATCCATCGCCATACCCGTCCATACGGAGCAGCATATCGATTCATATGCTTCAGTATATCATTCGGAAAGTGGTGATAGATTTTGCCTAGACTTTCAACAGGGGCCATTGAAAACCGCGGAAGAGAAATCAAGTCGATGGCCGTGCGCGCAGCGAATGTCGGTACGGATCCGGCCGATGTTCTGCTCGAGGTTCATTTTGCCGCACAAGCCGGGGATGGACTTGCCGTGCAGCAGATGTATGTGCAGCGGCTGGTGGCCGTTCCCCCGAACCAAGTCATGACATTTGACGATATCTTTGCCGATCTCGATGCCGTTACGGTGAATGTGACCACTTCGGGCGTCGGAGCGGATTTTATCGCCGTTTCCGTTGCCGCCCGAGATGCCCAGCGGAGGGTGATTCCGGGGGCTGCACCAGCTATACCGGCGAGACTTGGGCCGGCTCAAGAGGTTCCGACTCAATAAGCTTCCACGATGAATCCGGTCTGATCGAGACCGGGTTTTTCTTTTGAAAAATAAAGAAAGGGAGTAAGCTTTTATAGAAAGATGTCAATAAATAAGCTAAGGAGGGAAGCGCATGCACATTGTGGCCGATTATATAAATCGTTACGGTTATTTCGTTCTGTTCCTCGGCTTGATGCTCGAAATGCTTGCGCCGCCGCTGCCCGGCGAGGCGATCATGAGCTATGCGGGCCTGTTCGTCTTCCAGGGCAAAATGAACTGGCTCCTCAGCATCGTTCTGGCCGCGGCCGGAAGCTCGCTTGGAG
The DNA here is from genome assembly GCA_024704175.1 of Paenibacillus sp. P25. GTDB lineage: Bacteria > Bacillota > Bacilli > Paenibacillales > NBRC-103111 > Paenibacillus_G. The sequence continues at coordinate 8,362,134 of CP085629.1, forward strand.
TGACCCTGTCGTACGGCATCGGGTACAGGCTGGGCATGCCCTTCTTTGAAAAATACGGCCGCCGCGTCCATTTGGGGCCGGAACGGCTCAGGAAAACCTCGGAATGGTTTGCGCGTTACGGCAACAAGCTTCTGATCTTTGCCTACTTCATTCCGGGAATCCGGCATATGACGGGATATTTTTCGGGCGTTACACGTATTCCGTTCCGTACTTATATGCTGTATGCTTACTCCGGCGCTTTGATCTGGACGGGTATTTTCATTACGTTGGGGAAGATCCTGGGACCGAAATGGGAGGTGTTTCACCGTGTGATCGGGAAATATTTGCTCATCGCCGGAATCCTGGCGGCGCTGGTCTTTCTTGCGATGTATACGTACAAAACGAAGAAGACGCAAATCTTTTCCTTCGCCGAACGCGCACTGGGCAGAGGGGCCGCGCTGTTCCATTCCTTCGGGCGTATGCGTCTGTTCATCGTGTTCATGTTCGCAGTATTCATCGCACTCTCGGCGCTGACGATCGGCTTGATCCAGGACTTTATCGCAAGCGAATTTGCGGAATTCGACGAGGTTGCCGCTTTTATCGTCCATGTCGTGTTCGCTCCCGGCTGGGATGCTGCGTTGAATTTTTTCGCGCGCCTGGCATCGGTCCAGGTCTACACGGCGCTGGCTGTATTGACAGCGGCCCGGATTCTGGCAGCAGGCAAGGATCGTAGGCTGGAAGCGGGATTTCTGGCCTTCGTCCTGCTCGGCGCGGAGCTGTGGGAGGAAGGGCTGCGCCGGTTCTTTCACCGGTTCGGCCCGCTCGATACGCCGGATACGTTCCCCAGTGAACCGGCGCTCGTTACGCTGGCGGTCTTCGGCTTCTGCGCTTACCTGTCCCTTCGCCACCGGACGGCGGTATGGTTGAGGTACGCCGCCCGCGCGGTCACCGTAGCCGCCGCCTTGCTGACCGGCCTCAGCCGTATTTACTTTGATGCGGAGTATCCAAGCGATGTGGCGGCAGGCCTCGTCTTCGGAGGCGTATGGGTCAGCTTGAATGTCATTCTGCTGGAGCTCTTCCGGATTTTACGAACGGGCAAGGTGGAAGCGCGCTGCAAGCGGGAATAAAGAGGGTATGGCCGAAAAATCTCCTGCGATCCGGTGCTCACCGTGCATAAGCGTTAGTGGTCCATAAAGTACAGCGGAGCCATTATACATCAGCCTTTTCGGTCCTTGCCGCGACCTTGAGAGAGGTGGAAAGCAGACTGGCCCTCCTCAAAATCTCCCGAAACGGCAATGTAAAGAAATCCGATTCTCGCAGCCCGTTGATATGTCCTACAGCCGCGGATACGGGAATATGGTTAATTACGACCGGTTGCGAGAACAGCCCTATCATTTGTTCAACATCCGATTCGCCCGCCAGGGTGATCATGACAAATTCGTCACCGGCGTATCTGCAAAAAAATCGCGGTCTTCAGTAACGACGGATGCTCCCCTACGCGTAAATTCGCAAATAACATCATCCCCGAAAGGATGTCCGTACAGCTTGTTAATTTTACCGAAATCATTCAAATCGATAAATAAAAGGTGGAAAGGTTGTCTTGTTCTCAAAAACTCCTCGCCTATACATTGGATATAGGGCGCCCGATATAAACCCGTGAGCGTGTCCATTAATTCGGATAATTTCATCTTGATGATCTCCCGGGTAACCAAACCAAGCAATTTCTCCTCTTCCATGATCAAAATTCGCTCGATCTTCTCCCGATCCATAATTTTCAAAGCATCCCATATAAAACAGTCGGGTGAAGTGCAAATAGGGTTTGGCGTCATGGCATCCGCTACGATGCGGTTGGGATGAGAAGATCGTATATCGCGAGACGTTATAATCCCCTTAACCGTTCCATGATCCACGACAATTAACGAACCGATTTCATATTCGTTCATCCGTTCCGATGCATAGGCAACGCTCCTGTCCGAAGAAATCGAATAGACGGATAATGTCATGATCTCCGAAACTTTCATCCGAGTTCCACCTCACGTTGTACGGACACAGAGACTTTTAACTCGGAACGCAGCACCATGGTATCGTTGATCAAACGTTCCGCCTCCTCCATGACAATATTCATGAGGATGCGTTGATCCAGCATCTGCAGCAGCGAATTCCGGATGAGGACCGCTTGGATTCTTGAATGGTCCACCTTGACCAGGGTGAATTGTTCCGGGGACAGTGCCTCCGCCATCCTTCTTACGGCTTCAGGACCGATCGGCGCCCTTTTCCCGATAATCAACAAGTCCTGCATAGGCGGCAGTTCAAATTCAGAGATTTTGAGCGAAAGTGTTGCTTTTCGTGAGTACACGGTTCTATCATCCATACTAGCACGTACCTCTTTTTTTAAATTTTCGGTTCCTTCCATTCTCTTACAACCGCTCAGGCTTGCCCAAAAAGAAGCCCTGACCCACCTTCACTCCTAATCGTAAAGCTTGAAGGAAATCCTCCTCCCGTTCAATGCCCTCTAATATCAGGCCGGAAGTGTCTTGGCAATATTCAACCAAAAGGCGGATCACCTTTTGCTTTTTCGTGCAGCCGGATAGATCTTTGGAGAAAAAACGGTCTATTTTAATAAAATCCGGCGAGATCTCGACGATTTTACGAAGCGTAGTTGTCCCTTCGCCTACGTCATCTAAGGCTATAAAGAAGCCCTCCTCCCGCAGATCTCTGATTCTCGGGATGAAGAGCGGATGGTTCCAAACCCGACCTTCATTGACAGATTCGTTAATTTCAAGAACAATGCGATGACGAAAAGGAAGAAATTCTTGCTTCAGGGTGTCCATAAACGGCAAAAAATGATCTGCTACGATGGTGGAGGGAAAAAGATTAATGAACAATACTTCGTCCCCATTTCGTATGGCTGGCGAAAAAAGAAACTGTAAAGGGCATTGTAAATTGACCATGTGTCCAATCGGAACAGCAGATTCTGCGTAACAGCTCTCTGAAATAAGGAATCCGGACTTAGGCCTGACTTACTTCGAATTAAAGCCTCATACCCGAATTTATTCTGTTCATGAAGTCGACAAATGGGTTGAAATAAATGGTACAACTCTTTATGTTCTATGAGACTTGCAATGTTATCCATCGACTAATCCTTCCTGGTATAGGTTTAGCAATAAAAGAGCTACTCCGAAAAAAAGAGTAGCTCTTCAGCAACATTTTCGGTGAACCGGTCGCCATAGATGGTATCTTTAAGGCTGAACTTTTACGCTCCAGCTTCTGGGTAGGATTGCCTTTTCAAGTTTATATCCATCCGAAGACCTATAAAAGACATTTGAAATTTCGATAATATGCGTCAATATTCATAGTTATTCGTCAAATTTTTTCTAATTCCTCCCAACCACTTAGTTAAATTTGGATAAATTAGGTGAGAAGCAAGTTGGTATAAACCCAGGCATTAGCGGCATGAAAAAAATCCCCTGCGGCCACAGCACACCGTGCTTGATCGCAAGGGATTTTCCACTCACAAAAACTTCCGGTTATGCTTCTTCCCGTCGTACGTGAAGAGCACCTTCTTATTCTCGATCACGGATTCGAGATGGACGGGTTTGCCCCAGAGCTGGTGAATATACGGTATCGTGCGCTCCACATATTTGAGATCCAGCTCCATCCCTTCGTACTCATGTTTCAGGTACAGCTCGCCGTTCCGTTCAAAGTCGCCATTCTCCACCACGATGTACGGGAAGCCGCCGTTAACGCGGGAGTATACGAGCTGGTCGCGGATGTTTTCCCAGGACTTGTCGGTAATTTTCCACTCGGGTCCTTTTTTCTCGAAGACATACAGATCCAGCTCGTCGCACAGCTTTTTGGTCATGTAGTTGCGGATGAACGACAGGTCGGAGTCGAATTCGCGCACCTCGAATATTTTCTTGCGCCCTTCGCCGCCTTGGTAGCCGAAGCGTTCGCGGTCTTCGCGGGACGGGTTATCCCACCGCTTCTCGATATCCTCGAAAATTTTGAGTCCGAGATAATACGGGTTCAGGCTGTGCCTGGAAGGAACGACGACGGAGGAGTTCAGCTTGGAATATTCGATCGTCTCGGCATCGGTCAAATCCAGCTCGCGCAAGATGCGCTGATGCCAGTACGAAGCCCAGCCTTCGTTCATGATCTTCGTCTCCAGTTTGCGGCCAGAAGTAGAGCATCTCGTCGCGCAGCATCGTCATAATATCGCGCCGCCAATCCTTCAGGTAGGGGGCGTACTCCTCTATAAACAGCATAAGGTCCTTTTCCGGTGCCGGGGGAACTTGGAAGGACCTTTCTTTTTCTCCGCTTCTGCAGGCGGTTTTTGATTATCCAAATCCCACAAGTCCTCGTAACCGAAGCGGCGTTCCCGGCTAACGGCGGAAGTATCGCGGGCCGGCTCCCGGTCTTCCCGGTTGGCCCGGTACGGCTTGGTGAGCGTCGGGTCGACGTGCTCCTGGATCGCCAGCACCGCATCGATGAACTTTTCCACTTCATCCGTGCCGTATTCGATCTCGTACTGCCGGATCCGTTCGGCCGTCGCGGACATGCTCTCGACCATGTTGCGGTTGGTTTTGGAGAAACGCACATTGTTCTTGAAGAAATCGCAGTGGGCCAGCACATGCGCTACGATCAGCTTATTCTGAATCAGCGAGTTGCCGTCGAGCAGGAAGGCGTAGCACGGGTCGGAGTTAATGACCAGCTCGTAAATTTTGCTGAGCCCGAAATCGTACTGCATTTTCATTTTGTGGAATGTTTTGCCGAAGCTCCAGTGGCTGAAGCGGGTCGGCATGCCGTAAGCGCCGAAGGTGTAGATGATGTCGGCCGGGCAGATCTCGTAGCGCATCGGGTAAAAATCCAAACCGAAGCCGCTGGCGACTTCGGTAATTTCCGCAACGGCATATTCCAGCTGCTTCATATCGTCAGCATTCATCGTGCGGCTCTCCCTTCTGTTTGTTTCGGGAAAAAGGTGCGCAGCGCCTTGTAAACCTCGCCCTTCTCGCGGATGACATAGTGCACGAACTTGGGATCATGGATATTGCGGTAGGCGGACATGAGGGTGCTGCTGCGGTTGTATTGATTGACTTCCCCGTAGCCGAACATATTGCTTCGTTTCACCAGCTCGCCGATCAGCTTCACGCAGCGTTCGTTGTCGGAGGTCAGGTTATCCCCGTCGGAGAAGTGAAACGGATAAATGTTAAAGCGCGATGGCGGGTAACGCCGGTCGATCAGGTCGACGGCCAGCTGATAAGCGGAGGAACAGATCGTGCCGCCGCTCTCCCCTTTGGTGAAAAATTCTTCTTCGGTTACCTCCTTGGCTTCCGTATGGTGGGCGATGAAAATGATCTCCACATGCTCGTATTTCGTGCGGAGGAAGCGGGTCATCCAGAAGAAGAAGTCGCGGGCGATATATTTCTCGAAAGAGCCCATGGAGCCGGACGTATCCATCATGGCCAGAATCAAAGCATTGGAATGCGGCGTGACGATTTCGTCCCAAGTCTTGAAGCGCAGGTCGTCCGGGCTGATATGGTGAATGCCGGGCACACCCTCTCGTGAGTTACGGCGGAGGTTCTCAAGGATGGTCCGCTTCTTATCGATGTTGGACATGATCCCCTTTTTGCGGATATCGTTGAAAATGGTCTCTTTCGTAGTGACGTTATGCTTTTCCTTCTGCTGCAGGTTGGGCGGCTCCAATTCTTCGAACAGCATCGACTGCAGTTCTTCCATTTGAATCTCGGCATCGTAATAATCCTCGCCTGGCTTATCGCCGGCGCCTTCGCCTTTACCGGACCCGGAAGCGGGTCATGCGGATCTACCCCGAGCACATCACCGACTTGGCTGTCGCCGTCCCCTTGCCCGACATGCTTGCTCTTGTTGTAGTTGTAGCGGAAGCGGTATTCGTCCAGGTCGCGGATCGGGACTTTGACGATTTGCTTGCCATCCGACATGATGATGCTCTCATCGGACACAAGATCGGGCAGATTCTGCTTGATCGCTTCCCGTACTTTCTCCTGGTGGCGGGTTTGGTCCTGATAGCCTTTACGGTGCAGCGACCAGTCTTCGCGGGATACGGTAAATAATGGTTTTGTCATGCGGGACACCTCCAGAATGTAAGATCTTATGAAGCATCTGAAGCTGAATATTAGAAGGGGGACATACCGGAAAAAAGTGCTTGTTACTAAATATATTCAAGCGGGACGGGGATATGTGAACGGGATAGGAGCGGATTTTGTGCCGGCTTGTACCGGAGAAGGGAGCGATTGCATCCGGGAAGCGTTAGCGGAAAAGCGAAGAACCCCGCTTTCGGGCGAAAGCGGGGGAGCCTGAGGGCGGATATTCCGCCCCTGTAAGCATAAGTGTCAGCGGAAAAAGGGCCGCTGACCGTTTGCCGGTTTCCGGCTCCGCGGCCAGCAGGGAGATCGTCCTGCGGGTGCGCGAATCGTCGATGCGAACCGCCTGAAGCAGCGGATTCTGCATCTCCCCGGCCACGCTCTCCGGCACGATCGTGGCGCCTCCCCGGCGGCGACGTAGCCGAGCAGATAATCGCCGAACGGTACCTCGGACTTGACCTTCGGCTCCATTCCTTCGGCGCGAAAGGCTCCCGTTACGCATTGGCGGATGCGGCAGGCCGCCGGGTACATCACGAAGGACTCTCCGGCGAGTTCGTCCAGCGGGACGGTATCCGCCGCGACCAGCCGGTGGTTCCTCGGCAGCACGGCATAGAAAGGCTCGGTAAACAGCGATTTATGCCAAAAAGTGTTCCTTTGCGGGGACTCGCAGATGCCGGCGTCCAGTTCCCCGTCGTCCAGCAGGGCGTGCAGCTCGTCGGAAGTAGGCCGGATCGCGATCTCCGCCTTGATTCCGGCCTGCTCCAGCGCAACCGCCTTGGACGGCAGGTAATGCGCGGCCAGGCTCGGGAGCGTACCGATTCGCAGCGTCCGCGTCCCCGGTACCCGGCCAGCTCGGCTCTCAGCCGCTCATGCTCCTGCAGCGGCGGGCCGATTTGCTCCAGCAGCAGAACGCCTGCTTCGGTCGGCTCCACTCCCGCCGGAGTGCGGCGAAGCAGTGTAACCCCGTAGTAGGCTTCCAGCCGGCGGAGCCGCTTGCCCAAGGCCGGGGGCGTCAAATTTAATCTTTCGCTCGCCTTTGCGATGCTTTTTAACCGGACCGTTTCCGTAAAATGCTGCAGGATTTCGAAATTCATGCTTGCTCTCTCCTCAAACTCCGGGTCGTGCTTCCATCATATCACAGGGGGCGGAAACTTTTAGTTTCCCCTGCGGACCAACAGGAAATTCCGCTATCGGGCAGGCCGTAGTAACATAAGCAGCACGGAAGGCCGCTTGCCAGCCGGTTAATCTTTGGAGGAGGGAATTGCAATGAGCATCAGTATTTTGGGAACCGGTCGAATGGGACAGGGGCTTGTCCGCGTGATCAGCCCGCATGTGAAGGAAGATTTGATCTGGGGGTCCAGAACCCCTGAGAAAGTAAAGCGGCTGATTCAGGAGCACGGCTTCCGGAACGTCAGGGAGGCAACCTATGCCGATGCACTGCAGGCGGATGTGATTGTTCATTCGTTCTGGTACCGGGATCTGCTGCCTTGGGCGCAGGAGCATGCCGGGGAGCTGGCGGGCAAGATTCTGATCGATATCGCCAATCCGTTCACGGAGGATTTTCAGGATTTCACAACGGCCTTGGGGACCTCGGCGGCGGAGGAGCTGCAGAAGCGCTGCCCGCAACGCGCGTCGTCGGCGCCTTTAAGAACACCTTTTTCAAGGTGCTGGAAGAACCGGTCCATCAAGGGCTGCAAAGCGATATTTACGTCACCGGGGATGACGAGGAGGCGAAGCGAACCGTCATGAGACTGCTCGAATCCGTTCCTTTCCGCGTGCTGGACGGCGGGCGGCTTAGCAACAACCGGACGATCGAACGGATGACCTTGTTTGAGCGGGAGGTGGCTTTGCGCTACGGCAATTACCCTTACGTTTCCTTCCGGATGTTCGGGCTGGGCAGCGGCAGGGAAGAGAAGAAGGATTAACAGACCGGTGCATTCCATACTCAATCGACAAAACGCAGTTCCCTTAGAGAAAATCGCGGGATCTCTGCGTTTTTCTTTTTGTTTTTTTCAAAGATTGCTGCATGATAGGGGATTTGCTATAATGGGATAGGAACGTTTGTTTGTGTTAGAATGATGGATCGCAAGTAAAAATACGGTCTATTTGTTTCAACGACTGGTTAATTCATACATAAATAATATTTTTTGCGAAATCTCTTTTTCTCCTTAGGCCGTGTCAAACAGGTTGCCTAACCTTCTCCCCCTACTCCATAGGCTAACTTGGATCTTTCTGTCGTGAGCCTTTCTGTCACAGTTGTTCAATCACATGCAGCTGGACACCATTCCCATCCCATGTGTTGCCCCCCAAGGCAGGGGATTGGCTTTTTTTGCCGAAATACATTAAAGATCGGGATGACTTAAAAGCAAACGGAGGGATTTCAAGCCGTTATGAAATTTATACATACAGCGGATTGGCATTTGGGGAAGCTGGTGCAGGGCGTCTATATGACCGCCGACCAAAGGCACGTCCTGCTTCAACTGATACAGGCGGTGGAGGAAGAGAAGCCGGATGCAGTCGTGATCGCCGGCGACTTATACGACCGGGCGATTCCGCCGACGGAAGCCGTCGAGTCGCTGAACGAGGTGCTCGAGGAGCTGGTGCTCCGGCTCGATACACCCGTGCTCGCTATTTCCGGCAATCACGATAGCCCGGACCGGCTCGATTTTGCGACGCGGATCATGGAAGGCCGCGGACTGTATCTTGCCGGACAGCTGCGCAAGGAGCCGAGGCCGGTGGTGCTGAAGGATGAGCACGGCGAAGTGCATTTTCATCTTGTGCCGTATGCGGACCCGGCCCAGGTGCGCTTCCTGCTGGAGGACGATACGATCCGTTCCCATGACGATGCGGCCCGCGCGCTGGCGGAGCGGATTACGTCGCGGATGGATCCGGCTGCGCGGCATGTGCTCGTGGGACATGCTTTCGTTACGCCGGCCGGGGAGCCGAAGGACAATACGAGCGATTCGGAGAGGCCGCTTGCGATCGGCGGGGCCGAGCATGTGCGGGCGGAATATTTTCATCCGTTCCACTATACGGCGCTCGGCCACCTGCATCAGGCGCATCATGTAGGGGATGAGCGGATCCGATATGCGGGCTCGCCGCTCAAGTATTCGATCTCGGAAGAACACCATGCCAAGGGCTATTACGTCGTGGAAATGGACGGCGCCGGCGGCGTCCGGGTGGACAAACGGGCCTTTATGCCGCTTCGGGATATGCGCCGGATCGAAGCGACGATCGAAGAGATCGAGCGGCATCCCGTCTCCGAAGATTATGTGTTCGTCACCCTGCTTAACGAGAATCCGGTGCTGTTCCCGATGGAGAAGGTGCGTTCGGTGTATCCGAACGCGCTTCATGTGGAACGCAAAGTGCTCCCGTCTCTCCCCTGCATGAAGGCGAAACGCAGACGGAGAGAAGGGCGTCGGATCCGGTGGCGCTGTTTTCCGCTTTTTACCGGGAAGTGAAGGGCACGCCGCTCGGAGAGGACAAGCAGCAGACTGTTTGCAGATGTCTTCAGCCAGGTCTTCCGTGAGGAGGGGGATGCGTCATGAGACCGCTGAAGCTGGTAATGACGGCCTTCGGGCCTTACCGCGAACGGGAGACGATCGATTTCACGGAGCTGGAGGACCGGCGTCTGTTCGTGATTTCCGGGAATACGGGCGCGGGCAAAACGTCGATCTTCGACGCGGTGTGCTTCGCCTTATACGGCAGCGCGAGCGGAGAGGACCGGTTCGAGGCGCGGATGCTGCGGAGCCATTTTGCCGATGAGGAGACGCATACTTCGGTGGAATTCGAGTTCGCCGTCGGCCGGCGCAGCTTCCGGGTGTTCCGGCGGCTCGGCCATCGCAAGGGCGGGAATAAGAGCGAGACCGGAGCGCGGATCGAGCTGTTCGAGACGACCGGCGGCCAGGAGACCCCGTGCGTCGACCGCTTCACGGTATCCGATGTGAACGCGAAGCTGGAATCGCTGATCGGGCTTTCCAAGGACCAGTTCAGCCAAATCGTCATGCTGCCGCAGGGCGAGTTCCGCAAGTCGCTGACTTCGGATACGGAGAATAAGGAAGATATCCTGCGGCGTATTTTCCGGACGGGGCTGTACCAGAAGCTGGAGGACCGTTTCCAGCAAAAGAGCCGTGAGCTGAAGGATGCGCTGAAGGCGGCGCAGCTGGAGAGCGAGGTTTACATCAAGCAGGTGGAAGCGGCGCTTCCGGTCTGCGGGAGGGCGTACCCAGCTGCAGGCGACCCTGCAGCAGGAATACCGCAGCGTGCCGCAGGTGGCCGAAGGGCTCGAGCAGGAGCGGGAGCATTACCTGCAGCAGGCGGAGGCGGCCGGAGAGCGGCGCGCTCTGGTCAGCGCGCTCGCCGAAGCGAAGGAAGCGGAGTCGCGGGCCGCTGCGGCACTCGCTGCGCGCTTCGCGGAGCGCGAGCAGAAGCGGGAGCAGCGCGAGGCGATGGAGCGCCGGCGACCGGAGCTGGCCGCGCAGGAGAAGCGGCTGCAGCTGGCGGAGCGGGCGGCGGGGCTCGCGCCGTACGAGGAGCGGCGCAGCCGGGCGGCGCAGGCAGAGAAGCTGAAGCGCGAGCAGCGCGAAGCGAAGCAGCGGAGCGCGGAAGCGGCCGCAGGCGCGTTCGCGATGGCGGAGGCGCGGCACCGCGAGGAGGCGGCGCGCGAGCCGGAGCGGCAGGCCGCCGAGCGCGAGCTGCAGCGGCTCGGCGAGCTCGAGCCGGCCGTGCGCTCGCTGGCGGCGCAGCGCAGCGAGCTGGAGCGGCTGCTCGCGGCGGAGCGCGCCGGCGCCGGGCGGCTCGCCGCTGCGGAGGCGCAGCTCGCACAGGCGCGCGAGGCGCGGCAGGCCGCTGCGGAGCGGGCGAAGGCGCTCGAGCGCGAGACGGCGGCGCCGCCGGAGAAGCAGGCGCTGCTCGAGCGGATGCGGCGGCAGGTGCGCGTGCTGAAGGACGCGATGGAGCTCGAGAAGCGGCTGGCCGAGGCGGCCCGCATGGAAGCGGCGCGGCAGGAGGGCATGGCCCGGATGCGCGAGGAGCTGGAACGGCAGGAGCGGCTGTGGATCGAAGGGCAGGCAAGTCTGCTGGCCGTCCATCTCCATGACGGCGAGCCATGTCCGGTATGCGGCGCGAGTCGCATCCGAACAAGGCCGCAGCGTCAGAAGCGATCCCTTCCCGCGAGGCATTGCAGCAGCCTGCGGGAGCAGTTCCGCCATGTCGAGAACGAGTTCAACGAAGTGCGTCTGCAGGCCAGCGCCGCCAAGGCGGGATGGGACGGCAAAGCGGCGGATCTGGACGAATATGGCCTGAGCGCATCCGATTTGGCGGCGCAGTTCGACCGCCTCAGCCGCGAGGGTCAGCTGCTGAGGAAAGAAACGGAGTCGTTGGAGAAGCTCCAGGACGATCTTCAGCAGGCGAAGCAGGAGGCGGAACGGCAGGAGCAGCGGGTGGAGCAGCTGACGAAGGAGAAGGAGACGCTGACCCGCGAGACGCATGAAATCACGCTTCAGCGCAGTGCCAAGCAGGCGCTGCACGAGAGCGAGCTGTCGCGCATTCCGGAAGAACTGCGTTCGCCGGAACAGCTGGCCGCGCGTCTTGCGGCCCAGCGCGGTCTGGCGGACCGGCTGAGCGCCGCATGGCGGGAAGCGCAGCAGGAGCTGCAGCGGACGCAGACGGCGCTGGCTGAGGAGAATGCGGCCCTGAAGCAAATGGCGAAGCAGCTGGAGGAAGCGGACGAGCAGCTTACCGAGGCGGACGAGCGGCTAAGCACGGAGCTTGCCAAGGCGGGATTCGCTACGCTGGACGAGTATCGGGCGGCGAGGCTTGCGGAGACGGTTATGCAGAACATGCGGGACGACATTGAGGCGTTCAAAACCGGCTTTGCCGTGCTGCAGCAGCAGCTGGAGGAGCTGGAGAAAGAGCTAGCGGACCGGCGACCGGCCGATCTGGAACGGCTGAACAGTGAGCTCGCAGGGTTCAAGCAGGAGCTGGAGGCGGCCTCCGCGGAGCAGCGGCGCAGCACAAGCCTTGCCAAGGAGGCGGAACGTCTCCGGGCTTCGATGCAATCGGCCTATGCGAAGCAGCGGGAGCTGGAGGCGAAGCTCGAGCAGGTGCTTGACGTCTACCAAGTGCTCAAGGGCGATAATCCGCTCAAAATTTCGTTCGAACGGTACATATTGATAGAGTTTTTGGAACAGATTTTAGCGGTCATGCGAACGAACGGTCGCGGGTGCTGTCGAACGGCCAATTCGTGCTGGAGCGCAGCGGCCGGCTCGAGAAGCATAACCGCCAGAGCGGTTTGGGGCTTGACGTCTACGACGCTTACACGGGGCAGAACCGGGATGTCAAGACGTTGTCCGGCGGCGAGAAGTTTAACGCCTCGCTCTGTCTGGCCCTTGGCATGACCGATGTGATCCAGTCCCATCAGGGCGGCATTTCCATCGAGATGATGTTCATCGACGAGGGCTTCGGCTCGCTGGACGAGGACGCATTGAACAAGGCCATCGAGACGCTGATCGACCTGCAGCGTTCGGGGCGGATGATCGGCGTCATCTCTCACGTGCAGGAGCTGAAGCAGGCTTTCCCGGCCGTGCTCGAGGTCCGCAAGACCAAGGACGGCTGCAGCCGTACGGCGATTGTGCTGAAGTAATTATCCAATGAAAGCCCCTCCTGTTCGCATCGAACGGTGAAGGGGCTTTTTGAGGAATAATCGAAGGGTGATTAGGCAGTGGAACCAGATTGCAGCTAATAAAGGACTAAAAGGGTCTTAAGGGTTCGTGAACCCAAGCCATGCTTCGAAATTTCCAGGGAATCGAGCAATAAGTTTGTATCCCAACCCCAAGAGGCAGATTTACCCGTCTTACCAAACAAAACAGGCCCTGCCATAAACCGGCAAGGCCTATTCCCTGTTCTTTTAGCTCACGAGAAGCGTTTGACATATTCCAGCGCCGCCGGAACTTCATCCGGGGTGATCCCGCCTTCGAACGAGATGTTGGTATAAGGCTTGTACTGCTTCAATAAATCCAGGAAGAACGGCACGTCGAGCCGGCCGGTGCCCATGGGGACATACTTCATTTTGCCGTCGGGCGTAATATCGAAGTCTTTGATATGCGCTAGGACGATCCGGTCTCCCCAGAGCTCGAATGCACGTTTCACGATCTCATGCTTCGCCGGTCGTGGTTGGCAGCGTTTAGCAGGTTCACCGGGTCCATCAATACTCCGAAATGGCTTGACGGCACTTCCTCCAGCGACCGCTTCATCTGCTCCGGCGTACGGACGACTTCGTTCTGCGATGCTTCGATAACGGCATACACGCCCCAGTGCTCGGCTTCCTCCACCATTTCCTTCACTGCCGAACGCAGCAGGCTCCACCGGTCTTCCTCGGTGGAATCCGGATAGGCTTCCAGGTAAGCCTGGACCGAGCCGGTTTCCGTGGCGACAAGCGACGTTCCGAAATCGCGGGCGAACCGCAGATGCTCCTTGAACCGGTCAATTTGCTCCCGCCGCAGCTCGGGATTCGGGTGAATCGGGTTGATGTAGCGGTCCCAGCACGCCGATCCGGACGCCTTCCTTGGCAAAGCAGTCGGCCACATAGTGGGCCATGCCGGGATTGAGCTTGCCGAGGCTTGAGTCAAAGTCCGTCAGCGCCTTGGCGAGCGCGAGCTGAACGAATTCAAGTCCGTAAGAGCTTACTCGCCGGGCAAGCTCCGCACAATCGGTTTTTCCTAAATTATGGGCTAAAATTCCATACCGCAAGGTGGACGCCTCCCTAAGTCGTATAACCTAAACTTATCACAAGCGGGGATCGGTGTGAAACGGAAGTTTCCGATCATCTGAGGTAATGATTATAGACGCTGCGAACAAGCTTCTTGTACATTGGGAGTGTTCATCGTGCATTCGACATCCCGGCTCAAAGCGCAGGACCTGACCGCTCCTGGCTTTCAAAAGGAGAAAGGTTAACCGCCAAAGCAAAAAGCGACTTGCCATGACGAGCAGGGGAAGGTACGCTTAGAATAGGGATTCGAGGGGGCGGCTCCGTCATATAAACCGCTAACATGCGGCTGATTACGGTGGCAGGCTCCATGCTGTCTTTCGGAAAATTTAAACGCTTAAACATCTTGTTCATGTAAAATGAAATGGAGGCGGTTTCAATGAGAGTGCTTATACTGGGCGGCACGGGTGTCATCAGCCGCTGTATTGCGGAGCAAATCGCGGAGGCGGGGATGGAGCCGGTGCTTTTCAACCGCGGAAGCAAGAAGCATTTGTTCGGCCGGGACATGGAATGGATCATCGGGGATAAAACGGACCGGGATGCCTTCCGGGAGCTGATGAAGCCTCAGCGCTTCGACGCCGTGATCGATATGATTTCATTCGGCGCGGACGATGCGAGACTTACGGTCGAGACCTTCAAGGATAAGGCGGGCCATCTGATCTTCTGCTCCAGCACGGCGGCTTACCAAAGGCCGTTCCGCGGCGTCCCGATCCGTGAGGACGAAGAGGAGCTCTGCACTAGCCAAGCGTTTCCCTATGCTTTTCACAAGGCCGAGATGGAGCGCTATTTGCAGCAGGTGATCTCCGCGGGGACCGTCCCGGTTACGATCATTCGCCCGTCCCTGACGTACGGTATCGGCGGCGCGAACCTTGGCGTGCTGCGGCAGAACCGCAACGTGGTCGAGCGGATTCGAAGCGGGAAGCCGCTCGTCATGTTCGGCGACGGTACGGTGCCTTGGAGCTTTTCCTTTGCACCGGATGTGGCGAGGGCTTTTGTACTCGCGGCCGGCAATGCCCGGACGTTTGGCCAGGCGTACCACGCAACAAGCGAGGAGCAGCATATTTGGGAGGATTTGTACCTGGAGATCGGACGCCTGGCAGGTGTGGAGCCCAAGCTGGTTCACATCAGCTCCGAGTTGCTCGCGGAGGCTAAACCGGATCTGTTCGCTCATCTCTATTATGAAAAAAGCTACGCCGGCTTGTTCGACAACAGCAAAATCCGGCGGGATCTGCCGGGATTTCAGCCCCGCATGACGTTAACGGAAGGCCTTAAGATGATGCTCGATTGGTACGAGCGTGATTCGTTCCCGATCGACGAGGCCAAGAACCGTCTGGAGGACGGGCTTATTCAGCTCTACGAACGCTGGGGGACCGAGCTTAAGGCGGCTCTCGCCGATGCATAATTATCCCTGAGGCTGTAGGGGAAGAGGCACTTACGCTCAGGAGGCCGACGGTCTCCCCAAATCCGCCTCATGAATCCTGCAGTGGTCCGCCTCGGTCTGCCGGGCTTGCTTACCTTGAGGTAAGCAAGGCAACTTATTTATATTATTTTAAAGCGATTGCAACAGGACTATAATAGGGCTTGTGAAAAAATATCCGGTCAGGAGGCGTGCGCTGTGAAGTATCGCAGATTGGGAAGAACGGGTCTGAAGGTGTCCTCGGTGAGTCTCGGATGCATGGCATTCGGCCGATGGATCGGGAAGGAAGCGTCGCACCGCGTGCTCGATACGGCGCTGGATGCGGGGATTACGCTGCTCGACACGGCCGACGTATACGGCACCGGAATGGATAACGGCAATCCGCTGGATCACGGGCAATCGGAGGAAATCATCGGGGCCTGGATCAAGGGGAAGCGGGAGAAGGTGGTGCTCGCCACGAAGGTGCACGGACGCGTGGGTCTCGGGCCGAATGACGGCGGCCAGAGCCGGTACCATATTATGGAGGCAGTTCATAAGAGCCTGCAGCGGCTGCAAACGGACCATATCGACCTATACCAGGTGCACCGTTTCGATCCGGATACTCCGCTGGAGGAGACGCTGCGCGCGCTGGACGATCTGGTGCGCCAGGGAAAAGTGCGCTATATCGGCTGCTCCAATTTCGATGCCTGGCAAATCGCCAAAGCGCATGGAATCAGCGGTCTGCGGCGGCTCGAGCGATTTGAAAGCGTACAGCCGCAATACAGCATCCTCTCGCGGGAAATCGAGCGGGAGCCGCTCCCTTTCTGCTTGTCGGAGGAGGTGGGCGTCATCGTCTACAGCCCGCTGGGGCGGGGCCTGCTTACGGGCAAATACCGCCGGGGTGAAGCTCCGCCGGAAGGAACGCGGGGATCGGCAGGAGAAAAGAGGCTTCAGGCGCCGCTGGAAGAGGAGAGGCATTTCGCCATCGTAGAGGGCCTTAGACCGCTGGCGTCGGAGCGCGGCTGGTCGCTCGCCCAGCTGGCCTTATCCTGGGTGCTCAGCCGGCCGGGCGTGACATCCGCGATCCTGGGTGCTTCGCGGCCGGAGCATATCATAGAAACGACGGCGCATGCGGACGAGCCGCTGAGCGCCGAGGAGCTTCGCGAAATTGACCGGATTTGCGGGATGTAAGCTGTACATTACACCAGATAAAAAGAGGAGTTGGCGGTATGAATTACAGACCACTTGGTTCCACCGGGCTGTCCGTTAGTGAAATCAGCTTCGGTACCTGGGCGATCGGGGGCTCCTGGGGACAGGTGAACGATGCCGAGTCGCCGCGGGGGCTGGCCCGGGCTATGGAGGCGGGCGTAAACTTCTTCGATACGGCGGATGTCTACGGAAGCGGCCACAGTGAAGAACTGCTGGCTCAGGCGACGAAAGGGAAGGAAGACCGGATTTATATCGCCACCAAGTTTTGCCGGGCGGGCGACATACACGACCCTGCCAATTATACGGAGGCTGCGATCCGTTCTTACTGCGAAGCGAGTCTCAGCCGGTCTGCGGCGGGAACGCATCGACCTGTATCAGATTCACTGCCCGCCGATCGACATCTTAAGAGACGGCGCGGTATTTGAAGTGCTGGACAAGCTTCAGGCCGAGGGCAAAATCCGCCATTACGGCGTAAGCGTAGAAAGTGTGGAGGAAGGACTGCTGTGTCTGGAGCATCCCGGCGTTCAAGCGCTGCAGGTCATTTATAATCTATTCCGGCAAAAACCGGAGGAGAGCCTCTTCCCGCTTGCGAAGGAAAAAGGGGTCGGCATCTTGGTCCGTCTGCCGCTTGCGAGCGGTCTGCTTACGGGAAAGTTCTCGGAAAACTCGGTATTCGAACCCGAAGACCACCGGAATTTCAACCGCAACGGGGAAAGCTTCAACGTAGGCGAGACGTTTGCGGGGCCGCCATTCGAAACCGGTGTGGCGCTGAGCCGCCGGCTCTCCTGGATCGCGGACGGACGGGAGAATATGACCCGTGCCGCCCTGCGCTGGATCTTGGGCAATCCGGACATCACCTGCGTAATTCCCGGCTTCAAGAGCGAGGCACAGGTCGAGGATAACCTCCGTGCACTGGCTGTTCCGGTCTTTACTGCCGAAGAACGGAGCCGCCTGCGGGCCTTTTACGAGCAGGAGGTTCATCCCCATATCCGGGGCTCATATTAGATGAAGGAGGTACAGACTCATGAATGTCGGATTTATCGGGCTGGGAACGATGGGAAAACCGATGGCGCTGCATCTGCACAAAGCGGGCTATCCGCTAACGCTCTTTAACCGCAACCGCGCCAAGGCTCAGGGCTTTGAAGGGGGCGCCTCCGTCCGCATCGCGGAAACGCCTTACGAAGTGGCTCAGAGTGCGGATATCGTCTTCACGATGCTGACGGATGATGCCGCCGTGGAGGAAGTCTATTTCGGTGAACAGGGAATCGCCGCCGCCTGCTCGGCCGCCTCCGGCGGTAGGCCCAGGATCGTAGTCGACTGCAGCACGATTTACCCCGAAACGAGCAAAAAAAATCGCCGCCCTCGCCTCCTGCGGGGTGGACATGCTGGACGCCCCGGTAACAGGCAGTGAGCCGCAGGCCATTGAAGGCGTGCTGACCTTTATCGTCGGCGGCAAGCGGGAAGCCTACGAAACGTGCCTGCCTTTATTTAGCGTCATGGGGAAAAAGGCCGTCTACATGGGAGACAGCGGGTCGGGAGCGAACGCCAAGCTGGCCAACAATATGCTGACGGCCGCCAATTTGCTGGCCCTGTCGGAGAGTCTGATGATGGTGCAGAAATCCGGCGGGGATCCGGAGCTGTTCCTGGAGGTAGTGGCCGGCGGCGGGGCG
Organism: Paenibacillus sp. P25; assembly: GCA_024704175.1. Lineage (GTDB taxonomy): Bacteria > Bacillota > Bacilli > Paenibacillales > NBRC-103111 > Paenibacillus_G. The sequence goes on from CP085629.1 coordinate 8,380,272, forward strand.
CGGAGCGGTATGGCCGAAATGAAAGGGCCGAAGATCTTAAGCCGCGATTTCTCGGCACAGTTTATGGCCCAGCTAATGCACAAGGATCTGAAGCTCGCGAACCGTCTGGCCGAATCGCTGCAGGTTCCCGTTCCGGTGCTCTCTTCAGTGAAGCAAATGTTCCAAATCGCGGTCAACAGCGGCTGGGGGGCCGAGGATATGAGCGCCGTAGCCAAATGCTATGAAGCCTGGACGGACACGCTCATCGGGAAAAAAGAGAAATAAATCTTTGCTGGTTCGATTTGTCATATTTTGTAACCTCCAGCATAAAAGGAATTCCCGCATGCATAGAGAATTTTACAGTCATGACCATTTTGCGCGGATCGTGAGGTTGCTTTTGTGATGGAGACCCTGACTAGAGAATTAGTTTTCGTAAGGCAGAACAAGGAAGCTATCATCGAGGCTTGGGCCGATAAATTGCTCGCGGCTTATCCGGACCATTACAGCAGAGGAGCCCTCCTCCGTCCGGCCGGATTGTACTTCGACATGATGACGGATCTGAACATTCCGGTGGAGGAGCACCCGTTCCTCCCGTTTCTTTCCGAGTGGTGCCGCAAGCTGGCGGATAAAGAAACGCCGGTGGAGCATCTTGTCCGCAGCGTGAGCTATTGGCGACAAACCATGTATGAAGTGCTGGATGAGCAGGAGCCGGATTTACCCGGCATGATTTCCATTTGGAAAGAAGTGCACCGCAGGATCGATTTCATACTGGAACGCGTCTGCCGCGAGTTCACGGAACAGACCAGCAAACGGCTCGTCGATAAAGAAACCGCGATGAACCAGCTGCATGACGACCGGCTGAATCTCATCGGCAAGATGGCGGCCAGCATGGCCCACGAAATCCGCAATCCGCTTACGGCGATCAAGGGCTTCCTGAAGCTGATCGGGGAGAATCTTCAGCCGGAATCGCTGGGCAAGGCCAGAACGTATTTGCAGCTCATCGAGAACGAGTTTGACAATATTCATATGCAAATTACGGGCTTCCTCAGCTTTTCGAAAAAAGGAGTCATCGAAGAGCCGGTTGTGAAGGTCACGGCCAAACAGCTGCTCGACTCCGTTATTCCCTTGCTCAATCCGAGGTTCTTGAGTGAAAATGTAAGCCTTACGGTGGACATCGGAGAGGAGGCCGAGCTCAGCATCCAGAAGGTGGCCGTTCAGCAGGTGATCGCCAATATTATCAATAACGGACTGGATGCGCTCGTTTCGGTCAAATACGAGAAGGAAATGAGCATCAGGGGTATAAAGAGGGCGGAGCTTACGTCATCGATATTGCCAATAACGGTCCCACCATTACGCCGGAAATCCGGCAGACGCTGTTTGAACCGTTCGTTACCGGAAAAGAGGGGGAACCGGCCTCGGCCTTGCGATCTGCAAGACCATCATGAATAAAAACAATGGTGAAATCACCTACCGCACAAGCCCGGAGCGGACCTCCTTCCTGTTGACGTTTCGTCTCCGCTCGGGTACCCAAGAAGGAGGACCCGCAGACTAGAATGCGGGTCCTTTGGCATGCGGTTTAAGCATAAGCTTTGCCCTTAGTCAGGATACAAGGGACCCCCTTGCCGACCGCACCGGGCTGGGACATTTTTTCCAGATACCTGAGTCCCCGTTCACATTTGCGGCGCCGGGCGCATACGTCCGACGTTACCACCTTCATGTTGAATTGATTTTTGTCGACGGAAGAGGTGGGCGTCTTTTTTTTTCGCTTTGTTGTTCTTGCTCACGTTCCTTCATCTCCTGCAGCTTGGATGATGCATAGTATGACGGCGGCCAAGGTTTTGGAACCGCTTAGGAACCCCTCCCGCAACATTTTTCGAAGCGCCGTCCGGCAGCAGGAATTTCCGCGCGGAATGTCGAATTATCGGAGACGTCGGGGTCGATTTCAGCTGTGCTACCAAAGGCCGGACAACTTACGCCCCAATGAAGGAGGAAGGCAATGAAGTATTTAATTTGCCAAAAGGTCAAGATTGTGGATATGAACGAGGAAATCATGGCGGAGGTGTTGTTCCGGCACGGAGAGTACGACTCGTCCTTATGGTCCGTAGGTTCGTCGGTTGTGACGCATCAGCTGGGGCTGAAGCAGTTTGATGTCGTTTACGACAAGAGGGAAGGCAAGGTTCAGCGGAGTAAAATCGTCGACATCGAAACGGATTTGATGGCCGATCCGATATCGACCAAGGTGTTCCTTGAACCGGTGACCTTGATTATCGGCCAGCACGATATCGGTGAACTGGAATAATAGCTGACGAATACATACGTCCGTCCGCTGCATTGTCGGTTATGAGCGGACGGACTTATTTTGTTCATTTGTTCCCCGATCGAAATGCTATATGATAAATACGGTAAATCGATTAGGAGGCGTGCGGTATGAACAAAACCTTTATCTCCATCGGAGCCGTTTGCGGGTTCTTGTCCGTAGCACTCGGAGCGTTCGGCGCCCATATCCTGAAGAGCATGCTGACCGCAGATCTGCTTGCCGATTATCAGACCGGTGTCCAGTATCAAATGATGCATTCCCTGGGCCTCATCGGGATTGGCCTTGCCGCCGGCCAGCTGAAGGACAGCGGCCATTTAAGGCGCGCCGGATGGGCCATGCTGATCGGGATCATATTATTCTCGGGCAGCCTGTATGTACTCAGCCTGACGGGAATCAAGATGCTCGGAGCGATCACCCCGCTGGGCGGCGTCGCCTTTTTATTCGGCTGGCTGTCGCTTGCGCTCGCCATGAAGAAAGGCCGGACATAACGCTGTCCGGCCTTTCGCATTAACTCACCTCAAAGTTTTTCAATCTCGTTGATTTTAAATAAATATACCTGCTTCTCGTCTACATGATAGACCGTGAGGTTGCCGTTCTCGGGTTCCGTATTGAGGATGCGGCAGGGCATGTTCAGCTTGACGCCCATGCCTCGAACGACACTAAGCCGAAGCAGCGCGCCCGATTGCTGCAATTTCCGGAACTCGCGCCACAAGGTGCTGTCCGGATCGCCGAATTCGTCCTTTTCCTGGACGGCGGCTGGGCTTACGTTCGCTGGAGACAGCCGTAGGGGCTGGCTTTTCCTTGAGCGCCGCTTTAGCTGCGGAGGCTTTGATTTCAAACGGCTGCGCGCCCTTCGATCGCTCGGCGGCTATTTGCTTGCCCAGCTCGATCCCTTGCTTTATTTGGTAGTCTGTTACAGTTGTGGTATTAAGAAGATGAAGCAGTACTTCAAGTGCCCGCCCATTGGTTTCTTCTTCAATCATGATGTCTACGTTGAACAAAAACTTGCGTTTTTGCGTGTTGTCGGCCACCGGCGGAGCCTCCCTGAATAATATTGGAATTGTTCTTCTACTATACCATTTTTTTGAGTCCAAATATAGCTTGAAAGTGCCTGCGTGTGATTTTCATTCGCATCGAGCGGCGGTGACCGGTCAAGCCGGCCTTTCATATTATGAACCATATGCGAGGGTAAAGGGGATGGCATGGACATGATGCGCATGGAACCGGTGAATTTGGAAGGCCGCACGGCACTGGCCATTGAAGTAAAGTCGCCGAAGACGACCCTTCTTGCGGTCGCGACGGATAAGGGCTATATCATGTGCGGCGCGATTAGGGGCGGGAAGGTTATTGCCGGACGACTTGAAGCGGATGACATATAAGGAAATTTTGGCATAGGACAAGCTTGAGGTCTGCTCTGTGTATTTTCTGAATTCTCCTGAGCCATACGAAATAAATCCGGGAATTGACCGGTTTTTGTGACCGGAATTGTGATCCGTTGAGCGGTTTTCATTTAATATTGATTCTTTCCATATAGGTTATTCGATAACAGGCGACTTAGGCGGGGCGGTAAGGATCAAAGCTGGAGCAGGTTAAACGCGCTGGAGTTACTCATGCTTTCGGCATGTGATAGAGCACTTCATCCGGGGCTGTCCCAAAGACAAGAATTGGCTGAGGGATATTTACCGATGGTGAGTCTTGAGGCCGGCTATAGACTGGAAGCAAGAAAATGGCGGTGCAGGGATAACCTCCCTTACACCGCCATTTCTTCATTCAAATAGGATTTTCACACTAAGCAAGCTGTTCTTCAAGTGAGCGGACCAACTTGAGGCGCTTCTATAAGTGCTTTTAGTGGTGATGCTTTTTATGCCTTTTGACTTTTACTATTAAGGTTTGGCCGGGTCTGAGGGTAACAAGAATCTTTTTGTGATGATGTTTATGATGATGACGTCCCATGAGATCTGCCTCCTTCACGGAAAGATAATTCATCATATTCCGGTCGTCGAGAATGAATTGGACTCATGTATTGAGTACGGGTTAGAAAAGAGACGTTGCACAAGCCCGAAAAAAGGACTGAAACGCAAATTTAAGAAAAAAGGAGGGGCTATCCCTCCTCCTTTTCCTCCAGATACTGATCTTGATCGCCGCCGTAAATGAAATCAACTCCCTGCTGTATTCCGGGATGATAAGTAACGGTTCGTTCGGGTTCTGCGGATTCATTCGGGGTCTTTGCCTGCTCTTCGGCCATCCTGCACTCCTCCTTTCTGCGAGGAGTATGCACGAAGAATAGGAAATTTATACAACGGCCGCATGACCAACCTGGATAGAAGAGCAAGTAATAGGACAATAGGGATTTGGCATAATGTCGTACCAGAGGTGATGGCCATGAGCAAGGAGAAAGTGATGCTGGGTGTCGCGGATATTATGAAAAAAATGGGGATTGGCCGGGACCGCGCCTATGAGATTATGAAGAGCGGCGAATTCCGGTCCATCAAATTAGGCCGCCGCTACCTGGTGCATGAGGAAGTCTTTGAAAAGTGGCTGAAAGGAGAGCGGCTCAGTAAATAAACGGGGAGGAAGGAACGTGGCATCCGTTTATCAGAATAAAAAGTCAAAAACGTGGGAGTTCGTCTTTGACCGCTATGTCAATGGACGAAGAAAGCAGATCAGGCGAAGGGGATTTAGAACGAAGCGCGAAGCGGAGGGGGAAATGATCCGTCTTCAGAGTGAGGTCCGGGACGAAACTTACGTAGGGCGAAGCCGGAAGACGGTCGGTGAGTTTATGAAATACTGGCTGGATAACATTCGAAAACTGGAGTGCGAGGAAACCAGCTTTTATAACTACAGCCTGATCTTGAAGAATCATATTATTCCCAAATGGGGGATTCTAAAGCTGCAGGAGCTGGACCTTGAGACATGCCAGAAATTTGTAAACGATATGCATGAGCAGGGCTACGCGCGCAACACGATCGACCGCGTATGCACGATGATCAAGCTGGCCCTGGATACCGCGGTGGATTATAAATATATGAAGGAAAATTGTATGCGGAAAATCAAGTCGCCGAAGCGGCAGCGGAGGGAAATGAAAGTCTGGACAGCGGAGCAGGCCAATCATTTTCTTCGCTGTACCGCAGGCCGAAGATTTCACTGCGCTTACGCTTTGGCCTTGATGACCGGCATGCGGCAGGGAGAAATCCTCGGGCTGCGCTGGAAGGATGTTCACTTTGACCGGAAAACGATAACGGTGAGCCAAACGCTGACCCATTACGGCAAAAGCTTGAAAAGCGGAGCGAAATCCCGGGCGGGGAGAGAACGATCTCGCTTCCGGAGCAGCTTGTAGCCCTCTTGATACAGCGGCGTAATGAATACGATGCCTTCAAGCGGCGGATCGGATCTGTTTCTTCCGACCACGATCTGGTTATATATAATCTGAAGGACGGCGGGACGGTTTTTCCATCGAACCTGACCAAGGCCTATCTTCACGATGTAAGAAGCTCGGGACTGCCCCATATCCCGTTTCATTCGCTGCGTCATACGCACGCAACTCTTTTGATTGAGAAGAATGTGAATGTAAAGATGATTTCCGAGCGGCTGGGGCATTCGAAGGTTGGCATTACACTGGATGTATACAGCCATGTGCTGCCGAGCATGCAGCAGGAGGTTGCCGATAAGGTGGATGAGATCATCCGTCTCCAGCCAGGTTTGTGATCAATCCGTGATATTGCCCGTGGAAACTTTGCTCAGGCCTTTGTTTTTGCAGGGTTTTCGAATAGGTATCCCCTAAGCGGCGCACTCGATGTAAGTCTCTTGAACGAGCGTCTCAAGGAGCGCCATATCATTGCGGGCAGAGCGACCGGCGTACGGACGATTGAAGAGTCGCTGGAAGCCCCGCTGGAATCGGTCACCTATGCGGCCGAAGAGCTTGGAATCGTCCCCGGCATGAAAGGACGGGACGCCGTTTCCCGGATGTTCTGAAGCAGACTGCCGTATGTAAGCGGCGGTCTTTCTTTTTTGCGGGAAGATACATACCAAGTGATTTTATTCTTCCTATCCGGAGCAATATAATGGATACAGAAGCGGTTTCAGGCAAGGGGAGTTTGTTTGCACAAGGAGACGTTCACTTTCGGGACACCGGATGGACAGACGGTTTTCGTTTACGGCTGGAGGCCGGCGCTCGGTGACTCGAAGCTTCAGGGCATCGTGCAGATTGCGCATGGCATGGCGGAAACCGCAGCACGTTATGAGCGGCTGGCGCAGCGGCTGACGGACGCCGGCTTCGCCGTGTATGCCAACGATCATCTGGCTCACGGGCAAACGGCGGGATCGGTGAATAAAGTCGGGATTATGAAGCAGACCGCATTTAACCTGATGGCCGAGCATATGGCGCAGCTTACGGATTTGATCGCCGAACGCCATCCCGGGTCGCCGGTATTTCTGCTGGGCCACAGCATGGGCTCCTTTTTGACCCAGCGGTACATGTACCTGAGCCCAGGCAAAATCAGCGGCGCCCTGTTATCCGGCTCCAATGGGCCCCAGGGCTTCATGCTTAAAATCGGTCGCCAAATCGCCAAGCTGGAAGCGGGCCGGCGCGGGGACGAGTGCCGCAGTCTGCTGCTGAATGCGCTGACGTTCGGCAGATACAACCGGTATTTCAAACCGATCCGGACTCCCTTCGACTGGCTCAGCCGGGATCCGGCGGAAGTGGACAAGTATATAGCGGACCCTTACTGCGGCGCCGTGTTTTGCACCGGCTTTTTTGCAGTTTTTTCGGTGGACTTATAGAGATCCACCGTTCGGAGAACACGGCGCGCATACCGAAGCACCTGCCGGTCTTTATTTTCTCCGGGGATATGGATCCGGTCGGCCATAACAGCAAGGGCGTCCGGCGGCTTGCCCGGATGTACGCCAAGCTGGGACTTCAGGATGTGACCTGCAAGCTGTATCCGGGAGGCCGTCACGAGATGCTGAACGAAACCAACCGGGAGGAAGTCATGCAGGACATCATCGCCTGGCTGCACCGGAGGGTTCAGGGGAAGGCTCAAGTATAGCGGGGGCGGAGGGGAATCGTCCAAGCGGATAGTCAATTCGTCTAGTAATATATTAATCTATTAATTAGCATTGTCACTGCGGAAGATCAGGTGTAAAATAAAAATATACAAATAAATGTATTTCCATAAGCGCATCCTGCGTATACTGAAAGGGAGTGCGGATGCTGCAACATCCACACTCCCGCACAATAGCCGCTTTTCGGGGCGGTTGGCTTGAATAAGTACTCTTTACAGAATAGACCGATGACCTTGCTGAGGGCGGTCTATTTCTTTTTGCTTTGGATCAGCGCAATGACGATGGTCATGACCAAGGACAGCGGCGCAACAAGAAGCGAACTGAACCCGATCATGAGCGTCAAAGCGTCTTTAACCTCCATAGGCATCCCTCCCTTCCGAGAGGCGACCGACCGCCCGTAAAGCCTTCTATCGTGACTAGTTCAATTATACCATAATTTTCCTTTGGACGCATCAAAGAAAGCCGCAGATTCTGCGGCTTTTTTACGATACATAAAGTTTAAACGGGCTAAAGCTTAAAGCGACTTGTTCTTCTAGATTTCCGGGATCTCAATTTCCACTTCACGGCCGGAAGCCGAGGAGCGCAGGATGCCGTCGATAATCGCCTGGTTGATTAAAATTTGCTCGCCTGGAATCGGCGCCGCCCGGCCGTCGCGAATGGAGGCGACGAAGTCGTTCACCTTCTCGAAGAACCGGTCCACCTGATGCTCCTCCACCGGAATCGGGGTTTCGACATGCTGTCCGTTCTCGTCGTGGAAGAGCGAGATCGAGCCGATGCCGCCGTCCCATACGCCGCCCCAAGGGTCGCCGGTATTCGGCGTTGTTACCTTGAGGCCGCCGTCCGTGCCAAGGAACAGCGTGGCGCCGAGGCTGTCCATGTGCATCGCCCAGGAAATCTTGAAGTTCAGCGTCAGATTCCCTTCCAGCCGGATTAACGCTACTCCGAAATCCTCCACCTCAAAAGCATCGGATTCCCCATGATACAGCGGATTGGTTCCAAAATGGTTCGAAGTAAACGCCGAAACCGTCAGCGGCTTCGGATAACCCAGCGCATTGAGCGCCATATCGAGCGAATAACAGCCGATATCCGCAATCGCCCCGGCTCCTGCCAGCTCCTTGCGGATGAACGTGCCCCCGGCATCCCTCTGCGCCGGCCGCCCCCGGTTTCCACGAAATAAACTTTACCGAGTTTGCCGGATTGCACGAGATTTTTGACCGCCACCATATTCGGGTCGTACCGCGGCTGGAAGCCAACCGTCAGCATTTTGCCGGTCTTCTTGGCGGCCTGCACCATCTCTATCCCTTGCTGCAGCGTAACGGCCAAGGGCTTCTCGACCAGCACGTGCTTGCCTGCCTCCAAGGCGTCGATGCTGGTGCGGTGGTGGGCGATGTTGGGCGTGCAGACGCTGACGCCGTCAAGGTCCAGCTCCAGTAGCTCGCCGGTGATCCTCGAAAGCGACCGCTCCCTCCAGCTCCTCAGCCGTGATAAACTGCTGGGCTCTTCCCGGTACCACATCCGCTACGGCAACAATCTCCACACCGGGGATGTTCTTGTATGCTTTGGCATGCTGTCTGGCAATGCCGCCAGCCGCCGATAATACCAATCCGAATAGCCGATGACATCGTTAAACCTCCTTGCCCGTGATCGGGACCTCAGTAGCTGCGCCCTACGGCGCGTTCTGCCGCTATTATACAGGAGAGCGGGCGGCCGCCGTAATCCGAAGAGGCGACGCAGGAGGTGCAAAATAGTGACAAAGGGAAAGCCGGCAACACTATGGCTACAACGTCGACTTCGCCGTAACTTGGGGCGTCGGACATGCCGGGGACTACGACCTGACGGGTCTTTTCGAGTGGATGGATACATTAGCCAAGGCAAGTAAAACGTAACCAACATGAAACAGCCCCCTGCATTTAGATTAGAGTGGGGGCTGTTTTCTTGTGCTCGGGTGAAGCTTAAAACTTACCGTTTCTATTTTTCCATTCCGATTCGGGCGGAATCGTTTCAAGGACGTCCCAATGTTCGACGAGCTTGTCGCCTGCTACGCGGAACAAGTCATAGAAAGCGGTAGGTTTGTCGGCGAAAGAGCCTTCGCTCACAATCAATACGAAATTGCCTTCCCCTATCACCATATGAACTTTGTCATATTTGATCGATACGCCTTGTTTAGCCATTTCCGCGAAAGCATTAGTCAGACCTGAAAGGCCATCCCCTATCGACGGGTTATGCTGAATATAGTTTTCAACGTCGATATAAGAGCTTATTTTATCCGGAGCCTGTCCCATCAAAACATCCTTCACAAAGGATTGGACGAGTGCTTTGTTTGCTTCCGTTTTATCCAGATCGGCAATTTCCGTTGCTCCGTCCACCATCGAGTGGCCGCTAGGATTCGGACCTGTCTGTTCCTGTGCATTATCCCAGTGCTCTACAATCTTTCCGTTGTCGAATCGGAATATATCGAACACTGCCGTCGGTTTAAACAGGTATACACTGCTTTGCACTGCAACGTAATCGCCATCGGAGATGACTCTGATTCCAGTTGTGTTCGTCTTCGCCGACCCCGGATTCGGTTTGAATTGCTTCACCAAATTAAGTATCGTTTCGCGTCCGCTCGGAAACGCAAGATTGTGCTGTATGTAGGTATCGGGGCTGATCCATTTTTCTATAGCTTCCGGATTCCCGCCGCCCAAGCTTTGTAATACCGCAACCGCTTTTTCCTTGTTGGTTGTCGTGATGAATACCGACTTGGCCGCATCGTCCTGCGTCACCTTTTTCCCAAGACTCTGTTCGATAAAGGAAGCCGGAATATAGGCGCCGCCGCTTTCGGCCTGAATGAACGGTGCCTCTTCCAACGCAACCGGTTGATCATTGACGTAGGCTGTCGTGCTGCCTTCTTTAACATAAATTTTTGTCGAGTCTTTGAGCATAGTAGCGCTTCGTTCCACTTCATTCCAAATGATATGCTGATCGTCATTTTGCACGCCAAGTTGGGTGAAAACGGCTCTAAGCGGCAAGCATCGCGTGACCATCCCGGATCAAGGGGGCGATTCCGCTTGCCTGTCCGTCGATGAACGTCTTCATACCAGAGTTCTGCACAGTGCTGTCAGCCGCTAAAGCCATGAGCGATACTGAGCTTGCGAGCGCAGATGTTAACGCTAAAGAAAGGAATGTTTTTTTCATAAAATGTCTCTCCTCGACCATGCTTGTGTTGTAACCACTACAGTTCCAACTTGTTATTAATAATAATTACTAAATATCCTCTTGTCAAATACATTGCTCGTGGCCGACTCCAGTAGCTCACTTCCGTACTCAGATTTTTCACCGTGGCGAACACAGGGGCAAGAAGTCCTTTTAAATAGTGGCATCCAGAAGGTACAAGAAGAAGCTCGCTCATCGGTTTTATGAGGAGGGAAGTCCTGCTAAGATACCACGAAAATGTGCAAAAAGGCCTATGTGTTAAATAATTCCGTTCTTGTAGTATAAGCTTATGGTCATGTCGCTTTCTACATGATTCGCTAAATTAAGTCATATTTCCACATGGATTCGATAAAGGCAAACCTGGAGAAAGCCAGCGACGCAAAGCTACAGGGGTTTCTGCAGTGAAAACTGCATGCCAGCCAGTCGCCGAAGGAAGATTCTTAGGAACTTTTCCTGTCGGAACAGGAAAGGTTCTTTTGTTGTGCAGGAAAGTACAGTTCTGCGTAATTTGGACAGGAAGGGGGGTGGTGGAAAGCGCAGCTTAAGGAATGATCAACAAACTAGCTCAGATGATCTGCTTGCAGAAGACAATCGATTGAAAGGAGCTAACTTATGAAGTTAAAAAAACATTTGGTAATTTTCGGATTAACATTTAGTATTTTAATGACTACGAGTATTGGAATGGGAAACCAACCCGCTTCAGCCGCAACGTTATTCAGCGATGATTTTGAAACCGGAAGCTCCGTCAATTGGACGGCCGGCGGCGGGACCTGGTCCGTTGTGCAGGACAACGGTTCTTATGTCTATTATCAGTCCAGCACCAACGAAGGGCGCACTTCCGCCGGAAGCCAGTCGTGGACGGATTACAGCGTTCAAGCGGATGTAAAGGTTGTAAACTTTAACGGCTCAAACCGGGCGTACGTTGCAGGCCGTTATAAAGATGGCAACAACTTTTACGCCGCATCGCTATATAACAGCAACGGAGGCACTTTGGAAATAAGGAAAAAGGTTAATGGCTCTACAACAACTCTAGCATCCAAATCCAACTTCGGTCTTTCGACGGGAACCTGGTACACAGTAAAACTCGAGATGGCAGGCTCCACGATCCATATGTATGTTAACGGCGTGCTGCAGCTGACTGCAACCGACACCAGCCTGACATCCGGGGCCGTAGGCCTTGATGCCTACAAGACCTTAACTGAATACGATAACATCATCGTATCGGATACTACTTCATCGACAACATCAACATTGACATCAACAACGACGCCGACATCGACAACATCAACATCGACATACAGCGATTTAGGCCATCAAGTATTGGCGTCGGGCGACGGCTGGGCGGCTTATTCCACCGGGACGACGGGAGGCTCGGCAGCGGATTCTGCACATACTTACGTTGTGACCAACCGAAGCGAATTTGTATCCGCGCTAGGCGACAGCAGCAATACGGTTCCTAAAATTGTTTACGTGCAAGGGACGATTGACTTTAACGTGGATGATAACAACAATCCGCTTGGCTATAACGATTATAAAGATCCGAATTATGATTTCAATACTTACTTAGCGGCTTACGATCCCAGCGTATGGGGTACTACCTCTGTTCCTTCCGGACCTCAGGAGGACGCACGCGTGCGTTCGGAAAAGAACCAAAAAGCACGGATTTTAGTGAATATTCCCTCCAATACAACCATTGTCGGCCAGCCGGGAACATTGGCCCAAATCGTGGGAGGCAACCTGAATCTTTCGGGCGTCACCAATGTAATTATCCGTAACATTGAATTCCAAGACGCTTACGACTACTTCCCGCAATGGGACCCGACAGACGGAAGCTCCGGAAACTGGAACTCCTTGTTCGACAATATTACGATTAAAAATTCTACACACGTTTGGGTAGACCATTGCACTTTTGACGACGGTTCACACCCGGATAGCATGAACGGTACTTATTATGGCCGGGAATATCAGCACCACGACGGAACGGTTGATATTTCCAACGCGGCAGACTTGATCACGCTTTCCTACAACTACTTCCATGACCATGATAAAACCGAGCTTATTGGAGGAAGCGATAGTGCAACAAGTGACAATGGGCACCTGCGCGTCACCCTGCACCATAATTATTACCAAAATGTCGTGCAACGGGCACCCCGCGTTCGTTACGGACAAGTACACATTTATAACAATTACTACGAAGGAAGCACTAACAGTCGCCGACTATGCATACTCCTACTCGTGGGGAATCGGTTATTCCTCCAAGATCTATGCAGAGAACAACTACTTTAATATCGCCGGCGCTACGGCCTCCAAACTCGCCAGCAAGTTAAAAGGTACGACCTTATATGATAAGGGAACCGTATTGAATGGCTCGAATGTCGTTGTTTACAGTTCCCTGGGTCTGGGCAGCGATGTGGGATGGACGCCTTCGTTGTTCGGAACGATTGACCAAACAAGCGACCTGCCGGCAATTGTGCCTGCCAATGCAGGAGCGGGGAAACTTTATTAAGATGATCAAATGTGTAAAAGATCGCTTGTCCAAAAAGCAGCGAATTTATAGGTAACAGGCACATATGAAGCAGCAAGGACCGCTATATGCCATTTTACGGGCTTATAACGGTCTTTCTTTCATTTCGATTCCTAAAGCAGTCAACGTTTTGTATAAGACGCCGGCCATGATGTTATAGCCAAGTACATTGGGATGCAGCCCGTCATCCGCCAATTCGGGGCGTAATGTCCTGCCGTCTTGTTGCGTCATATAGGAGTGATAGTCTATGTAAATAACCTGCTCATCATCGGCAAGCTCGCCTTAATCCGTGGTTGATCTGGAAAAGTAGTTCATTTCGAAGGTTCGTGCTGTTATCCCTGCAGTAAAGAAGAGGCTGGGCTTCAAAACACGGAATTCCTTTGCCCGTGGGCAAATTGGAGCCGATGATCGGGATAATACGGTGTCTTTTGGATTCACGGACCATAGTGCTGATTTGTGAAACGGTTTCGTAATAAATTTGATCAAGGGATTTTCGTTGTCGCGGGTCGACCGCATCCAGGCTCCAGGTGTTGTTGGTACCGCCCATAATATGTACATATTTTGGCTTCAATTGAAGAACGTCCGCCGGAAAACGTTTCAACATATGGAGGGTAATGTCTCCCGAAATCCCGCGATTCACGATAGCATTTTTCATTCCGCCGAAGTAGGTTTGAACATCCCAGAATTGTGTGATGGATTCGCCGATGAAAACGAAAGATAGAGGCAGGCGATGATAAATGAGCTGTTCATTATAATGATCGTATACAGGACGCATTTGATCCGCAGCGGCTCGAACAGAAAAATATCCCGGACGAATAATCGAACTCTCTTTCAAGAGTATACCTTCACCCTCTTCAATATACTTTTTGGTAGTTTAGCCCGACCCTTTCATAATATATGTTTATGTGCGAAATGGGTCAAAAATGTGCCATGATTATACTAAGACGGGGAGGGAACGACAGCTCGAGATCCTGAGCAATGATCTTTTGCTTAACTCGCAATGAAAAAAACAGCGATCGCCTCGCAAAAGCGCATCGCTGTTTTTTGTTACACTTCGATATTGGCCGCGATGCTGTCTTCCCGGCCATACTCGCGGATGAGCGCCGCGACCGCTTGGTGATGCGGGTTCGGGCCATATGCCTCGAGCGCCGCCTTGTCTTCGAATCGGACGCGAAGCACAAGCTGGTAGCCTTTGTTATTGTCCGAGAAATTAATTCCTGCGTTCACTTCAACGACACCAGACAAGTGCTGCTTTAGTGCCTTAAAACGCTCAACGATTTCCTGCAGCCGTGCGGTGGTCGTTTGCTCGCCGAATTTCACGAGAATCATGCGATCGATCATGTAAAGATCCCTCTCATTCATCAAAATCTGTGTCCTTAAGCACTATAGCACGAAACGGACAAACATGAAATCACTTATTACTTCGGCGATCTGGAGTTTACCCGAACCAGCATTTGGGCGGAGCGGATGGCCGGAATATACAGACGGCTAGACCGAGAGCCAGCGCAGTGTAGCCGCAGAGCACGGCAAATCCGGCCCACGGCGAAAGCGGATAGTAACCGAGTCGCGGCAGGTAGAGACTCATGACTTGCGGGTACTCCGGAATGCTCTGCTGGATGGCGAATCCGGCGGCCGGGGTGAACCGCAGCGACCACTGCGACATGCCTAAGGGCGCAACGTTGGCAATGATGTAAGGGAGGACAAGGGCCGCGAAGCTGGCGGCAACCGCCACGAAACTTCGCTGGAACAAGGCGGCAAGAGCGAGGACGAAAATAGCAGCATTAGCGAGTAGAGCCGCAGTACCCATAATGACGCGCAGCTCGGTGAGCGGAGTTACCGGGAGGACCTGACTGCCGTTTATCAGCAGGATTTTCCCGCTAAGCAGGACCGCGACGATGGTCGCAGCCAGCCCGGCGACAAAAGAGGCCGTACCGATCACGACAGCCTTGGTCGCCAGCACCCGCCCTTGGCGAGGGTTAGTGAGCTGAGAGCTATCGATTAGGCCCTGCCGGTCTTCGGCGGTGGCGAACTGTACCGACACAATAATCATCGGGATCAGCCCGGCCAACACGCCGATGAGGGAGCGCTCGATGGTCCGGCCACCCTCGGACCCGAGGGGAGCGATGTCTCCGGATCCGGTCACCGTGAAGGTACCGCCCTCTTCCTTAACCCTGCCGTACAAGTAATCCGGCAGGCCGCTTTCGGTACCGATATCGTCCTGGCTCCAAGTGCCGCCGGGCACTTCCCCTGCAGCTCCAGCCGGTCAAAGACGCCGGTGGCATTGGCAAAGCGTATTTTTCCTTCGGGTAACGAAGGGTCGCCAGGAGATGTAACGAAAAGTCCGATCTGCACTGCAGCCGGAAGTCCCGCCAGGTACGCCGTACCGACCTTGGTCCACTGCTTGCCGTCCATCGATTCATAACCGGTGATCGTATCGCCTGAGCGGGTCAGGCGCAGCCAACGCGGGGCTTCCGGGGAGACGCCGCCCGGCGCGCCGGCTAAGTCCCGGGTGAAATTATACTGCATCCGTACTCCGTGGCTTCCGGTGACCATCATCGCCGCGTAGGCCGATCCTTGCCTGGTGCCGTCCTTGATCATGATCCCGGCCTTGGCCCACGGTACGACGCCGGATACAATCCGGTCGTTGTTCGGCGGCGGATAAGTGATCAGGCCGGTCAGCGAGGTCAGGCGCACGGTCATAGTGCCGTCTCCCTTAAGCGGCCGGTGCACGAAGAAGAACTTATCGGCCACGGCTTTACCGTCCGGACCGACCGGAAAGGAGGGGTAGAAACCTTCATTCGCTGCGATCAGCGGCCCGGGCAGCATGGTAAGCGGCGCCGCAATCACCATACCGATCATCCAGCGGCGGACGGACCGGAACTGGTTCCACTCCGTGCGCAGCAATGCCGCGAAGCCGCCCTCGTTGTCTTTGTTTGGTTCAAAAGCCATCGTCTTGCCTCCTTAACCGAATTTCCCTTGATAGTAAGAAGGATAGCTTACGCAAGGTTAAATGACGGTTAATTTTTCGGCAGCACGACGGATATTTTTGTACATTTTCCAAATTCACTTTCTATTGAAATGTGCCCGCTGTGTTTCTCTATGATGGTTTGTACGATGGAAAGCCCCAGACCGTCGCCCCCTCGCTCCCTTGAACGGGAGGTGTCTACCCGGTAAAACGGTTCGAAGATATGTTCCAACTCCTCCGCCGGAATGCCTATTCCGGAATCCTCGATATGGATGGTCACAACAGCATCCTGCCGGGCCGTCGTTATCACGACCTGCCCGTTTCTATTGTTGTATTTCACGGCGTTCTGAACCAGATTGAAGAAGGCCCGCTGCAGAAGCGTTTTTTCACCGAACAGCACCAGGCTTGAAATGCCGTTTTCCACGCGGATATGTTTAGCTTCAATCTCTTCCGATAAAGCGGTGATGATCTCGTCAAACATTTCTTTTGCATCAAAGCGGACGAACGGATCGGCCTGAAACGCGCTGTTCATCTTAAGCAGATCATGGACCAAGGTACTCAGCCGCTGAGCATTGGCAAGGGTATCTTCCAACACCTCTTTATATTCCTCTACCGTAGGATGATCGCCCAGCTGCAAGACCTCGATATTCGCAATGATCCCGGTCAGCGGCGTTCGGAGCTCATGCGCGGCGTTGGCTGCAAACCGTTTCTGCTGAAGGAACGATTTTTCCAGCTTCAAAATCATTTGGTTGAAGGAAGCGGCCAGCCTGGAAACTTCATCATTCGTATCGAAGCCTTCCAGCCGCTGGAACAATTTGCTTTCGTCGATAGCTTCGATACGCTCGCTTAATTCGGCGACCGGCTTTAACGCCTTTCCGGCAATAAGATAAGAGGAGCCTGTCCCCAGCAGGATCATGATGAACATGTAGGCGAGACTGACGTAAGTGAAGCTGTTGTTTGATTCATCCGCTTCAGGCGGTTTCGTGAGGCGGAATTCCGGCGATGCATTCATCATTGAATTCGCGGGGAAATGTGGGAATCGAACGCTTCAGCCGGTACCGAATACATTCGATGTGCGGTGAAAACGGAAGAAATGGTAAGCAGTACACAGATGACCGTAAGGACAAACGCCGTCAGAAGAGTAATCCTTAACCGCGGCGGGAGCTTACTCAGCCGATTCATCAGCATACTCCTGGGCGATAAAATACCCGAGCCCTCTAATGTTTTTAATCAGTTCCTTATCGCCGCAATAGGCGGCAAGCTTCTTTTTCAGGGAATTGATATGCACCTTGAAGGAGTTGGAAAATAAGTCCGCCTCGTTGTCCCAAACGTGTTCGATCAGATCTTCGGCGCTCACGATCCGGTCTTTATTCATAAAGAGGTATTCCAGCAGGGCATATTCTTTTTGGTTAATTCTACTTTACAATGATTCACAGAGACATACTTCAGGGCGGTATCCAGCTTGATATTCCCGTGTGTAACGACGGATTCGCCTAACGTAAAATTTCTGCGGAGCAATGCACGGATGCGGGCCTCGAGCTCTTTAAAATGAAAGGGCTTCGACAGATAATCATTGGCTCCGGCGTCGAGCCCGGAAATTTTATCTTCGACTTCGCCTCTTGCCGATAAAATCAAGACCCGAAGCGCCTTGTTGGTTCTTCGGACTTCTCGGAGAACATCCATCCCGCTCGCTTTAGGCAGATTCAGGTCGAGCACCACCACATCGTAGGGATTTATATCGATAAGCTCCAATGCTTGCCTTCCATCGCTTGCCGGATCGACCGCATAACCGCATTTTCGGAGCCCTCTGCATAATGCTTTCTGCAAGGACATTTCATCTTCCACAACCAAAACTCTCATTTCCCCACCTCCGGTATAATTTCCCAACTAGAATTATACACAATTGCCTGCGCGCAGCTTGGGATTATTTTATATAAAACAAAAAGCTTACCCGAATAAGGGGAAGCTTTCCAAAGTGCCCAAGGAAGTGGTTTTCGAAAGAAATGAAATAGATACGGAAGTGGATATCCCACTGCCTCGTAAGTCACTTTTCGCTCAATTGACCACTTTCTTGGGAACTATAAGCCTTACCCGAATGAGGGAAAGCTTTAACCTGCAGTGGCCGATGTGCCGGCAGGCTCGGGGCGGAACAGCGCTTTCCTCTCCCAGGCGCGGCTCTTCCAGCGGTACAGCATGAAGAGGCCTCTCAGCCATTCGTCCACGGTAAAAGCGATCCATACGCCGAGCAGGCCGATCTGCAAATGGACTCCCAGCCAGTAAGAGAGCGGAACGCAGACGCCCCACATGGAGACGACCCCCATCAGCACGGGAAAACGGGCGTCCCCGCTGCACGCAGCGAGTTAATGACGACAAGGTTGAATACGCGTCCCGGCTCCAGGATGATCGACAGCAGGAAAATGCCCGCCCCCATGGCGATGATCTCCGGATTTTCGGTGAACAGCCCCATCAGCTGATAGCGGAACAGGGCGGCGAAGCCGACTAGGCCGGCGGTCAGGGCAATGCTGATGCGGAGGCTTTTGAGCAGCCTGTGATACGCCTCCCGGATTTCCCCGGCGCCGACCATTTGGCCGACAATGATTTCCGTACCCATGCCGATCGCCATGGACAGCGCCATAAAATACGCGCTGATGTTATAGATGTAGACGTGGGCGCTTAGCGCCTGCTGTCCGATGATATTGATAAAGCCCATGATCGTCATGTGCTGCGACTGCCAAGCCAGATGCTCTCCCGCCGCAGGCAGACCGACGCCGAGAATTTGTTTCATATGCAGCTTGTCGAAGGTCACGTAATCCTTCAGACGGATGGGACTCGGCGAACGGCGGTACAGAAAAACGAACAATACGGCCAGGCCGAGCAGCCGGTCGCCTACGGTGGACACGGCGGCTCCGGTCACTCCCCATGCCGGGAACCCCAGATGTCCGAAGATGAGCAGGAAGTTGCCGCAGACATGAATGATATTGACGCCGAGCGTAACGAACATGACGTCCCGGGTCCTTCCGCTGGCGCGTATGACCGACGATATGGCATACGACAGCGCTTCGACCCAAATAAATCCGCCGATCAGCTTAAGGTACGAGTTGACGATGTCGATTTGGGCCGGATTCAAATTGAGCAGCCTCATCCACTGCCCGCTGAAGCCGACCAGCAGGAGACTGACAAGCAGGCCGAAAAGAAAATTCATCGTAATGGCCAAAGCGGAGATCCGGCTCGCCGTCTCCGGGCGTCCCGCGCCAAGGTACTGGGATACGGCGACGCTCGTGCCGATGCCCACGAAGCCGAACATCATGATGCAGAAGGCGATCATTTCGTTCGCCAGACCGACCGCCCCGGCGACTCCATCCGACAAGCGGCTGAGCATGAATACATCGGCTGTGCCCAGCATCATGCGCAGTACGGAGTCGACAAGAATCGGCCACGTTACGGCAAACAGGCTCAGCCTTCTCCATGAAGGTATGGTTTCTCTCTTTAATTCCAGGGTAGACATTGCTGAACTCCTTCCTATCCGAGCGGGGTGCATCCCCGTACACCGTCACATAAAGCCTATTATCTCACCTTGGAAAGAATGTGTCGAATGAACTTTTTGTATAGGAAAACGCCCCAAAGCGGTTATAATGAGGGTAACCAAATGGCATTCAAATGCAGGAGGAGCCCCATTGGACATTCAAAAAATCAAACCGCGCAAAATTTACGAACTGATCGCCGAGCAGATCAAAGAGCAGATCGTCTCCGGCGGGCTGAAGCCGGGGGATAAGCTACCCTCGACCAAGGAGCTCTCCGAGCGCTATCAGGTAGGCCGTTCCACGGTGCGGGAGGCGCTGAGCGCCTTGAAGGCGATGGGCCTAGTGGAAATTCATCAAGGCGAAGGCGACTATGTCCGGACGATCGAATCGCACGATGTGGGACTGCCCGAATTCGATTCGTCGCTGATGAGCCGGGAGACGCTGATGGAGCTGATCGAAGCGCGGAAGACGCTGGAGATTTCCAACGCGGCGCTGGCGGCGGAGAAGCGGACGGAGGACGATCTCGGGAAATTCCAGGCCGTGCTGAAGCGGATGGAGGAATATCTGGGAGACGAGGTGGAAGGCGAGCGCTGCGACATCGAGTTTCATCTGATCCTGGCGGAGGCGACGCATAACTCCATTCTGGTCCGCATGATCGAATCGATTTCCACGCAAATGCAGACCGCCATCCGCGAGACGCGCCGGCTGCAGATGTATGCGAACCGGACGGTGTCCACCCAGCCGCTTCAGGAGCATAAAGCCGTATACGCAGCGATACTCGGTCAAGATCCGGCGGCGGCGCAGGAGGCGATGCGGCGGCATTTGTTCCATGTCGAGCAGGTGCTGGTGAAATTCATGAAGAAGTGAGGGGTTACCGGCGACTCGGGCGTTCTCGGCGGCCGGAAGGGAAGCCGGATACGAGCAGAACGACGCCGATCACAGCGTAAATCCAAACGAATAGATTATTTTCCGGCAGCACCGGATAAATCCGTGTCGTTTCGTGAGCGGCAGCTTGAGCGGCGGCCCCCGACGCGGCGATGGCCTCGGCCATATTGCTTGCGATCCTTTCGGCCGTGTAAATCACGCCGCTTGCGATCAGGAACACCGTCCCGAGGATTTTATGGAAATCGTTGCCCATGCGGTACCAGCCCCTTCTAATATTTGGAATATTTATATTTAAAAGACGTTGCCTGTGCAGAAAAAGTTGCGGCAACCTCTTTCCAAAAATCAACTTATCTGATAACCTGATAAGTATAAACAACATGTGAAGGAAGGGTAACCCGATGCGCGTTTCTTTGTTTATCACCTGTTTGGCAGACCAGCTGTATCCGGAGGTCGGTGAAAGCGTTGTCCGTCTTCTTCACCGGTACGGGTGCGAGGTCGATTTTCCCGAGCTGCAAACCTGCTGCGGCCAGCCGGCCTATAACAGCGGCTATCAGGACGAGGCCCGCGAGGTGGCCCGGAACCTGATTCGCGCTTTTGAGCATAGCGATTACGTCGTCTCGCCGTCCGGCTCCTGTACAGGGATGATTCACCATTATTACCCGCGACTGTTCGAGAACGAGCCGGAGTGGAAAGCCAACGCCGAGCGGCTGATTGAGAAGACCTATGAATTTTCGCAATTTCTGGTGAATGTGCTGGGGTTAAGGACCTGGGCGCCGTTTTTCCGGAAAAAGCCACTTATCACCCGTCCTGCCATGCCATGAGGCTCTTGGGTGTGAGACAGGAGCCCGGCGAGCTACTGTCCCATGTGAAGGGGCTGGAGCTCGTCGACCTGCCCTACAAAGAAGATTGCTGCGGCTTCGGAGGAACGTTCTCCGTGAAAATGGCGGACATGTCGGAAGCGATGGTGTGCGAGAAAGCGGCCAACGTCTGTGCGACGGGCGCCAGTGTCCTGGTGGGCACGGATATGGGCTGTCTGATGAACATCGGCGGACGCCTCAACAAGGAAAACAAGCCGGTTCGCGTCATGCATCTGGCGCAGCCGCTGGAGGAAGGAGTGAAGCGGAATGAGCGGGGTGGCAAGTGAGAAGGAGCTGATCGGCACGGGGCTGAAAAAGCGGACGGAGGAGGCGCTGGCGAACGATTTTTTGCGCAAGGCGGTAGCGTTTACAACGGATAAGCTGAAAACCGGGCGTCTCGGCGCGATGGAGGTATTCGGCAACTGGGAGGAATGGCGCGAGCGCGGGCACCAAATCCGCAAACACGTCGTGGAGAATCTCGACTATTACCTGACGCAGTTCACGGATAACGTGTCCAAGGCCGGCGGGAACGTGTATTTCTGCCAGACGGGCGAGGAAGCGGTCCGCACGTTCCTGAACATCGCCGAAGCGCGTAAAGCGAAGCTCGTGGCCAAGGGCAAATCGATGGTATCCGAGGAAATCCATCTCAATCACCGCTTGGAGGAGCGGGGATCGAGGCGATTGAGACGGATCTCGGCGAATATATTCTTCAGCTGGCGAAGGAGACGCCGTCGCACCTGATCATTCCCGCGATTCACAAGAACAAGCAGCAGATCGCGGATATTTTCTCCGAAGAATCCGGGGAGCGGCTCGCACCGGAAACGCGGGTGCTGGCGGATTACGCCAAGACCCGGCTGCGCAATTATTTCCTGGAAGCCGACATCGGCCTTACCGGCTGCAACTTCGGCGTGGCCGAATCGGGTGCAATCACGCTCGTCTCGAACGAGGGCAACGGCCGGATGGTGACCACGATTCCTAAGTGCCACGTCGTGATTATGGGGATGGAGCGGCTCGTGCCGACGTACGACGACCTGGAGGTCGTGCTGAACTTGCTGGCACGCAGTGCCACAGGGCAGAAGCTGACGACCTACACGTCGATGATCACGGGTCCTCGCCGCGAAGGGGAGCTCGACGGGCCGGAGGAGCTCCACCTGATCATCCTGGACAACGGGCGTTCGGCGCAGCTCGGCGACCCGGTGTTCCAGGACGTGCTGCACTGCATCCGCTGTGCGGCGTGCCTCAACGTGTGCCCCGTGTACCGTCACGTGGGCGGTCACACCTACGGCGGCGTATACAGCGGCCCGATCGGGGCCGTCCTGACGCCGCCGCTGCAGCAGGACATGAAGGAAGCGGGACAGCTGTCCTACGCTTCCAGCCTGTGCGGGGCATGCTACGAGGCATGCCCGGTGAAGATCCCGCTGCACGACATGCTCGTGCAGCTGCGCGCGCGCAAGGTGCGGCTCGGGCTGACGCCGCTCGCCGAACGCGTGGCCTTCAAGACGTTCCAGACGACGTTCGGGAACGTCAAGCTGTACCGCATGGCGACGAAGTCCGCCTATTATGCGATGAAGCCTTTGGTCAGCAAAGGCGGTTACATCAAGAAAGCGCCGGGGCCGGCCGCCGGCTGGACGCAGTCCCGCTTCCTGCCGATGAAGCCGAAAATGTCGTTCCGCGACCGCTGGGAGGCGCTGCAGCGGGAACTCGCGCAAAGCGGCGGCGTGCAGGCGAAGGGAGGCGAAGGACATGAGTAACGGTACGATTCAAGGACGCGGCGCTTTCATAGCGAATCTGTCGTCCCGGCTCGGGCGCCGGGCGCCGTCGGCTGCGCCGCCGGCCCATCCGTTCCGCGGGGCACCGGATTTTTACAAAGCGATCCATCCGACCACGGAGGAGAAGATCAAGCTGTTCGTCGATAGCTGGACGGCGCTGACAGGCAAGGTCCTCGTCGTAGATGAAGCGGAAGCGAAGGAGAAGATCGCCGACTGGCTCGTAGAGGTAGCGAAGGAGCTGGAGGTCACGCACGTATCCCGCTGGGAGCACGAGGGGCTGAAAGCGCTCGGGCTCGACGAGGCGCTGATCCGGGCCGGCATTGGCGTGGTGCCCTGGGAGCCGGTGGATGCGGAAGCGCCCATTCCGGGCGAGACGGTGAAGCCGGTGCCGCCGCTCCCGGAGGAGTCCGTCTGGAGGACCCGGAGCGAGTCGCTGCAGCGGACCGAACGCTGCCAGCTCGGCGTCGTCTGGCCCGATTACGCCATTGCGAACACCAGCACGCTGGTGCTGCAGTGCTCGCCGCAGCGG
The DNA here is from genome assembly GCA_024704175.1 of Paenibacillus sp. P25. Taxonomy (GTDB): domain Bacteria; phylum Bacillota; class Bacilli; order Paenibacillales; family NBRC-103111; genus Paenibacillus_G. Next base: position 8,403,874 of record CP085629.1, read on the forward strand.
GGCCGTTCCGTCAGCCTGCTGACGCGGATATTATTCGCCGTGTTCCGTGCGGATCAGTTGGTGTACCGCATGGGCGAAGCCTTCGCCGAAATCACCAAGGGCAAAACATCGGCTGACCAGTACGCTTCCTCGCTCAACTTGATCACCGGTCCGAGCCGGAGCGCGGATATCGAGAACGATCTGACCATCGGTATCCACGGTCCGGGCAAGGTATACGCCGTTATTATCAAGTAAATTATGCGAGCATAGTCCGAATCCGAATTCCCGCTCGTTCGCTTCTGCGGCGGGCGGGGATCGGATTTTTTTTATTTTAAATGAAAAAACCATTTCAAATGGGGGCCTTCTTGCAGTACAATAGGCTTACTCTTTTTCGGACGCCGGTTAATTATCACTTAGCAAGCGAGGAATGCCTATGCTCGAAGTTCAATACTTGCAGCTGTACCAAGCTTATCCCGAATCCTGGCGGGAGGACCAGCCTGCCGAGGTAACCATCGCCGAATTGACCTTGCTCTGGAATTGCTCGGATCGGAATGTCAAGATGATTCTTAAGAAAATGGAGGCCTGCGGCTGGATTGAGTGGCGACCGGGCCGCGGGCGGGGGCATGCTTCCAGGCTCCGGTGTTTGGCGGAAGCCGAAGCCATACTGCTGGGGCATGCCCAGGAATTCGTGCAGAAGGGACAGCTTCAAGAAGCGCTGTCGCTGCTCGATCGGTTCGGTCAAGGCCAGGACGCCAAGGCGCAGTTCATGGACTGGCTCTCCGCATACTTCGGATACTCAAGCGAGCAGAAAACCGCAGAACGCAAAGAAACGCTGCGTCTGCCCGTGTTCCGGACGGTGCCGCGGCTCGATCCGGCCATCACCTTTTACGCCCTGGAGGCGCATTTGGTGAAGCAAATTTATAATACGCTCGTCACCTTTCATCCGCGGTTTCAGACCATTGAGCCCCAGCTGGCCCATTACTGGGAAATGAGTCCGGACGGTCTGGAGTGGAAGTTTTATTTGCGTCGGGGCGTGATGTTTCACCACGGCAGGGAAATGACGGCTCAAGACGTCGCCTTTACCTTCGAACGGCTGATGGACCGCGAACGCAAGCTCCCCCAATCCTGGCTGTTTGAGCAGCTTGTAGAAGTCCGCGTGCTGGACACGTGGGTCATCCGTTTCCGCCTGAGCCGGCCGAATCATCTGTTCCTGCGATACCTGTGTTTCCCCGCCTCCTGCATCCTGCCGTCCGACCGGCCGGTTGCGGGCTCCTTCGATCCGGCAGGCCGGAAGTCGCCGCCTTCCGGAACGGGCCCGTTCTCGCTGATCGAATGGAATGAGAGCCGCGTGGTCCTGGAAGCGCACAAGGCTTATTTTGAGGGTCGGCCGCATTTGGACCGGGTCGAGCTGACCATCGTCCCGGAGGAGGAGCAGAGCCGGCTGAAAGCGCCGGTCCTGGATCAGGTGCTGTGCATTCACGGCGGCGGACCGCTTCCGGAAGGGGCGGGTTATGAGGCGATCCAGCTCATCAACGACGGCTGTACCATGATGACCTATAATTTGAAAAAAGCGGGCCCTCAGCAGGACGTCCGCTTCCGCAATGCGCTTCATCATCTCGTAGACCGGAAAACGATGGTCGAGACGCTGGGGAAAACCGCCGCTTCCCGGCATCCGGGCTCCAGCCCCATGAATACTTGGTTCACGACGATCATGCCTTCGATCCGGCTTCTGCCTGGCGGTCGCTGGAGGAAATGGGCTACAGCGGGGAGCCCTTCCGTATAACCACCTCCTATAAACATTACAAGGATGCTCTGTGGGTGAGGGACCGGTGCCGCGCGTTCGGCATACAGGCCGAAGTGGATTGCTACGGAATTATAGAGCTCTCCCAGCCGGAGGTCGTGCAGCGTGCCGACGCGATTGTCTACCAGTTCATCAACGATGAAGGCGAGGTCTCCCTGCTGGAGCTGTTTATGCGGAAGGACAGCTTCATCCGGGCGCATATGCATGAGGAGGTTGAAGGACGGGTCGATAAAATCGTGTCCGATCTGCTGGCCTCGCCTTCGCCGGATTACCGCAAACACCGGCTCCGAGATTTGGAGACGTCGCTGAATCATGAGCATGTGGTCATGTTCCTGCTGTTCAAGGAGCTGCAGACCTTTTTCAACCCGTCGGTCCGCGGGGTGACGGTCAATTCGCTCGGGTGGATCGATTTTAAGGATATTTGGCTGCAAACGATATAAAACAAATCAAGGAGCCCCGCAGGATTCGGAGGGCTCCTTTTTGCAGCTTCAGTAAATCTTGCATCTTCAGCCCCGTTTCAGCTAATACTTAGCTTCTTTTAAGAATCGTTTCACCTTTGCTCCTTATACTTTGACTTAGAAACGAGCAAAGGAGTGGAAATATGAGCTTCCTTAGAAAGAATGGGCATGCCATCGGGCTTGCAGGCATTTTGCTGCTCGCAGCTGCGCTTAATATGTACCATTTGGCCAATGAAGGAATGGCCAATACGTATTACGCCGCAGGCGTCAAAAGCATGCTGGAAAGCTGGCACAATTTCTTCTTCAACTCGTACGATCCCGGCGGATTTATCACAATCGACAAACCGCCGCTTGGTTTTTGGATTCAAACGCTTAGTGCAAAACTGTTCGGCTTTAACGGCGCAGCGCTGATTTGGCCGCAAGCGGTCGCGGGCGTTCTATCCGTCGGCCTGTTGTATGTATTGGTGCGCCAAGGGTTTGGACGGACTGCAGGTCTGATCGCGGCTCTCGTGCTCGCTGTTACTCCAATCGCGGTAGCCGCGGCCCGTAACAACACGATCGATAATCTCCTGGTGCTGTGCATGCTGATCGCCGCTTGGATGATTACCCGCGCCGTAGAAGAAGGGAAGCTGCGTTGGTCGCTGCTCAGTGCAGCGGTGGCAGGACTCGGTTACAACATTAAAATGATGGAGGCTTTTATGGCGCTTCCGGCCTTCTATCTGATTTATTTGCTCGCTCCAAAGCCGGGCTGGAAGCAAAAACTGAAGCACTTGGGTGCGGCCACCGTCATTCTTGCTGTGGTTTCCTTGTCATGGACTGTCATTGTCGATTCGGTCCCGACGGATGCACGCCCTTATATCGGCAAGCACGAAGACCAATTCCGTGATGGAGCTGGCTTTACAGCACAATGCCCTTGAGCGTTTGGAAGGAAAGAAAGGACAAGACGGGGGTACAGAGGTCGCCGGACAAGGCACCGGCACAGGGCCCGGATCTCAAACAAGCGGCAACAAGTCGAATGACGGCCATAGCAACCAAAACGCAGCTGCGGACGGTCAGCCTGCAGGCTGCGCAGTCCGCCCGCGATTCCGCTTTCTCCGCCGGAACCCCGGAAGGGATGCGGCCGTCTCAACAGATGAGTTCGATCTCCGGTATGAAATCTCCTCAAAGCTATTCCGGAAGGAGAGGGGGATTCGGCGGCGAAACCGGGCAAGCGGGATTTCTGCGCATGTTTAACCGGTCGCTGGCCGGCCAAATCAGCTGGCTTCTGCCGTTTACAGCGTTCGCTGCGGCGGCGCTTCTGTGGGGAATCCGTCTGCGGAATCCTTCCTCTTGGACAACACAGCGGCGGATGGCGGTGTTTTGGATCGCTTGGCTCGTGCCGATGCTCGTGTTTTTCAGCTTCGCCGGTTTTTTTCACCGTTATTATTTAGTGATGCTGGCTCCGGCGGTTGGCGCATTGACGGGTGCCGGCACTGTGAAGATGTGGAGAGATTATCGCGCTCGTGCGATATCCGGCTGGTCGCTTCCGCTTGCCGTTCTATCTACAGCGGCTGTGGAAGCCGTGCTGGTATGGAGATATCCCGCACTGCGAGGCATAATGACAGCCATTATAGGCATGTTCACTGTCGCAACGTCGCTGGTACTCACCGGGCTTCGCCTAAAGTCAAGGCTGGCGGATTCTGGCTGGGTCCGCACTGCAGCGGTCACGTCAGGCTTGGCCGCTCTACTGGTCGCTCCCGCCTACTGGGCGTTCACGCCGACGATATACGGAAACGGCGGCTCCAATCCGTATGCCGGACCTGAGCTGAAGAACGTAAGCGGGATGAAAAGACAAAGTACGGACAACGGGAAGCTAACCGAATTTCTCACATCTCATTACACTGCGGGAACCTATCTCGTGGCGACACCCAGCGCGCAAACGTCTTCTCCCCTCATCTTGGATACCGGCTTGCCGGTTTTGACCTGGGGCGGTTTCTCGGGCTCGGACCCTGCGATTACGGCGACTCAGCTGGAGCAAATGGCCCGCGAAGGTAAAATCAAATATTTCCTTATTTCGGATATGACCTTCGGATCTTTCAGAGGCAAAAGCAGAGGCGCCGGCAGCTGGCATTACCGATTGGATCAAGCAGCACTGCCGAGCGGTTCCGTCCGAAGAATGGCAAGGCGGGGATTCCTCCGGCTCTTCGGACACGAGCTTCATGCCGAGATCGGTGGCGCTTTACGAATATCAAGAACAATTCTAAGGATAGGAGGAAAACATTATGCCTAATGTTGCTTACTCCATCGTGATTCCGGTATTCAACGAAGAAGAGGTGCTTCCGGAGACCTACAGGCGGCTGAAACATGTCATGAGCTTCACCAAAGAAAGCTATGAGCTATTATTCGTCAACGACGGGAGCCGGGACGGCACGGCTCTCCTCCTTAACAAGCTCAGCCAATTGGATCCCATTGTGAAGGTCATTCATTTTTCCCGAAACTTCGGCCATCAAGTCGCCATTACAGCCGGGATGGATTATGCCGCAGGCCGGGCGATCGTCGTCATCGATGCCGATCTGCAGGATCCGCCGGAGCTTATCCTCGATATGATTGACAAGTGGAAGCAGGGTTACGATGTTGTTTACGCCAAGCGGACGGAGAGAAAAGGTGAGACCCGCTTCAAAAAGTGGACTGCCGCCTTGTTTTACCGGGCGCTTCGCGCTTTAACCGATGTCGATATTCCCGCAGATTCCGGTGACTTCCGGCTCATTGACCGCAAGGTATGCGAGGCTATGAAATCCGTCCGTGAGAAAAACCGGTTTATCCGCGGGCTTGTCAGCTGGGTCGGCTTCAGGCAAACCGCTATCGAATACGTGCGTGACGAACGCTGGGCGGGCGAGACGAAATACCCACTGAAGAAAATGCTCAAGCTGTCGCTGGACGCCGTCACTTCTTTTTCCCTCAAGCCGCTCAAGCTGGCCTCCTACCTTGGCTTTATGCTCTCGGGAGGCAGCTTCCTCTATTTGTTTTACACAATTTTGGAGAAAATGTTTTCAAGCCGTACGGTGCCGGGCTGGGCGTCTCTCGTTTCGATCAGTCTGTTTTTTAACGGAGTGATCTTGATCATTCTTGGCATTATGGGCGAGTATCTTGGCCGAATTTATGACGAAACGAAGGATCGTCCGCTGTATTTGATCGGCGACCGGCTCGGCTTCGACCGATTGGAATCCGGGGCGCCGCCTTCCCTGCAAGAGCAACTTGTTAAGAGAAACTATGACCATGCTTAACCGGACAAATCTGCGCCGTTGCACACTTACGAAGCTTCCCGGTATGACCAGGCGAAATCCGCCTGTTCTCTAAAGCTATCGTTCCGAATCAACGGATTTTTTTAATTCCGCCACCTCCGCATCGCTCACGGTCCGTTCCCCGTATCTTACCCGCTCATAGACATCAACCAGCTTGGCGTCGCTTGCAGCGGCACCGGTTTTTCCGCCGGTGCCGTCCGAGCCGGAGCGTTCCCATTCCCGAACGGCTTCCTTAGGCGTCAGGCTCGGACGGAAGGGTGCTCCCGAGCGGATGGCGCGTGCGATTCTGTCGCGGTACAAAAACCGGATGCGCTGTTTGTTATCCGTAAGGTCTTCCCACTTGGGGGCGGAAGGGCGTCTCGCCAGAAAGTCCTGCAGCCGGCCCTTGAGCCGGTCCCCGAAATCCTTCCAGTGCATCAAGCGTTCAACGTCATCCTCATAACCGGCCCCGCCGTCCGTCCGGTTTCCGAAGGACAGGAGGGAGGTCAGCCAACGCAGGAGGCGCCTTAGCCAACCCGGTATCTGTTTCAACAGGCGGTACAACAGATACAGCACAATAACCGCCAAGGCGGTCGCGGTCAGAGCCATGCCTATCTTTTCCAGCCAAACCCACCAGATTGAAGGCGGATCGGCTTCTCCCAGCCCCGGGGGCGGAGCAGCGGGAGTATTATCCTGCGGCGGCGGGCTCTCCGGTCGCTGCGGGCGGCTCAGCAACGAGTTTAGCAGAGCCAGCGGCTGCTCCTTGAGCCGGCCTGCCGCTTCCCGCAGCGATTGGAAAAGGGCGATGACCAGAATGACGGCCAGCAGGAGCAGGACCAGCGCCCGGTTCTGCCATAGAACCGATTTGGCCAAGGCCGGTGCTTCTTGCCGGAAAGCGACTCCTCCTTCAGGTTGGATTCGTTCACGAGCAGAAGCGCCGCGGCCAGTGCGGTGGCGCCGCTCCAGGAGAGCACCGGTTGGTAAGGAGCGAAGGAAGGCACGAACCGCATGACGACCGAGGCGGCAAAATAAATCACCAGGCCCATCAAGCTGAAGCTCCCCGGAAACATTTCATGCCATGGCGGCGAGGCCATGTGCGCGCCCCGGTAAGCGAGCAGCCAGCCGAAAGGAACGATCCAATAATAGGCATAACCACTGCCGAAAAGCAGCCAAGCCTGCAGCGCGGCAATCAGCAGCAGCCCCGCATGGAGCGTAAGCTTATTCCGGGGACGCACCATAAGCTGGTACAGGCGACCGGCGGCATACAGCGGCGGAAGCCCGGCCAGCCACCATCCCAGACCGGCATCGGGCAAGCCGTAAACGCCAGCGATGAAAGGCGGACGCGCCGAAGATGAGCAGCTCTAGGGCGCCCTTCAGGGCCGCTGTGACGACGGCGGGCAGCCAAGCTTTGGACGAAGAAGCGTTCATCCGGCGTCCTCCTCCCGGGCCGGCTCGCCGGCTTCCGTACCACTTTTTCCCCGCGGCACCAGCCGAATCCACTCGACCGCATTGCCGTTAGTCCCCGACCGGTCGATCGGCGGCTTCATTTTCTCGCTCATGTAGGCGGATAGAATCAGGATGTCCATCCGGGTCATCCCGCTCTCCGCTTCCTGCTCGAGGAGGGTATCGAACGGGATGCTCCGCGCCACCACCAGCTTCGCCATCGCCTCCTGAATGCCGGTCCACTGCGCGGAGCCGCTGTCCGGACTCACCCGGACCGGCTCCTTCGGCGCGTCGACGGAATAGGCGTTCGTGCCGAAGCCGGCTTCCATTCCCCGTTCCAGCGCCTGCTCCGCGAGCGCGGCCGCCCATTCGAGCCCCCGTTCGAACAGCTCCTCGTCGTTCACCTGGCTCCACATCTTCTCATGATCCTCCACGTTCAAATAAATCATCAGGCGATGTTCCGCCGTGAAATCGTAGTTGTGCACCTGAAGCTGTCCGGTCCTCGCGGAGGCCTTCCAATTGACGCCCTTCAGCGGGTCGCCGGGCCGGTATTCGCGGACGCCCGAGATCATGAACGGGTCTTCGATCATCCAGCGGCGTACGGAGGTACTCCCCTGCCAGCTGTGGCTCGGCAAAGGAACTTCGTCGGGACGGGCTGTGCGCGGGTAGACCAGCGGCTCCGCTTCAAGCTCCAAGTGAACGGAATGTTTGGCCAGGCCAAGCGCATCTCCCAGCGTCAGCGTAGCGGAATTCAGGCGGTAGCGGCCCCGGCGGAGCGCCGTAATCCGGTGACGCCTCGTGATTTGCGTATAGGGCATGAGACTGAACAGACTGCGGTGATTCTGGAACAGCATCCCGTCACTGATATCCAGGTTGAACTGCTTTTGAAACCGCAGATTCGCGTGGATGAGCGACTCCAGCCGCGACCACGGAACCGGCAGAAGCTTGCGGTTCGTGATGCGTTCCACGAGCTCGATTTCCTCCCCGGGATAACAGGCGCCCGTACTGAAAAACCGGCGGTATTCGATCGAGCGGTGCCCCCATCGGCGGAACACCGCTCCCTGCAATCCGGCGATGACCGCCGCCACGAACAAGATCCAGGTAATGGCCATGCCGCATCCCTGCTTCCTACCGCAGCGGAGCCGGCTCCTCGGAAGGAACCGGCACCTCCTGCAGGATAGCGGCGATCAGCGCTTCGGCCGCATCGGGGCGGGCGCGCAGATTGCTCCTTAGGACGATGCGGTGGGCGAGAACCGGCTCCGCCATCGCTTTCACATCATCCGGTGTCAGGAAATCCCTCCCCTCAGGATCGCATGAACCTGTGCCGCCTTCAGCAGAGCCTGACTGCCGCGCGGGCTGACCCCTACGGCGATTTCTTTGTGTTCGCGCGTCCGCTCTACAAGCCGCAGCAAATACGAGAGCACGTCGTCCGTCGCCGTAACCGCGCTGTACGCATCCTGCGCCGCGATTATGTCCGCCGAGCCGGCCACGCTTTGGATATGCGCCAGAGGGTTCGTTTCCTTGAACCGCTTCAGAATCGCGAGGCCCTCCTCCGTAGAGGGGTATCCCATACGGATCTTGAAGAGAAACCGGTCGAGCTGGGCTTCGGGGAGCGGGAAGGTGCCTTGGTTCTCGATCGGGTTCTGGGTGGCGATGACCAGGAACGGCCGCTGCAGCGTGCGGGTTTCACCGTCGATGCTGATCTGCCGCTCCTCCATGCATTCGAGCAGGCTCGATTGGGTACGCGGTGTGGCGCGGTTGATCTCATCGGCGAGCAGTATATTTGTAAACAGCGGCCCCGGACGGAACTCGAATTCGGCATGCTTTTGGTTGAAAAAGTGAATCCCGCTCAAATCCGACGGGAGCAGATCGGGCGTAAACTGGATGCGGCGGAAGCTGCAGTCGAGCGATTCGGCGAGGGCTTTGGCGAGCAGCGTTTTGCCTGTGCCGGGAACGTCTTCGAGCAGCACATGCCCGGAGGCGATGAGGGCGATCAGGAGCTTGTCGATCACGTCTTCCTTGCCGACGATGACCCGGTTGACATTGCCGCGGACCCGCTCGGCGAGCTCTCGGATGGAGTCCATGGACATGGGAAATCACTCCTTGGGAATGAAGTTAAGAAAAAAGGAAAGAAATCTTATTATAATGAATGGAACCGCTTTCGTTTTTAACTCTAACACAGACATTACGGGAAAAGCTACATGAACAAACGAACGCCCCTTTCCCTGAACAAGATTCGGGCAAGAGGCGTTTGGGTTCTAACTTACACTACGACAAATTGATTGACCGACCGGAGCATTTGTTTCCCTTCGATCGTCACCTGATGGGACCCGTAGGAGCTGATTTTTCCGGGTCCGTAGATCCTCAGTATGCCTTGTCTGGCCTCCACATTGCAGGCTTGGCTTCGCGCTTTCTCAAAATCAACGTCTTCCTTGAGCACTGTTCCTGGTTCGAGCATGGGCACAACCTCCAAGTAATGTTTTTAGGCCAAGAGTATTGTCATTTTATCAAAAATCGTATCCCATGGGAAGTCGCGCGGACGGTTCTCATCCGAACTGCGCCCGGTGAAGCCGGCTGTACACGCCTCCCGAGGCGACGAGCTCCTCGTGCCGGCCCTGTTCGGTGACCCCTTGCTCGGTCACGACCACGATGCGGTCCGCTCCGCGGATCGTAGCCAGCCGGTGGGCGATCACCAAGGTGGTCCGGCCCTGCGACAGCTCGGCGAGAGACTGCTGGATCGCCGCTTCCGTCTCCGTATCGAGCGCCGACGTCGCCTCGTCCAGAATCAGGATCGGCGGATTCTTGAGAAAGATCCGCGCAATGGCAAGCCGCTGTTTCTGTCCGCCGGACAGCTTCACGCCGCGTTCGCCGACGTACGTATCCAGGCCTTCCGGCGGCGAGCGGATCAAATCGTCCAGCCGCGCCCGGCGCGCCGCTTCCCAAATCTCATCATCCGTCGCTCCAAGCTTGCCGTAGCCGATGTTGTCCCGCAGCGATCCGGAGAACAGGAACACGTCCTGCTGCACAATGCCGATCTGCGAGCGGAGCGAGGCGAGCTTCATCCGCCGGATGTCGGTGCCGTCGATCCTGATGCTTGCCGCCGTCAATCTCGTAGAACCTCGGGATCAGGCTGCACAGTGTCGTTTTCCCGGCTCCCGAGGGCCCGACGAAAGCGACGGTTTCCCCGGCGTGAATCGCCAGATCGACCTCCTTCAGCACCTTCGCATGATCCTCGTAGCCGAAGGTCACCTTCTCGAAGCGGATTTCTCCCCGGAGCGAACGGACCTCGACCGCATCCGGCGCATCGGCCACATCAGGCTCCGTATCGATAATTTCCGTGAATCGCTTGAAGCCCGCCATCCCTTTCGGGTAATTTTCCAGGAAGGCGTTGATTTTCTCAATCGGCTTGAAAAAGATGTTGATCAGCAGCAGGAAGCCGACGAACTGGCCGTAGGAGAGCTGGCCGTGCACAACGAACCAGGCGCCGCAGATCAGCACAAACAGCGAGATCAGCCGCATCAGCATATACATCCCGGAGGAGCCGAAGGCGATAATCCGGTACGACTGAAGCTTGGCCTGGCGGAAGCTGCGGTTGCTCACCATAAATTTGTCCATTTCATGCTTCTCGTTGGAGAAGGTCTGTACGACGCGAATCCCGCTGACGCTGTCCTCCACGCGCGCATTCACGTCCGCAATCTCGGAGAACATCCGCTTGGACGCGTGGACCATTTTCATATTGCAGGCCACGACCAGCCAAATGAGCAGCGGCACGACGAGAAACGTCAGGCACGCCAGCTTCCAGTTGATCGTCAGCATCATGGCGAACGCGCCGATCAGCGTCATGACCGCGATGAACACATCCTCCGGCCCGTGGTGGGCCATTTCTCCGATTTCGAACAGGTCGTTCGTCATCCGCGACATGAGGTGGCCGGTTTTATTGTTATCGAAGAAGCGGAACGACAGCTTCTGGATATGCCCGAACAGTCGCCGGCGCATGTCGAATTCGATGTTGATGCCGAGCTTATGGCCCCAATAGGTGACGATATAATTCAGCCCCGTGCTGACGAGGTACAGGGCGAGGAGTGCGGCGCAGGCCCAGACGATCAGCCCCCAATCCTTGCCGGGGAGAAGCCGGTCGACGATATGATTCACCGCCAGCGGAAAACAGAGCTCCAGCAGAGCCGCCAGAACGGCGCAGGAGAAATCGAGCACAAACAGCTTGGTATAAGGCCGGTAATAACGGAAGAAACGGCGTATCATGGGTCACGCTCCCGGGTCATATTTTGCCATTATTTTAAGGATAAACCGGCGTTATTTCCAATTCAAGGGAGATTTTAATTATAACGGCCGCCGAAAGGCCAGTTACCGATTGACACCCGAAGAACGGGGGTGATACTATGGAAGTGTCAATATACAAAACCGTGGTTTAGTATATTAAACTACTTGCAACCTGGAGGCTTTGGCAGCATGGAGAGGAAATATTGGGTTCCGGCTTTGGAAAAAGCAAGCGATGTGCTGCAGCTGATTGCCGAGCAACCGTCCGAACTGAGGCTGATGGATTTATCCAAACGGCTTGGGATCAACAAGAGCTCCATGTTTTCGCTGCTGAACACGATGGAAGCGCTGGACTGGGTTGCGCGCGAAAAAGAAGGCACCTACTCGCTTGGATCGAAGCTGGGATTCATTGGAAATGCTTTTTTCAAGCAGTTCAGCTTGGTCGACCGGTTCCGCAAGGAAGCGTCCGTGACGAAGCATGTCATTCAGGAAACGATTCAGCTTGCCAGGCTGGAGCGGCATGAAGTGCTGTACTTGGCCAAGGAGGAGATGCCTTCACCCGTCAGGCTCGCTTCCGAGCCGGGGAAGAAGCTTCCGGCCCATGCCACGGCCCTCGGCAAAGCGATGCTTGCTTTCCTCGATCCTGCCGAATTCGAGACGCTGTTTGAAGGGGATACACTGGAGCCGTGTCTTACGCCGCATACGCTGCGAAGCCGGGAGGAGCTGGCCCGTCAGCTGGCGGAGGTGCGTTCCACCGGCTTGGCGTTCGACCTGCAGGAAGCGGTGATGGGCTTCTGCTGTGTGGCGGCGCCGGTACGGGATGCCGAAGGCCGGGTGATCGCGGCCATCAGCTGTTCGATGTTCCAGCATGAGTGGGAAGAGAAGCGGGAGCTGGCGCAGCGGGAAATTTGCTCGTTGGCCGGGCGGCTGTCGCAAGCCTAAAGCGGTGGTCGCCTAATTTTGTAGGGAGGAAGGGAAGAGCCTTGAGATTGCAAAACAAAGTCATTCTCATCACCGGTTCCGGCTCCGGAATCGGCAAAGCGACGGCGCTGCTGTTCGCAAGTGAAGGCGCTTACGTGGTTGTGAACGATCTGGAGGCCGGGAAAGGCCGGGAAACCGCAGACGAGATTGTTAAAGCCGGCGGCTCGGCTAGCTTCATTCAGGCGGATGTGACGGATCCGGAATCCGTGAAGACGATGGTGGACCGGATTATTGCGGAGCACGGCCGGATCGACGTCCTGTTCAACAATGCAGGCGTCAGCGGAGTGGGCGCCATTCATGAGGTCGAGCCGGAAGCTTGGGACCGCGTCATTAACATCAATATCCGCGGGGTCTACCTGCCGAGCAAATATGTCATTCCTCACATGATGGAGCGGCGCGAGGGGTCCGTCATCAATATGTCGTCCTGCATCGCCGAAATCGGCCTGGCGCGCCGGGCGTCCTATTCCGCGACCAAAGGCGCGGTGCTTGCGCTAACCAAATCGATGCAGGTCGATTACGCGCCTTACGGCATCCGCGTCAATGCGTCGCTGCCCGGCACGGTGCTGACGCCGTTCGTCGAGGATTACCTGCGCAAATCGTACGACGACATCGAAGCGGGCTACGAATCGCTGAAGCGGCGCCAACTGAGCGGAGATTTGCTGCGTCCGGAGGACATCGCCAAAGCGGCCTTGTTCCTCGCATCGGACGATTCGAAGTTCATGATGGGCTCCCCGCTCTATATCGACGGCGGCGTTGTGTTCGGCAAGAGCGTATAAACGTATGGAATGATCATGGCGATTGCAGCTTATTTTTATTCTGGGAGGATTATCATTATGAAGCTGGTTACTTTTATTGAAAACGGCGGGCAGCAGCTCGGCGTGAAGACGGACCGCGGCATCGTACATATCGTGAAGGCGCTGGAAGCGTTCCCTTCCAAGCAGACGGTTGCCTCTAACGTACATGAGGTCATCGAAGGGGGCCAGGCGGCCGTTGCGGCGCTTCAGGCCTTCGTCGATGAGGCGCTCTCCTCCGGCGGCGGCGACGCATACATTCTGGACGAGGCGAAGCTGACGTTCGCACCCTGCGTTCCGAGCCCGAATAAAATCATCTGCGTAGGCCTGAACTACCGCAAACACGCGGAAGAGACGAACGCGCCGATTCCGCAGTACCCGATTCTTTTCAACAAATTCAACAACACCCTGACGGGCCACGGACATGATGTGCCGGTCGCCGGTGAAGGTTTCGAGCAAAGTGGACTATGAAGCCGAGCTCGTGATCGTGATCGGGAAAGAAGCGAAATATGTGGCGAAGGAGGGTGCGCTGGACTACGTTTTCGGCTACTGCAATGTCAACGACCTGTCCGCCCGCGATCTGCAAATGCGCACCCAGCAGTGGTCGCTCGGCAAGTCCTGCGACGGCTTCAGCCCGCTCGGACCTTATCTCGTCACGGCGGACGAGGTGGGGATCCGAACGATCTGAGCATCAAGTGCATCGTCAACGGCGAAGTGCGCCAGAACTCCAATACGTCGGACATGATTTTCCATTGCGATGAAATCGTGAGCTACATCTCGCAGCATATGACACTCGTACCCGGCGATATTATTCTTACAGGCACACCGGAAGGCGTAGTGCTCGGTTATCCGGAGGAAAAGCAGGTATATCTGAAAGACGGAGACGTCGTGACGATCGAAATCGAGAAGCTCGGTTCGCTGACGAACCGGATGGTCAACGAACAGGCATAAGATAAGGGCTGACGTGATAAGGGAGGCGAGCCGCTTATGGCAGGAACAATCGAAGCCGGCGCCAGTGCGCTGGTGATGGATGCGCGTGATCATGTGGCCACGGCCATTAAGGATTTGAACGCGGGAGAACGCATTTCGTACCGCAAGCAGGATCAAGTGAAGGAATTAACGCTGCTCGACCCGGTGCCCTTCGGCCATAAGGTCGCCATCGAGGACATCCCGAGCGGCACGGACATCCGCAAATACGGGGAAGTCATCGGCCGTACGACGGCCGATATCAAAGCCGGACAGCATGTGCACGTCCATAACGTCGAAGGCATCCGCGGACGCGGGGACCGGGCCAAGTCGTAAACGGACGGCATGACAAGGGAGGACATACGGGTATGACTCATTTTATGGGATACCGAAGACCGAATGGCGATGTGGGCATCCGCAATCATCTTCTCATTATACCTACGGTCATTTGTGCGAACCAGGTGTGTACACGAATCAATCAAATGGTGCCGGACACCGTTGCCATTCCGCACCAGCACGGCCGCAGCCAAATCGGGGCGGATAAAGAACGCACGTTCGAGGTGCTCGCGGGGACCGGCCGCAACCCGAACGTCGGGGGCGTGATTATCATCAGCCTCGGCTGTGAGGTGGTCGATCCGCATGAACTGGCGGAAGCAATCCGTCCCACCGGCAAGCTGGTCGAGGTGTTCGACATTCAATCCGTCGGCGGCTCGGTCAAAGCGATTCAGCACGGGGTGGAGCTGGCCAAGGCGATGCGGGCCAAGCTGGACGCCATGAAGCCGGAGCCGGTACCGCTCAGCGAACTGATCATCGGCGTCAAATGCGGCGGGTCCGATGCGACCTCGGGCCTTGCCTCCAATCCGGCGCTGGGTGCGGCGGCGGATTCGCTGATTCAGCAGGGGGCGGCGTCGTGATCGGCGAGACGACGGAAATTATCGGGGCCGAGCATGTGCTGGCTTCCCGCTGCGCCACGCAGGACACCGCGGATAAGCTGTATTACATCGTCGACCGCTTCGAGAAAGAGGTCGAGCGGATGGGCGCCGATATGCGCGGAGGCAATCCCAGTCCCGGCAATATAGCGGGCGGGCTGACGACGATCGAGGAGAAGTCGCTGGGCTGCATCAGCAAATGCGGTAATGCTCCGATCCGGGGCGTGATCGAGTACGCCGAGACCATCCCGAAGCACGGGCTTTATTTTATGGATTCCCCTGGAAATGATATCGAATGCGTATCCGGCATGGCGGCAGGCGGGGCTCATCTCGTTTGCTTCACGACGGGACGGGGACGCCTACGGGTTCGGCTGTCGTTCCCGTTATCAAGATCACGGGCAATTCGCGGATGTTCGAACGCATGTCTGATAACATGGATGTGAACGTCGGAGCGATGCTTGAAGGCACGCAGAGCCTGGATGAAGCGGGTAACATGATCTGGGAAGAAATTCAGGCCGTGGCGAACGGGAAGCTGACCAAGGCGGAAATTCTCGGCCATACGGAGTTCAGCATCAACCGGATCGGACCGAGCCTCTAAGGCGGGGAAGCGAGAAACATCGGTGGCCGCTTAGAAATGATGCAAAGCATAATCCTGTATAACCGGACTCTCCCCGAAAGGAATACCGAACGCTTCGAACGAAGCCATTCCATGAAGATCATCCGTGTTTTAATTGAAACGTTTAGTGCGGGCGGTTTTGCTGCTCTAACGGAGGACGCTTCTGACATGGAGCCGCTTTCGGGGGATTTGTTCAAATTTGGGAGGAAATCATTCATGGGCAGATTGGCAAACCGGGTAGCGCTCGTTACGGGCGCAAGCCGGGGCATCGGCGAGGCGATCGCCATCCGTTTGGCGGAAGAGGGCGCACACGTTGCCATTAATTATACATCGGAGCGTTCCCGCCCGCTGGCGGAAAAGGTGAAGGAGCAGGCGGAATCCCACGGGGTGAAGGCGATCGTGGTCCAAGCCGATGTAGGAAACAAGGGGCAGGTCGCGACCATGTTCAATCAGGTGAAGGAACAGCTGGGCGACGTGGAAATCCTCGTCAACAATGCGGGAATCGCTCCGTTCGAGCCGTTTATGCAGGTAACGGAAGAAACATGGGACCGTACCTACAATACGAATGTCAAATCCGTCTTCCTGGCGTCGCAGCTTGCGGCTCAATCGATGATCGAGAAGCGGTACGGCAAAATTATCAACGTGCTTTCCACGGCAAGCTTGATGGTCACAAGTCCGGTAATTCCGCATTATCAATCGTCCAAAGCGGCGGCCCACATGCTCACCAAGGGCATGGCGATTGAGCTTGGCAAATATAACATTAACGTCAATGCCGTCGGTCCTAGTACAGTCGATACTGACATGTGCACCGATTTCCTGGCCGATCCGGCGATTCGCGCCAAAGAAGTGGAAGCGAATCCGATGAAGCGTCTCGGCACCGCCCGGCAGATCGGCGATGCCGTCGTCTTCCTGGCTTCCGAGGAAGCAATGCAGGTCAACGGCCATCTCCTGATGGTCGACGGCGGCCTCACCGTCAAAGCCGCCCAGCCGGACGATCATATGGAGCGATAATATCTTTAGATCAGCCCTTCCCGGATTACCGGGAAGGGCTTTCTTACTACCTTCCTCGCCGCGCCGGGTTGAGGCGAGGGAAAAAGTGCAGCGACAAAGGAGCTGGCCGGAGAATAGGGCCACTGCCGTAGACAATCGGCAGAATGCCAAGAAAGTGCCATTTGACAAGAATAGAGACAGATACGGGGATGGGGTATCCACTGGAGGAGCGCCAGCGTTCGCCTTTGTCTGCGGGAAATGACCGCTGCCCAGCGGCCTCTAATGAATATTTCCTGCAGACAACAGCGACCGGAAGTGGATACCCCATCCCCCCTCATCATCTCTATTGTCCCATCTGGCACTTTACGGTAAGCTCTCGACTGTCAGAGGCAACCGACTCTGTCCGCAGGCTCGCTATTTGTCACCGTCTTTTCCCTAAAGGCCCAACCCGCCGCACATTTTTCGACAAAATTCTAATAGTCTCCTAATATTTAACTGAAACTTTTTAAAAGTTTCCTGGATATAGTAGAGCTATCAACCGGGAGGTGAGCTGGCATGAAGGATATTCAAATGCAGCATAAGGGGAAAGTATATAAAGGACAAATTACCTATGAGGAGCCGGATTTGCTGGAAGTCAAGCTGGATGCGCCGGATGCGTTCCTCAACGGGGATGAGGTGCTCTGCTATAATTTTGAACGGAAGCAGGAAATGCGGGTGCTGCGGGTGACTCCCTTCAAAATCTTGTTCGCCCCGGCCGATTCCGAAGTGTTTCAGATCGAAGCCGCTTCCCGGCAATCGTTCGACGAGCTGTACAGCGATGACAATAAGAAATGTGCCAGCTTTAAATTAAATACCTTCGGCACCGTCAGCGAGGATTTTAAAACGTTTGCCGTCCGGGTAGCCGATGTCAGCCGCCTCGGTTTCGGGTTTGAAGTGAATGATTTTTCCGTGAAAATGAACCACGTCTACGATTCCATGATCATCTGCGATGAGATCACCATACATCCGAAGCTGGTTGTCCGTTATGCCCATATTTTGGAAAAGACGATCCGCTACGGAGCGGAGATTCATTATATATCGCCGGGGATTTGAGCCGGCTGCGCTATTACATTGTCACGCGCCAGTTCGTGACCGTGTAAGGTTTTCAAAGTAAAAAGGAGTTGGCAGGCTGAATGGGCCTCCCGACTCCTTTTTTCAATGGATTAAGGATTTTCGTGTTAAGGATTTTCGTGGCCTACTCCATGGGCGGCGCCCTGCCGCGGATCCAAACCTGCTTCAGCTCCAAAGCGGGGGTGAGCAGCAGCAGATCCGCCTGTTTGCCCGCCTCGATGCTTCCCAGCGTCCGTTCCATGCCAAGCGGCTTGGCGGGGTTCCCGCTGGCCATCCGGCTAGCCGCGGCCATGTCGACGCAGGCAGTCTCCACCATGAAGCGGAACGCCTGAAGCATGGTCAAGGTACTGCCGGCGAGGCTGTCCCCGTCTTTAAGCCGGGCGACACCGCCTCTGACCGTGACCTGAAGGCCGCCGAGCGAGTAATCGCCGTCGCCGAGTCCTGCGGCCGACATGGCGTCCGTAATCAGCAGCAGGTTATCCTGCCGCTTGACCCGGGTGAGCGACCGGATGGCGACCGGATGCACATGGTGGCCGTCGGCGATGATTTCCGCGCTGATTGCCTCATGATCCAGCACCGCCCCGACGACGCCGGGCTTTCGGTGGTGCAGCCCTGTCATGGCGTTGAAGGTATGTACGGCATGACGCGCCCATGCTTCGCCGCTTCGGTCACGGTTTCATAGCTTGCGTCGGTATGCCCGCAGGCCGAGACGATTCCCAGCTCCCGGAGCCGCTCGATGAGCCCGAACGCTCCTTCGGTTTCGGGAGCCAAAGTGAGCATTTTCACGAGCCCCGGATAGGTTGAAACCCATTTCTCAACCCATTCCTTCTGCGGCGGCACAATAAAGCTCGGATTTTGCGCCCCGGGCCATTTCGGGCTGATGAATGGCCCCTCCAAATGCACGCCGGCCAGCTGGGCGTAAGGCATTTCCCGCGCCTATAAGCTTGAACGCGGGCTAGCACCCGATCGATCGCCTCGCGCGATGCCGTCACCGTGGTCGCCAGCATGGCTGTCGTCCCGTTCCGGGCGTGAAACCCGGTAATCTCGTCAAGGCCGCCGGAGTCCGCATCCATAAAGTCATAGCCATACCCGCCGTGCACATGGACATCGATGAAGCCGGGGAGCGACCACCCGCCTTGAGCGTCAACCGTATGGGCTCCCTTTTTTCCGTCTTCCCCAAGGTCCTCCAGCGGTCCGACCGATTCCAGCGACCCCTGCCTCACCGAAGCGTATCCGTTCTCGAAGATGCCCCCGGGCGTAACGATTTTGGCCCCTACAATCAGCGTATCTCCATTCATTCGAGTCATGACAGCGACCCTCCCGCTTCGGAATCGAGTAAAACAACCACATGCGGATGCGTTTGCAGCAGCGAAGCCGGACATTCCGTCGTAATCGGGCCCTGCAGCGCCTGCCGGACGATCTCCGCTTTATCCTTTCCACGCACGACAAGGAGAATCGTTTTGGCTTTCAAAATCGTACCGACCCCCATCGTAATGGCATGCGTCGGCACATCGGCGATGGAGCTGAAAAACCGGGAGTTCGCCTGACGCGTCTTCTCCTGCAGCGTGACGACGTGGGTACCGCTGCGCAGCGCATGGTCGGGCTCGTTAAACCCGATATGCCCGTTATGGCCGAGGCCGAGCAGCTGCAGATCGATTTGTCCCGCCTGCTCGAGCAGGGAATCGTAACGCCTGCATTCTTCTTCCAGGGAGGCGGCCATGCCGTCCGGTATATGGCGGCGCTCCGGGGCGGCGTCGACATGGCCCAGCAGGTGCTCCTGCATAAACGAATAATAGCTGGCCGGATGATTTCGCTCGAGACCGACATACTCGTCAAGATTAAAGGTCGTTGTCTTCGCGAAGCTGACCCGTTGCTGGCGGTACGCCTCCACCATCTCCTTATAGATGCCGACGGGTGTGCTTCCGGTGGCCAGCCCCAGTACAGCCCTGGGGTTCGTCTGCACCAGACCCGTAATGATGCCCGCTCCCGCCTTGTTCAGTTCCTCCTCGGAGCGAAATGTCAAAATATTCATCGTTTCTCCCCTTGACTTTGCGATATTTGGATACCGACTGGTACGACTCCTCCAGACGGGGCACATAGCGGTCAAACTCTTCACTCACCAGCGCTGTGAACAAAATGTCCACGACATGAAGCTGAGCAATACGGGAGGCCATATCGCCCCGGCGCATGCCCTCCTCCAGCGAGGAGGCGTACAGCCGGATATCCGCCGCCTGCGAAACGGGATTGACGCCGAACTTGGTCAGCGAGATCGTCACCGCTCCGCGTTCCTTGGCGCACAGCAAAGCATCCAGCGTCTCCGGCGTTTCGCCGGAATAGGAGACGGCAAAGGCGGCATCGGATGGGCCGAGGCTGGAAGCCCCGGTAATCTGCATATGCGCATCCGGCCAGAACTGGGCGTATTTGCCGATCCGGGCCAGCTTCTGCTGGAAATCTAAAGCTACGACACCGGACGTCGCTACGCCGAACAGATCGATCCGGTTCGCAGCGCGAAGCGTATCCACCGCCCGCCGCAGCTCCTGCATGTCGAGCTGTCTCGTCGTATCGGTAATCGAACGAAGATGATTCGTCTCGATCGCCTGAATGATACTGGAGAGCGGGTTCCCCGCGACAATGTCCTGATAAGAGGACCGGGCGGGAAGCTGGGCGAGCTCCGCCGCCAGCTTCATGCGGAAATCGGCGAAGCCTTTGAACAGGAAGGAGCGGCAAAAGCGCGATACCGTCGCCGTGCTGGTACCGGACCTTACCGCCAGCTCCGCGATCCCCAGATGCACCGCTTCCTGGGGGTGTTCGAGCAAATACTGCGCCAGCGTCTGCTCCTTTCGGTGCAGGGAGGGCGCTTTTTCACGTATCGCCTGCAAAATATCGGACATAACTCACCACTCACCAGTAATAAATTTACGTAAAATTAATAATTATTAAGAAAATTATTTTCATATTCATCATATCCTTTTCACATAAAAAATCAAGCGTCAATTCTCAATAATTATACAAGGAGTTAAAGCAAGGTTGGGGCTTTAGCGAGCTTAAACTTTCTATATCGTCACAATGGCTTATTCCAAATCTACTAATCCATGGTAATATAAGTCTATTGAAACCGGGTAGAGGTGCATTTATGCCAAATCGCAAGAAATACATAAGAGAGCAGAAGAAAAGGGGGGCGGGGCGCGGTCTAATGGCGGCCGTTCTGGTGGCGACCCTGTCCTTGGGGCCCATTGTATTGCCCGCTTCATCGGTTCAAGCCGCCGCCGTCGTGCAAACGGTCGATAGCGTAACAGGCTTCCCGGGGCAGACCGTGGTCCTGGATCTGGCCAATGATTTCGGAGCGGCTGCGTCGAACGGCTCCGTGCTGACCGATTTCGGAAGCGCACCGGATATCGTGCAGAGTGAGCAAATCGGAAGTAAATTATATCTTTATTTCAACCGCCCGGGGGCGACCAGCTTGACCGTGACCCTGAACCAAACGAGCCGACAGTTCGGGATTCGTGTCGTGGATCCCGGAACGGACGGACGGCTGGATATAGGCGACGTCGTGCAGTATATGCGGAGCTATCCCGGTGCAGCGGAGTCCGGCAGACGACGTGTCCGGACTGCTGGCGAAGATTGGCTCCACCGCGGTGAAGGAGAACCATGCCCCGACGCCGGTGAAATTCCGGGAGGAAATCGCTTATTCGGCAGGACTTGCCGTTTCCCTGAACGATCTGTTTCACGATGCGGATGGGGATTCGCTGCAGTACAGCGCTGCACCGGTCGAAGC
Source organism: Paenibacillus sp. P25 (assembly GCA_024704175.1). Taxonomy (GTDB): domain Bacteria; phylum Bacillota; class Bacilli; order Paenibacillales; family NBRC-103111; genus Paenibacillus_G. The sequence continues at coordinate 8,425,248 of CP085629.1, forward strand.
GAACGGGCTCGACGCGGCGGTCGGCGGCGGCAGTCTGGCGTTCAGGGAAGGAAGCGTGAACCCGGAACGCCTCGGTCTTTCTGATTACCGCCGTGGACCGGGCAGGGGCGCGGCGCACATGCTGCTGCGGGTGCTGAAGGGGAACCACGCGCCTACGGTGACGAACGCGGCGTATGTAACGAACAACGTCTATTCACCTGTCGGGCTAACGCCGGCGCCCATTCCGTTAAGCGGGATGTTCTACGATCCTGACGGGGATGCGATTTCTTACGGGGTCACGCCAGAATATTCAAACGGTGTATCGGCGAGTGTCTACGGCAAAGACGCTTGCTTTCCGCGGTGCCTTAACCGCCAAGACGACCTTTGCGGTGACGGCAACGGATAATAGGGGGCCGCGTCGAGCCCGATCGCCATTATTCTGGATCCCGCCCCGCAAAAGGCAAATCATTCGCCGGCGGTGATCCAATCGGTCTATGCGTTTACATATAATCAAGGCGACTTGATTCCCGCTATTTCTTTGGCCGGAAACTTCAGCGATCCTGACGGAGATCCGCTGACTTATTCCGTTGCTGCAGTCCTTTCCGGAGGACTCACCCCGCTTCTCAGCGGTTCCTCGCTCTCGTTCAGCGGCAGTCTGGAATCCGACGCTCTATTTGTCGTTACGGCCTCGGACGGCCGGGGCGGGTTCAGTCAAGCAACAATTCGCTTTGCGATGAATCATGCACCGGTACTGAATGTCTCCGCCGTTCCGTTGGAGCAGGAATATATGGATGGGGATGGATACGTTAATTACTACCAAGATATGTCGAGTTACTTTACGGATCCGGAAGGCGATGGTTTAACCTACTCCATCAATACGCAGTATACGTCTCCGATCCTTCTTGAGACCGGTTCCGTACATGTGAATTCCGGGTCTTTCCTTGAAGTGCACGGCATGTTGGACGGGCAGTCGGTCTACTACGTCGGGGTGGATGCAACCGACAGCAGGGGGCGGCCGCGACGCTTCACCTGAAGCTGATGCCGATAAACGCAGCACCTGTTGCTGTGGATGCCGCCGTCTATTTGCATTTTGCAGCCGATTCCGCCTCCGATCTGCTGGGCAGCATCCCGCTTCCGGATAATTTTACTGATGCCAATGGCGATCGTCTGATCTACACCATGGATGATTTGGGCTCCAGCCTGCCGGCCGGCTATACGGCAAGCCTTGTCGACGGCGAGCTTCAACTGATCAAGGCGGAAGGCTATTCCCCTGCGAACGCGGGCGATGTCGTCGTGAAGGTTTACGCGCAGGATGGCCGCGGCGGGTGGGCTGAAGCGAGGTACATTTTTACCCCGATTCAAATGGCGGAAACTTACTACATTCCGGGCTACAGCGAGCCCTTCACACTGGATTTAATGAACGCTTTTACCCGGGTCGTGACGAATGACGCGATGCCCGATTTCTCGGACGACCATCTGACCTTCACGGCTTCCGTAGCCGACAGCGGCGGAGACTGGTTGTCCGTAGCGCCGGAGAATCCTTCCAAGCTGAGCTTCAATGTCCCTGGCGGCTCGTCTGCCAGTACGATCATGATTACGGCGAAAGATGCCGCCGGTCGGACAATCGCCGAGAAGTACGTAACCTTCGTTCCCGGGGCAACGCTTGCCGCAAGTCCGAATCCGAAACGGATCGCCGCGGATACGAGGCTGACGATCAAGGATATTTCGAGACGCTTCAGCGGCGGTTCCGTCGTACCGGACGCCTTCTACGCCGATTCGTCCGGCAATGTTCGTGCTTATACTTCGGCCGACGGAAAGGACCTGATCTTGGAAGGTGGGTACAGCCCTTCTTACCCGGTAGAGACCCAGGTTTCCGTGATCGGGACCGATATGCGCTCGCAGCAGGGCTTCCTTCACCGCTTGCCGGTGACTTTAACGGAAATTTATACCTCGGAGAGCCAGGTGCAGGCGCCGGATCCTTTTACCGATACTGCCATCGAAGAGTTCCCCGACGGGTCTCCGGTCGAGGTACTCGATACGGCTCTTACGAATCTGTTCCCGTTCGTCTTTCATGATCCGCTGAATCCGCTGCTTCATTTTTCCGTCAGCGATACGACGGACAGCGGAGAGGTTACGCTCAGGGTTAAATCCCGCTATAAGGATGGCACAGCCGGCGATGCGGCAATTTATGAGATCCGGTTCTATAAAGTGCCGGGGATCCTATTGTAATCTGTCTCCCCCGCATGACCGAACATCCTGTTTGGTTAACCCCGGTCTCCTCGACAAAAGAAAACGGCCAACTCCGTGCAAGGAGTTTTGGCCGTTTTTTCGTGCCGTCTTATTTGAACAGCTTCTTCAAGTTCACGTCATAAGGCGCCCGGACGACGCCTTTCTCGGTAATGATCGCCGTTACATACTCGTTCGGCGTCACGTCGAACGCCGGATTGTATACCTTCACGCCCTGCGGGGCGGTGCGTTTGCCGAAGCCCTGCGTAATCTCGTCCTCATGGCGTTCCTCGATCGGGATATCGGCGCCGGTCGGCGTGTTCAGATCGATCGTCGACATCGGGCAGGCGACGTAGAACGGGATGCCGTGAGCTTTCGCCAAGACGGCTACGCTGTACGTGCCGATCTTGTTGGCCACATCGCCGTTCGCGGCTACGCGGTCGGTGCCGACGATGACGGCCTGCACCCAGCCCTTGGCCATGACCGCTCCGGCCATGTTGTCGCAGATGAGCGTCACGTCGACGCCCGCCTGCTGCAGCTCGAAGGCGGTCAGCCGCGCGCCCTGCAGGACGGGGCGCGTCTCATCGGCATACACCTTCAGGTGGATGCCCTGCTCCTTCGCCAGGTACATCGGCGCAAGGGCCGTGCCGTAGCGGGCGGTGGCGAGGCCGCCCGCGTTGCAGTGCGTGAGGACGCCCATGCCGTCCTCGAACAACCCCAGCGCGTGCTCGCCGATCGAGCGGCACGTCGCTTCATCCTCGGCCTGGATCGCACAGGCCTCGTCCAGCGGCGCGCGCTTCGCGGCCTCCAACGAGACGGACGCTTCGCCGTCCGCCGGGGCCCGGCCCAGCAGCGCCTGAGCCCGCGCTCGCATGCGGTCGAGCGCCCAGAACAAATTCACCGCCGTCGGACGCGACGTGGCGAGGTAATCGCACTGGCGGTTCGTCTCCGCCAGCGGCTCTTCCCGGTCGCCGGTCACGGACCGCACACCGAGGTATACCCCGAACGCCGCGGCGATGCCGATCGCCGGCGCCCCCCGCACCGCCAATTGCTTGATGGCGTCCCAAACCTCTTCGGAGGTCGTCAGCTCGAGATAAACGATTTCGTCCGGCAGGAGCCGCTGATCCAGGAGATCCAATTGGTCTTTCAGCGAATTCCAGCGGACGGATTGCAGCCAGTCCTGCGAAACGTTCGTTTCATTACTCATATATCATGTACTCCTCTTTAAGGATATCGTTGCTGTTTCCTTAGAAAACGGCCTGATTCATACCCAGTATATCAAGGTTCGCGCATCCGGGAAAGTTAGCGGGACAAAAAGGTCCTGCAAGGCCGGGCCTGCAGGACACGAATATTTCCCCGGAAATCTTCCAGCTCGGGAACGTTACTTTACCGCCTTATCGGCGATCTCCAGCAGTTGTTCGATCGATTCGGCGCGGCGATTGAATTTGATCAGCTCGGAGCCGATGGCCAGCGCAATGCGCTGAGCGCGTTCCTTCGCCGCTTCGTCCGTCAACTGATTGATATCGGCGACTTGGGCCAGCCCGTGCACGCGGCGGACCATCTTGCTTCGCCGGTATAGCCGAAGACATCCTGCAGAAGCCGTTTCATATACCAATCCTGGTATCCCGGCGTCCGGAACATGCGGTCCACGCCTTGTTCGTTCCACAGCGAACGGAACTCCTTTTCAAACCCCGTCCAGATGTCGCGGATCGTACCGAGCAGATAGCCCCGGTAGTCGCTGCGGGAAGTCTCATCCGGGCTCCAGCCTTCCTGGCCGGCGTAGTTAAGCAGCAGGTTCGCGAACACCGCGCCGATATCGAAGCCCATCGGTCCGTAATACGCGAATTCCGGGTCGATCACTTTCGTTGAATCCGGTTTGATGAAGATGCTCCCCGTATGCAGATCGCCGTGCAGCAGCGCCTGGGCGTGCGTCAGAAAGCCTTCGCGGAGGATGGCGACCTCCAGATGCAGCTCCGTATCTTCCCACAGAGCTTGTACCGCGTCGCGGATGGCGGGAGGCACATTGTTGTTGGGCGAGTCGGTATAGGGATCGTCGAAGATCAGGTCTTCGGTGATTTTGCACAGATCCGGATTAATAAACTGCTTGACGCGGCCTTTCTTATCCTGTTGATTCATGCCCAAATCCGAGGTGTAAAAAAGGGTACGGGCCAAAAATCGGCTGATATGTCCGGCAAACAAAGGGTAACGGTTTCTTTCCATCAGCCCTTTGCGCATAATGACGTGATCGCTCAGATCCTCCATGACGGTCAGAGCCAGCTCCGGCTCGTAAGCATGCACCGCCGGCACCAAATCCGGGCACAGCTTGCCCTGCGTGATCAGCGCTTCGCTCTCGATGCGGGCGCGGTCGAGCGACAGCGGCCACGATTCGCCCACGACTTTGGCGTAAGGCGGCGCTTGCTTGAGAATGATGCTCCTGCCAGTCGAAGGCTCGACGATATGAAACACCAGATTCAGATTGCCGTCCCCGATTTCACGGCTGGTGAGCTCGCTGTCTTTTTGAAACAGATTCGGAAGGTTCCGCGCGTATTCCACGGCTTCGGCTTCCGTTAAAGGATGGTATGCGGACATGAACGGATAATGCCTCCTTTTTCCATAAGAAAACTGCTATTCCTATAGTATAAAACAAATTCCCCGCCGTTGAATAGAGCCTGAAACCAAAACGAACGGGACAGGCTTCAGATAAAGTTTACAAATCATTTAAACCGCGCTAATGCGGAATTAATATTCGTTTTTACAATGAAATTATATCCGCTTTCGAAAATCAGGAGGTTTTTCTTATGGAAAAGTCTGCTCACCAAATTGTTGTTTGTCCTCTCCGCCTTCGCCGTCCTGCTGGTGCTGGGAATCTCATCGTCGCCGGAGCCGTCGGCTTCCCTGAATCCCAACCCGATGAAAGCGAATCATGAGCAGTTCGAACGGATTCAGGACGTCAGCATGTATGTACAAGGGTCATAACCCATTTTGATAAAAATGGTTACACGAGGGGGGCATAGGCCCTCCCTTGCGCGTTTTAAACCGTTTTACTGCGGTGCTCCACCAGATCTATGGCGCCCAGCACCACGTGGGCCAGTCCAAAACCGATCACGGCGGCGGCGGCCACAGGATACTTCCCCGCGAGAGCGGCGCCGGACGCCGTTACAGCGGTCCCCAGCACGGCAGGTATCATGCCTTCTCTCATGCTCCTTCACCTCTCCCCGCATGGAATGACTGCAGCACGATTAGCGTCGATTTTTGCGATGATTTTTATGCCGATGCGGAATTGCTTTAAAAAGGCTGGAAACTTATAATATCAAGATAGGCAGATAAAGGAGCGGAGAGGAGCAGGGAGATGACGATACATAACGACAGCAGGCCTATTCCCGCCTTGAAAGAATGGGTCGCCGCGGTGGAGGCGCTGCGTCTCGGTCGACAAATCTTGATCATGCGCAAAGGGGGCATTCGCGAAGAAACGAAGGATTTCGAGGTGGAAAGCGACAGTTTTTATTTGTATCCCACTTATGAACATCAGCGGAAAGAACTCGTTAAGCCGGAATTCGCTCAGCAGGTCGAAGCGTCTGTTGCGGGTTGGAGCCCAGGGACGACCGAAACGGAGATCCGTCGCTACGCCGAGCTTGCCGAAGATATCCTTCTATCGTCACAGGAGGAATTGGACAAGCTAAGGGAGCTTCATATGTGGACGGATCATTTTGCGGAGGAGCGGCTGAAATGGAAAAAGACGAAGCCGCTTCATATTATGCTTCTAAGGGTTTACGAGCTGGAGCGACCGGTGATTCTGCCGATCGAGCCGGAATATAACGGGTGCAAATCGTGGATCGGACTTCCGTCGGACAAACTGAACAAGCGGCCCCGTCGACCTGTGCTCACGGATGAACAATTTGAGGCGGCGGTTTCCAAGGTAAAAGCTGCACTGATGTGAAAAAACTTGAAAATAGACGCTTCCAAGGGTTTATTGTTTACGTTTGCTGAGATATAATAATATATTAGCATTGAGAATCATTGAGAATCAGTTTAGAATAATTATTAAGAAAGAATAACTTAAAAGCGGAGGCATGAGAACACAATGGCAAATTCACCCAAGTTTACTATAGACGGTTTGAAGGCGACTGTCGAAGGAAAAGAGATTTTGAAGGGACTCAGCCTGTCGATCAATGGCGGCGAAGTTCACGCAATCATGGGACCGAACGGAACGGGTAAAAGTACGCTGGCTTCCACGCTGATGGGTCATCCGAAGTATGAAGTAACCGCAGGCTCGGTGACTTTGGACGGGGAAGACGTGCTGGAGATGGCTACGGACGAGAGAGCCCGTGCCGGTCTGTTCCTGGCCATGCAGTACCCGAGTGAAATCACGGGTGTCACCAATGCGGACTTCATGCGCAGTGCGATGAATGCCCGCCGCGGCGAAGGTAACGAGATCTCCCTGATCAAGTTCATCCGCCAAATGGAAGGCAAGATGAAAGATCTCGAGATGAATCCGGAATTCATGCACCGCTATCTGAATGAAGGCTTCTCCGGCGGCGAGAAGAAGCGGAACGAAATTCTGCAAATGATGATGCTCGATCCGCGGATCGTCATTCTCGACGAAATCGACTCCGGTCTCGACATCGACGCGCTTCGCATCGTGGCGAACGGTGTCAACGCCATGCGTTCCGAAGAGCGCGGCTTCCTGATCATTACGCACTACCAGCGTCTCTTGAACTATATCAAGCCGGACTATGTCCACGTTATGATGCAGGGCCGCATCGTTAAATCCGGCGGACCGGAACTGGCTGAGCGCCTGGAGAACGAAGGCTATGACTGGGTGAAAGAAGAGCTCGGCATCGTCGATGAAACGGTTGGCGGAGAAGAGGAAGAATTCAAGGTTCCAATGAACACCACGGCTCCGAAATACTAAGATCGGGAAGGCGGCGGATGCTTCTGAAGCACCCTGCTGCGCAAGAATTGGAGGAGGAATACTTTACATGAGTACACAAACTGTTCTTCCCATCGATCACGCGGGTCTGGTGGAGCTGTCCAAATCAAGACGCGAGCCGGAATGGATGACCGCGTCGCGGGCGGAAGCTTTGCAGCTGGCGGGATCGTTGGAACTGCCGAAATTGGAGAAAACAAGAATCGACCGCTGGGATTTGCAATCCTTCGGTACCTATAAAACCGCGGAGGCGCTCGCAACGCTTGAGCAGCTTCCGGAATCGGCCCGGGTTCTTCTCGGAACCGGACAACCGGATAATCTTTTGATTCAGCGCAATTCCGGAGTGGTCTACCGCGCCCTTTCGGAGGAGCTCAGCAAGAAGGGCGTTGTCTTTACAAGCCTCGAAGAAGCGCTGACCAGCCATGAGGACTTGGTGCGTCAGCATTTCCTGAGCGTGGTAAGCAAGGATGAGAACCGCTTGACCGCACTGCACAGCGCGCTTTGGAGCGGCGGCGTATTCCTTTACGTTCCGAAAAATGTGGAGGTTGAAGTCCCGGTACAGGCGCTCTTCCTGACGGATGATGCCGAAGCCAGCTTCTCGCCTCACGTGCTGATCGTTGCCGACCAGCATTCCAAAGTTACCTACGTGGATAACTATGTATCCGAAGGAAGCCTGAACGGGCTGGTTCAGAACGGCGTGGTCGAAATCGTCGTGAAGGCGGGAGCAAAGGTCACATTTGCCTCGGTGCATAACCTGAACGATTCCGTAACCGATCTGACCTACCGCCGCGCGAATGTCGAGAACGACGGCAAGCATCGAATGGATCATCGGCGAAATGCATTACGGCAATGCGATGTCCGATACGACTTCGGTGCTGAAGGGGAACGGTTCCTTGTCCGACGCCAAAGTGATTTGTGTCGGCACCGGGGAACAAAAGCTCAACGTGACGACCCGCGCCATTCATTTCGGCAAGAGCTCGGACAGTAACATGATCACCCGCGCGGTGATGAGAGACGGAGCTACGGCGATTGTCAACGGCATTACCAAAATCGAAAAGGGCGCAACAAAAGCGAACGGCGAGCAGACGGAAAAGGTGCTCATGTTGAGCCCGAAGGCGCGCGGGGACGCGAATCCGATTCTGCTGATCGACGAGGATGACGTAACGGCCGGCCACGCGACCAGCGTAGGACAGGTGAATCCGGAGCAGGTTTACTACCTCATGTCCCGCGGCATTACGAGAGCGGAAGCCGAACGTCTGATCATCTACGGCTTCCTGGATCCGGTCGTTTCGGAAATTCCGTTGGAAGCGATCCGTTCCCAATTGCAGCTCCTTGTGGAAAGGAAGCTGGGACAATGAATACGTCCGAGATCCGTAAACAATTTCCCATTCTTCATCAAGAGGTGAACGGGCATCCGCTCGTTTACCTCGATTCCGGCGCTACCTCCCAGAAGCCGATTTCGGTAATTGAAGCGGTAAGACGCTACTACGAGCTGGATAACGCCAACGTTCATCGCGGTGTGCATACCCTCGGCTCGCGGGCAACGGACGCTTATGAAGGCGCAAGGGAGAAGGTTCGTGCTTTCATCAACGCCCGTTCGACGGAAGAAATTATTTTCAACCGCGGCACAACCGCAGGGCTCAATCTGGTGGCTTCCAGCTACGCCAGAGCGGTCTGCGGGGAAGGCGACGAAATCGTCATTACCCCGATGGAGCATCACAGCAATCTCATTCCATGGCAAGCAGGTAGCGAAAGCTACTGGCGCCGTGCTTAAATATATTCCTCTGCAGCAAGACGGCTCCGTCAGCGTCGAGAATGTAGAGAAAACCATTACAGACCGGACCAAAATCGTATCTATCGCCTATGTATCCAATGTGCTCGGGGTAGTGAACCCGGTGAAGGAAATTGCCGAGATCGCCCACCGTCACGGTGCCAAATTGGTCGTGGACGGAGCACAGAGCACACCGCACATGAAGGTCGATGTTCAGGCACTGGATTGCGACTTCTACGCCCTTTCGGGGCATAAGATGTGCGGCCCTACGGGAATCGGCGCTCTGTACGGCAAGAAGGAACTGCTGCAGGAGATGGAGCCGATCGAATTCGGCGGCGAAATGATCGACCATGTCGGCTTGTACGACTCCACATGGAAGGATCTGCCGTGGAAATTCGAAGGCGGTACGCCGATCATTGCTGGAGCTGTAGGTCTCGGTGCAGCCATCGATTTCCTGGAGAGCATCGGGATGGATAACATCGACAAGCACGACAGGAAGCTGGCCGCCTATGCAATCGAACGGATGCAGGAAATCGACGGCTTGTCGATCTACGGGCCGCTCGAAAACCGTACGGGTATCGTTACCTTTAACCTGGACGACGTGCACCCTCACGATGTCGCTACCGTGCTGGATGCCGAAGGCGTGGCTGTCAGGGCCGGGCATCACTGCTGCCAGCCGCTGATGCGCTGGTTGAATGTAACCGCGACGGCGCGGGCAAGCTTTTATCTGTACAATACCGAAGAAGACGTTGACCGGCTTATTGCATCCCTACTCAAAGCAAAGGAGTACTTCGGTTATGCAATTGGATGATTTGTACCGCAGAGTCATCATGGATCATTATAAAAATCCCCGCAACCGCGGAACCTTCGATGACCAGAATGTCACCATCGACCTGAACAACCCGACCTGCGGCGATAAAATCCAGCTGCAGATGCAGGTGGAAGACGGCAAGGTGAAGGCCGCGAAGTATACGGGGAGGGCTGCTCGATCAGCATGTCCTCCGCTTCCATGATGACGGAAGCCGTGAAGGGAAAGTCGCTGGAGGAAGCACTGGAGATGGCGGAGAAGTTTTCCGGCTTGATGAAGGGTGAACCGGTGGAATTCGAATACGAGGATTTGGAGGCTCTTTCGGGAGTCAACAAATTCCCTGCCAGAATCAAATGTGCGACACTCGCTTGGAACGCCTTGAGAAAAGGGATTGATCAGGCGAAGCAGCATTCGGAATAAAACAAAACCATAAAGGAGGATGAGGACATTGGCTAAGAAAATGCCCGAAATGGAAGATTACAAATACGGGTTTCGCGACGAGCACAAGGCCGTGTTTCAATCCGGTAAAGGTCTGACCCGCGAGATTGTAACGGAAATTTCCAAGATGAAGGGCGAGCCGGAATGGATGCTCGAGTTCCGCCTGAAGTCGCTGGAGCAGTTTTTCAAGATGGAAATGCCGCGTTGGGGCGGGGATCTCGACGATCTCGATTTCAACGATATTCAGTACTACGTAAAGCCTTCCGAGAAGCAGGGGAAAACCTGGGAGGAAGTGCCGACCGAAATCAAGGAAACGTTCGACAAGCTGGGCATTCCGGAAGCGGAGCAGAAGTTCCTCGCCGGCGTATCCGCTCAGTACGAGTCCGAGGTGGTTTACCACAGCATGCAGAAGGACCTGGAGGATCAGGGCGTTCTGTTCATGGACACCGATACGGCGCTGCGCGAGCATCCGGAAATTTTCAAGAAATTTTTCGGAACGGTCATCCCTCCGAGCGATAACAAGTTCGCGGCGCTGAACAGCGCGGTTTGGTCCGGCGGCAGCTTCATCTATGTACCGAAAGGCGTTAAAGTGGAAATTCCGCTTCAAGCGTACTTCCGCATCAACTCCGAGAACATGGGCCAATTCGAGCGTACGCTGATCATTGCCGACGAAGGCGACTTCGTGCACTACGTCGAAGGATGTACGGCACCGATCTACAGCACGAACTCGCTGCACAGTGCCGTCGTTGAGATCATCTGCCTGAAGGATTCTCGTGTTCGTTACACGACGATCCAGAACTGGGCGCCGAATATCTACAACCTGGTAACAAAACGTGCCGTTGCTGAAGAAAATGCGACGATGGAATGGGTCGACGGCAACATCGGCTCCAAGCTGACGATGAAATACCCGGCCGTCGTGCTGAAAGGCCGCGGCGCGAAAGGGATGGTACTCTCCATCGCCGTAGCGGGCAAAGGCCAGCATCAGGACGCAGGCGCGAAAATGACTCACCTGGCGCCGGATACCACTTCTACCATCGTGTCGAAGTCCATCAGCAAGCACGGCGGTAAAGTAACGTACCGCGGCCTGGCCTCCTTCGGACGCAACTCCCAAGGCTCCAAGGCGAACATCAAGTGCGATACGCTGATCATGGATAATCAATCCACCTCGGATACGATTCCGTACAACGAGATCATGAACGACAACATTACGCTCGAGCATGAAGCGACGGTTTCCAAAGTGTCGGAAGACCAGCTCTTCTACTTGATGAGCCGCGGTCTGACCGAAGCGGAAGCGACGCAAATGATCGTTATGGGCTTCATCGAGCCGTTCACCAAGGAGCTTCCGATGGAATACGCGGTGGAGATGAACCGTCTCATCAAGTTCGAAATGGAAGGTTCTATCGGTTAAGCTAGTATTTACGGGCTTTTCCGGATGACTATCAGGTTCTTGCCCACAATTTGCCCACATAAGATTAAACATATTTCGAATAGAGATCGAGCGCATCGTCCTCTATCTTTCGAGTAATGTGCAAATACGTGTCTGCTGTGACTTTGACGCTCGCATGTCCAAGTCGCTCGGACACGTATTTTATATTTGCTCCGGACTCAAGCAAATGAACGGCGTGGGTATGCCGTAGAGCGTGCGGCGATAGTACCGGCAACCCTTCACGCTTGCAAACTGCTTTAAAGTAATCGCGAACAACATTGGTGCGTAGCCATCTTCCATCGTGTTGGTGGAACATAAGACCATCCTGCGAAGCCTGATAGTTTTCATACCGCAGGATAACCTCCATCTGATTAATTTTATGCTTTTTGAGCACTCTAACGGTATGAGCATCGAGCTTGATTGTTCGACCGCTCGTTTTTGTTTTCGGTGTGGAAATGTATGGATTAGAATTAAGGGGATAGACGAGGGTCTTATTGACCGTCAATCTGTCACCGTCAAGATCATCCCATGTCAAAGCCAACGCCTCACCGATCCGAAGACCTGTTCGGGCAATCAGTGTAAAAAGGGCGTAGTATTGCTTGGAATGCTGATACTTTGCATTTTTTTGTGGCACTATGAGTGCATCGAGAAATTTGTTCAATTGATCAACGCTGAAACACTGGACATTTCCGATTTTTGTGACTTCCTTCGGGATCTTAATCCTTTGGAGTGGATTCTCCCGCAGGATGCGGAATTCGTGGACGGCGTCGCTGATGGCGCTGCTCATGATGCTGTGGATTCTCCGTACTGTGCCTTCGCTATATTTCCCCGCAACTCGTTAATCCATTTTTGGTACTCCGTTCTGGACAAATCCTTTAGACGATAATTGCCCCACCGAGGCAGAATGTTAAGCCGGACGTTCCGTTCCTGCACAGAATAAGTGATCGGTTTGACGTTAGGTCGCTTGTAAACCTCTAGCCAGTCGTCAAAGTATTTCGATATATGTTCGTCGCCATTCTCCGCGAAACCAAATTGATTAATCTTCAATTCCTCTTCGGTCGCCGCAAGTTGGGCTTCTTTTTTTGTTCGGAACCCTCCTTTCGATTTTTCTTTGAATTTGCCAGTTTGTCTGTCGGCATACCGAATGCGGTACTCCCATACGTCGCCACGCTTTCGAAATGAAGCCATTTCCTTCCTCTCCTTAGAACAAATGTTCGGTAAAATGGTATATTTAAACAGCCCTGCGGCTGGTAAGCGTACAAGATTAGAAATCAAACATTTCCAAAACTCCAAGCGGATCGAAGCAGATGGTGTACTTACCTACGGCAACATACAAACCATATTTATCTTGAAAACGTTTAAGGGCTTCATCTAAATATTCTTCTGCAATCCCGAGATAATCAGCTAACTCGTGTCTGTTTCTTATTCCAGCCTTATGAGCTTGTACAATTTTTGACAGCGTGAAGACTCTTTCATATCCCCAACTGCGCGCTCGGAGTTCCTGCTGGCGATTTTCAATCTTGCTTTGGTCCAGGATGGTCCCGACTGTCTTTTTATGGTGGCCGATCTCTTCGGCTAGAGCACAGGCTTTCTCAGCTCGTGTCGCTAGATATTTATTGATCCAGATTACATTATTGGAGTATAGTCCTTTGTTTCTAGGACTCATCGGCATTTCATAGACGTCTACACCAAGGTGTCTTTGCCTCATTAAGAAGAATATCGTACAGCAAATGGTGTCACCCCTGTTGTTTTCTTCTGGACTTCACGAATTCCTTGAATCTCTCAATATCCTCAAGTTCTTCCTCCGTCCAATCTTCCCCATCATGGTGTGCCGCAATCGTTTCGATATCCTCTGAATTTTCTAGTCTAATAGCCATATCTTCTAATTGTTCTACCGTGATACCAAGAGCGCGGCAAACCTTAATAACATTGTCGATTGATGCCCGACCAACTCCTCTTGTTAGCATTGATTGAAGAGTGGTCGGTGGAAAGCCAATTTCTTCGGCAAAAGCTCTCCGGCTCCCTCTCTTGTCAATTAATTCAGCTAAAACCTTAGCTTTGCTGTCCACCTATTAACACCTCACAAAAAAATGATAAGATTTGAACGCTTTTCCGTATATTTAGTTTTATCCTACAACAATATCATTTCTTTGTAAAGACAGATTTATACGAATGTGCGTTCAAAATAAAACAAAATCCTTGACAATGAACGCAAACGCGTTTATTATTGGAGTCATAACAAACGCAACTGCGTTCATAATGTTGAAGGAGGGGAGGGTGAATATATTGCAATACAGAAATCTACGGGCAGAGATGGCGCGAAACGGTGTAACAATAACCCAGATTGCCAAGCTACTTGGTGTTCGGTTTGCTACAGTAAGCGACAAGCTTAATGGTCGTTCCCGTTTTTTCTGTGACGAAGCGATCCTTATAAAACGTCATTTTTTTCAGGATTGTTTGCTTGAATATTTATTCGATGACGACCGACAAAGCACCGCCTGACCGTGGTCAGGCGGAATCCTTTGGAAATGGAGGATACAAAGCGATATGCAAAAAATTGACCTGCTTCCAGACATTTTGACGGTTAAACAGATTGCCGAACTCATGGGGTGGCATCCCAATACCGTGTATCTGCGCTGCACGAGTGGCGAGCTTCCGAGCTTCAAGAGCGGAAATAGCCGGCGAATTCGGAAAGAAGCGTATCTCGAATGGATCGCGAAGCTGGAACTGGAGAGCAGTGCGGTATAAGCACTTCTTGGAAGGGGGTGAAAATCGCATGGATAAAAAGCTCGAAGCACCAATGACCGGCGCAAATGAAAAGCGGCTCGCCTCGCAGGAAGTCCTGAACGCCCTGGAGCTGCTCCGGCGAGCACAAAGACGGCTCAGCCGCTGCAGGTGCAGCCAGGCTCCGCGTCTGGGTCGCGCGATCCTCGAGATCGAGGAGATCTTGGATATCGTCAGCGATCCCGAATGCGAGGGGTTGGATTGATATGGTGTCCATACCAGGTGAAGGAGGTGAAAATCGCATGGATGAACAGCGGATCCGTGAGGTCGTTCGGGAGGAGTTGGTGCGGTCTTAGAAGCGGCCGGCTCGGCCGCTCTGGTCAGTGATCACTTGGACACGACAACCAAATTTATTAAAAAAACATTTTCACTGGATGGGGAGTACGCTCCTGTCGGCGATAAGCCACAATTGCTGAAATCTACTTGATACGACGAAGTTTCGTCGTGATATCGTCTGGATCAATACCATTCTGCATTGCCAGAGATATGGCAATAGCATACTTCAGCGTTTGGCCAGCAGTTGCATTGATCACTTCTATCGTTGCCTGGTCGGCGTCATAGCCTTCTAAAATCAATTGGTTGTAGAAGCGTATGGCACGTTCTCTTGATTCAACGCGGAAGTCATTGACAATCCCTTCATCGAGATTTTCAAGCAAAAATAATATTTCTTCTTTTTTCAAGAACAGCACCTCATTTCTCGAATTTGGTAAGTCTGGACAACTTCCAATATTCGACAGGAAGGTAGAGAATCCTTCACCGAACATAGTTGAGAAGAATTTGAACAGGGAGAGGATCGGATTGAAAGCTCAACAAAATAGAATCAATGATCAGTTGAATGATGATATCAACGAACTACTGACTGAATCGTGCAAACGCCAATTGATTGAAGATGGTTTGATGGTGCTTACGGATAGCGGGTATAGCCTTACTGCCCGAGGCATGAAGTCAGTACAAAAGGAGTTCCGGCGTTACGAAATGCGACCTGCAATGGCAATGATGATGGAAATTTATATACTCAACAGGCATGAAGTGCCGGTTTGGTAAGGGGCTGCAGCGTGTCGGACGATGTTCTGGATCGATTGGGTGAATATTTTGTCTATCACAAAATATTGGAGCGGTACGGGATCACGTTTGAAGTTTTTGTGGAGAAAGTGAGGCGCGGCGTTTGGGAAGCCTATCTCGCGGCGTAGGGAAGTACGATTTTCGGGCGGCACGGCGGCGGATCGCGGAGTTGACCAGCTGGTATCGGAGAGCTAAACACTCCGGCGATGAAGGAGCTCAGTGGGTGCTGATGGCCCTTATCGAGGAGCTCGAGCAGGAAATCTCGGAGGCGCATGCTTCAAGGAACGGAAAAAGGGTATGCAACTTTCAGGGTGAAACAGCCACCAATCAATAGATCAGCAATGCAAAACTTTCTTGAACATTCAAGGTGAAAGAGGAGCGATTAAATGAGCATTAATGAAGGGATGTTTTCATCCGCAACAGACTTATGGGCAACACCGCAGGACTTCTTCGATAAACTTCATGCCGAGTTCAATTTCAACACAGATGTATGTGCCTTACCCGAAAATGCGAAATGTGAGAATTATTACTCACCTGATACGGACGGGCTTCAACAAGACTGGAGAGGCGTGTGCTGGATGAATCCTCCTTATGGTAGGCAGATAGGCAAGTGGGTTCAGAAAGCTTACGAAGCGTCCCTGAACGGAGCGACTGTAGTTTGTTTGCTTCCAGCAAGGACGGACACAAAATGGTGGCACGACTACTGCATGAAAGGCGAAATCAGACTCGTAAGAGGTCGCTTAAAATTTGGTGACGCAAAAGATAGTGCTCCATTTCCGAGTGCAGTAGTCATTTTTGGAGGAACAGCAAAGACAAACACTTTGATTGCGATGTAGTTCGTAACCTTGAAAGTTCACCAGTAGCCTTGTTCCCCACACGAAATGAAATTTTGAAGGAGGGTGATTTTTAGTGGCTAACCCCACTATTTTCACCTCGAAAGTTCAATACCCCGGAAAAATGACCGTCCTGGCCGACGGTCACTTGGTAATACACTATCAAAATTTGATTACTCCTATGATACCGCAATGGGCGGGGGAGAACAAGGGAGAAGAGAAAATATGAAAGCAACTGGTATTGTACGGCGCATTGATGATCTTGGACGGGTTGTTATCCCCATGGAACTCCGTAAAACGATGGATATCAGTGAGAAGGACCCTCTAGAGATTTTTATTCAGGAAGACAATCAGATTGTTCTGAGGAAATACGCGCCTGGTTGCCTCTTTACCGGCGGCGCTGATGACTTGATCGAGTATGAAGGCAAGTTGATTAGCAGGGCATCTGCGGAAGGGATCGCTCGGGCCGCCGGATTAATTTAACCGCCTGATGAGTGCTTCGGCACCTTGGGCCTGCTGCGGAGCAGGCCGAAACCTACCGGTCGCATGCCGGGACGGTCGCGGATATCCGCAACGAGCCGGCTTTAACATAGATTAAAACAATCGTCGGCCTCATCGTTGGCCGCTCAAACCGGGTTTTCTCCCCTTGGCCCGGCGACCTTGAGCGGCGACCGATGCGGCTGACGCATCAGAGTGGTGGCGGAATAGGGGAACGCAGCGCCTTCAAGACGAGGCGAAATACGGGTGAGAATCCCGGGCGCTTATAAGAGTTTGGATGGCATGACCATTCAGAAAAATGAACCCACCCGGCTTTGCGGTGAAGTCCGTCCGAAACTTGGCGACTTTAAACTATGATGCAAACCGTAGCAAGGTGCAAATCCTTGCCCACTCTTCAAATCGTGGGAGTTTCGCGTTTCCGGTGCTGTTTTCTCCCCACAAAAAGCCTGAACCGGCTCGCGCCGCGGCTGCGCGAAGGAATAAATACAGTCGTACCCGCGCCAATACATAGGAAAGGGGATACGTATCATGTAAACCGATCAATATGCAGTATCTGGTATGCACGAAAAAGCCCGCCTACCAGCGGGCTCTCAAAAAACTACGGATGCCCCCATGATAACACGAAATCATGGGGGCGACAAGGAGGACTTATGGACAAACAATCGATCATCAACAGACTGCTGGCGTCGCCGGCGGAAATCGCGGCCGCTGAGGAGGCCACTCTGCAGGCTAATATGAAGCTCGTGACTGCCAAGGAAATGCTACAGCAAAAAGAGGACTCTTTACTGCTTGGTAATGCAATTGACGGTAAAAATGCCGAGATCAGGGCCGCCCAGCTTCGGCAGTATACGGAGCATGAACGCGAGAGTCTGGCCGACGCTGAACTTAATCTGAAGAATGCCGTAGCGCGCCTGGGGCGGGCAAGGGATGAGTTCCGCGCCCTGCAGGCAATTGTTGAGCTGATAAAGGGGGCGGCGTAGATTGAGTGAACGTGAACTTCAAGTCTTACCCCCATCCTCCGGTGGAAACACCGGGGAGGCGCGATCGTCGACCTTGAATTCGGAAGTGTTGCTGATTTCAAGCGGAGGCTCGCCGACATGAAACAGAAGTACGATTTTTTACAAGAATTTTTCAAAACAATTATGGTCAAGGACGAAGATTTCGGCGTCGTGCCGGGCACGCAAAAGCCCACTCTTTATAAACCTGGAGCGGAGAAATTATGCGAGCTGTACGGATTTGCCGCACATGTAAAAAGTAAAGAAGAAGAACGCGATTTCGAGACTGGATACTATCGCGTTTGTTATACGCTCCAGTTGGTACACCGTTCCTCGGGCATTGTGGTCGGCGAAGGCGTTGGAGAGTGCAGCACCTTTGAATCAAAATACCGATGGCGTTGGGTCAGCGAAAACAAAGTACCCCATCATCTGAACAAGGAAGACTTGCTGTATGAGGAAAAAGAGGGGCAGTACGGACCTTATAGACAGTATCGTATTCCGAACGAAGATTTATTCTCACAATGGAACACAGTACTGAAAATGGCATATAAGCGGGCATTTGTAGGGCTGACGCTGCAATGTACGCGTTCCAGCGGTATTTTTACCCAAGAGGAGAGCGAAATGGACGAATACGCCGACGTTCCGCAGGAAGATCGAAAGAGTGGCGGAAAGGGGCGAACCGCCAATGCTTCAAGCGGTCGAGCACAAGGCAAACAATCATCCAGCAGTCAGCAAAACGGTACTTCAGGCGGCGCGGCTACCCAAAAGAATAAAGTCCTCGCGATCATGAAACGCCTTAGTTTGGATTGGAACGGACTTGCAGCAGAGGCGAGCATTGCCTTGGGCCGCGATATCAAGCGAGTGGTGCAAGAAATCCAAACAGAGGACGAATGGGCACAGGTAGCTATGCATCTTGAATCTCTCGAAAAAGGCAGCGACATCGATATTCCGGAGGATTTATAAGATGAAATTTGCACATGTAGCGGACGCACATTGGGGCTTCGGGTATCCGGGCCCCAACCCCGCATCACGGTTCGAGGATATCACTCGGACGATGGATTGGGTGGCTGATCGGATTATTGCCGAAGGATGCGAGTTGGTGTTGTTTGCTGGCGATGCTTTTAAGGACGCGCGTGTGTATATCGATAGGGCGACGGCAGAGATCAGGGCTTTCGTTTCTTGGCTCCGTCGGCTATCCGATGCCGGAATTGAGGTCGTTGTCATCAGCGGTACACCGTCGCACGATGCAATCAGCGCCTACCATCTGATTCGTGAGATGCAAATACCACGAGTCAGGGTATTTACAGAATCCGGGACGATGATGTGGAAAGGAATCCATATTTCTTGCTTACCGGGCATGAACCGTTCCAGATTCGCAACGATGGACGAATTTGTTGGCCTTCCACCACATGAGTTCCATCAGAAGATGACCGAATGGATTTATCAAGAATGTGTTGATCTTCGTGCAAGCGCCATGTACGGCGAAGATACTGATGCAGCTATCTTGGTGTCGCATCTCACCTTTGATCTGGCCGATACCGGCTTCGAAGATGCGGTTGCTGCAAAACGAGCCAATCCTGACGGACGAGGCGGCGCAAATGTTTGACCTGGTGTGTCTCGGGCATATCCATCGCCCGCGACGCGCTGGGGAGAATGTATTTTATTGTGGAGCGCCAGAGCGGCATAACTTTGGGGATGAGCGAGTAACGCCGGGGTTTTGGATTCATGAAGTGAAAAATGGCCTTGAACTGATCTTCGAATCGACATTCATCGAAACGCCAGCCCGTCGTTTCAAGACCATCGACTGGTGCGACATGGACATTGCGGCGTGGCTGGACGGCCAAGTGGACGACTTCGCTCACGTTCGAGACGCCATCGTCCGGGTCCGGTACTCCTGCAGCGAGGAACTGCAAAAGCGCTTCGATCAACGATCGCTTGAGCGGGCGCTATACGACGCCGGCGCGTTCTTCGTCGCGGAGATCCAGGCAGAGGTCGAGCGATCAGAGCGGATCAGGGACGCCGAGGTCACCGAGAGCCTGAGCCCGCTGACGGCGCTGGCCGCATGGGGAATAATCAGGGCTACGAGCCGGTGGAGATCGGGGAACTGCAGGCGATGACTACGGAACTAATGGAGGGAACCATATGAGCGAGACAGCGCGCTGCGCATACTGCCGAGCCGAGAGGCTGGTAACGGAACTGAAGCCGGGGACGATTATCTTCCAAGATTACAATTGGACGACCCGGAAGAAGTTTGTAAACCGTAAGACCAATCTATATTGCGCCGATAAGCCGTGTCATACGCACGACCAGATGGCGCACGAAGGGTAGGTGCCACCCACGAATGATTCCCCTTCGAATTATCATCCAAAATTTCCGTGCTATCGAACACGCCGACATCGATTTGTCGGCGGTTACGCTGGCGGCGATCGCCGGCCGGAACGGAGCAGGCAAGTCGTCGGCCTTCACTCTGGCGCCGCGGTTTGCACTTTTTGGCGATGTGGTAGCCGGCGTGAGCCTGGACGATCTCGTCCGCCGCGGCACTACGGAAATGGCCGTGACCTTCGAGTTTGAGCACCAAGGCAACGTGTACCGGGTCATCCGGACGCGCAGCACGAAGGGCAAAGGCAAATCTACCCTTGAACTGCAGCAGAAAGTCAACGGAACATGGGAAAGCCGGTCGGCGGAGAAGATCGCGGATACCGAGGCCGTAATTCGGAACCTTCTCAATCTGGACGACGAGACGTTTACCGCCTCGAGCATGATCCTTCAGGGTCAGGCCAACGCCTTCACCGGCGCGACGGCGGGCAAGCGCAAGGAGATCCTGTCACAAATCCTCGGCCTAAATGTATACGAGCGGCTGCAAGAGCGCGCCCGGCGGCGGGCTAACCTGCTGAACATCGAGATCGAGAAGGCCAAGGACAAGCCGCTGACGCTGGACGAGCGTCTGGCCGGCCGACCGGCGAAGGAAGCGGAGCCGCGGGCGCTGGAGGGGCAGCACAGCGAAGTGATGTCGGCGGTCGCGGAAGACGAGCGAGCGGCCCGAGAAACTGAATCGCAGCTCGCCGTGCTCGAGGTCAAGCGATCCCGCATCCAGCAGATCGACCGTGAGCATGCCGCAATCGGGGATGAGATCGAAGCGTTGCGCACGGAGCGAGCCGGTCATGCTGCCCGCCTCGAGCGAGCGGAGAAGATTTTAGAGAACGAGACGGTAATACTGGCCAAGGCGGCCGAATTGGAACAGGCGCGCGTGCAGCTTGCGGCGCTGGAGGCGCGGCGGCCGGAAGCGGAGCGGATCCAGCGGGAACTGACCGCCACCCAGGCGGACCTGAATCAGTTGGAAGAAGACATGATCAGATTGGGCGAGCGCATGCTGTCACTGAAGCGGCAACTTGCCGGTCGGGAGACGCTTCGGGAGCAGGCTGACGAGTACGAGACGGAGACGGAGCGGCTCCGGGCATTCGAGAGCAAGGCTGACCAGTGGAACCTCTTGGCGGCCGAATTAAGAACCGTCGAGACGCGCTGGATCGGGAAGAATCCCGTCTGGCGCTTGAGGAGCGGCGTCTTACCGACAAGATCGCCGCGCTTGAGCAGCAGGAGGCACACATTCACGATAGTGGTCGCTTGCCGACATGCAAGTTCCAGCAAGCGGCCGCGGCGGCCGTCGCGGAGCTTCCGGACCTGCGGCGCCGCCTGGCTGAGCTGGACCGGTCGGAGTTCGACCGTCTCTCCGCGGACATCGCAGTGAAGCAGGCGGAGCAGCAGGCGCTGGAGTACGATTTCGTCGCGCACCGTGCCTGCAAAGCCAGGGTGGAGGAGCTGCGGGGGGCAGCAACGGCGTTCGCTCAACTCGCCGGGAAAGACGAGCCGCTGCAGCAGTTGAAGCAGCAAGCACCTTGAGCAGCAAGCACGCAAGGCAGACCTGGGAGGCGCGGCGGGATGATCTGCAGCAACAACTGGCTGACCTTGAGACCATGCTGGCGCCGCGCGGAATTGACGGCGCGGGCTACCGAACTGCAGCGTTATGCTCGATTCAAGGACGAGATCGGTGCGGCCCGGGAGGCCACCGCCAACGCGAAGGAGCGCATTGCTGCCATTGACCGGGAGATCGCTTCGAAGCAAGCTCGCAAGGAGGAATTGGAGCAGGAGAAAAACGGTTTGGCGCTTGACACGCTCGAATACGATGCATTGCAACTCGATCTTGTCCGTCTGCAAACCGTTTTAGAGCAGCGTCGCCGACAGCTTGAGTCACTGGCCGAGCAGATCGGTGGCATTAAGGCGGTGCTTGCGGCGCTCGAGGCAGATCAGCAGGAACGCGACCGGCTGGCCGCCGACATTGAGCCGAAGACGCTGCGGTGGACCCGGTACCAGACCTTGATCAAGGCATTCGGGCGCGACGGCATCCCCGCGCTGATCATCGAGAACGCTGTACCGCAGCTCGAGCGCATTGCAAACGAGATCCTCGGGCAGATGTCGAAGGGCAAGCATTACGTCCGATTCGAAACGCAACGAGAACTGAAAACGCGCGCCGGCTTGTCTGAAACACTTGATATCATGATCGGCGATTGGTCGTCGGAACGGCCGTATGAGACGTTCAGCGGTGGCGAACAACTCCGTATCGATTATGCCATTCGCTTCGCACTGGCCGAGCCGCTTGCTCAACGTGCCGGCAGCAAAGTCGAGTGGCTGACGATCGACGAGGGGCTCGGCGACCAGGACGCCGAACACCGTGCGCTTGTACTCGAGGCGATCAAGTCAGTAGCCGGCCGATTCCGCCGCGTGCTGGTCATTACACATATCGAGGACGCACAGGCTGCATTCGACCAAGTGATTCGTTTTGACAATGCGGACGGCGGTGTCCAGGTGATGATTGCATGATCGACGAGTTTGGCAATCTGCTATGTCAATCTGGAGTTGGTGAGCGCATATGGCGGCTCTATAACGTCGATCAGGAGGCGTTCAAACGTGAAATACGGGCTTATTTCGCTCGCGGGATGCCTGGATGGACGCCAGTGAAAATCAGCTATAAACAGCGAATTGTCTGGCTACGAGATGACAGAAACAAATCTTAGGGGATGAGCTAGTGCCCGACAGTTACCCTTTTCCGATATTCTCCGGATTACTGGAACCGAAACACTATAACCGAATAGGCAACGCAGTGTGGTTCTTCATATGGTGTATCAGCTCCACGACCAAGGAGGAAGAGGCCGAAGGGGTAGTTTGGGGACGTGTTCTTGGCTCCAAACCTATGAAACTATCAGAACTCGCAGAGCCTTTCGGGGTAGACAGTAAGACTGTAAGTCGTTGGATAAAGTCGCTGGAGGAACATGGATATATACGAGTGACCCGAGCACCTTATGGTCTGATCATCGCAGTTAAGAACTCGAAGAAGTACCGGGAGAGAGTAGACAAAAATGTCCGATCAGAAGAAGGAGAACAGACAGATTTGTCCGATCTCTCTCCGAGAGATGAGACAGAAATGTCCGATCTCCCGGACAAAAATGTCCGATCTAATAAAGATATTATAAAGATATTGATTGATAGATGGATAAATGGGTTAAACGAAGACGATCAAAAAGAGTTGAGTTCAAGGTCCGGGGTTCTGTCGTCCGCTGTGGGTGCCTTCTCCACAGGCCAAATAGACCTTGATAGACCGACAACAGAGCAAAAGGCTTTACAGATCGAGCAGTATTTCATGCAGCGTAAAGGTGCTCTGCATCCTGTATCTGCCGATTGGAAACACCTTTGTGAAGTTGCGAACGAGGATATTCCGCTAGACCTCGTATGCTTTTTTATCGACCTTGCATTTGCCCGTAAAAAGGCAACAAGGACGCGTCCAACAGATCAAATCCGTCTATTCTCTTACTGCAAAACCGTTATTTTAACCTGCTGGGACGAATTGCAAGTCTGCCCTATCGAAACCCGCAATAAGGGGAGTCCGGAGCATAAACCCAAGTCCGATAGACAAATGGCATTGCTTGAACAACTCAAACGGGAGGAAATAGCTCGTGAACAAAACCGAAATCATTGATTTGTTGATAAAAATCAAGCGACGCTTCCCGTCCTACCGGGTGCCAGACGAACCGGAACCGCTGCAAGAAATGGTCGATGATCTGCACGGCGACCTCGCTGATGTGCCGATGGATACGGCGCTCGAAAACCTGCGCCGATACGTTCGCTCAGGCAAACCCTTTGCTCCGACGATTGCCGAGCTCGCGCGTCCGTTGGAGCCGGAAAAGACGGAGCAGGATTACTGGCACGAAAAAATGCGTCAATCTGCCCGCGAATATCTCGCAGAGTTCGAGGAGATGCAGAAAAACGCAGCGCCGCCTCCGGAGGAGATACGACGGATCATGCGGCCGCCGGATAACGAACGATGGGAGGCGCTCAGGGAATATGCAAAGCAGTTGGAACGGGTTACCGCAAGACATTGATCCCGAGACTGCAGTTCTAGGTGCGATAGTCCTTGAACCTGATGCCATCGTTTCGGTATCGGCGATACTGTCGCCGGAGGATTTTCGTATACCTCAGAACCGGA
The DNA here is from genome assembly GCA_024704175.1 of Paenibacillus sp. P25. Lineage (GTDB taxonomy): Bacteria > Bacillota > Bacilli > Paenibacillales > NBRC-103111 > Paenibacillus_G. The sequence goes on from CP085629.1 coordinate 8,449,530, forward strand.
CCATCTATGAATCCATGCTCGAGCTTTACGACGCGGAGGAACCGATCGACCTTTTGACTCTCGGGAAGCACCTTAATCGTCGGAAGCAGCTTGAGCAAGTCGGAGTCAGCTATTTGTCTGGACTCTCACAGGCTGTTCCAACGGCGGCAAATGTAGAACACTACGCGCAAATGGTGCTTGAAGATTCCCTCGAGCGAAAGACGCGGGCCGAAATGATGCGGATCTCGTCGAACAGCGAATTGAGTGCGGAGGAAATGGTCCAACAGGCACAGGATGTGGCTGGGGAGATTGCAGCCCGGGCAAGCAACAAGAAGGGCGGACTTAAGCCGCTGAAAGAGGCACTCATTAAGGTAGTCGAGCGAGTTGAGCAGAACTATAATAACCCAAACGCCGGAAATGTTACAGGCATACCAACGGGATATCCCGATTTGGATAAAATGACGAGCGGATTACAGCGGGGCGATTTTATCGTTATTGGCGCTCGCCCCTCCGTTGGAAAAACAGCATTTGCGCTGAATGTAGCCGGCGGCGCGGGAGAAGCGACAGGGGAGTCAATCGCAGTATTCTCGCTTGAGATGGGCGACCAATCGCTTGCCCAACGCATGATCGCCGCAAAGGGTAACGTCGATGCAAACCGCATGCGCAGCGGCAGGATGGAGCCGGATGATTGGGAAAAGTTGACGATGGCCGTCAGCGCCTTGTCCGAGGCCAATATTTACATCGACGACTCGCCATCTGTGAATGTCAATGAGATTCGGGCCCGGTGCCGTCAGCTCAAAAAAGAAACCGGCGACCTGGGATTGGTCCTGATCGATTACCTGCAGCTTATCGCAGGAGTAGGGCGAGCAGAAAATCGGCAGCAGGAGATTGCGAAAATATCCCGTACGCTGAAGCAGATCGCCCGCGAGTTGGACGTGCCGGTTGTCGCATTATCGCAGCTGAGCCGGGGCGTGGAGCAGCGCCAGGACAAGCGGCCGATGATGTCCGACCTTCGGGAATCCGGTTCCATCGAGCAGGACGCGGATATTGTAGCCTTCTTGTATCGCGACGACTACTACGACAAGGAATCGGAAAAGAAGAACATCATCGAGATCATCATTGCCAAACAGCGAAACGGCCCGGTCGGCACGGTGGAGCTGGTATTCCTGAAGCAATACAACAAGTTCGTGAGCCTGCAGCAAACCTACAGCACGAGCGAACCGGTACTCGAAAAAAAGGGTCCGACTATTCCGGACAAAAGGTGCGCATCGCCATGGAATCCACCATTGTAACGTATAACGTGCAAATCAATGCTCGGACCGAGAAACCGATCCGGACTTATAAGGTGGACGAATCAGGCATCGTCAGCGAGGTCAAAGCCGAGGGAGAGCAGCTTGAAATGGATCTTGGCGTTGCAAAGAACGAGGATCCAATCACTGAAATTCCGGAAGAGATCAGCCGCGAAGTGGTTGACGAGTTTATTCTGGAGCCGCTGGCTCCGAATTATGACGACCTGCCGTATCCGTTTTACGCATGGGTGGACCGTCTCCGCGACGGCGAAACCTACTCGAAGCTCGCGAATGAATACGGGATTAGCTCCGGAAAAATTGTCGAACTGATCGACGAGTACCGTTCCCGCGTTGCGCCGCTTGCGGATAAATGGGACGAGTGGAGAAAGGCGAGGGAAGAAGACAAGACCAGCCCGGCCGTTCCTGAAGAGAACCGCGATGAGGAAAAATCTGATACCGTCGATCCGGAAAAGGCGGCGGGTGAAGAACTCCAAGATAAGGGAACTGTCGAGGACAAACCAAAGGAAGACGGCGAACCGTCGGATTGGGAACGGAAAGTAACAGGGGAAAATGAGCCGGTTGCTTCAAACCCTTCGGAAACCGATCAGCCAGATATTGAAGATATTATCCTGAACGAAAAGCCGGTATTTGAAGATATCCCTTACGACTTTCCGGCTCTCTTGGTCCGCCGTAAGAGTGGCGAGACTTGGTTGCAAATTGCTAGTTCGATCGGGGTCACATCCGGGCAGTTATCGGCCGCCTATAGCAAATATAAAAAACGGCTATTCGGATTATTGAGTTGAAACGAAATTATCACATCCCATTGTTGTAAGTAAATGGATGTTAACAAAGTATACAAAAAGCGAAGGAGAGTGAAGGAATATGAAGACAGCCAAGGTTAAGTTTATACGCGAGATTGAAGCCTTACGGCAAGGCGTTGACACCGATGATGAGAGTCGGGATATGTCGCTCACAGTGTGCGAATGCATGAATTGCCACTGGACGTTTATCGGAGATTGTGAGCGGCAGGGATACGGGTTTACGAATCAGGGCGTTCAAGTGCCGAATTTCTGCCCTATGTGCGGCAGTAAGTTCGACGATGGTCTACTGGAATGATCTATATTGCGAAGGAAGGATGTGAGAGTGTGAAGATCGGAACAAAAGAGCACTATGATATTTTGGAGCGATTCGAAAAAGACTTTTATCATATGCGGTTAGATAGAGAACCAACAGAAATTTGGAGCACGGGACAGGTTTATCAAAACGGAGAAACCAATAATGCCTATCGTGCTTATATCGCTGGATATATGTTGGGTAGGGTGACTTATATGCATGGAGTGCATGGAGAGTAATGCACCGTTCGAACAAAATACACAAAATTAACTGGAAATTGAAACACCCATTTCAACCATAAAATCCGAATACCCTAAAAAACGAATTAAAGAAAATCGCGGCAACGGCGCCGCCTGATTTGCTGCCCGCTGCTCTTAGCAGGGCGGCGGGCTTCTATCCTTAAGAACTCGAGGTGACTGTCATGAGAGGTCGTGGCAAACAGGAAAGAAAGCCGATCCCTCGCCTTAATAAAGAAGTAGAACAACGGTCGACAGGAAGTGGACCTGTAATCCAATACAGATTAAGCCAAGAGGAGTTGGACCGGATGAATGAAAAGAACGGCCCGGCATGCGGACTGACGAAACAGGCGCCGCTAGAGGCAGTTGCGAAAGGGGAAACGTTATCGAGCATCGAGCGAGCTTGGGGCATGAGATACAACACCATTCATGTATGGGTAAAAAAGTGGGATTTGAAAGGAATTAATACTGAGAAGGCTCGGGAACTGCTAGCCGCCAAATCGAAACCGGCTCCGATTTCAAAGTCGACGGAAGAAGCCAGCCAGGCGCATCCGCATTCAGACCCTTCGGAGAGTACTGATGTCGTCATTGCCCGTCTGCAGGTCGCCTATCAGGAGTTGGCTGAGTTGAGGGAACAGGATAACGCTACAGCCGCCAGGATACTTTCCGCGGAGGTAGAGCAGAGCCGACAGAAGGATGAGGAAATAGCTGCTTTGAGGGCGCAAGTTGACAACTTCGCAACCGGCATCCTAGAGAGTGATCGCACCATCTCTGAGTTGCGGGGCCAGATCGACCGATTAAATCTCGGCCTAGAAACAGAGGAAATGGAAACGAGACGCCTCAAGGAGGCCCTCGAGGGGGTCGCCGAAGTATCGGCACAGGCTGGCGCCCGCATTCGAGAGCTCGAGGAGGAGCGGTATATCCTTTTGGAGACAATTGAGTCAGCCGCAAAGGATGCGATCGATTCTGACTTCGTAACCATCCGCATTCCGATACTACCCGCACTCACCCATCCAAGCAGCGCACGGAAGTTTACAGCGGTGTCGAAATGTTTCAGGTTGCCGCCGAAGCTGCAGAGCTGGATCGGGAGTTGATGATGCACGAGATGTTCAACCTTCTTCAGCGCATCGTCGGCTTTGTGACCGCCGATCTGACAGAGCTACTACCGGGACAAGACGTGCGGGCGCATGTGCAGCGCTTTTTCCATGCACACAATCAGCGCCGTATCGAATGCTTGGCGGTACAGCAGCAGGCGGGGTGATCGTTTGAAAGAAAGGAATTTTGAGGCATTGGAAAAGCATCTGCTGGAGATGCAAGATCACGAGGTCGAAATAATCTTCATCCAAGGCAAGCCATTCATTATTCAACCGGCTACACCGGACGACATTGAACGGATCAATATAGGGTATTTCTGTATGGATTGAGGGAAGAAGAATGGAGCTTTGGGGACCATTGGTTCTAGTTTTGCTTTTTATTTTTGGTTTTCGACTACTCATGTGGTATCTGGATAAGAATCCGCCGGAGTAAGCGGCCAAGTATCTGGATGAATATTAAGTTACCCAAAAAAAGCCCCTCTCAATGAGAGGGGAAAGCTCATGGGCAGAGCCTTTTACAGTATATGTAAAATCAAAAGAAAAGATTGTACCATTACCTAATCTTTTGGCTTGGATATTGAGGAACTTTGGAAAAGGGAGGGAGGACATACCTTAGTCCTCCGGCGTACGGTCAGGATAATGATGTGTGACTGAAGTTGACTCACCCTCTTGTTCTTCTTTGTTTGTTGATTTTTCTTCGAGTTCATTACGTGGATTCACACCTGGAGCGATTGTTTCATCGTCAAACTGATTTTTATCCATCGCTTTCACCTCCAGGGATAGCATTGTCCAAATGGCATTTAGAAATACATGGGAGGTAATTAGAATGGGATGTACAGCCGCAGGAAGATTCGACCCTGATACTGGGCGCCACACTTGCCAAGTAACCGGTGATGATTGCATGTTTCTATTTCCGAGTTCAAGACATTGCGCGGAAATGTTTAACGAGGGGCCGGATGCCGACAACGGCGACGAAGACGATCAGGATTGAATACGGAAGGACATGAGGTGATCAAGCATTGAACCGGCGACGAAAATGGAGGCGTGATCGCCAGTTGGCGAGGGCCGTAGGCGAGATGCGTAGAACATGGTTAAAGGTAATAAATTCGGGCGAGCCATATTGGCAAGATGAAATCATTGTCGATAATTTCGCTGGTGGCGGAGGAGCCAGTCGCGGGATGGAGAAAGCAACGGGGCGCAGCGTTGACGTCGCTATTAACCATGATCCAGCTGCGATCGCAATGCACGAAAAAATCACCCGCAAACAAGGCACTATTGCGAAAATGTTTGGACCGTGGATCCTCGGACGGTTATGCTGGGTCGGAGAGTCGGTCTATTGTGGCTTTCTCCAGACTGTACGCACCATTCTAAGGCGAGAGGTGGTAAGCCGCGTGAGAAGAAAATCCGCGGACTCGCATGGGTGGCGCTCCGATGGGCGGCAACCCGGCGGCCGAGGGTCATTATGTTGGAGAACGTCGAGGAGTTCGTGACGTGGGGGCCGCTCGATAAGAATGGGCGACCGATCGAGAAGCAGAAGGGTCGCATCTTCCGGACATTCGTGAATGCGCTGAAGTATCAAGGATACGAGGTAGAGTGGCGCGAGCTCCGTGCCTGTGACTACGGCGCCCCAACGATCCGCAAACGCTTCTTCCTCATTGCTCGCTGTGATGGCCAACCGATAGTATGGCCAGTGCCGACGCACGGTGCGCCGGATTCGGCGGAAGTGCTGGCCGGCAAGCGGCGACCATGGCGGACGGCGGCGGAGTGCATCGATTGGTCGATACCGGTTCCGAGCATCTTCGGCCGAAAGAAGCCACTTGCCGAGAACACGTTGCGACGGATCGCGCGCGGGTTGGTAAAATTCGTGCTCAACAACCCGAAACCGTTCATCATCAAGGTCAACCATTCTTCGGATGATTTCCGCGGCCAGCAGATCGACGAACCTTTTCAAACGATTACTGCCAAAAATGGTTGGGGGATCGTCATTCCGCATATCACCAAGTTCCGTACCGGAGCGACCGGCAGTGCGATCGATGCGCCTCTTCACACTATTACATCCGGGGCCGGATCTATTCGGCCGGCAGGCGCTCGCCCATGCAATGGGACTGGTAACTGCTTTCTTGACGCAGTACCACACAGAGACGACGGCCGGTGGCGTGCGCGGCCAAGGCGTCGATAGTCCGCTACTTACTCAGGATACATCCAATAGATTCGGGCTCGTTACAGCGCACATCGCCCGGCATTTCGGCGAATCGGTCGGCAGCAGTTTGGACGACCCTCTCGGCACGGTGACGGCAGGCGGCGGTGGAAAGAGCGCGCTCGTCGCGGCCAACCTGGTCAAATTCCGCGGGAATAACGTCGGGCAGCCGGCAGACGAACCGCTGCACACCGTCACAGCAGGCGGTAACCATCACGGATTAGTTTACGCCTTCTTGACGGCGTACTACGGAGCCAGCATTGGGCAGCAGCTCGAAGATCCTCTCGGAACGGTGACGACGCACGACCGTTACGGCCTTGTACTGGTGAAGATTGACGGCATCCTGTATGAAATCGTAGATATCGGTATGCGGATGCTTGAACCACACGAATTGTATGTGGCCCAAGGATTCCCGCCGAGCTACATCATAAGTGGCTACAACGTGAACGGCCGTCCGGTAACGAAGGCCGATCAAGTGGCACGCTGCGGAAACTCGGTACCGCCCGTCTTTGCCGAAGCGCTAGTTCGTGCCAACCTACCGGAGCACTGCACTGGATCCAAGAACAGGCTGACATTCGAACGATATTCCAATCAAACCGGGCAGTTGCAGTTATCGATGTAAATGTGCCAAAATCTACAGAAATACGATTTTCGAAGGGACTGCATCATATGGTGAACACATTGACACGGCGCGAAACAGAGGCTTTGGAATTTATTAAAAAATATACGGAGCAGCACGGCTACTCTCCGACCGTACGCGAAATCGGAGAAGCGATGAAATATAGTTCTACTTCCACAACCTTCGGTGTCATCGAACGGCTGAGGAAAAAGGGGTACATTGGCAAGGATTCGTCCGGTCCGCGTACGATCCGGCTGGTTGAGAAAATGGCCCCTTCAAAGAGAATATACTTGGCCTCGAGCTGGAAGAATGCAGAGAAAGTAATCCAGATCAAAAAGCTTGCTGGTTCCGTTTGGATTCGAGGTAGACGCCTTTTGCGATCCGTCCGGAGACCGCTTCGTATTCAGTTTCGATTTGCTCCCGGACGTTGAGAAAATGAACGCAAAGACGGTGCTCGAGGAGCCGGTCGTTCAGCGAGCCTTCAAAGAGGATAAAAAGTGGTTGGACTGGGCGGACACGGTGCTGCTGATTCTGCCAGCTGGGAAGTCCGCACACCTGGAGGCGGGTTACAGCTGCGGGCGCCGGCAAAAGACTGGTGATCTATCAAGAGGAGTTTCCGGCCGGAGAATTTGATGTGATGTACGGTTTCGCAGATCTGATATCCAGTGATTTTCAGAAAATTATTGGATTTCTTAAATCCGTACAGCCCGAAAAATAGGGTATTCGGATTAGTGTGTTGAAATGATTTTGGTCGAAATCCATTATTGTTAAAAAAATGGATCAAAGAGTCTAAATAGATAATGGGGTGTAGAACAATGGAGAAATGCAATAAATGTAAAAAACAAACATTTGATTATAGAACAATGCAGCCGAAATGTAGTATGAACATGGAACAATTCGATAAATCTGGTGATGAAGATTGTCAGCACTATAAGTCAAGATACATTGAATACCCTTTAACCATTCAAGGCATACAAAATAACTTCACAAAGGATGGAATGAGGTCTTTATATGAGTGCGGTAAATTGGTGAAGATCAATCCCTGCGGTAAGGAGTACGGTAACAAAACATATTTAGGTATATTACTTGGCGACTTGCCGATTGGTGCGTTTGTTTCATTTCATCATGACGACCAAAAGTTGCATATTACCCCACATTGCAATCCGGCCATATTTGTTCCTGAATTAAAGAAAATCATTTATGGATATGAAAGCTGGTGGGGAGAAATTGAAAGCCCTGAAGATTTCAAAGAAATAACATCTGAGGATATAAATAACGTTTGGTATGTGAAACTTTTGAAAGCTATGTTTCCAGAAGAGGATGAACTATCAGATGGAAATTGATTTGTTGATTTCAACACGAAAATCCGAATAGCCGAAATAGCGTTGGAGAATGCCACGCCTGGACCATTTCCGGGTTTCAATAACTACTCTAACGCAGATATATTAATCGCAATTAACGCCCCCACATGGATACAGCAACTCCTTGAAACGGTAAGAGCTAAGGATGAGCATATTCGGGCTTTAAGAATCGCCAAAGAACACGAAATCGATTGTCACACCAAAAGCTGTCTGGAACATTCGCATATCGCCAATAAACCAATCGGTCTCTTTGGTGAAGGCTTTGGTTGGGAAGAGCATTATAGATGGCTTAAGGATGACGTCCGTAAGCTTCTGAAACAGCTTCAGTACTGAGGAGGGCAAAGCTAATGAGTGATTGGTCATGGTTACAAGCGCCTTTATTCTGTCTATGCGTCGGCGCCGGTATGGGTTTTGTGTCTCACGGCTTCACAATCATAACGATCAACAACAAACATTACCACAAAACGGATAAGGAGGATTGACGTATGCTAACTCCGGAGAAGAAGATGGAAATCGTAAGAGTGCTGCAAAACGTTAATCGGGGTCCGTTCGAAATCGATGACGATAATTGGACGGACTGGAAATACCGGATCTTTTCACAAAATAGAGCTGTTGCTTTATTTGATAACTACGACGATGTTTTACTATTCACTAAAGCTACGGAATGGCTGAACCAGCTCCTTATCGAATCGGCATCACTGAGAGACCAGCTTAATTGTGCTAACAAGACTTCGTCTATCCGCGGAAACGTATTGGAGCAGTATAGGGTCTTAGGCAATGGGTACGCCAAGGTATCCGCGAGGATTGATGAGATCAAGGCAAAAACGTTCGAAGTGTTGGAAGCCAAGGACGCGGAAATCGCCTATCTGAAGGAGAGACTGGCCGGGGAAGAGAGCTACAATGAAAATGCTGTCGATGAGCTGTATCAACAGCAGGACGATTTAAAAGCCCTGATCGCGCAAAAGGATGCAGAGCTCGTCAAGCTCACGAAAGAAAATACAATGTTATGTATAGAGCGTGACGCCTTTAAGACTTCGGCGGCCCAAAAGGATTCAGAGATTGAACGTCTTTCAAGTTTACTTGATTTTGCCAAGAGTGAGGCAGGCAGGTGGAACAATGCGGCGATTAAGGCAAATACTAATCTTGCTATAGCGGCAGGGGCTTTAGTCCAAGCAAAAGATACCCTTAAATGGGGGGACGCGGGAAACGCCAATGCTCGGGCGGAAGAAGTCATAAGCACGGCTATTAGCCGCATCTGCCAAGAGCCGAAATGATTAAGGCGGCGAAGGATCAGTGTTTCACTACGCCAAGGGCCCGCGACCGACTCTGCGGGCCCGTCGTAAGCTCCTCAATGGAAGGGCATTTAAAGATGTAAGGGTGTGTGCAAATGGAGCCGACTTGATATATCTTTCGGCAAAAATCGCACGGATACGAATTGGAAAGTAGAATATCTGGGCTGGGAAGAGTTTATCGACCGGCTCGCGGAAAGTGCGCAAAACCGGAGAAACCATGAAGCAATATGACGCCATGACGAAGGAGCAACGGGGCGCCATAAAGGACGGCCCGGCCTTTGTCGGTGGGTTCATCCGTGGCGGTCGGCGGAAGAAGCAGAATATTGAATCCCGCAGCCTTTTCACCCTGGACGCCGACAATATCAAGGACTTGGATGATTTCCTCTTTTCCGTCGAGCTGGTGCTGGGCGGGTCGGCGTATGTGGTCTACTCCACCCACAGCCACCGGCCGGAAAGCCCGCGGTGCCGGGTCGTCGTTCTACCGGACCGGGCGCTTACACCGGATGAGCATTCCAGCGCCAGCCGGAAACTGTGTGAGCAGATCGGTATCCGGTTTTTCGATAAGAAATCCTTTGAGTGTCAGCGGCTCATGTATCTTCCGAGCTGTTCGGCTGACGCGGAGCTGTTCTTTCAGGTGTACGAGGGGGCGCCGGTAAGTGTAGACGGGATTCTTGCGGAATATGCGGACTGGCAGGACGTATCGCAGTGGCCGAGGCATCCAAACGAGAAATCGGCTACGTTACTTTCCGGAAAGAAGGCCCAGGACCCTACTTCAAAGCACGGCGTCATCGGGCTATTCTGCCGGGCGTTCTCTATTGATGATGGCATTGAGGCGTTTCTGTCGGACCAATATTCCGAAGGATCCATGCCTAATCGGTACACGTACCTGCACGGGACCAGCGCCAACGGTTTAGAGGTATTCCCCGATCAGGGTCTATGCTACTCGCACCAGGACAGCGATCCGCTGGCGGACGGCCATACGCACAATCTTTTTGACGCCATACGCATTCATAAATTCGGCCACCTAGACGAGCGCGTTAAGGAGTTTACGCCTGCGGCAAAGCGGCCGAGTCATTTGGCTATGGAGCATTTCGCTATCGGCCTGCCGGAGGTCAAGCGGCTTGCGGCGGCGGAGAAGGAGGCCGAGTACGCGGATATCTACGGCGAGGGCGGCGACGAAGGCGGGGAAAGCAGCGGAAATGAGGAAGACGATACCGAGGGCGGCAGGGAGGCGGAAGCGGAGGACTGGAAGGAAAGACTTGAGCTGCATCACAAGACCGGCGAGGTGCTGCCAACGGCGGGGAATGCTGAGCTCTTGCTGTCTCATGGGCCTTGGCGCGGTACGACAATATTTGGAGCTTAGAAGAATATCAGCAGGCATGTGCACGCGTACACAGACAAGGGGTCCAGCACAGCATAATCGTTTCGCGGCTTGTGGCCGAAGGGACGATCGACGAAGACGTCGTAGCAGCATTGGAGCGCAAGGTCGCGGGGCAAGACGCTTTGATGGACGCGGTAAAGGCACGGATCGAAAACGTAAAGAAAGGGCGAGGGTGAGATATGGATGCGATCGAGCGTCTGCAGAGCTATAAACGGAATGAGGCGCGAATTAAGGTGCTGAACAACTATTCGGTAGGCGGCGGCGTGTATCTCAGCACATTAAGCCGGGATGACAATTTGCAGTCTTTACACCGGCAACTTAAGGGCCTGCCGTCGTATATGTACTTGACTGAGAAGGAGCAGCGACTTGAAACGGTGGCCCACGCGTACTTGAAAAGTTACCCGGTTGGTACCCGGGCGCAGTTGGAAGCAGTGCCCTGGAAAGGCGCAGACGCGGAGGACGAAAAACAGTTACGGCATCTTCGGGCGAAGATCAAGAAGGTCATGGAGGCTCGCGGGATGCAGAGTAGCGACTTTGACTCGGTCATTCAGCGGATCAGTGAGCTGGAGGATCTCGTACGGGAGAATAAGCGCATTGACGAAGCGCTAGAGGCATTAGCCGGGTACAAGCCGGAGTATGTAAGCCTGCTTCGGCTGCGATATGTGGACGGTCTGGAAGTAGATGACATAGCGCACGAAATGAGTATCGATCGCAGCACCGTTTATCGGAGACTCAAGAAAGCCGAAGAGGAATATGAGAAAATTTTCAGTTAAATGCGACAAAAATGCGACTCGAATGCGATGATTTTCGAAAAATTCCGTGTTATTATGATACCATCGAAGAATTGTGAAAAGGAAGCCGCCTATGTTTGGGCGGCTTTTTTGTTTATAGGTCACGTGGGCCGAACCGCTAGAGAGGGCGTCGGGGTGGGGTTGCCTGCGGTTATCAAATACTCTCAAAGAGGTCGATCAATATGGGACAAGATTTGCTTAAACGACTAAAACAACAAGAGGACCGGCAGCGCGAGCGTGAGCGGCCCAAGCAACCAAAAAGTTGCGAAGGGTGCGCCTGGGGGCGCTGGGACGGTCTGAAACAATATTGTATGCGCATGCCTTGTGTGCGGGAGTATGTAAAGCCGGAGGTGGTGAGTGTGCAGAATGGAGCCCATCCATAAAGCAGCAGAAGCGGATTACCTATCAGGCTTGAAGTATAAAGAAATCGCAGAGAAATACGGCGTTTCAGAGAATACGGTCAAGAGCTGGAAGAAACGATATGGCTGGCCTGAGCGTGATAAGACTGCAACTAAACGTGCAACCAAGACGAAAAAGGTTGCAACTAAGGGTGCAGAGGTTGCGGAGGTTGCGGCCAAGGATGCAGAGCCGGATGATGTGCCCGACAAGTATAAACTATTTGCGGCAGAATACATGCGAGACTTCAATGCCACCCGGGCCGCAATGGTCGCGGGCTATAGCAAAGCGACCGCATATTCGGCCGGCTGGCGTTTGTTGAAAAACGTTGAAGTGCAGGCTGAGATCAAGCGCTTAAAGGCTGAACGCGAAGCCGATCTTGGGCTTGACATAAATCGAATCATCAGCGAGTACATGAAAATCGCCTTCGCTGACATTACGGACTTGGTAACGATCGACGAATACGGCGGAGTGAACACCAAGGACGGATCGGCCATCGATGGTACGGTGATAAGCGAAATCAAGCCGACCAAGTTCGGCGTCAGCATCAAGCTGCACGACAAGGTCAAGGCGCTTGAGAAGCTTGAGCGGTACGTTAATTACCTGACCGAGGAAGAGCAGCTAAAGCTGGCGAAGTTGCGGGCCGAGATTAAGGCGATCGAGCGTGGAGACGAAGAGGACGACAACGACGAAGGCGATGGGCTCGCTTCTCTCCGAAAAGCCATCGAAGAAGGCCGGAAGTTAGCGCGGGGTGATACGTAGTGGCATTCGATTTTAAGCCGTTTGGCGTAAAGCAATTAGACGTCATCGATAACTGCGATGCGTTTATCAATATTCTTGAAGGCGCGGTACGATCGGGCAAGACGATTGCGTCTATCGTGGCCTGGATCAACTTTGTCGATGAATCGCCGCACCGGGTGTTTCTCATGACCGGCAGCACAAGCGATACGCTGTACCGGAACGTCATTGAGGACATCGAACGTATCCTTGGTACGAAACGAGCGAAATACGTGAAAAGCGCCAAGGGCGGTGCGGCGCTCCGGCTCAAGCTTGAAAACCCGGACTATCCGGAGAAGTCGAACCGCAAATACGTAAGCAAAATATGCTACTGTGTAGGCGCCCACGATGAGCGGGCAGAGGGCCGCATCCGCGGAATGACGGTCGGCGGATGGTACGCCGATGAAATTACGCTTTATCCCGAATCGGTCGTTAAACAGTGTATCAACCGGATGTCCCTGGCAGGCGCCCGGGCATTCTGGACGATGAACCCGGACAGCCCGTACCACTTCATCAAGAAGGAATTTATCGACAAGGCGGCCGAGAAGGGCTATCGGCGCTGGACCTTTGGCCTGGACGACAATTTGTCGCTGACCGAGCAGTACAAGCAAGAACTCAAAAATGCATATACGGGGCTGTGGTACATGCGAATGGTGGACGGTCTTTGGGTACTCGCTCAAGGCGCTATATACGGCGATTGCTGGGATGAGGTAGAGAACTCGTTCGACGACGAAGACATGCCGCCAGGGCTCCTTTCATCGGCTCGCCGGTACATCCCGATAGACTATGGGACGCTTAATCCTATGGTCTTTTTGGACGTTTACGACGACGGGGAGACTTGCTGGGTGTACCGCGAATATTACTGGGACGGCCGGGAAAAGCAGGAGCTTAAGGAAGACGCGCAATACGCGGACGACTTTGACGCCTTTGTCCGTGGCGGCGAGCCCCCGATAGGCGTAATCATCGATCCATCGGCGGCCAGCTTCAAAACGACGCTGCGGAATCGCGGGCACCGCATAAAGGACGCGGACAACGCGGTCGAGGACGGAATACGTAATACGGCCACCATGCTTAAAAAACGCAAGATCCGCGTACATCGGCGCAACTGCCCGAATCTGCTGAAAGAGCGGTCTTCCTACATCTGGGACGAAAAGGCGTCCGCTCGGGGCGAGGATAAGCCGCTTAAGCAGAACGATCACGCGATGGATGCGCTGCGGTATTTCGTCAAAACGATCATTAGCCCTCGGAGGTTGACAACGTGAATATTCGCAAGCCGCCTGATATGAATAAAATACGGATCATCCTAAACTGCGGCGAGATCATAGAGGTAAATACGTCTTCTACGTTCTCCGACATCATGCTGGCTATCCGCAGCGGCGAAGCTTTTTTGAGGTCTGACGTATCCGCGATCCGGTGTTCCGAAATTGCGGCGGTATTTGACTTGAATAAAACACAATAAAAAAACTAAATACGGCAGGAGGTGAAACCTTGACCAAACGAAAGCGAAACCGTGACACGGCGGCTCGGAAACAAGGCTCTCCGCCTCCTGCCAGTTCGTCGCAAAAACTCCCTCCCGGACTTCGGATAACGAACGATATGTTCAGTAATGCACTGGCCCGACTTGGATACGGCACACCTAATCTAGGCGAAGGGGCTGAATATCCACTCACGCGGCTAACGAATAACTATCAGCTCATCAACAGCCTGTACCGGACACATTGGGTCATTCAGCGCGTCGTCGATACCATCCCGGAAGACGCGACGCGAAACTGGATTGACATCCAATCCGCAATGGACCCGGCAACGGTCACAAAACTGGATCGCGTGTGGCGCAAGCGCCGATTGAAGGAAAAGCTGCTTCACGGTCTGAAATGGGGGCGGCTATACGGCGGGGCGGGCGGCCTTATCGTCATTGAGGGGCACGAGGATATACTCGATCAGCCGCTTGACCTTGATATGGTCATGCCGGGCAGCCTGAAGAACCTTATCATCCTCGACCGCTGGTCCGGCATTTACCCGAGCGAGGAGATCGTCACGGACGTCAATGACGTCGAATTCGGCCTTCCGCTTTATTATCAGGCGACGCTGGAGGACGGTCACACGGAACGCATCCACCACAGCCGGATACTCCGCTTCTCCGGCCGGGAGTTGCCGTACTGGGAACGCATGGCGATGGTCAATTGGGGCGAGTCTGAAATCGAGGTCGTTTTTGAGGAGCTGAAAAAGCGCGACAACACAAGCTGGAATATCGCACAGCTCGTTTTCCTCGCAAATCTCCGCGTATTGAAGATGGGCGACCTACGCGAGACGCTGGCGATCACGAATCCGCAAGTACAGCAGGACTTATACAATACGCTGCAGCAGCAGAACTGGCTTATGAGCAACCAAGGCATTTATGTTTTGAACGCTGAAGACAGCATGGAGACGCATCAGTATTCGTTTTCCGGGCTGTCCGACGTTTACGAACAATTCATGATGGACCTGTCCGGCGCTTCGAAAATTCCAGTGACGAAGCTTTTCGGCCGGTCCCCGGCAGGGATGAACGCGACCGGCGAGTCGGACATGCAGAACTATTATGAGACGCTGCAGCAATACCAGGAAACGACGATTGCGCCGATCCTTGATAAGCTGCTGCCGATTGTGTGCGTGTCCGAGCTCGGTGCCGTTCCGGACGATTTGGATTACATTTTCAACCCGATCCGCAACCCTTCCGACGATGAGCTTGCCAAGCTGGTGCAGCAGAAATCCGATGCGGTGATTAACGTCTTTCAGGCGGGTATCATAGGGCGCCGGACGGCGCTAAAAGAGCTGAAAGAAATGTCCGCCACAACCGGCATGTTCACGAACATTACGGATGAGGCGATCGAGGCGGCCGACGATGACGTCGATCCGGGGAGTTGACACCGAATGAAGCGTTCTCCGCTATGGGCTCCGAAGAAGAGGATACAGGAGGCCTACCGCAGCGACCTACACAAGCTGATGCGCGAAGTAGGAAAATACTTGACTTCTTTAGACGATCCGGCTGACATTCTGCTGTTTCTCCGGACCGTAGTCCATACGCCGTTTTATCAGGAATACGCTGAGGCGGCGGCGATGAAGATGGTGACGCAGCTATTTTCCGATGCAGGCCGGACGTGGCGGCAGGCGGCCAAGGTGAACAGCCGGGGCCGGGAAGTGTACGCGACCATGCAACGGGAAATGAAGACCATGACCGGCTTTTTGGTCGGCGAGCAGGTCCAGCGGAATGCCGCCTATATCAAATCGGCGCCGGGTGATATCGCGTCCAAGATGACCAACTTTGTTCTTGAAGAGTCGATGAAGGGGACGCGGGCGTCGGACATCGCCGACATGATGAAAAAGAAATGGCCGCACCTTTCCGAAACGCGGGTAAACACGATCGCCAGGACGGAGACAAGCAAGACGAGCACAGCCCTCACACAGGCCCGCAGCGACCTGGCCGGGGTTAAGTTCTACGTCTGGCGGACGTCGGAGGACAGCCGGGTCCGGGAAAGTCATACGATCATGGACGGCGTTATCGTTCCCTGGGACGCTCCGCCATCGCCGGAAGAGCTGGCCGGTGAAAAGGGTGTCGGCCATTATCATGCAGGAAATGTGTTCAACTGTTTCCCGGGTTCAGAATACGTCAACCTTGCGAATGGATGTTACAAGCTCTGGCGGAGGCGGTACGAGGGAACCACCATAGCGCTTACTGTTCTTGACTCGGCTAAATTGCAGGCCACTCCGAATCACCCAGTATTGACCGCCAGAGGATGGCTTCCTATTAATCAAGTCAAGAAGGGCGACTATCTCATCCAAGCTCTCCACAATCGCGGTGAGATCTTGGAAGATAACCAAAGCAAGCCTGTAACCAGCTTCGTCGATCTTTTTAATGCGCTTGCTGGACTTTGTCCCGTTGAGACGAGGCTGGGGTCCAAACTTGACTTCCACGGCGACGGAACCGAATACGATGTCGATGTTATAAATGTCGATCGACTTTTGGCGGATTATCTCATGGCCGAGTTTTTCGAGGGCCTCGCCGAGTTCAATCTCACCGGGTCCGATGTTTATCTGTCCACCTTGTTCAGTGGCCAGGGCCTTTTTGCGAAGTCTATGCGACGGGTCTTTGCCGCGCATGGCGTCGTTGGCTTGGCTAACAAGTTTTTTGCGTTCCTCGACAGAAAGATGGGACATTCTGATAGAGTTTGCCTCGCTTCCAGTTCTACGAGGGATATTGCTATGTCGGAGAACCTTACCGATTGTCCCACGACTGCAAGAGTAAGCGACGGCGAGAGAAAGTTCGCTTTCGCCTCCCAAGTACCGCGTGACTATCTCATCGCGTGGGAGTCTATTTTGCCTCTTATTTTGAAGATAATCGGAGAGGATAATACCCCGTCGTCGGAAAGCATTGCGGAGCGTGTCAGGCTTGCAGCCGGCGATTTTAGCAGCGGCTTTAAGGCTGGAGCCTTCTCGTATCAATTGCGCGAAGTGGTCGATGTCACTATCAGTGAATTTATAGGACACGTGTATAACCTCCAGTCGAATGGTTCTTGGTATAGTGTAACACATAACAATTTAGTTGTACACAATTGCCGGTGCTATCCGGAGCCGCTTGTTGATCTCGATTATATCGACTGGCCCGCCAAGGTCTACACCGGCGGCAGCATTCAGCGTATGAGCAAGAAACGTTTTATCGAGCGGTTCGGAAAGGGCGGCGCTTTGCTATGACAATTTGGAAGGATGAGCATTTATGGATCTGAATCGCTTGAAAGAGGAACTGGAGAAAGTGAAGGCCGATTTTCAAACCGTCGTGGCGCAGATTGCCTATTTTCAAAACCTGCAGCAGCAACTTGCCGGGGCGCACGACGTGCTGACCAAGCTTATTCAAGAGGCCGAGGGCGTAGAGCTTAAAGCCGATGCGCCGGAAACGCCTGCCAACGAATAACGAGGGAGGGGGCGAAGACCATCGCAAAATTAACCTATTACGGCGACCGAATATCTCCAAACATGACCGTTACTCCTAACGGTTTTTTAGTTTGTCATAACGTCCCTATCGCACGTACCGGGGCTTATGAGTATTTGGGCCGTGAGATCGGCTTGGACAGCGACGACATCGTCAAGGTCTTCCGGCCACCGGAGGAAGTATTTAATCCCGCCGCCATGGCGAGCTTTGAAGGCGTTCCGCTCACCTACAACCATCCGCCCGAGGAAGTCAACGCCGGTAACGCGACGGTGTATTCCCGCGGAGTGGTGCAGAACATCAGGCGGGGTAACGGCGAGGACGCGGATAAACTCATCGCTGATTTGGTCGTTCACGATAAAAGCTTGATCGATCAGATCATGAACGGTACGCGCGAGGTGTCTTGCGGATATATGTGCGACTACTCCGATAACGGAGACGGCACGTACGCGCAAGGCTCAATTTGCGGGAACCACGTCGCCGTTGTCGAGAATGGGCGTGCCGGGGACAAGATCGCTATCCGCGACGCTGAACCTGAATCAAAGCGTATTGCCCGACCGGACCAAAATCCGGACGGTACAGCATACGAAACCAAAAAGGAGGATCATAAACAAATGGAAAAGAAAATCAAGCTGCCCGTTCGCCAGCGTTCCCGCGTGACGGACGTATTGGCTGCACTAGGTCTAAAGCAATTCGCCACGGACGCCGACCCGGAAGAAATCATGAGCGCGGTTGACGCCATGGCCGAGGAGAAAGGCGAGGCCGCCAAGGACCAAGACGAGCCGAAGAAAACCGAAGACGCCGACGTCCCCGGGTTGGAAAAGCTCACTGCACTTGAGGCGAAGCTCGACAAGCTTGCCGAGGTGGTCGCGAAGATCGCTGAAGGCCAGCAAAAGCCACAAGAGGACAACGATCCAATTGATGAAGCCATTAAGGCGCTCAGCGGCGAAAGCACCGAGTCGTACGACGATGAGGAAAGCGTGACGCTTCCGGCGCAAATGGTCGGTGACGACGAAGGCCCGGTTGCTTCTCCGGAAGACCGGCCGAAGTCCGGGTTCACCGGCGACAACGGCCAAATGGTCGCGTTCCTCCGCAAGGTTAAACCGATCATTGCGGCGATTTCTGACCCGCAGCAGAAGAAGCTCGCGACGGACGCCGCACTCGCAAGCATTAAAGGCAAGCCGTCGAAGAACACTTACGCCATGATCCAAAACGGCGCAAAGAAGGCGGCGCAGGACAGCCAAACTGCCGCAGCACCGAAAGACCTGTCCAATCTCGGTAAGGAGTGGGCTAAGAAATACAATCCTCACTACAAGGAGGGCAAATAATCATGCCAGGTTCTGCAATTGGCAAGACCCTAAACTATGGCTATGCCGGTAACGTCTCCCGTAGCTCTGACGCGATCATCGAGAGCCGCCCCGTTCGCCTTACGGACACGACGCCGGTTAACTTTGGCGATCCGGTAGTTTTGAACGCCGATAACACCTATTCGAAATTTGGTGCGACCAGCACGGCGGCGCAGTTTGCGGGCATCGCGGTCCGTGAAGTCAAGCAGCACATTGTTTACTCAGGCGCGGGGGCGGCGTCTGTGGCCTACCAACCAGGCGACCCGATGGACGCATTGCACCGCGGGTCTATCACAGTCGTGTGCAACGTCGGCACGCCGACAGCGGGCGGCTCGGTGTATATCCGGATCGCTACGAACGCGGCTATTCCTGCGGGCGTGATCGGCGGCTTTGAGGCAGCGGCCGACGGCACGAATACCGTTCAGATTCCAAACCTTAAATGGAAAACCGGCAAGATGGATGCGAACAAGATCGCAGAAGTAACGATCTTGACTCGCAATAATCCGTAATAAGGAGGGGGCCAATAACTCATGACAACAGTAACTGAAGGGCAGAAACTATACGAAGTCCCCGTTGCACGGGGCGGAATGCTTGCCACCGACGCCGCTGTCGGCGGCGGCATGGCATTCCTGAACGCTGAGCTTGAAAAGCGCGATCCCCGTCTTCTTGATCCGCTGCAGTCCGTAACGTGGATGCGCGATATCGTGGCGAAGACTGGCGGCGGTTGGGTCGAATTCTCGTCCAATTATTTTGTAGACTACGCAACCACGGGCGGCGTAGACAATAGCGGTATTATCGGCGGCGAGACCAACGATATTCCGATTATGCAGGCCAATCTCAACAAAGACGTTTTCAAGGTGTTCACTTTCTCGAACATCCTGAAAGTGCCTTTTGTCGATCAGCAAAAGCTGCAGAACATCGGCCGCTCGCTTGACGATATCCTCGATAAGGGTATCCGCCTGAACTACAACAAGTCGATTGATAATATCGTGTACGTAGGCGTAGCCGCTGTAGGCACGACCGGCCTCGTGAACAGTCCGACTGTAACGACCTCCACAGCTCCGAACGGTGCAGGCGGATCGCCGAAATGGCGACTTAAAACACCGGACGAAATCCTCGACGACGTTAACTCCATGATGGTCAACACCTGGACGTCGTCCGAATTCGACCTTACCGGTATGGCGAATCACATCCTTGTGCCTCCGACGCAGTACAGCTATTTGGTCGGCCGCAAGGTGAGCAGCGCCGGTAATATCTCCATTCTGCAATTTTTATTGGAGAACAACATCGGTCGGAACCAAGGAGTCGATCTACGGATCGAGCCTTCCCGTTGGTGCACCGGTGCGGGCACGGGCGGTACGGACCGTATGGCCGCCTACGTTAACGACGAAGACCGCGTGAACTTCGATTTGACCGTTCCGCTTTCTCGTGTCATGACTCAGCCAAGCGTAACGGAAATGGCGTACCTGACCGCCTATGCGGCTCAGATCGGGCAGGTTAAATTGCTCTATCCGCAAACCATGCGCTATATGGATGGAATTTAATATGAATCGAGATAGGCCCTTCCGATGACCGGGAGGGCTTGTTTCATTCCAAGGAGGAAAATCACCCATGAGAATTTTTGCCCGCCAAGCGATGCAGTTTCATCACCCGGAAGACCGCAGCATCACATTCACCGTCAAGGCTTTATCGTTCGAAGACGCTCCGGATTGGGTGCGTGAATCCGATATGTTCAAGCTGGCCGATAGGGCGGATCTCCTTTCTGTAGCCGAGAGCTCGGTGGATGAAAGAGAAATCGAGGCGAACGGTGGCCGCAAGCGCGGGAAGAAGACTGCGGAGCCGGACGCTGGAGCCGCTGATGCGGTGAACGCTAATGCCGATCTTGTACAATGAGTTTTTTGACTTCGGCGACGGATCGAACCTGCGGAGCGGCCAGAATCCCCCATACACGTCGGCGGATTTCCTTGCTTCCTATCCGCAGTTTGACACCAATGTCATACCGGTCGCCGTCCTGACGATGTACGTCAATCTTGCGAATGCCTCGATCCAAGAGGCGCGTTGGCACGATGCCTGGTATGTGGCGATGGGCTGGTTTATCGCGCATTTCTGCACTCTGTACCTGCAGGGCAGTGCGGCCCCAGGGAGCCCGGCGGCGCAGGTAATGGCGGCGGCGGAAGCCCGCGGCCTAAAGACATCCAAGTCAGTGGGGGATGTGTCGGTAGGCATCGATTACGCCGATATCGCTAAGGACCTGGACGGCTGGGGCTCGTTTAAGATGACCATTTACGGCCAGCGACTCGCCACGATGGGCCGATTAACCGCACAGGGTGGAATGTACATTTGGTAGGTGAGCGCCCATGTTTAAAGGCACGGTGGGAGTATCAACAAGCAAGATGAACAAAATGCCGGGCATTGAAAAGCTGCTGAAAGACCTTGAAAAGACTCAGGTGCTTATCGGCATACCGGAGGGCCCGGCGAATAACCGGCCTGAAGGCAGTATAACCAACGCTCAGCTTTTATACATCCATACCCACGGCGTCCGTCAGAAGGAAATGCGCGAAGAAATGCAGCCGGAGATTGACAAAGGGACGCCGTACAGCAAGGCCTATGAAATGTACCTGCATGAACACGGCTCGCCGCTTTGGCACTCGCCGCCCCGCCCGGTGTTGGAACCCGCGGTCAACCATCACAAGAAGCAAATCGCCGAGAAGATGAAGGGCATCACGGCGGAGGCGCTTGACGGCAGGGACCCGGCTCCGGCGATTACGCAGCTCGGGCTATACGGGCAGAACATCGCGCGGGATTGGTTTACCAACCCGAACAATCACTGGGCGCCTAACTCCCCGGTTACGGCTGAGCTTAAAGGCAGCGATCGGCCTTTGATCGATCAGGGCGAGCTCCGGAAAAGCATAACATACGTGGTCAAGAAAGGATGATTTCATGATTAACGTTTCTGACGTCGTAACCGATGCGGACTTTGCTCAAGCGTTTACGGTCTATCGGCAAACGGGATCATGGGTCAAGAGCCGCTGGACAATGGGCGTGGAGCAGGCTATTCCCTTTTACGGGACGATCACAGCCTGCAGCGCGGAGGACCTGGAGCAGCTTCCGGAAGGCGATCGGGTAAAAGGCGCAATGTGCTTTTACGCGATCCCGGAGATTAACACAACGAATGAAACCGGAACGAGCGATCAGATCGAATGGCGCGGCGAGCGTTACCGTGTTCAGCAGGTCATGCCTTGGGGCGATTTCGGCTATAACAAGGCGATCGGCGTCCGTATGGTAGGTGATTAAAGCATGGCCGAAACAAACCTGACGATCACTGAGCTTGAGGATACGTTTTCTACGATCACGAGCCAAATTCTCGGAACGCTTGATGAAAGCCGCGTGCGCATCGGCTGGCCGCGAGAGGGTGCTCCGGCGTGGAAGATCGATGAAGACATCGCTTTTATTCTCGTAGCCTTTGATGACGATCCTTACACCCGGCAGACCGAGACGACATACCCGGCTTTGGATCAGTTTAATGCCAACCAAAGCGTGGCCTATACTCGCGTCGTCCGGGTAAGCTGGACCTTCTACGGGCCGAGCAGCTTTGAGGACGCTGACAAGGTACGCGTTGAGTTTTTACGGCAGAATTTCAAAGACACTCTAAAGGCGAAGAATCTTTTCCTTATTACCGACACCCCCATGCCGTCCCGGATGCCGGAGCTTTTTAACGGCCGTTGGTGGAACCGGACATCGCTTTATATGCGATTCAATGAAAAGGTTGATCGCCGCTTGACGGTGCCTTATCTGCAATCTGCAAATGTTAATGTCATAGGAGGTGCTTTGTAGTGTCTCAAGATATGAGTTCGATTGTTGACGTGACCGTCACGGTGTCGGCCGCTTCCTCTTCCGCACCGAACTTTGATATGGGCCTCATCGTCGGTACGTCTTCGATCATCACTACGGCCGACCGCACGGCGGTTTATACGAGTCCGGACGCAATGAAGACGGCAGGTTGGGCCGGTACGGAGCCGGAATACTTAGCCGCACAGCTTTACTTTAGCCAATCGCCCCGTCCGACAAGCCTGGTGGTAGGCCGCTGGGATTCCGCCGGCGAAACCTTGACTGCCGCACTGACTGCCTGCCGCCAAGATAATATCAATTGGTACGGTCGCTATCTGGCGATCAGTGGCGGCGCTACGGACCAAAATATCACGGACGCAGCGGCCTTTATCGAGAGCACGGAAACAGCGTCCGCGCTCTTCTACGATACGGAAGAGGCCAATATCCTAACCGCGACCACGCCGAACATCATGGACACGCTGAAAAAGGCAAACCGGCGCCGGTCGATCGGCATGTATTCAACAACGGCTTATGCCGGAGCGGCGCTTTTGGGCCGGGCCGCCGGGCTGAACACGGGGCTTGCCAATAGTGCATTCACGCTGGCATACAAGACGCTCAGCGGTGTTACGGTGGATAATCTGAACACAACACAGCTTGATAACATCAAGAAATATAACGGGAATGCCTATGTGAACTATGGCGGCCGGTACGACCTCTTTGTCAAAGGCGTAATGGCAAACGGCACCCACTTCGATGAAGTGCTGAACCTGGACCAACTGGTGTCCCAAATCCAAATCGCGGTTATGAATCTGCTGACCAGTGTAGCCAAGATCCCGCAGACGGATGATGGTGTAGCGATGATGGGGAATGCGATTGTGCCGGTGTGCGAATCGGCTCGGATACGTGGAGCCATTGCGCCCGGCATCTGGAAGCGCGAGCCTATCCTCAACCTCAACACGGGTGATGCACTGCCGACAGGGTATGTCGTTTTAGCCGAAACGATTGCCAGCCAATCGGTCGCGGATATCGCAGCACGCAAGGCGCCGCCAATCTATGTGCCAGTCAAGCTGGCGGGTGCAATCGAGTTCGTTGTTATCGGCGTTGTCGTAGATCAATAAGAAAGGAGTGATTAGCGAATGGCGTATAACACGTATAGTTTTGGTGACACATCAACCACGATCTTGCATCCCTCTTACGGACAGTTCGTGGCTAATGGCTATGGTCTCGGCAGCATCACGGTGTCAATGACAAACGATCGATCAGTACACGATCTTAGCGCGGACGGGACGGTTATGGTATCCAAGATCAAAGCCAGCAACGGTACATTCACCATTCAGGCGCAGCAAACTTCTTCTCTGCATCAATGGCTTCTCGGCCTGTACAATTACCTCGATCAGGCGCCTTCCGACCAATGGGCCAGCATTACGATTCAGATCCGGTCCAATACGATGCGGGAGCTAATCACCGGCGTTGGCGTATCGTTTCAAAAAGCCGCCTGACAATCCGTTTGAGGCTCAAGGGCAAAATATCAGTTGGGTCTTCATGGCGGCGGACATCGCCCGGAACACAGTGTAAGGGGGCTAATACGGTATGGATAATTTTAAGGATATCGAAATCAGCGGACGCAAATTCCGCATTAAGAAATTCGGCGCCCGGGACGGTCTGCTTCATGGCGCTGAAAGTGTCGGGCATTCTGGCGGGCATCTTTAACAAACCTGGCAAACCTGGCAAGGCGAAAAAGGTGGACGACGGTGGAAACCTTTTGGCCGTTGTGTCTGAGATCGGAAAGCTATCCGAAGAAGATTTCACTTGGATTCAGGACAAATGCTTGAGCGTTTGCTATGAAGTGCTCCCGGCCGGGCTCACTCCGGTACTCCGGGAAGACGGTAATTTCGGCGTAATCGGGCTGGAGGAAGACACCGTAACGGTAATGATGCTTACTGCCCATGCGCTGATGCACAATTTAAGTTTTTTAAAAGAAGGCAGCTTTGAAGGGATTAGTGACAAGCCTCTCGACTGGGTCCCAGTAAGGCTGCAGAACGTAAACGAATTTTTATTTGCTCCGGTCATGGCCGGACTTTGGACGCATCGGGATTTAATCGAAGATGTGTTTACCTATGACGACTTGCTAGATGCGCATGAAATTCTAGCGGTGAAATACGAAAACGAGCGCCGGGCAGCGGAAGCGGCGAGAAGGGAGGCGGAGCAGCGTGGCAGGTCCAGTGGACGTTATTAAGGAGTACCTGGTATCCTTGGGCTTTAAAGTCGATGACCAGGCGGTCAAAAAGGCCAATAAGACGATAGGCGATATCGGCAAAAACATTTCCAAGTTTGCCGACGTGTCGGTCGCTGATTTCGCAATGGCCGGGGCGGCTGTTATCGGCTTTGTCGAAGCGGCCGTGGTCGGGATCGCCAAATTCGTCGATAATATCGGCAATGCGGAGATCGGAGTTGAGAAGCTGGCTCGCCAGCTATGGACCTCGGAACAGCAGGCCCGTTCTTTCCAAGCAGCTCTATCCGCCACCGGCGCGAGTCTTGAGGACTTATATCTCAGCCCTACGCTGATGAAACAGTTTACGGAGTCTGCGGCAGATTGCGGACAGCATTGCGCTTCCTGCCGACTTTAAGGCGATGATCGGAGAGGTAAATGATTTCGCCCTCGAATTCAAGAAACTGCGCGTAGAGGCGACCTATTTTTTTCGTGAAGTTGCATATTTTGTAGTCAAGGAATTGGACGGCCCTATGGGCAACGTCAAGAAACGCCTTGACGATTTAAATACATTTTTTGTGAGGAACATGCCGCAAATAGCCCAAAAGACGGCGAAGGCATTGGCCGGAATCGTCCAGGTGGCTATGAACCTTGCCCGAGGGATTCAGGACGTAGGGCGTATCTTCAATTGGCTGTTTGACGGCATCCCGCCGGGCTTAAAACAAGTGGCCGCCGTATTCGCTGTTGCGGGGCTCGCTATTATGACTGGCCCCTTCGGTATGATCGCGATTGCGATCGGCGGTTTGCTGCTGCTGCTTGACGATTTTTACACATACATGCGCGGCGGCAAATCGGCGCTCGGGCCGATGTGGGAAAAGCTCATCGAACTGAAAGGCGAACTGCTGGAAAGTGGACAGGTCGATAAATTCAAAAAGTCGTTCGAAGGAGTCCTGAAATCGATTAACGATGTCGGGGATTCCCTGGGCGATCTTCTGAAACTTCTGACGGGGACCGGCGGCTGTGGCTGACGCTTTGAAGGAGATCGGCAAGATAGGGTTTGAAAGTCTGATCCTGTCTCTGCAGGCCATCAAGACCGCTTTCGACGGGATCGCCGACGCCATACGGCTAATTAATGGCCTAATCCAGGGGAATGCTGATAAGGTCATAATCGACCGAGGTGAGAGGGCTAAGCAGGAGCCGCAGGAGCAGGGGAAAGACGTTTCCGGCTCCAATTCTTTTATCGAGGCGTTGCAGAAATCGATACAGCAGTTATCGGATTGGCGGAGCTGGTTTA
Organism: Paenibacillus sp. P25; assembly: GCA_024704175.1. GTDB lineage: Bacteria > Bacillota > Bacilli > Paenibacillales > NBRC-103111 > Paenibacillus_G. The sequence goes on from CP085629.1 coordinate 8,475,689, forward strand.
ACGGCGAACTGGCGAACCGCAATAAGATGATGGAAGGAAACGTGCTTAAGGCTCTTACATCTTTTTCCGGCGGTTCGTCTCAATCGTCGCCCCAGCCGTGGGCCCTGGGCATCCCGTCCTCCACAACGAATAACGTGAGCAGTGCCGGCGATACCCATGTCACACTTAATCAAACGAACAATATCCAAAGCACCGATCCGCAGGCGGCGGCATCCAGCGTGGATTCTGCTAATCGGCGCCTGCTGGTGCGCGGTTTCCGGAGCGCTGTTCAATAAATCGAGATAAAACGGTCATAAGGAGGTGTTATGCTTGCCGATTGATCCGGTATTAGACCTAACGGCCGATAATATTAAGGATTACGTCTATGTCAAGACGAACGTCGGTGGTTGGTTTTTTGATGCCTGGATCTCGATGGAGCATTCAAGCAAACTCACTATTACCGATCACCCGGTACAGACCGGCGCAGCGATCTCCGATCATGCCTTCCTCCAGCCGAGATCCCTTTCGATGGAGATTGGAATGAGCGATGTGGCGACCAGCTTTATTCCCGGCCAGTTTGACGGTGATTGGTCCCGGTCCGTGGCCGCCTATAAGGTTATCCTTGAACTGCAGCGGCTCAGGATACCGGTGCAGATTTTAACGCGTTTGGGGTCTGCTCGAAAATATGCTTATCGAGAGTATAACCGCGCCGGACGACTATACAACCTTAAATGGTCTGAAGGTGCAAGTAACGTTCCGCCAAATCATGGTCGCTACAGTAAAGACGGTTAAGGTGTCCTCACGTCCGGTCCAGGATAACCAAGCCAGCCGCGGTCGGCAGGAGCCGCAGAGCCTGACTGAGGACCAAAGGTCGTCTTTGCTCTACAAGATGACCGGCGAAGTAACTACCGGGCTCCGAATTAATTCAGGCGGACGTTGAAATGGGACTTGTCGGATTTTGGTAATAGTCTTATAGTAGGAGGAAAAAAGGAGAAATTTTCTTATGAGACGTTTTGCCTTTATTGCGTCCATTATTACCGCGTCCGTCATATCTGCGTCAGCGGGTGCCTTCGCAGCGTCAAACCTGGAACAGATTCAGGCTTATCTCAACAAAGGGTTAAAGATCAATCTGAACGGCCAGGAATTAGCGCTAACGGATTCTACCGGAAGCAAGGCCTATCCAATTACATACGACGGAACGACATATCTTCCGGCACGGCTCATTAGTGAGGCGGTAGGGTATAGCGTTACGTTTGACAGTGAGACGAATGCAGTGAACATCGGTAAACCTTCGGCAGAAAATGATCCAGCCGTACAGCCTACACGGGGTCAGCCGATGACGAGTTTGCTGATGTAGCCGGCGCCGACAACAAAAAGGAATTTATCACGCTCAATTATGCCAATCTTATCAAATCATACCCTAATACATCCGACATGCAGGCAACCGACAGAACATTTATAAGGCTTAATTCTGGATGGTATAAGGATTCAACCGGTAGCGCCTTTGTAGTCTGGCCGGAGGTAACAAGATTTGCGGACTTGGATTTTAAAGATAAACTATCATTTAGTTTAATTACACCGAACGGCGAGCTAAAACCGGTCCTTATGCAAGTCGATCCAGACTCCCAAGGTAAATCGCTAGAACGCCTTCTCCCAGTTAAGCTTGATGTAAGTTTTGATCTTCCAAAAGATATTAAGCCCGCGGATTGCAAGCTGAGGGTGTACGACGGAAAAGACTATGTAGACCTAAAAATACAGTAAACTTTTAAGACGCTCTCCCGGGGCGTCTTTTTATTTTGGGAGGCTGACCGATGGCTAATAAAATCATCCCCTAATCAAGTCCCAAAATCAGTCATTCACAATCACGTTGCCAGTCAATGGGCAGAATATGACACTCACCTTGGGTTTCACGTATAACACGCAGGGAGAGTACTGGTTTATGTCCGTCCGGGACCGGACCGGTGCCGCGCTGCTTGACGCCGTGCCAATCGTAACCGGCGAGTACCCGGCGACCGATATACTTGGACAGCATGATTACATGAACATCGGTACGGCAATTGTCTTGCCGGACAATAATTTACAGATCGGGATTCCGGCCTTCGATGATCTCGGGGTTAATTACTATCTGGCGTGGACAGATAATCAGACGATCCGGGGGGTGTAATTCGGATGGCTTTATCTGCTGAGCAGCAGAGGATATACAATCTTGTACGACAAGAAGCCCAGGCGCAAGGGTGCGATTTAAATATCGCTCTGGCTACGTGCGAAGCCGAGACTACGTTTACCAATATCCTCGGAGATCACGGAGATTCGCTAGGCCCTTTCCAGGTGCAGCCTCGCTGGCATAACGACGCCTTCGTCTATGCAGCTAATAAATATCTTGTAGACTGGCCGAGCACGCATTCGGAACGGCAGAAGGTAGTGTTAGGTAATGACGGGCTCGCCGTCGGCGCGGGCGTATACGTCGTCAAGCAGGTGTGGGCTTCGGCGGGAAAGGATTTTAGACAGTTCTCTCTGCAGTATGTCGGTCCTGCCATACCGGATAGCGATTATCAGCGGAGGCGGAATATCTGGCTCAAATATCAGGGGATGGCCCCGGACGACAGCCCCTGACACCAGTATCTAGCTTCAGTGGCAGCAGCGGTAACGGCGGAAATAATGCGGCAGTGGAAAATCAGATCGTGTTCCCGCCCACAAACTTTTCGGTGCTCGCCGACAGCCAAAGATACGGGAACGTGCTATACGGGCGCCGATACCGCGTCATTGTGAGCAACGCAAACGGCATTGGCCTCGACGTGTCCGACCTGCGGTGTACTTTTTCGGTCCGCAAAGTGATTAACCAACAGCCGCCGTTCAGCGAGGTCGTAATTTACAATTTGTCCGCCGAATCGGAGAACTTTCTTTTGACGGAAGGAAACCGGGTCGTTATCGAGGCTGGATACGAGGGCGAGCAGTACGGCGTTATCTTTGATGGCGATGTGGTCCAGACGGTCCGAGACAAGGAAAACGGTACGGATTATCGGCTCACGCTTTATGCCCTTCCGGGGGATCAGCGACTAAATTTCGGATTTGTGATAGGCTCGATCGATAAGGGACAATCGGCCCGGCAGATCCTCGACTATATCGGCACTGCCTCGACCGTTCCAATAAAATTCGGGAGTATTTCGGACAATTTGACCAGCACACAGCTAACCCGCGGCAAGGTTATGTTTGGTATGACACGCGATTATCTGCGCCAGCTGCAGCAGTCCCAGAACGCGACGCTATACGCTGAGGACGGATCGATCAATTTCATCACGGCGGAGGACTTGCCGGAGGGCGAGGTTTTCGATCTATCCCCGGATTCCGGCCTTATCGGAGTACCGGCTCAATCCGAGCTCGGCGTAACCGTTAAAAGCTTACTGAATCCAAGACTCAAAATAAATGGCCTGGTGCATATCGATAATTCCTTGATACGCGCTCAGGCTTTTAATATCGGACATTATCCAGCGCCGCTCGCTCGGGACGGACTGTACCGGATATGCGGGATCACACATACCGGTGATACCCGCGGTACAAATTGGTACACGGAATGTACGACCGTATCGCAGGCTGGCGGCATACCCGGGGTTATATCGACCACGACCGGTAAGCCGTGGTAAAGGAGGGAGAAAGCTTTGGCGCTACGCATAAACGACCGATTACCTAATAATGACGCTGAGTTTTACCGTGTCCTTACGGATAGCATTTTCGCCGGTCTGCGGGTTGCTATGCCGGGGATTATCGAGTCTTTCAGCGCAGAGACTCAGACCGTGACCGTGCGCCCGGCGATCCGCGAACAAATTGTGGATCCGGATACGCTGCAACCCTCTTGGGTAGACATTCCCGTCTTGTTGGACGTGCCCGTCGTCCTTCCCCGGGCTGGGGGCTTCGCCATAACAGCGCCGATAAAGCCCGGCGATGAGTGCCTGGTCGTTTTTGCAGACCGTTGTATCGACGCCTGGTACTCGCTCGGAGACGTACAGAACCAAATGGAGCTTCGGAAGCATGATCTCTCCGACGGCTTCGCTATCGTCGGGGTAAGCTCCCAACCCCGGGTGCTCTCGAATTACTCCCGATTCTATGCAGCTCCGGACCGAGGACGGCGCAACGGCTATCACAGTCAAGCCTGGAGAGATCGATATTAGCGCAACGATAGTGCGGATCAATGGGGTCAACTTCTCGACCCACGTTCACAGTGACCCGCAGGGCGGCGTAACGGGAGGGCCGCAGTAATGGCGATGAAATATAGAAAGCTTGACAGCAATGGGGATTACGTTTTCGGCCACAATGAGGATGATTTTTACCACGGTAAGGCCGCGGTCGGACAGGCGATCTATACGAGCCTTAAGCGCTGCTCGGCGAATGGTTCGAGGACACCAGTTTAGGCATGCCACTTTTTCAGCACATCATAGGAGCAAACGGATCGCCGGATAACCTTAGAGGCGCGGACCTGCTTGTCCGGGATGTGATTATAGGCGTCCAGGGCGTCAAGGGTATAAAATCGTTTTCCAGCGGCTTCGAAAACCGAGTATACGCGGTCGAGTGCATCGTCGATACCGTGTACGGTGATGTGACCATATCGGGGGTGACATTCACGCCATGACTTATTTCGCACCGGTCATTACGAATACCGGCATGAGCATTCCGAGCTACGTTGACATTCGGGACCAGCTTATCGCCGACGCTCAGACGATTTTTGGTTCTGATATCTACCTGGAGCCTAACACACAAGACTATCAATGGATCGCAACAGTAGCTACTAAACTTTATGATTCTTTCCTCACGGCGCAAGCTGTCTATAACAGCCGGGGACCTGCAACGGCGATAGGACCAGGGTTGGACGTCATTGTGGGAGTCAACGGCATCAAGCGCAAAGCCGGGACGGCCTCTACGGCAACCGTAACGCTCATCGGGACGCCTAATACGACCATTACCAACGGCATCGTAGGGGACGTGAACGGGAATAACTGGTCGATCACCTCACCAACGACGATTAGCAGTACGGGCACAGTGACGGCGCTCGCTACGTGCCAAACAGTCGGGCCGATCACAGCGGGGCCTGGGGAAATTAACCGGATCGTCACGCCTACGCTCGGCTGGACTGGCGTAACAAATCCGGCTGCGGCCGTAACCGGGACGATGACCGAAACCGACGCCTCGCTAAGAGCCCGGCAGGCAATGAGCACCGCGCAGCCCAGTCAGGCAATTATAGAGGGCTTAAACGGGGCTATCGCCGCCGTCAGCGGTGTAAAGCGGTTTGTGGTTTATGAGAATTACACGGACACTACGGACTCCAACGGTATTCCTAGGCATTCCATCGCGGTTATTGTTGAGGGCGGCGCCGATCAGGATATCGGCAATGCGATCTATAACCGGAAACCGCCCGGCACCGGAATGTTGGGTAACATCAGTGTGCCAGTTACGGACCGGTATAACAGCATATCGAACATGTTATTTTCCAGGCCAACAAGCGTTGATATCGATGTGACGATCAACGTAAAACAAATATCGGGGTACACCCAAAAGCATGACGACGGCGATTAAAGACGCCGTCGTTTCGTTTTTAAACTCTCTGTTGATTGGTCAGGACCTTATTATATCGAGCCTTTGGGGGGACGGTGCTGTCATTGAATCAATCACTCGCTGCGCCGACTTTCTCGGTTACGTCGGTCACGGCGCCCCGTCACGGCCAGACACAAGGGACCTCAGATATCGCTATCGCCTACAACGAAGTGGCCCACGGCGTTGTCGGCAATATCACCGTGAACGTGACGTAAGGAGGGGATAACTTGGCGATCGAACCGTATTTAGACCTCATTACGTCGGGACACCGCTTAAAGCCTAAATTCATTGCATGGCTTTCTGCCTGGCTAACAAAAATCGATGATGTCGTAAACGTCCTGAACGGACTGCCCTCCGACTTTGATATCGATCAAGCGGTAGGAACACAGCTCGACTTGCTCGGCGTGCTCATCGGCCAAAACGGATTATGACATTCCCCCTGTCAAACGGCTCGCCAGTGCTGGACGACGATCATTTCCCGCTTGCTGCTTAAGGCGCAGATCGCAAAGAACCAATGGGATGGGACGATTCCACAAATCTATGACATATGGGACAGCCTTTTCGCAAGCTCCGGCTCGCAGCTTCAGATTATCGACAACTTCGATATGACGATGCAGGCCATTGTCCCGGTATGTCGGATGTGGATTCGTCCCTTTTCGGCTCATCATACCGCGGCCGATGGGGGTGGGGATCACCATTATTGCAGATACCGAGATCAGCGTACCAGACTTATGCCGGGTCTGTTGTCAGCGGGAATGATAGTGCAGATTCATTACGGCCCCAGCGGGCAATTAGGAAAGGAGAAATGCAAGATGGCCGTTTACAATAATATGATTATCACGAACGCCGGGCAGGTACTATGGGCCAAGGTGCGAACTGGGGCGGCGCTGACTTTTACCCGAATGCAGAGATCGGTTCGGACAAGCAGCAGGCGGGCGATGACCCGGCAACGTTTACCGCATGCCGAACACCGATCGCATTTTTCCCTATCAGCAATTACCCCCGGACCGGGAGTACGGCACAGATCCGCGGTATCTTCCAGAACACCTCACTTACCTCAAACACCTACACATGCGGGATTGGTCTTTATGCCCAGGACCCGGACATCGGGGAAATCATGTACGCCTATGCGAATGCCGGGGCGAACGGGCGACACCTTTCCCGCCTTTTGCATCCGGTCCCTTCTCTCGCGCCAGTTCAAGATTAGCTCCGGCACCCGGCAACGCGACGACAGTTACGGCCCAGGTGCCCGCGGAGACTTACGTCGAGAACGACGGCGGCGTAATCGCGCTCTTAGCCGATGCAATGGCTAACCGTCCGAAAGCTGGAACGGCAGGCCGCATTTTTATTAGTACGGATACGCAAGAGATTTACCGGGACACCAGATCGGCTTGGCAAAGACTCGCCTGGGCACCTGGCGTGGACGGACATTACGAATAAACCTGCTACTCTTCCTGACATCCATTACGGGCAGGGACAGAACATCGCAGTTACGAATCCAAGCGGGTACGGCGCTGCGACGGTGGGAATCACCGGCGTTATCCCGGTTGCTAACGGCGGTACCGGAGCTCTACGCAGAATTTGCCGGACCTTTCAACTGCACAGCTGGTAGGTGGGCATGAAGACCTTCACGGCAACCCGATTGAAATTGATTCCCTAATTCAGGTGCAAGAAGCGCGTTTTCATGTGTCTAATGGCGGCGCAACAGCCGAGTGGTTATTTGGTCAGAAAAGGCACGTCTCATGACTTCATCCTGAGTAAGATGGTT